>NZ_ACCD01000004.1 GCF_000173775.1 Yersinia rohdei ATCC 43380
AAGTCAAAACGGTGGCTCTTGGTTGTCACTGCGCCCTGCGCCGCAACCCCCGCCAAGGGTTCAGCATAATCTGGGCGCTTCACCACTACGCGCTTGGTTGCCAATGCCCGCGCTGGTGCCAGTAAGCCATCCGCGTCTTCATCTGCGCCCACTAATGATTGGAATACCCGCATTTCCTTTTTAACTAGTGCGCTTTTTTGCCGGTGTGGATACATTGGGTCGAGGTAAACGACTTCGGGCCGTGGCTCAATGTCTGCCAGCGCGGTTAAGCTGGACGCATGCAACAATGTTAGGCGCTCGCGTAACCAGGGGCCAATCTCGGCATCCTGATAACCGCGACGCAAACCATCATCCAGCAATGCGGCGACCACGGGATTACGTTCCAGCATTTGGACATGGCAACCTAGCGCTGCCAGCACAAAAGCATCCCGCCCCAGCCCTGCGGTAGCATCAACCACTCGTGGCAAATAGCCTTTTTTGACACCCACCGCTTTGGCGACAGCCTCTCCGCGCCCGCCACCAAACTTGCGGCGATGGGCCTGAGTGCCGGAGACAAAATCAACATAGATGCCACCGAGTTTTGGCTCATCTCTTTTACGCAGTTCCAGGCGCTCTGGTGTTAATACCAGCGCCATAATCGCCTGCTCGTCAGACACCAATCCCCAGCGCTCGGCCAGAATAGACAAGGTGCCGGGATCGGCACCTTCTTCAGACAATAAACAAATACTTACCTGTGACACATTCTAGCCCTTAATACCGTAATGGCGCAGCATAGCATCCAACTGCGGTTCACGGCCACGGAAGCGCTTGAACAGGGTCATTGGCTCCTCTGAACCTCCGCGAGATAAAATGCTGTCAAGGAATGACTGCCCGGTTGCCGCATTGAAAATGCCTTCTTCCTCAAAGCGCGAGAAAGCATCGGCAGAGAGCACTTCTGCCCATAGATAGCTGTAATAACCCGCAGCATAACCACCGGCAAAAATATGGCTGAAAGCATGTGGGAAGCGGCCCCATGTTGGCGATGGCACCACTGCGACCTGTTTTTTCACTTCATACAAGACAGGCAAGATTTGTGCGCCCGTCAGTGGATTAAACTCATAATGCATGCGGAAATCGAACAGGCCAAACTCCAGCTGGCGCAGAATAAACAGCGCTGCCTGATAATTTTTCGCCGCCAGCAGTTTATCCAGCATTTCTTGCGGTAGTGGCTCGTTGGTTTGATAATGGCCAGAAATAAAGGCCAGTGCTTCCGGCTCCCAGCACCAGTTTTCCATAAATTGGCTTGGCAATTCGACCGCATCCCACGGCACACCATTAATACCAGAGACACCCGCAGTATCAATTTTGGTCAACATATGATGCAAACCATGACCAAATTCATGGAACAACGTGGTCACTTCATTATGAGTGAACAGCGCCGGTTTGCCCCCAACAGGCCCATTGAAATTGCAGGTCAGGTAAGCTACCGGTTTTTGTAATTGGCCATTTGCCAAACGCAAACTGCCAACACAATCATCCATCCAGGCCCCGCCGCGTTTATTTTCACGGGCGTATAAATCCAGATAGAAGCTGCCGCGCAGTTCGCCGCTAGCATCATATAGCTCGAAGAAACGCACATCCGGATGCCAGGTATCAACATCGTGGCGCTCTTTGGCGGTAATGCCATAAATGCGTTTCACCACCTCGAACAGCCCTTCCACTACTCGCTGTTCTGGGAAATAGGGCCGCAATTGTTCATCACTGATGGAGAACAAATGCTGTTTTTGTTTCTCGGAATAATAAGTGATATCCCAAGCCGCCAGCTCACTGACACCATAATGTTCTTTAGCAAAAGCCTGTAATTGAGCCAGTTCTTTTTCAGCTTGAGGGCGAGCACGTTTCGCCAAATCATTTAAGAAGCCCAGTACTTGATGTGGGCTTTCGGCCATCTTGGTCGCCAGTGATTTATCCGCATAGCTATTAAAACCAAGCAGTTGAGCCAATTCATGACGCAACGTCAGAATTTCTGCCATGATTTCGCTGTTATCCCATTTGCCTGCATTTGGCCCTTGATCAGAGGCGCGGGTGGCAAAAGCGCGGTACATTTCTTCGCGCAAATGGGCATTATCGGCATAAGTCAGCACCGGCAGGTAACTCGGCATGTCTAATGTCAGTAACCAGCCATCTTGCTCTTTGGCTTCGGCCATGGCTTTGGCGGCGGCCAATGCGCTTTCCGGCAACCCTTGCAGTTGATTCACATTGGTAATCAGCTTGCTCCAGCCCATAGTGGCATCGAGCACGTTATTGCTGTAGGTCGAGCCCAGCTCAGACAGGCGAGCGACGATTTCGCCATAACGTTTTTGTTGTTCCGGCTCCAGGCCAATACCCGATAACTGGAAATCACGTAGTGCGTTTTCCACTGCTTTGCGTTGCGGGGCCGTCAGGGCTTCAAACCCAGGCCCTTCTTTCAAGCTGACATAGGCCTGATACAAACCTTTATGTTGGCCGACCCAAGTGCCGTACTCAGACAACAATGGCAAACTTTGCTCATAAGCCGTGCGCAATTCAGGGCTATTTTTCACCGAGTTCAAGTGCCCCACTGGCGACCAAATCCGTGATAAACGATCGTCAGATTCAGCCAGCGGCTGGCACAAATTATCCCATGTGAAAGGCCCCGGCTGGGCAACTACCCGCTCCACCGCTTGACGGCATTCATCCAGAGCGGATTTCACCGCCGGCACGATATCTTCAGGGCGAATAGCAGAAAATGGCGGCAGGGAGAACGGAGTCAACAGCGGATTTGTCATAGGGTGTCCTGATTATTTTTTGAATTTCCGCGCCAGAATATGCCCAGCAGCAGAGAATAAATTACGGATGAATAATTAACATGAGGTCTGCCAGCATGAAAATCAATGGCCGGCGGGTTAATCAAGAACCTCGACCCGCTTAAATTGCTCAAAGACCAGCAGCATATCAGGAGAAAAACTCCCTGCGCGTTCAAAAAATTCCTGATGCTCTTGCTGCCAGTACGTCAGGCTTTTATCGCCCTCACCTTCTTGGGCGGCCATCTCTGCGGTGACATCGCAATAACGAACCAGTGTTAAGCTGATTGTCCTTATTACGCAAACCGGCTCATTTCGGCCATCGAGAATGACGTTGTAATCACCTATAGCCGGAGAAACCTCTGACTTATAAGCATGATACGAACCACATGAGGCCGTTTTAACCCCACTGATCACCAGTTGTGCCAGTTCATCAGCCATTTCAGGGCTATCGCCAAACGCCCAGTGCAGGGCGTCAGGGTATCGTTCGGCCAGAATCTTTTTATTCATTATTTTATCCATTCGTTTTGATATCCATCGCAGCGAGATGATGTATTCACCGCAAATTAATGCTTTTCACTTTTTATCCACCAGACAGTTTATACTAGTTGCCATAATGTGCTGACTGCGGTCTCTGACCAGGGTGCTTATTGCATCCACAGATAACAAGCGCTGTCACAATCTACAGCATATATTCTCACTAAATCACTGATTTATATTAGAATATCAATTGGTTAAAATAAAATGTTAAGTTACCGCCATAGCTTTCACGCCGGCAACCATGCCGACGTCCTTAAACACACGGTTCAAAGCCTGATTATTGAGTCTTTGAAAGAAAAAGAAAAACCTTTCCTCTATCTGGACACCCACGCCGGAGCTGGGCGCTACCAGCTGAGTGGCGAGCATGCCGAACGTACCGGCGAATACCTTGAAGGTATCGGGAAACTATGGCAACGCGATGATTTACCTGAAGATCTAGCCCCATACATGAGTGCCATCAACTATTTTAACCGGGCCGAGAAGTTGCGCTATTACCCAGGTTCACCTTTGATTGCACGTCATTTATTGCGCGAATACGACAAAATTCATCTAACAGAACTGCATCCAAGTGATTATCCACTGCTGCGCAATGAATTTGCCAAAGATGAGCGCGCCAAAGTGGTTCGAGCTGATGGTTATCAACAGCTTAAGTCACAATTGCCGCCAGCGTCACGCCGTGGTTTTATTCTGATTGACCCGCCGTATGAAATGAAAACTGATTATCAGGATGTGGTAAAAGGTATTCAGGAAGGTTATAAGCGTTTTGCAACGGGTACCTATGCCTTATGGTATCCAGTGGTTCTACGTCAGCAAATCAAACGTTTATTACGTGATCTGGAAGCCACTGGCATCCGCCGTATTTTGCAAATTGAATTGGCCGTACGCCCAGACAGTGACCAGCATGGCATGACCGCCTCTGGCATGATTGTTATCAACCCGCCGTGGAAACTGGAACAGCAAATGAACACTCTGTTGCCTTGGCTGCATAAGGCACTGGTTCCATCAGGCCACGGGCATACACTGGTCAAGTGGGTAGTCCCTGAATAAACCTAGCACCTGAATAAAATCGAGTCCTGAACAACATGAGTGCCTGAACAAAACTTAGTCTTGGAATAAGCTACCTATTAGAGTAATTGATGCAACCTTTGCGACAAAGTGCTGGCAAACGTTAAACTCTTAGGCAATTTTTTAAACGACTTGGAAACGACCCTGATGACCAAACATTACGATTATCTAGCAATTGGCGGTGGCAGTGGCGGGATTGCGTCGATCAACCGGGCTGCCATGTACGGCAAAAAATGTGCGCTGATCGAAGCAAAACAACTCGGCGGCACCTGTGTGAATGTCGGTTGTGTGCCGAAAAAAGTGATGTGGCATGCCGCGCAAATCGCGGAAGCGATTCATTTATATGGCCCGGATTACGGCTTCGATACCACAGTGAACCATTTCGATTGGAAAAAGCTGATTGCCAATCGTACTGCTTATATCGATCGTATCCATCAGTCTTATGAACGTGGTTTAGGCAACAATAAAGTTGATGTTATTCATGGATTTGCTCGTTTCATTGATGCCCATACTGTGGAAGTTAATGGCGAGAAAATAACCGCTGACCACATTTTGATAGCCACTGGTGGCCGCCCAAGCCGGCCAGATATTCCTGGTGCGCAATTCGGTATCGACTCCGATGGTTTCTTCGAGTTAGACGAAATGCCAAAACGGGTTGCCGTGGTGGGTGCTGGTTATATCGCGGTAGAAATCGCGGGTGTTCTCAATGGCTTAGGCACAGAAACACACCTGTTTGTACGCAAGCATGCGCCACTGCGTACTTTTGATCCGTTGATTGTTGAAACCCTGCTGGAAGTCATGAATACCGAAGGGCCGAAACTGCACACTGAATCAGTGCCAAAAGTGGTCATCAAAAATGCCGATGGCAGCCTAACGCTGCAACTGGAAAATGGCACAGAAGTTACTGTCGACCACCTGATTTGGGCGATTGGCCGTGAACCCGCAACGGATAACCTGAATCTGTCAGCCAGTGGTGTTAAAACCAATGACAAAGGCTATATCGAGGTTGATAAGTTCCAGAATACTAACGTTAAAGGTGTCTATGCCGTCGGCGATAATACCGGTGCCGTTGAACTGACTCCTGTAGCTGTGGCAGCGGGTCGCCGTTTGTCTGAGCGCCTGTTCAACAACAAGCCGGACGAGCATCTGGATTACAGTAATATCCCAACCGTGGTGTTCAGCCATCCGCCTATTGGCACCATAGGTTTGACGGAGCCACAAGCGCGCGAGAAATTTGGCGACGATCAGGTGAAAGTCTACAAATCTTCATTTACCGCGATGTACAGTGCCGTGACTCAGCACCGCCAGCCATGCCGGATGAAGTTAGTCTGTGTCGGGGCGGAAGAGAAAATTGTCGGTATCCACGGCATCGGCTTTGGTATGGATGAAATCCTGCAAGGATTCGCCGTAGCAGTGAAGATGGGCGCGACGAAGAAAGATTTCGACAACACTGTTGCTATCCACCCAACAGCTGCTGAAGAATTTGTAACTATGCGCTAAGGCCGAACAAAAAGAGCATGAAAGGCTATAAACCGCAGGGTTTATGGCCTTTTTTATTTCTTATTTAAACCACTCTATTTATCGCCAAGTTATTAAAATAATTATCACGATAGCTTTTAGCAAAATAGCGATTAATAGAATTTTTGAATACAAAATAGTATTGATAATAACGGCAACACTGCACGCCACGGAAATTGACCTCTGCGGTTGTGATAGGCATCGACTCTGCTATTATCAACAGATTAGCCGCCGTTTTATGTTATATTTTGTTGAATAATCATCTGCATAAGGCATGGATTAACGTCATTAAGGGGAATTATGCCGAACGCACCGCGCGACAACTTAACACCACTGGCCACGGGAATTAACACCGGTAAAAAAGCGATTTCCGCAGTGGAGCGAATAAGCGACCGGGTTAAAGCTTACCCTGCTATTGCCCATATTATTCGTGCAACAGATCGTTTTAATGACCGGCTGGGCAGTCAGTTCGGTGCGGCCATTACTTATTTTTCATTTTTGTCGCTGATCCCTATTTTAATGGTTTCTTTTGCTGCGGTCGGTTTTGTCCTGGCATCTAATCCTGACTTATTAGCTGAATTAATTAATAAAATTGTGAATACCATCAGTGACCCAAGTTTAGCTGCCACACTGAAAAACACCGTCAATACCGCCATTCAACAACGCACCACCGTCGGGCTGACGGGGTTAGCTATTGCGCTTTATTCCGGCATCAGTTGGATGGGAAATCTGCGCGAAGCCATTCGTGCTCAGTCCCGAGATGTATGGGAACGTAATCCGCAGGATCAAGAGAAATTCTATTACCGCTATGCCCGCGATTTTGTCTCACTCATCGGGTTGGTTATCGCCCTGATTATTACGCTGTCACTCACCTCTGTTGCTGGGGCGGCGCAGTCAGCGATTGTTAATGCATTAGGGCTGGGGGGAATTGAATGGTTGCGACCGGTGATGACATTAATCGCGCTATCCATCTCCATAGCAGCTAACTATCTGTTATTTTTATGGATATTCTGGATTCTTCCGCGCCATAAACCCAAGAAAAAAGCACTGCTGCGCGGCACATTAATTGCCGCTATCGGCTTTGAAATAATCAAATTTATTATGACCATGATGTTACCGCGCCTTGCCAGCTCCCCATCTGGGGCTGCTTTTGGCTCAGTGATCGGCTTAATGGCGTTTTTCTACTTTTTCGCCCGACTAACCTTATTCTGTGCCGCCTGGATTGCCACTGCCCGTTACGCCGAGGATGGCACCTTACCCCAAGAAACGAGCAATAAGGCAGAGCAAGAACCCGAACATACCAGCAACGTTTCACAGTAAATCCCGCCGGATAAAAACCGCCCCCATTAATGAGATATAAGTATTATGGGGGATGCTTACCCCGTAGATTTGTTACTACACTGATGGCTCGTCATGGAAAGTGAAGGAACACCTATGCCACGCTATATCAAGAAACCTTGGTTTTTACTGATATTACTCGCCGTGATATTACTCGCCGCAGGGTATAAATTGCGCTTCAGTAATGCCGATGCACTATGGAAAATTGTCAGCCAGCAATGTGTGCCCAATATGGCCACCGAGCATAACCCACAGCCTTGTATTGAAGTCGATACCCAAGATGGTTTTGTGGTCTACAAAGATATTCATGGGCCATTACAGTATTTATTGATGCCGACCGCTAAAGTCAGCGGTATTGAAAGCCCGCAATTATTGACCACCAGCAGCCCAAACTATTTCTTTGATGCCTGGCAAGCTCGCCATTATATGGCGGCTAAATATGGCGCTCCAATTGATGACTCCAATATCTCACTCGCCATAAATTCCAAATATGGGCGTAGTCAGGATCAGCTACATATCCATATTTCTTGTCTAAAACCACAGGTAAAAACCGCACTGGCGGCACAGGAAGCTGATTTCCGTCAACAATGGCAACCACTGCCCGGCGGCTTACTGGGGCATGATTATCTGGCTCGGCGCACAACGGCGGCGGAATTACTGCAATCGGGTGCATTTCTTCTGTTAGCAGATGAAGTGGCGGGTGCAAAAGACCACATGGGCGACTATGGTTTAGCCATGACCGCATTGCCAAATGGGGAGTTTTTACTGCTGGCCAGCAAAATAAGCCCATTGAAATTGCATCTTGCTTCGGTAGAGGAGCTGCAAGATCACAGTTGCAAGCTGCTCCCCCAGCCCCCCGCCATTTGATAAGTTATTTCTTTTGCTTCATTTGGCGCAAGAACGGCGCGCACTGATTTTTTTCGGCTTCGCTGGGAGAAATCAGCGCCAATAATGCCGCCGCCGGTGTTAACGCCACACCCAACACGGCGGCAATGGTTCCACGCGCAATCAATGCCTGTGTTTTTACACCGGTCTCTGGCCGCTTAAAGGTGCCTTTAACATACAGCGGAGAACGTAAAGTCAGAATTCGCAGCCCTTTGCTTTCTGGATTAATAGATAAATCCAGCCGCTCGGTGGCAAAGTTGAGATTCCCTGTAATGTTAATAACCGCATTCTCGGTGTCGATGATAAACAGGCGCGGTGTCGCCAAACCATTGCGCAGCTGAATATCTGCTACCGCACAGTTAATTTTCTCCTCCTTATCGCCAAACAACTTCTCCACCAGATAATTCCCCACATTCAAACCCAGCAATTCCATCAGGCTGCGGCTGATTAGTCCCTGATTCAGTAACAAACGCAGGTGACCATTGCTGGTTGCCAACAAAGCAGCAACTGAATTACCGGTAGCAGTGAATGACGCATCACCATTTAATTGCCCAAGGCTATTTCGCATCGCCTTTACCTGCGGTACCAGCTCTTTCAGTTGCAGGTGACGAGCATGCAAATCAACCTTGCCATACATGGGGTTTTTGTTGCCGTTAAGGCGCATAGTGGCATTGAGATTACCTCCCGCGATACCGAACCGCAGCGGGTCGAGCAGTAACTCGCCATTATTCAGCAGCAGATGAGTCGATAAATCAGTTAATGGTAATGATTTATCCCGGTCTATATGCTTGGCTGTATAGGTAATATCTGCATCCATGACATCCCAGCTTTTGGTATCAAACTTCTCGGTCGGCAACACTTTATTGGCCGGTTGTCGGTTTCGTTCACCACGTCGGGCTTTTTCCTGATTAGAATCAGCACCAATTAAAGGTGCCAAATCAGTAAAACGTAATTTTTCCGATGACAAATTGCCAGCGAGTGATGGGCGGGGCTGGCGGGCGGTATAGGTCAGATTGCCGTGAATATCGCTTTCACCAATTTTGCCGTTAAAGTTTTCATAACGATAAACCGTGCCATCGGATTGCTTGAGGCTAGTAATTAAGCGGCCATCCGTGTTGTAGGGCGGCGTGGCGGGCAGTAACACCCCAATCAGTGGATAGAGATTATCCAGGCTGGTACCAGAGAACGTTAATTGCAGATCCAACCCAGCCAAATTACCGGGGTCCGTTAAAGTACCCACCACCGTCGCTCTTGTGGTGCCAGAGCGCACATCAGCTTGTAGCGGAAATGGCACATTTGCATCACTCATCGACAGCATGCCGCCCATTTTCCCACTGCCGGTTAATGGCTGGCCCTGATACTTACCTTCAACTTTCCAACCAAAAATATAATCGGCCGTGTTACTTTTCACCTTATCCGCCAGCTGATTCCCTGTTTTCTGATTACGCACGCCAATGACCTCGGCAAACGGCAACGGCTTACCCAGAGGGTCAATCACGACCTGAAGGTCAGCTTTCAATATGGCGTCCTGCAGGTTTATCTCGCCGCGATCAAAAACAATGTCGTGGATATTTACCGACCAGGATGAAGGCGAGCTATCGCCCTGGGTCGGGCTATTCGCCAGATTAAATGTCCAATTGTTCTTGCCGTTAGCCAGCCGGCGCAAATTGGCATCCGGTTGTGTCAGCCAAATACGCGGTATCACCACTTTCTTGGCCAGCAGAGCCAAGGGTGCAATGCTGGCATCAACCCGTTTTAAGGTGACCATTTCTCCAGCGGGGAATGAGGTGGATTGCGTTTTGTCTGCCCCCTGCTCACTGACGAGATTCGCCGGGTTACCCAGCACCAAATCTTCCGCATGGATATGCGGCCAGGGCACCCAACCACGCCACCCCGGTTGAGAATCTTTCCGTGACCAATCCACTCCGAGGTTGCCGCGAATAGCAAAAGGACGTTGCAGCTCAACAGACACTTTTTCGTTAATCGTCGGTTTGAGGCGGTTCCAGTCGAAAGTTAAAACAAACACGATGACAGCGGCCAATAACAGCAGAATAACTGCGCTAACGCCCGCCAACACTTTTCCGGTCTTGGTCATAACTGCTCCATGCCAGTACTCATGATGTATAAAACCAAATCCACACCGAAGAGCGGCTCAAACAAGAGCCAATTCACGGTATTTGAATCGAAATATCATTAACTGATGAGAGTGCAGATTCAGAAGATGCCTTTAACTATAGTAGATTTAACCTTGGTTGATGAGAGTGCCCAAGGTTTGGGCAACTGAATCCGGGGGAGAGGGCGAAATAACACGAGGAATAGATATCACTGTTTCTTAAAGAAAAAGCCTTTTCGCAGCTGTCATTAACCGCAAAACAACATAGGAAGCGTTTGTAATCTATCAAATGTGGTTGGTCGGGAAAGATAATAACCCTGTGCCGCCGTCGCATCAGAGCGCTGTACCATTGCCCACTCCTCCGAGGTTTCTACCCCTTCCACAATCACCCCTTTACTGTATCTACCCATTAAGGTTATCAGTGTGAAAAACAGTTGGTTGCCAGCATCACTTTCCCGCAACACGATAAACAGGTCTCTGGCAACTTTGATGTATTCATAACGCCAACTGATAAATGAAGTGAAATTTGCCAGCCCGCTACCAAAATCATCCAGCCAGAGCCGGTCTGCTTCAGCAATGTGTGCAAAGGGGGTATCAAGGGAGGTATCGACATGTTCAAGCAATTCAAAGCGAATATAGGGCATGGCATCAATCAACAATTTTGCCTGGCGGTCATCTTGCATCTCCATTAGCGCTTGCCCATCAATATTGATAGAAACCAGCACCTCATGATGCATAAATATCGCATGCCACTGCTTAAGCATGGTCAGCTGTTCCAGCACTACATCCAGACGTGCGCGGATACTGATAGAATTAAAATAATCTTCCGGATTCAAGCGAGTATCCGGTGAGGAAGGATGAAAAACAGCCGTTAGCAACTCGATCGCCAGCAGCGCACCTGTGGTGCGATAGATAGGTTGAAAAGTATACCGACGCTGACATTGCCGCCAGAAGCTCTGTCCTTTATTTCGATCAATAGCGGCAAAGGATGGCGCAAGTAAACCTGATATTTTATTGGTCATCAGTTTAGTCGCCATGTTTCAGGGCACCTGACAGTTGCTGTAATCTGTATTGCAGCAAATCTGCTGACACCCAGTGGGGGATAATTTTTCTTCCAGAGATATTATCGACTCAGGTGACCAGAACTTTATATGTACCCAATAGATTTCAAAATGTATGCGAGCACGACACATTAAAGCCTTCTGTACCCAAAATGATTGGGATTGTGGGCAGGCCGCAAACGAGTAAATCCCGGTGAACTAACCTAAATCAGTGACTCGAGGATGTAACTGCCGCTAGCAGCCCTACAATTTCAAGTTATAAGTGTATACATTAGTTAACTCAATAATGCCATTAGCATTAATGGAGATAAATATGCCCTACGTAAATATTAAAATCACACGCGAAGGGGCGACTGCGGAACAGAAAAAGCAACTGATCGCCGGAGTCACCCAATTATTAGTCGATACACTGGGGAAAAACCCTGCAACCACCGTCGTCGTGATTGATGAAGTGGATACAGATAACTGGGGTATTGGCGGACACAGCGTTACCGACCTGCGAAAAACATCCTAATTGGGCTCTGAACTGCGGGAAACTTAGCTGTTTCCCGACCTATATCATAAAAAATTTAAAACGATGTTTTAATACTATTGACTCTGACTAAGCCAGCAGTGAGACTAACCTTATTTCGTCACTGATTCCTCCTTCAGAAATAGGCCTGTTTCCCATGACCAGCAAAAAGATTGCCGTTATCGGCGAATGCATGATTGAACTGTCACAAAAAGGTACCGACCTTAGCCGGGGCTTTGGCGGTGATACGCTAAATACCGCAGTGTATGTTGCCCGTCAGGTGTCACAGCAGGCCCTGAATGTGCATTACGTGACAGCATTAGGCACTGACAGCTTCAGTAATGAAATGCTGGAAGCCTGGCAGCAGGAAAACATCCACACTGACCTTATTCAGCGTATGGATAATAAACTGCCAGGGCTGTACTTCATCGAAACCGACAGCACGGGTGAGCGGACGTTCTATTACTGGCGCAATGATGCCGCGGCACGTTTCTGGCTCAGCAGCCCAGCGGCGGATGAAATCTGCCAACAGCTGGAAAAATTTGATTACCTGTACCTCAGTGGTATTAGCCTGGCAATCCTCGACAGCGCTTCACGCCAGCGGTTACTGAAATTGCTCCGCGCCTGTCGCGCCAATGGTGGCAAAGTTATCTTTGATAACAATTACCGCCCACGTCTGTGGCAAAGCAAGGAAGAGACTCAGGAAGCCTACCGCGACATGTTAGCTTGCACTGATATCGCGTTCCTGACTCTGGATGATGAAGATATGCTGTGGGGCGAGAAGCCACTGGAGCAAGTGATTGACCGGACTCAAGCTTTGGGTGTCAGTGAAATTATTGTCAAACGCGGTGCAGATTCTTGCATTGTTTGGGTGAAAGAGGGTTTTGAAGCACACCAATACGATGTACCTGCCGTGAAACTACCGAAAGAGAAAGTGGTAGATACAACGGCGGCTGGGGATTCCTTCAGTGCCGGTTACCTGGCGGTTCGCCTAACCGGTGGCAGCGCCCATGATGCGGCAATACGCGGCCATTTGACTGCCAGCACAGTGATTCAATATCGTGGCGCTATCATTCCACTGGCGGCAATGCCCGCAGTCTGATTGAATTACCCTCTGTTGGCGGGCACCCCACCAGCAGAGGATATCTCAGCAAGCCAAAATAAAGGCGAAGCAGCCCCTGAGGGCGTAACGACATAAATTGTCGGACGGCCCCAAGGAATGTGAACCCCGAAAAAAAAAGCCCAGGATTTCTATGTTGGGCTTTTTCATTGCGGAAATTCGGGTTATTGCGCAGTAGCCGGTGTTGGCGGCACAACCTCCGCAGCACTGATTGCGGGCGCGCCGCCTTCTGGCACCACAGTGTGTGGCGTCATAATCGCGTTATACGCATCCTGCAATGCTTTTACATTCACTTCCGGTTCGCCTTTGGGCTGGGTCAGAATCAACGTCGTTTCTTGCGATAATTGCTGTTTCAACTCCTGATTCAGCTCGGCCAACGTCAAATCTGATAAAAATGCCTGTCGCAGCTTCTGATATTGTTCTGGTGCAATATCCACCACACCACTTTGCTGTGAACGCAAACGCTGGCTCATCAGAATGTCGGTATCGGTGCGGGCATAGGTAGTGAACAATTTACTGAGTTGATCTTTTTTCTGCACCATTAAGGCATCAAACTCTGTCTGACTCAGGCCATTTTTGCGTAAATTAGTCAGCTCGCGGGCGACAAAACTCATTCCCGGCGTCAGATTATCAGCAGAAGTATTCAAGTGAATAGCACATTGCGCTCGCTGATATTGCACCCGACAATCAAAACCTAATTTCAGGTTCTTTTGATCACTTTTATCCAACACCTGCTGGATATGCCAGAACAAGGCTTCTCGCGCCAAATCACTGCGCCAATAACGACTTAATGCTTGAGAATCCTGAATGGGATGCCACGGGGTATCCCACATCAGCGACAACGTATCTTGCGCCGCCTGCTCGCTCATCAGGCTCACAGGCTCTGGTGGCAATGCCGCTAACATGGCCATAGGCGCTGGCGTAGTGCGTTTCCCTTTCAATTCAGAGAACGCTTTGCTGATTTGAGCAGCAATACTGCGGCTGTCAACATTCCCGACCACATATAACGTCATGGCATCTGGGGTATACCATTGCTGATAAAACTGTTTCAGCTTCTCTATATCAACGGGTTTTGCGACCGGTTGACCCGGATCATGACCAATCAAAGAAGAACCTTTAAGACGATAGCGCCACCAAGGTTCTTGAATATTTTGCGGGAAAGTCGCGATAGGATCGGTCGCACTATTCAACGCCGCATTGACTGTTTGTTCGCTGATTGCCAGCTTGCCACTGGTATCAGATAACCACGCCAATGCTTCTTTCAGCAGATCAGGGCGATTATTGGGCAAGCTAAGGCTGTATAAGGTGAAATCATAAGATGTAATCGCCGGTGGCAATGGGCGCTCATTATCAACCCCTTGCTGCCACAGCGACTGAAGTTGGGCAGGAGTAAAACTCGCGCTGCTCATTAATGCCAAACGTGGCAACAGATGGGCAAAACCAACTTGTTGGCTGCCTTCAGATAATGAGCCCGCATTCACCACCAGACGTAACTCGACCCTATCGCTAGGGCGCTGCGGTGTCGCCAGCAACTGCCATGAAAACCCGTTTTCTAACTTCCCCTGCTGCCAGGCAGGATCGGGTTGTAGTGCTTCAGCCTGCACATTACTGCTGGCGGCGGCCAACAATAACCCACCAACTATAAGACGAATTCTGGTGCCCTGCATGTGAACCCCTACTTAATAAACTATCCAATTTTAAAACAATACAATTTTACGTAAATCGCTCGTGTTTTCACGCGAACTGCCAGTGGTGAGTATGCCAGCACCTTATCTATGGTCACAATAGCGCCATCAAGCCTGTAACAATTCATCACTATAGCGTCATTATTGACTGAAAAATCAACGGTTATCGCCACCATAAAAACAGGAGGTGGGAGTGTACCATTCTGTTAGACCGCATGCTTTTGCCGATGTCACTCATCAGAGTAAAAAATAGTATCTAAATGGTAATTAGTATCAGAAAAAGAGGGATAAAGCTGAGATATTGCGAAGAAGTACTGCCGGTAACGCGGTGTCACCGGCAGTGATTTGACAGGATAAATTGCTTATTTCTTTGTTTGGGTTTTATCAGGAAGAAGCACCGGTTTTTATCTCACCATTAGGTACCGCTTTATTTGATAACACCGCTTGCAACTGGTCGTTATCCAACTGTTTACACCATTTGGCCACGACGATGGTTGCCACGCCATTCCCAACCAGATTCGTTAGCGCACGCGCTTCTGACATGAAACGGTCGATACCCAGAATCAGTGCCAATCCCGCCAAAGGTAAATGCCCAACGGCGGAGATGGTGGCCGCCAACACAATAAAGCCACTGCCCGTAACCCCTGCGGCACCCTTTGAAGAAAGCAACAGCACCACAAGCAGGGTGACCTGATGAATAACATCCATATGGGTATTGGTCGCCTGCGCGATAAATACCGCCGCCATAGTCAGGTAAATAGAGGTGCCGTCCAGGTTAAAAGAGTAACCGGTCGGAATAACCAGCCCCACTACAGATTTCTTACAGCCGGCTTTTTCCATCTTATCTAGCATGCGCGGCAGCACAGACTCCGAGGATGATGTCCCCAGCACGATAAGCAACTCTTCTTTTATATAGCGGATAAATTTGAAGATGTTGAAACCATTAAATTTCGCGATAGAACCCAGCACCACAACCACAAACAGAATACAGGTAGCATAGAAGCAGATAATCAGCTGGCCCAGTTGCACCAAGCTGCCCACCCCGTATTTACCGATAGTAAAGGCCATCGCACCAAAAGCACCAATAGGGGCCAGGCGCATAATCATATTGATGATGCCGAAGATAACGCGGGAGAAACTCTCGATAACATTGAAGATAAGCTGGCCTTTTTCACCCAAACGATGCAGGGCGAAACCGAACAGAACAGCAAACATCAATACTTGCAGAATATTACCGCTGGCAAAAGCACCGACGACGCTACCGGGAATGATGTCCAGTAGGAAAGGTATAATCCCTTGCTGCGAGGCTTGCTCAGCATAAAGTGCAACCGCTTTGGCATCGAGTGTCGCCGGGTCGATATTCATCCCAGCGCCGGGTTGCACCACGTTAACAATCACCAAGCCAATCAGTAGCGCAATTGTACTGACAATCTCAAAATAGAGCAGCGCAATGGCACCTGTACGGCCAACGGCTTTCATACTTTCCATGCCCGCAATACCGGTTACGACGGTACAGAAAATCACGGGTGCGATAATCATTTTAATTAGTTTAACAAATCCATCACCCAAAGGTTTCATTTGAGCGCCGAGTTCTGGGTAAAAATGGCCTAACAAAACGCCCAATGTAATCGCCGTTAACACCTGAAAATAAAGACTTTTAAATATTGAAGCTTTCATAACTATGTCCTTTTGGAGAAATACACGGCAGCTCGTCGCTTTGCTCTCAGTGATAATTGAATGACACTTCTTTTTTATCCGTGCTTGCGCGGAAAATAACACCCTCATAACAATATGGAAATTATTAGTTGCACTGGATTGCACCCTTGATGCGAAACTAAGAACTGAAACGCTTCAAGCGAAAGCAATAATGGAAATACAGTCAGATCAACCAGACAATTAACCCAAAATGATGGGTAACAGGAAAAGTGGGAAATAAGCGGGCCGGATAGGTGGAGAACAGAAGATTTGGGGGGGATATCTTGCCAGTAATGACCCCAGTGATGATGAAAACTCAGTTATTACGAAGACTCGGTGGTAACAGAATCGGTTATCACAAAATCGTACCCGTGGGTAAAAGTGTCGGGTAACAAACCCTGGGAAGCCGCCACTCGACACTTTTACCAACAACGGCCCCAGCACGGGCCGCTGTCGGGACTGTTTATTTACGCCCGTTCGGTTGCAATGTCTCCCCAACGTTGAGTAAGAATAGCTCATTATCACGGGTTGAGACACGGGCTGACCCATCGTCCATCCGGTAAGCGCCCTCAGTAAAACCCGCACCATTAAGGAAAGGTGCAACCGCCTGAGGCTTATTGCGCAATGAAGCCTCCAGCGCCAGTAATGCATAAGGCTCTATGGCATCTACATTTGCATATTGGCGATCGGGAGAATCCATAAAGAAGCCGTCAATATAGCGGGTTTTAATCATGTTATCGCCGATTTTCTCAGCTAATAACCGATAGTCTTCTACTTGGCTGGCATGATAGAGATCCAGTAATGCAAATAAGGCGTAGGGGTCACTGTTGGTGGTATCCAACTTGACCTTCACCTCTTTGCCAGGCGCTGAACCTAACTCACCCAGCCCTTGGTCATGGGCAATACCGCGAGCCACTTTCCACAGTAATGGGTCATTATCAATAGCATAGGCACGCGCGTAGGAAACCAAGAATTCATTGCCTGCTTTGTACGGCTTGAGCACTGTGCCTTTTTTGCCATAATAGCCATCTCGCGGGAGAGCGTAATTTGATAAATCTTGCCCATTGGCCATCATCGGGCGGAAAGTATTATCTTCAGCATTATAAGCATATTGAGCGAAAGCTTTCAGGCCATCCACAGTCCATTGCAGTAAATCTTGTCCCTGAGGCCCCAAATCTTTACCCAACTGCAACTGCATTAAGGCATTTTCAGAATACAGAGTGCTGGTGCGCCCTTTGAGCATCATGTTGCCTTCCAATGCTGTTGGGCCAAATTCTGGGCCAAACTGGCGCTGAGCACGATCACCAAATTTAGAATGGGTGTCGGCGTCGTCAGTGGGTTCCTCGCGCTTTAGCGCTTGCGTAAACTGATAAACGCCAAGACCCGTTTTGGCATCACGCGGTAACACATATTGATCTGCCAGCCGCTTGGCCCAAACTAATGCGCCTTGATCTTGCTGATGTTTATAGAGCAAAGATGCTGAATAAATCAGGTCATTGCCAGCATTGAGAAAACTCAGACCTTTAGTGGCAAAGAAAGGCGGTTGTTGCTCGAATTTACTTTCCCACAACGCCCCCATTGGCTTGCCATACTCGCCATGACGGCTGGTTTCGAGAATACGCCAATCATAGACATGGGCATTCCAAAAACCGCGAATAAAGCGGGTGGTGGCATCACTGTCGACACTAAACATCAGGTCATAATAGGGATAAGCATTTTTCAGCTCATGCACCATTTCTTTTTCACTTGGCCCTTCTGGTTGCAGGGTTTTCAGATCAACAAACCGGTGACCGCCCCAATACAGCAAGCCACTTGGGTCTTGATAGTTCTGGAAATGATAGCGAACAATATCTTCCGCACGTTTCTGATAACGAGGGTCGCCACTCAACTGACTCAAGCCACTCATCACACGCATTAGATTTTGCTGTGCGGAGAAGTTTGATAACACCGCCCGACGGCCATCGGGGAATATCCATTCCAATTGCTGCCCAGTGCGGGGGTCAACACCGTCCGCCAACAGCGGGCTGGGCGTATCACCATGATAAGTATCCGATGCCTTATGTAACACATTATCGACGTACTGTTTTACTACCGAGAGGCGATCAGTCTGTGCTGCCTGTCCGGCGGGTATATACATCATTGCCAAGGCTGCCATACTCAAAAATAACGCACTTTTTTTCATTATTTTATTACCTGTCAAAGTCGTTACAGCGAGGTGTGACCCTAAAGGTCAGAATTTAATTAAACTGCAGACAAAGTTGATTGGAGATAAACCGCGTAAGCCGGCGGAGCGCCCATAGCTGCCGTCGCTCCGACGGAGTCGGAACTGAATATGTCGCTTTGTCATTAATATAATTTAATTATTTCAGATCATCAGAAACTATATTTGACCCCTACACGATAACGAGTTTGGCGTTCATCTGTTTTTTTACTGCCGGAGACATTACCAATAGCCATATAAGGAGACCAGCTTTTATCCCACTTATAAGTTAATTTGAAATCATGGCTCCAATCATAATTCTCATTATTAGACAGTACCACACCGGCTTTATTGGCTTGCTTGTAGTCTAGCTCATAGTCTAATTGATAATTTTTGCTAATTTTATAGCTGAGAACACTCGTCAGATTATAGCCATGTTCTGAAGTATCTTTTGGTGTATTAATATTGGCGCTGGTGCGTTTGTAATAAGGGCGATAACGCAATGAAACAGAGAGGTCATCAATGATATTTGCCTTACCACGCAGATAAGGGCGATAGCTGTTAGCGGTAGAACTTGAATCTAATGAGAAGCCGGGCTCGAGAGAGAATGTTTTATCAATTTTATACACATAGCTGGCAACCACTTCTGTGCCATTACTCACGCCTTCATGGAAGGGTTTATCTTTGTCAGAAGCACTTTTCCATTTACCTTCCAGAGACAACCCAAAGCCATTAGCAAAGCGGTGAGACATTAATAAACGGTCTTTATGATTATTACCACTTTGGTCTTGTGTTTCATGACGATAGTCAATAGTTACTGCCATTGCGCTGGTGCTGATAAGTGATGCAATTGCCAGAGATAATAATTTAAATTTCATTACAGCTACCTTATTTTAATAAATAAAAATAATTATTATGATAAATACAAAGTTAACTTATGAAACGCTATTTTATTTATTTTGATATAAAGTTCCGAGATCGAAGGCTAATAGTTATAAATTAATTAAACAAATGTTCATTTATGTGACAAAGTTCAAAGTAATTAACTTTACTTAATGCACTTATGCCGACAGAATTCGGTCACATCCTAGGCGTAGTAAGGGATTGATGCTATTTTCTGTGAGGTTTTCTGCGTAATAAATAGTCTTGACTAATTATGATAAAATATTGTATGCAGAAAAAAATAAAATCAATAATATCAAGGGCAATATTTTCATTTGGTTATTATTATTGATTTTAATTAAGTTAATATAATTGAGAATACTTTTGAAATCCCTGTAAAAAAAAGCAATAAATATGCACGCCAGTAAGTCTTGCCTAGGTTTCTATTTATAGTAATTAAGACTTAATATGAGAAAGGATAATTGTTGAATTTGACGAAAAGATATCTGCTATAGAAACAACCGGGGAAGGTAAAGGCGCGGCCCTTATGAGCCCAAGGGCGGCCGAGTAACCAAGTAACCAAGTAACCAAGTAACCAACACAGCTAGCACCTCAAGGGCGCAGTGTATAGCGGGTCTCAAACTCCTCGCGTGGTAACGCCTTTGAAAATAAAAAACCCTGCCCGTAATGAATGCCGTGCGCTAATAGCCATTGGCGCTGTTCATCGGTTTCTATCCCTTCGGCAATCACTCTTAGTTTTAGCACCTCGGAAATAGTGCTGATAATACGCGCCATGACATCATCTTCTGGCAAGTGTTTGACAAAGATTTTATCCAGCTTAATTGCGCTAATTGGCAAATCTTTCAGGTGGTTGAGATACTGTAGGCTTGAGTATCCCATACCAAAATCATCCAGTGCGATAGATAAACCCAGGCCTTGTAATTCACGCAATAACATCAGGGCTTCATCCAGATCCTGAAGGCGGGCGGTCTCGGTTATCTCTAAGATAAGCTGGCGCGGGTTTATTTGATAGTGACTGATTATGGTTTTTAAATGGGGTAGAAATTGATCACTTTTCACCTGCAACCCTGAAATATTGACAGCCAGAGACAAAGTAATGCCCTGCGCCTTCCAATCAGCCAGAATGCGGCACGCCTCTTCCAGAACCCAATTTCCTAGTGGAACCATCACCCCGCCTTCTTCTGCCCCAGGGACAAATTCAGAAGGTGATTGATAGCTGCCATCAGCCTGACGCCAACGCAGTAATGCTTCCGCGCCGATAACCCGCGGCTGTTGCATATCCCATTGCGGCTGCAAAAATAGAACAAAATCTTGATTATCAATCGCCTGCAAAATGTCATTTTCTTGTGTCAGCCGTTTTTGCGTTTTTTCCGTCAAACGCGGTTCGAAGACTACAATTTGGTTTCTCCCCTGATGGTGGGCGGCCATCATGGCGGTACTGGCATTGCGCATCAAGCATTCGGCAGTTTCATTTTGAGATTGATAATCTGTTATTCCGATACTGGCACTGGGCCGCAGTTGCATATTGCTAAATATTAATGGCTGGGTGATTTGGGTCATAATCCGCCGCGCCAGTTGCATGGCTGGGAATGGGCGGCTGATGCCCCTGGCCAGCACAGCAAATTCGGTTTTGCTCAGTTGTGCCAATAAGCTTTTTTCATCAAGACACTGTTCCAATCGTTGCGCCATTGTCAGCGAGAGTTGCTGATGCTGCTCTTCAGTCATTACACCGGAAACCTCTTGTAAGGTTTCAATACCAATGACTAACAGATGAAATTTCTCACACTGCATACCACTGGCAATATCTTCTTCGAGCAGGTGCATAAACAGTGAGCGGTTGGGCAATTGGGTAACAGGAAAGCGGCTATAAATACGGTTCATGTCCGTATAAGCCTCCGCTAACAGTTGCTGGTTACGATTATAATTATGCACCAGCACCCCCAGTTCATCATCCTGATGATAAGCAGGCATAGTAAGTTGGTGATTTAACACACCTTGATGACCGATTTTATCTAACTCTTTGGCCATGGCCCGGAGTGGGTGAATAATTAAGCGATTAATACACCAGGCAATAGAAACCGATAGCACCAATGCTAGCAGTAAATAAGTAGACAACATTGCCGATAGCGCACTGAGAATGAACTGATACATGCGAAAGGAATCGGCACGCAACACCAAATGCGCCAATGGCTGCGGGTTCGCAGACACCCGTTCCAGTGAATATAGCGGAACAGTTATCTCTACTGGCAAAGAAAAAACACGTTTCGCCCAGCGGGGAACAGGCCGTTCCGTGGGGAAATTAGCGTTTAAGACCTGGATTTGGTTTGGCAATATGACTTCGGCACGGCTAATAACGCCAATGGGCAGCAAGCTATTGAGGACTTGTTTGGCTTGCGGAATATCAACATTCAAAATAGCTTCAGATAGGGGTTGGCGAATTGAATAAGCGGCGCTCTCCAACTGCTTGGCGTAATCATCTTTGCGCTGCTGCACAAAGTGGAACAACTGAAGGATGATAAAAATACAGATAGTCACCAGTGCGACCACTGCCACTGCTGCCATTTGTTTAATCGTTAACGAACGCCTTACCCGCAAACTCGTTCTCCGCCAATTCCGACTGAATAAAATAAAATAGTTGCCACAATTTAATGGCTGCTCGTCGACTCTGTCTGAGTATACTCGATCGCCTCCACATTTTATCTGTGATGACTAACCGGAGGGAAGAATACCGTGGGTTTCAGTCTTTTCCTATCGAGATAACAACATCAATGCGCTACTTCACCCTTAAATGTTCATTTTTCATGAGAGTCAGGGCGTCCAGCAGGTGATTTAATTTCGGTGTGGCGTGCTGTTTATAAAAAAAACGCCGAATAATCGGCGTTTTTATATTTAATGAATAGCATATTTAGCCAGAAATTCTTAACTGGCTTTATCTGCTTCATCTTGATCAACAGCAAAACAGGCCACCATTTGGTCACCGTATTTCTTCAGTTGCGGTTGCAGTTGAGTACAGGTGCCGAATGCCCGACGGCAACGCGCATTAAATGCACAGCCAGGCGGTGGGCTCATTGGGCTTGGTAACTCACCTGTCAGCTTAATACGCTCACGGCGCATATCCGGGTTGAGCCGTGGTGTCGCCGATAACAATGCTTGAGTATAGGGGTGGCGTGGGTTGTTAAAAATGGCCTCTTTACTGCCTTTTTCAACACAACGCCCCAGATACATCACCATGACTTCATCGGCAATATGCTCAACCACTGACAGATCATGGGAGATAAAGACATACGACAGCCCCAGCTCCTGTTGCAAATCCATCATCAGGTTCAATACTTGCGCCCGCACTGACACATCCAGCGCAGAAACAGGTTCATCGGCAATCACCACATCTGGATTCAACATTAACCCGCGCGCGATGGCGATGCGCTGGCGCTGACCGCCGGAAAACATATGTGGATAGCGGTCATAATGTTCGGTTTTTAAACCGACTTTTGCCATCATCGCCAAGGTTTTTTCACGACGTTCTTTGCTGCTAAGCTTGGTATTGATTTGCAACGGCTCTTCCAGAATCTGCCCCACTTTCTTGCGTGGATTCAGTGAACCATAAGGGTTCTGGAACACAATCTGGATTTTCTGGCGGCGCAGTTTTTCAGCACTTTCATCCGGTTTGAGCAAATCCTGACCTTGGTAGTAAAGCTCACCACCGGTAGGGATTTCTATCATCGTCAGTAAACGGCCCAGTGTGGATTTACCGCAGCCGGACTCCCCAACCACCGCTAAAGTTTTACCCCGCTCCAATGTGAAAGACACACCATCAAGCGCTTTAACCAAACGCTCTGGGGCAAATAACCCTTTTTTAACCGGATAGTATTTCTTTAAATCAATAGCTTGCAACAGTGGTTTGGTTGCTTGTGATTCATTTTTCATTTCAATCGGTTGACTCATAAGGTCGGCCTCCCCGCATCATCAAGCGGTGTATGGCATTTAACCTGACGCCCCGCCGGCCCCAATAACTCTGGCTCTTCACTGCGGCAACGATCGTTAGCATACGGGCAACGTGGGTTAAGCAAGCAGCCTTCAGGCCGGTCATATTTACCCGGAACCACACCCGGCAAAGAGGCTAACCGTGCTTTATCCTGTGCAAACTCCGGTAGCGCCCGCAATAATGCCTGGGTATAGGGATGCCGTGGTGTGCGGAAAATTTCTGACGATTTGCCGGTTTCAACCACCTGACCGGCATACATCACAATAATATGATGAGCAGCCTCAGAAACTAATGCCAGGTCATGAGTAATCAACAACAGCGCCATATTTTCGCGCTGCTGTAATTCCAACAGCAATTCAATAATCTGCGCCTGGATAGTGACGTCCAGTGCTGTTGTCGGCTCATCAGCAATTAACAATTTAGGCCGGCAAGCAATCGCCATTGCAATCATTACGCGCTGGCTCATCCCGCCAGAAAGTTGGTGTGGATAAACATCCAACCGTGAGGCCGGATCAGGTATCCCCACTAAGGTCAGTAAATCCACTGCCCGCTGATGACGGGTTTTGCGGTTGCCCCCCTGATGTACCTTCAGTGCTTCCATAATTTGGAAACCGACGGTATAGCACGGGTTAAGGCTGGTCATTGGGTCTTGGAAGATCATCGCGATTTCCGATCCCACCAACTGACGCCGCTCTTTTTCAGATATTTTCGTCAAGTCGCGGCCATTAAACTCCAGTTTGTCGGCCATCACTTTACCGGGGTAATCAATCAGCCCCATGATTGCCAGTGAACTGACCGATTTTCCGGAGCCAGATTCGCCGACAATCCCGACCACCTGACCTTGCTCAATGCTGTAACTGATGCGGTCTACTGCTTTGAACGGCGCGCCTTCGTCACCGAAGTGCACCGATAATTTATCTACATTTAAAAGTGCCATCTCTCGCTACCTCTGTTACTGCTTGAGTTTGGGGTCGAGAGCATCACGCAGGCCGTCCCCCATCAGGTTAAACGCCAGAACCGTCAGCAGAATCGCCACACCGGGGAAGGTCACGACCCACCAGGCGCTTTGGGCGAACTGCAACACATCAGAGAGCATGGTGCCCCATTCTGGTGTTGGCGGTTGCGCACCCATGCCGAGAAAGCCGAGAGCCGCCATATCCAGAATGGCGTTAGAGAAGCCGAGAGAAGCCTGCACGATCAGCGGCGCAAGGCAGTTTGGCAAAATATTGATAAACATCTGGCGCATCGCACCCGCGCCAGCCACTCTTGAGGCGGTCACGTAGTCGCGATTGACCTCGACCAACACTGCGGCCCGCGTCAACCGCACATAATGCGGTAAGGCAACAAAGGTTAGCGCCAGAGAGGCATTCACAATCGAAGGCCCGAACACCGCCACCAAAACCAACGCCAGCAACAAACTTGGCAGTGCCAGCATGATATCGACAATTCGCATAATGATGGCATCGACAACGCCGCCAAAATAACCTGCCAGCAAACCGAAAACGACCCCCATCACCAATGACAGCACCACCACCAGGCAGCCGACCAACAGTGAGAGGCGAGCACCATACATCAGGCGGGACAAGACATCGCGCCCCACATCATCAGTACCAAGAATAAACTTCCAGCTACCGCCTGCTTCCCAGACCGGTGGCTTCAGTAATGCATCGCGAAATTGCTCTGCCGGGCCGTGGGGGGCAAGCCAGGTCGCCCCTGCGGCGATCACCAGCATAATAATGATGTAAAACAGGCCGATAACAGCCCCTTTATTGCGCTTGAAATAGTGCCAAAACTCTTGCAATGGAGTCATCGGCTTCGGCGCACTTTTTACTGTAGACTCAGTAAGTTGAGACATTTTGCGCCCCTTATTTCTTGTGACGAATACGCGGGTTAACTACGCCATAGAGCACATCTACCAGCAAGTTAACTAAAATAATCATGATAGCGACCAGCAACACCCCACCCTGTACCACCGGGTAATCTCGGCGTTGCAATGCGTCCATCAACCAGCGCCCTAACCCCGGCCAGGAGAAGATGGTTTCCGTCAAAATTGCCCCTGCCAGCATGGTGCCAACCTGCAAGCCAATGACCGTCACAACCGGCAGTAAAGCATTGCGCAGAGCATGAACCACAATGACTCGCATCCGGCTCAGGCCTTTCGCGCGCGCGGTACGAATATAATCTTCGCCCAAGACTTCCAGCATAGAGGAACGGGTCATGCGCACGATAACGGCGAGGGGAATGGTGCCCAACACAATGGCGGGTAAAATCATATGCATCACGGCGTCTTTAAAGTCGCCTGGTTCACCCCAAACAAAGGTGTCAATCAGCATAAAACCGGTCAAAGGAAGGCTATCATCAAGGAAGACTGTATCGCTGACACGCCCCGACACCGGGGTGAGGTTCCATTGCACCGAAACCAGCATAATCAGCATGATGCCCCACCAGAAAATAGGCATCGAATAACCCGTCAGGGATATCCCGACAGCGGTGTGATCAAATACGGAACCGCGTTTGACTGCCGCCAACACTCCGACAGGGATACCCACCGCCATTGCAAACAGCATCGCGCAGATCCCAAGCTCCAGTGTCGCTTTAAAGCGAGGAACAAATTCTTCCCAGACAGCAATGCGACTTTTCAGCGAAATGCCGAGGTCGCCATGTAATACGCCATTCACATAATGGAAATATTGTTGATAGAGAGGCTTGTCTAGCCCCATTTCAGCCATGATTTGAGCATGGCGCTCAGCGGAGATTCCGCGTTCCCCAGCCATGATGGTCACCGGGTCACCGGGGATCATATGGACAAAAGCAAAGGTCAGCAAAGTAATGCCGATAAACGTTGGGATAACTAACCCCAAACGTCGGAGTATGAACTGCAACATATCCCGAACTCTCTGTGTAGAATGCCGGGCTGCTCGTGGGCAACCAGGCTTATTAAACCTCCCCAATAAGCTATTTTATTTGCCATTTTCAGCAGGGCGGTGCTCATCACCGTCACGTATTGCGTGTTTCGGTGCGGGCTGCTGTCCATACTCAAAATTACTGCGACAATGACACTTATTGAGAGAAGTTATGTGGCTCACATCTGTATCTGTTTTAACCTAAATGAAGAAACCGGTGAGCAGCTAATCTGCTCACCGGTCATACATAAATCAAGGTTAAAATTAATCCAGGGACACGTTCTCGAAATGGTGTTTACCTAACGGATCAACAACATAGCCTTTCACTTCTTTACGTACTGGCTCGAACACAGTTGAGTGAGCAATAATCAGCGCAGGTGCTTGATCGTGCATCACAACTTGAGCTTGTTTGTAAAGAGCAACACGTTTGTCGTGGTCAGACTCAGCTCGCGCAGGCTGGATCACGTCTTCAAACGGCTTATAACACCATCTTGAATAGTTGGAACCTTGCTTGGCCGCATCACAGCTAAACAGGGTGGCGAAGAAGTTATCCGGATCCCCATTGTCCCCAGTCCAACCCATCATCACAGTTTCATGCTCGCCATCTTTGGCACGTTTGAGGTATTCGCCCCACTCGTAGGTCACAATCTTGGCTTTCACACCCACTTTCGCCCAGTCGGACTGGATCATTTCAGCCATACGGCGGGCATTTGGGTTGTAAGGGCGCTGAACTGGCATTGCCCACAGGTCGATTTCAAAGCCATCTGGCAGACCGGCTTCTTTCAGCAGCTCTTTCGCCTTAGCCGGGTCGTAGGCGTAATCTTTCACTTCATCGTTATAGCCCCACATAGTTGGTGGGATCAGGTTCTTAGCCGGTTGGCCCGCGCCCTGATAAACCGCATCAATAATGGCTCCTTTATTGACAGCCATAGTCAATGCCTGGCGAACCTTCAGGTTATCCAGTGGTTTTTTCTCAACGTTGAAAGAGAGATACCCGACGTTCAGGCCCGGTTGCTCCATCAAGTTGATGGTTTTATCTTCTTTCATGCGAGCAATGTCAGCCGGGTTAGGGTATGGCATAACCTGACATTCATTTTTCTGCAATTTAGCGTAACGAACTGATGCATCAGGTGTAATAGAGAAGACCAGACGATCAATTTGTGGTTTGGTGCCCCAGTAGCCAGGGAATGCTTTATAAAGAATACGAGAGTCTTTTTGATATTGCTGCAACTGGAATGGGCCGGTGCCGATTGGGTTCAAATCGACTTTTTCTGGGGTGCCCGCTTTCAACATATTGTCCGCATACTCAGCTGACAGAATTGATGCGAAGTCCATTGCCAGGTCTGCCAGGAATGGAGACTCCGGGCGCGCCAGTTCAAAGCGAACGGTATTATCGTCAACCTTAACCACATTGGTGATCAAATCACCCATACCCATACCCTGGAAGTATTCATAGCTGCCGCCAGATACTTTATGGTACGGATGTTTATCATCCTTCTGACGCATGAAAGAATAAATCACATCATCAGCATTTAAATCACGAGTCGGTTTGAAGTCTTTATTATCTTGCCACTTCACACCTTTACGCAGATGGAAAGTATAGGTTTTGCCGTCTTCGCTGATTTCCCACTTCTCAGCCAGGCCTGGTTCAATTTCCGTCGTGCCGAGTTTGAATTCAACCAGACGGTTGTAAATAGGTACTGAGCTTGCATCATAAGTCGTGCCAGAGGTGAAAAGTTGTGGGTTAAAACCTTCCGGAGAACCTTCTGAACAATAAACCAATGTTTTCGCCTGAACACTGGCCGCTACGGTCAGTGCAATCAGCCCAATACCGAATTTCAGTATCCCTGTTTTTCCCAAGGAAATCGTCATCGCTTGTGCTCCATTATGGTGATGTGTGTTGTGTGTACGGTCAGGCCCTATAATTTTTTAGTCCACGGGCTGTACCGTTTTGGCCTACTAACCGCAGGGATGCGGGATTGAGATGCCGGATAAATCTTATCGCGACGACAATTTTGAATGAGTGAAATCACCCAAACTGCTCTCGATTACTGCCCCTGAGGGTACCAATTTGGCAACAGTTGATGGCAACGTCAATATGGTTTGAAAGGATTTATCAAGACAATGAGAAACAGCATGCAAACATAAAAAAAACTTCTTGTTAACATTATCAGCATTAAAATTTATGCTATTAGCCATTAACTAGAGAGATGAACTGGCTGAATTAAATAAAGCAGTTGTAACATCCATTAACAAACAAAAAAACTTTGTTGCTAATTGATGTATATCTGTTCAGATATTTTTGTAAATTCGACAGAAAACAGATGGAAATGCTACTGAGACAGCAGATAAGTGACGTGAATGTTGTCACATACAACCGAGATCGCGCACATCTTGCGTGTCATTAAAAAAGCAAAATCATTGCTGGCCAACATAGTACAACCAAGAGCCAGCATAACTCTCCGGCCAGATGCACAATTATGGCGCCCCATTTCAGTGCATCAGTTTCTGAGCAGAGGATAACAAGGTATATTGCTCAAGGTTTAACCTCGCTTTTGACCTCAATCCCCCCATGTATTATGCCATCCTCGGTGCTTAAGGTTTTGTAATGCAGATCCACATGACTAAACGCGCTAACGATTTTTCCTCGATTATTAGCTAAATCAGTCGCATCAATCTCTATATTTTGAGTCGTAATGACATAACCATTATCATTATTGACTTTTTTCGCCTTTATTTTTATATCCGCCCCTCCAGTTACTGCTATTGATTTAATAATTCCATCCCTATTAGTAATTGAGTCCACTGCCCCAACAGAAATATGTCCACTGTTAATATAAATGCTACCCGTGCTATTGTTAACATTACGACCAAAAATTCTAATCCCAAACTTATCATTGGCGTTATAACTTAGTCCTTGCCGTCGACTTTTTATTCTTCCTCCAATATTATCAATATCACCCGAACTTCTGATTCTGATTTTAGGCGAATCTATTTTTCCGAAATTATTTTTTATAAATGAAGCAGAGACTAAATCAGCCATTGTTTCGGCTTCAATAATGCCTTTATTATGAATGCCACCATCCTTAGAATAAATGAATATTTTATTAGCATACATACCGCCAAGTTTAGTCACATCGACGACGACATCAATTTTATTGCTATTAGATAAATCACCGATGGGCTTTAGGTCTACGCTACCTTTTATTGGCATGATACCAATATCATTATTACCTGTTGCGGTCAGAATATCTCCACTTCTTACCTCGCCATTTATGATGAGTGATGCGGAGAATAAATCTAGAAAAACATTAGAATTATCATTATGTTTTAAGCCATTACTGCTAATGATTATCTTTCCTTGAGTGACATAATAACCGCCTAGATCTCCAGACCTAAAGGTTGGGATTCCTGTTGTCAGTATGACGTGATCTGTATTACTAAATTGGCAACCATTACAATAAATTCCGGATGGATTAGCAATAATGACATCAGCTTTATGACCAATTACAGCCAAGTGCCCATGTAATTCACTTTTCTTATTTGATGTCACTTCATTTAAAATAACCATTGCTGCTTTGTCGACTAAATTTGGATTACCAATAAATCCAGGGCTATCAATCATAAGGTTATTAAAAAACACTTTATTATGCCCACGACCTAGTTTTAGCGTAAATTCATCATATTTATTATGTGATAATCCTTTTTCATTTGGCGTGGTAATATTTATCGTGGTGAACTTCGCTCCCTGACAGTGAACATTTTGAGCTTTACATGTTTTTCTTTCCTCAATATAGTGATGAATATCAGGTTGTTGATATTTTGGTGCTGTAGTGTCACTAACAATGCTGGCAAATAAAGAATGGCTAAAAAACAATAAAATCAAAAACACACAAATGAAATTTAATTTATTGAAAAATTCCTTATGCACTTCCGAGAAATATATAGTTAACCTGCTCATTTTACCCCCAATTATTTTCATAAAATAATAACAGGTATATATTCATCTGATAATTTAATGGCCACAACCTTAAATATGCAAAATAGATATATTTATTATGATACTAAGCCTAATGACACAAAGATAATTAACTAGTATTGCCAAGTTAATGTAAAACCTAAAACTACCGGGTCAGTGTTAAAATTAGCTGGTTTATCAAGTGGAATCCCAACATTCAAATCATAACCAAACCGACGATAATTGCCCCGAACCCCTACAGTTGCCCCCACCAAACGGTCTTTATGCAAGAATAACCCACCACTTTCGCTAACTGCACCATAATCCACACCTAGATAGAGCTGATTGCCAACGCGTCGATTTATCCAGGCAATATTATTTTTTAAAAACCATCCTTGAGATCCTATCAATGCACTGCCCGTTGGGAAACCACGTACTGAACTGCGCCCACCAACAGAAAATTTATTATTACTCAATAGTTTATTGCGTGAATATTGCTGACTAAAGGAAGGTTGAAAATAAAAGCGCTGTTCATCCAGTGCAAAAGGAATATCCAGGGAAGCTGTGACATTAATTAGCTGCGCCTTGGGTGATGGGCGCGCACCAAACCATTGTGTTCCTTGCTGATAATTAATCCCACCGGTCATGGTCGCCCAGCGGGTATAATGCAAATGTTGTAATCCGAGTTGCCAATCAACCGTATCCTGCTGTTGAACATCCAGTTTTACATCAGCAAAATACCCCTTGGATTGACGAATTATTGTGCCAGTATAACCCACTGTTTTGTAGTTATAACCTCGCATTAAAAGACGTTGAATTTGTATATCTAATGAACGCCAGTGGGTATGATATTTAAACGCGGTATTGGCCAATAACAAAGATTGATAGTAAGTGCCCCGAGAGCCGGTGAGACTCCACAGCCAATTACCCAAGGGAACTGAATAATGCAGGGCTACGTTATTGTTCCCTTTATCATCATGATTATCCAAATCACGGCTGATGGAAATATAAGCCAGGTCACTTAACGATAACGGATTATCGAGAAATAACGTTGCGCCCGCACGATAGCGACCAACGGCATAATGGCCGGCATCATCAAGAAAAGTATTGATACGCCAGAAACGAGATTGCTGCCGCTTTACCACAATCTGGCTAGTTAAATCGTCACGATTTAATTGAATATCCATGGTGGCACTCACCGAAGGTAAGCGTTGTAAATTCTCTAGCCCTTGTTCAATATTGCGCAAATTCACCAAATCACCTGCCCGGTTAGGGAACAATGTATTCAGCTGGGCATAATTGTCGCTGTCTTGATGATGTTCAATCCCTTTCACCCTGCCAGGAATCAAGGCGATTGATAATACCCCGTCAGTATAACTGTCTGTCGTAAAAGTAACTTGTGAAGTGATGTAACCGTCATCCACCATTTGCCACTGAAGTTTATTCCGCAATGCGGATAACCCTTTCTCACCCAAACATTGTCCCTGAACTTGCTTTGCCCAGGCTATTAAACGCGCGGCGTTGGGAAAAGCAGCTACATTAACCAGTTCTACACGGTCAATGACCAGACAGGATATTTCATCTGAAAAGAGAGTGCCTTCTGGTTGCACAGGTTCACTGTTCATCTTGGCATGAGACAATGGCAGCATGAGGCTATTTTTTAAATCCCGTTGTTGCTGCTCTAAAATAACAACTTGGTTTTGATTAATATCGGCATAAGCAACCACAGGAAAGATAAAAATTAACGCCCAAAGAAAAAATAATCTCGCCGTTATGAATTTTTTATTGTTTCTATTTTTAATCCCCTCACTTATTAAATTTAACCTCATCACATAAACTCCATTTCAGTAAAATAATTTAATGAAAAGCTATCTGCGCAATTAGCCACAAAGGTGGCTAATTGATTAATAATAATATTTATATTTTTGGAAGAGTGTTTACGCAGAACGTCCTATTCCACCACTTTGCTGTTCTTTATTTTGTTTCCCCATCAACCGGATCTCACCTCCATTAATGCTTCCAACGGGGTTATCAGAACGGATGTTAATTCGCTTATCAGAAACTATAAAACCATCATTATTAATAAGTTCTTTCGCCTCTATCCTCACTCTTTCTGTTCCATAAATTGCTGACACTATATTATGAGTTGTACCCGCACTCACCAGCCGTACATTCTTACCATGTATATAGGTGTCTGTATTATAAATATCGCCGCCAGCAACCATCAGCAGCAAGCCTTTTGAATTAATTCTACCTGAGTTATTTATATTCCCTTCAGCGACAATACGTATTTTATTTGCATACATCCCCCCCATCTCACTAATATCAATATTATCGGATAATGTCGGCATGTCAGCACGAGCCACTAATGATGATATATTTATTTTTTGTCCCGGAGATGATAATGCTATGTCATTTTTTCCTGCGACGAGGAAAACATCGTCTGCATTCAATTTACCATTAACATTGATTTTATTAGCGAATAGATCGAGATAGGCAGGTGTATCAGCACGGCCTTGATGTGTTAGTCCTGAAGTTATTCTCCCCTCATTAACATTTATATTCCCTTCTATTACTCTAAATTTTTGTAGCTTATTATTACTGAAATGTGGTGTCCCGGAGGTTAATGTCAGATGAGATACATTAGTAAATGAACAGCCATTACATTCAATGCCAGAGGGGTTCGCAATAATAACATGGGCATCTTGCCCAGCAAGCATTACCTTCCCATTAAGGATACTGGCTTTATCAGCATTGACTTCATTTAAAATAATCTTTGCCGCCATTCCTTGCAGATGTGGATTACCATTAACCTCACGTGATAATGCATTATTTAGAGTAACAACATCATGGAAATGTGGCGTGTCAAATTGAGTATATTTATTGTGTGACAATCCATTTTTATCGGGTGCTTGAATATTTATAGTTGTCATTTCGCCACAACCGCCAATAATCCGACAGGGTACAGGTAACCCAGGCGGTTTTATTTTTATATCGGCCTGTTGATGATTAGGTGCTGATTTATCAGCGATAATACTTGCGGCATGAGTAGCAGACACACCATAAAATGAAAGTATTATTGAGAAAGATAGCACTGATAAAACACGTCTTTTATTACCACTATTTAAAGTCATAAATCCCCTCTTATATAATTAGTTTAACTATAATATTGCTTGTATTTCCCAGCTGAGGCTATATCCATTAGGGTTTTTAACTAGAGAGAAGTCAATATAACGAAGAAAATATAATGTGTTAGACGAATAATAAATATATAGTTCTAAACAGCAGCAATATAAATAAGATAAAAGGAGATTATTGAGAATATAAAGAGAAATTATAATGATGGGTTTGAGAGAGACTGAGATGACATTCTGGCCATACTGAGAAAAACACACACAAAAAAACCCTGACGTTTCCGTCAGGGTTCTTAAATTTGGTCGGCGAGAGAGGATTCGAACCTCCGACCCACTGGTCCCAAACCAGTTGCGCTACCAAGCTGCGCTACTCGCCGAATCGGGGCGCATCTTACTGCTACGCGTCTGGGCCGTCAATCACTTTTTAACAACCCACTGGCGACTGTTGCTAAAATCATCATCCGTGGCTAAAAGTGAATCATTTTCGCTAGATCTGCGCTTCGGCCGTCTTCAATTGCGGTGATTGCGCCCTCAGGAATGGCAGCAAGAAGAAAGCAGATAAACAGGCCGCCACCGAAATCACCACAAAGAAACCATTCCAGTGCCAGACTTCCATCACTCGTGCAATCGGGTAGCCAGATAAGGCCGCACCTAAGTAAGCAAATAACCCCACAAAGCCCGTTGCAGCGCCGGCAGCATCCTTATGCGAGCATTCCGCGGCCGCCATACCAATTAGCATCTGAGGGCCAAAGATAAAGAAACCAATGGCAAAGAAGCAACCCGCCTGCAATACATAACTGACTCCGGGCATTACCCACAATGATGCAACAGACAGGAAAATCCCAATGGCAAAAATCAGGTTCATTGGCCCCCGATTACCACGGAACCACTTATCAGACCCCCAGCCAGCAACCAGCGAGCCAATAAATCCGCCAACTTCGAATAATGAAATTGCCGAGTTAGCCGTCATTAATGAATAGCCTTTCTCTTGTGTTAAATAAAGATTACCCCAGTCATTAATTGCAGTGCGGACGATGTAAACCAATACATAGGATACCGCCAGCAGCCAAATATATTTGTTGGTCAGCACATAGCGCTTAATAATCTCTTTATTGGATAATCCCTGACCTTCAGATTCTTGCACCAGCTCCATAGCATCATTACGCCATTTACCCACACTAGGCAGCCCCATAGTGCTGGGTTTATCCCGCAAACGCCAACACATCAGCAAGCCTATCACCACGCCAATAATACCGGGGACAATCATGCCGTAACGCCAGCTAAAGTGCAGAGAAATAAAGCCAACTAATAAGGGAATTAATGCGCCACCAAAGTTATGTGACGTATTCCAGATGGCCCACCAACTGCCGCGCTCGGAGCGGGAATACCAGCTGGTCAGTATTTTAGAGCATGGCGGCCAGCCCCATCCTTGGAAGAATGCATTAATAATCCACAAAGAACCAAAGACTAACAGCGAAGAACTCATCCCAAACAGGATATTGATAATCCCGGTCATGACCAGACCAATGCCCATAAAGTAACGCGGATTTGAGCGGTCGCTAATCATCCCTGAAATAAATTTAGAGCAGCCGTAAGTGATATAAAATAATGTCCCTAAAATTCCGACATCAGACATCGTCAGGCCCAAGTCACTCAACATCGCGGGCATAATGAAGTTAAAACTTTTACGAGTGAAATAAAAAGCAGCGTAGCCGATATACATCGTCCACATTAATTGAATTCGCCAGTATTTATAAGATGAGTCAATTTGCTCTTGATTCGTTACCGGTGCCACAGTATCGCGGCTTTTGAGGAAGGACCACATGTTAAACCCCAGGATATTTTACAAGTAAAATCATCATGATCCGTACGCACACAAAACTAATCAGAGAAACTCTCGCCGTATACGAGAATATTTCTTAGTTTCCATCCGCAGGCAAAGAAATTGTGGGCAGGATCACATTCAAGCAAGTCCCGTCATCCACATTAAAACTAAAACTGCCCCCTAAGGCACTCACGCGCGATTGCATACCGCGTAATCCATAGCTTGGCGTGATACTGGCCAAATCGACACCTTTGCCGTTATCGCGGATCATCAGGTATATTTTCTGATTATCTTGCCTGGCATTAATTTCAATCCGGCTGGCCCCACCATGGCGGTAGGCATTGGTTACCCCTTCCTGGCAAAGACGATATAGCGTAATTTTGAGTGTCTCATCTATCTGGGCATCATCAATTTGCCAATATAATACGCCAACAACAGATTGATCTTGCGGGATAAGTTCGCGCATTAATGCGGCAATAGCCGCCGACAAAGGCAAATTATTTAATGCCGCAGGCCATAGTTTGGCGAGCACATCATGGACACCGTCATAGACCCGCAATGCCTGTGTTTCAATCATCTCCGCGCAAGCTAAAACCGGCGGTTGCGCGGTTAAGCGCTTGATAACACTGGCTTGGGTGCGAATAACCGTGACAGTCTGCCCCACTTCATCATGCAGCTCGCGCGCCACATCGCGGCGGGTATGTTCCTCTGCCACCACCAAGGCTTTCGCCAACTCACGATTTTCATTCAAGCGGAGTTGTAACTGCTGGTTTAGCTCCCGCTGGCGTTGAATCCCCGCCCCCAGTAATAACCCCGTCAAACTTTGCGCTAGCAGTGACAGCAGCAGGTCGCGGTGAGATGTTAATTGCCCAGAGGCATTAATCAGTAACACCACCCCATTAAGTAATGTGGCGACAGAAGCCCCTTGCCAACCATAGCGGTAAGACATAAATACAATAGGGATTGCCAAACAGAATGGGGCGAAGAGATATAAATCTGACTCAGTGACGTGATTTTGCAGCCAGATACTCAAACCAAAGAGCAGCAGATACCACAAAATATGATGCAGACGCAGATTAATGGGCTTATGAATCAGACCTGGCTCCAAAGGAAGCCAAATCTGTCGCGCCAAATAATGCCACAATAATAGGCACGTCGGGGCGATAGTAAAACCGCCCACCAGCCCCAACAAGAGTGCCATAGCACCTTGATTACTGGCGAGTTGCCATCCCAATGCTTGTATCAATGCCGCACCAAAAATCACCGCGCCCTGCATTAATGGCCATTGCCATTCGCTGTCATTTTTTTGATGACGCAGTAACCAGGGGGATGCCAACGCAGCCAATAAGGTGGTGGCCAACAGTAGCGGAATAGCAAACCACAGCAGAGAAACATCGCCAAACTGGTCAGTCAGCAGCCACCATAACAAGGTGTCACCCAGTAGAATTCCTGGCCAATACTGGCGTGGGCTTTGTAATAAAATTCCCATGCGCAAGCCGAAAGGGAACAGCAGCATCGCATGTAGCGGATGGTCAACAAGTTGGGTGCCGACTGACCATAAACAAAAAGCCGCGGTGGTATAAATAAAGAATAATGCTAACAACATGATAAAGCGCTGAATCATAGGTTCAGCACCTGCTTCGCCAATTCAACATTATTACTGACACAGAGTTTGGCAAATAAGTTAGCGCGGTGGACATGCACGGTTTTGGGCGACAAGCCGAGTAATTCGGCGATATCGCGCACTTCCTTGCCTTGTGCCAATAATACGGCGACTTCGCGTTCACGGCGGGTCAAAGGATCGACCGCAATACGGGCAAGTTGTTGGGCAATATCTGGCATCAAATAGACGCCACCACTGCCAACAGTTCGGACGGCAGAAACCAAATCTTCCGGTTTACAACGTTTGCTGAGAAAGCCTCGCGCACCGCGCTCTAATGCCATCTCCACTAAAGCCGGGCTATCATGCATTGACAACATAATGACGCCCATCCCCGATGGGAGGTCTTTCAATAAATCCAATCCACTTTCATCAGGCATAGAAATATCACAAATACAGATATTGGCCTGTATGCCCGGTAAACCTGCACGCGCCTGTTTTGCTGAACTAAACTCCCCCACCACCTGAATGTCATCTTCCAGAGCAAGCAACTGGGCAAAACCTGAGCGCACAATGTCGTGATCATCAATAAAAGCAACACGGTAAGTCATGAAGAGCTCCAGCCGGGATAGTTCGAGGCTGGAGTATACCGCAACCTTATAATTACTAGGTGGATTGGTATCAAGAATCAAATCACGGTTAAAAATAATTAGCTACAGAGCCGGCTGAACATGCCGCGCAGGGGCCTGACACCAATTATTTTCTGCATTAATACCGCCATCTGGCGAGGTATAGCCTAAGCATCCCAAGATTGAGTCAAACAGCTCGACCTGCCGGTGAGTTTTACCAACCCGCTGCTCTGCCTGTAGTTGCTCAAAAGCCGTGCGATTTTCAGGTTGTGCCAGAAATTTATCTGATGTCCAGACCATCAATGGCACGCGGAATTGTTCAGCCGGAGCCATTTCCCGTGGGGTGCCGTGGAAGTGAGAGTTATCATCAATAGATTCCCCATGATCCGCAGCATAGAATACGATGGCTTTCTTATCACGCATTTGGTCAATGACATTTGCGATAAATGAATCTGTATACAACACGCTGTTATCAAAAGCATTTACCAATTGCTGCTTACTGCAAAAATCATCCACACCCATGCATTCAGGCTGATAGCGAGCATAGTCCCGAGTATAACGTTGGGAATAAAGATAATGTGAGCCTTTGGTATGGAGCACCACCAGGTGCTTACCAACCGGATAATGCGCCAGCGATTCTTTCAATTCATCAACCAGCAACATGTCATCCACTGGTTTAGCATCATTGCGTTTTTCTGAAGCAATCAGCTCTCGGAATGAATAATTATCGGTATTCGCATTGTTGTAAAACCACATTTCACTCTGCATCGCAAACAATTCAGAAGTGAATCCCAAGGATTTCAACACGGCAAACACATTTTGCTCTTTCAGGGTGCGCTGTGGATTATCTTCCGTGCCACCTTCGCGCACAAACATACAGCGCAGCGCAAGCTTAGTGGAGGTATCGCAAGAAGTGCCACGGAAAGCGACTAAGTTCTTTTCTTTGCTTAGGCGCGGAGTGGTATCACGTGAATAGCCCAGAAGCCCCATATGATCCCAACGTGTTGTTTCACCGATGATAAATACAACATAAGTATCATCAATACCCGCTGGTGCAACATAAGTGAAATGTTCCGCGGGGTTATACAATGTCGCCGCATCATATCTTTCATCATATTGGGTATAAGCATATAAACCCAACGCAGCCAACCAGTTAGAGGGCAAATATGAGTGAGCAACCACTCCCCCATAACTGGGTAAGTCCACGGTATTCAGTTGCTCATCGGCGCGCTGCACTTTATCCAGGTAGCGAATAGGTAGCCAAACTAGCGCGACAGCGACCGCCATCAATAAGATAGGTTTAACACGCTGACCCGGTGTGCGAAATTGCTCCAGCAAGGTCAAACGTAGGGTATTTTTCCAGATAAGCAGCAGGGGTAATGCGCTGACCAGTACCATCCAGATAACAAAATGCAGCCCAATGACTTCTTTAGAAAGGTCAGTGTCGGTGGTCAAGACTGAAATAACGATGCCATAACCAATCACGACATTGAAAAAAGTCATGTAATAACTGGCAGCAACAGAAATTAGCACCAATAAGGTGGCGGCCACTCGGTAAAACCAGCGCCCACCGAGCGAAATGACCCGCATCACAAAAAAGGTGAAAAGAATAATGGCCATCACTTCGATGATAGCTGACACCACTTTTATGCCCTGGATACCTTGGCTGAAGGTGTCGAAACGACGATAAAAGACAGAGATATTCAGGAAAATACCAATATAAACAGCTAACAACAAAGATATGCTTTGCTGTGATAAAGATTTAACTCTATCCATATAACGCAAGGTCTCCAAAGACACTATTTGCGGCTTGAATCAATCAGACAGTGAACTCCCCCTCAGGTTCAGTGTAAAACTGATAAGCACGCTATTGATTTCATTTACAGAATCATCTTAACAATTCTTAATGAGAAAATCCGCAGATAGCCACAGAGTCTATGCAGGATATAACCCTTTATTGGCTTGAAAATAGAACATAGAAAGTACGGGGAGAGTCTTTAACACGCAAAAGCCCACAAGGTAATTCTTATGGGCTTGGGTGGCGAGTAATTGGTTTATTTAATGTTTAAAGTGACATCAATATTGCCACGTGTTGCATTGGAGTAGGGGCAGACAACATGGGCTTTTTTCACCAAATCTTCTGCTACGCTGCGCTCAATACCTGGCAGGCTAATATCTAGCTGAACTTCAATGCCAAAACCTGTTGGGATAGCACCAATGCCCACAGTGCCTTCGATACTGGCATCATCTGGCACTTTCACCTTTTCTTTTGATGCCACAAACTTCAAAGCACCAAGGAAGCAAGCTGAGTAACCCGCAGCAAACAGTTGTTCCGGATTAGTGACCGCGCCACCGGCACCACCCATCTCTTTAGGTACGCCCAATTTCACATCCAGTACACCATCAGAGGATGTTGCCCGGCCATCACGTCCACCCGTGGCTTTTGCTTTGGCACGGTATACGACTTTTTCAATAGACATAGTGCTTTCCTTTCAGGGTTAGTAAATATGAATATACCCGCCATAGTCGGATATAGACTTGCGATACAACCAGTTAGATAACTCACGATTAAATCGTGCGCTACTTAATTAGTTATCTATTAGTAAGTGTAGAACATATACCCCACTTATTCGGCTAAGTCAGGGTATGCAAATCGGTTGAGCACGACGGGGCAAAAGCACCCCATCTATAATCTTCAAACGTGTTGCGACAGATTATTCCGCAACAATTCAAGCTGCTGTTTTATATCAGATATTTTTTCAAGATCACATTCTGTTGCACCGATAACGGCGGTAGGGATCTTTTGCGCTGCTTCACGCAAATCTTGGCCTTGACTCGTCAAGCGGATTATCACCTGGCGCTCATCATTTCTGGCGCGTGAACGCATCAATAAACCGGCACTTTCCATGCGCTTTAACAAAGGTGTTAATGTGGCGGAGTCCAGAAACAACCGCTGCCCAATATCAGAAACAGTTAATTCATCCCCCTCCCATAACACTAACATGACTAAGTATTGAGGATAGGTTAAACCCAGTGGGTTCAGCAGCTTACGGTAAACTTTATGCAGGGCCAAATTGGCGGAGTACAGTGCAAAGCACAGCTGCTTATCCAGTAGTAATGGATTTTTCACCTTTTATTCTCAGTATGTTGGGTTGATTCTAATAATATATATAGCGCGCTATATAATAGCAAGCTAGATTTTATGGCGGGTATTTATTATGAAAAAGCCCCCAATTGGGGGCTTAAGAAGCCATGTTATTTTGCCGGTGTCTCTATTTTGTCATCTATGCGCTGCAACATATACGGATAGAATGGATTCGATGAAATACGCATCAATGAATCTAATCCAACCACCAGTACAGAGCGCTCACCACGGGCTGCGAATGTCCCCAGGCTGATACCATATTGGTCACGTGACTCTGGCTCGCGGCCATACAGCGAATCACTCATTGGGAATGGCAATGCCACGTGAGATAACGAGAAGATATCTGCCGGATAAATCAATCCGGTTGGTACCGCCGTCTCATTGGTTTCCCCTGCCAGGGTGGTAATCGCCTCGGTTTCATTACTTTGTGGCGAAATATTGGTAATCACAGTTGTACTGTAATTACGCGGTGGTGGAGGTAATAAACGCGCCAACGCAGTATAAGAAGATGTTCTCAATAATGGGCCGAAACTGGCGGCACGGTTCAAGTCAAACAGCACCACTTCACTGCCATTTTTCGGTAAATGGTTATAAAGAGCAGTAACCACGGCGCGAGTACTGACGGTTGAGTCCATTAAGGACTGGAAGGTCAGAATTGGCGGCAGTTCTTCCATCTTATTATTTCTGGAATCACGCGCAATTTGCTGCTGCAACACGGATGTCAGTAAATAAGACTGACGGGCAGCATTAACTGGGAATGAGTTATATTTGAAAGGGTTAAACTCAGGCACTATCCCTAACCAAGCCGCTTTAGCAAAGGCCGGGAAAATAGCAGGCCAACCGGCAATGCCAGCAAAACGGGCAAAGCTTGTTACGCCAATCATTGGGGATATCAATATAACCTGTGCTGGTTTTGCCAGTGCTGGATCATCCATTGAGTCCAACGTGTACTTCATTGCCAGCGCGCCACCATTAGAGAAACCCACAATATGCAGGGGTAAATCTGGGCCACTCAGTACTTTCGCTTCTCGGACTGCAAGGCGTGTTGCTGCTAACCAATCTTGCCATTCAACATCAGTCAGGCCACCGGGTACAGTACCATGAGCTGGCAAACGAATGCCCACAGCAACATATCCACGCTGACGATAATTTTCAGCAATATGACGCAGACTATATGGGGTATCAGTTAAACCATGCAGTAATACAACAGCACCTTTAGGTTTCCCCTCGGGCTTCATAATATAAGATCGGTTCCAATCATTTGCGAAATGAGGTGGATAAATCGAGCTGCCAGAATAATAACGATTTAGTGGAACCTGAGTGCGCGGCTCTAGTTTATCGGTAACATTAATCCGAACTTCATCGAATATTTTATTTTCAGCTTTTATATACTCTGCCCAATTGGATTTATCAATTTCGGCAGCCCGCATGTCATGAGGTACAAACGTATGCCAAAGCTCGAGCTGTGGGCCGCGTTGTGTATCATAAATTCGTATCGCTAATATGGTAACGGATATTACCACCAAAACCACCACAATCCGTTTAGTCCACCGCTTAATGGCTATTACTGGCATGGAGCGTTACTCCGTATGTTTATAATTTTTCACGAGTGAGGTCAGTTTATCACCATCTGTCTACGCCGCTACTTTAAACGCAAAATATAACCTTGGTATATAGTGCCGGGTTAATAAAGTTAACATGCAGTTATTTCTAGCAAATAAACATCCACAAGTAGTTTAATAAGCTAGAATCTTTGAGGTTTTTCTATGAAATTAAATAGCTCGTTAAATTATGGCGTTTGAATAGCACCTTAATTAAAGCTTTATCGGTGGGAACTACCGAACAACCTGACAAGAATAAATAGGCCACTGAGTCTGTAGTCAGCGGCCTGTTAATAGGTGACCCAGGCTATGCTTCGTGACTTTCTATCGGTTCTTGGATAACCCGCGGTGCGGCCTTACGCAACCAAACCCACCAGGCAAGAGTCATTAAGGCAACCCAACCCAGCCCGACATACATAGCTATTCTGGTATCAGGGAAATACCCCAAAACCGCAATAATAAATGCCATAAAGATAATGGTCAGAATAGGTGCCACTGGCCAAAACGGCACCGGGAAGGCCAAACGGGCGACATTTTCTTTACTCATCGAACGGCGCATTGCCACTTGTGATATCAGAATCATCAGCCAGACCCAAACCGTCGCAAAAGTCGCAATCGAGGCAATAATCAGGAACACATTTTTGGGGATCAGATAGTTCAGCACCACACCACATAACAGCGCAATCGCCATCACTAAAATAGTCATCCATGGCACACCATTACGGGTCAGTCGGCTAAAGCACTTGGGTGCCAACCCTTCCTGTGCCATGCCATACATCATGCGACCAGCGCCATAAATGTCACTATTAATTGCCGAAATAGCCGCTGTAATAACCACCAAATTCAAAATATTAGCGGCTGAACTGATGCCTAAACTGCTAAAAATCTCTACAAAAGGGCTGCCATTTTGTCCAATACTGTTCCAAGGATAGATAGCCATCAGGACAAATAAAGTTAAAACATAAAACAACAAAATACGCACAGGGACAGTATTGATAGCACGCGGTAAGACTTTCTCTGGGTTCTTCGCCTCGCTGGCTGTAACCCCAATGATTTCGATACCACCAAAAGCAAACATCACGACAGCAAATGAAGCAATCACCCCCGTAATACCATTGGGCATGAACCCTTGATGAGACCATAAATTACTCACCCCGGTGCTCTCATGACCCGCACCAAAGCCAAACATCATAATGCCTAGGCCGGCTGCAATCATGGCAATAATCGCGGTCACTTTTAACAGAGATAACCAAAACTCCATTTCACCAAAAACTTTTACTGAACATAGGTTTAGCGCACCAATAAAGAAAATAATACTCAGTACCCAAACCCATTGTGGTGCATCAGGGAACCACAATCCCATATAAATACCGAATGCCGTAACATCGGCCAGCGCCACGATAATCATCTCAAAGGTATATGTCCAACCGGTCAAAAAACCCGCCAATGGCCCCAGATAACGGCTGGCATAGTGACCGAAAGAGCCAGCAACCGGATCATGCACGGCCATCTCACCCAGGGCGCGCATCACCATAAATACCGCTGCCCCTCCCACCAGATAGGCGAGTAACACCGCAGGCCCCGCCAGGCGGATTGCCTCAGCAGAACCATAAAATAAACCCGTACCAATGGCGGAACCTAACGCCATGAACCGGATATGCCGGGCACTGAGGCCGCGTTTAAGCGTGGATGAATCATTCTTCATGGTACATTCTCGCAAGATTTGTGCCCTTTCAGGCAGGGGTTCAGAGAAGGTGATCCCTAAACCGGGATCACCTATAGGCTGATGCAATGACTGCTTATTTTCGTTATTAAAGACTAGGTAGCAGATGTGGCGGCATCAGTTCATTCATATGACGCTGAGCAATGAGCTGGCTTGCAGCTTCAATATCGGGGGCAAAGAAACGATCTTTCTCATAATAACCTACATGCTGGCGCAACAGCTGGCGTGCGGGTTCTAGCGTATTAGATGTTTTCAATCCTTTGCGTAAATCTAATCCCTGGCATGCTGCCAGCCACTCAACAGCCAGAATGCCGCGCACATTCTCAGCCATCTCCCACAAACGCTTACCTGCACGGGGAGCCATAGAAACATGATCTTCCTGATTGGCAGAGGTTGGAATGCTGTCAACACTGGATGGGAATGCCAGCCCTTTATTCTCGCTGGTTAGCGCCGCCGCTGTGACCTGAGCAATCATAAAGCCTGAGTTTACGCCGCCGTTCTCTACCAGGAATGGCGGCAACTGCGACATATGTTTATCCATCAAAAGCGAAATACGCCGCTCTGATAATGAGCCAATTTCTGCCAAGGCTAGAGCCAGATTATCTGCCGCCATCGCGACCGGTTCGGCATGGAAATTACCGCCAGATAACACATCGCCCTGTTCAGCAAAGACCAATGGGTTGTCAGAGACAGCATTAGACTCAATAGCCAGAACTTCTGCCGCCTGCCGCATTTGGGTCAGGCAAGCCCCCATCACCTGTGGCTGACAACGCAGGGAGTAAGGGTCTTGTACTTTGTCACAATTGCGATGAGATTCAGAGACTTCGCTACGCTCACCGAGTAAGTGGCGGTAAGTATTAGCCGCATCTATTTGCCCACGTTGCCCTCTTACGGCATGAATACGTGCATCAAATGGACTGCGAGAGCCTAATGCTGCTTCCACGGTCAAGCTGCCAAAGACAGAGGCCGCAGCATACAAGTCTTCAGCCTCAAATAAGCCACGCAGCGCATAAGCAGTAGAAACCTGCGTACCATTAAGGAGAGCTAGCCCTTCTTTTGCCGCTAACGTGAGAGGCTGTAGGCCTGCTTTAGCCAATGCTGTGCACGCATCCAGCCATTCGCCCTGATAGCGGGCTTTACCTTCACCTAATAACAACAAACTCATGTGTGCCAGCGGAGCTAAATCGCCCGATGCGCCCACAGAACCTTTTAGTGGAATATGTGGATAAACTTCTGCATTAACTAAGGTGATCAGTGCCTGAATCACTTCTAAACGAATACCTGAGAAACCACGCGATAAACTATTGATTTTCAGCACCATAATCAGGCGCACTATGGCATCATCGTTAGGTTCACCGACACCTGCTGCATGGGAAAGGACAATAGAACGTTGCAGGTTCTCCAAATCTTCGGTAGCAATGCGGGTCGATGCCAACAGGCCAAAACCAGTATTGATGCCATAAGCAGTGCGCTTCTCTGCCAATATGGTTTGCACGCAGTCAACACTTTGCTTAATAGCGGAGTGAGCGCTGTCATCCAGAGTGATGTGAACCGGATGGTGATAAATCTGCCGCAAATCTGCCAAAGTCATTAGACCAGGGCGCAGAGTCATTGTTTTTACGGTTGTTTTCATTATTTCTTCCCTTGAGTCGCGGCAATCATTGGCAGATTCAGTCCCTGCTCTTGTGCACAATTAATGGCGATGTCATAACCCGCATCAGCATGACGCATGACACCGGTGGCCGGATCGTTATGTAATACTCGGGCGATACGTTCAGCCGCATCGTCACTGCCATCACAGACCACTACCATGCCGGAATGCTGTGAGAAGCCCATCCCCACACCGCCGCCATGATGCAATGATACCCAGGTAGCGCCGCTGGCAGTATTTAGCAGGGCGTTAAGCAATGGCCAGTCAGATACTGCATCAGAGCCGTCCTGCATGGCTTCAGTTTCACGGTTGGGGCTGGCAACAGAGCCAGAATCCAGATGGTCGCGGCCAATGACAATCGGAGCAGACAATTCGCCCGTGCGTACCATCTCGTTAAAAGCCAGGCCTAATTTGGCGCGCTGGCCTAACCCCACCCAGCAAATACGGGCCGGTAACCCTTGGAAACTAATGCGTTCACGGGCCATGTTCAACCAGTGATGTAGATGCTCATCATCAGGAATAAGCTCTTTTACCTTAGCATCCGTTTTATAAATATCGTTAGCATCGCCGGAGAGCGCTGCCCAACGGAATGGGCCAATACCACGACAGAAAAGCGGGCGAATATAAGCAGGAACAAAACCAGGGAAATCAAACGCCTGAGTCACCCCCATATCCTGCGCCATCTGGCGAATATTATTGCCGTAATCAAACGTCGGGATGCCCATCTTGTGAAAAGCCAGCATCGCTTCAACATGTTCGGCCATTGATTGTTTGGCAGCATTAACGACTAGCACCGGCTCACTTTGGGCGCGTTGGCGATATTCTTCCCAACTCCAACCTTTTGGTAAGTAGCCATTCAATGGGTCATGAGCACTGGTTTGGTCGGTCACCATATCGGGGCGAACCCCACGACGTACCAGCTCAGGTAAAATCTCGGCGGCATTACCGCACAATGCGATAGAAACAGCTTCACCGGCAGCCGTGTATTTTGCAATCCGCGCTAACGCATCATCCAGATCAGTGGCTTGTTCATCGACATAACGGGTTTTAAGACGAAAATCGATACGGCTCTGTTGACACTCAATATTCAGGGAACATGCCCCCGCCAATGTTGCTGCCAGCGGCTGCGCGCCCCCCATGCCACCCAATCCTGCGGTCAATACCCAGCGCCCTTTCAGGCTACCGTCAAAATGTTGCCGACCTGCCTCAACGAACGTCTCATAGGTGCCCTGCACAATGCCTTGGCTCCCAATATAGATCCAACTGCCTGCGGTCATCTGGCCATACATAGCCAGCCCTTTAGCATCCAGTTCATTGAAGTGTTCCCAATTAGCCCAATGAGGTACCAGATTAGAGTTAGCAATCAATACCCTGGGTGCATTGCTGTGAGTTTTGAAAACACCAACAGGTTTGCCAGACTGAATCAGTAGGGTTTCGTCATCATTCAGATGAGTCAGGCTTTCCACAATTTTGTCGTAGCATTCCCAATTGCGAGCTGCACGGCCAATACCACCGTAAACCACTAATTCTTTTGGATTTTCAGCCACTTCAGGGTCAAGATTATTCATCAACATACGCAATGGGGCTTCGGTCAGCCAACTTTTGGCAGTCAGTTTTGTGCCACGCGAGGCTCGAATCTCATTATCACGGAATCTGTTTTGGGCAGTCACGGCAATTTCCTTCAATCAGTTTTTCACGTATCGACGACATTACTTGCTTGAGTATTTATTAACATATACTCGTATAGACAAGTACAATCAAGCACCGAAAAAATGACAATAGACCGCTACAAAACAAAAATTCACTCAAAATAATAGTGTTTAAAATTAAATAGTTATTGTTTATTTATCACTTTATGAAAACAACTAAGGCAGATTTTTGATGCGGTTTTATCGATGAATCCAGCATAAAATTGGTTTGTTTTTGCGCACGGAGTCACATATATTTCACACGAATTTTACATTGCGACATCCAAAATGCGGGATTACTCGCGCGATAGTTTGGGGATGCTGTAACTCTCTCTAGAGGTAGGCGGTGAGGGGATCAAAGGAGAAAGGGTCGTTTAGTATAAAATTAGTCTTTTCATAAAATGCAGATTCATTAGTATTGAAGAACATATCAGAGTTGTTATGTCTTATGCCTTTACTCCTTATTCGCTATAGTTTTTCTGCCTCATCCGATAACATTAATCTAGCTACCATGTATCTCTCTGTTTTTATTCATGTATAACTTAAGACACTATAACGGCTGGCCCCAAAATAATAAAAGCCCCGACTACATTTAGTCAGGGCTTTTAAGGTACTACCAAATTAAAATTAAACATTAATCAACTTAATAACGTGACACTTATCTTGGTACTGTTTATAAAGATGTACATGTTTTACAGGAATATTTTCGTTTGTTACTAACTTTGCCCTCCAATATATTAACTGAATGGTAACATTCCTAGCTTAATTTAATTTAGCCATGCCTTTGATAAGGCTAACTAAATTAGTACATCACCCTCGCGATATATACTCTTTATTACGTGGCTTTACTTTCGTCGCGATATCCTCGATTACATACTGACGTACACAAATCGCGAACATTACTATTAACAACAAAGCCTTAACACATCGCGTATCGTCCACAAAATGCGATTATGAAGATTTGTCACATGGCTTTAACGCATCATCGCATGAGTTAATCATATTAAAACCCACAGCGAATCTCACATAAAAAAAGTACTTCGTGACCTTTATCGCATTATTTTAAATCTGCTACATGGACACCGGCTAAATACATTTTCGCTACTAATTGCACCGGTGTTGAATTCCAATTTACGTGTTCTATATGAGATGTCAATACTGTTTTTAAGCACATGTCTTTATTATCAGTAGTATTGGAAAGATGATGGGTTTTTATTGATTTAGATCAGCATAAATACCCCAACAATCAAAGACTCAAGCCAGTGGTTTTATTCATATATAATAAAATATCAAATTTCGGGTGAGTAAGTGAATGCGGAACACCAACCTGCACTTTCAGAGCAGAAAAGATTATCTGCCGCAGAGTTCGGCTACAGTATTTTGAGATACGCAATTATTGGCCCTGAACACCCAAAGGGTAACCTGCCCGCAAGCCCAATAACACAGCCACCGCAACTAACGCATCAGCATGATTTATAACAAATATTTTATTAATGTAGGATATATTAACAGAGGGAGTGAATAATAATGGCCCACAAATAATAAATCAGCAGGCCATCAGATAAGAAATCAACCGGCAATATTTTGTTTTTGCTGCTGAATATCTTGTTCTATTCCATCGCGCACATCTTGTGGAATTTTCAGCGCATCGCCCAACGCGGCAAGATAGCTACGCTCCATAAAATGGTCGATATCAATTACGGCACAACTGAGGAAGTACAGTTCCAAGGCTTCTTCTTCATTTTGGATTTCACGTGCCAGCAATTGAGGATCCAGCGGCAGTTCAAGAGCTTGCTGCACCAAACGCTCACCCTGCTCACCAATTCCCACTTCCCGCATATTCTCTTCAATGATACGGCGCTCTTTCGCATCAATATGCCCATCACTTTTAGCCGCAAATACCAGTGCCATAACCAATCGCTGCACACGTTGGTCTACCGGTGCCATTTGCTGACCATACTGTGGTTCATCCTGATGATTCTGGCGGACCCTATCTTTATATTTACTCCATAACAGGGTGCCTAATACCGCGCCGCCACCGGCTAATAGCGCGCTGCTACCATATTTACTCAACAGTTTACGTGATGATTTACTGCCAACCAGTAAACCGGCAAGGCCGCCCAATGCGCCAGGCACTAACATATTACTCAGGCCAGAACTGCCTTCACTGCTCTTTTTTGTGCCTTGCCCAAGCATTGACTGTAATTGTTGCATCAAGTTATTCATAAACTTCACCAATAGAATAGAGTAAATAACTCGAGAATAGAGCAACAAGTGTCAAGATGTGTATGAAGAAGTAAAAAAATATAGCCTGATGAAATCCGGGCCTCTGTAGCCGAGTGACTTTAAAGACCAAGTTGAGTTTTTAGTCGGTTTTAGGGCGTTTTCCACACGTTGCTAAATAAGGGAGGTGCATCTTCATCAGCCTTACTGAAACCCACGCAATCATCTAATTTTAAATTAATTTATTTTCACAGAGAGCAGATGAGAGCAGAACTTTGGCGGAAGATCACAGGAGTTGAACCTGCCAAGGGCCGCTGGCGGCCCCATCTGGATTTGAAGTCCAGCCGCCCCACCGGGGACGATGATCTTCCATGGGGAAGAGAGTTTTGAGGGGCTGATTATAGCGTGTTTATTATATGACACCATAGGTTCAATAGGCGTGGCGAATAAATCACCTAGTAAGACTGACCTGTAAAGTAGTCATCCGCAGCGCTAAAACCGCTAATAGCTGACTTCTCCATATTTATCACGGTGTTCTTTCGGGGTGATGGAATAGCCTTTTTTGAATACTGAATAGAAATATTGTAATGAGGGATAGCCACACATTTGCGAGATTTCATTGATAGGCAATGACGTTGCAGACAATAAATTGCGCGCCCGATCGAGTTTTTCTTCATGAATAACCCCATGAATTGTCTGCCCAATGTCATCTTTAAAGCGTTTTTCCAAATTTGAGCGCGACATGCCCACTGCATCCAATACCTGTTCGACTTTAATTCCCTTACAAGCATGATGGCGAATATAGTGCATGGCCTGAATCACCGCAGGATCACGTAATGAGCGGAAATCCGTGGAGCGCCTGGCCATCACTTTGACCGGTGGCACCAAAATGCGCTGCAATGGCGGGGATTCTTGTTGTTTCTGGCGCTGATTAAGGCGCTGATGCAGTAACTTGGCAGCCCGATAACCCATCTGCCTGGTGCCCTGCACGACCGACGAAAGCGCCACTCGGGATAAATAGCGGGTTAATTCTTCATTATCAATGCCAATCACACTCAATTTCTCGGGCACTGCAATATCCAAATGCTCGCAGACCTGCAATAAATGGCGCGCTCGAGCATCGGTCACGGCGATAATTCCTGTCTGGTGCGGTAGAGTTTGTACCCAATCTGCCAGCCGATTTTGGGTGTATTGCCAGTTATCCGGGGCGGTGGCCATTCCCTGATAAACAACGCCCTGATATTGTTCCGCTGCAACTAATTGTCGAAACGCATATTCCCGCTCCTGCGCCCAGCGCTTGTCACTACTGGCAGGTAGCCCGTAGAAAGCAAAACGATTTAAACCCTTTTCTTTCAAATGCATAAAAGCGGCTTCGACCAAAGCCGCATTGTCGGTGGCGATATAATCTACTGGCGGATAATCTTCTGCTTGATGATAAGACCCCCCCACGCCAATAATCGGGACATCAACATTTGCCAGTAATTGCTCTATCTGCCGATCATCAAAATCTGCAATAACACCATCCCCCAACCAATCCCTGATGTTATCGATACGGCAGCGGAAATCTTCTTCAATAAAAATATCCCAGTCGCATTGTGAAGCTTGTAAATACTCGCCAACCCCTTCCACCACTTGCCGGTCGTACACTTTGTTAGCATTAAATAGCAAGGTTATTCGGTAGCGTTTCTCAAACATGGAATAGCTCCTGCAGGGGGTGGAATAGCAAAACTGAATGCACAAAGAGATCAAAGCAATAGCATTGATCTCTTTGTGGTGGGTGATTACTACACTCGGCGTTTGGTGGCAGAATCCATCCAGACAGCCAGCAGCAAAATTGCGCCTTTGACAATGTACTGCCAGAACGTCGGCACATCCAGCATGCTCATCCCATTATCGAGAGAAGCCATGATAAATGCCCCCATAACTGCGCCCGCAACACTACCAATCCCACCTGCAAGACTGGTGCCGCCGATAACACAAGCTGCAATGGCATCCAGCTCGGCAATATTACCTGCCGAAGGGGAGCCAGCACCCAGCCGTGAACTTAGGATCAAGCCGGCGATGGCAACCATCAACCCATTGATAGCAAATACTGCCAGTTTGGTGCGCTCGACATTAATCCCAGATAGACGAGCTGCATCGATATTGCCGCCAATGGCATAGATTCGGCGGCCAAAAGCGGTGCGCGTGGCCATAAAAATCCCTGCCAGCATCAATGCGGTCAGAATCAATACCGGAGTAGGAACGCCGCGATAATCATTCAACAAATATATGGCACCAAGAACAATTATTGCAGTAATAGATTGGCGGGTAACATCACCTTGTGGTGCAGCTACAGGCAGGCCCAGCCGGATACGGTGACTGCGCCGACGCCATTGCCAGGCCACAAACAGCATCAGACCAATGGCACCAATACCAAACCCAAGTCCATTGGGCAGGTAACTTTGACCAATCTGTGACATTGCGTTACTGGTAGGTGAGACGGTTGTCCCATTGGTGATACCAATTAAAATGCCTCGGAAAGCCAGCATCCCGGCCAAAGTGACAATGAATGAAGGGACTTTGCGATAAGCAACCCACCACCCATTCCATGCGCCGAGCACCAACCCCAATCCCAAGGTAACCACAATTGTCAGAGGTAACGGCCAGCCAAGCCAAACATCAAAAATAGCCGCAGCCCCGCCTAATAACCCCATCATCGAGCCAACAGACAAGTCGATTTCTGCCGAAATAATGACAAAAACCATCCCCACGGCCAAAATGCCAGTGATCGCCGTTTGCCGCAGTAAATTCGAGATATTCCTGGCGCTGAGATATGCCCCTTCGGTGGTAAAAGTGAAAAAAAGCATAATAACGGCGATAGCCGCTAACATGACAAAAACTTGAAAGTTAATCGATTTTAGCCGAAATAGCGGCTTTTTATCGCCATTTTCTGGTGTGTTAACATCTGTTTGATTAGCTTGCGACATGGGTTTCACTCCTGAGTGCGGCTTCCATGACCTTTTCTTGAGTCAGATTATTGTTAATGAGATCGGCTTTGATGCGCCCTTCATGCATCACCAACACCCGATCACTTAATCCCAAGACCTCTGGCAGTTCAGAGGAAATCACAATGACCGCTATCCCCTGCTGAACTAATTGATTGATAAGTTTATAAATTTCATACTTGGCACCAATATCGATGCCGCGCGTTGGCTCATCAAGAATCAAAATTCGTGGGTTGAGTAACAAACATTTGGCGAGAATAGCTTTCTGCTGATTCCCCCCACTGAGGCGGGCAATGGCCAGCGCCGAAGACGATGTTTTAACCTTTAACCGAGCCAGAGATTGCGCAATAATGGATTGCTCTTTCGCATCATCCAGCATGCTGAAAGCGCCGGTAAAGTCGTCCAGAGCAGCCAGTGTGATATTGGCGCCTACTCCCATAACCGGCACGATGCCATCTTTTTTGCGATCTTCCGGCACCATAGCAATGCCCAGTTTCATCGCCTGCTGGCAATTGCTGATGGTCACGGCCTTGCCGTCGATAAAAATATCCCCTTGCCAGCGGCCAGGATAAACACCAAATAAACATTGCACCGTTTCTGTCCGGCCTGAGCCAACCAACCCGGCGACACCCAAAATTTCCCCGCGTTTCAAAGAGAAAGAGGCATTATCCACTCGGCGAATATGGCGATTGACCGGATGCCAGGCGCAAAGATTTTCCACTCGCAAAATTTCTTCACCAATATGATGGGCTTCATGCGGGTAGAGCTCTTTCAGTTCGCGGCCCACCATCATGGCAATAATGTCATCTTCACTCATGGACGCCGCCGGGCGTGTACCAATATGGCGACCATCGCGAATCACGCAAATTTGGTCTGATATAGCTTTTACTTCATTTAATTTGTGCGAAATATAGATGCAGGCAATACCGTGATTACGCAGGTCACGAATAATATCCAACAAAATGGCGGTTTCACTTTCGGTCAGAGAGGCGGTCGGTTCATCCAGCACCAGCAATCGCACTTGTTTATTCAATGCCTTGGCAATTTCCACCAACTGTTGCTGCCCTAACCCTAATTCACCCACTGGGGTATTAGGGTCTACCGCCAGTTTTACCTGTGCCAGCATCCGTTGGCAGCGCAAATACATGGCATCAAAATCCATAATGCCAAAGCGCCCCCATTCAGAGCCGAGAAACATGTTTTCCAGCACTGTCATTTGCTTCACCAAAGCTAATTCCTGATGAATAATTGCAATGCCTTTTTGCTCTGTTTCACGAATATTTTTGGCCTGAAGTGTTTCACCTGAAAAAATTATTTCCCCTTGATAACTCCCTGTCGGGTAAATACCACATAACACTTTCATTAATGTGGATTTTCCAGAGCCGTTTTCCCCGCATAAAGATAATACCTGCCCAGCTTCGAGTGTCAGGCTGATATTATCGACGGCTTTAACAACGCCGAATTGTTTAGTTATCTCTTTCATTTCTAGCAGGTAGGGCATAATTCCCCCATATATACTGTGTGCTTGAGATTGCAGGGGTTAGCTATGCTCCCTTCCTGCAAACTCAATGACTTTAGTCTATATGAAATAACAGCTAATTTAATAAGCTGAGTAAAAAACCCAACAGTAAATTAATAAATATCTGCTTTTTTATGGAATCCATCGGCAATTATTGTACTGTCGATATTATTTTTATCCACTTGAATCGGCGTTAATAAATAAGACGGGACATCTTTTATGCCATTATTTAATTTACTGTTTTCTTTTGGTTGTTCGCCTTTACCCAAACTCACAGCAATTTCGGCAGCATCATTGGCTAATTTACTGATTGGCTTATATACAGTCATGGTTTGAGTGCCAGCAATAATACGTTTTACTGCTGCTAAATCCGCATCTTGCCCAGAAATAGCCACTTTGCCCGCCAACCCTTGTGCAGCTAAAGCCTGAATAGCGCCACCAGCAGTGGCATCATTAGACGCCACAACAGCATCAATCTTATTATTGTTAGCCGTTAATGCATTTTCCATGATTTTCAATGCATTTTCTGGTAGCCAGGCATCAACCCACTGGTCGCCAACAATTTTTATTTTCCCGTCTTTTATCAAAGGATTAAGCACTGTCATTTGCCCTTGACGGAACAGTTTGGCGTTATTATCGACCGGAGATCCCCCCATCAAGAAATAGTTACCTTGAGGTACCCGTTCAACCAAACTTTTGGCTTGTAATTCGCCCACTTTTTCATTATCGAAGGAGATATAAAAATCAATATCAGCATTATTTATCATGCGGTCATAAGCTAAAACTTTTATTCCTTCGCGTTTAGCTTCGGCAATAACATTACTTAATACCTGACCGTTGTAAGGAATAATAACCAGAACATCAACACCACGGTTAATCATATTTTCAATCTGCGACATTTGAGTTTCTTCATTGCCATTTGCTGATTGAACAAATACTTTCGCGCCGAGTGATTCAGCTTTATTAACAAAAATATCGCGGTCTTTCTGCCAGCGTTCAAGACGAAGGTCATCTATCGCCATACCGATTTTAATTTCTTTACTGAATCCGGGCTGGCTAATCATTACCAGTGCGGCGCAAGCGGAGAGTAAAATGTTCTTAAATTTCATCTTTCGGTACCTTTCTTATTGTGCAAGCAGGGTAAGAGAAACGGTAAACATCAACTGCAATAGGGATTGTTGTCGCTAATTTGCCCAGCGGCAATTACAGATTTTCATCCGCCAATTATGTTTTTTGGTTTAATGTTAATTTTATGATAACGATCATGTTTTCTTTCCTACAAAATACATAATTCCAGTCAAAGATGTTACCAGCACGAGGAATATTAAGGCTTTTTTATAATTAAGCCGTTATTTATGAGATCTACACCACAATTAATAATTCTCTGAATTTAAGTGTGAAATAACGTAATTGAGAGAATGGCCAACAACTCCGAAGATAAAAGCTCACCAGCCCGGCGATGCGGGCCAGCTTCCAAGGAGTATTGCATGCAATCTTATTTTGATGAATTAGAACAAGTGCGTTACGAAGGCAGCCAGAGCGCTAATCCGCTGGCATTTCATCACTACAATCCGGATGAAATTATCCTTGGTAAGCGAATGGCCGACCATCTGCGTTTTGCCGCTTGTTACTGGCACACTTTCTGCTGGGGTGGTGCGGATATGTTCGGCAGCAATGCTTTTGAGCGCCCGTGGCAACAGCCAGGTGATGCATTGGCACTGGCCAAATGTAAAGCCGATATCGCTTTTGAATTCTTTCACAAACTGAATGTGCCTTACTACTGCTTCCATGATGTGGATGTTTCACCAGAGGGCGCTTCGCTTAAAGAATATCTGAATAATTTTGCCATCATGACCGACGTTTTGGCCGAGAAACAAGCAAGTAGCGGCGTGAAATTACTGTGGGGCACCGCCAATTGCTTTACTCACCCGCGCTATGGCGCAGGTGCTGCCACCAATCCAGACCCAGAAGTCTTTAGCTGGGCGGCCACTCAAGTCTTCACCGCCATGAATGCTACCCAAAAACTCGGTGGTGAAAACTATGTATTATGGGGCGGCCGTGAAGGCTACGAAACCCTGCTAAACACAGACTTACGCCAAGAACGTGAACAACTTGGCCGCTTTATGCAGATGGTTGTCGAGCATAAACACAAGACCGGTTTCCAGGGCACATTGCTTATCGAACCTAAACCACAGGAGCCCACCAAGCATCAATATGATTATGATGTTGCTACTGTTTATGGCTTCCTTAAGCAGTTTGGTCTAGAAAAAGAGATTAAAGTTAATATCGAAGCTAACCATGCCACTTTGGCTGGCCACTCTTTCCATCATGAGATTGCCAGTGCCATTGCCTTAGGTATTTTTGGCTCCGTGGATGCCAACCGAGGTGACCCACAATTGGGTTGGGATACAGATCAATTCCCAAACAGTGTGGAAGAGAATGCGCTGGTGATGTTTGAAATTCTTAAAGCAGGTGGTTTTACTACCGGCGGCCTGAATTTTGACGCCAAAGTTCGCCGTCAAAGCACGGATAAATATGACCTGTTCTATGGCCACATTGGGGCAATGGACACGATGGCGTTAGCACTTAAAATTGCTGCCAAAATGATTGAAGATGGCCAATTAGACCAGCAAGTCGCCAAACGTTATGCGGGTTGGAATACCGAATTGGGCCAACAAATTCTGAAAGGTAAGCTGTCACTGGAAGATTTAGCGCGCTATGCCGGTCAACATAATCTGCACCCGCAGCACCAGAGTGGGCATCAGGAACTGTTGGAAAATCTGGTTAACCGCTATATTTTCGGCTGATGGTCATTTGATTAATTAATTGATTATTAGTACCAAAGTTATTGGAGTTGCAGGTAGGTAGCAAGTGAATCACTCCTGATGAACTTACTTGAGTAAGTGATTCGGCGCAGGAACACCGCTAACCCCCTGCAATTTCATGTACGCAAGGTCGTCTATATTAAGGACAACACATGTACATTGGCATCGATCTGGGCACTTCCGGTGTAAAAGTCATTCTATTGGCAGAAAACGGGCAAGTGCTCGCCAGCCAAAGTGCAGCGTTATCTGTCTCGCGTCCCCATCCTTTATGGTCAGAACAAAATCCTGCAGATTGGTGGCAGGCCACGGATCAGGCCATGCAGGCCTTAGCCGCAGAACATGATTTACAGCAGGTAAAAGCCTTAGGACTGACCGGGCAAATGCACGGTGCGACCTTACTGGATAAGCAGCATCAGGTACTGCGCCCTGCTATTTTATGGAATGATGGCCGCAGTTTTTCCCAGTGCCAGACACTGGAAAAGGCGGTGCCAGCATCGCGTCAGATTACCGGCAACCTGATGATGCCGGGCTTTACCGCGCCAAAGCTAAAGTGGTTGGCAGAACATGAGCCAGATATTTTCAACCGCATTGATAAGGTGCTGTTACCCAAAGATTATCTTCGTTTTCTTATCAGTGGCGACTTTGCCAGTGATATGTCTGATGCTGCCGGAACCCTGTGGCTTGATGTTGGCCAGCGCGACTGGAGTGATGAGCTGTTGGCGGCCTGCGGTCTTAATCGCCAGCATATGCCCGCCTTGTTCGAAGGCAGCCAAATTACCGGCCACGTCAGGGCTGATATTGCCAACCGCTGGGGGATAAAACCTGTGCCGGTAGTGGCTGGCGGGGGCGATAATGCTGCCGGAGCCATAGGTGTCGGCTTGTATCAAACCGGGCAAGCGATGCTGTCGCTGGGCACATCTGGCGTGTATTTTGCCGTCAGTGAGGGTTTCCTTAGTAATCCTGCCAGCGCGGTTCACAGCTTTTGTCATGCATTGCCAAATACCTGGCACTTGATGTCTGTGATGCTGAGTGCCGCATCCTGTCTGGATTGGGCTTGCCAGCTTACCGGCGCGCCAAGTGTTCCTGCGCTAATTGATGAAGTAGAGAATACCCCGCCCGCCGAGACTCCGGTCTGGTTCCTGCCTTATCTTTCCGGCGAGCGGACACCGCACAATAACCCGAATGCCAAAGGCGCTTTCTGGGGATTTACTCACCAACATGGTCGGGCAGATTTAGCCCGCGCAGTGCTGGAAGGGGTAGGATTTGCTTTGGCCGATGGTATGGATGCCCTGCATGCCAGTGGATTGCAGCCCACATCAGTCACCTTAATTGGTGGCGGGGCCCGCAGCCCTTATTGGCGGCAAATGCTGGCGGATATCAGCGGCCAAACTTTGGAATATCGCACCGGAGGGGATGTCGGCCCAGCACTGGGTGCTGCCCGATTGGCACAAATTGCCCTGAATCCGGCGGTTCCCTTAGCAGACTTATTACCGCCACTGCCACTGGAACAAACTCATTTTCCTGATGCCCAGCGCCATAGCGATTACGCGGCGCGGCGGATCAACTTTAAAAAGCTCTACCAGCAATTACTGCCTTTATGTGAGTAATCGTATTTATATAAAAAATAAATCTCAGACTACAGACAAAGTGAATTAGAGGAAAAATGTGCCGAATGGGTCGTAACGGCGTAAGCCGTCGCAGCACCCATCGGTGCAGTCGCCCCGACTGACTCGAAGCTTGTCATGTCGATTTGTCATCAAACTCAATCTGGTCTCTTTTACTCCCAATGATGGCCTGATTTGGCATTCCAATAACAGCAAAACCCGGTGATGATGGCCCTCTACCCATACGGCGGAGGGCCGGAAATGACTAACAGCGCATTACTTATCATTGATGTCCAACAATCTTTCGAGCATAAATCTTTTTGGCAACAACAGGATTTACCTGCATTCACCCTTGCATTAAATCAGCTTATTGCCGGGTGCAAACAGCGGGGCGTGGCGCTGGTAGATGTGTTTCATGTTGCTGCCGAAGGCCCGTTTTCTCTGGCTTCTGGCTATGTTAAGCCTATGTCATTGGTGTCCCACCAGGCGGATGTCAGGGTACAAAAACGCGTGCATAACGCGCTGACTGATTCAGGTCTGGATCAATGGCTCAAAGAGCGGCAGATAAATCACCTGATTATTGCGGGGATGCGCACTGAACAGTGCTGCGAAACCACTGCACGGGTAGCATCAGATTTAGGCTATCAGGTGACTTTTGTGACAGAAGCGACCCTAACCTTCCCGATGACCCAACCGAATGGCGTGCCTTTGAGCTGTGCGGAACTGAAACTGCGCACTGAAACCGTGCTCGTCGACCGGTTTGCCACCATTAGCACAGTGGCACAAACTCTGGATGCCCTGGATTCATTACCCGCCGTCGTGGCCGCTGAAAATACCGCCCGCTGGCAGCCGCAACCCTATTTGCCAAGAGCCATCACCCCTGCTGGCATCAAAAACCTTAGCCACTGGCAATTGAAGCGCTATGTAATTCGCTACTCACAAGCACAGGGAGCCACACCGGATTATACCTCTGCTTATCAGTTAGTTAGCCAGTGGTTACCCCGTGATGCAGAAACAGCGGAACGTCCCGGTGTCGGTTTTGTGATTGAGCATCAGGGAAAAACGCTGAATTATCTGATTGTGGGGTGGTGGGATAACGAAAATGAATTGCGCGTAAACGTCTGGGTGCAGGAGCAGGATATTTGGCGTGCGGCACAGGGTGAATCTTTCTGTGTGTGGGATTTGCAGGTAATGGCCTTTGAGCGCGATGCTTTTGTTGATACTTTGCTACAGCATACTCCGGATATTCCGGCTTATATGAACCGTTTTCTGACGGTAACTGTGGATTAATTATGCAACGCAATGTCTATTTTCTCTTGCTGCCCGGCGTACTGTCGCTGGATTTAACTGGCCCGGCCGAAACGTTACGACTGGCAGGGGCATTTAAACTTATCTATATCAGCCCGTTAGCGGAAGTGATGTCCTCCACCGAAATGCTGTTGGGCCAGTTACAGCCGCTGCCAGACAGCTTGCCGGAAGGCAGTTTATTGGTGGTGCCGGGGGTGAGCGATTCGCAGCACTACTTTGCGACTGAGCCGGCAGCCACTGCCCGCCGGTGGTTGCAGCAGCAGAAAATGGCCATTACGCAGGAAAAAATAATCTTGGTGTGTGTCTGCTCCGGTGCTTTGTTGGCCGCACAAGCCGGGCTACTGGATGGTTATCAGTGCACCACCCACCACCATGTGCTGGAGCGGTTACGCCAACAAGCGCCGCGAGCACACACCAAAGAAAATCGCATTTTTGTTGAAGATCGCGGGGTTTACACCAGTGCGGGGATAACGGCGGGAATTGATTTGTCTTTACATCTGATTAGTCGCTATTGCAGCCCGCAAACCGCGCTGGAAGTCGCACGGGAGATGGTGGTTTATTTTCGCCGCTCTGGCGATGACCCGCAACTTTCGCCCTGGTTACGTTACCGCAATCACCTCCATCCGGCGGTTCACCGGGCACAAGATGTGATGTCCGCCGCACCACAGGAGGAATGGTCACTGCACCAAGTCGCGCAAAAATCCCATGTCAGTAGCCGCCATTTAACCCGATTATTCCGCGAGCATGTGGGGATTAGTGTCCGTGAGTTTCATGAACAATTACGGGTAGCAGTGGCGATGGTGCGTTTGCAAGAAGGGTTTAATCTGGAGCAAGCCGCACTGGCCGCCGGATTTTCTTCCGCTCGCCAGTTGCGTCGTGCCCAGCAACGTGGGTTGGCTGTAATTAACTGACCAAACGCCGCCGGTCAATGCGCTGTAACCCCATAGATAATAATGTGCTCAGCGCCAAGGCGAGCGCAAAGACATAGAAAATATCTAATATCGGATAATCAGTAAAATCATAACCATGGGTGCGGATAAAATGGATAATCAGCGCGTGGAAACCATAAATTGCCAGTGAATGCCCCGCCAGCCAACTCAACCAGGCGACAGGTTTATTAAGGCAGTTTTTAAACCACACCAATAATGAAGTGGCAGCAATAAATACCAGTGGGCCGCAATACATATAAAAAGTGTCCGCAAAACTGCCATTAATTCGCGTCTGTTTTTCCGTCGAAATGGCAATAAAGATGATACTGGCAATAAATAACAATCCCGCGCCCCAACTGATGGCCCGCCCTTGCGTATTCAGCATGCCTATTGCCCGCCCCAGCAGCGCATACAGCAAATAATAAAAAGTATCGCCATAGATATAGAGGTTTATCGGCAGTAACTGGAAGCCATCAATGGAGTATTTACTGGTTTGTGGGTTGGCAAACACCGCCAATAACAGGATGACAATCGCCAAATAGCGGCCTGATGCCGGTTTAACATTAATCAGCGGCGACACCAAATAAACCACGATAATGGCGTAGAAAAACCACAAATGATAAAACACCGGCTTTTGCAGGATATTCATCAATGACGCCCAGCCATTGATATGAGTCAGTGTCGCAATATAAATCAGTGCAATGGCGCTGTAGAAAACCAGACAGAGCCCGATTCGGGTAAAGTGCTTTGATTGCGCGCTTTTTTCACCAAAAAACAGATAGCCGGAGATCATAAAGAACAGTGGCACACAGGCGCGAGAAGCTGAATTCAGCAGATTAGCAATATCCCAGTTAACCTCACCAACCTGCGCACCGCTGGTAACATAATAAGTCGTGGCGTGGATCATGACCACCATAATGCAGGCCACGGCCCGCAGATTATCAATCCAGCCAATCTTATTGGTCATGCATATTTCCTCACTACCTTACCCACCCGCGCCAACATATTAATCCCGCAAATTATCAGGTTACAAACAATCAGGTTGCAAACAATAGCGTAAATTTGAATACATACCCATAGTAATTCCCCAAAGTCATTGGCATTACAGCTAGGTAGCAAGTGATAAGCTGATACCCGTCAGTGATGAGAGGGCAAGCGCGCAGCTAGCTCCGCTGTCACCACCCAGGAGGAAGGGTAATTGTTGCTATAAGGTTATATTGGCGGCAGAATAGCCATCCCAATATGCTCTGGCTGCACATCCCGTCTGAGCAACCCGTTTTTTTATGTTTACTATTAATAGCTTAACCTATGCAAACTTCATTTTCACCCGCGACGCGTTTAGGTCGACGGGCGCTTTTATTTCCTTTGTGTTTAGTATTGTTCGAATTTACCGCGTATATCGCCAACGATATGATTCAGCCAGGTATGCTGGCGGTAGTGGCCGATTTTAATGCCAGTGTTGAATGGGTTCCGACCTCCATGACCGCGTATCTGGCCGGGGGTATGTTCCTGCAATGGCTGCTGGGCCCTTTATCGGATCGCCGTGGGCGACGCCCGGTCATGCTGGTTGGTGTCGCCTTCTTTGTGGTGACCTGCCTTGCCATTTTGCTGGTCAATAGCATTGAGCAGTTTATCGCCATGCGCTTCTTGCAAGGGATTGGCTTGTGCTTTATTGGCGCGGTTGGCTACGCCACCATCCAGGAATCATTTGACGAAGCGGTGTGCATTAAAATTACCGCGTTGATGGCAAACGTGGCATTAATCGCCCCGCTGCTTGGCCCCTTGGGCGGCGCGGCGCTGATTCATGTTGCGCCGTGGCAGACAATGTTTGTGTTATTTGCCGTGTTGGGTGCAATTTCATTTGCTGGTTTGTGGCGCGCCATGCCGGAAACCGCCTCACGGAAAGGAGAAAAACTGTCTGTGGGGGCCATGTGGCACGACTATAAGTTGGTGCTCGCTAACCGCCGCTTCCTGTGTGGTTCCCTGGCCCTGGGTTTTGCCAGCCTCCCCCTGTTGGCGTGGATTGCTCAATCCCCGGTCATCTTGATCAGTGGCGAACAGCTCTCGACAGTTGAATATGGCATCTTGCAGGTGCCCATCTTTGGGGCGCTGATTATTGGTAACCTGACTCTGGCAAGATTGAGCGGTAAAACCAGTATTCCCAAGCTTATCCGCTATGGTGCCGGCCCGATGCTTATTGGCCTGATGATTGCCGCCGCCTCAACACTTTATTCATCCCATGCTTATTTGTGGATGACGGCAGGGCTGAGTCTTTATGCTTTTGGTATTGGCCTGGCAAATGCGGGTTTGGTGCGACTCACTCTGTTCTCCAGTGATATCAGTAAAGGGACAGTATCCGCCGCCATGGGGATGATAAGTATGATGGTCTTCACCTTGGGGATTGAGTTCGCCAAAGTCGCTTACCTGTGGGGCAATAGCGGCGTATTCAACTTGTTCAATTTGATCAGTGGCTTATTGTGGTTGAGCTTGGTAGCAATATTTATTCGCAAACAGCCGGAAACACTAGCAGCAGAGTAATGCAAAGATGGTCTGGTCAAGTTGGTTTGGCCAGCATAATACAATGGCCTCCCTGTTGTAGATATTGAGGAACAGCCAAAACGCCAGTTAGGGTTTCTGGCGGGTAAGGTTTCTTGCCCAGATAATTTCGATGATGAAGACAAGGCTGTCATTAATCTGTTTGGAGCTAAGGATGAAAATGATTTATTTACTTGATACTCATCTGGCTTGCTGCCCAACCTGAAAAACGCAACAAGGAAGTATTGAAAAGATAGAAATTGATCCTGAAATGTTACGCAACATGTTGTTTAACAATGGTTTTACAGAATCAATCTTGAAAGGGGAGCAGGTGCTCAATACCCTGAAACTCCCCGATATGCATCAAAACCCTTGTGGTCGAGTTTTAGTTTCGCAAGCCAGAGTAGAAAATTACCCCCTCATTACTGCCGCTAGCAAAATCATTGATAGTGCTAGCGGCTATGTAACGATGATTAATAATTAAACAAATTATTCTCGGTGCGGCTCGATTTTAGATCTCAAGCTATTGAAGAAAATAATCCCCGGTCGCGCAGTAGATGGTCATTACCCCGACGCCGGGTAAATCCACTGCGGTCAAAGAATTCCAGGATTTGAATTGCCAGTTTGCGGCCAATGCCAAGCCGGTCACGAAAATCAGCAGCACTGGCGCTACCTTGGCTGGCATCCAGCTCACGAATTAAATCCGCAAACTGCGTAATGCGCTGACTCAGATAATAGCGGTCTGGGACAATGGCGGTAATGTGGCCCAGTTGCGCCGCTTTTCGTAACAAGTTGCGCATCTCAGCTTCATCTATTTGCAGTGTCGTGGCGATATCACGAACCCACCACGGAGAATCCCCAAAGTGGGGGGCAACTTGCTGCCATAACAGCTGTTCCTGTTCAGTAAATGCCAGCCCGTGCTGCGGGAGATGCAGCCAGCCACGGGTATTTTTTAATTCCCCCAGAGCCAACAGGTTATCAATTAAACGAAATACCAGGCCTTCATCCAGTGTCGGCAATGCCATACGCCGTAGCCGCGCCCGCCCTAGCCCCATTTGGTCGCCATGTTGCTGATGATACAGACATAAAACATGCAATAAGGTTTGCTGGGCTTGCTGAGCATGAGGGAGTGACAGCGCGATATCACCTGCCACAACACTATCAGTGCTGGCCAGTAACTCGGCGGTGTCTTGGCCTGTAAGCTGACGTGCCCAACTGAATCGGGAGACCGAAACCGGCCCTTGCGACAAATGTAATCCCAAGATTTCACGACAATTTTTGGCTTGTGCCAGGGCAGTTAACCACGCCAAAAATGCCGGTTGGCGTTTACCCCGTTTGGGCACCGCCAGATGGATAACCCGCGCCCCGCCCAAGGTTTTTTTCGCCGCAATATCCCGTAGAATCAGCCGGTCATTTTCAGCCAGCCAGAGCGGGGTATCCAGCAGCAATTCGGCCAGTATTAATGGGGATGTGGCATCAGTGGATTCTAGATTAATAGATTGTGAACTAATGGATTGTGAGCTAATGGATTGTGGGTTCGTCAGTAGCGAAAAGCGCCCAGTAATATGACTAGCGGCATGATGTATATGCAGAGGCTGCCAATGTTGTATCGGCGTATCCGCATCAACGGCCACCAACACGCGGTCAAGGGCCTCTGGCGGCTGTTGCGCTAATAGCCAGTCGCCACGGTTAATCTGTTGCTTACTGATATCGCCGCTGATATTCAGAGCAATACGCTGGCCCGCCTGCGCCTGTTGCGTCTTTTGGTTTTGGGCATGAATTCCTCGCACTCGCACAGGGCAATTACCGCCGGTGAGCCATAAGGTATCGCCCACCGCCACTTGCCCCGCCAATGCGGTGCCGGTCACCACTAAACCGGCACCTTTCACACTGAATGCGCGGTCAATAGCCAGGCGGAAACGCCGCTGCAACCGACCATTATTTTCATCTTGCTGATGACATTGCGCCAAATGTTCGCGCAATTCACTGATACCAAGGCCCGTGGTCGCCGCTGTGACAAACACAGTGACCTGCTGCGCCGACCAGCCTTGCGCGGCCAGTTCGGCCATCACCTGCTGGCTTACTTGCGCAATGCGCTCGTCATCGACAGCATCTGCTTTCGTCAGTGCGACAGTCAGGGTCGGATGCCCACTTAGCCGTAAAATAGCCAGGTGTTCACGGGTTTGCGCCATCACACCGTCATCGCCGGCCACCACCAATAAGGCATGGTCAATACCGCCCACACCCGCCAACATATTGGCTAAGAACTTTTCATGGCCGGGTACGTCAATAAAGCCAATAATATTGCCGTCAGGTTGCGGCCAATAGGCATAGCCCAGATCAATGGTCATCCCGCGCTGCTTTTCTTCCGGCAGACGATCTGCATTTACCCCGGTAATTGCCTGTAACAATGTCGTTTTGCCGTGATCGACATGGCCTGCGGTTGCAATAATCATGGTGCTAACTCCTGGAGCAGTGCGGCTTCATTCTCAAGACAGCGCAAGTCCAGCCATAAACGTCCGTCGGTCACGCGGCCAATAATCGGTTTAGCCAAACCACGCCAGCGCTCGGTTAGCGCCGCCAAAGTACTGCCACTGCCGTCTTTGGGGGCAAAAGTCACCGCCCAACTGGGTAATCTATCTACCGGTAATGAACCACTCCCGATTTGTGACCAACACGGCTCGACCGCCAGGGTAAAATCAGTGTCATAGTTGCCTGCCAGTGCGGCCAGCACCCGTTGGGCGCTCTCGGCAATGGCCTCTGCCGGGCGAGTCAGTAACCGCATGGTCGGCAACAGTTCGGTTAGTCGGTCTGGTTGCTGATACAGACGTAAAGTGGCATCCAGTGCGGCTAGCGTCATTTTATCGGCGCGAAGCACCCGTTTGAGTGGATGCTGCTGTAATTGGTCAATCCACTGTTTTTTACCGAGAATAATCCCCGCCTGAGGGCCACCCAAGAGTTTATCGCCGGAGAAAGTCACCAAATCGACCCCAGCGGCTATCAATTGCTGTGGCATGGGTTCCGCCGGTAAACCATAGCGAGTCATATCAACCAGTGAGCCACTGCCTAAATCCGTCGCGGTAGGAATCGCAAACTCATGGCCCAAGGCGACCAGCTGTGACTCTGCCACTGAGGCGGTAAAGCCCTCAATACTGTAATTGCTGGTATGAACTTTCATCAGCAGACCCGTATGTTCACTGATGGCCTGACGATAATCTTTCAGATGAGTGCGGTTGGTGGTGCCCACCTCTACCAGTTCACAACCGGCTTGGCGCATCACATCAGGAATCCGAAAAGCCCCGCCAATCTCTACTAATTCACCGCGAGAAACGACCACCTGTTTGCCAGCAGCCATGACGCTGAGCATCAGAAATACCGCTGCGGCGTTATTATTGACGATACAAGCATCTTCAGCCCCGGTAAGTTCACAGAGCAAATCGGCAACCGCCCGATCACGATGACCGCGCCGCGCACCATCCAGCGAATATTCCAATGTCACAGCACCGCGCATCGCGTCATTCACAGCGGAAATGGCAGATTCAGCCAAGGGGGCACGGCCTAAATTGGTGTGCAAAACAGTACCGGAAAGGTTAAAGACAGGTTTTAATGCGGGCTGGCGTTGATTCAATCGTTGACGTAAAGCAGCGGGCCAATCGGTGCACCAATCCGCCAGAGTATCAAATTGGCGAATATGCTCACGGGCCTCCAGCTGTAATTTTCTCAAGGTTTCGGTCAATAAAACAGGGCCATACTCGGCCAGCAATGTTGCCATTTCAGGTTGGTGCAGCAGGCGGTCAATTGCCGGTAACTGGCGGTATAACAGATGTGATTCTGCGCTCATAGTCACTCAGGTATTAGTGATAGTGAGGTCAAAAAAGCCCCCAACAAGGTCGGGTACTCTGACGAATTAATTAATGCCACACGATTCATTTAGCTGCGTTGGACACTAACACTTAGTAGTAAAAGTTGACTCGTTAGCCATCAACCAGGGTGCCTATTTACCCTAACAGGGTCAGATTCTGATACTGCGTACAGCCACTCGGTAATGGCTTTTTATCTGGCGGCACAGGGGTAACCTTACCATCAAATAGGTTTATCTGCCGTTAATTGGCGGAAAGTTTAGATCAAGATACCCCAGCTGGCGAAGAACTGTGCGCCATGTTGAGCTAATCACTCGCACCCATTGTTATTACAAAGAAAAACAATGGTGCAACCCATGGTCGCACTCATCGCAGCCGCCAACCTGACCGCCGCGCAGCGGATAGTGTCAATTTAACATCACACTTATCTTTCACGCCTTGCCAAGATAATTTGATGGATGGCGCTATACAGGTCTTTAAATATGGAATAATATCGCCACAAATTTAGCTATATTGAAGATTTGTTGAACATACGGCCTGTATGTTAGTCAGAAAAATCAATAGGATGAAGATAATAGCATGAGTGCTCCTACTCCCTCCTAACAATCAGCAAAACGCTCAGAAAACCTCTATTATTTGTAACAATATATCTGAAGAGTTATTAGATATTTTAGACGTCGCAATTATTTTAAATTATTAAAGAAATGAAAACATTTACTTTAATTATTAGCGAGTTGAATTACTGAGAATATTTATAATGAAAATTGCAATAGCGGGTATAGGTTATGTCGGGTTATCAAATGGTATCTTGTTGTCACAGCATCATGAGGTCGTGGCCTTAGATATCATTCCAGAAAAAGTGGAGATGCTGAACCGTAGAGAATCGGTCATCATTGATACAGAGCTACAAGATTATTTACAAAATAAAGCGCTAAATTTCCGAGCTACGCTAGATAAACGTGATGCTTATGAAGGCGCAAGTTATATCATTATTGCCACACCGACTGATTACGATCCTGAAAAGAACTATTTCAATACCAAATCTATTGAAGCTGTCATTCAGGATGTTATGGCGATTAACCCCGATGCAGTAATGATTATTAAGTCAACTGTACCTGTCGGCTATACTGCTAAAACCAAAGAAAAATTTGGCTGTAATAATCTCATCTTCTCCCCGGAATTCCTGCGGGAAGGGCTTGCTCTCTATGATAATTTACACCCTTCTCGTATTGTTGTTGGCGAGCGCTCCGAGCGGGCAGAGGTCTTTGCTAATTTATTAAAAGAAGGCGCAATTAAAGAGAATATACCGACTTTATTTACAGATTCCACAGAAGCCGAGGCAATTAAACTCTTCGCTAATACCTATTTGGCGATGCGAGTATCTTATTTTAATGAGCTGGATACTTACGCGGCTTCACATGGCTTAGATACCCGCCAAATTATTGATGGTGTCTGCCTCGACCCTCGAATTGGGCCACATTATAATAATCCATCCTTCGGCTATGGCGGCTACTGCTTACCTAAAGATACCAAGCAACTCTTGGCAAATTACAACCATGTTCCGCAAAATCTTATTAATGCCATTGTTGCCTCCAATACCACTCGCAAAGATTTTATCGCCGCTGATATTCTAAAGCGCAACCCCAAAGTTGTTGGTGTCTATCGCCTCATCATGAAAAGTGGGTCTGATAACTTCCGGGCGTCGAGTATTCAAGGGATTATGAAGCGCATTAAGGCTAAGGGCGTTGAAGTCATTATCTATGAACCGACATTACAAGAAACTGAGTTTTTTAACTCTCGTGTATTAACTGATTTAGATAAGTTCAAACAAGAGTCCGATATTATTATCAGTAACCGGATGCTTGATGTATTAAATGATGTAAAAGATAAAGTTTATACCCGTGATTTATTTGGTGATAACTAACTCGTTATTATTTGATTGTGCTGAACGACTTTTTTATCTTCAGCACAATCAATATTAATAAACCCGCATTATTCCCCTGGGAACAAAAACGGATTAATACTGCTGCGAGCAAAACCCTCGCCTTCCATCTTAGCATCGAGAATCAGCGAGGCTAAGTCATCCGCCACAGCTTCTACCTGCGGATCTTTTTCCTGATATAAAATTTTCAGGTAAGTGCCACAATCACCACAGCTTTCAGCCTTCACTGCCGCCAATTCGCTGTCCAGCGACCAATAATTCAAATCACCTGTCTGCTCGCAGTTGCTGCACTTAATCCGCACCACATGCCACTCGCTTTCACACAAATTACAGTGTAAATAGCGCAAGCCATTGTTAGTGCCAATATGCACCACACTGGATACCGGAATACTGCCGCATACAGGGCAAAATTGGCGATGTTCGCCATATTCAGCCCGAGCTTTCCCTGGGATTTGGCTGGCCATTTGCGCCCAATACAATGACAGCGCAGCCCAGATAAATGGCGCTTTTTCGCTGCCAATCTTCGCAAACTCGCGGTTTAGCAGAGCATCGGCGTACAGCTCCAGCTCATGTACTGAAGACTTATCCAGATTATCCAGCACCGCCACAATATGATCTGGTGCCTCTGGGCGTAACTCGGCAATCAGCGCTGACAACAGCTTGCGCCAGTGCTCTGTTCGCGGAAAAACACTCAAATCCAGTGGCGGCTTACCGCTAATCGCAGATTGCTCCAGCTCAGCTTGCATATCCAACACCAGCGGATGGTCATGCAGTGCTTTTTGCTGTGCTTGGGTAATTTTAGCCGCAAAATCCAGATAATCAGCCAGCGGGTTATCCAGCGCTAACTGCTGCAAACGTTCGGTTCGCCGGGTATACAAGCTTTTTAAATTAGCGAAAAGTAACGGCGGGATATTCCCCGCCGTTGAACCTTTTTCGCTTTGTTTTCCTAATTGATCTTTAGGGACAATGCGAATACTCATCAGGGTTTCTCTTCCTGTCTTTTCTGACGCTTACTTTCAACCTCACGATACCAGCGCGGATGGTGCTTTTTAGCCCATGCTGCCGGTACCCAACCTTCCACCATCGCGGTAATCGTGCCTTTCACCCATAGGGCGGCATAGATATGCACCATAATCACCAGGATTAACCCCACCGCCGCCAGCGAATGCACCAGCAGTGCCAGGCGAATCAGCGGGATCGGGAAAGAGGGCGCAAAGTAAGGCCGCCAAATAACCACACCACTGGCCAGTAGCAGCACCAGACTAATAATAGCAGCCCAAAATACACACTTCTGACCGAAATTATAGCGCCCAGTATCGCCCACTTCCTCATTCATGGCGATTTTGTGGATATTTTTTGCCCACTCCAGGTCTTCCTTGTTAATCAGGTTATGCTTCCAGTAACGGAAAAACATGATGAGGAAGGCCGCGAACATAATCACCCCTGCGAAGGGGTGAAGGATGCGCGCTAGCTGGGGAGTACCAAAAATATTCATCAACCAGTTAAATGACGGGAAGAAGAACCCCAAGCCACTGATAGCTGCCAGCATAAAGCAGAAGGCGACTATCCAGTGGTTGATTCGCTCCGGCGCACTGTAGCGCTGGATCCGCTTTTCTTTTTTCATTTCCGCGTTTCCCCGTCGTCTGAGTGCTCAGCGGTAGTCTGCTCTGGCGCCTTAGATGCGGTATCAGAAGGCGTGGAATCTGATTTATCGTCTTCCTCCTCTTCTTCCTCAACCCGGTTCGGGCCGACACCAACGTAATGGAAAATACTGGCAGCAAAGGTGGCGGCAAAGGCTACCGCCGCCAGTGGTTTCCAGACGCCTTTCCAGAAAGTCACGGTCGGGCTGATGGTCGGGTTTTCCGGCAAGCCATGATAAAGCTGAGGTTTATCCGCATGATGCAGAACATACATCACGTGGGTACCACCGACACCCGCAGGGTCATATAACCCGGCGTTATCAAAGCCACGGGTTTTCAGTTCCGCAACTCGGCCAGCAGCCACTTCTTTCATCGACTCTTTAGTACCAAAGTGAATCGCCCCAGTCGGGCAAGTTTTCACACAAGCAGGTTCCTGGCCAACACCCACGCGGTCGACGCACAGGGTACATTTGTACACCCGATTATCGTCTTTATTCATGCGCGGCACATCAAACGGGCAACCCGCGATGCAATAACCACAACCGATACAATGCTCTGATTGGAAATCGACGATGCCATTGGCATACTGAATTATTGCCCCTTCCGACGGACATGCCTTCAGGCAGCCTGGGTCGGCGCAATGCATGCAGCCATCCTTACGAATAAGCCACTCCAGCTTGCCGTTTTCCTCAACTTCAGAGAAGCGCATCACCGTCCATGATTTGGCGGTCAAATCGGCGGGGTTATCGTACACCCCGACGTTGTAACCGACTTCATCGCGGATGTCGTTCCACTCCGAGCACGCCACCTGACAAGCTTTACAACCAATACAGGTGGTGACATCGATAAGCTTCGCCACCTCTGCCTGGAAATTACGATCCTGCGGCGGCGGCGTCAGGGAGTTGGTGCCGGAGCGCCTGATAATGTCTTGAGATTGCAGTGACATAGATTCTCTCCGTTACACCTTTTCCACGTTGACCAAGAACGCCTTAAACTCTGGCGTTTGCGTATTAGCATCACCGACAAATGGCGTCAGTGTATTGGCCAGGAAGCCTTTTTTCGCCACCCCTTCAAATCCCCAGTGGATCGGAATACCAATGGTGTCGACTTCTTGTCCGTTGACATTCAGTGTGCGAATACGTTTGGTCACCACTGCCTTGGCCTTGATATAGCCACGGTTAGAGCTGACTTTTACCGTATCCCCATGCTGGATGCCCTTTTTCGCTGCCAGTTTTTCGCCAATTTCTACAAACTGTTCCGGCTGCATAATGGCATTAAGCAATGCATGCTTCGTCCAGTAGTGGAAATGCTCGGTCAGACGATAAGTGGTACCGACATATGGGAATTGCTCATGAGAACCCATCGTGGCCAAATCGTCTTTAAAGACGCGGGCCGCCGGGTTGGATATCACATTCGGGTGCAGTGGGTTGGTGCCCAATGGTGTTTCGAATGGCTCATAGTGTTCTGGGAACGGCCCTTCTGCCATTTTATCAATGGCAAACAGACGCCCCATCCCCTCAGGCTGCATAATAAATGGCCCGACATCACTGCCCGGAGGAGCTGCGCTGTAGTCAGGGACATCAATGCCCGTCCACTTCGCTCCATCCCACTCCAGCAACTGACGTTTCGGATCCCAAGGTTTACCCTGCGGGTCAGCAGAAGCACGGTTATACAGAATGCGGCGGTTAAGTGGCCATGCCCATGCCCAGCCCAGCGTGTTACCCAGGCCTGATGGGTCGGCGTTATCGCGTCGTGCCATCTGGTTACCGGCTGGCGTCCAGCTACCCGCAAATATCCAGCAACCACTGGCGGTGGTGCCGTCATCACGCAGATGAGCAAAGGTGCTAAGCTGCTCGCCTTTTTTGACCAGCACTTTGCCATCGGCGTCAGTTATATCAGCCAGGGCGCGACCATTACTTTCCATCGCCACTTCTTCCGGCTCAGGATTTTCTGGTGTCAGGTAATCCCAGGTCATATTCAGCACCTGTTCTGGCACCGCACCGCCTTCGCGCTGATACATTTCGCGCAGACGCAGGAAGATACCGGCCAAAATACCACCGTCATTCATGGCTTCGCCCGGTGAATCCGCACCTTTCCAGTGCCATTGTAGCCAGCGACCAGAGTTAACGATTGAGCCATTTTCTTCCGCAAAGCAACTTGATGGTAAGCGGAATACCTCAGTTTGAATTTTCGACGAATCGACGTCGTTAAACTCACCGTGGTTTTGCCAGAAGTTCGCAGTTTCAGTATTGAGTGGGTCAATAGTTACCAGGAACTTCAGTTTCGACAGTGCCGCTACCACTTTGTTTTTATTAGGGAAAGAAGCAACCGGGTTAAAACCCTGGCACAGATAGCCATTCACTTTACCCTGCGACATCATCTCGAAATACTGCAAGACGTCGTAGCCTTTATCCCACTTCGGCAACCAGTCGTAGCCCCAGCCATTTTCCTTCTGTGCTTTATCGCCATAGAAGCTCTTCATCATACTGACGAAGAATTTCGGATAATTGCTCCAGTAGTTTACCTGGCCCGGCAACAAGGTTTTCGGCGTGTTGGCCTTGAGGTAAGTTTCAATATCTGGCTGTTTCTCAGACGGCAGATTCATATAACCCGGCAGACTTTGCGACAGCAAGCCCAGGTCAGTCAGCCCCTGAATATTGGAGTGACCGCGCAAGGCGTTCACACCACCACCCGCCATCCCCATATTGCCCAGCAGCAACTGAATCATTGCCATAGTGCGGATGTTTTGCGCGCCAACTGAGTGTTGCGTCCAGCCCAAGGCGTACAAGAACGATGCGGTTTTATCTGCAGCACTGGTTTCTGCGATATATTCGCAAACCGTGATGAAATCTTCTTTCGGTGTGCCACAGATATTAGACACCACATCTGGCGTGTAGCGGCTGATATGCTCTTTCAGCAAGTTCCACACGCAACGTGGGTCTTGCAGGGTGACGTCGCGTTTCGCAAAGCCATTTTCATCCAACTGGTAGTTCCAGCTGGTTTTATCGTATTTACGATTATCGGCGTCATAGCCGCTGAACAAACCGTCTTCGAAGGTAAAGTCTTCCCGCACCAGCAAGCTGGCGTTGGTATAGGCTTCGACGTATTCGCGGTTAATTTTTTCGTTGGTTATCAGGTACAGCAAGACACCGGATAGGAACGCGATATCAGTACCGGAGCGGATTGGCGTATAAAAATCAGCCACCGACGCAGTACGGGTAAAGCGCGGATCTATCACGATCAGCTTGGCATTGTTGTGGATCTTGGCTTCCATCGCCCAGCGGAATCCCACCGGATGCGCTTCTGCCGCATTACCGCCCATGACGATAATTAAATTCGCGTTCTTGATATCAACCCAGTGGTTGGTCATCGCACCGCGACCAAATGTTGGAGCAAGACTTGCTACCGTTGGTCCGTGTCAGACACGTGCTTGGTTGTCTACGGCAAGCATGCCGAGAGCGCGACTAAATTTCTGGGTCAAATAACCCGTTTCATTACTGGATGCCGAAGCACACAGCATGCCGGTACTCAGCCAACGGTTGACGGTAACACCGGCGTCGTTGGTCTCAATAAAGTTAGCATCCCGGTCTTCTTTCATCAGCTTGGCGATGCGCGTAAAAGCATCATCCCAACTGATTCGCTGCCACTTATCGGAACCTGGCGCGCGGTATTCTGGGTATTTCAGGCGGCTTTCGCTGTGGATAAAGTCCACCAGCCCCGCACCTTTTGGACAAAGTGCACCACGGTTTACCGGGTGATCTGGATCCCCCTCAATGTGGAAAATACTCTCTTTGGCGTTTTTCGCACCGTCGCCCAGGCTATACATCAAAAGCCCGCAACCGACAGAACAGTACGTGCAGGTATTCCGCGTTTCACGGGCGCGCAACAATTTATATTGCCGCGTTTCCGCTAGCGCCACTGACGGCGTAAAGCCGAGTGCCGCGACCGTGGTTCCCGCCATACCGCCAGCGCAGATCTTAAAGAACTGCCTTCTGCTGACCTGCATGGGTCTCTCCTTCATTTCACGATTGTCACAATGCTTTACCCTTAATACTCCGAGCTACATGGGCGTTGGCTGCTCTCACTAACCCGAAACACTTGCTTAAGTAAGCTCATCGGGATTAATTCGCTTGCCGCCTTCCTGCAACTCAAATTATTTTGGGTATGAATTTAAAATTGAGTTCGCGCTTCCCTCAACGAAATGGGAGGCGCTAAAATCGCTTATGCGATATCCAGCTCGTCAGTGTGAGATACATTCCTTTAATAGTAGAATATAGCCACACCATTCTTAATGTGAATGTTACCACATTGTGACTATGGGTTATAACTTTCAGGACAACATAGTGAGCCAGATCAAACCGTCAACAACTGACTTTCCCACCGAAATTTGCGGTGCCAAGCAACTTAACGTGCTACAGCGCCATCATATGGCAGAGCCACAGCGGGATTGGCTGGCTGAAGAAGTACCAGTAGCACTGGTGTACAACGGCATTTCTCATGTCGTGATGATGGCAACCCCCAAGGATTTAGAGGCCTTCGCTCTAGGATTTTCGCTATCGGAAGGCATTATTGCCGCACCACAAGAAATCTATGCCATTGATGTCACCCCTGGCTGCAATGGCATAGAAGTTAATATTGAACTATCCAGCCGCCGTTTTGCCGGATTGAAAGAACGCCGCCGTGCTATGGCTGGTCGCACTGGATGTGGTGTCTGTGGTATTGAACAATTGGATGATATTTTCCGACCAATCACGCCCCTGCCTTTTACACAAACTTTTAACCTTAATCACTTGGATAGTGCGCTTGCGCAACTCAAACAGGTACAAACTGTGGGCCAACTGACGGGTTGCACCCATGCTGCGGCCTGGATTACACCTCAAGGGGAATTATTGGGCGGTTGTGAAGATGTTGGCCGCCATGTGGCGCTGGATAAACTGCTAGGGATTCGGGCCAAACAGCCGTGGCAGCAAGGCGCGGTGCTGGTTTCCAGCCGTGCCAGCTATGAGATGGTGCAGAAAACCGCGATGTGCGGTGCCGAGATTTTATTTGCTGTTTCTGCTGCCACAACCTTAGCCGTTGAAGTTGCAACTCGGTGTAATCTCACCCTGGTTGGCTTCAGTAAGCCCGGTAGAGCCACAGTGTATACCCACCCTCAGCGCATCATTGAATAGAAAAGCCACATAGTTAGTAAGGAATTGATAATCATTTTCAATATCATTTAATTAACTATAATGATCCGAATGCTTACGCGGTGCTTACTTTTTTTGCACCGCCCTACACCTATGGAGACGATGATTATGAGTTACTCACTGCCATCCCTGCCTTATGCTTATGACGCCCTGGAACCACATTTCGATAAGCAGACGATGGAAATCCATCACACCAAACACCACCAAACCTATGTAAACAATGCAAACACGGTGTTGGAAGCCTACCCGGAACTGGCAAGCTATAGCGTTGAAGATCTTATCAAAGATCTGGACAAAGTCCCTGCTGACAAGCGCACCTTTATGCGCAATAACGCCGGCGGCCATGCTAACCACAGCTTCTTCTGGAAAGGCCTGAAATTGGGCACTAGCCTTGGTGGCGATCTGAAAGCTGCTATCGAACGCGATTTCGGTAGCGTAGAGAAATTCCAGGAAGAATTCGAAAAAGCGGCTGCGACCCGTTTCGGTTCTGGTTGGGCTTGGCTGGTATTGAAAGACGGCAAATTGGCGGTAGTTTCTACTGCTAACCAAGACAGCCCGTTGATGGGTGAAGCGGTTTCTGGCGCATCAGGCTTCCCGATTATTGGCCTGGATGTTTGGGAACATGCTTACTACCTGAAATTCCAAAACCGCCGCCCAGACTACATCAAAGCATTCTGGAACGTAGTTAACTGGGACGAAGCAGCAGCCCGTTTCGCTCAAGCTAAGTAATTCGGATACGTCCGCATAGCTAACCCCTACGGCTTCAAGCCGCAGGGTATAAATGCCAGTAAGGTGACCTTGCTGGCATTTTTTATTGCTAAAGTTTAGCCAATTTCTGCCGATAGATTGTACTAAGAAGGTTACTGGCATTTATGGCGTGAATCCATGAGTGCAGTTATAACAACGTCGGGGAATTGTACTCTTGCCAAGACTCCCCCACGTTCAATCAGTCCCTTTCACCTCTCTAATAATAAGACCTCCAAAACTCACCTACGCTGATTGATTTGCAGCATAAACACTGCATAACGGAGAAGAACATGGCAGCATTTAGCAAAGTTTTCGGTAACTTTGAAAACGTGAAAGTAGGTAAAAAGCTGGGATTAAGCTTTTTTCTGATGTTGTTGTTAGTTGGGATTATCGCTGGAACGACTGCTTATCATTTTTCTGCCATTGAAAAACATGCTTATAAAGTCGATCTAAGCTACAAAATTAATGATGAAGCCAATCAGGCAAAATATAACCGTGCGCTATATGAAAGAACTTATGACCTGAAATATATAAAAGAAAACTCTGAACATATTAATGAAATAAAAAGCCTGCTGACTGAAAGTGAGAAACTTAGTTGGTCGGCAGAAAACCATAAAATAATTAATAGTATTAGTGATATCGCTGAAGAATACCTGCAACAGCAAAGTAATTTTGTCAATGCAGTGGCCCATAAAGACGATGTGCGAAAAAGTTGGAATATTTCCGAAACCCAGAAAAATCTCAATGAGTTACAGCAAAATTTTCTCAATGAAGGGGCGGATACCAACACCCAAATTCTGTTGGCGGAAATGAACCAGAAGTTAATGACCGTGCGCTATAACGCCCGTGGTTTATTGCTGGATCGCAACCAGGAAGCAGAATCTTCGCTGATCACCTCCATCAATGTTGCCAACAGCGCAGCCAATGCCTTTATGCCGGTTTTATCAGCCAGTCAGCAACAGCTAATGGCCCCGGTAATCTCCAGCCTCGCCACCTATAAAGACAATGTGCTGGCCTATTTACCGGCATATCGGCAAGAGCTGGAAGTGGGTAAAGTGATGGAAGCCAGTGCCAATGAATTGAATAAGCTCGCGACCCAGTTGTTCACCCAAGAGCTGCAAGGTACCCACCTCGAAATTAATAACGCGCAATGGTTATTAGCAATTGCGGCCCTTGCAGCCTTGCTGTGTGGTTTGCTGATTTCATGGCGAATGACCCGCCAGATAACCCTACCATTGCGCACCACACTGGCAATGGCTGAACGTATTGCTACCGGTGATTTAACCACGGCGACTAAATCAAATCGTACTGATGAATTAGGTTTGCTGATGAATGCTGTCGCCCGGATGAATGAAAATCTGCGCGCTATGATTGATGACATTCGTGTTGGCGTCAGTCAGGTGTCTCATGCCTCTGGTGAAATTGCTGCCGGCAATACAGATTTGTCCTCGCGCACTGAGCAACAAGCTGCAGCCGTAGAAGAAACGGCGGCCAGTATGGAGCAGCTGAATGCCACAGTGAAACAGAATGCCGATAATGCCCACCATGCTAATCAACTGGCTACCGAGGCCTCAACAACCGCACAACAGGGCGGCAAGTTAGTTAGCGATGTCGTGCGCACCATGAATGATATTTCTGGCAGTTCCAAACGAATCTCTGAAATTACCTCTGTGATTAATAGCATTGCTTTCCAGACGAATATTTTGGCACTGAATGCCGCGGTTGAAGCGGCTCGTGCCGGCGAACAAGGCCGTGGTTTTGCCGTGGTAGCCAGCGAAGTACGTAATCTGGCACAACGCAGTGCACAGGCGGCGAAAGAGATTGAGGGGCTGATTGGTGAATCGGTATCTCAAGTGAGTGCAGGAACGTTACTGGTACAAAATGCGGGGAAAACCATGGATGACATCGTCCGCTCAGTCACTCACGTGCATGATATTATGGCAGAAATTGCCTCAGCCTCTGATGAGCAAAGCCGTGGTATCACCCAAGTCAGCCAAGCCATCGCCGAAATGGACAGCACCACCCAGCAAAATGCCGCCTTGGTGGAGGAATCTGCGGCGGCGGCAGACTCGCTGGCTGAGCAAGCTATCTTACTGGCACAAGCGGTTGCCGTGTTCCGATTGTCCGAGTCAGAGGCAGAAACTCCACAACATCAACATGCTGAAGCGGTTATGGCTCGGCACGTCAGCGCCTCTAACAGCACAGCAGCGCGCCAAACTTCAGAAACTCGTCAAAATAATCAACAAGATAACTGGGAAACCTTTTGACCGATGGCTAAACCTTGGAACCCTGCCATCAGGCAGGGTATCCTGACTCTCCCAGCCTGATGCAGATGAGGAGAACAGATGAATAATCCACAGGTATATATCGGTAAAATCGAACCTTATAGCGGCAGTTCGCCCAGTGCGATTGGCAAACGTCAGGTGCAGGGTGGGATTATGCTCACGCCGCTGGGGTTAGAGGGCGATGAACAAGCCGAAACCCGCTTTCATGGCGGCCCGGATCGCGCCTTATGCCACTATCCACGCGAGCATTATGCTTACTGGGCGCAGCAGTTCCCTGAGCAAGCCGATATCTTCTCCGCACCGGCTTATGGCGAAAATATCTCAACCCTCGGTATGACAGAGCAAAATGTACATATAGGGGATATTTATCGTTGGGGCGGTGCCATCATTCAGGTAACCCAACCGCGCTCGCCTTGTTACAAACTCAACTTCCATTTTGCCATCAAAGATATGTCGGTGATGATGCAGCAAACCGGTTACTGCGGCTGGCTGTATCGGGTGATTTCGCCCGGTAAAATCAGCGAAAGTCATCCATTAGCATTATTAGCACGAACCAGTGATATCTCGGTATCTGAAGCCATCGCCATTGCCTGGCATATGCCATTTGATGAAGAACAATATCGCCGTTTATTGGCAGCTGCGGGGTTATCTGCCAGTTGGAGCAAAACCATGCTGACACGCATTGAAGAAGGGAAAATCGAAGATTTTAACCGGCGTTTACTGGGAAATAGCTAGGTATTAAGGGGGGTCAGGCAATATTGCTACTTTCGCGAATGCCATATCGGAGGGTTTTTTTTGCTCATCTACAAACTAAGTAGCCCTACCCAGATGAGCCAAATTGTTTTTGTCCGCACTGGGACACATTCAAAATTATCCGATTAAACTCTGACAATAGCCAATCGGGTGGCAGCAATGCCACACACCCGAATTGATTGAGCGCAGCGATCAAAACGCTTTTTTGGCGTAACCGGTCACTTCCTTCAAGCCCATTTCACGGCCTAATGCGGTCATTGGGTGCACTACCACAATACCACGCACGGCTTTTTTCAAGGTGCCCATATCCGCTTGCTCTTTTTTGGTAATTGGGCGGCTAAAGGGCAATTGAGCCAGTTTTTGCGCTTCTGCACTCAGGTTTTTGACTCGCACTTCTTTCAAACGCTGAATTTCAACGGCCAGTTTTTCTTTTTCTTTCATATGCTGCGCGATTAAATCCACATTACCCTGCTGGATAACAGCGGGATCTTTGTGGTTCATGGCATCCAGCATGTCGCTTAGACGTTTGATTTCTGCATGTTCTTTCATAGTATTGGCCCGTACATGCCGCTATGGGCACGATATTTCACTAAAGTTGGCGATAGAATAGCACTGATTGTGCATCAAGATAGATAGTGTATCAGGGTGTTTGCTTTTCGGCAGCAACCTCCTGTAACGGCTGCCATTGCATTCCTGCCGGTAGCCCACTCATTTCACAGGCAACCGCCCCTAACCGCTCTAATGCTCCGGTATAGCGGCTGTTGAATGGATAACAGCAGGATAAGCGAAAAGCATTACGATAACGGCCACTTGGCGAATACAGCGTGCCTGGCGTCAAGCAAATTTGCTCCTGCAATAATTGATGAAATAGCGCGACAGTATCGACACCGGCCGGAAATTCCACCCAAAAGACAAACCCGCCCGCGGGCTGTGTCACTGTGGTGCCACGGGGGAAACTGCGGGTAATCAATTGCTGGGCCAGCTGTACCTGCTGCGCATAGCGGCGGCGCAAACTGCGCAAGTGGTGGTCATAGCCACCGGATTCCAGAAACAGTGCCAGAGTTTCGGATAACAATGCGGGCTCCGCCATCGACGATACCGCTTTTAGCTTATGTAATGCTTCAGCAAAGCGCCCACCGTCAATCCAGCCGACACGGAAATCAGGTGCCAGTGTTTTGGTAAAGCTGGAACAAAACAGCACCCAGCCGTCACGATCAAATGCTTTTACTGCCGGAGATAATGTCGTACCAAATTGAATTTCGGCATATAACCCATCTTCAATTAATGGCACTTGGTGATCGTTCATCAGCTGTGCCAGTCGTTTTTTCGCCGCCAGCGGCATAGTGTACCCCATAGGGTTCTGTACCGTTGGCATGGCAATCAGAGCATTTAACCGCCCTTCCTCGAGTAGCAATTCCAGCACATCCAGCGATAAACCCTGCTGTGGATCTGTGGGAATTTCCACCGCTTTTAGGCCGAGGCTGGCCAGCAATGGCATGAGATAAAAATATGTCGGTGATTCCAACCCGACACAATCCCCCGGCTTAGTGGTGACCCGCAATGCCAATTGCAGCGCCTCCATGCAACCATGAGTAATGGTGATATCAGCCGGGGAAGCCAGCATTCCTAGCGTCATGGCGCGGCGAGCAATTTGTTGACGTAACCGCTGGCTGCCAGGGGGTAAGGCATATTGGCTGATTAACTGCGGTTCTCGGCGTAATAGTGATGCCATGATACGCCCCAATTTGGCACTGGGGTAAAAATCCCCGGTTTGCGGGCAGGCGAGTGAAATATTAGTAAATCGTGGATTGCGTTGCGCGGCAAAAACCGTATCTATCAAATCCAGCACCTCATCCACCGGCTTGCCAACGGTGGCCGTTGGCACCACCGCCGTCGATGGGCTACAGACGTAGAACCCAGACTGCGGGCGGGCCTCAATCAAGCCCCGGTCTTCCAGCGTACGATAAGCCGCCACCACCGTATTGATACTCACCTGGTGACTTTGTGCGTAACCCCGCACTGAAGGCAGACGACTGCCCGCTAGCAGACTGCCATTTTTAATGGCCTGCGCCAAATTGTCTGCCACTTGCAAATAGCGAATTTCATTCATAACAACAGGCATGGTGACAGTTCTCCGCAGGTTCAATGGGTACAGTTCTATGTTAAGCAAACTGTACCCATTACAATAGATAACTTCTGCGTCTAACGCCACAGCCCATTGCTGTTTATGCTAAATCCCTTGGCAATATAATTAGTTACCCAACGTCATTGGGATTGCAGACCGGCAGCAAGTGAACAAATCCCGATGAACTTATTTATGTCAGTGATTCGGGTGAGTGACCCAGGCTAACTGCCCTGTAGTTTCAAGCACGAAGGGGGCAGAGGAATTCCCCATGTTAGACAGTGCTTTTATCAGTTACGTTACCGTTATGTCGATAACACCCGGCCCCAATAACCTGTTGTTAGCCGCCTCTGGCGTCAATTTTGGGTTACGCCGCACCCTGCCAATGATGCTGGGGATTACCTTTGGCTGCGCATTACAATGCGCGTTGATGACCACACTGCTGGCGCTGATTCTCAGTTGGGTGGGGGTTATTCGTCTGCCTTTAGTGACATTGGGGGGCGGTTATTTATTGTGGCTCTCTTGGAAGATTTTTAATTCTGGCACCCCCAATGCCAGGGATAGCCAGCAACCGATGGGATTTATTCAGGGGGCATTATTTCAAGCTATTAATCCAAAAGCCTGGCTGATGGCCATGAATGTCGCCATATTATTTACGCCGCGCGAAGGGGCGACACTCAGCCATACGCTGCTGATTATGACCGGTTTTGCTTTATTGAATTTGCCTTGCGTGGCGGTGTGGGCGGTATTGGGTGATCAATTGCGCCATGCGCTGCGCGTCAATTGGAAGTTGCGGTTATTTAATGGCGTGATGGGCGGCTTGATGGCAATTACCGCATTGTGGTTGTTAGCCGATGAATGGCTCAGTGTCGTCCATCATTAAATCAGGCATGACCGAGTGGCGAGAGCTTGGAGACTTGTTTTTGACTGATACGGGAGAGCAGCTCGGTGATGGAGAGCACCATAGTTGAGCGCACCATTTGCTGATAACGCTGGCGTTGCATGGCAATCAGCAAAGCATCGGCTTCATCTGGGCGTAAGAATGTCGGCACTGGCGGCAGTTCAGCCACACAATGTAATTCACCAAATGGCCCGAGGATTTCATCGTCAGTAAAGCGATACTCGGTGCCATCATGGTTTAGCTCCTCGCGCAGCGCCATTAATAGCTCCGCATCCTCATATTCATGCCGGGTAATCACCCCCAAAGCATAAACCAACTTCAACCTGACAGATAACTCACCTAGCGGGCCATCTCCGACCAATAAGGGCCCCACAGCATATTTCACCGCGTAGTCATCTTTACGAAAAACTTGCACCACGAGAATATTGAGCGCTTCTGCTAATAATTCGACAGCAGCCATCAGGAAACTCCGAACGGTCTTCCCCGCGTTCAGATGTTCAAGTACCCGATTCTCAAATGCCTGTGTTTGTTCAATCATTGTTTATCACTGGATATGAGGCGACTAAAGGATAAATACCGTGCAATCCGACACGGTATTTATCTGCTAACACAACCGTCTTGGTTCTTAACGGAATCAGTGTGTCAGCTTGTCCTGCATGGCGTTATACACACTCACCGCCTGTTCGACAACCTCGCTATCAGCGGGCAAGTCAGAAATTTGAGCGAGGGTGGCTTTCGGCCCTAATTTCGCCAATAATTCAACCAATTCCTGAGCTTGTGGATCCTGCTCACTGCGATAACTCATCGCAGCGGCAATACCGGTTATCAAGTTATCATGTGGTAACTGATATTCCAGCGTCCCTAGCAGCGGTTTGATCAACCGGTCACCGGCACTCAGTTTACGCAGCGGCTGACGGCCAACGCGTTCAACATCATCATGCAGGTAAGGGTTTTCAAAACGGGAGAGAATCTTATTGATATAAGCGGCATGTTTTTGTGGGTCAAAAGCATAACGTTTAATCAGTACCGCGCCGCTTTCTTCCATCGCGCCTTTTACAGTTTGGCGCACTGCGGGATCCAAAATGGCATCACGGATAGTCTGGTGACCTGCCAATTGCCCCAGATACGCGGTAATGGCATGGCCGGTATTCAATGTGAAGAGTTTGCGCTCAACAAAGGCCATCAGATTATCAGTGAGTTCCATACCGGCGATTTCCGGCGGCTGCCCTTTAAACTGGGTGCCATCGACAATCCACTCGCTGAATGTTTCTACCGTCACGGCCAGAATATCTGTGCTGCCCGCTTCCGATGGCGGCACAATGCGGTCTACCGCAGAATCGACAAAACCAACATGTTGCTCAACCCACGCCTGCTCATCTTCAGGTAACGCGGCAAAAACATGCTGTTTTAACTGGCTGGTGCCACGCACCATATTCTCACAAGCAATAATGTTCAGTGGGCGAGTATTACCTTGTTGATGACGAGTAACCAAACCTTGGGCCACAGTGCCAGCAATACGAGCCAGAATTTGTGGGCCAACCGCAGTGGTGACAATATCAGCATCAGCAATCAGGGCCACCACTTCTGGGCTGCCACTGTTCACTGCGCTCACATTTTTCACTTCTTCAACACGCGCTTGTTCGCCAACCACATTAACCTGATAACTCTTACGCTTATTTAGCTCATCCAACAGGGGTTGGTTAACATCGGCGAAAGTCAGTTGCGCACCGGCATCAGCTAGAAGTTTACCAATGAATCCCCGGCCAATATTACCTGCGCCAAAATGCAATGCTTTCATATTCGTTACCTTTTGCTGTAAAAGGGCCATTTACTCCCAATGACCCGATTCAGATTGCGGTAGTTATCCGGCACCACCGGATAACCCCTATCACGACACAGTTATTACCTGTTTACTTTTTACCGCCCAGTAAATCCAGTACTTCTTGTACGCTGGTCGTTTTAGATAAACGTTCAATGACAGATTCATCATCCAGCGCATTCGTTAAGCTGGTAATTACCTGAATGTGTTCATTATTACGGGCGGCGATACCAATAACCAAGCGCGCCACTTCGTCTTCCTCTTCACCAAAGCGCACACCGGCAGGATATTGACAGAACACCACACCGGTTTTCAGTACGCGATCTTTCGCTTCAATCGTACCGTGTGGTACAGCAATAGATTCGCCCAAATAGGTGGAGGTCAGTTTTTCGCGATCCAGCATAGCTTCAACATATTCCGGCTCGACATAACCGCCTTTCACCAATTGCTCACCCGCAAAGCGAATCGCCTGCTCTTTGGTGGCTGCATGTTGATTAAGGAAGATATTCTCAGCACCCAGTCGGAACAGATTGGCTTCAGATGGCTCAAAGCTATCATCCAGTTTTTCAATCACTTTCTGGGTGGTTGCCGCAACTTTGCCCGCTTCAACCAGACGTAAGGTCAAATTGGTATACAGCTGGCTGTCAAGGAAGTTGGTCAGCGAGATATGCTGTGCCTGCGGTGCATGACGCATTGCCCGCTCGGTCAAATCACGGTGCGTGATAACCAAATCCACATCATCTGGCAAATTGTTGATAGCGCAGTTAGTGACAGAAATATGCTTCAGGCCGGCATCTTGTACTTTTTTACGTAACACACCGGCACCCATCGCACTGGAACCCATACCGGCATCACAGGCAACGATAATTTTACGCACAGTACTTAAGTCGCCAGCGGCAGCAGCGGCATTAGCAGCTTGTGCGCCTTTAGATTGCGCTTTCATGTCTTGCATGCGACGGGTCGCATCTTCCAGGCTGTCTTCGTCTTCGTCTTTAACTTTAGAGGTTTTCAGCAAGATAGCTGAGACCACAAAGGACACAGCAAACGCCGCAGCAACTGCAGCAATGTTAGCGAAGTAAGCACCTTTAGGTGTCATCGCCAATACCGCCAGGATAGAGCCAGGAGAAGCAGGTGATACCAGACCGCCATTCAGCACAGTCAGTGTGAACACGCCAGTCATACCGCCCAGAATCACCGCCAGCAATAAACGTGGGTTCATCAGAACGTATGGGAAATAGATTTCGTGGATACCACCAAAGAAGTGGATGATAGCCGCGCCGCCAGCAGACTGCTTGGCGTTACCTCTGCCGAAGAACATATACGCCATCAACACACCCAAACCTGGGCCTGGGTTAGCTTCGATCAGGAAGAAGATAGACTTACCGGTTTCAGTCGCCTGCTGGATACCCAGCGGTGAGAAGATACCGTGGTTGATAGCATTGTTCAGGAACAGAATTTTTGCCGGTTCAACAAAGATAGAGGTTAATGGCAGTAAGTTATTTCGCACCATGATATGCACACCAGCAGCCAGTGCTTTAGACAGCACTTCTACCAATGGGCCAATCGCCATGAAGGCCAAAATAGCCAACAGCATACCGATGATCCCAGCCGAGAAGTTGTTAACCAACATCTCAAAGCCGCTTTTGATTTTCCCTTCAACCCAACGGTCAAAGTGCTTGATTGCCCAGCCACCCAGCGGGCCTGCAATCATCGCGCCGAGGAACATTGGCATATCCGCACCAACGATAACCCCCATCGTGGTGATAGCACCGACCACACCACCACGATCACCACCGACCAAGCGGCCACCGGTAAAGCCTATCAACAGTGGCAGCAGATAGGTGATCATCGGGCCAACTAGCTTAGCTAGCGTTTCATTCGGCAACCAACCCGTAGGAATAAACAGTGCGGTAATAATGCCCCAGGCGATAAATGCGCCGATATTGGGCATAACCATATTACTGAGGAATCGGCCAAAATTTTGAATTCTGACCTTTGCGTCTGGTGAAAACATAAAACACCCCTATTGGTACGCGCTAACAATAAGAGCGCGATATAATTGTTTTGTTGAGGCAGTTCTGCAAAACCCCGCCGGTGTTATCGAATACAAACACGCTGTATGCAAAACAAACTTTAGCATGCTCTTTTACTCACGCGTAACTCACCCTTAGCATGTGATACATATCACATTAAATACCCCACCGTAGGGGGTGATTTGTTGATGCAGATCACATTATTGCGGTGTAAGAAAACCACAGCGGATGATTATTGAGCTAAAAACCCCATTAAATGTGATTTTTGTCACACTTTTAATTTTGAGTTTTGTTTTTGAAGTGTGATCGATATCACAAGTTATTTTTGCTCGCAGAGGGGAGATGAGACATTCACCTAGCTAATGTCTATAACTGGGCAAGTCACTTGGCAAATGTGTAATAAAACAACAGTCGTAAAGCAAATGAGGACTTTGGCAGTTTGGTTGATATTCAATCTCGTTAACTAATTGGGTTGTTAGAGCTTTCCCGCTCACTTAATCCTGAGTCAACCAACCGGCAAAGGGCCATAAATCTGCCCCCGCGAGCCCACCGCTCTCATCTATTTCAGCTGCTCAAAGGTGTTTTTTAACACCAAAACCCAAAACTGAGTGTTGACCTTGGGTGCAAGCCGCAGCTGTAGGAGTGCCCTGCTGCTCGGTTGAGGCTATCGAGTTGGCAAAGAGAACCGGTCAAATATCAACTAGATCCAATCCAGGCAAATAGTAGAAAACGTCAACTTATCTAAAGCTCAAAAAGCAAAAGGGGCCAACTGGCCCCTCATCATCAAAACTCTATATGCCAAAATTACTGGATAACGCTCATCACACTTTTCTGTGCTGCTACCATCGCAGGATACTTGGCAACCAGGCTCGCCATCATCGCATTATATTGCGCCGCCTGCTGTGCGGTCTGGAATTGAACGCCGCCATTGTTAAAGGTGACTTGCGCCCCCTGCTGTTGCAGGAAATCCCCAACCTGTGCCAACTCTTGGACAAATGAAGAAACAACCGGAATTGCCGGGATCAATACATTGGCTGGTTGAGTCACCACATTATCAAAGACTTTATTAAAGACCACTTTCAAATCATCTGGCTGCTTCAACGCGGCCACGGCAGTATCGGCCTGAGTTTTCGCCGTGCGAATCTGTTGCACTAAGAGATTCAACGCTCCCGCAGACTGCTGCAATGCATCGCGCTTAGTAAGGTAATCTTGCGCCATGCGAAGCTCATTGATTTGAGCAATAGCAGGCGTCAGGCTAGCATCCACAGATTTAGCGAGTTGCTGTGAAAACGTCACCAAAATCGCGTATTCGCTGACATAAGGGCCAAATTTCTGCTTTTGATCTTCACTCAATGTCGGCAGTTTCATCCCACTGCGCATTACCGTGTTTTGCAGATAATCAATAAAAGCCTTACGTTGTTCTGGCTCTTTATCCCCGCAGGCGGTCAATTGAAACACCACCAGTAACGCCAGGAATGGCGCTAACCAACGAGAATATCGGGTCGTATTCAGTGCAAAAGTCATGTGAAACTACTCCTGTAATAAGTACTTATTTTCACAAAATCCTATTCTTAATACTAAGAATAGCTAAGGGGAGCGATATACGCTCCCCTGTGACTAGCCGAGAACAGAATTACTGTAACAGTGAGATATCAGCAACCTGCAAGAACAGCTCACGTAGCTTGCTCAACAAAGTCAGGCGGTTAACCCGCACTGCATCGTCTTCTGCCATTACCATTACGCTATCAAAGAACTCGTCGACCGTTTCCCGCAACGCAGCCAGTTCAACCAGTGCTTCCTGGTATTGACCTGCCGCAAATACCGGCTCCAGTTTATCGCGCAGCACCACCAAATGTGTTGCCAGTTTCAGCTCTGCCGGCTCTTTTAACACCGACGCATGAACATGGTCATTTAGCTTATCAGTAGATTTGGCCAGAATATTCGACACACGTTTGTTGGCAGCAGCCAATGTAGCGGCAGCATCCAGTGTGCGGAAATACGTCACCGCCTTCACCCGCGCATCAAAATCAGCCGGTTTGGTTGGACGGCGAGCCAATACCGCTTGAATGGTATCGACGCTGTGACCTTCATCCTGATACCAGGCGCGGAAACGGCCCAGCATAAACTCAATCACTTCATCAACAACCTTGGCGTTAGTCAGCTTGCTACCATACAGGCGCACCGCTTCTTCAGTCAGGGTTTGCAGATCCAGCGGTAAGTTCTTCTCGACGATAATACGCAAGACACCCAACGCCGCGCGGCGCAGAGCAAAGGGGTCTTTATCGCCTTTCGGATGTTGGCCTATGCCGAAAATACCGGCCAGCGTATCCATTTTATCGGCAATTGCCAATGCACAAGCAACGGGGTTTGATGGTAAATCATCACCCGCAAAACGTGGCTGATATTGCTCATTCAGCGCAACAGCGACGTCTTCAGCTTCGCCATCATGACGGGCATAGTGCATCCCCATCACACCTTGGGTGTCGGTGAATTCAAACACCATATTGGTCATCAGGTCGCACTTGGACAGTAAACCTGCACGGGTGGCATGGTTAACATCAGCACCAATCTGTGCGGCAACCCAACCCGCCAGCGCTTGGATACGATCGGTTTTATCACGCAAGGTGCCCAACTGCTGTTGGAACAGCACGGTCTCCAGGCGCGGTAAATTATCTTCCAGACGTTTTTTAAGGTCAGTATTAAAGAAGAATTCAGCATCCGCCAGACGTGGACGCACAACTTTTTCATTACCAGAAATTATCTGCTGTGGATCTTTCGATTCAATGTTGGTAACAAAAATGAAGTTAGGTAGCAAGTTACCGGCAGTATCGTAAACCGGGAAATATTTCTGATCGCCTTTCATGGTGTAAACCAGCGCTTCCGCCGGCACGGCCAGGAATTTCTCTTCAAACTTGGCAGTCAACACCACCGGCCACTCAACCAGTGACGCCACTTCTTCCAGCAAACTTTCACTGAGATCAGCAACACCGCCAATTTTCTGAGCCGCCAGCTCTGCATCACGTTTAATGATGGCTTTACGCAATTCATAATCAGCGATAACTTTGCCGCGCTCCATCAATACTTGCGGGTATTGATCAGCATTATCGAGAGTGAATTCGGCTTCGCCCATAAAACGGTGACCACGGATAACGCGGTCTGAATCAATACCCAACACCGTGCCGGGGATCAATTCGCTCCCCAATAGCAATGTCACGGTATGGACTGGGCGAACGAATTGGGTTTCTTTATCACCCCAACGCATCAATTTTGGAATAGGTAGTTTGCTCAGCGCAGTATTGACCATGCCCGCCAGCAGTAATTGGGCAGATTGCCCTTTTACATGAGCACGATACAGCAGCCATTCGCCTTTATCGGTAACCAGACGCTCGGCTTCGTCCACGGTAATACCACAACCCCGCGCCCAACCTTCAGCCGCTTTGCTTGGTTTACCTTCAGCATCAAATGCTTGCGCGATAGCTGGGCCACGTTTTTCGACTTCACGGTCGGCCTGCGCGGCACTTAAATTAAGGACTTTTACGGCTAAACGACGTGGCGCGGCATACCAAATAACCTCACCATGAGGCAGGTTGGCATTGTCCAGTTCAGCGGTAAAGTTGGCAGCAAAAGATTCGGCCAGAGAACGAAGAGCCTTCGGCGGCAGCTCTTCCGTGCCGATTTCCACCAGGAAAGTCTGTTGAGTCATGACAGCCTCTTAGTTCTGATTCTTTTTGCACATAGGGAAGCCCAGTGCCTCGCGGGAGGCATAATAGGCCTCGGCGACAGCTTTGGTCAGGGTACGAATGCGCAGAATATAGCGCTGACGCTCGGTCACCGAGATGGCTTTACGGGCATCCAGCAAGTTAAACGTATGGCCAGCTTTCAAAATGCGTTCATAAGCGGGGAGTGGCAGAGGAACTTCCAGTGCCAGCAACGACTGAGCTTCTTTCTCATACTGCTCAAAGCAGTAAAACAGGAAGTCCACATCGGCATATTCAAAGTTATAGGTGGATTGCTCCACTTCATTTTGATGGTAAATATCGCCGTAAGTGGTTTTACCCAGTGGGCCGTCGCACCAAACCAGGTCATAAACACTGTCTACGCCCTGAATGTACATCGCCAGGCGCTCAAGACCATAGGTTATCTCGCCGGTGACCGGTTTACATTCCAAACCGCCCACTTGCTGGAAGTAAGTGAACTGAGTCACTTCCATGCCATTGAGCCACACTTCCCAGCCCAGACCCCAGGCACCCAGTGTTGGGTTTTCCCAGTTATCTTCGACAAAACGAATGTCGTGGATGGTTGGATCCAGACCCAGCTCAGTCAATGAACCTAAATACAGTTCCTGAATATTGTCTGGTGAAGGTTTGATTATCACCTGGAACTGATAATAGTGCTGCAGGCGGTTCGGGTTCTCACCGTAGCGACCATCGGTCGGACGGCGTGAAGGTTGTACATAAGCGGCAGCGATTGGCTCTGGGCCAAGTGCACGCAGGCAGGTCATTGGGTGGGAGGTACCCGCGCCGACTTCCATGTCCAGTGGTTGAACAATGGTGCAGCCTTGGCGCGCCCAATAGTCCTGTAATGTCAGGATCAGGCCCTGAAAGGTCTTGGTATCAAACTTTTGCATGTTGGATTCGCACGCGATACAAGTGGATTAAAAAGGGATGGGTCAGTATACCCGTTGACCGTAAGATATACAGCCAGAATCCGGTAAGATGCAAGAATCAGAGTGAATTTGTTGATTAAATAAGCCATTAATACCATGCCAACCCACCACGCGGCCCCATTTCCTTACCGGCAAAGTGTGAGTCTATGGGTTGCTAATCCCCGGTCAAACGGCGATCATCCTGCTCTATATCCCCTATTATTGGAGTCATGAATATGGATTTACAACGCTGTGGCTGGGTCACATCCGATCCGCTTTATCTGGCCTATCATGATGAAGAATGGGGCGTTCCATGCACTGATAGCCAGGCGCTATTCGAGATGCTGTGTCTGGAAGGGCAACAAGCCGGGCTTTCATGGATAACCGTGCTGAAAAAACGCGAACATTACCGCAAGTGTTTTCATAATTTTGACCCACTGCGAGTGGCAAAAATGGGGCCAAAAGAGGTAGAAAAACTGGTGCTGGACAGTGGCATTATCCGCCATCGAGGGAAAATCCAGGCGATTATCACCAATGCACAGGCCTATCTGGCAATGGAGGCCAATGGAGAAGATTTTTCGCGCTTTATCTGGAGCTTTGTCGATGGAGAACCCAAAATTAATCATTGGTGGTGTACGAATGAAGCACCCACTACCACCCCAATCTCAGACGCCATGTCTAAGGCACTGAAAAAACGTGGATTTAAGTTTATTGGCTCCACTATTTGCTATGCTTATATGCAGGCCAGCGGCTTGGTGAACGATCATCTGGCCAGCTGTTTCTGCCATCCAGATAATGCCGTGAAATGATAAGAACCTATCAACCGAGCGATCTCGAGCCGCTGATGGCATTATGGCTAGCGAGTACGATTACCGCCCATCCTTTTATTGCTGAACAATACTGGCACGAGAGCGCCCCGTTAGTCCGAAATACCTATCTTCCGGCTGCGCGCACTTGGGTCTATTTACCGCAGGGAACACCACAAAATACGTTGGGCGGGTTTATCAGTATTATTGAAGAACAATGTGTAGGGGCGCTGTTTGTTGACCCTTCTTTTCTTGGGGTTGGGATTGGAAAAAGCTTGATGAACCATGCCCAGCGGCATTACCAGGCGCTGACACTGGAGGTATATCAAAAAAATCTCCGCGCCTATCATTTCTATCGTAATCAAGGATTTTTTGTCGTAGGTCGAGCTTACAATGCAGAAACTCAAAATGTTATTTTGACCATGCAGTGGTTAAATGAATAATACCACTCCGCTCAACGTTAACTTTTTAGATAACTCCCACCATAAAATATGGCTTATTTTTACATAAGAGAATAAAAAACAAATAGAGAGATATTTAAAGACTTTATCCCTTCCCTATTTTCTATAGTGGAGGGTAAATCATGCCTATTTGCACTCATCTGAAAAATGAACCGCCTAAATAACCAGAGGCTATCATGCATAATAAATTAAGTTTATTAATACCAGCTCTATTTTTATTACCTATGGCACCATGTTAGCTCAAGATAAAATAACCCACCAAGAGACTCGAGCCCCAATGACTCCCCATAATAGAATTATTTATTCTGCTTGTATTGCAAGTGGCTCGCTAAAAATACATTTAGAGAATAATATCGCTAGATATTTATTCGTCATCGTCAAATTAGAGGGGCAGATTGCGCATATATTGGAAGCTATGAAATATGCGATTAATTCTGATCTGCAAGAAAGTCACTATTATCTGGCGAACTTTCTCACTAAACCCGAATTCATTATTGATGCAGATGCACAAGGCAGTGTTCGCGGGGCGGGTGATAGTTAAACCGACACCAAATATACACAACGGCGGGAGCCGGAGAGTATATGCTCAGTTCGTTCTACAGGTGCCTGTAATACTTGACGGAAAACATCCAATTCCGCCCGACAAAAACCCTGACAAGTCGCTGCTGCGGCACAAATCGGGCAATGGTTTTCAATCAATAATATCGAACCATCGGCCTGAATTTGACTCTCAGCCATATAGCCTTCCTGTGAGCGAATAGCCACCAGCCGCTTCACCCGTTCATCAATACTATTAGCCCCTTCCATTGCTAAACAATATTGTTCGCGAGTCTCATGCTCACGAGTATCAATCAGTACATTCAGCGCTTCTTCGCCCAATTTGGTGCGCACCATGCGCAATAACTGCACCGTTAACTCGCCGTGAGTATCAGGAAAACGTGAATTTGCCGCCTCGGTCAGCTGCCAAAGCTGGATAGGCCGCCCAACGCCCTTGGTCTGTGCGACGGCAATAACTAACCCTTCTTTGGCTAATTTTACAAATTGTTGGCGGGCGGCTTCCCCGGTTGTTCCCAGGATTTTACCCGCCTCCGTAGCTTGTAATGGGCCGCGAGTCTTCAACAGCAACAGCAGATGTTCAGCAACAGACTGCGGCTGGCGGGCCGAACTATCGATTGTCATATCTTCCCCAGTATCGTTAATGCTTTTTTTATTTTTTGACGAATGATTTCCAGCATAACATTTAACAAGCATATACTTGACTTATTGTTAGTAACAAGCCTAACTTATTCCAAGATTTTCCTTGTTTAAATCTACCTTAGCCACAATCTCAACTCAATAACTTGATATTTGACAGGATGGAAACGTGATAATGAATGATACAAGCCGATGGAGTGATTTGTTCTCCGGTAAAAATGCGGCTTTTGCCATTGCCCTGTCGGGTGGCGTGGTACTGCATGCCATCAATATCTACATCGCCACCACCATTTTACCCTCTGTGGTGCTGGAGATTAATGGCCTGAATCTGTATGCCTGGAATACCACTTTATTTGTTACCGCCTCCATTCTTGGCTCCGCCCTTTCGGCCCGTTTACTCAGTGGTTACGGCGCTCGTAGCGCGTATTTATTTGCCTCTCTGACATTTATGTTGGGCAGCGCCTTATGTGCTATGGCACCCAATATGCCCTTTATGTTGGTTGGCCGAACCGTGCAAGGTTTGGGAGGCGGTTTCCTGTTCGCCCTCTCTTACGCCATGATTAATCTGGTTTTTCCACAGTCACTCTGGCCAAGAGCAATGGCCCTTATTTCAGGTATGTGGGGCGTTGCGACCTTAATTGGCCCCGCTGTTGGCGGTATATTTGCTGAAATGAACGCCTGGCGTTTTGCTTTCTGGACATTGCTGCCGGTGACATTGATTTACGCCATTTTTACCTGGCGAATTCTGCCCGCGGGCCGCTCCAGCACTGCGGTCACATCTGCATTGCCCATCACCCAATTAGTGTTATTAACCGCCATTGTCCTGACTATTTCAGCCAGCAGCATTGCCAGCAGCGGGCTGATAAATTTAGTGGGCATGGTGTTGGCCATATTGTTGCTGTTGCTATTATTGCGCATTGAATCGCGCGCGACCTCGCGCTTACTGCCCAAGGGGGCATTGCGCCTTAACTCCCCATTGGCGGCGCTCTATATCACCATTTCGCTGTTAGCGATGGGGATCACCTGCGAAATTTTTGTCCCTTATTTCCTGCAAACCCTGCACGGGCAGTCGCCGCTGATTTCTGGTTATATTGCGGCCACGATGGCGGCGGGCTGGACTATTTCTGAGGTGATGAGTGCTGGCTGGAAAAAATCGGGGGTGCGTTGGGCCATTATCAGCGGCCCCGTTATTGTACTGGTGGGCATAGCGGCACTGGCCTTCTTTATGCCGACAACCTCACTGGGCAGTTGGCAGTCGATGGCACCTATCGCCATTGCTCTGACATTGGTCGGATTTGGGATTGGTTTTGGCTGGCCGCACCTGTTAACCCGCATTTTGCAAGTCGCGGCAGAAGAAGATAAAGACATTGCCGGGGCGTCGATTACTACGGTTCAGATGTTTGCTACCGCAGTGGGAGCAGCAATCGCCGGTATGGTGGCCAACCTCTCGGGGCTCAATTCCCCTGGCGGCGTTGCAGGGGCGGAAAACACCGCCCACTGGCTCTTTACCCTGTATACCATTGCCCCTGCGCTGGCGATTATAACCGCGCTACGTTGTGCCGCCATCCGGTCATCAACCTTGTCAGCTGCCCGCACCGCCAGCAACTAAGCCCTCTAAACCACCACACCAACCTGTTACCGCAGGTTGGTATTTTCATTCAAAGTAAAATGATGAGGATGATTAGCGCTTGATCCCACCGCTGGGGTAACTGTTATGCTGGTTTTAGAACTCACCGAGCCAAAATAACTGGAGTGTTTGTGATGAAGCCTTCTATTCTGTTGTACAAAAGTATTCCCGCCGACCTGCATCAGCGCTTAGCACAGCATTTTACCGTGCACAGTTTTGAGGGCCTAACGCCGGATAATCAGCCCGAACTTTTATCGACTCTGCAACAGGCCGTGGGGCTTATCGGTTCTGGTGGCAAGATTGATCAGGACTTTTTGCAATTAGCGCCACAGCTGCGTGCCATTTCAACCATTTCTGTTGGTTATGATAATTTTGATGTGGCCGCCCTAAGCCAACGCGGTATTGCCTTGATGGACACGCCAACAGTGCTAACCGAGACCGTGGCAGACACCATGATGGCGCTGCTGCTTTCCACGGCCCGCCGGGTAGTGGAGCTGGCGGAGCGAGTCAAAGCTGGTGAATGGCAAGATAGCATCGGCGAGGACTGGTATGGTGTTGATGTTCATCATAAAACCATCGGCATTCTCGGTATGGGCCGCATTGGTATGGCGCTGGCACAGCGAGCACATTTTGGTTTTAGTATGCCGGTGCTGTACACCAGCCGCCGACCCCATGAAGAGGCTGAAAAACGTTTTGGGGCCCGCCGCTGCTCACTGGATACCTTGCTGGCCGAGGTTGATTTCCTCTGTATTACATTGCCGATGACCGAGCAGACTTACCATATGATTGGCCGCGAACAGTTGGCTAAAATGAAGTCCAGCGCCATTTTGATCAATGCAGGCCGTGGGCCGGTGGTCGATGAGCAGGCGCTGATTGCCGCCCTGCAACAGGGTACTCTCCATGCCGCCGGGTTGGATGTCTTTGAACAAGAGCCGCTGTCGGTGAGTTCACCCTTACTTAAATTACCTAATGTGGTTGCCGTGCCGCATATTGGTTCCGCCACCCACGAAACGCGCTACAACATGGCGGCCTGTGCTGTCGATAACCTGATTGCAGCGCTGACCGGCACCGTAACAGAAAATTGTGTTAATCCGCAGGTATGGCAAAAATCCTAAGTTAAACCGCTAATGCGACTGGCCTGTTCGCAGGCCAAAATCCTCTCATCCACCGCCCTCCTCCCTCTAAAACTTAGCGAGGGATGAGGTCGTTTTTTCGCCAATCGGCACACTGCTATTTATCAGTCTTTATCCATTCTCAGCCCCAAGGACGATATGTCATGAAATCTCATGTCAGCCTCCCATTGCTGCTGCTCCTCTCGCCGGCGGCGATGGCGAACTGGTCACTACAGCATTTCCCGGCGTTTTCCGAGCAAGATAGCGGTGTTTTTATTAGCAGCAGCCCACTGACCAAAGGGGAATATCCGCTGAGGTTTTATCAAGATAAACAATGCTGGCAGCCCAGCGGGCCTATCAAATTAAACCAGACATTTTCGCTGCAACCTTGCCAAAATCAGGCCGAGATCTCATGGCGACTATTTCGTGATGGCCAGTATCAGGTGCGCATTGATACCCGCAGCGGCACCCCAACCCTGCTCTTGAGTCTCAAAGAACCCAAGGCGCAAGCCGTCAGTGCCGTGGCTCATCTTTGTCAGCGCTGGGATGGCGAGCCGGTAACCATTGATGTCAGTAATACCTTTGCTGATGGCGAACAGGTGCGGGATTTCTATTCCGGCCAAACGGCGCCAGTCTCTTTGGGTAAAATCACCCTGCAACCGGCCCCTGAAAGCGGCGGATTATTGTTACTGGAATCAGCCCAAACCCAGCAAGCCGCGCCTTTCAGTTGGCAAAATGCCACGGTATATTTCGCCCTGACCGATCGCTTCAATAATGGCAATCCAGCCAATGACCACAGCTATGGCCGTCATGGCGATGGAATGCAGGAAATCGGCACTTTTCACGGCGGCGATTTAGCCGGGCTAACTGAAAAACTGGATTATCTACAACAGCTTGGTGTCAATGCATTGTGGATAAGTTCGCCGCTGGAGCAAATACACGGCTGGGTGGGTGGCGGCACCAAAGGCGATTTCCCCCATTATGCTTACCACGGCTATTATGGGCTGGATTGGACTCGGCTGGATGCCAACATGGGCACCGAGCAAGAGCTGCACACACTGGTTGAACAAGCCCATAAGCGCGGCATTCGCATTCTATTTGATGTGGTAATGAATCATGTCGGATATGCCACTCTGGCTGATATGCAAAGTTATCAGTTCGGGGCGCTGTATCTGCAAGGTGAGCCATTAGAAACCACACTGGGTAAAAATTGGAATGATTGGACACCCGGCCCAGGGCAAACCTGGCATAGTTTTAATGATTACATCAACTTCAGTGATAAAAAAGCTTGGGATAACTGGTGGGGTAAAGCATGGATCCGCACCGATATTGGCGATTATGACGCCCCCGGCTATGACGATTTGACCATGTCACTGGCTTTCCTGCCGGACATTAAAACCGAATCTACCCAACCCAGCGGCCTGCCGGTATTTTACCGCCACAAACCCGATACAGCGGCACGGGAAATTGCCGGTGCCACCCCGCGTGATTACCTGACGCAATGGTTGAGCCAGTGGGTTCGCGATTACGGCATCGACGGTTTTCGTGTCGATACCGCCAAGCATGTTGAAAAGCCCGCTTGGCAACAGCTCAAGCAGCAAACCACCGCCGCACTGGCCGCCTGGAAAGCCGCTCATCCTGAACAGGCGCTGGATAACTTGCCCTTCTGGATGACCGGAGAGGCCTGGGGTCATGGCGTGATGAAAAGTGATTACTACCAAAATGGCTTTGACGCCATGATTAACTTTGATTTCCAAGATCAAGCCAAACAAGCACTTACCTGCTTCTCATCCATTGATGGGACTTATCAGCAAATGGCTGACAAACTGCAAGATTTCAATGTGTTGAGCTATATCTCATCTCACGATACTCGGTTATTTTTTAAAGATGATGCCCAACAATCTTTGGTCAAGCAGCAGCGGGCGGGCGATCTGCTGCTATTAGCACCCGGTGCGGTGCAAATCTTCTATGGCGATGAAAGCGGCCGTGAATTTGGCCCAACAGGCTCCGATCCCTTGCAAGGTACTCGGTCAGATATGAATTGGAGCGAGTTGACCGGCGCAAAAGGCGCGCTGCTGGCACATTGGCAAAAAATCAGCCAGTTCCGTGCTCGCCATCCTGCCATTGGTGCTGGAGTGCAAAAGTCGCAGCAAACTGCTGATTATTATGCTTTTAGCCGCCAACACCAAGACGATAAAGTCTTGGTAGTTTGGGTCGGAGACAACCAAGAATAATTCGGCGCGACTGCTGACAACCTTGATTGGAGAGGCAAGGTGCTGCATGGGGCGCAGGAGCGCCCCTGAGTGCCACCGCCCCGGCTCACACAGCACTGAAAATGTCGGTTTGCCATTAAACTCAATTTAGTTAATTATGCTGCAATAAACATATTTCACGCTACTTTCACACGGCAGGAAGAAATCTTTCCGCATTGCGCCCGCTTTTATCTGCGAGTATGGTACTTGTTCACTTACGGATAACAATAAATTTTCATCTATGAAGTTTTCACTTTTCGGCGACAAATTTACCCGCTACGCGGGCATAACCAGACTGATGGACGACCTCAATGACGGTCTGAGAACCCCAGGTTCTATCATGTTGGGCGGGGGCAATCCGGCCAAAATCCCAGAGATGGATGCTTACTTCCAGCAACTCTGTCAGGAGATGCTGGAACGCGGGCAACTGACTGAAGCGCTGTGTAATTATGACGGCCCACAGGGTAAAGATGTGCTGCTTAAGGCGCTGGCAAAAATGCTGCGTGACGAGCTGGGTTGGCAAATTGAGCCACAGAATATTGCACTGACAAATGGTAGCCAAAGCGCATTTTTCTACTTATTTAATTTGTTTGCTGGCCGCTATGCGGATGGCAGCCGCCGCCAAGTCTTATTCCCACTGGCACCTGAATACCTTGGTTACGCCGATGCCGGTCTGGATGAAGATTTATTCGTCTCTGCCAAACCCAATATTGAGCTACTACCTGAGGGGCAATTCAAATATCACGTCGATTTTGAGCACCTTAATGTGACTGATGATATTGGTTTGATATGTGTGTCGCGCCCCACCAATCCGACCGGCAATGTCATTACTGACGAAGAGCTAATCCGCCTTGATACTATTGCTCAACAGCGTGATATTCCGCTATTGATTGATAATGCCTATGGCTTGCCCTTCCCCGGTATCATTTTTACCGATGCCACTCCCTTGTGGAATCCGAATATTATCTTGTGCATGAGCTTATCGAAGCTGGGCTTACCGGGTTCGCGCTGTGGAATTGTGATTGCCGATGAGAAAGTGATATCTGCCATCACCAATATGAATGGCATCATCAGCCTGTCGCCGGGCAGCATGGGGCCCGCAATGGCGGCTGAAATGATTGAGCGCGGTGATTTATTACGTTTATCCAACGAGGTAATCCGGCCCTTTTATTTTGAGCGGGTACAGCAAACAATTGCTATTCTGCGCAAATACTTACCGCCGGAACGCTGCTTAATCCACAAGCCCGAAGGGGCCATTTTCCTGTGGCTATGGTTTAAAGATTTGCCCATCAGCACTGAACTGCTTTATCAGCGCCTGAAAAAACGCGGTGTATTGATGGTGCCGGGCCACTATTTCTTCCCTGGTCTGGGATATGACTGGCCACATACTCATCAATGCATGCGGATGAACTATGTGCCAGACCCCGAACAAATCGAAAAAGGCGTGGCTATTCTGGCTGAAGAGATTGAGTTGGCCTTCCAGGAAACGCAGTAATTTTCTAACGAAATAAAACCATACCCAAAGGCATTGGAGTTGCAGGTAGGCAGCCAGCAAACACATCCCGATGAGCTTACACAAGTAAGTGATTCGGGTGGGTGCGTGCAGCTAACACCCCTGCAACTTCAAGGACGAAGGGTAGCTATAGTGTCCAAAACAGCACGGCAAGTATCTGCGGCGACATTATTCGTAAAAACATGGCCAGTGGATAAACCGTGGCATAAGACAAGGCCGCCGCACCACTGGTTGGGTGCAAACCATTAGCAAATGCCAGTGCCGGTGGATCCGTCATTGAACCGGCGAGCATACCGCACAAGGTCAGGTAGTTCATTTTGGCCAACATGCGCGCCAAAATCCCCACTGTAAGCAAAGGTATTGCGGTTATCATTGCGCCGTAACCAATCCACGCCAGCCCATCGCCATTAACCAACGTATTGATAAAATCGCCGCCAGATTTCAGCCCGACCACCGACAAGAACAACACAATTCCCAGTTCACGTAAGGCCAGATTGGCACTCGGGGGCATAAACCAATACAGTTTTCCGATGCTGCCGATACGCCCAAGAATAAGCGCCACGACCAATGGGCCGCCGGCCAAACCTAAGCGCAATGCGGCCGGGAATCCCGGAATAAAGAGTGGGATTGACCCCAATAACACCCCCAAACCGACCCCAATAAACACCGGTAGCATCTGCACTTGTTGCAGTTTCTGCTGCGCGTTACCCACCACGGCGGATACCGCCTCGATAGCTTCCGGACGGCCCACCAAGTTAAGAATGTCACCAAATTGCAAACTGGCATTGTTACTGGCGACCAGCTCAATACCCGCACGATTTAAGCGGGTGATAGCCACGTCATATTTCTGTTTAAGATTAAGGTCGCGGATTTTCTTGCCCAATACCGCCTCATTGGTGACGACCACTCGGGCGGTTTGCAAGATGGTACCGGCGGTAGATAATGTCACATCCACCTCATCCCCAACCACCAGCCGCACTTGCTCCAAAGCTTCGCGCTGCCCGACTAAATGCAGATAATCCCCCAACTCAATCACAGTGGCGGGCAATGGCACCATCAGCAAATCGCCCCGTTTTAGCCGCGAGCAGACCACATCATCACTGTTGAGCAAGGGCACATCTTGCACTGATAAACCATGCAAGTTGGGGTTGCGTACTGCCACATTCATGGTTTGCAGCAACTCACGGGTTTGTCCGTGGCTGGTATCAAACTCTTTTGCTTCGCGATCGACATTGATTTTAAAGAATAAACGAATCAGCCACATCACCAGCAAAATGCCACAAATACCAAATGGATAAGCCATGGCATAGCCCATCCCCATTTGGCTGACCAATTGAGGTGGCGACCCCAAATCAGTCAGGATTTGCTGCGCGGCCCCCAGTGCCGGCGTGTTGGTTACCGCCCCTGAAAATACGCCCAGAATAATAGGCAGCGGCACGGCAAACAGTTTGTGAATAATGGCGGTCACTAACCCCCCCACCAGCACCATTAAAATGGCGAAGCAGTTAAGCCGCAGCCCAGAGACCCGCAGTGAAGAGAAGAACCCCGGCCCGACCTGAATACCAATAGTGTAAACAAACAGAATCAGACCAAATTCCTGGATGAAATGCAGCATGTCTCCATTGAGAACTAACTGATAAGTTTGTGCAAAATGGCCAACAATAATGCCGCCAAATAGCACCCCGCCAATACCTAACCCCACACCATATATTTTCCAATTACCGATCCATAACCCCAATACGGCGACCAGCGCCAACATACTGACGGTAAGGGCGATAGCACTCATAAATCACTTCCTTGCCTAAGTTTAAAAATGGGTCGGCCATGTGGAATAGTGTCAATGTCATGCATGGCCTTAAATTCTTACAATTAGTAAGGATTCTGGCAGAAGGGGGGGCGGTTGAATGTGGGATGCACCACAAAATGCACCGGAGAGCGGGAATCTCTCCGGTGAAAAATAAAAAGCATCAAGCTAAAAGGACACAACAAGGAGAGGGTAAATCTTACCGACACCCCGGTGAGAGGTGCCGGTCATCATAATTACTGCTGAGGTTGATACTGCTGCTGTTGATTATGTTGTTGATCAAATTGTTGCTCAGTTGCTTGCTGGTTCTCTATAACCTGGCGATCCTGAGGTGCACCGCTGCCAATATTAATGCGCTGTGGTTGCAGTGCTTCTGGCACTTCGCGCAACAAATCAATGTGCAACATCCCATTCTCAAATTGAGCATTATTCACATTCAGATGCTCTGCCAGAGTAAAGGTCAAAGAGAACTCTTTGCGAACCAGCCCCTGATGCAGGTATTCAACCTGTTTTTCGGCCGGTGTCAGCTTACCGCGCACAGTCAAACGCGGGCCTTCGACTTCAATTTCTAGCTCATCTTGTTTAAAACCGGCTAATGCCAGTGAGATGCGATAGTGGTTATCGTCAGTTTTTTCAATATTGTAAGGAGGGAACCCATGAGCCTCGGTTGTCCCCTGCATGGTGCTCGCCAATTTATCAAAACCAATCCACTGACGAAGCAAAGGTGACAAATCATAATTACGCATATATATACTCCTTCTTTGAAGCGAGATAAGATATAAAACAATCGACGGTCACGAATTTTCGATATAAAAAACCCTAACGCAAAATACTGGCGTTATATTATTTACTGCCATCAATACGTGACCGGTTATCCCCCGATTACGGCAGGAAACTTTTAAACAATAATATAGCTAACTAACACAACTCAGTAGATTACTTGATCTCAATACGACGTGGTTTTAAACTTTCTGGAACCATTCGTTCAAGATCGATATACAGCAAACCATTCACTAAGTTGGCACCTTTAATTTTAATGTGCTCAGCCAACTGGAATTTACGCTCGAAATTACGCTCGGCGACACCTTGGTATAAATAGGTTTTCTGTGCCGGTTCACCGGCATGTGAACCACGAACAATCAATAGGTTATCCTGTGTTACGATCTCCAGTTCTTGCTCTGAGAACCCGGCTACCGCGATGGTAATGCGGTAATTATTTTCATCGACCAACTCGACATTATAAGGAGGATAACCACCATTATTTTGATTCTGGCCAGACTCTAATAAATTGAATAGCCGGTCAAAACCAATAGCTGAACGATACAGTGGTGCAAGCTCGGAATTACGCATAAAACTGCCTCCTAAATAGATTAGCAAGGATGTTTGTATTAAGCCTTCCACGATGGACAGGCTGGCGGTCTGAATACCCTGTCGGCGTATTCTCTCTGACCTAATAATAAAATGGGCCCGACCTTGTTCTTTTCAAGAGCAAAATAAAAAAATTTTTTTGAGAAACCTCCCAATCAGACGTTTATTAATCTAATAATTCGATAAATATGTTTCTATAACTTACACTTAACAAAGTGTGGCGCCAGAGAATTGAATCTTTGGCCATAGGAACTGTCTGTAAGATGATGTAAAAATCATGACAAAACCTGACACTGGTAACCTATTAACCCGTGTAATGTGCTAAACACTATAATGTACTGAATACTATAAATTGCTGAACGCTAGAAAGTACTAATCACCCGGTATGATGAGAGCTGAACAAAATAATGAAAAATACAGTTATCCCTTTTGTTACCGGCTGTTCGCTGCTTTTATCCAGCGGCTGCTCCAGCATTATGACGCACACCAGCAGCAGCCAGGGTTATTACTCAGGTACTGAGGCCAATGTGGCAATGCTCAAAGATGATGATACCGGCTGGGCGCTGCGCCCGCTGCTGGCGGTAGACCTGCCTTTCTCTGCGGTGATGGATACCCTGCTGCTGCCTTATGATTATTTACGGTCTGACCACCAAGATAAGATGGCCAGCTCACCACGTGAACGTGTTCGCCAATCTGAAGCTGAGAATCACACTGCCGCACACGCCAGTGATGTGACGGCGCAATAATCACACCTATTTCTACCCGGTTTTGTCATAAATGAATTGGCAATTTTCTCACTCAGATGTATTCACAGTAAAAATCTGAGTGAATCCGGCTATTTCCCGCATAAAAGCTATTTTGCTGCCATCTGGTGAAAACACCACCGCATCCGCCAAAGGTGCCTGAAGGCTGCGTGCCGTCAGCCGCTGTAACTGCCCCGTAGCAACTTCACACTGCATCACACTGTTATCACTAATAAAAGCCAGGCTCTGCCCTTGCGGATGCCAGCTAAATGCAGACTGAATTCCCGACTCAGTCGCCGTCAGTTGCCGTGGTTCACCACCATTAGGAGAAACCAACCACAGCTGCACCACGCCATTATCATCTGCCATCAAACACGCAATAGCACTGCCATCAGGTGAGCTGCGCAACCAATGCCGGGGAGTGGTAGCCAGGCCGGGGAAACGCCGCCCCGCAGTGAAGGTAATTCGCCGCTGGGTCACCCCCATCGGGGGGGCCGGCAAGGTGGTTTTTGTCCCTTCAAGGGGGTCAGATCCGGCTCGGGCATAATCTCGGTAGCGTTCAGGTAAATCAACCAGATAAATTTCAGGAATGCGCTCGCCTTGCTCTGAAAGAGTATCGCCAATAAAGGCCAGCGCCCAACGTTGGCGGCTACCATCCGTTTTTACATAACCATGAGTGCCGACCCAACCTTCTTCATAAGCTCGGTTTATTTGGTCACTGCCCGCTTGTGGCGTGGGAGTGGTGCGCGTGACTAAGACACAAAAATGGCTGCCATCATATTCACGAGGATGTTGTTTGGGAGGGTTTACCCCTTGCAGCGGCAAGGCCACCCCGACATTGCGGCAATCCAGCGCGGGATCTAACTCATGCAGCACGTGGTCATTATAAGTAAAGCTCAGACGGCTGCCATCAGGGCTGAAAACATGCACATGGCTGCCACCGCGTAATGCACCGGCAGTATAGGGTGCGCTGATATCCATCGCATCCAGCGTCACCGCCAGTTCTCTGTCCGGCTCAGTCACAATGACCCCACGCCGGTGATGAAAATCATAATGCCAATGACTGTCCGGATACTCTGGGCCATGAATAAACACATAGCGCGCCGGTTCATCTGGGCTTACCGTCACCACCCCAACATGCGCCCCATGCTGAGCACGATAAATAACCTCAATATCACGAGTTACACAATTAACCCGCTCAATGGTTAAGCCGCTAAAAGTGCTGCCATTGGGCCGCACATCATATACCAGCCATTGGCTATCAGGCGTCCAAACATTGATATTAGTAAGCTGATGACCTCGAGGGGCAAAGGTGAGTTGCTGTTCTTGGCAGGTCATGCGGGCTCCGACGGGTTATGACTCATTACACTCAATTATATCATCCACACTTCCAATTACTGTAAATCCTGCCAGCAACAAATGATGGTAATTTAGAATAAAAAGTCTAATATAGATTTTTTATTCCAGAAAAAACACCTATGCTTAGCCGATACCAGCCAATTGCTGATGCGATTGCCACACTTTTCTCCCCTTATGCGGAAGTTGCCCTTCACGACTTAGCCAGTCAGAAACTGGTTTATATCGCTAATAACTATTCACAGCGGGAATTAGGCGAAGACTCCAATCTCAGTGAGCTGCAATTTGACCAGCAATCACAAGTTATCGGCCCATATCAAAAGCGCAACTGGGATGGTCGGCAACTGCGATCTATCAGCACTGTATTGCGAGATGACAGCAACCAACCTGTTGGTTTGCTTTGTATTAATCTGGATATAACTGTCTTTGAAAATGCTAAAGCGGCGCTGGATATGCTCTTGTCAGGGCATCAATTGCAACCACAACCTGATGTCTTATTCCAAGATGACTGGCAGGAGCGAATCAATACTTACATCCATAACTGGTTGCAACAGCAGCAACTCACACTGGCAGCACTGAATAATGTTAGCCGCCGTAAGTTAATTGAGGCGCTCTATCAGCAGGGAGCATTTAACGGCAAAAATGCTGCGGGCTATGTTGCAAAAATCCTGGGCATTGGCCGAGCCACTGTTTACAACCAATTGAAAAATATTAAAAAAATATAAAACTTATAGGAACCGATATGAATTCGTTATTCAATGCCATCAAAGAAGCTCACCAAGTATTACGCCCCCAAGTGAGAGTCACTCCGCTGGAATACAGCCCATTGCTGTCACAACACAGCGGTTGTGAAATTTATCTTAAATGTGAGCATCTACAACATACCGGTTCTTTTAAGTTTCGCGGAGCCAGCAACAAGCTGCGGTTATTAACTGATGAACAGTGCCAGCGGGGAGTTATCACCGCCTCGACCGGTAATCACGGCCAAGCTATGGCGCTGGCGGGGAAACTGGCGGGGGTGAAATCTACCATTTATGCACCAGAACACGCTGCGGCTATCAAGTTGGAAGCCATTCGCGCTCTGGGTGGTGATATCACACTTATCCCAGGTGATGCGCTAGATGCGGAGCTAGCCGCAAGTGCCGCTGCACAGCAACAAGGTAAAATCTATATTTCCCCTTATAACGATAAACAAGTTATTGCTGGCCAAGGTACCTGCGGCATGGAAATGGTTGAGCAACAGCCCGACCTTGATGCTGTCTTTGTGGCGGTGGGCGGCGGTGGGCTGATTTCCGGTATTGCGACCGTGCTGAAGAAACTTTCTGATAAAACTCAGGTAATTGGTTGCTGGCCGGCCAATGCCACCAGCATGTATACCTGTTTGCAACAAGGGTATATTGAAGAGGTCGCAGAGCAAGAAACACTGTCTGACGGCACCGCTGGCGGGGTAGAGCCGGGGGCGGTCACCTTTGCACTGTGCCAGCAGTTGATCGACCAAAAAGTACTGGTGACGGAGCAGGAAATCAAAGATGCCATGCGCTTAATTGCCCGCACTGACCGCTGGATGATTGAGGGAGCGGCAGGGGTGGCCTTAGCCGCAGCGCTAAAGCTGGCTCCCCAATGGCAAGGTAAGAAAGTGGCGGTGGTACTGTGTGGCAAGAATATTGTACTGGAGAAATATTTGGGAGCAGTCAGCGAATGATTATCCTGAATAAACAGCAAATTCTAGACAAGTTCGATGCAGATGCCATCACGTTATTGCTCAAAGAGGGTTTTATTGCTTTTAGCCAACAACAGGTGCAACTGCCGCCGGTGCAACATTTATGGTTTGAACCCGCCAATGGCGACTGCTGCATTAAAAGTGGCTATTTGCAGGGCGACAGCCTCTTTGTGGTGAAGGTTTCCGCGGGTTTTTATCATAATCCGGCCCAAGGACTGGCCAGTAATCAGGGGCTGATGATGGCGTTTTCTGCCCAAACTGGCGAGCCGCAAGCTTTATTACTGGATGAAGGCTGGCTCACCGCCCTGCGTACGGCTCTGGCAGGGCGCATTGCCGCCGAGCTTTGCGCCCCACAGCATATCAGCGCCATTGGCATTGTCGGCACGGGTATGCAGGCACGGTTACATCTCATGCATTTGAAAAATGTGATTTCATGCCGCCAGGTATGGGTTTGGGGCCGCAGTGAAGCCGCATTAGAGGAATACCGGCAATATGCACAAGCCGCAGGTTTTGAGGTCAATACCACACAAGATGCCGCAGAGTTAGCCCGCCACTGCCAATTTATTGTTACCACCACACCGAGCCGAGAGGCCATTTTACCGGCGGCAGATATTCAGCCCGGCACCCACATTACCGCGGTCGGGGCGGATGGAACTGGCAAGCACGAACTGGCCCCTGAATTAGTCGCCAAAGCCGATAAAATCCTGGTGGATTCCTTAGCGCAATGCACTGAATTTGGTGAGATTTCGCTAGCATTTCAGCAAGGCTTGTTAGCCCAGCATGCCTTGGTGGAAATTGGCACTGCTCTACTGCAAAACCGGCCTTTCAGAGATAATCAGCAGCAAATTACCCTGACAGATTTAACCGGGTTAGGTATTCAGGATGTACAAATAGTGAAAGGGATTTTAATGAGGTAATTGAAGTGTAAATAGCTGAATCGGCGGTTAAGGTCTCATCACTCAGCTTACCTGCGTAGAGGTAAGCTGAGATTTCCAGGCAACCGAAACCAATCACCAAATTAATCAGTCAATCAAAATACATACTTCTCAATGGCCATCGCCACACCATCTTCAGTATTGGTGCCGGTAACAAACTGCGCGATTTCTTTTAGCTCGGGGATAGCATTGCCCATCGCCACACCCACACCGGCGTAATTCACCATGGCGATATCATTACCCTGGTCACCCAAAGCCATGATGTTTTCCCGCGCGATACCTAAATGCTCTGCCAGCATTTTTACGCCAGCGCCCTTATCAACCCGCTTACTTAAAATCTCCAGGAAAAAAGGCGCGCTTTTCATGATGGTAAAACGCTCAAAGGCCTCGGCTGGCATCAGCGCTAAAGCGCGATCCAGTTGTTCTGGCTCATCAATCATCATGACTTTCGGGAAGCGCAAGGTTGAATCCATCTCTTCCACTGCACGATATTTCAATGGAATGCCGGTTAACATCACTTCGTGCAATGTATATTTGCTGATGTCTTTATTGGCGGTATATAAGGTATTAAAATCAAAGGCATGGAAACCGACGCCCATCTCACGCGATAAAGCTTCAAAATAGAGATAATCCTCAAAACTGAGGGTTTCCTGCAAAATACATTCACCAGTAGCCGCTTTTTGCACTAACGCACCATTATTGCTGATGCAATAATCGCCACTGTTTTCCATATTCAATTCGCGTAAATAACGTTGAACCCCGATATAAGGCCGCCCGGTGGCCAAGACCACACAAACACCTTTCGCCCGAGCGGCATCAATAGCCTGTTTTACCCGTGGCGTAATTTCATGCTGCGGGTTCAGCAAAGTGCCGTCCATATCAATAGCGATTAACTCAATAGCCATAGGTCCTCACATTTATAAAGCCAATACCTCATGCTAGCGCGATTCAGCTCTCAAATGCTAGTGAGTCCGTGCTCGGCACAAAGGTTGTTGAGATAAAAATTCGGCATAGCGCCATTAGGGGCAAAAAAAACCCAGAGGCAGTTTCCTGCTCTGGGCTTTTGCTATCAGATTACGACGCTATCTGACGGGCTAGATATCGATATTCGCTGCGCGCAGCGCATTCTCTTCGATAAAGGCACGACGAGGTTCAACCGCATCACCCATCAGGGTAGTGAATAGTTGGTCAGCAGCAATAGCATCTTTCACCATCACCCGCAGCATACGGCGGCCTTCTGGATCCATCGTGGTTTCCCACAATTGCTCTGGGTTCATCTCACCCAACCCTTTATAGCGTTGGATGGCCAAACCACGGCGTGACTCTTTCACCAACCAATCCAGCGCACCTTCAAAGCTGGTGACCGGCACACGGCGCTCGCCGCGTTCCACAAAGGCACCTTCTTCAATCAGGCCACGCAGTTTGTCGCCAAGCAGACAGATTTTGCGATACTCGCCACCGTGAATGAAGTCAAAGTCCAGCTCATAATCAGTATCCACACCATGAGTACGAATACGTAAAATTGGCTCGAACAGTTGGCGTTCACGGTTTTCGCGCACCACAGCGCTGTAGCTGCTGCCGTGTTGCTCTTTTTCATTCAGCAAGGCTACCAGTGACTCAATCCACTGCGTCACAACCTCTTTATTGCTTAACTCTTCTTCTTGCAGTGTCGGCTGGTAAATCAAGTTATTCAGCAAAGCACGCGGATAACGGCGTTCCATTCGAGCGATGGTTTTCTGGACACTGTAATGTTCAGTAACCAATCTTTCTAATGGCTCACCAGACAGTGCCGGCGCATGTTCATTGATGTGCAGTGCCGCCCCATCCAATGCCAATGTCATCTGGTACTGTTCCATCGCGTCATCATCTTTGATGTATTGCTCTTGTTTGCCTTTCTTCACTTTATACAATGGCGGTTGAGCGATATACACATGACCACGCTCAATAATTTCCGGCATCTGGCGGTAGAAGAATGTCAGCAACAAGGTGCGGATGTGAGAACCATCCACGTCGGCATCGGTCATGATAATGATGCTGTGATAGCGCAGTTTGTCCGGATTGTATTCATCCCGACCAATACCACAACCCAGCGCAGTGATCAGCGTCGCCACTTCTTGTGAAGAAAGCATTTTATCAAAGCGCGCTTTCTCAACGTTCAGGATTTTACCTTTCAGCGGCAAAATGGCCTGATTTTTACGGTTACGGCCTTGTTTAGCAGAGCCGCCCGCTGAGTCCCCTTCCACTAAGTAGAGTTCGGACAATGCTGGGTCACGTTCCTGACAGTCAGCCAACTTACCTGGCAAGCCACCTAAGTCCAACGCTCCTTTACGGCGGGTCATTTCACGGGCTTTGCGCGCAGCTTCACGAGCACGGGCCGCGTCAATGATTTTGCCCACAACGATTTTGGCGTCAGTTGGGTTTTCCAGCAAATACTCAACCAGCTTCTCGTTCATCAGCGTTTCAACCGCCGTTTTCACCTCAGAAGAAACCAGTTTATCTTTGGTCTGTGAGGAGAATTTAGGGTCTGGCACTTTCACGGAAACCACAGCAATCAAGCCTTCGCGGGCATCATCACCGGTCGCACTAATTTTCGCTTTTTTACTGTAGCCTTCTTTATCCATGTAGCTGTTCAGGGTACGGGTCATTGCCGTACGGAAACCCACTAAGTGAGTCCCCCCATCGCGCTGTGGAATATTGTTGGTGAAACAGTAAATATTTTCCTGGAAACCGTCATTCCACTGCAAAGCCACTTCTACACCGATATCATCTTTCATGGTGGAGAAATAGAACACTTTCGGGTGGATTGGGTTTTTGTTTTTGTTCAGATACTCAACAAACGCTTTGATACCGCCTTCATAATGGAAGTGGTCTTCTTTGTCGTTGCGTTTATCTCTCAGTTTGATTGAAACCCCGGAGTTCAGGAACGACAGCTCACGCAGGCGTTTTGCCAGGATTTCATACTGGAATTCGGTGTTATTGGTGAACGTCTGGAAGCTCGGCCAGAAGCGCACAGTTGTCCCGGTCTGGTCGGTTTCGCCCACAACTTTCAGCGGTGCCTGCGGCACACCCATTCTGTAAGTCTGTTCGTGAACTTTACCTTCACGGCGAATCACCAGCTCCAGTTTTTCAGACAGGGCGTTAACAACTGACACACCCACGCCGTGCAAACCGCCGGAAACTTTATAAGAGTTATCGTCAAATTTACCGCCAGCATGCAAGACGGTCATGATGACCTCAGCGGCCGATACCCCTTCCTCGTCATGCATACCGGTTGGGATACCGCGACCATCATCCTGTACGGAAACGGAGTTATCCGAATGAATGGTCACCACAATCTCTTTACAGTGGCCAGCGAGGGCTTCGTCGATAGCGTTGTCCACAACCTCGAATACCATGTGGTGCAGACCGGTACCATCATCAGTATCACCGATATACATGCCCGGACGCTTACGAACTGCATCCAGCCCTTTTAATACCTTGATACTTGAGGAGTCATAAGTATTCGACATCAACGTTTCTCGCTCATTTTTAATCCTGTGGTTGAACCTCTATTTTGCCATGTTCCACGCGGAACATCTTGCCCTTTTCGCCTACCATGTCAGCCACTTGTTCAGCGCTCACTGCGCTAACAAAAACCTGTGCCTGGGTAGCCTTCAGACGCTCGGCCAATAATCGACGACGGCCGGTGTCTAATTCGGAAGCAAAATCGTCAAGCAGATACAGGCAACGCCGCCCGCTCTGTCGGGTGAGAAACTCACCCTGCGCTAACCGCAGTGCGCACATCAGCAACTTCAGCTGACCACGCGATAGCAAATCTTCTACCGGCGTACCATCGGCCCGAATGCGAAAATCCGCTTTATGTGGCCCGACGGCGGTATAGGTTAGCGCGCGGTCACGCTCAAACTGGCGTTCCAGCAACTCACCATAGTCACTCTCTTTATCCCAACCGCGCTGGAAAGAGAAACTCAGGGCGAACTCTGGCAGGAACAGGGCGCATGTGGCTGAAATATCTGCCGCCATTGCGTCGCTGTATGCCGCCCGCCACTCACTAATACGCTCAGCCAGCGGGATAATTTCCTGATCCCAAGCCCGGATTTGCGTATAGCGACTCACCTGGCGCAGCGCGGCATTGCGCTGCTTAAGTAATCTTTTCAGATTGCTCCAGGCCATAAAAAAACCGGGTTCATTATGAAAGCAACCCCAGTCTAAAAAAGCGCGCCGAAACTTTGGCCCACCATTCAGTAACGTAAACCCCTCAGGGGTAATCAATTGCATTGGCAACAGTTGCGCCAATTCAGCCACTTTATGGCCATCAGTACCATCAATGCGCACTTTGCTATCACCCAACCGACTTTTACTCAACCCCACGGAGGATTCGCGCTCATTAGCATCAACCCGGCCATGCAGCACAAATTCAGGGCAATCGTGGCGGATCACGCGGCCAGCCTGCAAACTGCGAAAAGCGCGACCATGACCCAGGGTGTAAATTGCCTCTAACACACTGGTTTTGCCACTGCCATTGGGGCCAACTAAAAAATTAAAACCCGGCGCCAGCGCCAAGTCTGCCGATTCGATATTGCGAAAATCTTTAATTAGTAAACGCGTCAAAGCCATGAAACTGCTTCTTATTATAATCGAGGGCGTTATCGCCTTATCCCTGACCTCGGGCGTCATTGTCGCAGACAGATTGGGTGCGAACAGCGCACTGCCCAATCCCACGTCGACAAGTAAAATACCCGCTATAGATCACAGACGCATTGGCATTACGACGTAGGCCGCAGCCTGACTATTACCATCCTCAATCTGCACACTGGAAACTGAATCGGTCAGCAGCAAACTCACCTCTTCGCACTTGAGTGCATTAAGCACATCCAGTACATAGCTGACGTTAAAACCGATCTCCATTTCAGCCCCATCGTAGCTAACATCAAGAATCTCTTCCGCTTCTTCTTGTTCAGGGTTGTTCGCGGTGATCTTAAGCTGATTTTGACTCACATACAGCCGAACACCCCGAAACTTCTCATTGGACAAAATCGCGGCGCGAGCAAAAGCCTGTTTCAGCAAATCACAACTTGCTTTCAGGGTTTTGTCCGGATTTTTTGGCAATACACGACGATAATCCGGGAAGCGGCCATCAACCAGCTTCGAGGTGAAAATAAAATCACCCACATGCGCGCGAATATTGTTACTGCCAATTTGCAGGCGCAGTGGCGTGTCACCACCATCCAGCAAACGCACCAGCTCCATCACCCCTTTACGCGGCACAATCACCGAATGTGAAGGTAATGTTTGGCCAATTGGCATGGAACAAACCGCCAAACGGTGGCCATCTGTGGCGACAGTACGTAATTCTTCGCCTTCGGTCTCAAACAGCATGCCGTTCAAGTAATAGCGCACATCTTGATGGGCCATCGAGAACTGAGTCGACTCAATCAGGCGCTTCAAAGTTGCTTGCGGTAAAGTGAACTCGACTTCACTTTGCCAGTCATCCAGATTTGGGAAATCTGCCGCAGGTAAAGTGGATAGCGAGAAACGACTGCGGCCAGAACGCACCAACAGGCGATCGCCATCCAATGCGACGGTAATTTCTGCACCTTCCGGTAAACCACGCCAGATATCAAAAAACTTCCGGGCGGGTACCGTGGTTGCGCCTTGCTCATGTGGCTGAGATAGCGCCACGCGCGCAACCATCTCCATTTCCAGATCAGTACCGGTCAGCAGCAAAGAACCTTCCGTGACTTGCAGCAACAAGTTACCCAAAATGGGCAACGTAGGGCGTCCACCCAGCGGGCTACTGACCTGTTGCAGCGGTTTTAGCAGATGCTCACGTTCAATGATAAATTTCATAGCGCTAGGAGGATAATGTTCTGATTAAGTTAGAGAAATCTTCTTTGATGTCGTGACTTTCTTCACGCAATTGCTCAATCTTGCGGCAAGCATGCAACACCGTGGTATGGTCGCGGCCACCAAACGCATCGCCGATTTCAGGCAGGCTGTGGTTGGTTAACTCTTTTGCCAATGCCATCGCCATTTGGCGCGGACGGGCTACCGAACGGGAACGCCGTTTGGAGAGTAGGTCAGCGATCTTAATTTTATAATATTCAGCAACCGTCTTTTGAATATTATCGATAGTAACCAGCTTTTCCTGCAATGCCAGCAAGTCACGCAGAGCTTCACGCACAAAATCAATGGTGATTGCCCGGCCCGTAAAATTGGCATTGGCGATCACGCGATTCAATGCCCCTTCCAGCTCACGAACATTAGAGCGCAGACGCTTGGCAATAAAGAACGCAACCTCACCCGGTAAGCGAATATTATTTTCATCCGCTTTTTTCATCAGTATCGCGACACGGGTTTCCAGTTCTGGCGGCTCAATCGCCACCGTCAGGCCCCAGCCAAACCGCGATTTCAAACGATCCTCAACCCCATTGATCTCTTTTGGATAGCGATCTGAGGTCAGAATGATTTGCTGATTGCCTTCTAGTAAGGCATTAAAGGTGTGGAAAAACTCTTCCTGAGAACGCTCTTTATTGGCAAAGAACTGAATATCATCGATTAATAATGCATCAACCGAACGATAATAGCGCTTAAATTCTTCTATCGCGTTGTTCTGCAAGGCTTTAACCATGTCTTGCACAAAACGCTCCGAATGCATGTAAACCACTTTGGCATTGGCTTTACGGGCCATAATGCCATTCCCTACCGCGTGTAACAGGTGAGTTTTACCCAAACCTGTGCCGCCATAAAGGAATAAGGGGTTATACGCACCACCCGGATTATCAGCAACCTGACGTGCAGCAGCACGAGCCAGTTGGTTAGATTTACCTTCAACAAAGTTATCAAATGTGTGCTTAGGGTTCACATTCGAACGATAAGAAAGTTCAGGTTGAGCGGGCGAACTATCCCAACTCGGACGCACAGGTGCGCTACGGATAACCGGAGCAACAGGCGCGCTAACGCTGGCTGTAACTGGATGATTATGTGCTCTTACCGCCGGTTTACTCCCTACTTCAAAACGCAGTAAAGGAACCTCGGAACCACAAAAATCATTAAGCAAGCCATTGATATTGTTTAAGTACTTATCACGGACCCAGTCCAGTACAAAACGATTAGGTGCGTAAAGCGCCAGAGTATTGTCACTCAGTTCCGCCTGTAGGGGGCGTATCCACATACTAAATTCTGTGGCAGGTAACTCATCCTGCAATCGGGCAAGACACTGCTGCCAAAGCGAAAGTGACACGGCGGACTCCACTCGAACAAGATCAATAAAAGAAAGAAATCAGGATTTTTTGTAACTCATCGTTTTTGACACACGCCAATGTGGCCTGTAGCAAGCCAAAGTGACATGCGAACCGTTTTTCGGTTGTTTTACGACTCACATCCCCCTGCTATCTCGGAGTAGTGATCCCAGAGTTCTGGATGTGATCGGAATGGCGGATCATAGCGCAAAAGGAGCAATAGATCCTCCCCTTCCTCACAGATTAGATCCTTTTTATCCACAGGGCATAACTTCTGTTAGGAGTGTAACCTAGCGCACAGCTTTTCGTGGCCCTCATCGTCAGTTTTCACCACACATTTCAGATTATACTGGTATGGCACCCCGCCGCTGGCAATTGATCCTCATTAATCTATCAAGGATCACACGGCGATCCTTGCGATTTATTCGGGAGTCCGTATAATCTTCAGCCCTACGTGTGATGCCTGTTCTCTTGATGGCTTTTGGCCAAAAAGAAAGCAGCGGTGAACACGGACAGGCTCTTGGTAAACTCCCGGTACAGAAAACTTCTGTGCGGGCGGACGCAATGTCAATTGACTCAGGACTGTACAATTATTACAATCCCGCTTCTTTATATGTTGCGATTGAGGCGTCGGTGTCTTCACTCCGAGCAGCCAAACGCGTTTACTGAATCAGTAATTATTTTAAGTTTAGGTAGAAATCGCTATGAAACGCACTTTCCAACCGTCCGTATTGAAGCGCAACCGTAGCCACGGTTTCCGTGCTCGTATGGCCACCAAAAATGGTCGTCAAGTTCTGGCTCGCCGTCGTGCGAAAAGCCGTTCTCGTCTGACTGTTTCTAAGTAATAAAAGCTAACCATCTAAGTGGTTAAGCTAGCATTTCCTAGGGAGTTACGTTTGTTAACTCCCAGTCATTTCACTTTCGTCTTCCAGCAGCCACAACGGGCTGGCACGCCGCAAATCACCATCCTCGGCCGCCTGAACGAGCTGGGGCATCCCCGCATCGGTCTTACCATCGCCAAAAAACATGTCAAACGTGCTCATGAACGTAATCGGATAAAGCGCCTAACACGCGAAAGTTTCCGTTTACATCAGCATACTTTGCCATCAATGGATTTTGTCGTTTTGGTGAAAAAGGGTGTGGCTGACCTCGACAACCGTGCGTTGACGGAAGCTTTGGAAAAATTATGGCGTCGCCACTGTCGCCAGGCTCCCGCATCCTGATCGGGCTAATCAGGGGCTATCAGCTCGTGATAAGTCCGCTGCTGGGGCCGCGTTGTCGTTTCCATCCGACATGCTCTCATTACGGAATTGAGGCATTAAGACGGTTTGGCATGATAAAAGGCAGTTGGTTAACACTGAAACGCGTATTAAAATGCCACCCTTTGAACCCAGGTGGCGATGATCCCGTGCCGCCGAAACCCGACGATAACAGAGAACACTAACGATGGATTCGCAACGCAATCTTCTACTCATCGCTCTGCTGTTCGTGTCTTTCATGATCTGGCAAGCCTGGCAAGTGGATAACAATCCACAACCAGCCGCTCAGACCACGCAACAGACTGCGAATACTGCTACCGGTGATAAAGCAAGCCAGGCTGTGCCAGGCAGTGGTCAGGGTCAACTGATTACTGTAAAAACCGATGTGCTGTCTCTGACCATTAATACCCGTGGCGGTGACATTGACCAGGCTAATCTGCTGGCTTACCCGGATGCTCTGGGTTCAGATAAAACTTTCGAATTACTGGAAACCACACCTGGGTTTATTTATCAGGCGCAAAGTGGTTTGACAGGAAAGAACGGCCCGGACAACCCAGCTAATGGGGAGCGTCCGCTGTTCGAGGTGCCTCAAACCAGCTTTGTATTAGCTGATGGTCAGGATGAACTACGTATTCCAATGACTTTCACTGGCAAAGACGGCTCCGTTTTCATCAAGACTTTTGTACTGAAACGTAATGATTACGCCATTGGCGTCGATTATCACGTTAAAAATGCTTCAGAAGCCCCACTGGAACTGACGCTGTTTGGCCAATTAAAACAAAGCATTAACTTGCCTAAACACCGCGATACAGGCAGCAATAATTTTGCGCTGCATACATACCGGGGTGCGGCTTTCTCTTCTGATGAAACTAAATATAAAAAATATAGCTTTAGTGATATCGAAGACAAAAATCTGGACATCACCACCAAAGGTGGCTGGGTAGCCATGTTGCAGCAATATTTTGCAACCGCATGGATCCCAACTGCTAACGAAACCAACACCTTCTACTCTGCTGACTTGGGTAATGGTCTGGCTGCCATCGGCTTTAAAGGTGCGCCAGTTGTTATTCAGCCCGGTGAGCAGAAACAACTTAGTGCAACCTTATGGGTTGGCCCAGAAATTCAGGACAAAATGGCGGCCATTGCGCCACACCTTGACCTGACTGTGGACTATGGTTGGTTATGGTTTATTTCTCAGCCACTGTTCAAACTGTTGAAATTCATTCACAGCTTTGTCGGTAACTGGGGCTTCTCCATCATTGTAATCACCTTTATCGTGCGCGGTATCATGTACCCGCTGACTAAGGCGCAATACACCTCGATGGCGAAAATGCGTTTGCTGCAGCCTAAACTGGCCGCCATGCGTGAGCGTATCGGTGACGATAAGCAACGTATGAGTCAGGAAATGATGGCGCTGTACAAAGCTGAGAAGGTTAACCCACTGGGTGGCTGCTTACCGCTGGTCATTCAGATGCCTATCTTCCTGGCGTTGTACTACATGTTGATGAGTTCCGTTGAATTGCGCCATGCGCCATTCATCTGGTGGATTCATGACCTGTCAGCACAAGACCCGTACTACATTCTGCCGATTCTGATGGGTATCACCATGTACTTCATCCAGAAGATGTCACCGACGACCGTGACTGACCCAATGCAGCAGAAGATAATGACCTTTATGCCAGTTATTTTCACAGTATTCTTCCTGTGGTTCCCGGCGGGTCTGGTTCTGTACTATATCGTCAGTAACCTGGTGACCATCCTGCAACAGCAGTTGATTTATCGTGGGCTGGAAAAACGTGGCTTACACAGCCGCGATAAGAAAAAACAGTCTTAACAGATAGATACCCAAGTAGTTGGCGTAGCAGGTAGGCGGCAAGTAAAAACGAGGCCCTGAAATGGGCTGAGTAATAAGTAGCTAACACCCTGCGGCTTCAAATACGATGGGGGATAAGGCGGTCAATATGACCGCCTTATTACTTTTACAGAAGCCTGAATTTTGTACTTTTCTGTTGGTAAAAAGAGTAAGTTCAGGCTTGTGCAAAAATAATAGGTTGAAGAGAGAAATAACCATGAGCACCACTGATACTATCGTGGCACAAGCAACGCCCCCAGGCCGTGGTGGCGTAGGCATTTTACGTGTTTCAGGTCGTGCTGCCGCTAGCGTCGCGCAAGCAGTCTTGGGGAAATTACCCAAGCCGCGCTATGCCGACTATCTGCCATTTAAGGATATTGACGGCAGTACATTAGACCAGGGTATTGCTCTCTACTTTCCAGGCCCCAACTCCTTTACTGGCGAAGACGTGCTGGAACTGCAAGGTCATGGCGGCCCGGTCATACTGGATTTGCTTTTAAAACGCATTCTGGCCCTACCAGGGCTGCGGATTGCTCGCCCCGGTGAGTTCTCCGAGCGCGCATTTCTCAATGACAAACTGGATTTAGCGCAAGCCGAGGCCATTGCTGACCTGATTGATGCCAGCTCAGAGCAAGCAGCTCGTTCGGCTGTAAACTCATTGCAAGGTGCATTTTCTGTCCGCATCCATCAATTGGTGGAAGCACTCACTCACCTGCGAATCTACGTCGAAGCTGCGATTGACTTCCCCGATGAGGAAATTGATTTCCTTTCTGATGGAAAAATCGAAGGCCAATTAAACGGCGTGATGGCTGATTTAGAGCAAGTCCGCACCGAAGCCCGGCAAGGCAGCCTACTACGTGAAGGCATGAAAGTGGTTATTGCTGGCCGCCCTAACGCCGGTAAATCCAGTTTACTCAATGCCTTAGCAGGTCGTGAAGCGGCTATTGTCACCGACATCGCAGGGACAACCCGTGATGTATTGCGAGAACATATTCATATTGATGGGATGCCACTGCATATCATTGATACCGCAGGTTTACGTGAGGCCAATGACGAAGTTGAGCGCATTGGTATCGAACGGGCCTGGCATGAGATTGAACAAGCGGACCGGGTGCTATTTATGGTTGATGGCACCACTACCGATGCCACAGAACCGGCGGCTATCTGGCCAGAATTTATGGCGCGCTTACCCGCGACATTGCCGATTACAGTGGTACGAAACAAAGCTGACGTTACAGGTGAAACCTTGGGTCTGACCGAAGTGAATGGTCACTCACTGATTCGCTTGTCCGCGCGAACCGGCGAAGGTATTGACCTGCTGCGTAACCACCTAAAGCAGTGCATGGGCTTTACCAGTAATACCGAAGGGGGCTTCCTGGCTCGTCGACGCCACTTGCAAGCGCTGGAAACCGCCGCGCAGCATCTGGTGCAAGGTCACGAACAGTTAGTAAGTGCTCGCGCTGGTGAACTATTGGCAGAAGAATTACGTTTGGCACAACAGTCATTGAGTGAAATTACGGGTGAATTCAGCTCAGATGACTTACTGGGGCGGATTTTCTCCAGTTTTTGTATCGGAAAATGAGTGTGATGCCATAGAGCCAACACAGATTGTCGCTAATTTTGATAATCTTGCTCTATGGGTCTAAACAGTTATCCCCACAGCCGTTGGTATTGCACGATGAATTTACTTAAGATCTGCAATGTCGAGGATGAAGGTATAGCAGTGACTCAAACACTTAACTCTATTGATAAATTGAGGTATCCATGATTATAAAACCACGTGTACGCGGCTTTATCTGTGTGACTGCTCATCCGGCGGGCTGCGAAGCCAATGTCAAAAAGCAAATCGACTACGTCACAGCAGAAGGCGCAATCGCTAATGGCCCAAAACGAGTATTAGTGATTGGTGCGTCAACTGGATACGGGCTGGCAGCCCGCATTACAGCAGCATTTGGTTGTGGTGCCGATACACTGGGCGTGTTCTTTGAACGTCCTGGTGAAGAAGGCAAACCTGGTACCTCTGGTTGGTACAACAGTGCCGCATTCCATAAATTCGCAGAACAAAAAGGCCTGTATGCCAAAAGCATCAATGGCGACGCGTTCTCTGATGAGATTAAGCGCCAGACTATTGAGGCTATCAAGCAAGACTTAGGTCAGGTTGATCAGGTTATCTACAGCTTGGCCTCACCACGCCGTACCCATCCAAAAACTGGCGAAGTGTTTACCTCCACACTGAAACCTATTGGCCATGAAGTTAAATTCCGTGGCCTTGATACTGATAAAGAAGTTATCAAAGAAGCGGTGTTGCAACCCGCAACCCAAGCTGAGATTGATAACACTGTAGCGGTAATGGGTGGCGAAGACTGGCAGATGTGGATTGATGCACTGCTGGAAGCTGGCGTGTTGGCTGAAGGCGCACAAACCACAGCCTTCACCTACCTGGGCGAGAAAATCACCCATGACATCTATTGGAACGGCTCTATTGGCGCGGCCAAGAAAGATTTGGACCAAAAAGTTCTGGCGATCCGTGACAGCTTATCAGCCCACGGCGGCGGTGATGCACGGGTTTCTGTACTGAAAGCGGTGGTGACTCAAGCCAGTTCTGCTATCCCAATGATGCCATTGTATTTGTCACTGTTATTCAAAGTGATGAAAGAAAAAGGCACTCATGAAGGTTGTATCGAGCAGGTTTATTCGCTGTATAAAGACAGCCTGTGCGGCAACGCACCACAAATGGATGAAGAAGGCCGTCTGCGTGCTGATTACAAAGAACTTGATCCTGAAGTGCAAAACCAAGTTCAGCAGTTGTGGGACCAGGTCACTAACGACAATATCTACCAGCTGACCGATTTCACCGGCTATAAAACCGAGTTTTTAAACCTGTTCGGTTTCGCCGTGGAAGGTGTCGACTATGAAGCCGATGTTAATCCTGTGGTAAAAATCCCTAATCTGATCCAAGGCTAACCTCCGGTTTATCCTTAGAAAACCCACTGTATACAGTGCAGTGGGTTTATCATCTGCCCATCATATCCTTGCATTAATTCCTCAGATACACCGCCGTGAATCTCTTATCTCTATAGTAGATAAGCTAAGGTCATTTTCTTCGTTTACGGATCATCCCTGCAATGTTTGAATAATTTTATCCTTAGTTATTCGGTTTATCGCTAACAGAATAACTGGGCCTAAAAATAAAGTTTTATTAAGAAACTTAATTAATATTAACTTACAGGGCAATGATGATGAAAGTACGCTCACTGGCAATACCTTTATTCAGTTTAATTATTTTTACCTCTATAACTGCCCACGGCGAAGAAAAGAAAACCATTAAGTTAGGGTTTAATCCTGGCCCTTATAAAGAACAGTTCGAGCAAGGTGTGGCACCCTATCTAATAAAGAAAGGCTACAGCATTGAATACAAAGATTTCAATGATGGGATTCAGGTAAACAATGCCGTCAGCACCGGCGAAATTGACGGCAATATCATGCAGCACCCCATTTATCTGCATGCCATAAATGACCGATTACGTATTGATAATACAGGTATTGTGCAGGTTCCTACTCCACCAATGGGGCTATATTCAGATAAACACCAAAAGGACGACAAACCCAAAGAAGGTGCATGGATTTCTGTCCCTAATCAGCCATCAAATGAATACCGCGCGGCACTCTTACTGCAATCTATTGGTTGGCTAAAATTAAAAGAAAAAATTGATCCCGCAACCTTCTCACAAAAAGATATTGCAGAAAATCCGTATCATTTGGTAATCAAAGAAATGGATAATGCTCAGCAAGTCCGGGCGCTACCTGATGTCGATTTTGGTGCTATTCAGGGTAACTTTGCGGTATCTAATGGTATCAAACTCACTTCTGCTCTGGAACTTGAAAAACCCTCGGCTCAGTTTGTTAATGTGGTCACTGTTGCCGGTAAAAATAAAGATGCCGAGTTTGCTAAAGATATTATTGCCGGATATCACTCACCGGAGTTCAAAAAATACATTTTAGAAAATGAAAAATACACCGGTTATATGCTGCCTGCTTATCTAAATTAATGGAATAACCAGATGATTGAGCTTCAGCATATTTATAAAACATTCGAACGTAAAGGGACTAAATTACAGGCTCTCAATGATGTCAGTTTAACTGTCGAAGATGGTGATATATTTGGCATCATCGGTTATAGCGGCGCAGGCAAAAGTACCTTATTACGGATGGTAAACTCGCTGGAAAATCCGACGTCAGGAAGTGTGGTAATTGATGGTAAGGATTTACATAATTTCAGCCATGAGCAATTGCGACTGCTGAAAAAAAACATTGGCATGATATTCCAAAACTTTAATTTGCTAGAATCAAAAACTGTTTTTAAAAATGTTGCTATGCCACTTATTTTATTGGGAAAAAACAAAAAATTCATTCAGGAGCGTGTAGCGGAACTGCTGGATTTTGTCGGCTTGGGCGATAAAAGTCATAGTTTTCCTAATGAGTTATCTGGTGGGCAGAAGCAAAGGGTCGGAATTGCCAGGGCACTGGCAACCAATCCCTCTATTCTGCTGTGTGACGAAGCCACTTCCTCACTTGATCCGCAAACCACGGCCCAAATTTTGTTATTACTGAAGAAAATTAACCAGCAATACAATATTACGGTTTTGCTGATTACCCATGAAATGTCAGTCATCCAAAAAATATGTAATAAAGTGGCAGTAATGGAAAATGGCCAAATTATTGAACAGGGTTCCGTACTCGCGGTTTTTGGTCATCCAACCCATCCCACAACCATTAACTTTGTGCGTACCGTAATAAAAGACAGTTTACCCGACAGTGTAAAAAAACTATTGGATAACAGCCATGCAGGTCGCCAATTCAAATTAGCCTTTATGGGAGCAATAGCGACCCAGCCAGTCATTAACCAGTTAATTAAGCAATATGCTATTGGCGTCAATATCCTGTTTGCCAACATGTCAGAGATACAAGACACCACACTGGGCCATATGGTGCTGTTGTTATCCGGCGAAAATAGCACTATTGATCGCGCCGTCACTTATTTGACGCAGACCGGAATTGATATACAGGAAATAACTTGATGATTGAGACTGCAATTACTCTGGATCAGTTTATCCAAGCCCTGCACGACACCTTAGTTATGGTCAGCATTTCATTGGTGATCGGTTCTCTTATTGGTATTCCTTTGGGTATTTTACTGGTGGTGACCCGACCTGGCGGACTGATTAAAAATCGTCTTTTCTATAATATTCTCAACCCAATTATCAATATCATCCGATCGCTGCCTTTTATTATTTTGATGGTGGCAATCATCCCGCTAACACGGCTGATTGTGCACACCACAATAGGCACTCCGGGGGCGATTGTACCGCTGATTATTTTTATTGCGCCTTATATTGGCCGGCTAGTCGAAAATTCGCTGCTGGATGTTAACCCAGGTATTCTGGAAGCGGCAAAATCTATGGGAGCAACCCCCTTACAAGCTATTTGGTATTTTTTGCTGCCTGAAGCTCTGTCATCATTAATATTGGCACTGACCACCGCAACTATTGGCCTGATTGGTGCGACTGCAATGGCAGGAACTGTGGGTGGCGGCGGGATTGGTGACTTGGCGATTACTTATGGTTATCAACGTTTTGATACCTTCGTGACGGTGACTACCGCCATTGTTTTGATAATTACTGTGCAGCTTATCCAATCACTGGGGAATTTATTTGCCAGTAAAATCCGCCGTGAATAATTAAAAAACCCCTTTTGCTAAACAAAAGGGGTTTCGATTTTTTTTTACCTCAAAGCAGTATGCGATTAAACCTTAAAGCCACTGATCACCTGCTCCAGTTGCAGGGTTTGATCCTGCATAGCTTGCGCCGCCGCAGCCACTTGTTCCACCAGCGCCGCATTTTGTTGTGTTGAGTTATCTAACTGATTAATCGCCAGATTAACCTGTTCAATTCCCAAACTTTGTTCCTGACTGGATGACATAATCTCATTCATTAATTCCGCCACGTTGGATACGCCGCTCATCAAATCATCCATTGTCGTGCCAGCTTCAGCGACCAAGCCGGTGCCAATAGCGATATCAGCCACCGAGTCTTCAATCAGCTTTTTAATTTCGCGGGCAGACGTCGCGGAGCGCTGAGCCAGGTTGCGCACCTCAGAAGCCACGACCGCAAAACCGCGCCCCTGCTCACCGGCTCTTGCCGCTTCAACTGCCGCATTCAGCGCCAGAATATTGGTTTGGAAAGCTATGCTGTCAATCACACTAATGATATCGACGATTTTCTTCGACGAACTATTGATTGAGCCCATCGTATTCACGACCTGTTTCACCACCGTGCTGCCTTTCACCGCCACAGTGGAAGCATCTATTGCCAGCTGATTGGCATGGCTGGCGTTATCCGCATTTTGTTTAACTGTACTGGTCAATTCATCCATTGAAGCGGCGGTTTGTTCGATGGAGCTGGCTTGATCTTCAGTACGGGCAGATAAGTCCATATTTCCGCTGGCTATTTGGCGTGATGCCGAAGCAATGGCCAAACTGCTTTCACCCACTTGGCGCATCATTTGCTGTAAATAGTCGATAAAATCATTGAAACTCTGGTTAACAGCATTGAACTCCGGGCTATTGCTTTGTGGCAAGCGCTGGGTCAAATCCGCCCCACCAGCAGATAATGCGGTGATATTCTCTTTTAAAATTGCTAACCTTTTCATAAAGACGCGGATAGAAAACACCAGGAAAAGCAGCAATAACAACATGATAGGAATCTGCACCAACCCCAGATGCAATAGAATACTGTGGCTCTGTTTGACCAATAAGCTGGTTGGCAGGTCAGTCACCAAATACCACGGGCTGTTGGCTATCGGGCGGATAAATAGGGTGTGAGATATCCCGTCGCTATCAAATTCACTTTCCAGTGATTGTTGGCCTTTCATCTGTGCCAGTAACCGCTGTGTTTCTGCCGCCATCGGCGAGTTGCTGGCAATATCCGACAGATTTTTTAACTCGGCTTTGCCGTCCGCCAAGGCGCTGCTGCCCACAATCTTGCCATCGGCTTCAACAATCAGAATAGTGCCATTCACTTTCTGTTCCATCTCTTTAACCAGGCGGTTAAAGAAACCCAAAGTAACGTCAATGGTTGATACGCCATATATATCGTCACCTTTATAAATCGCCATTGCACAGTTGGTTCTTGGCTGCGGGCTGGCATCATCCTGATAAGCTTTAGCCCAAGCACAGAAGCCTTTTGGGGCCTGTAAACCGTCTTTGTACCAAGGTTGTTCAAAATAATTTTGCGATTCTGGCGAGTTCCAATGGGTGTTAACCGTTAACTTATTTTCCCCATTGCGGGCAAAAAACGTACTGAATTTAATCACCCCTTGCTCACGTTTATTGGGTAATGGCCAAATCCCACCGCCAAAAACATTACTGTCGCCATATTGATCCACTAACCCCGGTAATAATGTGTCAATGGTATTACTGTCCATGATGGCAACGGCCTGCGTGATACTGCGGGCTTGTGCTTCCACTTTATTCATTTGCGCCGTTATTGCCGTCGCGATTTGGTCGACGTTATTGCCAATAATGGTGCTTTCAGATTGTTTGAGTTGTGGTGTCACAAAAAACTGAATAACCACCAGTGTGATTATCAGTAAGAAAATGAAAAACACACTAACGAGTAAGGTAAATCTGGCTTGAGTGGTTTTTAGCATTATCGTGTCGCTCAATGTAAGAAAGCTGGATAGCTCTGGATCTATTAACGGCATCTCGCGCACAGACTTGATAACGACCAGAAACTAATTGTGCGATCTTCCTTTGTCGATCACAAATTCAGTGTAATAAACAAACAAATATGGCTGACTTAAGTGGAATTTAACGGGCCGTCTCACAGATAGTCATTGTTTTATCGCGCAACTTTGACCTACTCTGGTGATGGAAAAGTGTTATTCATTTACTGAACGGGAGTATGTCATGTCACAGCAATCCCTTAAAATTGTTACCCTGCTGGGTAGCCTGCGTAGCGGTTCCTATAACGCCATGGTGGCGCGAGCACTGCCTAAATTAGCGCCAGCTGGCGTTACCATTGAAGCACTGCCTTCCATTCGCGACATTCCACTTTATGATGCAGATGCGCAACAAGAAGAGGGATTTCCAGCCACAATTCAGGCCATTGCTGACCAAATTCGCCAGGCCGATGGGGTGATTATCGTAACACCGGAATATAACTATTCCGTCCCCGGCGGGCTGAAAAATACCATCGACTGGATCTCCCGCTTACCTAACCAACCTTTAGCAGGCAAGCCGGTCGCGATTCAGACCAGCTCTATGGGGCCAGTGGGCGGTGCGCGCTGCCAGTATCACCTGCGCCAAATTTTGGTTTTCCTCGATGCGATGGTGATGAATAAACCTGAGTTTATGGGCGGCGTTATCCAAACCAAAGTAGACGAGCAACGCCAAGAACTGACCGAGCAAGCCACTCTGGATTTCCTGACCAAGCAACTTGCCGCTTTTGCCACCTACATTGAACGTGTCCGGGTGAAATAAGCGAATAACAAAAAACCTCACTGCCCTGCGGGATAGCGGGGTTTTTTTCCTATCGCCACCTTCTCTTTGATGGATGCTACCGACTGATGGCCATTAAGATAGCACTCTGGTTTATCCTGACCCTCATAGCCACTTCCTGGTTGGGTTGGTATGGGCTGAATACACAGCAAGCCGAGTGTGAAGCCGATTTTCGTACCACTCATCGTGAACTGAGCCAACAACTGGCCCAGCAACAAGCTATTTTGTTTTTGGCACTGGAGCCGGGGCAACTGGTGCAATTACAGCGCCACTTTCCGCAATTGGTGGCCATCAACCAAACTCCGGCAGATACTTCAAAAGCGGGCCAGCTCACATTGCAAGTTCAGGCGGGAGATTACCGCTTATCAAACTCATACAGTGGCAGCGGTTTGCAAGTTAATGCCCAGAAACTGCTGCAAGTCGTGGGATTACCCAATGATTTTGACAGTTTGGTGTTACTCCATCAGCAGCATCAACTGGCGGTTTTGGGCAATTCATCTGCTGAAAGTTTCTGGCAGTGGCAAAAACCTTTGGGAGAAGGGGCGCAATCCTTCACTTTAATCGGCCATGCCACCCCTGATTGGCGCGATTTACCCTGGGTGACCGCCCTGCTATTTTCATTGATAACCGCAGCGGCGCTGTATAGCTGGCATCACTGGCAACGATTATCACAATCCCGGTTACATGCCGAGCAGCGGGCCAAATTTGCCGAGCAAGCCAGGCTGAATACTATGGGTGAGATAGCAACCGGCATCGCCCACGAATTAAACCAGCCGCTGACCGCAACCCTGACCTACAACCAGACCGCGTTAAGGTTATTACCGCCGCAAGATGAGAAAGTCGCCCCCTTGTTGGTGGCCTCTGTTGAGCAAATAAAACGTATTGCTGCGCTGCTGGAAAGGCTGCGCACCTTGCTCAACAGTGGAGAGATAAATTTACAGCCGGTGGTTGTGGCAGATATTTGGCGGCGGGTGAATGTGTTACTGAGTAATGAAATAACTGCGGCAAATGTCACTATCCTAAACACTATTCCGCCACAGTTGCCCACTCTCCAAAGTGACCCTTTATGGCTGGAGCAGGTGTTACATAACTTGCTCAGTAATGCGATTCATTCACTACAACACACCCCTACACCCAAGGTTTATTTCACAGTTAATAAGCAATCAAAACAGTTAGTTATTAAAATTGAAGATAATGGGCCAGGGCTGAGTCATCAACAATTAGACAACCTGTTCACCCCCTTCTTTACTACCCGCGAGACGGGGCTGGGATTGGGCCTGACACTGTGCGAAACATTGGTGCAACGAATGGGTGGTGACATAAAAGCTGGGAACAGTGAGCTGGGTGGTGCCTGCTTCACTTTGATTTTTCCTCTGACAGGCAGGAGCAAGCATGACCAAGCACATTTATCTGATTGATGACGATGAGGGCGTACGTGCCGCATTAGCAATGTTACTTACGACGATGGGCTGGGAAGTTGCCCCCTTCAGTGACGGCCAGACCTTTCTGGATAGCCTGGCGGTCACCCAGCCAAGCTGTGTGCTGCTGGATATTCGCATGCCGGGGAAAAGCGGGATGACAATATTAGAAACCATTCAGTCTCGTGATAGCACGCTCCCGGTCATCATTATGACAGGGCACGGCAATGTTGAATTATGTCGCCGGGCATTTAAAGGGGGAGCGCTGGAGTTTTTAACCAAACCTATTGATGCCGATGTATTGATAGAAACTGTCAGTATGGCACTAGAAAAGCATGAACAGGCGCTAATGGTGAGTCAGCAGCAAGCTTGTTATCAGCAGTTACTTCGCCAGCTTTCTGCCCGTGAACGGGAAGTGGCCGCCCTGATTATTCAGGGAGAAACTAGCAAACATATCGCCCATATTTTGTCACTTTCCCCCCGAACAGTAGAAGCTCACCGCGCCAATATCTTTGCCAAGCTGGAGATCAATTCATTGGCTGGGTTGATTCATAATTATGCGCCATTGATGGCCGGTAATCTTCAGCCGTAATAAGTAAAAGTACGTAGTAAAATGGGTAGTTAGCCGAATATTTTTTAACCGTTTTTCACCGTAGGATGGTGACACAGTGACGAATTCACTTCGCTAACAATAAGGATTTTATATGATCAAGCAAATTGCCCTGACCTCCGCCTTATTCATTGGTTTGATGACTCAGGCCTCTGCTGCGGGTTTAAACACTGAACGTAACCTTTCTTTAGATATGGCGACTGACTTAGCCAGCCGTACCCTCGCCATTTGCCAGGCTGATGGTTATAACGTCGCGGTAACAGTAGTGGATCGCGCAGGTATCATCAAAACTGTCATGCGCGCTGATAATGCAGGCCCTCACACGGTAAAAGCCAGTGAGCAAAAAGCCTTTACTGCATTGTCGACTAAAACTCCGAGTGGCCAGGTGATGGAAAACAGCCAAAAAACGCCAGCAGCCAATAACCTGAAAGACATTCCTGGCTTCTTGTTGCTAGGTGGCGGAGTACCGGTGAAAGCGGGTGACGAAGTCGTTGGTGCGATTGGTGTTGCCGGCGCGCCGGGCGGGCATTTGGATGCACAATGTGCCACTCAGGCACTGGAAAAAATCAGCGCTCAGTTAAAAGCATAAGATTATAAACTCGATTTACCCTCAAGATACCGCCCCCACCTTTATGTCGAAGGTGGGGGCGTTTTTACAATAAATTGCCAACTACGTGTTATCAGTTACCCACATTATCAATGATCAACAAAAGCAATTTTCAGCACAAAGAGTAGCGCCACCACCACCACACATGGGCTGATTTCACGCCAGCGCCCGGTACCTAATTTCATCAGGCAATAAGAAATAAAGCCCAGCGCAATCCCTTCAGTAATAGAGAAGCTGAATGGCATCATAACGGCTGTAACAAACGCCGGAACCGCTTCAGTCAGGTCATCCCATTTCACCCGAGACAGGCTAGATGTCATCAGCACACCGACATAAATCAATGCCCCAGCAGCAGCATAAGCAGGAACCATGCTGGCCAGCGGAGAGATAAACATCACCAGCAAGAAGAGGATCCCGACCACCACCGCAGTTAAACCGGTGCGACCGCCCACAGAGACACCAGAGGAGCTTTCAATATAAGCCGTCACGGATGATGTCCCAATAAAGGCACCGGTAACAGAACTGATGCTGTCCACATAGAGCGCTTGTTTCATGCGCGGGAACTTGCCTTTATCGTCGGTCAAGCCCGCTTTATCCGTCACCCCAATCAATGTGCCGGATGAATCGAATAAGTTAACCAGCATGAAGGAGAATATAATCCCTGCCATACCCACATTAAGTGCACCGGCTAAATCCACCTGCCCGACCACCGCAGTCACACTCGGTGGCATGGAGAAGATGCCGGAATAATGCACATCACCCAGCGCCCAGCCAATTAAGGTCGTGACCACAATAGAAACCAGCACCGCAGCATGAATATTGCGTGATGCCAGAACAGCAATGATAAAGAAGCCCAAGGCCCCCAGCAGCACACTGTGAGAGGTCAAATCACCCACCATCACCAGCGTATCTGGGTTTGCGACCACGATACCGGCATTTTTCAGCCCCATCATGGCGATAAACAACCCAATACCACTGGTAATACCCACTCGCAGACTCAGCGGAATATTAGCAATCATCCAATAGCGAATGCGGAAAATGGTCAGCAAAAGAAGGCCGACTGCGCCCCAGAAAATCGCCCCCATGCCAACTTGCCATGAAATCCCCATCGCCCCCACCACGACAAAAGCGAAGAAAGCGTTAAGCCCCATCGCCGGTGCCAGTGCTACAGGTAAGTTCGCCAATAAACCCATAAAAATGCTGCCAAATGCGGCAATCAGGCAGGTAGTGACGAACACCGCCGGCACATCCATGCCCGCAACCCCTAAAATTTGTGGGTTAACAAACACGATATAGACCATGGTCAGGAAGGTGGTGATGCCCGCGATTAATTCAGTACGCGCTGTAGTGCCGTGTTCTTTCAGTTTAAACACACGTTCGAGCAGCCCCTGCTCAGTATCAAGGTTTGATTTACTCATTCGGAGAGTTCCACAGAAGGGAGTGATAGTTGGGGATATCCTATAACAAAAAAACACTTGTTTAGAGCGAGATCACAGTCTTTTTGCCTACTTTTTATCACCTCTGTTGCGCAACAATGCTTTTCTCAACCTGATGTTTTATTCAAGTGATTGAATTTAATTAAATAATCATTTTGTGTGTTGATAACAATATCAATATGAACCACATTATTAGCCATTGTAATTAAAGAGGGATTAGCGGTATGCAACAGATAGACTGCGTCATGTTCGATTGCGACGGAACTTTGGTCGACAGCGAAGTTCTGTGTTGTCAGGCATACGTCGTGATGTTTGCCCATTATGATATTCACTTGTCATTGGAAGAGGTGATTAAGCGCTTTAAAGGGGTAAAACTGAATGAAATCGTCGCGCAAGTCAGCAAAGAAAATGGCCTGGACGAGCCAATAGAAGCACTGGAGAAACTCTATCGCGCTGAAGTTGCGCGCTTATTTGATGCCCAGTTACAGCCGATCCCCGGAGCAAAGGCGCTGTTAGAACAAATTACCCTGCCGGTTTGTGTGGTATCCAATGGGCCAGTGAGCAAAATGCAGCACTCCCTTGGCCTGACCGGCTTACTGCCTTTCTTTGAAGAAAAGCTGTATAGCGGCTACGACATTCAGCGCTGGAAGCCCGATCCGGCACTGATTTATCATGCCGCCAAAGAAATGCAGGTTGCGGCAGAGCGCTGTATTTTGGTCGAGGACTCAGCCGCGGGCACCCACGCGGGAATAGCGGCGGGCATACCGGTGTATTACTACTGTGCCGATCCCCATAATCTGCCAATTCATCACCCATTGGTCACCATGTTTGATGATATGCAACAGCTACCCGCGCTCTGGCGCGCCAGAGGTTGGCATATAACTCGCCATTAACTTATAGGTAATAACTTATAGATAATAGCGAAGTTGATAATAGGCAGCATTGAGTCAGCAGTCTGACGGACTTGTTCGCCACCAGCGCCATGATGCTTTAATGGCGCTTTGTCGTTTTATGGCATGTTGTGGGCTAAAGCGGCGGTTAAGGCCATTGGCCAACACATCCAACGCCAGACATAACACAAAGTAAATCAGTGCCACAAACAGGAAGACCTCCATCGGGTAAACCATGCTGCGGTTATTCACCTGAGTGGCCAAGAATGTCAGTTCATTTACCCCAACGATATAAGCCAGCGAAGTATCCTTAATCAAGGAAATCCATTGATTAATAAAGGACGGCACCATCATGCGCAAAGCTTGTGGCAAGACAACAAACCACAACACCTGCCAGCGATTGAAACCTAACGACAACCCGGCTTGCCACTGTCCGGCCCCAATGGCGACAATACCCGCTTTCACCGCATGGGCTAAATAGGCCGCGGCAATCAATGCCAGCGCACACACCACAGTCGTGATTTCGGGGATATCCACACCAAAGACTATTGGCAGGAGAAAATATGTCCAGAAAATCAACATAATTACCGGAATGGCACGGAAAAAACCCAATACTGCGGCTAATATCCCCGCCCAGACACCACGGGACATTGCCAGTAATATCCCCAGAAAAATGCCCAAAATAGCCGAGGCCACCCCAGCCATAAGGCTTATCAGCACGGTTAATGCCGCGCCACCCAATGGGCCATCAGGGAAAGTACCCCACAATAGATAAGTCCAGTTATCAGCAATAATTGTGAAATCCATCTCAATGCCCCCTGATTGCAGTTCGCTGTTGACGCCACATTCCCCAGGCCTCAATGAGCGCAATAATGGCGATATACAACAAAGTTGCCACACCAAAAGCCTGGAATGTCCGCAATGTTTCGGTCTCAACCTGACGGGATGCATAAGAAAGTTCAGCTACACCAATAGCCATCGTCAATGACGAGTTTTTAATGATATTCATATATTGGCCCAGTAGCGGCGGTAGCGCTATTTTCAGCGCTTGCGGCAGCACCACATAGCGCATGGATTGCCACCCCGTCAGCCCTAGTGCATGGGCGGCATATTTTTGCCCCTTGGCGACGCCACTTATTCCGGCGCGCAGTTCTTCTGCAATAAATGCCGTGGAATAGAGGGTCAGCCCGATAAAACCGGCTAAGAACTCGAAAGAAGGCCAGCTCAGATTTACCCCGAACCAATTGATTTCATGTGGCGTATTCAGCCAAGGTATCCAGCTGGCGGGCAGTAATTGGCTGGCGGCGAAGTACCAAAAAAATAATTGAATCAGCAGCGGTGTATTACGAAATAATGTGCTGTACCCAATAGCAAACCCCCGCAACATCTTGAGTTCACTGTCTCTGGCCGCGGCCAGCAAAAAGCCTAAGAAAGTGGCGCCGCCACCGTGCAGGCAGCAATCCACAAGGTGAGAAGAAAACCGTCCCACAACCAGCCGAGGTATTGCGGTGCCAATAACCAATCAGTGAGATGAGATAAATTCATCAGCGGTTAGACCAACCGTTTTCTAATGATCTAAAAGCGCGCATTTTTATGTCCATAATAAAATCCATCTTATTTTTTCTGCGCGACGTAACATTCCGACGTTTTATTGCGCTGAGGTTGAAGGTAAAGCGGTATTTTCAGCGCCGAACAAATCGAGCCGACGGCACCGATGGGCGACACGGCTACTCCCCATTTGGCAGCTATCCCACTCATCAACGTGGTCAGCAAGTTGGCTCGCGCTATTTTTTCGTCCTTGACGTGGCAGATAATCCCCCAACAACATCAAGGACGATGGGCATATATCATGCCTTAGGCTGTTGATCTAATGGCGCAAATTTAAAATCACCTCGAGGTTGTGCAGCATTGGTTGCCGGGCCGAACCAGCGGTCATAAATTTTGGCGGCTTCGCCGTCTTTTTCCAGCTTAACCAGGGTTTCATTCACACTGGCGGTTAAACGATCTTCACCTTTAGCAATACCAACACCTTGATATTCTTTAGTAATACTGAATGGCGAGATTTCAAAATCTGCTTTTTGTGCCTCTGGAAGATTACCCAGCAAACCCACCAATTTCGCATCATCTTGAGTGATGGCTTGAACATTACCATTACGCAGAGCTGTAAATGCCAGCGGAGTATCATCGTAGGAAATAACTTTCGCAGTTGGATAATGCTCACGCAGGGTTATTTCTTGCACCGTGCCTTTATCTGCCCCAATACGCAACTTACCAATGTCTTCTGGGGTTTTCAGCACGCCTTTATGGGCAATGAATTTTTGACCGGTGGCAAAATAAGGCAAACTAAAGTTCACTTCCTTGGCGCGTTCATCGGTAATGGTGAAGTTTGCGGCAATCAAATCCACTTTCTTAGCGGTGAGTAGCGGAATACGGTTAGCCGGGTTGGTTGCCCGCAGTTCTACTTTTACACCTAAATCTTTCGCAATGGCATTCGCCACGTCCACATCATATCCCACCAGTTTTTTAGTCTGTGGATCAATATAACCAAATGGCGGGTTACTATCGAAAACAGCAATCCGCACGACCCCTGCTTGCTTAATATCATCCAGTTTATCTGCATGCGCGGTGCCAGAAATTGCCGCCAGACCCGCTAGCAGTGTTAATGCCACAGCACTTTTTTTCGTCGATAAAGATGGTTTCATTGAAAGCCCCTAAAAGGATTGAGATGTTGCGATATGGCTAAGTTATCAATTCGGCGTTAGGTCAGGAAATAATATAAAACGATATATTTATAACCAATTAATCTCAGCGAATGTGTCTGCTAGTATTAATAAATAAAGTGAAATCGTTGGCTGGGGATAACTAAGGGAAACAGAGGGTTCAGACCGGAGAAAAAAAGCCACTTCTGAATAAATAAGCTGAAAAACTAAATGTATTCATAAGGAAAAAAAACAAACCAACAAATAAAAAGAAGAAATAACAGGCTAATAACGCGGCTACGACTATAGATTTCAGCCTAATCGCGTTATTAGCATGTATTAGTAAAATCCCTAAAGACAGGATTATTTACTGCCGCCGGTGGTGTCTGCTACTGCCTCTTCTGCTGTGAATTTTTCCTGATTCACTATCACCGCAGGTTTTGATTTATTTTGTAGCACACCCGCAGATTCATCCGTAATCTCCGACTGACCAATGAAAATACCGCCTTTTTTGATGGAGAAATTACTGCCTTTCACAATGCCGTGTAAACGGCCATTCTCCAAAATTTCCAGATGTTCGGAAACACAAATCCCCTCGACTCGCCCATCCACGGTAATATGCGGCGCGGTTAAATTCCCTTCAATTTGACCACTGCGCATTAATCTTATGGTGCCTTCGTTAACAGCAATGTCCCCAATGACAGCACCGTAAATTTGAATGTCACCATCAAGATTAATATTGCCTTTTATTTTTGTTCCTACAGCTATGATTGTATTCGTTTTCGCGGTATCTGTGGGTGGGGTAGATGCGGTAGATTGTAGCGCTGAGTTGGTCACCGGAGACACCTCGATATGATTGCTTATTTTCTTTTTAAACATAATATTTATCAGAATAAAAATGAGGAAAAAAGTAGGAGCAAGAAGAAGATAAAAAAACAGATCGTAAACCACATAACCGACTAAACATGCACCCCACAACACCCATAACAGGTTAAGGGCAACATTTTTAGGCATAGGTAGAGATATATTCACTTATTCTGCCCAGTATAAAAAATTAATTGAGAACCCTATGGGGTTATACCATCAAACAGTAAAGTGTATTTCTAACGTTTAATAAGGAAATATATTTCCTTTACATAGGAAGTTTTATTTCCCAAAACACACCAAACACATATACCCATAAGAAAATATAAGACATTGGTATTATGTCAATTAATAAGCAGTGAAATATAAACAGAGATGAAACGATATGATGTTAATTTAGTGCGGAAATAAAATAGGGGGTAAGGCCTAAAAGAAATTAAGCCCCCCTAATCAAGTTCGGTGAGCATTTAAATGCCCACCTTTAATGCATTAATTGTTACAGCGAATTATGGACAAATCCTTAAGGATAGAGCTTATATTTCTCGCGTAGCTTTAAATAGTTATCAATACCGGGCTGCCAGTTAGACTCCAGGTAGTTCACCGTCTCATCAATGGTCAATGTCCTTTCTGTTGCTTCTTCCATTAATTTAACCAGATTGCGCGTTCCCGTTAATTTTGCAAGCCATAGGGGGCGGATTAAAAAGTACTCATTTTGATAATCCAGATAATTTGCCTCCATCTGTGGCGGAATTACCATTGAATAACCTGCGTCTTTAAACTTGAACCACCATTCGACAAAATAACGTATCGTCGGCTGAGTATCAGTCATCTCAGTTGCCGTAAATCTCTCGCCACAGACCTCTTTACCTGCTTGCGGCCATCCTGTTTTCTGCTGCTTAATATCAACGTCATAGCAGGTATTGATATAAAACTTCTTGGATGGAAACCCCAGTTGTTCAAAAGGATTATCTGACCCTCTGCCCATATTGACACTGGTTGCTTCAAATATGCCTAAAGAAGGATAAAGATGAATAGCCAGATCACTGCGTAAATTTGGAGAAGGTCTTACCGGCAATGAATAAGGCGTCTCATGGGTATAATTCCCCATAGCAATTACCGTCAAATCCTTTGAGGGAAATTGATAAGCTTTGACGCCAACGGCTTCCCAACTGGTATCATCAAAATGTGTCAACCAGCCCTCATTGACTATCATCTGGGCAAATTCCCCCGACGTCAGCCCATGCACCATAGGCACAGGATGCATCCCTATACCTGATATATTCTCTTCTGCAAGAATAGGGCCGTAGACATAATTGCCGAGTGGGTTAGGCCTGTCGAACACCATAAATTGTTTATGGTACTTTTGCAGACTTTCCAGCATATGATGCATGGAGATGGTATAGGTAAAATAGCGAACGCCAACATCCTGTAAATCATAAATAACGATATCGACATCAGATAATTGAGCCTCGGTCGGATGCGCCCGCACCCGACCATCTTTATCCCGCCCATACAAAGAAATAATAGGGAGGCCACTCTGCTTATCAATATGATTATCATCACCTAGCCCAGCATCTGCATCACCGCGTATACCATGCTCAACGGAAAATAATGTTGTTACAGTGAAGTGGAATTTATCCTGCTCAGCTAACAGTTTGTCGATGGTATGACGCCCATCTCTGTTAATAGAACTTTGGTTTACCATTAAGCCCACGCGCTTATTTTTAAGCTGCGGCCCATAAACATTTTCCTGATCGACACCTAGAATAATTTTTTGCGGTACCTCAGCATAGCTGATATTAACCATAAACAATGAACACAGACATAATAATAATTGCAGGAAACATCTCATTCCTTATCTCTCGCTATTAATGAATAAATACTCTGATGCTACTGACTTGGCATCAGAAATTATGTCTTAATTCCACAGCCCAGAACCAAAAATTGTTGCTGGTCTTATTGTTATTTGTCCATGTTTGTTCTGGACGGTAATAGGTATCTGCAAATATTGAAGTTTGCTTCGTCAGCGGATAGAGTACCTGTAAACCATAGCGGCTACGATTCTTTTCTTTATACAGTGTTTCATGATTATTCGAGTCACGGAAACTCTGAGTTCCCTTAACCAGGGCCAAACGTGTATAGGGCATAAGTAGCCAACCACTGTCGAACTTATAACGATAAACACCCCATAAGAAATGCTCTTTGTTATACAGAGTATTAACCAATTGCTCATCAATATATAAATAGTTTAGCCAGAGTGAATTTTTCTTGTTAAACGTAATATTCGCACCCGCAAAATGCTCGTTGATTTGGCTCCAGTCCCGTTTATATACGCCATAGTTTCCTTTTGCACGGGCATAATCTAACTTACGGTCTATCAAACGAAATGATAAGCTTGCATTAAAACTTAGGCTTTCTGAGTATTTATAGTATGCCTGAGGTCTAATCCAGAACTCATGTCGCTCTTCACCTTTGCGAATATCGCCCTTATATCCTGGTTCTGCCAGGGCTGGGTTATTGATTGATGGCGAATGCCAGTTATCATTACGATAACCAAGGCGTAATTTTGTATTACCGCTCTTACCATCATAGATGAAAGGAAAGGTTCTGGTTACCCCTGCCTGCCAACGTGTCCGGTCATACTCTGGATTATTATCCAAATATGTTTTTAAGAACTGAACATCATATAACCATAATGAATCATTCTGGTAAATATAGGCACCGATATAAGGCGATGTTGCCATACTTCCTTTAACAAATTTCCAACTTTCATCACTATCTATTTCTTGTTCTGCACCTATATAGGTGTCAAAGTTCCACGCTTTTTGTTTTAATTTATCTTGTGCTTCTTTTTTTTCTTGTTCTATCTGCTGGATTCGTTTATTTAATTTAATAATTTCTTGGTCATAATTAGTTTCAAACTCATCAGCAAATACGGGCATGCACATTGCTATGGCGCTAAACACCATAAGTCCTTTTGCTATCTTCATTTTACCTTCCATGATGTTTAGAACATTGTTAATCCATAACCACGTGGGTAGAGTATTTCACTATTATCTGGCGTTCTAATATCCACTGGTAACTTTCCATGAGGCTCAGCCAGTACATCTAATTTTCCTTTAGGCCCTTGGAATAGGGTGCGTAGCCCGCTACGGATATTGGTTTCCAAGCTATTACGTACATTATTGGTGACATCAAACCCAGTAATGCCATAAATCGCAATATTAGCTTTAACATTAGATAAATAGGCAATGTCGTAAGGATTTCTGCTGGAGATAACAACCAGTGGAATTTTCTCTTTATTTGCTACATTTATAATCCGCTGTGCATTGACAGGATTAAGCTTAAGATTATAAGTAGCCATAATAATAAGATTCTGGCCTTTAATCTGCTTAGCTATATCTTCAAGAGAAACGTTATCTTTATCCAGTTTGACGACTTCATTTTTTACATCAAAAGTAACATTAAATTTATCTGCAATTTCAAAGAGATGCTTTGCAATTAGTTCGTTACGTGGTTTTTCATCAGAGAAAACTATTATATTGTTATGTGGCTTAATGTGGTAAGGCAAGACACTGTCATTTTTAATCAGCGTAATAGCTTGCTCAGAAATGAAATTCTCAATATTTTTGTGGTTTTTAGATGCAACAACCCTTTCCGCGATGGTAACGTCATGAGGATCAGGAGAAATACGTTTATTGAGTTTGGTATAAATAACTCGCTGTGCTGCATCGTTAATCCGCTGTTTCAGCACAGGATCATTTACAGCCTCTGCTGTTAAATAACGGTAAAGTGCATTGAGTTGCTTAATACTGGCGCTACTTTTTATTTCCATTGGCATTAATACAATATCATTTCCCGCCATAATCGCCTGTTTAATAGACCAATTTCTATCAAAATTACTGGTAATAGCCCCCATATCCATCGCATCAGTTAGAATCAAACCATCAAATTTAAGCTGGTTACGTAAAATACCGGTCAAAATGGGCTCTGATAATGTGGCTGGGGTGCCAATTTTCTCGCCCTTAATATTCGTCAGCATGGCGTTATCAAGAGCAGGTACCACAATATGAGCCGTCATAATCGCATCAGTGACAGGCATAACTTCAACAAATGGCTTCAGTTCTACTTGTTGCCATGCCGCTTTATCAATATTGACGGTCGGCAGTGCAAAATGGGTATCGGAGGTGACATTACCATGACCAGGAAAATGTTTTAGCGACGTCAGAACATTGGATTTATGAATGCCACTGATATAACTGCGGGCTAATTCCCCCACCAGCACAGGGTCATTGGAGTAAGAACGCACACCAATAACAGGGTTATTCTGGTTATTATTCACATCGACTACAGGGCCAAAGTTAAAATTAAAGCCAAGACTGGATAATTCGTAACCATGGATACTTCCAGTTTGTTGAGCTAATTTTGCTGATCCTGTCGCGCCTAGCGCCATATTTCCTGGCATTTCAGTACCGACGCGCAAGCGGGTAACATACCCCCCTTCCTGATCAGTACTAATAAATAGCGGGAAATTACTCCGTGCACGTTGTAGGTTATTAATTAATTCAACTGTCTGTGGGGTATCAATCAAGTTTTCTCTAAAAAGAATAATGGAGCCCAGATGATAATCGTGAATCATTTTACTGACGGAGTCATTGATTTCAATGAAGGGCTTTTTATCACCATTGCTATCATTACTCCATGAACGAATATCAACCATCAATATTTGCCCCAGTTTTTCTTCAAAACTCATTGCAGAGACGATTTTCTCAGCTGATGCTTGAGGAGATAACCACATCTCTTTAAGTTGTGAATCTGGAATAACATCTGCGTAAGCACAGCTACTAAACAAGAGAATCGCGGGTATTATTATTTTCATTAATTCCTCCGTTATTTATGTTTGCCGGGGGATTTTACTTTTTAGCTCACATAATAAAGTGATAATTATCACAGTTGATTGATTCGTTATTTTTTATAAAAAGGAATATTATTATTCTTTTTTTTTACATTTATTTGCTAAAGCCTGATGTAAAAGGCGATGAGGTAAGGAATAACTTTTCAATACCAGGAATAATTATTATTAAATTTTTCTAAATGTAACATTTTAATATCCAATCAACACCTGATATTGTAGGAATATTCTTACTCACCATGACAGTATATGAAGGAAATAGGCAATGGGATAATTAAAGTATATTACCTTCATTGCCTAAACTCAGGTTAATCAATGATGGAAAAACAATGGGTGGAAACAGGATCAGCGCCTAAACGTGGGTTTCAGACCATAAGATAGGATATGGGTTGATATTTTAGGCCGCCATCCGGTCTTGCTCTGATTATCGGGGCGATTAGCACTAAAAATAATGGCCAGGAAATGCGGAAAAAGCGATTGAGGTTCCTGACCATCAAGTGTGAATATTTAACCTGATTGGGGATAAATTACTATTTTTCAGTATTATTTGAAAGCAGCTTTTCTAAATCATCACCGCCAAGGTGGCGGAAATCATGCCCTTTGACGAAGTAGAAAATGAATTCACAAATATTCTGGCAGCGATCACCAATACGTTCAATCGAGCGGGCGCAAAACAGGGCCGTCAACACACTCGGAATGGTGCGCGGATCTTCCATCATATACGTCATTAACTGACGAACTATGCCTTCATATTCCTGGTCAACTTTCTTATCTTCGCGATAAATACGAATGGCTTCATCTAAATCCATCCGGGCGAAAGCATCTAATACATCGTGCAGCATTTGCACGGTATGGCGGCCAAGTGACTCCAGGCTGACCAATAAAGGTTGATGTTGATGAGAGAATTTCTCCAGCGCCGTGCGGCAGATTTTATCAGCCACATCACCAATACGTTCTAACTCAGAAATGGTCTTGATAATCGCCATAACCAATCGCAAATCGCTGGCCGTTGGCTGACGTTTGGCAATGATGCGCACACAGGCTTCATCAATGGCCACTTCCATCATATTGACCTTTTTATCGCCAGCAATAACCTGCTTTGCCAACTCACCGTCTTGATTATGCATTGCGGTGATAGCATCAGATAATTGCTGCTCCACCAGCCCGCCCATAGTCAATACTTGGGTGCGGATATGTTCAAGTTCTGCATTGAACTGGCCGGAAATATGTTTATTTAGATTCAGGTTATCCATGACACTTCCTGTACGTATAAGTAGGCGAAATTAATGTGAGCGAATCCAGGGCCATCAACCATAGCGACCAGTAATATAATCTTCCGTCTGTTTCTGCTGCGGAGCAGTAAACAGGGTATCTGTATCACTGAATTCAATTAGTTCGCCCAGATACATAAACGCCGTGTGATCCGAACAGCGGGCTGCCTGTTGCATGTTATGTGTAACAATCACCACGGTATAATCAGACTTCAATTCGCTGATAAGTTCTTCAATACGCCCGGTAGAGATAGGGTCGAGCGCCGAGCACGGCTCATCAAGCAATAACACGTCTGGACGAATGGCAATACCTCGGGCGATACATAACCGCTGCTGTTGCCCACCCGACAAGCTATAACCACTCTGGTGCAGCTTATCTTTGGTTTCATTCCACAAAGCGGCTTTGGTCAGCGCCCATTGCACGCGCTCATCCATATCTGCACGAGATAAATTTTCGAACAGTTTCACCCCAAAGGCGATGTTATCGTAAATGGACATCGGGAACGGCGTTGGCTTTTGGAAAACCATGCCAACTTTTGCCCGCAACAACGCGATATCTTGTTTATCGGTCAGGATATTCTGCCCATCTAGTAAAATATCACCTTCAGCGCGCTGATCCGGATACAACTGATACATTTTATTGAATGTACGCAGCAGGGTAGATTTACCGCAACCTGATGGCCCAATGAAAGCCGTGACCTGGTTTTTAGCAATATCCAACGAAATATTCTTCAGCGCATGGAATTTGCCGTAGTAGAAATTCAAATCGCGAACCTGAATTTTGCTGTTGTTGATGTCAGTTGCCATACTCATCAAGACTTCTCTCTATTAGCCAATGCCGCCGTAGCCGCATTTTGAAATTTATTGGCGAATCGGTATTTTCATTGCTCATGGCTGAAGTTTTTCAGCCGATTAATACTTTTTCTTTGCGAAAACAACCCGAGCCAGAATATTCAGTAACAATACGCACAGGGTAATTAGCAGCACCCCTGCCCATGCCAGTTGTTGCCATTCGGCAAATGGACTCATGGCAAACTTAAATATGGTGACCGGTAAGTTAGCAATAGGCTGACTTAGGTCGGTACTCCAGAATTGGTTGGAGAGCGAGGTGAATAACAGCGGAGCCGTTTCACCCGCAATACGCGCCACCGCCAGCAAAATACCTGTCAAAATACCGGAAATAGAAGCCTTCAATGTAATGGCCGATATCATGCGCCACTTTGGCGTTCCTAAAGCATAAGCCGCTTCTCGCAGGCTATCAGGAACCAGTTTCAGCATATTTTCGGTGGTGCGGATAACAATCGGCACTTGCAACAGCGCCAGTGCAATGACCCCAGCCCAGCCGGAGAAGTGCTCCATTTTGGCGACCACAATGGTGTACACAAACAGGCCCACCACTATGGAAGGGGCTGATAATAAAATGTCATTTATAAAACGGGTAATTTCTGCCAGCCAGGACTTGCGGCCATATTCGGCCAGATAAATCCCCGCCATAATCCCAAGTGGAGTACCAATCACTGTCGCCCACAGAATCAATAAGCCACTGCCTGCAATGGCATTAGCCAAGCCGCCGCCCGCAGTATTCGGTGGTGGCGTCATCTCGGTAAACAGCGCCAAAGACATGCCGTCGATGCCTTTAGTCACTGTGGACAATAAAATCCACACTAACCAGAACAGGCCGAAAGCCATTGTTGCCATTGAAAGGATTAAGGCAATCCGGTTTTTTTGACGACGCCAGGCCTGCTTTTTACGGCGGGTTGCCATCAGCGTCGCATCACTTTGCATATCCATCGTCGCCATCTTAGCGCCCCTCTTTCTTAGCCAGACGCAAAATCATCAGCTTAGATAAAGCCAATACGATAAAGGTGATAACAAACAAAATCAGACCTAATTCCATCAACGCGGCGGTATGTAAGCCGGATTCGGCTTCAGCAAATTCATTCGCCAACGCGGAAGTGATACTGTTGCCCGGCATAAATAGGGAGAAGCTGTCGAGCTGGTAGGTATTACCAATAATAAAGGTCACCGCCATGGTTTCGCCCAATGCGCGGCCCAGCCCCAACATCACGCCACCAATAACCCCATTTTTGGTATAAGGCAGCACAATGCGCCAGATAACTTCCCAAGTGGTGCAGCCAATGCCGTAAGCCGACTCTTTCATCATCACCGGGGTTTGTTCAAACACATCGCGCATCACCGCCGCAATGTAAGGAATAATCATGATAGCTAAGATGACGCCTGCGGCCAGAATACCGATACCGAATGCGGGCCCAGAGAAAAGCACCCCAATAATGGGGATGCCGGACATCACGTTGCCGACAGGTTCTTGGAAATAGCGGGCAAAGAGTGGCGCAAAAACAAACAAGCCCCACATGCCATAAACAATACTTGGGATAGCTGCCAGTAACTCAATAGCCACACCCAGCGGGCGTTTTAACCAGTTTGGTGCTAATTCTGTCAAGAAGAGGGCAATACCAAAACTGACCGGAACCGCAATGAGCAAGGCGATAATAGAGGTCACAATAGTGCCGTAAATGGGTACCAATGCGCCAAACTGCTCAGCCGGAGGATCCCATTCTTTCGTCCACAAGAAAGCAAAACCAAATTTTTCAATGCTTGGCCAGGAGGCCACAATCAATGAAATGATTATGCCGCCCAACAGAAATAGGGTAATCAGCGCAGCCAGTTTAACCAGCGCACTGAAAATGATGTCACCGTATTTACTCGGTGCTTTGATAGTCGGCTTATACGCAGCCATAGACTCTCTTCTCATCCGGGTGTTATGTCCCTCCTCACTAAGTGAAGAGGGACAATAATTAAACTAATAATAATCCGTTTACTGCTTTATGCGATTCTGGCCAGCTTAGAATAATGCTTTGCCTGAACTGTCTTTTATATTGGTTTTCCAAGCTGCACGAATCTGTTCAACCACTTCATTTGGCAATGGTGCATAATCCAGTGCGCTGGCTTGTTGCGCGCCGTTTTTATACGCCCAATCAAAGAACTTCAGTACTTCAGTGCCTTTTTCCGGATTTTTCTGCTCTTTATGCAGCAAAATGAAAGTTGTTGATGTAATTGGCCATACATCCGCACCCTTCTGATTAGTTAAATCTTGAGCAAATGTTTTACTCCAATCAATTCCTTTGGCTGCGGCACTAAAGCTGTGCTCAGTCGGGCTAACGGGTTTCCCATCAGCAGAAATCAGTTTGGTGTAAGCCAAATTATTCTGTTTAGCATAGGCGTATTCCACATAACCAATGGCACCCGGTAAGCGCTGAACGAATGCAGCAATACCGTCGTTACCTTTACCGCCCAAACCGGTTGGCCAGTTAACTGTAGAACCCGCGCCCACTTTTTCTTTCCAATCGGCATTCACTTTAGCCAGGTAGCTGGTGAACACGAATGAAGTACCGGAGCCATCTGCACGACGCACGACGGCAATATTTTGATCTGGCAGATTAACACCCGGGTTTAGCTTCACGATCGCCGGGTCATTCCACTTTTTCACATTGCCCAGATAAATATCACCCAGTGTTTTACCGTCTAATGTCAATTCACCGGATTTAATACCAGGGATATTCACGGCCAACACCACACCGCCAATCACTGTCGGGAATTGGAACAAACCTTCAGCCGCTAATTTTTCGTCGGTTAATGGCGCATCAGAAGCACCGAAATCAACAGTGTTGGCGATGATTTGTTTTACGCCACCTGAAGAGCCAATCCCTTGATAGTTAACTTTGTTACCTGTTTCTTTCTGATAAGAATCTGCCCACTTGGCATACACCGGCGCGGGGAATGTCGCACCTGCACCTGTCAGGCTAGCAGCAGCGAACGCGGACACAGTGGTCATAGATAAAGTCGCTGCCACAATGCTGGCTACGGTGGTACGCATCAGTTTCATAATCCCTCCTAATGGGATATTAGAATTCACTCTAAATTGTTTTCATCAGATTAAGTATGGTGCAGGAGGGAAAATAGGACAGTTTAATGACAGAAAAATGTACGCAATGTTACAGTTATATGACAGATAAATATGAGTGAAATAAGTGCATGAATCGTCTATATTTTTATCTAAATACGTTTAGCAATTTCAACTTTAATTATAGGTGTTATAAATGAAAAAAACGCTTATTTCATCCGCAACAGTGTATTTTCTTTTGTTCACTTCTTACGCCTTACAAGCAGAGCAATTGAGTTACTCATACAAAGATGGCCCCGTAGTTGCCCATGATAATCTCTCCGGAAATCAGTTTTATGGTGATATGACTTTGGGCCAGCTCAAGAAAAATAACCAATTACTGCTAGAGCTAGAAAAAGACGTTGAAACCCTTAGCCAGCAAAACGCCCGCTATAAAGATAAAATAATCGAATTAGAGCGCAACCAATCATCATTAGAAAAGACGGTTTCCACCCTTGAGCAAAATGTAAAAAATCTGCAGGACAAAATTCGCTAATGATCTGCAATTAAAAATGGCATTTACTTACGGCAGGGAAAAGCACCCAAAGGATAATAATCCTAGGTGCTTTTTTATATCTGGCAGTGGGCAAGGTTCAACAAAGTATCAGGATAAGCCTCTCGCCTATTATCGCGGCTTAACACGAGTGAGTGATATTGCGATGAACTTGCTGCAATAGTTCCAACAGCTGCCTTTGCAGAGCCTGTGGGCTTTGTCGGTATGACTGCGATCAGCTAATGCCTTTTGCGTTAGACCTGGGTTGCGATCCACGTGGATCAGGATGCGCATTTCATTAAATGTGAGGTCAGGGTGAACTGACTCGATGCGATTGCGGGTAATCGAACCAAAGAGAAGTTGATTGGAGGAAAATGCACCGAATGGGTCGAAACGGCATAAGCCGGCGATAAAGCCGGCTTATACTGTTCAGATAGCTGTTTTTACTTATTCAACAGTGACAGATTTGGCCAGGTTACGTGGTTTATCTACATCTGTACCTTTAATCAGCGCGACATGATAAGCCAGCAACTGTAGTGGAACGGTGTAGAAAATTGGCGCAATAATCTCTTCAACATGAGGTAATGGCACAATTTTAACCCCTTCACTGTTGGTAAAACCGGCATCTATATCAGCAAATACATACAGCAAACCACCGCGAGCTCGCACCTCTTCAATGTTGGATTTTAATTTTTCCAACAATTCATTGTTAGGTGCTACCACGATAACTGGCATATTGGCATCAATGAGCGCTAATGGGCCGTGTTTTAATTCACCGGCGGCATAAGCTTCAGCATGAATATAAGAAATTTCTTTCAGCTTCAGTGCGCCTTCCATTGCGATAGGGTATTGATCGCCACGGCCAAGGAACAGGGCATTGTGCTTATCAGAGAAACCTTCAGCTAAGGCTTCAATGGTTTTATCCAATGACAGCATCTGCTCAATATGAACCGGTAAGGACTGTAACGCCTCAACAATTTCATGTTCGAGCTGTTCACCGTTTTTAATGCCTTTCAGTAAGCCAATGCGGCCCACCAGCATCAATAATACCGTTAATTGAGTGGTAAAGGCTTTCGTTGATGCGACGCCAATTTCGGTGCCTGCTTTCGTCATCAAGGCCAAATCTGATTCTCGTACCAGAGATGAGCCAGCAACATTACAAATTGCCAGCGAGCCTAAATAACCCAATTCTTTCGACAAGCGCAATGCCGCCAAGGTATCGGCAGTTTCACCCGATTGTGACAAGGTGATTAACAAACTGTTTGGCCGCACCGCAGGTTTGCGATAACGAAATTCTGAAGCAATTTCCACATCACAAGGAACGCCAGCCAGAGATTCAAACCAATAACGAGAAACCATACCTGAGTTGTAAGACGTACCGCAGGCTATGATTTGAATATGTTGAACATTTGCCAGCAGAGCATCGGCTTTCGGGCCAAGCTCAGACAAATCAATTTTCCCGTGATTTAAACGGCCTTCCAACGTATTTTTAATCGCTGTTGGCTGTTCATAAATCTCTTTTTGCATGTAATGACGATAAATACCTTTGTCACCAGCATCATATTGCAACTGAGATTCAGTTTCCGGACGCTCAATTGCATTGCCTTGTTTGTCAAAAATACTGACACTGTGGCGAGTAACTTCAACCACATCGCCCTCTTCAAGGAAAATGAAACGGCGAGTGACGGGCAACAGAGCCAACTGGTCAGAGGCAATAAAGTTTTCACCAATACCACAACCAATCACCAATGGGCTACCTGAACGAGCGGCAATCAGACGACTTGGGTCACGGCTATCCATCACTACTGTGCCATAAGCACCACGCAGTTGCGGTATAACACGGCGCACGACATCAAGCAGAGAACCGCCATTCTGTTGCTCCCAATGCACCAAATGAGCAATAACTTCGGTATCAGTTTCAGAGCTGAAGCGGTAGCCACGGCTCACTAATAACTCACGTAAAGGTTCGTGGTTTTCGATAATGCCGTTATGCACCACGGAGATATGCTCAGAAACATGCGGGTGCGCATTGGCTTCTGATGGTGCGCCATGGGTAGCCCAGCGAGTATGTGCAATACCGGTTCCGCCATGCAAGTCTTGCTTTTCAGCTGCATCTGAGAGTTCCTGCACCTTACCTAACCGGCGCAAGCGCGTCAGATGGCCTTCAGCATCAACCACGGCTAAACCGGCCGAGTCGTAACCACGGTATTCAAGACGACGTAAACCTTCGATCAGAATCTCAGCGATATCACGCTGTGCTACTGCGCCAACAATTCCACACATCTGTTTTATTCCTATGTAAGGTTCTTTAAGAACCTTGTCGATGTCAGTGACCTGATTTTCCGGATTTTCCGGGTTCCCCGAGCCTGTAGAGTTGGGGATTATTATGTTTTGTTCTGTACTCTTAGCTCGGATGGATAAGCCAAAAATACAGGGCAAAACATCCCTCCAAAAAAGAATAGATAATATTGAAGGGCTGTTTTTCAATCAAACTATAGCGTTTAAAATCCAAAGATAATGATGTTAATCAATATCTTTGGTAAACAATAACAGTCAGAAACCTAACATTTTAAAAGTGGCGAATATAAACTATTTTTTCTTCACCGGACGTTGCCAGCCCTGAACATGGACTTGCTTGACGCGGCTAAGGACTAATTCATTTTCAGCGATATCACGGGTAACTGTGGTGCCAGCGGCGATAGTCACACCGTTTGCCACTGTGACAGGAGCAACCAATTGGGTATCTGAGCCAACAAAGACATCATCACCAATAATAGTTTTAAACTTGTTAGCTCCATCATAGTTGCAAGTTATGGTTCCTGCGCCAATATTTACGCCAGAGCCAATTTCAGCATCACCTAAGTAGGATAAATGGCCTGCTTTCGAGCCTTTACCCAAGCGAGCTTTCTTGATTTCAACAAAGTTGCCGACATGAGCGCCTTCGGCTAGCTCAGCCCCCGGACGCAGGCGAGCAAATGGCCCGACCGTACAGCCAGTATCCAGACGAGCATCTTCCAATACACTGTATGGGCTGATTTCTGAATCATCGCCAATCACGCAATTTTTAAGCACACATCCGGTACCAATACGCACCCGATCACCTAAAGTCACCTGGCCTTCAATGATGACATTGGTATCGATAGTGATATCGCGGCCATGTGTTAATTCTCCACGCAAATCAAAACGCGCGGGATCCAGTAACATTACCCCAGCTAACAACAGCCTTTCAGCTTGCTCGGATTGGTATACGCGCTCAAGAGTGGCTAATTGCAGACGATTATTCACCCCTTCAACCTCACTCAGGCGAGCAGGATGAACCGCTGCAATTTTTTTACCGTCAGCATGGGCCAGTGCAATAATATCAGTGATATAAAACTCACCCTGAGCATTGTTATTATTCAACAATGACAGCCAGCGCTTTAAATCACGACCATTCGCAACCAAAATCCCGGTGTTGATTTCATTAATCTCGCGTTGCGCGTCGCTGGCATCTTTATGCTCAACAATCCCAACCACATCGCCGTTTTCGCGCACAATACGACCATAACCGCTCGGGTTATCCAGCTTCACCGTCAGCAGGCCAATACCGCCTTGCGGCTTCGCAGCTAACAGCCGCTGCAAGGTATCAACAGAGATCAACGGCACATCACCGTAGAGCATCAGCACATCTTCATCATCAGCAAAATGCGGTGCGGCTTGTTGCATCGCATGCCCGGTGCCCAATTGTTCTGCTTGTAATACCCAGTTCAGCGCCGGGTCAGTCAGTGTTTTTTTCAATAACTCACCGCCGTGCCCATAAACCAGATGAACATTTTGTGCACCCAACTTCATGGCAGCATCAATCACATGCTGAACCATCGGCTTACCTGCCAATGGGTGTAACACCTTAGGAAGGTCGGAATACATACGTGTCCCCTTACCTGCGGCAAGGATGACCACACTCATTGAGCTGTTAGACATAAGCAACCTGATAACTCCAAATTAATAGACGGAAGTAAACCTGTTTAGCAAAATAATTACTACATATTTCTCAGCGAAAAACGTACTCAACCCGCGTGGTTAAAGGGTTGTAGCTATATGCCATGTAACAAAAAAATGGTGATAAAAGTGTCTGCGATCAGCGACGTTTCTGGCCCGTTTTTATCAAAAAACATAAGCTCGTTAAGGTTATTAACCACTTATTTTACGACAAGAAACAAGAGTTTTCAGAAAGAAACTTCATTAGTTTAGCTTAGGGCTAATTAAATACAGCGGTGTTGATAAAGAGGGTTGGGGAGTTACTGCTATGATGAAAATAAGGTTAAAAAAAAAAGCCAATCATTTTACTGACTGGCTTTTTCTGTATTATAACTTTATAAATCAACGTGTTATTTATTAGACTTCAGTGAAGTTGATATAAAAAACACCAGATATAAAATTACATCGCCTTCCTGGTCAGCTCGATTACGCGTAATTTCGCAATCGCCTTCGCCAATTCAGCGGATGCCTGAGCATAGTCGACATCGCCGTGGGAGTTGCTGATGTGGGCTTCTGCTTTGCGCTTAGATTCAAGCGCCTTAGCTTCGTCCAAATCAGTTCCGCGAATAGCAGTGTCAGCTAATACGATAACCACGCTCGGTTGCACCTCAAGGATGCCGCCAGAAAGATAAATAAATTCTTCCTCACCGAACTGCTTAACAATACGTATCATGCCAGGCTTAATGGTAGTGAGCAGTGGGGCATGACCAGGATAAATACCCAGTTCACCTTCACTCCCCGTCACCTGAATTTTTTGTACCACGCCTGAGAACATTTTCTTCTCTGCGCTCACAACATCCAGATGGTATGTCATTGCAGCCATGTCACCCTCCAGTCAACAGCGTTACAGTTTCTTGGCTTTTTCCACTGCTTCTTCAATGGTGCCAACCATGTAGAACGCCTGCTCTGGCAGGTGGTCATAGTCGCCGTTCATGATGCCTTTGAAACCACGAATGGTATCTTTCAGCGACACGAACTTGCCCGGTGAACCGGTGAAGACTTCTGCCACGAAGAACGGTTGAGACAGGAAGCGCTGGATTTTACGCGCACGGGATACCACCAGTTTGTCATCTTCTGACAACTCGTCCATACCCAAGATTGCGATAATATCTTTCAGTTCCTGATAGCGTTGCAGAATAGACTGCACGCCACGCGCTACATCGTAGTGCTCCTGACCAACAACCAGCGGATCGAGCTGACGGCTGGTGGAGTCAAGCGGGTCAACCGCCGGGTAAATACCCAGAGAGGCGATTTGACGGCTCAGAACGACTGTTGCATCCAAGTGAGCAAAAGTGGTTGCTGGAGATGGGTCAGTCAAGTCATCCGCTGGCACGTAAACGGCCTGAACGGAGGTGATTGAACCCGTCTTAGTGGAAGTAATACGTTCCTGCAACACACCCATCTCTTCTGCCAGTGTTGGCTGATAGCCTACCGCAGATGGCATACGACCCAGCAGTGCGGATACTTCCGTACCGGCTAGGGTATAACGATAAATGTTATCGATGAACAGCAATACGTCACGGCCTTCATCACGGAATTTTTCCGCCATGGTCAAGCCGGTCAGTGCAACGCGCAGACGGTTACCTGGTGGCTCATTCATCTGGCCATAAACCAAGGATACTTTGTCCAGAACGTTGGAGTCAGTCATCTCGTGGTAGAAGTCGTTACCCTCACGAGTACGTTCACCTACCCCGGCAAATACAGAATAACCTGAGTGCTCAATCGCGATGTTACGAATAAGCTCCATCATGTTTACTGTTTTACCAACACCCGCACCACCGAACAGACCGACTTTACCGCCCTTAGCGAACGGACAAATCAGATCCATTACCTTGATACCGGTTTCTAACAGATCTTGCGAGCTGGCAAGCTCTTCGTAAGAAGGCGCTTCACGGTGGATTGCCCAACGCTCTTCTTCACCGATAGGGCCTTTCATGTCGATTGGGTCACCCAATACGTTCATGATACGGCCCAGAGTTGATTTACCAACTGGCACTTCAATTGGGTGTTCCAGGTTGATAACTTTCAACCCACGGCTCAAACCATCGGAAGAGCCCATTGCGATACAACGAACAACACCACCGCCCAGCTGCTGCTGAACTTCCAGCACAAGCTTCTCAGCTGCACCTTCAACCTCAAGGGCGTTGTACACTTTTGGTACAGCGTCTTGGGGGAATTCGACGTCCACTACGGCGCCGATTACCTGGATAATCTTTCCAGTAGCCATCTTGAATCCTCTACGTAATTCATTTACCCGCCATATTCCAAATTGCTGGAGCAACTCGTGCCTTCCCACAACTTGAACTATTTAGGGTAATAACCTGGTTAAACCGCGGAGGCTCCCCCGACGATCTCGGTGAGTTCCTGAGTGATGCTGGCCTGACGAGCTTTGTTGTAAACCAACTGCAGCTCTTTGATCAGACTACCGCCGTTATCGGTGGCGGCTTTCATCGCTACCATTCGCGCGGCCTGTTCGCTGGCCAGGTTTTCAACGACGCCCTGATAAACTTGTGATTCCAAATAGCGGCGCAGAAGGGTATCCAGCAGCGCTTTTGGATCAGGTTCATACAGGTAATCCCAGGATTTCTTCTTCAGCGTACCGTCTTCCGCAGGCGGAAGTGGTAATAGCTGCATGATCCGTGGTTCCTGAGACATCGTATTGATAAACTTGTTATTAACGATATACAGTTTATCCAGACGACCTTCATCATAGGCTTGCAGCATAACTTTCACTGGGCCGATAAGTTCTGACAGAGAAGGGTTATCCCCCATGCCAGTAACCTGAGCAACAATATTGCCGCCCACGGAACCAAAGAAAGAAGCTGCTTTTGATCCAATCAGCGCTAAATCGCATTCAACGCCTTTTTCAGACCAACCTTTCATCTCATTTAACAGTCTTTTGAACAGGTTAATGTTCAAACCACCGCACAAGCCACGGTCTGTAGAAACCACCAGATACCCAACACGCTTAACGTCGCGTTCTTCCAGGTACGGATGTTTATATTCCAGATTACCTAGCGCAAGGTGACCAATCACACTACGCATTGTTTCTGCATAAGGACGGCTAGCCGCCATGCGTTCCTGCGATTTACGCATTTTGGAGGCGGCGACCATCTCCATGGCTTTGGTGATCTTTTGCGTGTTTTGCACGCTGGCGATCTTGGAACGTATCTCTTTTGCGCCGGCCATTTCTGCTTCTCCTCATTGCCAGACGGCCCGCTTTCCTAATGAAAAGCAGGGCCGCATAGCGTTACCAGGACTGGGTTGCCTTAAATGTATCAAGGATGCCTTTCAGCTTGGCCTCGATCTCATCGTTATACGCGCCAGTTTGGTTGATTTGTTGCAGAAGCTCGGCATGCTCACGGTCAGCAAACGCTAACAATGCAGCTTCAAAGCTACCTACCTTCGCCAACTCGATATCACCCAGATAACCACGTTCAGCAGCGAACAGAACCAGAGACTGTTGTGCGACAGACATCGGCGCATACTGTTTCTGTTTCAGAAGCTCGGTCACTTTCTGACCATGGCTCAGCTGTTTACGGGTTGCATCATCCAAATCGGATGCGAACTGGGAGAACGCGGCAAGTTCACGATACTGTGCCAAAGCGGTACGGATACCACCGGACAGTTTTTTCATGATCTTGGTCTGCGCTGCACCACCCACACGGGATACGGAGATACCAGGGTTAACCGCAGGACGAATACCGGCGTTAAACAGGCTCGATTCCAGGAAGATCTGACCATCAGTAATCGAGATTACGTTGGTCGGAACGAACGCGGAAACGTCCCCTGCTTGGGTTTCAATGATTGGTAATGCGGTCAAAGAACCGGTTTTACCTTTCACTTCGCCCTTGGTAAAGGCTTCAACGTAGTCTGCGTTAACACGCGCAGCACGCTCCAGCAAACGGGAGTGGAGGTAGAATACGTCGCCAGGATATGCTTCACGACCTGGTGGACGACGGAGCAGCAAGGAGATTTGACGATATGCAACGGCCTGTTTAGACAGGTCATCATAAATAATCAGTGCATCTTCACCGCGGTCGCGGAAATATTCACCCATGGCACAACCGGAGTAAGGTGCCAGGTATTGCAATGCTGCTGATTCGGACGCGGTAGCCACAACCACAATGGTATTGGCCAAAGCGCCGTGCTCTTCCAGTTTACGCACTACGTTTGCAACAGTAGAGGCTTTCTGGCCGATAGCAACATACACACATTTGATGCCTGAATCACGCTGGTTGATGATCGCATCAATCGCCAGAGCAGTTTTACCTGTCTGACGGTCACCGATGATCAACTCACGCTGACCGCGGCCGATTGGAATCATGGCATCAACGGATTTGTAACCAGTTTGAACCGGTTCATCAACGGATTGGCGTTCGATAACGCCAGGTGCGATAGCTTCAACAGCTGAGAAGCCGTCGTTTTCTACCGGACCTTTACCATCAATAGGTTCACCCAGAGTATTGACGACGCGACCCAACAGGCCACGACCGACAGGAACTTCCAGGATACGGCCAGTACATTTAACCTTCATGCCTTCAGCAAGATCGGCGTACGGGCCCATAACTACTGCACCTACGGAGTCGCGCTCCAGGTTCAGTGCGATTGCGTAACGGTTGCCAGGCAACGCGATCATCTCGCCTTGCATTACATCAGCCAGACCGTGTACACGGATGATCCCGTCACTGACGGAAACAATAGTACCTTCATTGTGAGCTTCGCTCACTACATTAAACTGAGCAATGCGCTGCTTGATCAGTTCGCTGATTTCGGTGGAATTCAGTTGCATATGCTCCAGTCCCCTTAAGACTGCAAGACGTCTGCCAGGCGTTCAAGACGACCGCGAACGCTGCCATCTATCACCATATCGCCTGCACGTATTACTACGCCGGCCATTACAGACTTATCGATTTTGCAATTCAGCTTAACTTTGCGTGACAGACGTTTTTCCATCGCAGCGGCAATTTTAGCCAGCTGTTCGTCGTTAAGTGCACTCGCAGAGGACACTTCAACGTCGACGGTAGACTCCAGTGAGGCACGCAGTTGAATAAACTGCTGTAACACCTCAGGAAGAACCAGTAAACGGCCATTCTCCGCCATAACTCGAATGAAGTTCTGTGCGGGTTCATCGAGCTGATCACCACAGACTGCAATAAACGTCGTAGACATTGTTTCTGGTGCTACAGCACCGGAAAGCAATTCAGCCATTTGTTCATTGCGAGTCACTTGGGCAGTAAACGCCAGCATATCCTGCCAACGATCAACTGCCTGGTGCTCAACAGCAAAGTCAAAAGCTGCTTTGGCGTAGGGGCGAGCTACAGTTACAAATTCAGACATCAGCCCCTCCCTCCTTACAGTTCAGCGACCAGTTTATCAACGATGTCGCTGTTAGCAGCTTCATCCACGGAACGTTCGATGATCTTCTCGGCGCCAGCTATAGCCAACATCGCGACTTGCTTACGCAACTCTTCACGAGCACGCTTACGTTCGGCGTCGATCTCTGCCTGCGCTTGCGCCACGATTTTGTTACGTTCCTGTTCAGCTTCAGCTTTAGCTTCATCAAGGATTTGAGCTTTGCGTTTACTTGCTTGCTCAATAATCACTTGTGCTTCTGCTTTGGCCTTCTTCAGTTGGTCGGTCGCATTGGCTTGCGCTAAGTCCAAATCTTTTTTGGCACGTTCTGCAGAAGAAAGACCGTCAGCAATTTCTTTTTGACGCTTCTCGATGGCTGCCATAATTGGCGGCCATACATACTTCATGCAAAACAGGACAAACAGGACAAACGCGATGGCCTGGCCGAGGATTGTTGCGTTAAGATTCACAGCACAATGCCTCTTTAAAAGTTAATAGTTTGGTGTAGTCCACAGTAGAGAAAACTCTACTTACGCGACAGCAAACATCACGTACAGACCCAGACCAACAGCGATCATAGGGATGGCGTCAACCAGACCCATGACGATAAAGAACTGTGTACGCAGCAGAGGAATCAGGTCAGGCTGACGTGCAGCGCCTTCCAAAAATTTACCACCCAGGATGCCGATACCGATCGCAGCACCGATTGCCGCTAAACCCATCATTATAGCGGCAGCCATGTACAGCAGATCCATATTCAGGTTTTCCATGACAGTCTCCAGTTTATTTCAGTTAAAACGCAGTAGTGTTATAAGAAAATCAGTGCTCTTCGGATGCCATCGACAGATAGACAATCGTCAGAACCATGAAGATAAAGGCTTGTAACGTAATAATCAGTATGTGGAAGATAGCCCAAGGTAAACTGAGCATCCACTGTGACCACCACGGCAACAGACCCGCAATAAGGATGAAGATCAACTCACCCGCATACATGTTGCCGAACAGTCGCAGACCGAGTGAAACCGGTTTGGACAGCAGGCTGACACCTTCCAGAATTAAGTTAACTGGAATAAATATCGGGTGATTGAACGGCTGCATCGTTAATTCTTTTACGAAGCCGCCTACACCTTTCATTTTAATGCTATAGAACAGGATCAGGATGAAAACACCTAATGCCATGGACAAGGTAATGCTCACATCAGCAGTAGGTACCACGCGCAGTGCAGGTAACCCAAAGACATGCTCACCGATGTAAGGCAGTAAATCGATTGGCAGCAAGTCCATCATGTTCATCAATAGAACCCAAACAAACACGGTCAGGCCTAATGGTGCGATGACTTTACTTTTGCCGTGGTACATATCCTTCACGCTGCTATCGACAAAACCGATAATTAACTCAACGGCAGTCTGCAATTTGCCGGGCACGCCACTGGTGGCGTTGGCTGCAACTTTGCGGAACACAAGCAGAAAAGCTAACCCCAGCACGACAGAGAAGAACAAAGAGTCAATGTTCAACGTCCAGAACGTCGCAGGGCCAGGTGAGTGGGGATTGACCAACTCAAAGGTACGCAGGTCCAGCTGAAGGTTATTCAGATGGTGGCCTATGTAGTCCCTTGGAGTAGAGATTTCTCCTGATGCAGACATGATGCCTCTTACCCTTTTTTAGTTAAATACGATAACTGTTAAGTACGGTAGCCGCTCATCACGGCCGGTGCCAATATCTGCACAATCAGCACCGATAAATAGGTTAAACCGAGTGGCGCAAACGCTGCTTTAAACAGCCCTAATGCTACAATCAGCAAAATTATCGTCACGATAACTTTTAACCCTTCGCCAATGGCAAACGACCACGCAACACGACCTGGAGCAGCTGTTTTTGCCTGATGGCGGCAAGCAAACAACATAAACATGGCGCTGGGCAACCACGCTGCCAACCCCCCTGCCAGAGCAGAAACACTCCATTCCAGGCTTTTAAAACCAAAAGCAGCACTGAGAACAACAAAAGTCATTAACTGCAACAACAGCAACTTTCGTGCAATTTTCCCACTGTAAAGGGATACAGACATGACGTTTGTTCTCTCCGAACCACACTAAGGGTATGCTGAGTGAGGTATAAAACTGCCTTTTACCCCATTGAGTCAAGCAGCAAAAAACGAGCAAATTATACGGCCCACTCAAACGAATTCAATCGATAAGTAGCGAAAAGGTGAACAATTATTTAAATTTTCTTATTTCGGGCTATTTTCGCAAGAAAAGGCTCGGAATAAAGCGCTAGTTTATTTGTCTGACGATTCCAAACTTTATCAATAAAGCGTGGAACTGATCACATAACTAAAAACTAATTGATTTATATCCTATAAGGCTTTGCTTTGTCTTTAACGAAAAGAGCCATTAAAAGTTTTATAAATCATAACATTAAAATTAAAACCATTATCAAACAACTTAGCTACTTAGTAAAAACGTCCCATTGACATTTCAAATAATAATTCCGCAACAGTTCGGATACATCAGAAGAGCAATGTTCCGAGCAGAATAATGTCAAAAGTAACTATTGGGCCAATTTCAATACGGTAATTTCATTAATCACAGCTGATTTTGTAAACAATACGTGAAATATAATCAACATACTCGATAGACAGCGAATAAATACTCATCAGTTTGAAAAACACTAAATTAAGATAAATACCTTTGCTTCGACGGATAATTTATTACATTTTTTTGATAAATAGCAAAGTTAGTTTGACTTAAGAATAACCAAATGGCGTTCACCATCCAACTCAGGTACTTGCAACCGGACAACTGATTCAAGAATCACACCTTCAGGAAGTATAGCTAATTCATCATCAGGTCTTACACCTTTCAGTGCATAAAAACGCCCTTCTGGCTTGGCTGGCAAATGGTGGCACCAAGACAGCATATCTTGTAAAGAGGCAAATGCACGGCTTATTACGCCATCAAATGGGGGTTCTGCGACGAAGTCCTCAACACGGCTTTGTACCGGCTCAATGTTGTTTAACCCCAATTCATGCTGCACCTGGCGCAGAAAACGAATACGTTTACCTAAGCTATCGAGCAAAGTGAAATGTGCATCAGGGCGAACAATAGCCAATGGTATCCCTGGAAGCCCAGGCCCCGTGCCAACATCAATAAACCGGCTGCCTTGCAAGTGAGGATTCACCACAATACTGTCCAGAATATGTCGAACCAGCATTTGAAGCGGGTCACGAACAGACGTCAGATTATAAGCTTTGTTCCACTTATGAAGCAGTTCCACATAGCCTATCAACTGATGTTTTTGTTGATCGGGTAAGGTAATTTCTGCCGCATTTAGCAGGGAATCTAATTTTTTTAGCACCACAATATCCTCTGACCGAAACATGTTCTGTCAGCATGTAAAAGGCCGATAACCGAAATGATAATCTAACTTAATAGCGAGTTATGGCTTGAGAAAAGCAGAACTTGCCCGGCTGCTAATCTCTTGGCAGCACAGGCAAATTGTGACTTGTTAGGCACTGCGGCGCAACAAACCTTGTTTTTTCAGCCAAACCAACAAAATAGAAATTGCCGCAGGCGTAATACCTGAAATTCGTGAGGCCTGCCCGATCGAGCTAGGTTTGTGGTCATTCAATTTAGCAATAACTTCATTTGATAAACCTGATACCTGACGATAATCAAGATCAGCAGGCAGTGCGGTATTCTCATTGCGAAGCTGCTTTTCAATTTCTTCCTGCTGACGGGCGATATAACCTTCATATTTAACCTGAATTTCAACTTGATCAGCAGCTTGCGGATCAGTGAGTGCTGGGCCAAACGAAGGTAAGGCAGTCAACAAGCGATAATCAATTTCTGGGCGACGCAATAACTCTTCGCCATTGGCTTCTTTCGATAATGGCGCTTTTAGCAATCCATTGATTTCTGAAACATTTTCAGAGTGAGGATGCACCCAGATATCACGTAGACGCTGGCGTTCTTTTTCGATTTGTTCAATTTTCTGACTAAAATGAGCCCAGCGAGCATCATCAACCAGCCCTAATTTACGGCCCATTTCAGTCAAACGCAGATCCGCATTATCTTCACGCAGCATCAAACGATATTCTGCTCGAGAGGTAAACATGCGGTACGGTTCTTTGGTTCCCAGGGTGCTTAAATCGTCCACCAGCACGCCAAGGTAAGCTTCATCACGGCGAGGTGACCATCCATCTTCATCATTGGCAAAACGGCCCGCATTGAGGCCGGCAAGCAGCCCTTGGGCCGCAGCTTCTTCATAGCCGGTGGTGCCATTGATTTGTCCAGCGAAGAACAAGCCGTGGATATATTTGCTTTCCAACGTCGGTTTTAAATCACGTGGATCAAAGAAATCATACTCGATGGCATAACCTGGGCGAATAATTCGTGCATTTTCAAGTCCTTTCATTGAACGGACTATTTGCATCTGTACATCGAAAGGCAAACTGGTAGAAATACCGTTCGGATAGATCTCGTTACTGGTCAAGCCTTCTGGTTCAAGGAAGATCTGATGTGAATTACGATCAGCAAAGCGCATGACTTTGTCTTCGATCGATGGGCAGTAACGCGGCCCGATCCCTTCAATGATCCCCGCATACATCGGGCTGCGATCCAAATTATTGCGGATCACTTCATGAGTTTTCTCATTGGTGTAGGTGATATGACATGCCATTTGCTCAGGATGCTGCGAGGCATTGCCAAGGAAAGAGAATACCGGGATCGGAGTATCACCTAACTGAGGTGCCAATTGGCTGAAATCGATGGTGCGCGCATCAAGACGAGGCGGAGTGCCGGTTTTGAGGCGATTAACACGTAGCGGCAGCTCACGCAGACGCTGTGACAATGAGATTGATGGCGGATCACCGGCACGCCCACCACTGTAATTCTCAAGGCCAATATGAATTTTTCCATCAAGGAAAGTACCGACGGTTAATACCACGGCTTTAGCCCGGAATTTTAGGCCCATTTTAGTAACCGCACCTACCACCTTGTCATTCTCAACGATGAGATCTTCAACAGGTTGTTGGAAGATCATGAGATTAGGTTGGTTTTCTAATGCGGTACGTACTGCCAGACGATACAGAACACGGTCGGCTTGGGCACGAGTTGCTCTGACCGCAGGGCCTTTGCTGGCGTTTAGTATCCTAAACTGGATACCGGCTTTGTCTGTTGCCATTGCCATCAGGCCGCCCAGAGCATCGATCTCTTTTACCAAATGCCCCTTACCGATACCGCCAATCGCTGGGTTACAAGACATTTGTCCCAGTGTGTCGATATTGTGCGTCAGCAATAAGGTCTGACGTCCCATGCGTGCCGCTGCCATTGCAGCTTCCGTGCCGGCATGGCCACCACCAATGATGATGACGTCAAATTGATCTGGATAAAACATGGTACTGCACCTCGCCGTTATGCGAATTTCTGTGTTTGCCCTGGGGTGGGGGATTCTACTCAAGTTTAGACGATCGACCAAGCGGCTTAGGATCGCCCTTAATTAAAAGAAGATCTTTTTATTTAAAGATCTCTTTATTAGATCTCTTATTAGGATCATGATCCTCTGTGGATAAGTGATTATTCACATTTAAGATCATGCAATTAAGGAGGATCATTTGCTGTGTATGATCGGTGATCCTATTGCGTATAAGCTGGGATCTAAATGGCATGTTATGCACAGGCCCTTTGAGTCACTAAGGTTGTTATGTGGATATGTACTGCTTGTACCCTGCTTTTAAGCATACTTATACACATTCGTTCGCTTGATCTTTGAACAAATCAGAGCAAATTAATCCAATTTTTAACCCAAACCTCTGCCGGATCTTCAGGAATTTCATGTTGGATGACATCAATTTCTAAAATATCCCCCAAACGTTTGGCTCCCTGAGCGACCAATTTTTGATCCAGTTGTCTTACTGCACCGCAAAAAGTGTCGTATTCAGAACTTCCCAAACCGACGGCACCGAAACTGAGTTGAGAGAGATCCGGTTGCTGTTGTTCTATTTGTTCTAATAATGGTTGAAGATTGTCTGGTAGATCACCGGCACCGTGGGTAGAAGTGACAATTAGCCACAAACCGTCCAACTGGAGCTCATTTAATTCCGGGCCATGCAATGTTTCTGTAGAGAAACCCGCTTCTTCTAATTTCTCAGCCAAATGTTCAGCAACATACTCAGCACTGCCAAGTGTGCTACCACTGATCAAGGTAATGTCAGCCATAAAGAACCCAACCAAAGTAATGAGGCGGTATTGTACGCTGTGAATCAGCTGGGATCTACCTGTGGATAATGTGGGTATAGTTTTTTAATGCTTAAGGCACGATGGTACGCATTATGGGGTTTTGCAGGGAAATGAGTGTCTCTGTTGACTGGATCTCATCAATGGTCTGGATCTTGTTGATAAGTACCTGCTGGAGTGCATCTATTGATTTACACATGACTTTAATAAAGATGCTGTAATGGCCGGTGGTGTAATAGGCTTCGACAACTTCTTCTAAACTCTCCAGTTTTTTCAGTGCTGAAGGGTAGTCTTTGGCACTTTTCAAAATAATGCCGATAAAGCAGCACACGTCATAGCCCAGCTTTTTGGGATTAACATGAACACAAGCTGCGGTGATGATTCCTGCCTGACGCATTTTCTCTACACGGACATGAATAGTGCCAGGGCTGACACCAAAGTTTTTGGCCAATTCTGCATAAGGCGTACGCGCATTTTCCATTAACGCGTTTAGGATGCCGCGATCGAGATTATCGATTTGATAAATTTCATTCATATTAAACCCCTTTTTTTGATGATTATCTAATTATAGAGCTATAAAAATGAATGATTAAAAGTGAAATGGCAATATTGTTTGTTGGATATTGAATTTAACCCTCATTCTGTTGCTTAATCGATGACAAGCCAAACGGCATACGACTATTTAAAACTAACAATGATGAGCTTTCACCCGCATCAACGAATTGAGAAAACGGCAATGAAAAAACAATTTATCCAAAAACAACAACAAATCAGCTTCGTAAAATCATTCTTTTCACGTCAATTAGAACAGCAATTGGGTCTAATTGAAGTGCAAGCCCCTATCCTGAGCCGTGTTGGTGATGGTACTCAAGATAACCTTTCAGGTTCTGAGAAAGCGGTTCAGGTGAAAGTGAAATCATTGCCAGATGCAACTTTTGAAGTGGTTCACTCGCTAGCTAAATGGAAACGTAAGACATTGGGCCGCTTTGATTTTGGTGCAGACCAAGGGATTTACACCCATATGAAAGCATTGCGCCCTGATGAAGATCGCCTGAGTGCTATTCATTCTGTGTATGTTGATCAGTGGGATTGGGAACGCGTCATGGGTGACGGCGAACGTAACCTGGCTTACCTGAAATCCACTGTTAACAAAATTTATACCGCCATTAAAGAAACAGAAGCTGCAATCAGCGCTGAATTTGGTGTGAAGCCTTTCCTGCCAGACCATATTCAATTTATCCACAGTGAAAGTCTGCGCGCCCGCTTCCCTGATTTGGATGCTAAAGGCCGTGAACGCGCTATCGCCAAAGAGCTGGGAGCAGTATTCCTGATTGGTATTGGTGGCAAATTGGCTGATGGCCAATCTCATGATGTTCGTGCGCCGGATTATGATGACTGGACGTCGCCGTGTGCTGAAGGTTTTGCTGGCTTGAACGGCGACATTATTGTTTGGAACCCTGTGTTGGAAGATGCTTTTGAAATCTCATCTATGGGGATCCGCGTGGATGCAGAGGCGCTAAAACGCCAACTGGCTCTGACTGCTGATGAAGATCGTCTGAAACTGGAATGGCACCAATCACTGCTGAAGGGCGAAATGCCACAAACCATTGGTGGTGGTATTGGTCAATCCCGTTTGGTGATGCTATTGCTGCAACAACAACATATTGGTCAGGTGCAATGTGGTGTTTGGGGCCCAGAGGTTAGCGAGCAAGTCGCAGGTTTACTGTAAAATTTAGCCTAAAAATTAGACGGCTGACAACGTTGATTGAAAGGGAAATGTGCTGAATAGGATTCTCTTTATTTAAAATAAGCTCTGACTGATTCAGAACTGAAAATATCACTTTGTCATCAAGCTCATAAATGACTATTTACTCACCCGCTAGTGCTCTTTAGCCCTAGCGGGTTTTTCATCTATGCTTAGGAGGAGTATAAATATATTAATGTAACAATATGCAAGGTTGTTGAAGTTATGGCTATTTTTCATCCAATTAAACACTATTTACACGCCCGCCCAAGATTACTTTTCTCAGCTGGTGCTGGGTTTGCCGCTTATTTTCTGCTGCCGTCACATGAAACAGTCTTATTACGCTTGATGTTGAGTTGGAATGTTTCTGCCTGGCTCTATTTGCTGTTTCTATGGCTACAGTTATTACGCACTGATCCGAAACAAATCAGCAAAATAGCTCGGGTACAAGATGAAAGTGCCACTATGGTGCTGACACTGGTTAGCACGGCGTGTCTGGCCAGTATTCTGGTTATTTTATTTGAATTGAGTACCGCCAATCAGCTAAAGGATTCAACCAAAGCATTTCATTTAATCTTGACCTGCCTGACCCTGTTGGTTTCGTGGCTATTATTACCCACGGCTTTTACCATGCATTATGCCCACCTGTTTTATATGCCGCGTGAGGAAAAAAATACGGAGTTACCGCTCCTCTTCCCGAAAGAGATAACCACCCCTACTTATTGGGATTTCCTTTATTTCTCATTCACTATTGGAGTGGCATCACAAACCGCAGATGTGGCTACCGGCACGTCAGATATTCGCCGTGTAGTGCTGTTGCAGTCGGTATTATCTTTTGTTTTCAATATGACAATATTGGGGCTGTCAATTAACGTGGGGGCTGGGCTACTGAACTAAAAAGTATTAGCGCTTCCAGCGGCGCATTAAGCGGCTTTTTAAACCGGTATCAAAGCGCCAGATATGATCAAAAATACGCATGATACCGGGCTTGCCATAAGCTGACATCGCCACGGCATGGAATCGATGTTGATGGGCTTGCTGCTGGATTTTAATCTTCCTGATTAATTCTTCCGGTAAGCGCTGGGCGATGAAATCTGAAATTATCACGGCGTCGGCGTCATACCATGCGCTCTCTTCCATTTTGCTTAAAGTGCGGGTTAAACAGGCGGCCAGGTCGGTGCCACCATGAAAATGTTGGCTGAGAAAACGGACTGCCTGCTCAATACCACTGGCTGCGGAGAGCTCGTAGTGAATGATTTCTGTTGCAAATAGCATGATGTAACAGCGGCGGTTATCCGCCAGCGCAATGCGGAGCAATGCTAAACAAAATGCTTTGGCGCATTGCTCGTTGAACCCGCCCATTGAGCCGGAGGTATCAACACAAACAATGAATGGGCCACGGGGATGTTCGTCATGACTTTTAAGACTAATAGGGCGTTGTAAGGTTTTTTCCTGCCAGTCATCACCTTGTAAGCGGTAAGTAAGCAAGCGGCGCTCGAGTAAACGGCGATAAAACTCAAACTCCAGTTCACTCATCCCCAGCATAACCAGCTCAGTCGGCAGTAATCGCAGAATATCATTGCTCTGATGAATGCCACTGACCTCCTCCGGCACGGTGTCAGGTTGGCGCACCATTAGGGTGTAAGGTTCAAAGCGGGCATCTGGGGTGGGTTGTGCTTTGGCGCTACGGCTGCGGCCCAGCTGTTCGGCTAATTGCTGCAATTCCGGCTGTTGTTGCAGAAAATCGCCATATTGCAGCAGCAATTGATAATCCCCACGTTGTAAATGCCCTTGAGTCATATCCCAAAGCCGACCCGCAGCCCCATCATTAGTGGCCATAATGGGCTCCAATGCACCACTGAGCGCTAATCGCTGCTGTAATTCGGCTAAAAGTTGCTCTCGTTCTTGTTCCAGTAGCTGATGATGAATAGTAATGGTTTGCAGAGTCAGGCTGATACGCCAGCGCTGTAAAAAGAGGGTTTGAAAACTGTCACTAGTGGGCGGGTTTTTGTCTAACTCTGCAGTTTGTAACAATGTTTTTGCTTGCACGGCAAAAGGGGAATGTAATTGTTGCAGCTGCGCCACAATCTCGGGCAGGTGCGCATAAAAGGCAGGGCTATTCTCCGATAGGCTCTGTTGATATAAGTAAAATTCATTAGCCAGACCGGCAGGAACTTTGGCCTCTTGAATACGTTGCTGTAAATTTTGCTTCCAGCCGGGAATATCTTTCATCAGCGCCCGTTTAATGCGCGGGAATTTTTCAAACAACAGCGCAAGCTGTGGGGATGCCAGTAATCCCACCACCATTTCTTCGATAAGCTCACTTTCACTGATTGAAAGCAGTAAGTCCAATGTTGCCAGGCTGAGCATCTGTTAGTGTCCGCGCAGTTTTTGCTGAAGCTGTTTCAATTGCTCCGCAACGTGTAACAAACTGGCTTCTATTTTTGCCAACCAAGAGGATGGCGTGAACAAGCAAGGCTGGTGTTGGCTGAATAATCGGCGTTGTTCGGCCAGGCTATTTTCCAATTCCGCCAGTTCCACCAGCAACTCCGGGGGCACGCTGGTGGTGGAAGCTCCGGGCTGCGACAGTATTGACGGCTGGCGACTCGCATCCAGCACCGTGATGTGCAATTGTTCATCAATTTCTGCATCTATGGATTGAGCATAACCCACTCCATTTAATTTCGCGCGCAGCCCCCCGCCCTTATTCACCCATTGCGCTAGCGCCTCTTTCTCTATTTGCAAATGATTGACCTGAATATCATGCAAAATAAGGGTTTTTTGCAGCAATAATGTCAGTGTGTTGCCGGTCAATGTCTCTGACAGAGCATATTGTGGTTTGCGGCTGAACATACTGCTTTGTTTGGTCAGTGTCAGTGCCTGATGGTCACTTTGTTGCTGCTGGTGCTGTAACCATTGGCTATTGATATGTTGCAGCTTCATTAATAGGTTTTGCTGCTGATATCCCTGCTCGGTTAACAGCTGCTCTAATTGGTGCTGTAACAACTTTAGCGAGCTCAGGTCATGCCACAGGCAATCTTTCAGTAAGATTAAATCAATTGGCGTGATTTCAGTGCGATCACTGAAAAATGCACTGGCTTGCAGCAGGCGCATGGCTTTTTTCCAACGCCGGTCAGAGACATAGGGCGCTTGTTCTTGGGAACTAAGCCTTTGGCGTAACTGAAAAATAAGCTCAAAGCAGTGTTCCGGCAGGGCAATTTTATCAATCAAGGGTTGCCACTGATAAAATTCTTCATCATTGATACTGAGATTTTCGGCCACTGGATTATGATTTTCATCTTGTCGGCTAACCAGTAATGAGCGGAAATTCTGTTTTTCCTGTACGCGATCCAGCCATAGGCGGATGAGCATCCGGTCGTAAAGTGCTTCAAGACTGCTGTCTGCATCCGGCAACTCGTTAGAGGCTGTCACGAGCAAACGCATTGGGATACTGTCTTCCCTATCACCATTACGAAAACGTCGTTCATTAATGGCGGTCAGTAAGGTATTCAGGATTGCCGGGCCGGCTTTCCAAATTTCATCCAGAAAGACGATTTCAGATTCGGGCAGGTAACCCGCAGTCATGCGCTGATAGCGGCCTTCTTCTTTCAACGCCTGAATAGAAAGTGGGCCAAACACTTCTTCAGGAGTAGAAAAACGGGTCATCAGATACTCAAACGCCCGGGCATTACGAAAGGCAAATTTTAAGCGGCGGGCAATCAGGCTTTTGGCAATTCCCGGCGGGCCGAGCAGGAACACACTCTCGCCACTGAGGGCCGCCAGTAAACACAAACGAATAGCTTCCTGTCTTTCATACAGACCACTTTCAAGAGCACTGCTCAAGCGGGAGATTCTTTCAGCTAATTGTGATGATTGCGCCATAATTGCTCTATATGTTTCGTTAGTTGATTGATTTTTACCTGATTACAGGGAATAAATCCTCTTTTTTATTGTGGTTTTGTATGTGTTCCTTAATGAGCTAGTGTGTTGATTCATAAAATTTTTATGTCATTTATTATGGGGGGATGGCCCATTTCCGCACTTTTCGCCACTGGATTTAGAGTAGCAATCTATTGATATCGTGCATACTGTGCGCCTTTTGGTGGCACGTAGCGGCTCTTAAACGCACACATCAGCTTATGGATGTTCTAGCAAAAAGAAATCAATTATGAGCACAGAACATAAACAGTCTTTATCGGCGGTAACCCTGGCAGCAATAGGGGTGGTTTACGGTGATATAGGTACCAGCCCACTCTATACCTTGCGAGAGTGCTTTTCTGGTCACTATGGTTTTGATGTCCGCCCAGATGTGGTATTTGGTTTTTTATCGCTGATTTTCTGGATGTTAATCCTGATTGTCTCGGTGAAATATCTGACCTATGTCATGCGAGCGGATAACGCCGGTGAAGGGGGGATTTTAACCTTAATGTCTTTGGCGGGGCGCAATACGTCTTCCAAAGCCACCTCAATTTTGGTTATTTTGGGGCTAATTGGCGGCAGTTTCTTTTATGGTGAGGTGGTTATCACCCCCGCTATATCGGTAATGTCGGCTATTGAAGGGTTGGAAATTGCGGCCCCAGCATTGGATCCCTATATTGTTCCCTGCTCTATTGCGGTATTAACCCTGCTGTTTATTATTCAAAAACACGGCACAGGTAGCGTCGGCAAATTATTTGCTCCGGTGATGTTGGTGTGGTTCCTGACATTAGCGCTGTTGGGCCTGCGCAGTATTATCGACAATCCAGAAGTTCTGGCTGCACTGAATCCTAAATGGGCCATCAGCTTCTTCGCCGAATATAAATCTGTTTCATTCTTTGCCCTTGGTGCCGTGGTGCTGGCTATTACTGGGGTAGAGGCGCTCTATGCCGATATGGGGCATTTTGGTAAATTTCCTATTCGATTGGCATGGTTTACAGTGGTTTTGCCCTCATTAGTGCTGAACTATTTTGGCCAGGGCGCGCTATTACTGAAAAATCCAGAAGCCATCAAAAACCCCTTCTTCCTGTTAGCGCCTGATTGGGCATTAATTCCGCTATTAATACTGGCGACATTGGCGACAGTTATTGCCTCACAAGCTGTCATCTCGGGGGTATTTTCACTGACCCGGCAGGCGGTTCGTCTTGGTTATTTACCGCCAATGCGGATTATTCATACGTCAGAAATGGAGTCCGGTCAGATATATATCCCGGTAATTAACTGGACTTTATATCTGGCCGTTGTCTTGGTGATTGTCGGCTTTGAACGTTCCAGTAATTTGGCCGCCGCGTATGGGATTGCCGTAACCGGTACTATGGTGATAACCAGTATCCTGTTCTGTGTAGTGGCACTGAAAAACTGGCATTGGAATCGCGCTTTTGTTGGCTGCCTGCTGGTGGTGTTGTTAATTATTGATATCCCGATGTTTTCTGCCAATGCCCTGAAATTGTTCTCCGGCGGTTGGTTGCCGTTGTCTCTTGGCTTAGTGATGTTTATCATCATGACCACCTGGAAGAGCGAGCGCTTCAGTTTGCTGCGGCGTATGCATGAACACGGTAATTCACTGGAAGCTATGATTGCTTCACTGGAAAAATCCCCACCGGTGCGGGTAACAGGGACTGCGGTGTATATGTCGCGGGCGATGAATGTCATTCCTTTTGCCTTGCTGCATAACCTTAAACATAACAAAGTCTTGCATGATCGCGTGGTCTTACTGACATTGCGTACCGAAGACGCGCCTTATGTTCATAATGTTAAGCGGGTGACTATCGAGCAGCTTTCTCCTACCTTCTGGCGGGTGGTGGCCAGTTATGGTTGGCGAGAAACGCCAAATGTGGAAGAAATTTTCCATCGCTGCGGTTTGGAAGGTTTGCCCTGCCAGATGATGGAAACTTCGTTCTTTATGTCCCACGAGTCGCTGATTCTAACCAAGCGCCCGTGGTATCTGTTCCTGCGTGGCAAGCTGTTTATTGCACTTAGTCGTAATGCGCTGCGCGCAGCTGACCAGTTTGAGATCCCGCCTAACCGGGTGATTGAGTTAGGGACGCAAGTCGAAATCTAATCTGCAAGGCCGTTAAATATAACGGCCTTTTTTTTACCTGTTTGGCACAACTCTTCTTATTTTTCACCTCTTCAGCGAAACGTTTCGATGGCGATCACAATTCTATTATTTTGGGTTTGCCTTCTGCTGCCATTTTTCTAAACTCAGTATCAGCGAAACGTTTCGCTGTTGGAGTAGAAAATGAAAAAAGGTGCATTACTGAATTCTGATATTTCCACTGTTATCTCTCGCCTGGGTCATACCGATCAGATTGTGATAGGTGATGCGGGGCTGCCGATACCGGCAACCACCACGCGTATCGACTTGGCACTGACACGAGGCGTTCCTGGGTTTCTCCAGGTTCTCGAGGTGGTAACGCAAGAAATGCAGGTTGAGAGTGCTTATCTTGCTCAGGAAATTATAAAAAATAATCCGCAACTCCATGAAACGTTACTCGCCCAACTAACACAACTTGAGCAACACCAGGGAAACCAAATTGCTTTGCACTACATCAGCCATGAGGCTTTTAAAGAGCAAACAAAACAAAGCCGGGCAGTGATTCGTAGCGGGGAATGTTCCCCCTTTGCTAACATCATTCTCTGTTCCGGCGTAACTTTCTGAGGCATTTATGCAACCTTTGCTGCAACTGAAAGGGATTGATAAAGCCTTTCCCGGCGTCAAAGCACTCTCCGGTGCGGCGCTGAGTGTCTATCCTGGCAGGGTGATGGCACTGGTAGGCGAAAATGGGGCCGGAAAATCGACCATGATGAAAGTGCTGACGGGCATCTATGCTAAAGATGCCGGCAGTCAGCATTTCTTGGGTAAAGAAGTAGTGTTTAATGGCCCTAAAGACTCGCAAGAAGCGGGAATTGGCATTATTCATCAGGAACTTAACCTAATTCCGCAGTTAACCATCGCAGAAAACATCTTTCTAGGTCGTGAGTTTGTTAATCGTTTTGGCGGCATCGACTGGAAAAAAATGTATGCCGAAGCCGATTTACTGTTAGCTCGTCTGAATATTAGCTACAGCAGCCATCGGCTGGTGGGCGAGCTTTCTATTGGTGATCAGCAAATGGTGGAAATCGCCAAAGTGCTGAGCTTTGAATCCAAAGTTATCATAATGGATGAGCCGACAGATGCGCTGACTGATACTGAAACAGCCTCTTTATTTAGTGTTATTAAAGAGTTGAAAGCGCAAGGCCGCGGTATTGTTTATATCTCCCATCGGCTAAAAGAAATCTTTGAAATTTGCGATGACGTCACGGTATTCCGTGATGGGCAGTTTATTGCAGAAAAACCGGTAAGCAGCCTGACTGAAAACTCACTGATTGAGATGATGGTTGGCCGTAAGCTGGAAGAACAATATCCGCGACTGAATTTACCTCGTGGTGAAAAACGTTTAGAAGTCAAACAGCTGTGTGGCCCCGGTGTGAAAAACGTCAGTTTCACCCTCCATAAAGGCGAGATCCTGGGGGTTGCGGGCTTGATGGGCGCGGGGCGTACTGAGCTGATGAAAATCATCTATGGCGCTCTGCCGCGTAAATCCGGTTTTGTCATGCTGGATGGGCGCGAAGTGGTGACTCACACCCCACAAGATGGTTTGGCAAATGGCATTGTTTATATTTCCGAAGATCGTAAACGCGATGGCTTAGTGCTCGGGATGTCAGTTAAAGAGAATATGTCTTTGACTGCATTGCGTTATTTCAGTCGGAGCGGCGGTTCACTCAAGCATGCTGATGAGAAACTGGCCGTGGCGGATTTCATTCGTCTGTTTAATATCAAAACGCCTTCTATGGAACAACCTATAGGTTTGTTATCCGGCGGGAATCAACAAAAAGTGGCTATCGCTCGCGGTTTAATGACCCGGCCCAAAGTGTTAATTCTTGATGAGCCGACTCGCGGTGTGGACGTCGGGGCCAAAAAAGAAATCTACCAGTTAATTAACCAATTCAAGCAAGAAGGGCTGAGCATCATTTTGGTTTCCTCAGAAATGCCGGAAGTGTTGGGCATGAGTGACCGGATTATCGTGATGCATGAAGGCCAGCTAAGCGGTGAGTTCTCTATTGAACAAGCTACCCAAGAAGTATTGATGGCAGCCGCCGTCGGTAAGAGTGACTTATTTATCAATAATAGCTCGGTAAGTAATGGTGCGCAGAGCAGGAGTAATCAGATATGAGTTCCCAAGCTATCCAGACAAAACGCTGGTTCAGTAAAGAATGGTTATTAGAACAAAAATCACTGATTGCGCTGCTGGTGCTGATTGCTGTGGTTTCGTCACTAAGCCCAAACTTTTTCACCCTTAATAACCTGTTTAACATTCTTCAACAGACCTCGGTCAACGCCATCATGGCTGTCGGCATGACTCTGGTTATCCTGACCTCGGGTATTGATTTGTCGGTTGGGTCATTATTGGCACTGACCGGCGCGGTTGCGGCCTCGATTGTCGGCCTGGAAGTCAACGCACTGGTGGCTGTTGGTGCGGCATTGGCATTGGGGGCGTTTGTCGGCGGCATTACCGGGGTCATTGTCGCGAAAGGTAAAGTGCAGGCCTTTATTGCCACACTGGTCATGATGCTGTTATTGCGCGGTGTCACCATGGTGTACACCAATGGTAGCCCGGTAAATACCGGTTTTACTGAAGTGGCAGACACCTTTGGCTGGTTTGGTATTGGCCGCCCATTGGGTGTCCCGACCCCTATCTGGTTGATGGCTATTGTCTTTATTGCTGCCTGGTACATGTTGCACCACACACGTCTGGGCCGTTATATCTATGCGCTGGGTGGGAATGAGTCCGCAACTCGACTCTCTGGTATCAGCGTCGATAGAGTTAAAATTATTGTTTATTCGCTTTGTGGATTGTTAGCGGCACTGGCTGGGATTATTGAAGTTGCCCGTTTGTCGTCAGCACAACCTACTGCCGGTACTGGCTATGAACTGGATGCTATCGCTGCGGTAGTGCTGGGGGGAACCAGTCTTGCTGGAGGTAAAGGGCGGATTGTCGGCACCTTGATTGGTGCATTAATTCTCGGTTTTCTAAATAACGGTTTGAATTTATTGGGTGTTTCCTCTTACTACCAAATGATCGTCAAAGCAGTGGTTATCCTGCTAGCGGTGCTGGTAGACAATAAAAAGCAGTAGGTTATTTGTCAGCGACAATAACACCTACAAAATTAACGATGCTATCTCCCTACAGGAATTGCGACCATGAAAATGAAGAAACTGGCTACATTGATCTCTGTTGTTGCATTGAGCGCGACAGTAAGTGCTAACGCATTGGCGAAAGACACTATTGCGCTGGTAGTTTCCACTCTGAATAACCCGTTCTTTGTTTCAATGAAAGACGGCGCGCAAAAAGAAGCGGATAAACTGGGCTACAACTTGGTGATCTTAGATTCGCAAAACAACCCAGCCAAAGAACTGGCTAACGTGCAGGATTTAACGGTACGTGGTACTAAATTGCTGCTGATTAACCCAACTGACTCTGATGCAGTGGGCAACGCGGTTAAAATGGCCAATCAGGCAAATATTCCCGTCATTACTCTCGACCGTTTGGCTAACGCCGGCACCGTGGTAAGCCACGTGGCATCTGATAACCGTTTCGGCGGTAAAATGGCCGGTGATTTCATTGCGAAGAAAGTCGGTACTGATGCCAAAGTGATTCAGTTAGAAGGGATTGCCGGTGCCTCTGCTGCTCGTGAACGTGGTGAAGGCTTTAAGCAGTCAATGGATAAAAACAAATTCCAGTTGCTGGCAAGCCAACCTGCTGACTTTGACCGCACTAAAGGTTTAAACGTCATGCAGAACCTGCTGACCGCACATCCTGATGTCCAGGCGGTATTTGCTCAGAATGACGAAATGGCTCTGGGTGCACTGCGCGCCTTGCAGACTGCGGGCAAAACTGATGTGTTAGTGGTAGGTTTTGATGGCACAGACGACGGTATCAAAGCGGTTGAAGGCGGCAAAATGGGCGCAACTATCGCTCAACGCCCTGACCAAATTGGTGTTATTGGTGTACAAACCGCAGATAAAGTATTGAAAGGCGAAAAAGTACAGGCGGTTATCCCCGTCGATCTGAAGTTAGTGACTAAGTAATAACGTCATTCGTTAAATCAAGGTTATTCAATAAACCCAAGGTAATTGGCGTTGCAGGTGGGCCGCTAGTGAACTTATCCCGATGAACTTGCACAAGTGAGTGATGCGGGTTAATGAGAATAGCGAACCCCCTGCCACTTCAAGTACAAAGGAATAAAGACGATGGAAACAGGTAAATTAGTGGTCTTGGGCAGTATCAATGCCGACCATATTCTGAATATTGAACAGTTTCCTCGCCCAGGCGAAACGGTGATCGGGAAGCAGTATAAAGTTGCTTTCGGTGGCAAGGGCGCTAATCAGGCGGTTGCTGCTGGCCGTAGTGGGGCGAAAATCGCGTTTATTGCTTGTGTGGGTGAAGATGATATTGGTGACCGGGTGCGCCGGCAGTTAGCCTGCGATAATATCGACACCGCGCCAATAGAAGCTATAGCCGGCACTACGACCGGAGTGGCACTGATTTTTGTTAATGCTGAAGGCGAGAATGTGATTGGTATTGATGCGGGGGCTAACTCGGCAGTCACACCGGCATATCTTGGCCGCTATCAACAGCAAGTTATCGATGCAGATGCATTATTGATGCAACTGGAATCACCATTAGAGACAGTTATCGCCGCCGCTAAACTGGCAAAACAGCATCAAACTCAGGTTATCCTTAACCCTGCACCGGCCCGTGAACTGCCCGATGAGCTGTTAATGCTGGTGGATATGATAACCCCGAATGAAACAGAAGCTGAGCGCTTAACCGGTATTCATATTGAGCAGGATGATGACGCAGTTAAAGCCGCGCAAATTCTGCATGATAAAGGTATTGCGACAGTCATTATTACCTTAGGCAGCCGTGGTGTTTGGCTTAGTGAGCGGGGCCAAGGTAAGTTGGTGGCAGGATTCAAAGTTAATGCAGTGGATACCATAGCTGCCGGTGATACATTCAATGGCGCATTACTAACCGCGTTGTTAGAAGGGCAGCCGATGGATGTCGCCGTCCGTTTTGCTCATGCAGCTGCCGCTATCGCGGTGACTCGCACTGGTGCACAACCGTCCATTCCTTGGCGGGCCGAGATCGACAGTTTCTTACAAGACCGGGTATAACTTTGGCCACCATGAAAGATGTCGCCCGTTTAGCGGGCGTATCAACATCTACCGTCTCACATGTGATTAATAAAAACCGTTTTGTTAGCGAACCTATCCGCGACAAAGTGCAAGCTGTAATCAAGCAACTCAATTATGCCCCTTCTGCGCTGGCGCGGAGTTTAAAACTCAATCAAACCCGGACTATCGGCATGCTGGTCACCGCCAGCAGTAACCCATTCTATGCCGAGGTCGTTCGTGGTGTGGAGCGCAGTTGTTATGAGCGCGGTTACAGTTTGATTTTGTGTAATACCGAGGGCGACATCGACCGCATGAGCCGCAGCATTGAAACCTTGATGCAAAAACGGGTCGATGGTTTATTACTGATGTGCACCGAAAGCCACCGCCCATCACAAGATATTTTGCGTTGTTATCCTTCAGTGCCGATCATTATGATGGACTGGGCGCCCTTCGAGGGGGTCAATGATGTTATTCAGGATAACTCATTATTTGGCGGTGAAATGGCAACTTCATTTTTGATTGCCAGAGGTTATACCCGAATCGCCTGTATTGCTGGCCCGCAAGATAAAACACCGGCCAAAGAACGTTTGGAAGGATTCCGCCAGGCAATGGATCGGGCCGGTTTACCGGTACTTCCGGGGTTTGAAGTTGCCAGTGACTTTGAATTTAGCGGCGGCTTAGTTGCTATGAAACAGTTGCTTGCGTTGCCGGAACCGCCAGAAGCCGTCTTTACCAGTAACGATGCTATGGCTGTTGGGGTTTATCAGGCTTTGCATCAGGCTGGGTTATCAATCCCACAAGATATGGCGGTCATAGGTTACGATGATATTGAAATCGCACAATATATGACGCCACCTCTGACAACTATCCATCAGCCAAAAGATGAGCTTGGTGAACTTGCCATTGATACACTTATTCATCGGCTAAATAACCCGGAAGCGGCACCCCAAGTGCTGATCCTCACTCCCGAGTTGATAGAACGTGGGTCAGTTGCCCGCCGTTAAGCCTCACTCTCTGCGGGCTGCGTGATTTTTTTTACATTGCGGCCCCGAATTAGATTATCGCCATCTGTGGGTTTGAGTAATAAGAAGACCGCAGAGGAGAACACGGTCACCACCCCCATGGTAATAAAGGTGTAATGGAAGTGATCGACATTATCACCAAAGGATAACCCATCATAAAACCGCAAAACTGCCGCACTGATAGCAATGCCAAAGCTAATGGCCAACTGCTGAGTTACCGCCAAAACACTGTTACCCGAACTGGCATTGCCATCAGTTAAGTCCGCCAGCGTAATGGTGTTCATCGAGGTAAACTGTGTCGACATTGCCATACCTAAGACAAAAAGTGGCAATATCATCAGCCAAGGCGACATCCCCGGTGACTGCAATGCAAACAAGGCAATCAGCACACCAATAATAACCGTCACCCCCACTAACACTTTTCGGTAGCCCAACGAACGTAATAGCTGAGTCACTCCGGATTTTGCCATCATCGAACCAATAGCTGTTGGTGCCATCATGCAACCGGCAATTATGGCTGAATAACCAAACCCGACCTGCAACATCAAAGGTATCAGGAAAGGCACGCAACCCGTGCCCAGACGTGAAGCAACATTACCGGCAATCCCGACCGAGAAGGTTCGAGTCTTAAATAGCGGTAAACCAATCAATGGGTTTGGGTGGCCTTTTGCATGCAATATATAGAAGATCAGCATTGATAATCCCCCGGCCAAACAAATGATAGGCAGATAATCTGCAATATCGGGCCGCCCCATAATTTCCAGACTCACGGATATCAGCACTAAACTGCTACCAAATAGCAGGAAACCGAGAATATCAAATGTGCGCTTAGGCATGGTGAAGTCCGGCATATATTTGCGGGCGAAAAAGATACCCAACAAGCCGATAGGAATATTAAGGATAAAAATCCAGTGCCATGTAGCATAGGTCACCAGTAGGCCACCAAGCAGCGGCCCGATGACTGGCCCAATTAATCCTGGAATAGTGACAAAATTTAAGACGGGTAATAATTCACTGCGTGGATAAGCGCGGATAAGTGCCAGCCTGGCCACCGGCATCATCATCGCGCCTCCAACACCTTGAATCACCCGGGAGGCGACTAAAAAATGCAGTGAATATGAAAGAGCGCACAGAAATGACCCTAGCGTAAATAATGACACCGCCAACATGAAAACCCGCCGGGTGCCAAAGCGATCTGCCAACCAACCACTGACGGGAATCAACATGGCCACCGTGAGGGTATAACTGATAATGGCAGATTGCATGGTCAGCGGTGAACGGTGAAGGCTTTCAGCTATTGATGGGAGTGCCGTATTCAGTATGGTGGCATCCAAAGCCTGCATAAAGAAAGCCATGGCGGCTATCCAAGGGAGGCCCGCCATGCTGCGTGCAGTTTTTTTCATTGTCCGTCCTGGTTATCTTTGGGGAAAAACCTTCTCTTCTATATATATAGATATAAATAACATCAAGCCGCTACTCATTATCGGTTAATAACACCTGACAGGCTAATAAAGCACCTTGACTGTCCCGAGCCAAAATCGTGTCGACAATATCTTGATGGTATTGCAGCTTAATCACCTCATCACCTGTAATCGCGCGAAAGTAACTGTGATAAACCGAACTGAACAAATTAGCAAAAGATGTCAGGAATGGATTGCCACTGGCTTCATAAATCAATTGATGAAACTGGGAATCAACTTGAATCCATTGTTCACGATTAAATTGCGTATGTAATGCGCGCATCTTATCCATTAAAGAGGCTAACAGTGCTCGCTGCTGCTCATTAGCATTGATAGCGGCCAGTGAACAGGCTTGAGGTTCGAGTGAGCGCCTTAAGATTAGGAAGTGCTGCATTACTTGATCGAAATTCTCCCTGTTCAACCACCAGGTCAATAATTCTTTATCAAGGTAATTCCAATTGGCTTGCGGCATAACCCGGGTACCAATCCGTGGGCGTGGTAATAACATCCCTTTTGCGGCAAGCATTTTTACCGCTTCGCGCACAGCAGTACGGCTGACACCAAATTGATCTCCCAACTCTATCTCACCAGGTAAGATGCTGCCGACCTCATATTCCCCAGCGAGAATGCGCTGACCAATCTTTTCAGCTAATAGGTATGAAAGATTGCGCTGGGCAGCTTGTTGTTGGGTATTTAGTTGCATGGTGTTTTATCCTATCTATCTTCTTATACTTCTATTTTACTCTACTGTTTAGCTCCGGTACTGAATGTTTAGCTTAATATTTGTTTAAATACTGTTCTTTTACCCCGTTTTTGCTGAAAAAAAG
>NZ_ACCD01000003.1 GCF_000173775.1 Yersinia rohdei ATCC 43380
TAAGATGTCTTAATACTTGCATATCTCTAACAGCAAACGCATGCGCTTGATGACTACGCTGGTCATCGGGGAACAGGTCAGCGGAAGAGGCTGAAATTTCAGGCCGTCAAAAAGCTATTGGGGGCATGTCAGTATCCAATCGACACTTGAGTATATCGATGAGAACGTTGATAGCTTGCGGGATATTTTGGAAAAAGAGTTGATGTAACAGCTTGAGGCAACGGCTTATTGAGTCTTGCTTATTTGATACTAGAGGAAGCTCTGTGTAACCATAACACGTAAAAATGCCCACTTATTTTAACAAGTGAGCTAATTGATTGCTTACTACTTTTACAATCTATATGACGAAATTACGAGCGTATCGTATTCCTGTCTAATCATTTGCTTGTTAAGACTGATGTTCAGTCGCAGTAACAAACAAAATCTAAATAGTGGTGCCCGGACTCGGAATCGAACCAAGGACACGGGGATTTTCAATCCCCTGCTCTACCGACTGAGCTATCCGGGCAACGGGGCGCATTAAACCGTATTGGCCGCTGGTCGTCAACGGCTTTATAGTTTAAAACCACTAAAACTGTGCTAATTGCTCTCTTTTCAGACAAAAAAAGGAAAAAACACATAAATTGGCATGCAGTTATGTCCAGTGTGTCTTAACTTAGCGCACCATTTTTACGGCACTGAGTGATTGCCAATACATCTTCAGCTAAACGTTTGGCGACCTCGACATCCTGCAATTGGCGTTTAACCAGTAGCTTACTTAAGCAACCTTCCAGAATTAGCTCCATTTGTTGCGCGACCAAACTTGCATCATCAGCATCCATCTCATGCAACAGCTCTTGTGTGTATTGCAAGGAAGCTTGTTTTTGTTGTTCTGCTAACTGATGGATGGGGTGCTCATCATCAGGATAGAAACTGCATGCAGCAATAAACAGGCAGCCAGGATAGCGTTTATTTTGCACTTGCTCACTGAGCGTCTCATAGCGCGCCAATAACTTTTGTTTCGGCGATAATGTTTCGTCCAGTTGCAACTGACGCCGCCAGGTATCTATTTGCTGACCGTGGTAGCGTAAGCAATCATATAATAATGCCTCGCGGTCAGGCCAAAATCGGGCCAGATCACTGACTTCCACTGAGACTTCTTTTGCCAGCATCTCCAGTGTGGTATTTGCCAATCCCTGCTGCTCTAACAGATTGAGCGCACTGCTTAAAACTTGTTCACGTTGCACGTTGCTCTCCTCCAACTTCTTCTCTGGCAAGTGTGGTTGACCACAGTCAAATCTGCAAATAACTCAAAATACCTCAGCACTCTGCGCCTGCTGACTCTGTACCTTATCACTACTGTGGCGAGATTTTATTAACTCTTTGCGATTACCTGTTTGCTTATTCAGATGCTGACTGAGTGATGCCATTCATCATAACTGTGCGACCTAATTCCCATGTGAAATACGTGGCATTGGGGAAAGAGTGTGATTTAAGGTGCTCGGCCGGGCTCGGCGCTGCTGGGTAATAGGGCTATATTGATATCTATCCCGATATCCAGAGCGATGGGTTGATAAACTCGGCACCTGGGTGGCCAAAGATAGCTCATGAGATTAATCATTTATGAAAATAGTCATCGCTCCGGACTCCTATAAAGAAAGTTTATCTGCGCTGGATGTTGCGGTGCAGATTGAAGCGGGTTTTCGCACCCAGTTTCCCCATGCGCAATATATCAAGCTCCCGGTTGCTGATGGTGGCGAAGGGACCGTGGAAGCTATGGTAGCGGCGACGGCGGGCCGCATCATTAAAGTGAAAGTGACCGGCCCGTTAGGGGAGCTGGTTGATGCCTTTTACGGGATTTCTGGTGATGAAAAATCGGCATTTATTGAAATGGCGGCGGCCAGTGGGCTAGAGCTTGTTCCTCCGCCACTGCGCAACCCATTGAAAACCACTTCTTATGGAACTGGTGAATTGATTTGTCATGCTCTGGATCAGGGGGTGAAACATATCATTATCGGCATAGGTGGCAGTGCTACCAATGATGGTGGCGCGGGTATGGTGCAGGCGCTGGGGGGCAAATTACTGGATAAACATGGCGCACAGATTGGTTTTGGTGGCGGCAAGTTATCTGAGCTGGATAGCATTGATGTTTTAGGGCTGGACTCTCGTATTCAACAATGCCAAATAGATGTTGCCTGTGATGTCACCAATCCACTGACTGGCGCTGCAGGGGCTTCTGCCATTTTTGGGCCGCAAAAAGGTGCGACGCCGGAGATGGTGACCCTGCTGGATGAAGGTTTATTGCATTACGCGGGGGTGATTAAACGTTATTTGTCAGTCGAGGTTGATCAGGTTGAAGGCGCAGGCGCTGCTGGAGGGGTAGGGGCGGCATTGCTGGCTTTTTGCGGTGCCACTTTAAGTCCGGGAGTGGATATTGTGACCGATGCACTGGGGCTGGATGCATTAGTCCGTGATGCTACTTTTGTGATTACCGGCGAAGGGCGAATTGACAGCCAAACTCTTCATGGCAAAGTCCCCATCGGGGTCGCCAGAGTCGCCAAACGTTATAATAAACCCGTGATTGGGATTGCAGGTAGCCTGTCCGCTGATGTGGACGTAGTTTATGAACACGGCTTGGATGCGGTATTCAGTGTGATTTACAGCATTTGCACCTTGGATCAGGCGCTGGAGAATGCCGCCGACAATGTATTCAAGACGGCGCGGAATATTGCCGCGACATTGGCGATGGGTATGGCTGCCGCGACGTTATAGCTCCGGTTGATGACCATGCTGCCCCATGAGCTTTTTGAATCTTTGCGAAAAACTGCAAAATGGGTTACCGCACGGTATTTTTTAAGTGCTGCAAAAATTCACTGGCATTCATAAAGCCCGTCACTCTGGCGTCGTGAATCTCATTACCTTGTGCATCGAAAAACACAATGGTCGGCAACCCCAGGACATTAAGCTCTTTCAGCAGGGCTGCGTGTGCCGCACTGTTTGCCGTCACATCGGCTTGCAGCAGCAAGGTATTGGCTAATTGCTGCTGAACCTGTGCATCACTAAAGGTGTATTTCTCAAACTCTTTGCAGGCCACACACCAGTCGGCGTACAAATCCAGCATCACCGGTTTTCCCTGCGCTTGTGCTAAAGCGGCTTGAAGTTGAGGTAAATCGGCAACTGATTTAAAAGCTAAATGCTTAATTTCATTTTGTGGTGTAGGGCTGCCAAAAGCCCAGTCTTGCAGTGGGCGGGCGGCAACCAATAAGGCGGCGAGCAGCAGTAACTGACAAACTCGCGCCCAGCCGGAGTGGGCTTTCAAGCTCAAGACAAAGGCCCAGCCGAAGAAGGCGACAGCCAGCAGGCTCCAGAGACGTAAGCCCCAGACATCACCCAGCACCCTTTCCAGCAAGAATACTGGCAGGGCCAGAATGACAAAGCCGAAAGCTTCTTTGACGTATTGCATCCACGGGCCACTGCGCGGGATAAGCTTGTTGCCGAATAACGTCACAATCACCAGTGGGATGCCCATTCCTAAAGCATATAAATACAAGGTGCCGCCCCCGGCCAGCATATTCCCGCTTTGGGCGATATACAGCAAAATGGCGCTGAGTGGGGCGGTGGTGCATGGCGAGCAAATCAGACCCGCCAGTGCGCCCATAGCAAAAACACCCGCCAGTGAGCCACCGCGTTGGCTGCTGCTCCACTGTACCAGTCGGGTCTGCAGTGAGGATGGCAATTGCAGCGAATACAGGCCGAACATGGATAACGCCAGCAGCACGAACAGTGCTGATAACCCAACTAACACATAGGGGTGCTGTAACGCCGCCTGAAATTGTAACCCTGCCGCTGCCACCACCAAGCCGAGCAAGGTGTAAGTCAGTGCCATTCCTTGCACATAGACCACGGCTAACAGCAAGATCCGCCGTTGGCTATGCGGCTTTTCACGGCCAAGAATAATAGCTGATATCAGCGGATACATTGGCAGCACACAAGGGGTAAAGGCGATACCAATGCCAATGAGCAGCGCCCATAAAGGTGAAAATGGCAATTCAGCTGGCACTGGGATGGCATCATTTGTCAGTGGGGAAATTGCCGCAGTAGAGGCACTGGCGGCCACCGTAGAAAGCGGAACCACCCGTGTTTCTGGGGGATAGCAGAAACCGGCCTCGGCGCAGCCCTGATATGTCACGCTAACACTGGCCTGTTCACCGGCCTGCAAAATGGGGATTTTTAGTGTGAGTTGCTGCTTAAAAATCGAAACTTCACCATAGAATTCATCATGATGGGCAATGCCTTCTGGCAACGTAAATGCACCAAGAGTGGCATTTTGCGGCACAATTTTTATTTGCTGGCGATACAGATAATAGTCGGGATGAATTTGCCAACTCAGAGTGAGTTGGTCACCTTGTTGGCGAAAATCAAAGGCAAACGCCTGATCGACAGGTATAAAGCGGCTCTGGCTGCTTTTTTGGCCAAAAGAGGCATTATCACCAAACAGTGAAGCCTGTGCACTGTGCGGCGCGAGTAAAACGCTGCACAGCAGCAGAATCAGAGTAATGAAGCGTTGAGCCATGACAGGTAATCTTTATCTCCATCCCGTACTGGCAACACCAGCAATTCCGGTGTCTGGTAGGGGTGATGTTGTTTGATATAACTGAGAAGTGCTTGCTGATGGCTGGCATTGCTCTTGAACAAAAGCTGGACTTCATACTCTTGCTGGAGCTTCCCTTCCCAGTAGTAAATCGAGGTCGCACCTGGCAATAAGGTTGCGCAGGCTGCCAGTTTTTCACCCAGAACCTGCGCGGCTAAATCTTGCGCGCTGGCTTCATCAGGGGCGGTGCACAATACCACAATTGCATCACAATCAGACATCTTAACCTCGTTGGGTAATGCTGCTGAAGTTAAGCACTATACCCTGAAGCTGATGTGAGTCAGAAGATGATTTATCCTCCGAATATTTCAAGATGCAAGGGTTTTGGTGATGATTTTTTATTCAACAAATTGATTTTAAATTAATTTTTATTCATTTGCTTGTCAGCAACCGACAACTCGCACCCGATTGGGGATAGGTAACTGTGATATAGATTCCAAAACAAAATGGGGCGCACGAAGCGCCCCATCGAGTGAGATACAGACAACTTATAGAACCAACGTGCCCATCACAAAGCCGAAACAAACCGCCAGTGCAACCCCGATAGTCCCTGGGATGAAGAACGGATGGTTGAATACGAAGCGGCCAATGCGGGTGGTGCCGGTGTCATCCATTTGTACTGCTGCAACCAGTGTTGGGTAGGTTGGCAGAATGAACAAACCAGAAACCGCAGCAAAAGAAGCAATGGCAGCCAGTGGTGAAACGTTCAGTGCCATTGCCATTGGCATCAATGCTTTGGCAGTTGCAGCTTGTGAGTAAAGCAGTGCTGAACAGAAGAAGAAGATAACCGCCAGCAACCATGAATGCGCTTGAATCAGGCTACCTGCAGTTTCTTTAATCCATTCCAGATTGTGCTGTACAAAGGTATCGCCCAACCAGGCTACACCGAGAATACAAATACAAGCACTCATGCCGGCTTTGAAGGTGCTGGAGTTCAGGATTAAATCGGTTTCAACCGAGCAAACCATTGTGGTGAGGGTCGCCACACTCAGCATGATAATCAGGATAGCGTTAGTGGTGTTCATCAGCGGTGTTGCCACCAGACCGACACTTGGGCTGTTGATAATGGCATATGCCACCACCGACAATACGCCCGCCAGGAACAGCAACACGGAGGTTTTCGCGCGCGGTTTAATCACTTTTACCGTGTCGCCACGCAGTGTTACCAGGCCTTCTTCCAGACGTTTTAGATAGATTGGGTCATCGGACAGTTTGGAGTTAAAGCACCAGGACACAATCAGTGACATCACAAACACCGCAAGCAGGGTGGATGGGATAACTATCATCAGTAAATGTAAGTAGCTGACGCCATGACCTTCCATCACAGAAGACATGTAGACTACGGCCGCAGAAATAGGGGATGCGGTGATGGCGATTTGCGCGGAGACCACTGCGGTAGAAAGTGGGCGGCAAGGTTTGATGCCTTGTTCTTTCGCCACTTCTGCAATCACCGGCAAGGCTGATAGCGAAATATTACCTGTCCCGGCAAAGATGGTCAGAAAATAGGTGACCAGCGGAGCAAGGATAGTGATGTGTTTTGGGTTCTTGCGCAGTAACTTTTCGGTTTGCTGCACCAGATAATCCATACCGCCCGCGACCTGCATTGCAGAGATTGCAGCGATAACCGCCATGATGATTGAAATAACGTCAAATGGAATACTGCCCGGTTTGACGCCAATGATCGCCAATACCAAAACACCAATCCCACCTGCAAATCCAATACCGATACCACCTAACCTGGCCCCTAAAAAAATGGCCAGCAGAACGATGACTAATTCTACGGCTATCATAGTGTTTACTCCTTAATTTTAATTGGAAAACATTTGTTTTAATTGGAAACGAAAAGTTAAAAATTTGTGTTTGCCAGAAAGTAAAAAGGCACGTTGTCCAGAGGAGCATACGTGCCTTACAGGGCTACCGGATGATTATTTTATTGTTCATTTTCATCGGTATAGCGTTTTGCCTTATAGGCAGGATGCATCAGGTTCTCGACCGAGAAAATGTCGTCCAACTCGGCTTCAGTTAATAAGCCGCGTTCCAGAACCACTTCCCGCACATTTTTACCGGTTTCTGCACAAATCTTGCCGACAATGTCACCGTTATGGTGGCCAATGAACGGGTTAAGATAAGTGACAATACCGATAGAGTTAAAGACGTAGCGCTCGCAAACTTCTTTGTTGGCGGTAATGCCATTAATGCATTTTTCCAACAGGTTATAACAAGCATTTGTCAGGATATGGATGGACTCAAACATCGCCTGACCAATCACCGGCTCCATAACGTTCAACTGGAGCTGGCCTGCTTCGGCCGCCATAGTAATGCAAGTGTCGTTACCGATCACCTTAAAACAAACCTGGTTAACAACTTCAGGGATAACCGGGTTAACTTTGGCTGGCATGATAGAAGAACCGGCCTGCAATTCTGGCAGGTTGATTTCATTCAAACCAGTACGTGGGCCAGACGAAAGCAAACGTAAGTCATTACAGATTTTTGACATCTTAACGGCCAGACGTTTCAGCGCGCTGTGCACCATCACGTAAGCACCACAGTCAGAGGTCGCTTCAATCAAGTCTTCTGCTGGCACACATGGCAGACCACTGATTTCAGACAGTTTCTGTATTGCTAACTGTGAGTAACCTTCTGGTGTATTCAGCGCAGTACCAATCGCGGTTGCACCCAGGTTAACTTCCAGTAGCAACTCTGCGGTACGTTGCAGGTTTTTGGTTTCTTCTTTTAATAGCACCGCGAAGGCTTTGAATTCCTGCCCCAGCGTCATAGGTACAGCGTCCTGCAATTGGGTTCGGCCCATCTTCAGGATTTTTTCGAATTCTTTGGATTTTCTTTCGAAGCCTTCTTTTAACTGATTGATGGCGTCGATAAGCTTCATGATGGAAGCATAAACCGCGATGCGGAAACCGGTGGGGTAGGCATCGTTGGTGGACTGGCATTTGTTCAGGTGGTCGTTAGGGTTAAGGTATTGATATTCCCCTTTCTGATGGCCCATCAGCTCTAACCCGATATTGGCCAGAACTTCGTTGGTATTCATGTTTAAAGAGGTGCCCGCGCCGCCTTGGAAGACATCAACCGGGAACTGATCCATACATTTGCCTTTATCCAGAACTTCGTCGCATGCCTGGATAATGATGTCAGCAATTTTGCGTGGGATGGTATGTAACTCTTTGTTCGCCATCGCTGCGGCTTTTTTTACCATAACCATGCCGCGTACAAATTCCGGAACATCACTTATTTTACTGTTGCTGATATAGAAGTTTTCAATCGCACGCAGGGTATGAACACCGTAGTAAGCCTCTGCGGGGACTTCTCGTGTACCTAACAGGTCTTCTTCAATACGAATGTTATTTGACATGAGAACCTTCTCTAATGTGCTGTCTTGTTTTGTATTTGTTAACTAAATTATGCCGACGTGGACAATATGATGCCGCAATGAAGCTATAGCGCGGAAAGATTAACCATTCATCATATCGCTGACAGGATCATATGCTGCTTAATGATAAAAAGCCTTGAACCAGGATCACTATATGGTGGGAATTAATTAAGAGGATCTGATATCTGTGATTTCTCTCACAGTTATACACTTGGATAATAAAATTTTGCTCTTAGCTTGAAAAATGAATTAACCACCACCATTTTATGAGGGTCGACCCACGTCGAAGAGGGGGGCTGACACCAAAATCTGCCAAACAGGTAGAAAAGGCAATGTTAGCGCCAACTGGGTCAAGGTTTTCATGGTATCTGTCAGGCAGGGGTTTATCTGATGAGGGATACTGAATGATTGGAATAAGGAGAATGCGGTGCGTTGGTTACCGTTAGCGCTGATATTTTTATTGGCATATATAGAAATATCGATATTTATCAAGGTTGCAGCTGTGTTGGGTGTACTGGTTACCCTGCTGTTGGTTATCTTGAGCTCCTGTATTGGGATTTCACTGGTGCGTAACCAGGGAATGAAAACCTTTATACAGATGCAGCAAAAATTGGCAGCGGGTGAAAGCCCTGCGGCAGAAATGATCAAAAGTGTGTCTTTGGTGTTAGCGGGCTTCTTGCTGTTAATCCCCGGCTTCTTCACTGATTTCCTCGGGTTGCTGCTGTTATTACCCCCAATTCAAAAATCATTAACATTAAAATTGATGCCACATCTGAATATTTATCGTGCTAGTGGTTTTAGTGCCGGTAGCGGCCCAATGGGTGGCGGCAATACCTTTGATGGTGAGTTTCAACGTAAAGCTGATGACAGCTTCATTGTTGAACATCGCCCGGATGAGGATGATAAACCTACAGATAATGGTTTTAAAAAGGATTAGTAAGGCTAAACCTCTTGCTAAAATCTTGTTTGTTAATCATAAAATAATAAATTCAATCACAGTGTTTTCTTTTCACTGTGGGCGGTGAGGTGACTAAAAATAGCCACCTTTGGACAAGAAAATAATGAATTTTTTTTGTCGTCATCCCTTGAAGGGATGAGAAGCCGCCCCCATTAAGGAAGGCACGGTATCGGTTATGAAGGCATACCGATATTAATCCTAAATCTGATACGGACCTTCTCATAGGAGAGCTATCAATGAAAATTCGTCCATTGCATGACCGCGTTATCGTCAAGCGCAAAGAAGTTGAATCCAAATCTGCTGGCGGCATCGTTTTAACTGGCACTGCGGCAGGTAAATCCACCCGCGGTGAAGTTCTGGCTGTCGGCAATGGTCGCATCCTGGATAACGGTGAGATCAAGCCGCTGGATGTGAAAGTTGGCGACATCGTTATTTTCAACGATGGTTACGGCGTGAAGTCAGAAAAGATCGACCATGAAGAAGTGTTGATCATGTCTGAAAGCGACATTCTGGCAATTGTTGAAGCGTAATCGCGCTCTCTAATCTTCTGAACTGAACGAGTTAAGGGAAATACCAATGGCAGCTAAAGACGTAAAATTCGGTAACGACGCACGCATCAAAATGCTACGCGGCGTAAACATCCTTGCTGATGCAGTGAAAGTGACCCTGGGCCCGAAAGGCCGTAACGTAGTTCTGGACAAGTCTTTCGGCTCTCCAACAATCACCAAAGATGGTGTTTCTGTTGCACGTGAGATCGAACTGGAAGACAAGTTTGAGAACATGGGCGCACAGATGGTTAAAGAAGTTGCCTCTAAAGCGAATGACGCGGCAGGCGACGGTACTACCACTGCAACTGTTCTGGCTCAATCCATTATCACTGAAGGTCTGAAAGCTGTTGCAGCTGGCATGAACCCAATGGATCTGAAGCGCGGTATTGATAAAGCAGTTATCGCTGCGGTTGAAGAACTGAAAAAACTGTCTGTGCCTTGCTCTGATTCTAAAGCTATCGCACAAGTCGGTACCATCTCTGCAAACTCTGACTCAACTGTGGGTGAGCTGATTGCACAAGCGATGGAAAAAGTGGGTAAAGAAGGCGTTATCACCGTTGAAGAAGGTTCAGGCCTGCAAGACGAGTTGGACGTAGTAGAAGGTATGCAGTTCGATCGCGGCTACCTGTCTCCTTACTTTATCAATAAACCTGAAACAGGTTCTATTGAACTTGAAAGCCCATTCATCCTGTTGGCTGACAAGAAAATCTCTAACATCCGTGAAATGCTGCCAGTTCTGGAAGCTGTAGCGAAAGCCGGTAAACCACTGCTTATTATTGCAGAAGACGTTGAAGGCGAAGCTCTGGCAACTCTGGTGGTTAACACCATGCGCGGCATTGTTAAAGTAGCAGCGGTTAAAGCACCTGGTTTCGGCGATCGTCGTAAAGCTATGCTGCAAGACATTGCTACCCTGACTGGCGGTACTGTTATTTCTGAAGAAATCGGTCTGGAACTGGAAAAAACCACTCTGGAAGATTTGGGTCAGGCAAAACGTATTGTTATCAACAAAGACACCACTATCATCATTGATGGCGTAGGTGACGAAGCTGCAATTCAGGCGCGTGTTGCTCAAATCCGTGCTCAGATCGAAGAAGCAACTTCTGATTACGACAAAGAAAAACTGCAAGAGCGTGTTGCTAAACTGGCTGGCGGCGTTGCCGTTATCAAAGTTGGCGCTGCAACTGAAGTTGAAATGAAAGAGAAGAAAGCACGTGTTGAAGATGCTCTGCATGCAACCCGTGCGGCTGTAGAAGAAGGCGTAGTTGCTGGTGGTGGTGTTGCACTGATTCGTGCTGCATCAGCTATCACTGCTTCTGGCCTGAAAGGCGACAATGAAGACCAGAACGTAGGTATCAAAGTTGCTCTGCGTGCGATGGAATCTCCACTGCGTCAGATCGTAGTTAACGCCGGTGAAGAAGCCTCTGTTATCGCGAACAACGTTAAAGCGGGTTCTGGTAGCTACGGTTACAACGCATACAGCGAAGAATACGGCGACATGATCGCAATGGGTATCTTGGATCCAACTAAAGTGACTCGTTCTGCTCTGCAGTACGCAGCTTCTATTGCTGGTCTGATGATAACTACCGAGTGCATGATTACTGATCTGCCACGTGATGATAAAGGCGCTGATATGGGCGCTGGCATGGGTGGTATGGGCGGTATGGGCGGCATGATGTAATGCTGCCAACCTTATAGCTTCATTGATTGCTGATTAAGCTATAGACCTAAAGCGAGTGGGGTAACCTGCTCGCTTTTTTTATGGAAATAAAAAACCGGCTATAAACCTAAAACCCGTCATAATCTTGCCTTGTCTGTATTTTATACTCAGCTTTTTCTTATTCACATTTTTGCAATCTGAGGTATTAACCGCAGTTTTATTTCACTCGGTTGATGATTACAGGGCTTTTTATTCTCTTCGTTTCTGATTTAATGTGTAAACTGAGATACCTTTCATCGTCGACGTTACAGTGGTATGAGTGGCACTTACTCACCCGAATTCCTTACTTGTAGTTATTTATTACTTGAATAGGCTCATCGGGACTCTTTGGTTTGCTACCCTGTTGTAACCGAGATTATTTTGGGTATGTATTTTTCAGAATCTTGTATCTGGACATTTTCGGCAACGGATGCCTAAGCGGCGGCGGTGCTTTCTGGTAATCTTTAGCGTGATTCTCAACTTCTAATGGGGAAAAAAATGCGGATTAAAGTGTTACTTGGTCTTTCAGCAGCGCTGTTGCTGGCAGGTTGTAGCTCCACTAACCAATTGAGTGCGGCGGGCGAGCAAGTGAAGTTCTCCGACACCAAACCGGGTAGTGAATGTCAGTTAGTTGGTCAGGTGACGGGCACTCAGAGTAATTGGTTATCTGGCGGCGGCGGTGAAAGCAGCTCTATGCGCGGTGCAGCAAATGACCTGCGCAATAAAGCAGGGGCGATGGGCGGCAATGTTATCTATGGTGCAACCAGCCCGAGCGAAACCTTCTTATCAAGCTTTGCGCCGCTCGACAGCAAAATGATCGGTGAAGTTTACAAGTGCCCTTAATATTTCTAGCACGCATGTAAATTGCCCAGGGGATGCACAGCATTCCCTGGGGTTGATAACCCAGCGATATTTTCAGTTCCGAGTCAGTCGAGGTGACGGCACTAATGGGTGCTCCGGCCCCTTACCAGGCTACGACCCATTTGGCACATTAATATCTAAGTGGCTTATTCTTTCTATTACTCGCCTTGCATCAGTCGCAGATCCAGCGGTGTTTTGCTAGGTTGCCCGCCAATTTCTCGCGCCAGCCGCGGGACTAAATAACCTGATACCCGGCTCAGTAAGCCTTTCATTAATTGCCGAGCTTCATCATCGTCAACCATAAAGTGGGCTGCGCCTTGTACTTTATCCAATACATGGATGTAATAAGGCAAAATTCCGGCATCAAATAAGGCATTACTTAATGTTGCCAAAACCTCAGCATCATCATTGACTCCCCGCAACAACACACTTTGGTTTAACAGTGTCACACCCGCCCGTTTCAGCTGTGCCATACTGTCTCGTAAGTCTTGGTCGATTTCATTGGCGTGGTTTATATGTGTCACCATCAGCACCTGTAATCGTGACTCACTCAACCGCTGACACAGTGCTGCGGTAATGCGCGCAGGAATCACTACCGGCAACCGGGTATGGATACGTAACCGTTTGATATGAGGAATACTTTCTAGCTCATCTAATAACCAGCTGAGTTCGTTATCCTTTGCCATTAACGGGTCACCACCCGAGAATATAATCTCGTCCAGCTCAGGATGCTGACGGATATAATCCAGTGCTTGATGCCAATTGGCTTTGTTGCCCTGGTTATCCTGATAAGGGAAATGACGGCGGAAACAATAGCGACAATTGACCGCACAGCCGCCTTTGACCAGCAATAAGGCGCGATTGCGGTATTTGTGCAGCAGGCCGGGGACGACACTGCGCTGTTCATCAAGTGGATCGTTGGTAAAACCGGGGGCCGTGATAAACTCTTCGCGAGCGGTGAGCACCTGAAGCAATAACGGATCGGATGGATTCCCCGGTTGCATACGCGCAACAAATGCACGCGGCACTCTTAAGGGAAATAAACGACGCGCTGCGGTGCCTTGTTGCAGGTCAGGGTGTTCATTTAAGAACAAAATTCTTAGCAATTCGTCCGGATCTGTAATTACATCGGCGAGTTGTTGCAACCAATCTTCTCTAATTGGCATGTTTCGGGTTACAATACTTGCCATTTTTTAGGCTTACTACCAGTTTCTTGAGGACCATAATGGCCAGTTATTATAGCAACGATTTTCGTCCCGGTCTTAAAATCATGTTCGAGGGCGAGCCTTATGCAGTTGAGTCCAGCGAATTCGTAAAACCAGGCAAAGGCCAGGCTTTTGCTCGCGTTAAGATGCGTCGCCTGTTGACCGGCGGCCGTGTTGAAAAGACCTTCAAATCAACCGATTCTCTGGAAGGCGCAGACGTTAACGATCTGAACCTGACTTACCTGTATAACGACGGTGAGTTCTGGCACTTCATGAATAACGAGACTTACGAACAGCTGCAAGCCGATGCAAAAGCCATTGGTGAAAACGGCAAATGGTTGATTGACCAGGCTGAATGTATCGTAACTCTGTGGAACGGCCAGCCGATTTCTGTTTCCCCACCAAACTTTGTTGAGCTTGAAATCACTGACACAGATCCAGGCCTGAAAGGTGATACTGCCGGTACCGGTGGTAAGCCTGCAACTCTGAGCACTGGCGCCGTGGTCAAAGTGCCATTATTCGTACAGGTTGGCGAAGTAATCAAAGTTGATACCCGCTCTGGCGAATATGTTTCTCGCGTGAAGTAAGTTGCAGTAAATAAGTTACGCTGAGAATAAAAGAAAACCGCTTAATTGGCGGTTTTCTGCTATCTGGGTTTTGTCTGATGTTGGTATTTCAAGTCGGAAAAAGTGCAATTTTGTTTTTTTGACTATCCTTATAAGGCGGACATACCCACGCACTATAAGGAGTTTTTATAATGTTGAAGAAAAGCATCGCAGTCATTTTCTCATTATTAGTTATCATTTCATTGAGCGCTTGCAATACCACCAAAGGTGTCGGTAAAGATGTTCAAAGCGCCGGTAGCGCTATTGAGCGCAGCGCAGAATAACCCTCTGTTTGTATTGCTATCGGCGGCATTGGCCGCCGGATTTGTTTTTAGCGACTCATGATATTGATGCTGAGTATCTGGCGTGCTAACGTACCATTCTTATCTGTCTGCTGCCTGGGACGACCCAGCACGCATCTGTTATCTCGGGGACGACCCCGCCTAAGCGAGGTGGTTACCATGGCTTGGATTATTCTGGTTATTGCAGGTTTATTAGAAGTTATTTGGGCCATTGGTCTAAAGTATTCCCATGGTTTTACGCGACTGACACCCAGCATTGTGACGTTGGTTGCGATGGCCGCCAGTGTCTTTCTCTTGGCCTATGCCATGAAAACCTTACCGGCGGGCACGGCTTATGCTGTCTGGACGGGGATTGGAGCGGTGGGGACGGCTATCCTGGGAATCATGTTACTTGGGGAATCGGCCAGTATGGCGCGAGTTTTTAGTTTAGGGCTGATTTTGGCAGGAATTATCGGACTTAAATTGGCGTCATAAATTATTAGTATCATAGATTATAGGGGCTCACTTCTTCGTGGGCCCCAAACTAAACTATTCTAAAATCATTGACCTAACCCTATTTCTCCCTGCTTCACCCAGATCAATTCATCCACCGGGAAACCATAATTTTTCGCGACTGCAACCAGCCGATCCTTGGTTTGGCTATCAATTGTCGGTGTGCGGGATAGGATCCACAAATATTCCCGATTAGGGCCAGCAATTAAGGCATGCTGATAGTCATCGTCTAAATCAATAACGTTATACCCGCCATAGAAAGGCCCGAAGAATGAGACTTTCAGTGAAGCTTGTTGTGGTGAACCAATAAAATAGGCTTTCCCAACACTTTCCTGCCATTGTTGTTTCTTCGAGTTATAACCTCGGTTAATGACTTTTACACCGCCATCATCACGAAGTTGGTAATTAGCCGAGACATTATCCAGCCCACGTTCGAAAGAATGATCCAGCCGGGCAATTTCGTACCAAGTGCCAAGATAGCGGGGTAGTTGGAAGTTATCGACGACTTTCACGTCTTTTGGCGGCGTAATACTACAGGCGACAGAGAGCAGGGTCGCTGCTAATACAGATAATTTTGACCACAGGCGCATCAGTATTCCTCAGTATTTCAATTAGTCATCTTTAATTGAGAATAACTATCATTCATGCAGGAAGCAAATGGATGAATCTGAATTATTGGCCGGATTGTATTGGTGAGTGAATAAAAAACGGCCCGCCAGAAGCACGGGCCGTAGATAAGGCATGGGTAATTACAGTGTCAGAACACCGATAATCGTGACCACACTCAGAATGGCAGCCAAACCATAGAATACCCATTTCCCTGCTGGAACATGGATTTTCAAATCATGCATTGCGTGGTGAATACGATGTAAACCGCACCATAATGGCAGAATAATCATCAGCAACAGGAATACCCGGCCAATGAAGCTCTGACAGAACGCTAATACGCGCTCATAACTCAATGCATCACCTGGGAAAGCACCCAGCGGCAGCAAAATAGCGACCAGCAGAATAACAGCAGGTGAAATAATGGCACTCCACATGCCGCCCGCACCAAACAGACCCCAGAAGATAGGTTCATCGGAGCGTTTAGGGACTTGATTCATCTTGTTCTCCTCCGGGTTAGAGTAAGGCAACGGCCAGAATAATCGCGGTAGCCACGACAGTCACAACCCACAGCGCCTTGATAATCGGCTCTGGCCCCATTTTTTCACTATTCACGATAACAATGGCGGCCTTTGGTGCCAGTTCAAACCAGGTTTTGGTGTGCAACACAGCGGCCAATAACGTAATAATGTTAATCAATAACACCAGCGGGTTTTGCAGGAATCCAACAAAACTTTCCCAGCCGGCTGGGCCACTTTTTAGTGAAAATACCCCGTAGATCAGCAAGATACTGAACCACACAGCAGGGACGGATGTCCCTTCACGCAACATATAAAAGCGATAGAAACCGAGCTGTTGCCACCAGTTCGGGGCCATGGTACGGACGTAAGCTTTACGTTTAGTAGTCATTACTGTTTCCCCTCCCTTATTGTGGTTTCAGCATGGCGATCATGAAGTCTTTTGCACTCTCAACCTTGCCTTGCTGGATAGCAGCAGCGGGGTCAACATGCTTCGGACAAACTTCAGAACAGTAGCCGACAAAAGTACAACTCCAGACGCCATTTTTTCCGTTAAGTTGAGGCATACGCTCTTTCTTACCGTGGTCGCGAGTGTCCAGATTGTAGCGGTGAGCCAGAGTGATGGCTGCGGGGCCAATGAACTCAGGATTGAGGCCAAACTGTGGACAAGCGGCATAGCACAGACCGCAGTTAATACAGCCGGAGAATTGATGGTATTTCGCCATCTGAGCCGGAGTTTGCTTAGTCGGGCCGTCTTTTGCCTTGCGCTCATTACCAATAATGTAAGGTTTTATGGCTTCCAGACTCTCAATAAAGTGAGTCATATCAACCACTAAGTCGCGTTCGATGGGGAAGTTACCTAGCGCTTCGACCTTCATGCCAGCGGTATATTCGCGCAGGAAAGTCTTACAAGCGAGCTTCGGTACCTTGTTAACCATCATGCCACATGAGCCGCAAATTGCCATCCGGCAAGACCAACGATAAGACAAGTCGGGTGCCAGGTTGTCTTTGATATAACCCAGTGCATCAAGCAGAGAGGTTTGCTCATCGTAAGGCACTTCAAACATCTCGAAGTGAGGTTCGCTATCACTTTCTGGGTTATAGCGCATGACTTCCATTTTCAGGACTTTCATATCAGTCATTCGCCTGCTCCTTATCCTTTAAATCTTTCGCATCTTTTGCATCTTTCGCATCTTGTGCGGTGGCTTCACCACCATAAACACGTTTTGCCGGTGCCAGCTTGGTAATTTTCACGTCGCTGTATTCAAGACGAGGTGCGCCACCTGGCGTATGGAAGGCCAGAGTGTGTTTCAGGAAATTAACATCATCGCGCTCGGTGCAGCCTTCATCCAGACGTTGATGCGCACCACGGGATTCTCTGCGGTTCAGTGCAGAATGTGCCATACATTCTGCCACATCCAAACCATAGCCTAATTCGATGGTGTACAGCAGGTCAGTATTAAAGACACTGGAGGTATCAGTGATTTTCACACGTTTGAAGCGCTCTTTCAGTTCAGCCAGTTTATCCACGGTTTTCTGCATCAGTTCCGGTGTACGGTAAATACCGCAACCTTCTTCCATTGACAGGCCCATCTCATCGCGGATTTTAGACCAGTTTTCAGTCCCTTCCTGCTTCATCAGGTTACTCAGACGGGTTTCTACATCACGGGTCTGGGCATCCAGCACACTGCCATTGGCAGGATTGCTTTCCATCGCCCGCAAAGCCGCTTGTTCGCCAGCCACACGGCCAAAGACCACCAGTTCAGCCAGTGAGTTGGAACCTAAGCGGTTGGCACCATGCAAGCCAACTGAGGAGCATTCGCCGACGGCAAACAGCCCTTTGATTCGGGTTTCACACTGTTGGTTAGTTTCGATGCCGCCCATGGTGTAATGCGCGGTTGGGCGCACTGGGATTGGCTCTTTAACCGGGTCAACGCCCACATAGGCTTTTGCCAATTCACAGATAAATGGCAGGCGCTCAAGCAGTTTTTTCTCACCCAGATGGCGTAAGTCCAGATAAACCACATCACCACGAGGGGTGGCGATAGTGCGACCTGCGCGCCATTCATGCCAGAAAGCTTGTGAAACTTTGTCGCGCGGGCCTAATTCCATGTATTTGTTTTTTGGCTCGCCGAGCGGAGTTTCAGGCCCCATGCCGTAATCTTGCAAGTAGCGGTAGCCATCTTTATTGACCAGAATACCGCCTTCACCACGGCAACCTTCGGTCATCAGGATACCTGAACCAGGTAAGCCGGTCGGGTGATATTGCACAAATTCCATATCCCGCAGCGGAACGCCGTGGTGGAATGCCATCCCCATACCATCACCGGTAACAATACCGCCGTTAGTGTTATAACGATAAACTCGGCCAGCACCGCCAGTGGCCATAACCACGGCATTAGCCCGAATTTGTACTCGGGTGCCTTCCATCATATTCATGGCGACAACACCACGAACTTGACCATCATCGACCAGAATATCTAGAACGAAATGCTCATCAAATCTTTGAATTTGTGGGTATTTTAAAGAAGTTTGGAACAAAGTATGTAACATGTGGAAGCCGGTTTTATCGGCGGCAAACCACGTGCGTTCAATTTTCATTCCACCGAAGCGGCGAACGTTGACAGAGCCATCGGGTTTACGGCTCCAGGGGCAGCCCCAAATCTCCAACTGAGCCATTTCTTCCGGGCAGCTATGGACAAAATGATCAACAACATCTTGTTCGCATAGCCAGTCACCACCGGCTACAGTATCGTGGAAATGATAATCAAAGGAATCGTGGTCTTGTGTGACAGCTGCTGATCCCCCTTCGGCAGCCACGGTATGGCTACGCATCGGGTAGACTTTCGAGATCAGAGCAATCTTCAGCTGAGGGTTGGCTTCCGCTGCGGCTATTGCTGCACGTAAACCAGCGCCCCCGGCCCCAATAATGGCAAGATCGGCGTTAAAGGTTTGCACTGCGCTTCTCCATTGTTCAAGTAAAAATCTTATATCCTGGGTTCTTGACACTACAGCGGTGCTAGCAATTCTTACTCACCGGAATGAGTTTGTTTACTGCCTTGCTATTGTGCCAATAACGTTGGCTATATAAAGTGAATCCTTATTCTTAATATATTTTTTGAAATTATTATTGGACTAACTTATTAGCCTCTAATGAGAGTAATTCTATTAAGAATAGCTATTTATTACTTTCTATACGGAATAATTATACCTAATGCTAATGGGTAGAAATTTGATGTGATCGATTGTTTTGTTTTATTTGAACCGTCTCTAGGGCATTACTAGCAAAAACGTGATCCCAAACAGGATCTACTGAGAATTGGTGTTTTTTACAGAGTGAAATGCTGAATTTGAGGGGGGAATCTGGCGGATAAGTCACAGATTTGTCTGCGGGAGGAGATCCGAGTAGACTGCATCCCCTGTTTGATTTCGGAGTTAACCATCATGAGCGACACGGCAAGCTGGCAGCCGAGTGCACCTATCGCCAATTTGTTGAAGCGCGCAGCAATAATGGCAGAGATCCGGCGTTTTTTTGCCGATCGTGGCGTATTAGAAGTTGAAACGCCCACCATGAGCCAAGCGACAGTGACGGACATTCATTTAGTTCCCTTCCAAACCCGGTTTGTTGGCCCGGGCGCTGCCGATGGTTTGACGCTGTACATGATGACCAGCCCGGAATATCACATGAAGCGCCTGTTGGCGGCAGGCAGTGGCTCTATCTATCAATTGGGGCGCAGTTTCCGCAATGAAGAAGCCGGTCGTCATCACAATCCTGAATTTACCATGCTGGAATGGTATCGCCCACATTATGATATGTATCGCTTAATGAATGAGGTTGATGACCTGCTACAGCAAATTCTGGACTGCAACAGTGCTGAAACCTTGTCTTATCAGCAGGCGTTCTTACGCCATTTAGATATCGACCCCTTGTCAGCGGATAAAGCGCAATTGCGTGAAGCGGCGGCAAAACTGGATCTAAGCAATATTGCAGAGACCGAAGAAGATCGCGATACGCTACTGCAATTGCTGTTCACCGTTGGGGTTGAGCCCCACATTGGCCGCGATAAACCGGCTTTTGTGTATCATTTCCCGGCATCTCAAGCTTCTCTGGCGGTGATCAGTTCTGAAGACCACCGGGTGGCAGAACGTTTTGAGGTTTACTTCAAAGGCCTTGAGCTGGCGAATGGCTTCCATGAACTCACTGACGGTGACGAACAACTGCAACGTTTTGAGCAAGATAATCGTGTCCGTGCCAAACGCGGTTTGCCACAAAACCCCATTGATATGAATTTGATTGCCGCCTTGAAACAGGGCTTGCCAGATTGTTCTGGTGTGGCGTTAGGCGTTGATCGCCTGGTGATGTTGGCTTTGGGGGCGGAGAGACTGAGTGAGGTTATTGCGTTCCCGGTTAATATTGCGTAGCTAATTACCCTGTGCCCTTGACGCCGCAGCGGTGTTGGCGGTACTCACTCACCCGAATCACTTAACTTTGTTAGTTCATCGGGATGAGTTTGTTAGCCGCCTTGCTGCAATGCCAATGCTTTGGATAATGCGCGGTGTTCTGACGCCATAGCCAACACACCTGCAGCTTGAAAGATGATATTGCTGCTTACAAACTGCCCGGTGTACGGCTACGGTTTGACGAAACAATACGCCCACGCCCCAACGTTTCCAAACGCGCCTGGAATGGTGGGAATGGCAGAGTAATGCCATGCTCGCGGTAACCTTCCAGAATCAGCTGGTGGATTTCGTGGCGCAGCGGCATACGATGGCCCATTTCGGCGGCGTAAATACGCAATTCGAAAATCTGAATCCCTTGTTGCAGGTCGACCAAATAGACTTCCGGCGGCGGATTATCCAATACCAGCGTACAGCGGCGCGCTGCGGTCAGTAATACTTCTGTCACTTCTTCACTGCTGGTTTCTGCCGGTGCCGGTACCGTCAGCACCACACGGGTAATTGAATCCGATAACGACCAGTTAATAAATTGCTCAGTAATAAAGGCCTTATTTGGCACGATAATTTCTTTGCGATCCCAGTCAGAGATAGTGGTGGCTCGGGTATTAATTTTGGTGACACTGCCGGTGAGCTCGCGGATAGTCACGGTATCGCCAATCCGGATCGGTTTTTCAAACAAAATTATCAAGCCGGAGACAAAGTTGGCAAAAATTTCCTGCAAACCAAAACCCAAACCTAAACCGAGTGCAGCAACCAGCCACTGGAATTTCGCCCACTCGATCCCCAGCATCGAGAAACCGAGCAATCCACCGAACAAGATCAACAGATACTTGGTGATAGTCGAGATGGCATAGCCGGTTCCTGGCGTCAGATCCAAATGCTGTAACAGTGCCAGCTCCAGTAAGGCGGGCAAATTACGCACCAATTGAGTGGTAACAATCATCACCAAAATGGCGATCAGCAGTGATCCCATAGTGATAGCCTGCACCGACTCAATGCCATTAATGCTCGATGACGAATCCCACAGGCGGATGTTTTCCAGGAAACCAAAAGCGGAGTGAATCTCAGACCATAATGCGATCACCGAAACTAATGCGATCATCGTCAAAATTGATCGCACTAACCGCAGGGACTGGGCGCTGATCACATCCAGATCAATGACAGGCTCTTCTACGTCAATGGATCCTTCGGTGCTGTTATTGTGCGGAATATCTTCCTCGCCACGAGCACGCTGTGCCAGGATATCGGCCCGCCGCTGTTTGGCCCGGTCGAAAGCAATTCGTCGACGCTGAATCAGCATCCAACGGCGAATAATATAGTAAACCACTAGCAGGAAGAACCAGATGGCAACCGAGGTCTCCAGCCGCGCCAGCAGCGCCTGTGAGGTGGTGAGATAACCCAGTGCTGATGCCAATGCCGCAATCAATGGTGCAGATAACAGTAGCGCCCAGAGCGCGACGTTAACGATATTCTCCCCAGAGCCTTTTTTATCCAAATAGAGCGGGATACCGGCACGTTTCAGACTGTTAGTGACCAAACTCAAGGCAATACACAGCAAGATAAAGCATAGCCGACCAAGTGTGCCGGCAAATTCGCGGTCGTTGTAATTCTCGAAGGTAATCAGCGCCATCATTAGCGGGACAATCAGCCACACTGACAAGCGATAAAAGCGCATTGCCCGCCCAACTTGGGTAGGTGACCAGCGGAAATGGGTGATAAACAGGCCATGCGGGTGCGCGAATGCGGCGCTGATCATAAATATCCATAACACCGGCACCGTTGCAGTAACGGCATTACCAATGGCGATAGCCATCGGAAATGACCAGGCATTTTGTAATCCATAACCAACCGCCGCCCATAAGACGGGCAGTGGCAGTGCTATCAGAATTGACCAAAAAACGGTACGTAACGTCAGAGAGAAATGGTCTTGCGTAACTTTGCCCACCCGGCTGCTGGCGCGCTCCAGAAAAGCATGATAGTGACGGCGAGAGCTGATACTGAAGCCGACAAACAGTAGGGCACCAATAATTGGCAGTAATGTTTCTTGGCTAGTCATCATCATCATGAAAGCCCCACTCAACTGTGAGAGCGTATCTAGCGACAATAAACGCGTAAGGTCGTGAGCAACATAAATCGGATAGGAAAGTGATATCGGGCTAACATCTGCGACCCAAAACAGATAGCGGTGAGTCGCTTCGCGAACCTCGCTCAGTGCATCCACTAATTGGCTATTAGCCACTTTCAGCTTGGTCAGTTCAAGAATCTGGGTGTCATAACCCGAGAGCAAAGAGTTAAGTAATTCCCGCTGTGTGCGCCATTGGGCATCGAGGATCCGCTGTTGTTCAGTGGTGAGCGGCGCCCCATCGTCTTGCATTAATGGGGTATTCTGTTGCTGTAATTTCTCCAGCATATCTTCATATTGCAGACGCTGAACCCGCAGCTGGGCCATATCACGATCCAGTTGCTGGGATTTTGGCACATCAGGTAACCTGGCAACTTGTGCTCGCAGCGCTTCGCCTAATGCGGTTGAAACACCCAGCCACTGCGCCTGTTCACGAATAGTGCTCAGTGCCTGCCGGACTTGTTGTGTCTGAGCTACCGCCTGACGTTGCTGTGACGAAATAAGATCAATACGCTGTGCTTGCTGATTTAGCGCTTGAGACAGCTCGCGGTTTATTTGCAACTGCTGAGTAATAGATTCGGGTAAGTCACCGCCTTGCTCGGCCAGCAACTCGGTTCGCTCAAGCGCTTTTTCAGCGGCTTGTTGGCGCTGATTATTCAGATTGTTACGCAAGGTTTGCAGCTGGGCATCGACCCGTTCCTGACGTTTTTTGTATAACTCGGCACGCAATCGCGACAGTTCCTGCCGATTATTGGCAGAAAGCTGGGAAAGCTCTAACTCATTGGCTTTGGCTTTGCGGGCCACAGCTTCAGCTTGTAATAGAGCAAACTGCGCCTGTGTTACTGGGTTGGTAGGGCTACTTTGTGCCTGAAGGCGTGAGCCAATTTCTGCCAGAATGCGGCGGGCTTCTGATTGCTGCTGCGGCAGTTGGCTGAGAGATTCACTGATTTCCCGCGCGCGATCCTGCTCTTGTTGAGACAATCGGTTCAGCTCTAACAATTGGCTACTGATTTGCAGCACTTGTTGCTCAAGCTCAGATGTGGACATATTACTGGGGACGGGAAGGGGTTTATCCACTTCCTGCGCCAATTGTTGCCGCAGTTCGCGCGTCAACTTAGGAAAGTCATCAATCGCTTTTTGATACTGCTGGGCACGGATATCAGATTCTTTAGCATCCGCTAACCAGCTAAGAGCCCCTTGCAGCGCCTGAACAATTTCTGCCTGATTGGCCATCCCTTTATTGGCTTCAGCCTGTTTAAGCTCTTGTCTTAACTGGTCTTCATTAGGCTGAGTTGCTGCTTGTAGCGGCAGGGACAACAGCGTAATAAACGACAGTAATAGGCCAATAGAGATTAATTTGGCACATGACATTAGCTTGCAGAAAGGCATTAGCTTATAAAAAGACAGAGACTTGCCAAAAGGCCATGAAATGATTGGGTGCAAGTAAGGGCTCCTTAACATCAACATCAATTACGTTTTATCCTTAGCACGTGAAGCCGCAGAGGTGAGTCTGGTTCAGTCACCCGAATCACTTGATTATCTAAGTTCATCGGGTTCAGTTCGCTGACTATTTACCTGCCACGCCAAATGCTTTGGATAGGGTTGCGCAAGGTCACTCAGGGACGATTTCGGCGAGCACTGCACCCACACGGGTAACCGAACCGCTGTTTAACTGTGGCGCAAAATACACTTTACCCTCAGCAAACAAGTTAATCACCGTAGAGCCTAATTTAAAGCGGCCCATTTCTTGCCCTTTTTCCAATGTGACAGCAGCTTCAGTACCTTCCTGCGGGTATGTCCAACGGCGAATAACACCTTCCCGTGGTGGGGTAATTGTCCCCGCCCAGACAGTTTCAATACTTCCGACAATAGTGGCACCCACCAAAATTTGCGCCATCGGGCCAACAGCGGTGTCGAAGATACAAATGACGCGCTCATTACGTGCAAACAAGTTGGGTACATTTGCTGCGGTCAGCGGGTTAACCGAGAATAAATCGCCCGGAACATAAATCATTTCACGCAACGTACCCGCGCATGGCATATGTACCCGGTGATAATCCCGAGGAGCCAGATAGGTGGTAACGAACTGACCATTTTGGAACTCGGCTGCCAGCATATAGTTACCCGCCAGCAAAGCTTCCAAACTGTAATTATGGCCTTTGGCCTGCAAAATTTGTTGGTCATGAATGGTACCTAACTGACTGATAGCACCATCAGCAGGTTGGGCCAACAAATTTTCTTCAACCACAATCGGGCGGACACCGGCGCGCAGCGGGCGCACAAAAAACTCATTAAACGTACGATAAGCAGAGAATTCAGGGTCTTGTGCTTCTTTCATCTCAACTTTGTAATAGCGAGCAAAGGCTTTAATAACCAGTTGTGTCAACCAGCCGCCTTGAATATCTGCCCCCCAGCCAGCCAAACGGGTTAGGCCAAGTTTTGGCAGTAAATACTGTAATCTGATTTTAATACTGTCTAGCACGTAGACCTCTTGAGTTTTTTATTAGCGATAATAATGAGGGGCGCAATTCCCTTTATAATTGAAATTACAGCAGTATTAGCTGCATTCACCACCCCGAATCACTGACTGGCAGTTCATCGGGGTGTGTTTACTTCCCCGGATTACTTTTCGTCGCTATCCGATGTTTTGCGCGGTTTTGCTTGTTCCATACTTTCCAGAATGCGATGGTAATTATCAAAGCGCTCTTCGGCAATTTTACCTTGCTCCACGGCTTCACGTAGGGCGCAGCCAGGATCGTTGCTATGGCTGCAGTCACGGAACTTGCAATGACCAAGATAATCACGGAATTCGACAAACCCTTGTGTGATTTGTTCCGGAGCCAAATGCCAAAGGCCAAATTCACGGACTCCCGGTGAATCAATAACATCGCCGCCATGCTGGAAATGATACAAACGGGCGGCGGTGGTGGTGTGCTGGCCCAGACCCGAGTTACCGGAAACAGTATTGACCAGAATTTCATTATCTGTTGGCGGTAACAGGGCATTTAGCAGACTGGATTTACCCACCCCTGACTGACCAGCAAAGATACTGATTCGCCCGGCCAGCGCCTGTTCAAAGGCTTCCATCCCTTCACGGGTCTGGCTGGAGACTTCCAATACGTTGTAGCCAATACGACGGTAAATATCCATCATGCCATCAACAAATTTACGGCCATCTGCATCCAGTAAATCGATCTTATTCAGGACGATTAATGGCTCGACCTCCAGTGTTTCACAGGCCACCAGATAGCGATCGATAATATTAAGCGAAAGTTCGGGTAAGATCGCCGATACGATAACGATCTGATCAATATTAGCGGCGATTGGCTTCACGCCATCATAAAGATCAGGGCGTGTTAGAACCGATGTCCGCTCATGAACCGCTTCGACAATCCCTTTAACTCGGACACCTTCCTGCGCTTGCAGGCCAGGACGCCAGACCACACGGTCACCGGTGACCAGCGATTTTATAGTACGGCGGATATTACACCGGTGCTGAACACCATCAGTGGCCTCTACATCGGCATGCTGACCGAAACGGCTGATTACGATACCTTCTTGCGCATCGCCAAGCTGAGAGTCATCTAACTCAGGTTTTCTATCAGTGCGAAGCCGGCGCTGATGGTTAGCCTGCACACGGCGTTGTTGACCTTTCGACAGTTTATTCTTGCTCACTGTGCCTCACTTGAATCTGCATTTATCGCTCGCTGCGACCAAAAAGGCTATGATACACATTATTTTATCATTTGACCGTTTGTTCGGTAGTCCCACCAGCTAACAGGCAGGAAATATCATGGCAGAGAATCAAAATAATCTGATCTGGATCGATCTGGAAATGACCGGTCTTGATCCACAGCGGGATCGGATCATTGAGATAGCCACTCTGGTTACCGATGCGAATCTTAATATACTGGCAGAAGGCCCAGTGCTGGCCGTCCATCAGTCTGATGAGCAACTTGGCCTTATGGATGAGTGGAATGTGCGAACGCATACCGGCAGTGGGCTGGTAGCGCGGGTGAAGGCCAGCACTATTAATGACCATGATGCTGAATTGCAAACTATTGAATTTTTGAAACAATGGGTTCCGGCAGGTGCTTCACCTATCTGTGGCAACAGTGTGGGCCAAGATCGGCGTTTCTTGTTCCGTTATATGCCAGAACTTGAAGCCTATTTCCATTACCGCTATCTGGATGTGAGCACCTTAAAAGAACTGGCTCGCCGCTGGAAACCAGAAATTCTACCTGGTTTCAAAAAGCAAAATACCCATCAGGCATTAGATGATATTCGCGAGTCAGTGGCGGAACTTGCTTATTATCGTGAGCATTTTATTCAACTCTAATGCCCTTCGCCCTTGAAGTTGCAGGGTTGTTAGCTACGCGCGCGCATCTCTTACTTGAGTAAGCTCATCGGGATGCGTTTGCTTGTTGCCGGCCTGCAATTCCAATGACTTTGGGTATCTCATTGGAGTTGCAGGCAAAAGTGCTCATCTGCAACGCTAATGATTTTAGGTCTATACTGTATTTCGCCTAAAAGTATTATGCTTTACCCAATGAATTTGTCTCGGTGATGTTTTATTTCGCAACCAGTGCTGGCAAACTGCGCATATTGCTGTTTTTATCAGCACTTGAACCGAAAAATGATTTTTTTGCTTTCAGGGGCTTGCGGCAAAACGGATTTCTCGTATAATGCGCACCCCGTACCGATGAAGAATTCGCAAGCATGCGCTGACCGATTTAGTACGAGTAAAGTAGGGCACAGAGCGGGAATAGCTCAGTTGGTAGAGCACGACCTTGCCAAGGTCGGGGTCGCGAGTTCGAGTCTCGTTTCCCGCTCCAATTTCTAGTTCAGTCAAGAAATTGGTAATAAAGATAAGCAGTGGCAAAAATAAAATAAATAAAGTGATGCGTTTTTTCTTTTATAATGCATGACGGCGACGCGGGAATAGCTCAGTTGGTAGAGCACGACCTTGCCAAGGTCGGGGTCGCGAGTTCGAGTCTCGTTTCCCGCTCCAAAATTTTATTTTTCTTGGTTCTGGTTATTGTAAAGAGTAAATGTCAAATGCTGTCATAACAGCAGGGTGCAATAGCATCTCAATGCGGGAATAGCTCAGTTGGTAGAGCACGACCTTGCCAAGGTCGGGGTCGCGAGTTCGAGTCTCGTTTCCCGCTCCAAATTTTTTCAATCAATTCTGTTTTAATTATCCACAGCTACGTTGTGCATCCAGCCCCTTGTTACATACATTGTATTAACTTCGTCAACAGAGTTATCCACAGATTCTGTTCTTTTTTTATTCAGCTTATAATTTAATCGCTTTTATTCGCTTTTTTATATCTAATTGATTTTTATGCGTATATTTTTATATGAAAATGTTACAGCGATCACTTGTGCTTTTTTTTGCACTTGATTGCCAAGGTGTTTTTATTTTTATGCACAGGAAAAATCTGAGTATATTCACGATATGAATAGCTAAAAAAATCTACCCCACGTCATTCAACTTTAAGGCAAAGCTGGTATCAAGCGTCTCGTGGCAGGCCTTTTTCAATGGCTCTCACCAGCCGTTTTTTCTGCGGTGTTTGAATATCCCCTATCAGGGTTGCGCGCCTGCTCAATTGTTGTGAAATTGCCCACTCAATATGTTCATCTAACATAGGGTGAATGCCTCTGCGGGCTTCCAGTGCCAAGACGATACGGTCAAGGTAGGGCGCATTACCCAATGCGACAGAGATATTACGTAACCAGCGCAGATGGCCAATTCGCCGAATGGCAGAACCTTCCGTTATTCGCAAAAACTTCTCTTCGTTCCAGGCAAATAAATCCAGTAACTGTGGGGTGTGCAGCACCGCGCGTGGGCTGAAATCTTCTTCATCGGTTAATTGTGAAAAGCGGTTCCACGGGCAGATTAGCTGGCAATCATCACAGCCATAAATACGATTGCCCATGAGTGGGCGAAGCTCTTCGGGTATCGCACCCTCTAATTCAATCGTCAGATAAGAGATACAGCGGCGCGCATCAACGGTGTAGGGCGCGACGATAGCGCCGGTTGGGCAGGTTGTGATACAGGCGACACAGCGGCCACATTGCTCTGCTTGTGGTTTATCAACTGGCAGTGGCAGGTCGATAAGCAATTCGCCAAGGAAGAACCAGGAACCCGCATCACGATTTAAAATTAGTGAGTGCTTACCAACCCATCCAATCCCCGCTTTGGCGGCCAGTGAACGTTCCATTATGGGGGCGGAGTCAACGAATGGCCGAAAATTGATTTCGTTAGCCGCCGATGGCTCCTGCTCAAGACAATAACTTTGGATTTGGTCACCTAATTTTTTTAGGCGCTGGCGCAAGAGTTTATGATAATCACGGCCTAATGCGTAGCGGCTGACATAGCCTAGTTCTGAATCTTTTAATGTGCTGGCAAACGCCGCTTTGGCGGGTAAATAATTCATCCGCACACTGATAACCCGCAGTGTTCCGGGCAATAATTCATGGGCGCGGGCGCGCAGCATGCCGTGGCGGGCCATCCAGGCCATTTCGCCATGATATTGTTTATCAAGCCAGGCCTGTAATCGCGGTTCTTCGGCAGTTAAATCTGTATCGCAGATACCGACTTGCTGGAAACCTAGCGATTGCCCCCATTGCTTGATATGTTGGGCTAATTGATTCAGATCGAGGGGATGTGCCATGACAGACCATAGTAAGAAACAAATCGGTGTCAGTTTACCACATTCTGTTTTTTCTGCGGACTGGGTGCGCCAAAACGAGGCCATCGGCGCGGCACACTTCTCCCTGAGTTTGTTTGATTTGATGGTGAGAGCCGGAAATGCAGCATTTGACTTGGCGCATAAGCAATATCCGACGGCGCGCCACTGGCTGATTTTGTGTGGTCACGGCAATAATGGGGGGGATGGCTATATTGTGGCCTGCCGGGCATTAGCGGCGGGCTTGAATGTCACTCTTATCGCCTGTCCGGGTAATCGCCCATTACCTGCACAAGCTCATCAGGCGCAAGCCCAGTGGCTGGCGGCAGGAGGAATCATTAATCCGCCTGATATTGCATGGCCGCAACATGTCGATTTAATTATCGATGGCTTGTTGGGGATTGGCCTACGAGCCGCGCCGCAAGGGGTTTATGCCACACTGATAGACACAGCGAACCGCCATCGGGCCGCAAAAATTGCGTTGGATATTCCTTCCGGACTGAGTGCCGATAGCGGTGCTGCCCCCGGCTCCGTTATTCGTGCGGATCACACCCTGACGTTTGTCGCGTTGAAACCCGGCTTACTCACCGGACAGGCCCGTGATTGGGTCGGGCATCTGCATTGTCATGATTTGGGACTGACGGCATGGTTAGATACTCAGCCGGCTCAAATTGAGCGAATAACCGCGGTGCACCTGTCACAGTGGCTGAAACCGCGCCGCCCTTGCGCCCATAAAGGTGAACATGGGCGTTTACTGCTGGTGGGCGGGGATAAAGGGCTGGGCGGGGCTATTCGTATGGCGGGTGAAGCCGCATTACGTAGCGGTGCTGGATTAGTGCGAGTGCTTACTCACACTGAACATATAGCGCCGATTTTGGCCGCTTGTCCTGAACTGATGGTGCAGGAACTCACGGATGAAACCCTGGCACAAAGTATTGATTGGGCTGATGTGTTGGTGGTTGGGCCGGGGCTAGGGCAATCTGAGTGGGGCAGGAATGCTCTGAATTTATTGCAACAAAGTGATAAACCAGCATTATGGGATGCAGATGCTCTCAACTTGCTGGCATTAAATCCTCATAGGCGTCAGAATCGGGTATTGACTCCCCATCCTGGCGAAGCGGCACGTCTGCTCGGTTGTCACGTCGCTGATATTGAAAGTGACCGCTTACTTTCTGCCCGTAACATTGTTAAACAATATGGTGGGGTGGTGGTATTGAAAGGGGCTGGTACTCTTATTGCCAGTGAACAGGGGGAGATGGCGATTGCTGATGTGGGTAATGCTGGGATGGCCTCCGGGGGAATGGGGGATATTCTGTCCGGTATTATTGGTAGTTTGATAGCACAAAAGCTGGTGCTGTATGATGCCGCCTGTGCGGGTTGTGTTGTGCATGGCGTTGCGGCAGACAGACTGGCAGAAGTTCAAGGCACCCGGGGTTTACTGGCAACAGATTTATTGCCGGTTATTCCGAAGTACGTTAATCCTGAGTTAGCAAGATAGATATCATAGAATGAAAGAACTCGTTTTACCTCTGCCTGATGAGGCAGCGACCGTTGCATTAGGGGCTGCTTTGGCCCATGCCTTCAATGGGGCCAGCGTTATTTATCTGTTCGGCGATTTAGGGGCCGGAAAAACGACTTTCAGCCGTGGCTTTCTTCAAGCCCTTGGCCATTGTGGGCATGTTAAAAGCCCGACTTATACTTTGGTTGAACCTTATGCCTTGACGCCAAGGCCGGTTTATCATTTTGACCTGTATCGTCTGGCAGACCCTGAAGAGCTAGAGTTTATGGGCATTCGCGACTATTTCGATACACAGGCGATTTGCCTGGTGGAATGGCCACAGCAAGGGGCTGGATTCTTGCCTCAGGCGGATGTGGAACTGCATTTGTCTTATCAGGATGAAGGGCGAGAAGCGCGTCTGCTGGCGATTTCTGATGCGGGTGCACAAGTGTTGCGCCGTTTAGCTGCTGTGCAAGGATAATGAGATAATGACGCATAGCATGACACGACTAAATTCCTTCATTCGACGGATTGGTTTAAAGCGAAAATCATATTGGAAACAATTGGTTGCCATGGTTATGCTGGTGGTGGTGAGTTTGTTTGCTCTCCCTTCTGCATGGGCTATGAAGCTGACCGATATCAAGGTGAACAATGGCCCGACAGAAAGCCGGGTGACACTCAGTTTTGACGGCAAGCCGATTTACGCCTTTTTCTCGTTAAACGCCCCCGAGCGGGTGGTGTTAGATGTGCGCCAAAGTGGCAATCTTTCGGGATTACCATTGGAATTCAGTGGGCAAAATCTGCTGAAAAGAATTCGCTCGAGTACGCCAAAAGATGAGCAAAGCACCCGTCTGGTGCTGGAGTTGACGCAAAAAGTGAAAACTCGCGCCGTCACTCAACAATCAGGTAATAATTACACCGTCGTGATTACCATGACCGCGACAGGCAGTGCGCCGGTTCGTCAGGTGCAATCCACGCCAAGTCCGAATAATTCGGTATTAAGCCAAACCAATACACCGAGCCCCAATGCTGGGCGGCTGACAGCGCAGGCGACGAACACCAATACCGCGGCGCGGGTGACCAGCTCCAATAGCTCCACTGTGGCGAAAAATCCGTTTAATAATAAGCCAACTGTGGTGATGAGCAGCGAAAACGTCACCACCAATACTGCACGTCCGATTAAAGCGAGCCGGGTGGCTAATAGCACCCAAGTCGTTGTTGCCATTGATGCCGGTCACGGGGGGCAAGATCCCGGAGCTATTGGGCAAAATGGCTTACAAGAGAAGAGTGTCACTCTGGCTATTGCCCGCAGGCTGGAAGCATTGCTTAACAGCGACCAGATGTTTAAACCGGTTTTGACCCGTAATGGCGATTATTTTATTTCGGTTATGGGCCGCTCTGACGTGGCACGTAAACAAAGTGCCAATGTGTTGGTTTCCATCCATGCGGATGCCGCGCCGAACCGCAGCGCGACAGGGGCGTCCGTTTGGGTGTTATCAAATCGCCGTGCTAACAGTGAAATGGGGAGCTGGCTGGAACAGCATGAGAAGCAATCCGAGCTCCTTGGCGGCGCAGGTGATGTGCTAGCGAATACCGCATCTGACCCCTATTTAAGTCAAGCGGTGCTGGATCTGCAATTTGGTCATTCGCAGCGTGTGGGTTATGACGTCGCGACCAAAGTGCTGCGTGAACTGCAATCCATTGGTGACATTCATAAACGTCGGCCGGAACACGCCAGTCTTGGGGTGTTGCGTTCTCCGGATATTCCCTCTTTGTTAGTGGAAACCGGCTTTATCAGTAACAGTACGGAGGAGCGGCTGCTTGGCAGTAGCGCGTATCAGGAGAAAATTGCTCAAGCCATTTATAAAGGCTTACGCAGTTATTTCCTCGCGCATCCGCTACAAGCCGACCCAAAGGTCGAAAACCGTCCGCTAATTGAAACGGCGGCGGTAAATTCTTCTTCACAACGTGCTAGCGCGAGTCAGCCAGAACCTGTGGTTAGCAATGTAAATACGTCAAGCGGCAGGTCTGCTGCTGCCAAACCTGTGGTGACAGGTAAAAGTCAGATTCATAAAGTACAACGTGGCGAAACTTTATCCGGCATTGCCAGTCAATATGGCGTCAGCATGGCGGTATTGCGGCAAAGCAACACATTGAAAAATGATGTGGTTTGGGTCGGTCAGCGTTTAAAAGTGCCGGCCTCTGGCGGCTCGATTGCCGCCACTGTGCCTAAAACTGCCGCTAAAAAAAGTCAGCCGGTTAAACATCAGGTAAAACGTGGCGATACGCTATCAGCCATTGCTGCCAGATATGGCGTGTCGATGAGTGAGATTGAGCGGGCGAATAAGATAAAGTCAGGTAATGTTCAACTTGGCCAAACCTTGACCATCCCACAGTCATAAGCGATAAGGAACTGCTATGCCGATTCAGATTCTGCCACCACAGCTTGCTAACCAAATTGCCGCCGGTGAAGTGGTAGAGCGGCCGGCGTCGGTAGTCAAAGAATTGGTAGAAAATAGCCTGGATGCCGGTGCCACACGCATTGATATTGATATCGAACGTGGTGGGGCGAAATTGATTCGTATCCGTGATAATGGCTGTGGCATTAGTAAAGATGATTTGGCACTGGCGCTGGCCCGCCATGCAACCAGTAAGATAAGCTCGCTGGAGGATCTGGAAGCTATCCTCAGTATGGGGTTTCGCGGTGAAGCACTGGCCAGTATCAGTTCTGTCTCCCGCCTGATATTAACGTCACGCACGGCGCAGCAAAATGAAGCCTGGCAAGCTTATGCCGAAGGGCGCGATATGGCGGTGACCATCAAGCCCGCAGCGCATCCGGTGGGTAGCACCCTTGAGGTGCTGGATTTGTTTTATAACACCCCTGCGCGCCGCAAATTTATGCGCACTGAAAAAACCGAATTTGGTCATATTGATGAAGTGGTGCGGCGCATTGCGCTGGCGCGTTTTGATGTGGCGATTAATCTTAGTCATAACGGTAAGCTAATGCGCCAGTACCGCGCAGCGACTGACCCTTCTCAGCATGAGCGCCGTCTTGCCAGCATTTGTGGCCCTGCTTTTTTGCAGCAGGCACTGGCTATTTCCTGGCAACATGGTGATTTAACCATCCGTGGATGGGTAGCTGACCCCGCAGCCAGCCGCACACTCAGTGAAATGCAGTATTGCTACGTCAATAACCGCATGATGCGCGACCGACTCATAAACCACGCGATTCGCCAGGCTTATCAAGATTTACTCAAAGACGACCAACAACCGGCCTATGTGCTGTATTTGGATATTGACCCGCATCAGGTTGATGTCAACGTGCACCCGGCTAAACATGAGGTACGTTTTCATCAGGCGCGGTTGGTTCATGATTTTATTTATCAAGCAGTTACCACGGTTTTGCAGCAAGCAGCTACCCCAGTATTAAACATCAATGAAGATGGCGAAGAAATAGAGGCACCGCGCTGGCAGCCAGAGAATCGTGTGGCGGCGGGGGGCAATAAATATGCTCAACCGGAACCGGCGAAAGCCCCGCGAGAAGAGCGAACAGCTGCGCCAGAGCCGGCGTCAGCTGTGGGGCGAACCGCAACAACCGAGCGCTTATTTGCTCGTGAACATGCTCCAGCCTATAACGCGGGCCAGCCTTATCAAAAGCAGCAAGGCGAGTTATATCGCCAGTTGGTGCAGCCCGTTACAGAAATGACAGCCTCTGCCCCAAAAGCACGCCAGCTCCCTGTTGAAGAGCCACTTCATGGTGATAATTACAGTTTTGGCCGAGTATTAACGGTATTTCCTCCTTGTTATGCTTTGCTTGAATATAAACAGGGTTTGGCATTGTTGGCGCTGCCGGTTGCCGAACGCGGGTTGAAACAAGCGCAACTGAACCCGCCAACTGAAGGTTTGCGCCCTCAGCCCTTATTGATCCCGCTGAAATTAACATTAAATAAAGATGAGGCCGCCGCCTGCCAGCGCCATCAGAAATTGTTGGCTCTCATGGGGATAGAATTGGCTGTTGAACATACAACAGCGACTTTGCGTGCAGTATCTTTACCATTACGCCAACAAAATTTACAAAAACTGATACCGGAACTGTTAGGCTATCTGTCGCAACATGAAGAGATATCGCCAGATGCTCTGGCCACATGGATTTCTCGCCAGCTTGGCAGTGAACATGAGGTATGGAATGTGTCTCAAGCGATACAGTTATTGACGGATGTTGAACGTCTTTGTCCACAGTTGGTAAAATCACCGCCTGTCGGGCTATTACAACCTATTGATATAAAGGCTGCATTGGCAACCCTGAAACATGAATGATATTGAAAATCTAGACCTGCCACCGGCAATCTTTATTATGGGGCCAACTGCCTCGGGTAAAACAGCGCTCTCTATTGCGTTGAGACAGCGGCTACCTGTAGAGCTCATCAGTGTTGACTCGGCCCTTATCTACCGTGGTATGGATATCGGCACGGCGAAACCCAGTGCAGAAGAGCTGGCATTAGCGCCGCACCGACTGATTGATATCCGCGATCCCGCGCAATCCTACTCAGCGGCAGATTTCCGTAAAGATGCATTAAAAGAAATGGCCGACATCACCGCAGCCGGGCGTATTCCGCTGCTGGTGGGTGGCACAATGTTGTATTTTAAAGCTTTGTTGGATGGGTTATCGCCATTGCCGTCGGCTGATGCACAAGTGCGCCAGCGGATTGAACAACAAGCGGCAGAGCTGGGTTGGGAAGCCTTGCATCAGCAATTAGCCGAGATAGACCCGGTTGCTGCGGCGAGAATTCATCCTAATGATCCTCAGCGGCTCTCCAGAGCACTGGAAGTTTTTTTGATTTCAGGTAAAACTCTAACAGAACTGACTAAAATTTCAGGTGAAACCTTACCTTACCGGGTTCACCAATTTGCGATTGCGCCTGTTAGCCGGGAACTCTTACACCAGCGGATTGAATTACGTTTTCATCAGATGCTGGCGGCGGGGTTTGAAACAGAGGCTAGGGCGCTTTTTGACCGCGGTGATTTGCATACGGATATGCCCGCCATTCGTTGTGTAGGATACCGGCAGATGTGGTCTTATCTGTCCGGTGAGATTGATTACGACGAAATGGTTTACCGCGGAGTTTGTGCGACACGTCAACTGGCAAAGCGCCAAATGACCTGGTTGCGGGGCTGGGGTTCAGTCCAGTGGCTCGACAGTGACAAGCCGGGAGAGGCTTTAGACTCTGTGATACAGGTTGTTAGTGCATAGGTTGAATGATTGTGTACAATTGATTAGTACTCAACGCGCGAATTTTTTTACGCAGTTTATTTTCGAGCCGATAGGTTCTTAGTTAATAACAACAAGCAAATAAGGAAAATATAGAATGGCTAAGGGGCAATCTTTGCAAGATCCGTTCCTGAACGCATTGCGTCGTGAACGGGTTCCGGTTTCTATTTATTTAGTGAATGGCATTAAACTGCAGGGCCAAGTTGAGTCTTTTGATCAGTTTGTCATTCTGTTAAAGAATACAGTCAGCCAGATGGTCTATAAACACGCCATTTCTACTGTAGTGCCTTCCCGCCCGGTTTCGCATCACAGCAATAATCCGAGTGGTAGCACCAATAATTATCATGGTAGTAATCCATCTGCGCCGCAACAGCCGCAGCAGGATAGCGATGACGCTGAATAAAGCGCATTGCTGTTCAACCATGACGGAGAACATAAGCAACGGATCCGGGCTTATGTTCTCCGCACTAGCGGTTTTGATCCGTTTGAGAGGTTGCACGTTTGTTTGACCGTTATGAAGGCGGTGAGCAGGCCGTACTGGTTCATATCTATTTCTCGCAAGACAAAAACTCAGAGGATCTGCGTGAATTTGAAGCGCTGGTATCTTCTGCGGGCGTAGAAGCTTTGCAAATTGTGACCGGTAGTCGCAAAGCACCGCACCCTAAGTATTTTGTTGGCGAGGGAAAAGCTGAAGAAATTGCTGATGCAGTTAAAGCCAGTGGTGCGTCTGTTGTCTTGTTTGATCATGCCCTTTCCGCAGCACAAGAGCGAAATCTTGAGCGTTTGTGCGAATGTCGGGTTATTGATCGTACTGGGCTAATTTTAGATATTTTTGCCCAACGGGCCCGTACCCACGAAGGTAAATTACAGGTCGAATTAGCGCAATTGCGCCATATCGCGACCCGCTTGGTACGTGGTTGGACGCATCTTGAGCGTCAAAAAGGGGGGATTGGCCTAAGAGGGCCAGGTGAAACCCAGTTGGAGACTGACCGTCGTTTGTTACGTGACCGTATCAGCTTGATTTTAAGCCGTTTAGAGCGCGTGGCAAAACAGCGAGAGCAGGGGCGGCGTGCGCGTACCCGTGCTGATATTCCGACAGTATCTTTGGTGGGATATACCAACGCCGGTAAATCTAGCCTGTTTAACAAAATTACGGCAGCTGATGTCTATGCAGCTGACCAATTATTTGCCACGCTGGATCCAACTTTACGCCGTATTAATGTGGCGGATGTGGGCGATACTGTGCTGGCGGATACCGTAGGCTTTATCCGGCATTTGCCGCACGATCTGGTTGCTGCTTTTAAAGCGACATTACAAGAAACGCGGCAAGCCTCATTACTGTTACACATAATTGATGCAGCTGATCCTCGGGTAGCCGAGAATATGGCCGCAGTTGATTCTGTGTTGGCAGAAATCGAGGCGGATGAAATTCCTACATTATTAGTAATGAATAAAATTGATTTGTTGGATGATTTTGTCCCGCGAATTGATCGCAACGAAGAAAATCTGCCAGTCAGAGTTTGGCTTTCAGCCCAAACCGGCGCAGGTATCCCGTTGCTCTTTCAAGCGTTGACGGAGCGTCTTTCAGGTGAGATCGCACACTTTGAATTACGTTTGCCGCCTCAGGCAGGCCGTTTGCGTAGCCGTTTTTACCAGCTTCAGGCAATTGAAAAAGAGTGGATAGATGAGGACGGGAATATCGGTATGGTGGTAAGAATGCCTATCGTTGATTGGCGTCGTCTCTGTAAACAAGAGCAGGAATTGGTCAGTTATATTGTTAATGAGTCCGACGCGGCTAATTAATTTATGCTACCTAAAGACATTGGAGTTGCAGAGAGGTAGCAAGCGAACTCATTCCGATGAGCTTACTTAGGTAAGTGATTCCGGTGAGAGAAGGCAGCTAACAACTCCGCGACTTCAAGTACAAAGGGTATATCTGACCTTTCTTGTGAGATTAAGAGCCAGCTTCTTTGGCATGCGCTCTTGGCCTGAAGAAAACCAATCATAGAAGAATGGAGCTAAAACATGGCGTGGAATCAGCCCGGTAATAACGGACAGGACCGCGATCCGTGGGGGAGCAGCAATAATAATGGCGGCAACTCTGGCGGAAATAACAATAATAAAGGTGGCCGTGACCAAGGGCCGCCTGATCTGGACGATATCTTCCGTAAACTGAGCAAAAAACTGAGTAACCTCGGTGGCAAAGGTGGCGGAAACAGCAATGATAATAGCGGTTCAACAAAAGGCCCGAGTTTCAATGGTCGTATTGTTGGTATTGCAGTAGTTGCGGTTGTCGTTATCTGGGCAGCAAGTGGTTTCTATACAATTAAAGAAGCTGAGCGCGGTGTTGTTACTCGCTTGGGTAAATTAAGCCACATCGTGCAGCCTGGTTTGAACTGGAAACCGACCTTTATTGATGAAGTGACCCCGGTTAACGTCGAGTCCGTACGTGAATTGGCGGCATCAGGTGTCATGCTGACCTCTGATGAGAACGTCGTTCGCATCGAAATGAACGTGCAGTATCGTGTGACTGACCCGGCCGCTTATCTGTTTAGCGTGACGAATCCGGATGACAGCCTGCGTCAGGCAACTGACAGCGCAGTACGTGGTGTTATTGGTAAATACACCATGGATAAAATCCTGACTGAAGGCCGTACTATCGTGCGTAGCGATACTCAGCGTGTACTGGAAGAAACCATTCGTCCGTACAATATGGGTATTACTCTGCTGGACGTTAACTTCCAGGCAGCGCGACCGCCAGAAGAAGTTAAAGCGGCATTTGATGATGCGATTGCTGCCCGTGAAAACGAACAACAGTATATTCGTGAAGCTGAAGCTTACACCAACGAAGTCCAGCCACGTGCTAATGGTCAGGCGCAGCGTCTGTTAGAAGATGCTCGTGCTTATGCCGCACGTAAAGTGTTGGAAGCGCAAGGTGAAGTTGCCGGTTTTGCCAAGTTGCTGCCTGAGTATAAGGCTGCACCGGAAATTACCCGTGAGCGTCTGTACATCGAAACCATGGAGAAAGTCCTCGGTAAAACTCACAAAGTGCTGGCTAATGACAAAGGTAACAATCTGATGGTGTTACCGCTGGATCAACTGATGCGCGGTCAAGGTGCAGCAGATAAAGCGGATGGCAGCAAAGATACCAGTCTGATTCGTTTGAATCCGTCTTCCTCTGCCAATAGCAGCCAAGAATCTGGTGCCAGTAATTCAAATACCAGTTCAACCAGTGGCTCTATCATGGATCAGCGCCGAGCGAATACTCAGCGTGATACTTCCACTCGCGTAGGGAGAGAATAACCAATGCGTAAGTCTATTTTACTTATCGTCGTTGTGGTGTTGGTCGCACTCTACGCTTCGCTGTTTGTGGTACAAGAAGGTGAGCGCGGCATCGTGCTGCGCTTTGGTAAGGTATTGCGTGATAGTGATAACAAGCCTCTGGTGTATGCGCCGGGCTTGCACTTCAAGATACCTTTTATCGAAACAGTGAAGACGTTGGATGCCCGTATTCAAACTATGGACAACCAAGCTGACCGTTTTGTAACCAACGAGAAGAAAGACCTGATTGTTGACTCATACCTGAAATGGCGTATTAGCGATTTCAGCCGCTACTATCTGGCCACCGGTGGTGGTGATGTGTCTCAGGCGGAAGTGCTGCTGAAACGTAAGTTCAGTGACCGTTTACGTTCTGAGATTGGCCGCCTGAATGTGCGGGACATCGTAACCGACTCACGTGGTCGTCTGACATCAGATGTTCGTGATGCGCTGAATACCGGTAGTGTCGGTGATGAAGCCGTTACCACAGAAGCAGATGATGCAATTGCCTCTGCGGCAGCGCGTGTTGAGCAGGAAACCCGTGGCAAACAGCCAGCGGTTAACCCGAACAGCATGGCAGCACTTGGGATTGAAGTAGTTGACGTGCGTATCAAGCAAATCAACTTACCGGCCGAAGTTTCTGACGCTATCTTCCAGCGTATGCGTGCTGAACGTGAAGCGGTAGCCCGTCGTCATCGTTCACAAGGTCAGGAAGAAGCCGAGAAGTTGCGTGCAACAGCTGACTATGAAGTGACTCGTACACTGGCGGAAGCTGAGCGTCAGGCACGTATTACTCGTGGTGGCGGTGACGCAGAAGCAGCTCGTCTGTTTGCGGATGCATTCAGTAAAGACCCTGACTTCTATGCTTTCATTCGTAGCCTGCGTGCTTATGAAAACAGCTTCAGCGGTGGTAATGATGTGATGGTTCTGAGCCCGGATAGCGATTTCTTCCGCTACATGAAATCACCGGATAACTCCAGCAAACGTCCATAACCGTTGCTATAAAAACGCGTTTTTGTCATCGTGTTTTTAATTGTAATAAATAAGGCCCGTGTTCACGCGGGCCTTTTCTATTTGAGGCAGCCTTTTCCTGTTGAGATAAATAATGAATTCAACCATTTTATTAGCATTGGGTTTGGTTTTAGTGCTCGAAGGGCTTGGCCCGATGCTTTATCCCAAAGCCTGGCGCAAAATGATTCTGGCGATGACGCAATTACCTGATGCCACTTTACGCCGTTTTGGTGGAGGATTAGTGGTTGCGGGCGTTGTTATCTACTACATGTTGCGTAGCCGCATGGGCGGCTAAATGTAAGCACAAAAATTGTTCAGTTATGTGTTAAAAAGTACTGAAAGCAGCCGAGTGAGATGTTAGAATCCTTTTTTAAGCAACCTGGTGATTTTTGAGATGGGTAAGAACGTCGTCGTACTGGGCACCCAATGGGGTGACGAAGGTAAGGGCAAGGTCGTAGACCTGCTGACTGAACGGGCTAAATATGTTGTGCGCTATCAAGGTGGTCACAACGCTGGCCACACTTTGGTTATCAACGGTGAGAAAACCGTTCTTCATTTAATTCCCTCAGGTATTCTGCGTGAAAACGTAACCAGCATCATCGGTAACGGTGTTGTTTTGGCACCTGACGCATTAATGAAAGAGATGACAGAACTTGAAGCGCGCGGTGTGCCTGTTCGTGAGCGACTGTTACTCTCCGAAGCATGCCCATTAATCCTGCCTTATCATGTGGCTTTGGATAATGCGCGTGAAAAAGCACGTGGTGCAAAAGCAATCGGTACTACCGGTCGCGGTATTGGCCCTGCCTATGAAGATAAAGTTGCCCGTCGCGGTCTGCGCGTAGGCGATTTGTTCAACAAAGAAACCTTCGCTATCAAACTGAAAGAAATTGTGGATTACCACAACTTCCAGTTGGTGCATTACTACAAAGAAGATGCTGTTGACTATCAAACTGTGCTGGATGGTGTATTGGCTGTTGCCGACATTCTGACTGCTATGGTCGTTGATGTGTCTGAATTGCTGGATAATGCCCGCAAGCAAGGTGAATTCATCATGTTCGAAGGCGCCCAAGGCACCTTGCTGGACATCGATCACGGTACTTATCCGTATGTCACCTCATCTAACACCACTGCTGGTGGCGTAGCGACAGGTTCTGGTTTAGGGCCGCGTTATGTTGATTATGTGCTGGGTATTGTAAAAGCGTATTCGACTCGTGTCGGCGCAGGCCCGTTCCCGACTGAGCTGAATGACGAAACTGGCGAATTCCTGCGCAAGCAAGGTAACGAATTTGGTGCGACTACCGGTCGTAGCCGTCGTACTGGCTGGTTAGATGCTGTTGCAGTGCGTCGTGCGGTGCAAATCAACTCATTATCTGGCTTCTGCATGACCAAACTGGATGTGCTGGATGGTCTGAAAGAAGTGAAGATTTGTGTTGGTTACCGTATGCCAGATGGCCGTGAAGTTGATACAACTCCACTGGCTGCTGAAGGCTGGGAAGGTATTGAGCCAATTTACGAAGTCATGCCAGGCTGGTCAGATGTCACCTTTGGCGTGAAAGAGCACAGTAAGTTGCCACAGGCGGCCCTGAACTACATCAAACGTGTAGAAGAGCTGACAGGTGTTCCGGTTGATATCATTTCTACTGGCCCTGATCGTGAAGAAACCATGATCCTGCGCGACCCATTTGATGCGTAATTGACAGCATTATTGTCAAATTTTCGTTTTCAAAACACTCAAACCGGGCTAATGCCCGGTTTGTTGTTCCCCAGGTAAGCTGTTTTTACATCAAAAGACCCGCCCTTCACCTAAATGATTAGCCGCAAGCTTTGTGGCTGGTTTATCATTCAAAGTATAAGTTTTCTAAATGGCACTTAGAGTCATACTTATAACCTATCCAAAATATGTCATCTTAGATGGGTTTAAGCCGAGTAAACTGATACTCAGGGGTATACGTGCAGTTAACAAGTTTTACTGATTATGGTTTGCGGGCGCTTACTTATATGGCCTCGCTACCTGAAGGCCAAATGACCAGCATTTCTCAGGTAACTGAGGTCTATGGCGTGTCCCGCAATCATATGGTTAAAATAATCAATCAGTTGAGCCGTGTAGGGCTGGTAACGGCTGTGCGGGGGAAAAACGGCGGAATACGCTTGGGTAAGCCGGCCAATGAGATTCGAATTGGTGACGTGGTGCGCCAGTTGGAACCCCTTTCTCTGGTAAATTGCAGTAGTGATTTTTGCCATATAACACCCGCTTGTCGTCTGAAATCAGCGCTAAATCAAGCGGTAAAAAGTTTTTTAGATGAGCTGGATAATTATACTTTAGCTGATATGGTTCAAGATAATACCCCGCTCTACAAGCTATTACTTGTTGAGTAGTTTTCTTACTTAATCAAAGATATATATACCCAAAGAACTTGGGATTGCAGGTAGGCAGCCAGTAAACGAGTCCCGATGAGCTTACAAAGTCAGTGCTCCGGGCGAGAGAGTGCAGCTAACACCGATGCAATTTCAAGAGCGCAGGGTAAAGACCTGCTGATGACAACGGAGGAACCGCAATGTCACAAGATCCATTCTTGGAACGAGAAGCAGAAAAGTATGAGTCGCCGATCCCTAGCCGGGAATTTATTTTGGCTCATCTCGCGAAACGCGAAACACCCGCCAGTCGTGAAGAGCTGGCCAATGAACTTAATTTAAGTGGTGAAGAGCCTTTAGAGGCGCTGCGCCGCCGCCTGCGCGCGATGGAGCGTGATGGGCAATTGGTCTTCACTCGTCGTCAGTGCTACGCCTTGCCGGAGCGCTTAGACCTGTTGCGGGGCACAGTTATTGGTCACCGTGATGGTTTTGGTTTCTTACGCGTTGAGGGCAGTAAAGACGACCTGTACCTTTCCGCAGAACAGATGAAAATGGCCATCCACGGTGACGTGGTGTTGGCGCAAGCTATGGGGGCTGATCGCAAGGGCCGCCGCGAAGCACGTATTGTGCGGGTGTTGGTGCCGAAAACCAGCCAAATTGTGGGCCGCTACTTTACTGATGCTGGTACCGGTTTCGTGGTGCCGGATGACGGTCGCCTGAGCTTTGATATCCTGATCCCGCCAGATTCTATCAATGGTGCACGGATGGGCTTTGTGGTGGTAGTTGAGCTGACTCAGCGCCCAACCCGCCGCACGAAAGCCGTGGGTAAGATTGTTGAAGTGCTTGGCGAGAACATGGGCACCAGCATGGCGGTGGATATTGCGCTGCGCACCCATGAAATTCCCCATACCTGGCCGCCGCAGGTTGAAAAACAAGTTGCGGATCTGAAAGAACAGGTGCCGGAAGAGGCGAAAAAAGGGCGGGTAGATTTACGCAATTTGCCATTGGTTACCATTGATGGCGAAGATGCCCGCGACTTTGATGACGCGGTGTATTGTGAGAAAAAACGGGGTGGTGGCTGGCGTCTGTGGGTTGCCATTGCGGATGTCAGTTATTATGTGCGCCCGCGCACCGCGCTAGATGACGAAGCTCGCAGCCGTGGCACTTCTGTTTACTTCCCATCGCAAGTTATCCCTATGCTGCCGGAAGTGCTGTCAAATGGCCTTTGCTCTCTGAATCCGCAGGTTGACCGCCTGTGTATGGTGTGCGAAATGACCATCTCCGCACAGGGCAAGCTTTCGTCTTATAAGTTCTATGAAGCGGTGATGAGCTCTCATGCTCGTCTGACTTATACCAAAGTGTGGCGCATTATTGATGGTGAAGAATCACTGCGCGAACAATATAAGCCGCTGGTGCCGCATCTGTTAGAACTGCATGAAATGTACAAAGTGTTGGATCAGGCGCGTGCCGAACGTGGCGGTATTGCCTTTGAAACTGAAGAAGCCAAGTTCATTTTCAATGCTGAACGCCGCATTGAGCGCATTGAATCTACAGTGCGCAATGATGCCCATAAGCTGATTGAAGAGTGCATGATTATGGCGAACATTGCTGCTGCGCGATTTGTGGAAAAACACAATGAGCCAGCACTGTTCCGCGTGCATGACCGCCCAAGTGATGACCATATTTCAGCCCTGCGCAGTGTGCTTGGTGAGCTGGGTCTGACATTAGGCGGTGGCCTGAAACCAGAGCCGAAAGATTATGCGGTGCTGATGGATGAAGTTGCCGATCGCCCGGATCATGAAATGCTGCAAACCATGTTGCTGCGCTCGATGAAACAAGCGATTTACGATCCAGAAAACCGGGGTCACTTTGGTTTGGCACTGGCCTCTTATGGGCATTTCACTTCGCCAATTCGCCGTTATCCAGATTTAGCCATGCACCGCGCTATCAAGTATCAGTTAGCCAAAGAGCAGGGCAATGTTAAAGAGCGCTGGACACCTACCGGCGGCTGGCACAGTGAATACGAAGAAATGCTGCAATTGGGCGAACACTGCTCAATGACTGAGCGTCGCGCTGATGAGGCCACCCGTAATGTGGCGGATTGGCTGAAATGTGACTTTATGCAAGATCAGGTGGGTAAAGTCTTCACCGGCATTATCGCCAGTGTCACCGGTTTTGGTTTCTTCGTGCGCCTGGATGATTTGTTTATTGATGGTCTGGTGCATGTATCCAGTCTGGACAATGACTATTACCGCTACGATAACATCGGCCAGCGCCTTATCGGCGAATCCTCCGGTCAGGTTTACCGGTTGGGTGATACCGTGGAGATCCGCGTGGAAGCGGTACATATGGATGAGCGCAAAATCGACTTTGCTCTGGTTTCCAGTACCCGTAAGCCGCGCGGTGAAGGTAAAACTGCACGTGAGAAGGCCAAGAAAGCCGATGGTCAGCGCACGATGCGCGATACCTCGACTGGCCGTGGTGGCCGGGGCAGCTCATCGAGTTCACCGCGCCGCGATAATGCCCCTGTGGGGAGTGGGCAACAGCGTCCTCGTCGTGCTAAAAAACCCGCGAATTTCGAGCCGGACAGTGCTTTCCGCCCGGCAGATGCAGCCGCTAAGCTAGATGAAAAAGCAGTGGCTGAGAAAAAGGCCAAGGCGAAAGCGAAAAGAGCATCCGCCAAGACCAAGAAAATTGCGGCGGCAACTAAAGCTAAACGCGCCAAGAAAAAAACCAGCACTGACCAATAATGGCCAGCTGAGTTATTGGATGGCTAATTGTCGGGCGGCCCCGGTCGCCCGCATTAATTTAATCATTGGCAAGCCAGTTATTCCCTAAATAATTCGAGTTGCAGAAAGGCGCAAGTGAGTGAATCCCAATGAGTTGGCGTCGGTCAATGATTCGGGTGAGCAAAAGCGGCCAACGCACATGCAGCTTGAAGTATGACGGGTATATTTTGTCTGCCGACACATGTAAAAGAGCATCATGAGCGAAATTATTTACGGAATTCATTCCGTCAAAGCCCTGTTAGACAATGATCCGCAACGTTTTCTGGAAGTGTTTATTCTGAAAGGTCGTGATGATCGTCGCCTACAACCCCTGATTGCAGAGCTGGAAGCTGCCGGTTTGGTGGTTCAAGTTGCCAGCCGTCAGTGGTTGGATTCTCAGGTTGAAGGCGGAGTCCATCAGGGGATAGTGGCGCGCGTCCGTGAAGGCCGCCAGTATCAGGAAAATGATTTGCCCGCCTTGCTGGCCAGTGTGGAAACGCCTTTCCTGCTGGTGCTGGACGGCGTAACTGACCCTCATAATTTGGGGGCTTGTTTACGTAGCGCAGATGCCGCCGGCGTTCATGCGGTTATCGTGCCACGGGATCGCTCAGCGCAACTGAATGCCATTGCCAAGAAAGTGGCCAGTGGTGCTGCGGAAAATGTGCCATTGATTAAAGTCACCAATCTGGCGCGCACTTTGCGGGTGTTGCAGGAAAACAATGTCTGGATTGTCGGCACGGCCGGTGAAGCTGACCACACTTTATATCAGAGCAAAATGACCGGCCCAATGGCGCTGGTGATGGGCGCTGAAGGTGAAGGGATGCGCCGTCTGACCCGCGAACACTGTGATGAACTGATCAGCATTCCAATGGCGGGCAGTGTTTCCTCGCTGAATGTGTCGGTTGCGACTGGCGTCTGTTTATTTGAAGCGGTGCGCCAGCGGGCACTAAAAGCCTAATAGCCATTTCTTGCTCATCTTGCCAGAAGCCAACATTTTCGGATGTTGGCTTTTTTATTTTTAATATCGGGAATTTTAAATAATTATCAGTGATATATAGTGGATTGGTCACGGTTTGTACCGAGTCTGTCAGCAAAAAACCTCGTCTGCACCATACTTAACCCTGATTTATGTAAGCTGGTTTCGTCATGAGTGCTGAAATGGAGGAAGTTATGGAGTGGCAGACTCACTTGGTTTTCAACCAGCCAGAGCCTTTATCGAACAGTAATTTATTTCTGTCTGATATGGCCTTGCAGGAAGCAGTGGTGCGGGAACATGCTGGCTGGGATGGGGAAACTTTGGCTCAGATTGGATTGCAGTTGGGTTCGCAAGAATCCCTTGAGTTAGGGAGGTTAGCCAACGCCAATCCTCCTGAATTATTACGTTACGACGGCGCAGGGTTACGGTTAGATCAGGTGCGGTTTCATCCGGCCTGGTATGTATTAATGCAAGAATTGGTGAGCCACCGGGTACATAATTTGCCTTGGCAGGAAGATGCCCGCAAAGGATCTTTTGTGGCGCGCGCCGCACGGTTTATCTTGCATGCCCAGGTCGAAGCGGGGTCGTTATGCCCGATAACCATGACGTTTGGTGCCATTCCATTATTACAGCAAACCTTGCCGCCCCTGTTCCAAGGTTGGTTATCGCCACTCCTTTCGAATCGTTATGACTCTCATCAAATTGTAGGTAATCAGAAGCGGGGCTTACTGATTGGGATGGGAATGACGGAAAAACAAGGTGGTTCCGACGTCCTCAGTAACACCACAAAGGCAGAACCGCTGGATTCTCGTGGTCATGGCGAGGCTTATCGTCTGGTTGGACATAAATGGTTTTTCTCCGTGCCACAAAGTGATGCGCATTTGGTTCTGGCGCAAACTGACGGCGGGTTATCCTGCTTTTTCTTGCCAAAAATATTGCCGGATGGCACCTATAACGCCATTCGATTAGAGCGCTTGAAAGAGAAACTGGGCAACCGCTCTAATGCCAGCAGTGAGGTTGAATTTGATAACGCCACCGCGTGGTTATTGGGCGATGAAGGCGACGGTATTCGCCAAATCCTGAAAATGGGCGGCTATACCCGTTTTGATTGTGCTCTGGGTAGTCATGGATTAATGAGACGTGCTTTCTCAGTCGCGCTGTATCACGCCTGGCAGCGACAGGCTTTTGGTAAGGTGTTGGTAGAGCAACCCTTGATGCGACAAGGACTAAGCCGCATGGCATTGCGCTTAGAGGGCCATACTGCATTATTGATGCGCCTGGCCAGTGCATGGGGGAAAGCGGGCGAGCCGCACGAGCAAATATTTAGCCGTTTACTGACCCCAGCGGCGAAATATCGGGTCTGTGGGCAGGGCAGTGCTTTTGTTGCCGAGGCCATGGAAGTGTTGGGGGGAATTGGTTATTGCGAACAAAGCGAGTTGCCGCGGCTATACCGTGAAATGCCGGTAAACAGTATCTGGGAGGGCTCGGGCAATATTATGTGCCTTGATGTGTTGCGCACGCTACGTAAGCTGCCCAACGCGCTGGAAATGCTACAGCAAGAATTTTACCCGGTACGTGGGCAAAATCGATTATTCGACCGTGGCTGGCGGCAATTACAGCAGCGGCTGAAAAATCCCAAAGAAGAGCAAGGGCGGGCGATAACCCAGCAACTGTTTGATTTGTGCTGCGCGGCTCAACTTTTGCGCTTTGCTTCACCGCCATTAGCGGATGCCTGGTGTCGCATGACACTCGACCACCGTGACCAGTATATGGTGCCGGAAGCGGTTTGCGCACTGTTGCTCAGCCGCGGCAGCGGCATTAAATAACCGGTATAAATGTTTACTTATACAGCAGCGCGTTGGCATACCAGATACCGGGATAAACGCTGTCGGACATCATGATAATGACATAATAAGGCGCACCGCTGGCATCAGCCTTGCGCTTAATTTCTGCTTCAACATCCATTGGGCTGCCAAATGTCTGAGCCGATATGGTGCCTATTTTTTGCAAGTTAACACTCTGGGCGCGGGTGATTTCTTGTGCATAAGGCAGTGGCGCAGGAGGAGGAACCGGGGTTACGTGAAAAACACTGCACGCCGAGAGCCCCAGAACAATCAGTAACAACCCCATCACAGGTTTTATCTTCATCTTTGCCTCTTCTTCAGCAGGGCGGTGATTAGCCAATCCCGTTATTTCTCAAGTGTAACGCTGTAACCTCAGTATGAGGGTAATATCTTGGAAGAAATTGATTTAAGACTTTATGACTGCGTTTTGGCACACTCAAATTTGGTATTTATGCTCAGTTGAATAAAAAAGGTCCTCGCCATGATTGAGATGTCGCTAGAAAATATTAATGGTATTGAGGTTATCCACGCGGCCCCTGCGGGTAAGCGCCAGCAGCCGTTACCCACTATTTTCTTTTACCACGGCTATACCTCGTCAAAAGAGGTTTACGCCTATTTTGCCTATGCTTTTGCACAAGCAGGGTTTCGCACTATAGCGCCAGATGCGGCTATGCATGGTGCCCGATTTAACGGTGACGACACTCAGCGGCTATCCCATTTTTGGGAGATCCTAAAATCAAATATTGATGAGTTACCCGCTATTAAACAACATTATCAACAGGCTGGATTGATTGACGGTGAGCGAATCGGCGTGGCGGGGGCATCAATGGGCGGTATGACGACATTGGGCGCTTTGGCGCGCTATCCGTGGGTCAGTGTTGCCGCAGACTTTATGGGGTCAGGTTATTTTACTTCTTTGGCGCGACAGTTATTTCCCCCTTTAGAGGCCGGTCGCCAGATAAGTCCAGCCGAACTTGAGCGCCGCTTGTCGCCGCTGGCAGATTATGAACTTTCTCACCAGTTGGCCAAAGTAGCGAACCGCCCATTATTGGTGTGGCATGGTGAAGCTGATGATGTGGTGCCCGCAGCAGAAAGTGTGCGGTTAGTTCAGGAGCTAAAAGCTCAGGAGTTGGATGGCAATCTAACGTATGTGACTGAACCGGGGATTGGTCATAAAATTACCCCTACAGCGTTGGCCTTGGGCGCACGTTTTTTCGGCGAACATCTATAAAAAACCCCCTCTTAATGGGGGGTTGTCTTTCTCTGGTGTTGCATTTTTCTATTGAATATTAGCGATAAAGAATCGCATTAATGTGCATTGAGCTGTTATCGCCGGGTTCATGCATAGCAATAATCTGGTACGAGGTTGCTCCGCGTTCATCAGCTAATTTACTGACTTGTGCTGTGGCATCATCCGGAGATACCACATTGTGGCCCAGGGACAGTGCGCCGATACTGACACGATGTTGTTGCATTGCCTGTTGGGCACTGATTTCAGTGGCGGCAAAAGTGTTGGCAGAAAGAAGTAATCCGAATGTGGCTGCGATGGCGAGTGAATATTTCATAGGTGACTCCAAAATCTTATTTATATACTTTGAATAACTTTCAGTTAGCTTCGCCGCTCTTTTTGCGGTGGATGCATATAATTTTAGTCGATTTTGTTAATTTAAAAACCGGTGATTATTGATTTACTTCATCAAAAAAAGTGAATGAAAATTATGATGAGCTAATGATTTTATTGAAAGATTTAGCAGACTAATGGATTTACATCCATTGGTTGCTCGGCGAACAAAAAGTGCGGTTTTAGCAAAGTAATGGCCAGAACAAGAATAAATCCCCGCGAGTCCTTGAGTTTCCAGCCTCCCACAAGTATAGTTACGCGTCATTTTTCAGCCGCACACAAACACGTTCCTTGCCTCCATGGGCCGCGGTTGACCCTATCAGGAGGCTGAATAATCCGTAAGGAGCAATAATCGATGCGTCATTACGAAATCGTTTTTATGGTCCATCCTGACCAAAGCGAACAGGTTCCGGGCATGATCGAGCGCTATAGTGCAACCATCACTAATGCTGCTGGTACCATTCACCGTCTGGAAGACTGGGGCCGCCGTCAACTGGCTTACCCGATCAACAAACTGCACAAAGCTCACTACGTTCTTCTGAACGTTGAAGCCCCGCAGGAAGCGATCGATGAGCTGGAAACAAACTTCCGCTTCAACGACGCCGTTATCCGTAGCATGGTTATGCGCGTTAAGCACGCGGTAACTGAAGCATCACCAATGGTTAAAGCGAAAGACGAACGCCGTGAGCGTCACGACTTCGCGTCAGAAGCCAATGATGATTCTGAAGCTGGGGATTCTGAAGAGTAATTGCCGTGGTGACCACTAATCGTCTGGTACTCTCTGGCACTGTGTGCAAGACACCGGTTCGAAAAGTAAGTCCTTCGGGCATCCCGCATTGTCAATTTGTGCTTGAGCACAGGTCAACACAGCAGGAAGCCGGATTTAGCAGACAGACATGGTGCAGAATGCCCATCATCGTCAGCGGGCAAAAGTCACAAGCATTAACTCACAGTATAACGGTCGGCAGTCAGTTAACCGTTGAAGGCTTCATTAGCTGCCATCAAGGCCGCAATGGGCTAAACAAATTGGTTCTGCATGCCGAGCAGATTGAATTTATAGATTCTGGAGACTAGCCAAATGGCACGTTATTTCCGTCGTCGCAAGTTCTGCCGTTTTACCGCGGAAGGCGTTGTAGAGATTGATTATAAAGATATCGCTACGCTGAAAAACTATATCACTGAAAGTGGTAAAATTGTCCCGAGCCGTATTACCGGTACTCGCGCAAAATACCAGCGTCAGCTCGCCCGTTGTATCAAGCGCGCACGCTACCTGTCTTTGTTGCCGTACACTGATCGTCATCAGTAATCGGCCACTGTCCATTAACGACTTTGAGAGGATAAGGTAATGCAAGTTATTCTGCTTGATAAAGTAGCAAACCTGGGCAGCCTGGGTGACCAAGTGAATGTTAAAGCGGGCTACGCTCGTAACTTCCTGGTTCCACAAGGTAAAGCTGTTCCGGCAACTAAGAAAAACGTTGAGTTCTTTGAAGCACGCCGTGCAGAATTGGAAGCCAAATTGGCTGGCGTTCTGGCTGCTGCTGAAGCTCGCGCAACCAAAATTAACGAACTGGGCAGCGTCACCATCGCATCTAAATCTGGCGATGAAGGCAAACTGTTCGGCTCTATCGGTACTCGCGACATCGCAGACGCTGTAACTGCAGCTGGCGTTGAAGTGGCCAAGAGCGAAGTTCGTCTGCCGAATGGCGTTCTGCGTACCACTGGTGAGCATGAAGTTCACTTCCAGGTACACAGCGACGTGTTCGCGCAACTGAACGTGATCGTGGTTGCAGAAGCGTAAGTTACGCTGCTGTTAACCTGCTAAAACGCCAGCCTTGTGCTGGCGTTTTGCTTTTTATTTTTGGGTCACAAAAAAATAGGGCAGCAGGTATTAGGGGGCCATGTTGGGTGCCAGAATATCAAATTTACATTCCTCGGCAGCCACTCCCGCACATCGGTAGGTTTCCAGAAAAGGTGTCTGTTGGTAGGCCCAATGGGGTTTTCCACTGATGGAGGCCAGCCAGGTTTTATTCCCGTAGTACATATCGAGCTTTTTACCTTCGGCCAGTATGTTGTAAGTGCATTTTTGAAAAATGCCCTGATCAATAGCATTCCCCTTGTCACTATCACTATCGATAATCAAAAATGCTTCACTGAAACCGGTGATGTCGGTTTTGTTTTCAGGTATCGGCCCATGCAGCGCCCCACTCCATTCCTCGCCACCCACAGTGACGGCGGTATAAATGAGTGCGCTCTGTTTGATGCTATCAATTGCCGGGCAATGGTGTTGAGCCAATACCTCTATGGGGGCCAAGAAGAAAAGCAAGAAAGCGGATTTATATTTCATAATTACTCCCTTATGAATGCGGTTATTTGCTGGTGTTATGGATGGCACTAACCACCCAGAAAACAACCTAATTCGAGTGAGCGGGAGTCACAATATCAAAGAAACTAAGGTGATATATAGGCAAGCTATAGGAGAGGGTTAACGCTCGCGACGATAACTGCCATCGCTTTGCCGGGTAAACAGCACTTCGGCATTATTGGTGGTTTTAATGGACAACGCGGCGACTTCACCTTGGGCATTCAGCATGATTTTGACGTCCTGCCCAGCTTTGAGGTTACTCAGAGGTTTATTATTGCCCTCAACCTGCGCCATCGCAAAAACGTCATTCACGGGTAAATTATTATCGCGGAACAACTGCGCCAGCGTTTTCCCGGATTCAATATGATAATTCTGCCAATCCCCTTGTAATGCGGAAGACGCCACCCTTGGAGGTGGCGGAGCATCAAGATTGCTTTGTAATTGATTGCTTTGTGAATAATTGTCCTGCAAATGGGCCTGTAACGGCACCTCAGTGGACGGGGCGCTGACCGGGAATGCGTTATTAGGGTTATCACGTGATGCTGGCCACAGCAGTGCCAGCAGCAATATCGCGGTCACAATAATAATCCAGCGGCGATGGAAGAAGGGCAAGGGTTCCATCCACTGAAAACTGTCCGGCATGTGCCAGATTTTCAGCAAAATCCCTTTAATGTATGTCTCCCGGGGTAGGGTAGCCACCGGTTTATTGGGGACATTATTTTCAGTAAAGGCAATATCCTCAGCAGGAGAAATGTGTTCAGACGCACTGACTTCAGACATCAGATTTTGCTCATCAGGAGATTTAGCCTCCGGTAAAATCCTTTGCCTGATACTCAACCAAGTGTGCAGCAGTGGCTGATAAACCCGAGTACTTTTTTTTCTCCTGGGCGCGATTCTGCCCATGGTGACCTCTCTTCAACGACGTAAAACAACATAAATAAAAAAATGAAAATTTACCCATAGGCTTCTAAGTATAACTCTTCTTACTTGAAGTTGGGTTGAGTAGCTAACTATCTGATGCGAAAAGACAGAAGATTCTGAGATTTATCCTCATCATCTTTCAATCTGCAGAATTGTTAGCTGCCATTGTTTCTTTTTCTCTGACAAAAGTCATCATTCACGAAGCAAGATTTTACCGCGCTCCCCTGCTGCTGTTATGCTTGCGGCTTCGACATGATGAGTGACTAAAGGAAAATCCATGACAACCCCTTCTTTTGATAGCGTTGAAGCGCAAGCAAGCTACGGAATTGGTTTACAAATCGGGCAACAATTGCAAGAGTCCGGGCTGGAAGGTTTATTGCCAGAAGCACTATTGGCAGGTTTGCGTGACGCGATGGAAGGGAATACACCGACCGTCCCTGTGGATGTGGTACACCGCGCATTGCGCGAAGTTCACGAACGCGCTGATAAAGTACGTGTTGAGCGCCAGCAGGCGTTGGTTGAAGAAGGGAAAACTTTCCTGGAAGAAAATGCCAAGCGTGATGACGTCACCACGACAGAATCCGGCTTACAATTCTCTGTGTTGCAGGCAGGTGACGGCCCAATCCCATCCCGTCAAGACCGGGTTCGTGTGCATTACACCGGTCGTCTGGTTGACGGTACCGTGTTTGATAGCTCAGTTGAGCGCGGCCAACCGGCAGAATTCCCAGTCAGCGGTGTTATCCCTGGTTGGATTGAAGCCTTGTCTATGATGCCAGTAGGGTCTAAATGGAAGTTGTATATTCCACACAACCTGGCATATGGCGAGCGCGGCGCGGGTGCAACTATCCCACCATTCAGTGCATTGATGTTTGAAGTAGAACTGCTGGAAATTCTGTAACTTCCACAAGCAGTGAAATGAAATAAGCCAGGGCGACATCATGTCGCCCTGTTGCGTTTATTTATAATGGTAATTATTGACGGTGGAGTTATTCACCATTTAAGGCGCGGGGAAACAGCAAATTGTTTTCCAGATGAATATGTTCCATCAGGTCAGTAATGAATTCATTGATACCGGTGTAAAGCGCTTGCCAGGTATTGCAGGCCCCAGCAGGTGGAGTGACATTTTGTGTGAGTTGTTTTACCACTTCTAATTGTTGCCCAACCGCGTCGTGCTCTGCTTCCATCACAAATATTGGCCCACCGGCCTGAGACCCCATACCACGGCTGATCATGGGGAACAAAATCTGTTCCTCTTTATGCATATGCTGAGTCAGCTCTTCTAAAATCGCGGTAAGTTCGGCGGCAAGTCCACGGGGGCATGCCGGTTTTTCGCCATGCACGCGCTCAACTTTTTCAGCCATTAAAATCAATTCTGGTAACTGCTCGCGATGGCGGTTGTGGTAGCGACTAATAATAAAATCAATAAGATGGGTTAAGGATTGTTGCTGCCAATCTTCTGATGACTGCGGATCGGCTTGCAAGGCATTCAGCTGTGCTTCCAGCTCGTCAATATCCAGGTTGAGCTTAGTCGCCGCCCGTAACAGTGTTTGTTTGCCACCACAGCAAAAATCCAGTTGATGCTGACGGAACAGTTTTGTGGCGCGTGGAATAGCAATGGCCAGAGCACCCAGAGATTGATTGCGGTAATCCATGTTGATACCTCATTGAGAAAGTAAATATCTATAACATGCATAATAAATACATGTTATAGATTGTGATATAGCTCTAAAGAGGTATAAAGAGATAATCGCCGTGCTAAGGGGGTTGAAAATGTTAGCTGGAGGAGAAAGGTGCCGAATGGGACGTAGCCGCGTAAGTGGCCGGAGCGGCAGTCGCCCCGGCTGATTAGGAACTGACAATGTTGGTTTGTCATCAACCTCAGCGCTCCGTAAAGCGCTGTTGTCATCAATTATTTCTTCTGTAAATCCAAGCGATAAACTGCAAAGCCAATCTCGTCAGTGCCTTGTGCTGTCATCGGATACTGAGCTTTTTGTTTAATAAATTCAGTGGCTTTTGCACTTGGCGAGGTTTCAAAGCGGATATCCAGGGGGTGCTGGCTCTCCAGTGTTGCCAGACGCCAGTTGTTATCGGCTTGCGGGGTAACTTGCCCGTGTTTTTTGGTTTCAGCACTGATATAAGCAGACAGCACGGCCCGGTTTTCATCCGGCGAGGCGAAAGCAATATGGCTGTCACCGGTGCCCGCAAACTTGCCGCTGTAGGCCCGGTAATTATTGGTGGCAATCAGGAAAGTGGCCTTAGGATCAATAGGTTTTCCGTTGAAAGTCAGATTTTTAATCCGCTCGGCTTTATCGTTAATCAGCGCACATTCACCATCATAGCGAGCCGGCTGGCTAACATCGATTTCATAGTTAACACCATCAATAACATCAAAATTATAGGTGCGGAATCCCTCCCAATTAATGAGTGATTGCGGCTTATCACTGTTCACATCAATTTGATTAAATTGCCCTGCCGAGCATTCCAACCACTGCTTAACCTCCGCACCACTGGCTTTCACCACGACCAAGGTATTGGGGTAAAGGTATAAATCTGCCGCATTCCGGAAGGTCAATTCGCCTTTTTCCACTTCCACAAAACTGGCTGGGTCATTTTTACGTCCGCCAGCTTTAAAAGGCGCGGCGGCAGACAGCACGGGTAAATCAGCCAAATCTGGATCGCCCTGAATAAAGTGTTCGGTATAGGCGCGTTGGGCATTATTCACGATTTGTACCGTGGGGTCGTCTTGGATCAGTGCCAGATAGCTGTACATGTTATCGGATGCTTTGCCGATCGGCTGGCTAACAAAATCACGAGTGCCTTGGTGGTCTGCGGCTAACACTTTCACTAAATTAGCATTTTCAGCGGCCAGGGATTTTTGTGTGGTTTTATCAAAGATAGGGCGGGCTTCAGCCTTAGCTTGTGTGACTTGCCAGGAACCCTGGTCATTATTCAGGACAAAATCAACCACCCCCAGGTGGTCACCCCATTGGCCTGGCATTACTGCGGGAATACCATTTAATGTGCCCTGTGCGATATCCGCCCCTTTGATGGCTGCAAAATCTTTGCTGGGGAAAACCGCATGGGCGTGGCCGAACATGATGGCATCAATACCCGGCACTTGGCTGAGGTAATATACCGAGTTTTCCGCCATCGTTTTATAAGGGTCACTAGAGAGGCCGGAGTGGGGGATAGCGACCACGATATCCGCCCCTTGTTTGCGCATTTCCGGAACCCATTTTTTGGCGGTTTCGGTGATGTCGTCAACTTTGACTTTGCCGCTCAGATTAGCTTTATCCCAAATCATTACCTGTGGTGGCACAAAACCTATGTAGCCGATGCGCAAATTATGGCTTTTCCCTTCGCGATCTTTCACCGGAGTATCGACAATTAAATAAGGTTGAAACAGCGGCTTACCGGTTTTGATATCAATAACATTAGCATTTACATAGGGGAATTTTGCTCCAGCCAATGATTTTTTGAGGTAATCCAGACCATAATTAAATTCATGGTTGCCAATGTTACCCACGGCATAGTCCAGTGTGTTCATCGCCTTATAGACTGGGTGAATTTCTCCGGCTTTAAGTCCCTTGGCTGCCATATAGTCGCCAAGTGGGCTGCCCTGAATCAGGTCGCCATTATCCACCAGAACACTGTTAGTCGCCTGTTGGCGGGCCGCTTCAATCAGGCTGGCGGTGCGCACCAGACCAAATTTCTCAGTGGGTTTATCTTTGTAGTAATCGAAATCCATCATATTGCTGTGCAAATCGGTGGTTTCCAGTACTCGCAAATCAACAGTAGCGGCATGTGCGGCGGTAACCGACATCGACGTCGCGACCGCAATCAGGCTGGCTAACAGGGATAACCTCAGTTGGCGCTTAGACATGGCTTTCTCCATCGTGGCTTTTCCATTAAAAAAAAACTATTCGACATGTATCGCAAAAGAATGTGTAAATTCAATAGATTGTCATAATAAAGTGTGAAGTTTGGCAGAAAACAGCTTTAGATAACACGGAGATGCTCACAGTTGCAGCAGGTTAATCCTACTGATTTGATTGAGAGTTACACACAAATGTGACTCCGGGGCAGGTAAATTATTAGCCTACCGAAATGACGATAGCAGGGTGATGATTAATTTTTATTTTAGCTTTGCGTTCTAAAATGAATATAAAGTGGGCAAGAAGTTTCAAAAACTATTATCAATTTACAGGAATACGAGTAATTAGATGTATTCTGGCTATCAATAGTCGACATGACTCATAATACCAAGGGGTGGATGATGTTAGAGCAAATTTGCCAGTTAGCCCGCGAGGCAGGCGTGGCGATTATGGCGGTCTATCAAGGGGATAAACCTCTGGATGTGGCCCATAAAAAGGATGATTCGCCAGTCACTGCGGCAGATCTTGCGGCACACCAGATTATCAAAGCGGGGTTGGCAACATTAACCCCGGATATTCCACTGTTATCTGAAGAAGACCCACCCACTTGGGCGGTGCGGCAGCACTGGCAGCGCTATTGGTTGGTTGACCCACTGGATGGCACGAAAGAATTTTTGAACCGTAATGGCGAGTTTACAGTGAATATTGCCCTGATTGACCAAGGGGTACCGGTGTTAGGCGTGGTTTATGCCCCGGTAACTGAGGTGATGTACAGTGCTGAAAACGGCCAGGCATGGAAGGAAGAATGCGGCAGGCGCAAGCAAATTCAGGTGCGCGATGCATTGCCGCCACTGGTGGTGGTGAGCCGCTCTCACACCGATGCAGAGCTGGAAGATTATTTATCACAACTGGGTGAACATCAAACCGTCGCGGTGGGGTCATCACTTAAATTTTGCTTAGTGGCGGAGGGCAGTGCGCAGTTATATCCGCGTTTCGGGCCAACCAATGTGTGGGATACCGCTGCGGGGCATGCTGTGGCCATTGCTGCCGGGGCGCAGGTTCATGATTGGCAAGGTAAACCGCTGTGCTATACCCCACGTGAATCTTTCCTAAACCCCGGTTTTAGAGTGTCGCTGTTTTAAGGTTGCAACAATTGGTGCAGTTGGGCGATGACCTGCTGCACCTCTTCAGGGGTCAGCGCCCCATCTTTGACAAATTTCACATTGCCTTGCTTATCCAGCACCACAATCGCCGAACCCTTCTCCGCTAATCCCCAAGCCTTCTGGACACTGCCATTACTGTCGACCACAAATTGTGACCAAGGGAATTCGCGCTTGTTACTTTCAATGCTATTACGGACAAAAACGGCGGTGCCGATAATCGCGTCATCGGTATTGACGATTGTCGTCGTTTGGTAATCTTCGTGTGGCAGATTGGCGTGCTTGATGGCCTCCACCAGTGGTGCATTCAGCTCTTTTGCCGAGCTGCGACCGGCAATATGCTGGACGACTCGCACTTTGCCGGGCAATTGCGAGCTATTCCAGTTTTTATAGCTAAACTGATCAGTAGCCTTATCGTAATTTAACTCGCCTTTATCGCTGACACCCACGGGCGGCACCCGCTGTTCAATTTGGAGGCTATGAGCGCTGGCAATGAAGGGGGTGAACAGCAGTGATAGTATTAGCAGGCTATTTTTTATCATGGGATGTCCTTGTGGATCTTATGAGTAATGTCGGGCACTTATTCCTGCAACCCTTCCAGTCTGCAGCTAAGTTTTCCAATAATAGGTGCTGATCAGAGGTCTGTCCTGTTTGTCTCTAAATAATTATTTCTGCCATTTACTAGAAGGTTATTCTGATCTAACCTCACATTTCCTGATTGTGACTCTGTAATATTATGTAAATGCAGCATCAATGACTAGTTTTAGCGGAACTTAAGCCCATACTCTAGGTCTACTACTCTGCAATTAACTTACGCTACCTGTGATCTTGGTCGCGAAGGCGGCAGAGGGGGCGTACTGGTGTCATGGGAGGAAAGTAAAACAATGAGGATCTTCCAGCGTTACAACCCGGCAAAAATCGCGATGTATGTCAAAACGTTATTTCGTGGTCGGTTGTATATCAAAGATATGGGGGCTTTTGAGTTTGATAAAGGCAAGATTTTAATCCCGAAAGTTAGGGATAAACGCCATTTTGAGGTGATGTCAGAAATTAACCGGCAGGTGATGCGTTTGCAAACAGAGAGCTAACATCCCTTGGATTTGATGTTATAGCTCGGGTGGTATTATCACCAGACTGATTTAATTACGGCCCCTTTATAGGGGCCGTTAATGTTTAAAACGTTAATTAATTCAAATGGTGCTGATGCGGACTATGCATCACTGCTTTCATGCGGCGCTTTTGGCAGTATTGGGGCCGGTTGGTCACTAAGCCGGGTAACCAGTAATTGATCGATTTTGTAGCTATCGATATCAACCACTTCAAACTTGTAACCGGCATATTTGACGAAATCGGTGCGTTTAGGAATTTTACGCAGCATATACATCATAAAACCGCCGATGGTTTCATAATTGCCCGACTGAGGGAATTCGTCGATATGCAACACGCGCATGACGTCCTCAATTGGTGTACCGCCCTCAATCAACCATGAGTTTTCATCACGGGCAACAATTTGTTCTTCTTGGCCCTGGCCGACTAAATCACCCATCAATGTGGTCATCACGTCATTTAAGGTAATTATCCCAACCACCAAAGCATATTCATTGAGGATAACTGCAAAGTCTTCACCGGCGGTTTTAAAGCTTTCCAGCGCCTCTGAGAGTGTCAGTGTGTCCGGCACAATCAGCGCCGAGCGAATCTGTACGCCACTGCTCAGCACCAAGCTCTGGTTACCCAACACCCGGTTCAGCAGGTCTTTGGAGTCAACATAGCCCACGACTTGATCAATATGTCCATCGCAGACCAAAAATTTGGAATGCGGATGAGTCGAAATCTTTTCTTTTATGCTGTCTTCACTTTCTCGCAGATCAAAGAAAATCACACTTTCGCGCGATGTCATCGAAGAAGGAACAGTACGAGATTCCAATTCAAAAACGTTTTCAATCAGTTCATGTTCTTGCTTACGTAGCACCCCAGCCAGAGCACCGGCTTCCACCACCGCGTAGATATCATCCGATGTTATATCGTCATTCCGAACCATTGGTAACTTAAATAGCCGGAAGATGAGATTAGCCATCCCATTGAAGAACCAAACTAATGGGCGACAAATCATCAGACAGAAGCGCATCGGATTAACAATTCGCAGGGCAACAGCTTCAGGTGAAATCATTCCGATGCGTTTCGGGGTTAAATCTGCAAACAGAATAAATAAGCTGGTTACCAGCACAAATGAGCAAATAAAGCTGATTTGATCAGCCATCTCCGGTGACATAAAACGTTCAAATATCACTCTGAAAGAAGGAGAGAACGCGGCGTCGCCGACAATCCCGCCGAGGATGGCGACGGCATTTAAGCCAATCTGAACCACGGTGAAGAAAATCCCCGGGGTCTCTTGTAATTTAAGTACCCGTAAGGCGTTGATGTCGCCGTCGTCGGCCAAAAGTTTTAACTTAATTTTGCGCGATGCTGCCAGTGAAATCTCGGATAACGAGAAAAAGGCACTCACGGCAATTAAAAAAAGAATCAGTAAAATACTGTTTAACATAATCTATCCGTGTCGTACCGACCATAGTGTCGGCGATCATAAGGAAGGGCCATTCTATTAGTTCACATTGATTATTAAGAGACGGCAGAAAACCGTCATCGGGCTGAATGAACAGCCCGGCTAGTATAGCAGCAGCGATAAGAGTGCCGCTAGCCTTACAGGTTTGGCGGCATACAAACGCCAATGCCACCTAAACCGCAATAACCGTGCGGATTTTTATATAAATATTGCTGGTGGTCATCTTCGGCGTAGTAAAACGGCAGCGCGGTTGCCAGTTCACTGGTAATCACCCGGCGGTCACCGGCTTTATCCATTGCTTGCTGGAACAGGTTTTTGCTCTCTGTTGCTTGTACTTCCTGCTCGGGTGTTAGCAGGTAAATGGCTGAACGGTATTGTGTTCCGACATCACCGCCCTGACGCATTCCCTGTGCCGGATCGTGATTTTCCCAGAAAATCTGTAATAGTTGCTTATAACTAATGATGGCAGGGTCGAAAACCACACGAACCACTTCCGTATGCGCAGTGCGACCGCTACAGACTTCGTGATAGGTAGGATTTGGCGTATAACCGCCACTGTAGCCTGCTGCGGTGCTGTAGACCCCCGCTTGTTGCCAAAACAGGCGCTCGACCCCCCAGAAGCAGCCCATGGCGAAGAGGGCAATTTCCATGCCTTCAGGAACATGTGTCATGGAATGCCCATTAACCACATGGAGAGTAGCGACCGGCATCGGTGTTAGTCGCCCCGGTAGAGCATTTGCCGCATCAATGACGGCGGTTTTATCAAAATTTTGCACCACGATAGACTCCGATGTTGACAGTGAACCCTAAGTTTACAGTAAATTACTAACAAGATGTTTACAGTGAATAGCGTTAGACAGTTGTATCTGATGGCGAGTTTGCACACAATAAGAACTATTCCGCGTTAATATCGCGGCTTAAGGGAGAGTTTTAGGGGGAGCTGGCTTAAATTGGCCTTTGAATGCGGGATGATAGTGTGAATATCACCACTTTCCCTTGGTTATTTGTTATTGCAGCAGTGTTGGCGGCACTTATTCACCCCGAATCATTGAACGGGTGTTAGCCCAGCGGAGTTTATCCGTTCGTTTGCTGCCTGGCTGCGACACCAATGACTTTGGGTATATTTTTCAACTGCCCGTAGAACGTTTTACAGGAAAGTAAAATTAATTAGGAGTACGCGTGCCACGATACCCTATTCTTTGTTTTTTGTGTGTATTGCTCGCCACACCTATCGCCTATGCTGCCAATGTACGGTTGCAAGTCGAAGGTCTTAGCGGGGATTTAGAGAGAAACGTCAGGGCGCGTTTATCAACAATTGATACTGATGAAGTCAGTGCTGATGGGCGTTTCCGGTCAAGGGTGGATGAAGCTATCCGTCAGGGGCTGCGTGCCTTGGGCTATTATGACCCGACCATCACCTTTGAATTGCAACCGCGCCCGGCACCTGCCCGCTCAATTTTAATCGCCAAGGTGGTGCCAGGCGAACCCGTCTTGATTGCGGGGGTGGATATTGTGCTGCAAGGCGGGGCAAAAACTGATCCCGATTATCTGGCATTGGTTCGTCGGGATACCCCAAAAATCGGCTCCATCCTTAATCATGGCGCTTTTGATGATTTTAAAAGCTCGCTGACCGGGCTGGCATTACGCCGTGGTTATTTTGATGCCAATATGATCAAAAGCCAGTTAGGTGTTGCCGCTGAATTGCGCCAGGCTTTCTGGGATATTGATTTTGACAGCGGGGAACGCTACCGCTTCGGTAAAGTTATCTTTCAGGGGGCACAAATCCGTGAGGATTTCCTGCAAAATTTGGTGCCATTCCACGAAGGGCAGCTGTACTCCGCAGATGATTTAGCCGAACTGAACCGGCGTTTGTCAGCCACTAACTGGTTTAACTCGGTGGTGGTTTCGCCGGATTTCCACGATGCCAAAAAGACCAAAATCTTACCACTGGATGCGGTCGTGACCCCTCGAACAGAAAATACGGTTGAGCTGGGGGGCGGCTACGCCACGGATGTCGGCCCGCGCCTGACGGCCAGTTGGCGTAAGCCCAGGATTAACTCTTACGGGCACAGCCTGACCACCAGCACCACATTGTCGGCCCCCGAGCAGACCCTGGATTTCAGCTATCGCATTCCCCTATTAAAGAATCCGCTTGAGCAGTATTACTTGTTGCAAGGCGGGTTTAGACGCACCGATTTAAATGACACTAAATCAGACACCACGACACTCAATGTTGCTCGATTCTGGGATCTTTCCAGTGGCTGGCAGCGGGCGATAAACCTGCGCTGGAGTCTGGATCACTTTACTCAGGGTAGCGTAACTGACACCACCATGTTGCTGTATCCGGGGGTGAGTATTAACCGCACCCGTCAGCGCGGTGGGGCCATGCCGGTCTGGGGGGATAGCCAACGTTATTCTATTGATGTGTCGGATACTACCTGGGGTTCGGATGTGGATTTTGGTATCTTCCAGGCGCAAAACGTGTGGATTCGTACCCTGGCTGAGAAAAACCGCTTTGTCGTGCGCGGCAATTTGGGCTGGATTGAAACCAATGATTTTGACCGTGTTCCGCCGTCACTGCGCTTCTTTGCGGGCGGTGACCGCAGCATTCGTGGCTATAAATTCCGCGATATTTCCCCGCGCGACAGTGAAGGCAAGTTAACCGGGGCCTCTAAATTGGCCACCGGTTCTCTCGAATATCAATATAACGTTACTGGCCGATGGTGGGGGGCGGTATTCATCGATACTGGTGAAGCTGTAAATGATATTCGTAAGAGTAATTTTAAAACCGGTGCTGGATTTGGTGTGCGCTGGGCATCTCCGGTTGGCCCTATTAAGTTGGATATCGCGCGGCCGATTGGCGATAACGAAGAACATGGCGTGCAATTTTACATCGGTTTGGGGCCTGAACTATGAGGTGGATAAAGAGATTATGTATCGCATTTCTGCTCATTATCCTGCTGCTGTTAGGGGCTCTGGCGGGGTTGCTTGGCACCACCAGCGGTTTGCATTTTGTTATCAACAGTGCCGCCCGTTGGGTGCCGGGGCTGGATATTGCCAGTGTCAGCGGTGGCTGGCGTAACCTCACCTTGCAAGGTATTCAGTATCAAATGCCGGGTGTCACCGTCAAAGCCGGGCAATTTCATTTGTCATTGCAGCTCTCTTGTTTGAAACGCAGTGAATTGTGTATTAATGCGCTGACGGCCCAAGATGTGGATGTGGTGGTGGACACCAAAGCTATGGCCCCCGCAGCCCCGGCACCTGCCAACTCGGAACCTATGGGTGAGTTAAGTACCCCATACCCCATCACCCTGAGAATGTTGTCACTTAATAATGTCAAAGTGACAGTCGATGACACGGCGATTTCACTGGCTGAATTTCGCACCGGTGCACATTGGCAGCAGCGGGCTTTAGATTTGATGCCCACTAAAATCAGTGGGTTACTGATAGCATTGCCCAAAACTGTCCCGGCCATCGTTCCGGATGCGGCGAAGCCGGTAGTCGAAACCGCCATCGCCGCCAAAGAAGCGGTTGAACAATCAGCAGCGGCGCCAGTGGAACCAGAAACTCCGCTCGGCGAGACGTTAAAAGCCATGTTTGCCAAGCCGTTGCTACCCGAGTTGCCCGACTTCCGTTTGCCACTGGATATCCAAATTAATGAGATTTCAGGGCAGCAACTCCGGTTAACCGGTGATACTGATGTGCTGGTCAGCAGTGTCTTGCTGCGCGCTAATATCCAGGAAAACCACATAACACTCGATACGCTGGATATTAAATCGCCACAGGGTGGGTTGTCAGCCCGTGGAGAGGCAAAGTTGGCGGATAAGTGGCCACTGACTATGGTGGTCAACAGTGCGTTGAACATAGAGCCGCTGAAAGGCGAGAAAGTAAAGCTAACTGTCGGTGGCGCGCTGCGCGAGCAACTCAAGGTGGCAATCAATTTATCCGGCCCGGTCACCGCCCAGTTAGAGGCAGAAACAGCACTGGCGCAGGCGGGTTTACCGCTCGCCTTAACCCTGCAAAGTAAGCAACTGCGCTGGCCATTGAGTGGCGAGCCTCAGTTCCAACTTGATAATCTAAGAATGCGGCTTAACGGGCAAGCCACTGATTTTGCACTATCAATTCGGTCTGATTTCAAAGGCACTGACCTGCCGCCGGCAGTATTTACTCTGGATGGCAAAGGGAATGTCGAGCAATTCAATTTGACGCGCTTACGTCTGGCGGCATTGCAAGGTAACACTGACCTGACCGGCGTGGTTGATTGGAGCAAAGCCATCAGTTGGAATTCGGTATTAACGCTATCAGGGATTAATACCGCTAAGCAATGGCCAGAGTGGCCAGCCAAACTGGATGGCAAGATTGTGACTCGCGGCAGTCTCCACGGCGGCAGCTGGCAATTGCAGGTACCGGAGCTGATGCTGGACGGTAATGTAAAACAGAACCGTGTCATCGCGCGTGGGTCATTGACCGGGAATGCTGCGGGTCAGTGGAATATTCCGAGCATCAATCTGGCATTAGGCCGTAATAAGCTGGATGTGAAAGGCAGTCTGGCCGACAACTGGCAGTTAGATGCCAATGTCGATGCGCCGCAGCTTGATGGCGCGTTACCGGGCTTGGGCGGGGTGGTTAAAGGGACGCTGAAGTTACGTGGCAACCTGAAAGCACCGCAATTGCTGGCAGATCTCACCGCTAACCGCCTGCAATGGCAAGAATTGACGATTAATCGAGTCAAGGTCGATGGTGATGTTCGCTCGACTGATCAAATTCAGGGCCAACTGGCCATTAGGGTCGAGCAGCTTAAACAAGCTGATTTGCTTATTAGCCTCCTGACACTGGATGCGCGCGGCAGTGAAAAACAGCATCAGTTGCGCCTAAATATGCAGGGTGAGCCGGTTTCTGGGCAGTTAGCGCTGGAAGGCAGCTTTGACCGGCAGCAGGAGCGCTGGCGCGGTACGCTGAATAATACGCGCTTTGATACTCCAGTTGGTGAATGGCGTGTAAACCGCGCGGTTGCATTGGATTACCAAAATACCCTGCAACGAGTCACTATTGGGCCACATTGTTGGCTGAATCCGAATGCCGAACTCTGTGTTCCGCGCGCCATAGAAGCTGGCCCAAGTGGGCAGGCGACAGTGGTACTCAATCGTTTTGATTTGGCTATGATTAAACCTTTCCTTGGCCCGGATACCACCATGAGCGGTGTGTTCACCGGGCGGGCGGATGTCAGTTGGAAAGCGGGGGGTAAATTGCCGGATGTGAAGGTTTCACTTGCTGGCAATGGGGTGAAAGTGCAGCAGATGGTGCAGGGCAACCCGCTGCCAGTGGCTTTTGAAACCTTAAATCTGAATGGTGGCCTGACCAATGGGCAAGTGCGGGCTGATTGGTTGATTAAGCTGGTCAATAACGGCCAGTTCTCCGGACAGGTGCAAGTGGCTGATCCAGAAGGGCGGCGTAATTTATCCGGTAATATTGCTATCAGTAATTTCTCGCTGGCAATGATTAACCCGATTATGAGTGATGGCGAAAAAGCCTCTGGCCTGTTAAATGCCAATTTGCGTTTAGGGGGGAATGCGAAAAGCCCATTAGTCTTTGGTCGCCTGGCGCTGGACAATGTGGATGTTGATGGCAGTTGGATGCCATTTGATATCACTGAAGGGCGGCTGGTGATGAATTTCGACGGAATGAGCTCGACCCTGGAGGGTTTGATCCGCACATCTCAAGGCCAACTCAATCTTTCTGGCGATGCGGATTGGCGTGATATTAATGCCTGGCGCGCCAGAATTGCGGCTAAAGGGAATAAGTTGCGGATCACCGTGCCGCCGATGGTGCGAATGGATGTGTCACCGGACATCGTCTTTGAAGCCACACCGCAGTTGTTTACCCTTAATGGCTCGGTGGATATTCCTTGGGCGCGTATCACGGTACAAGAAGTGCCAGAAAGTGCCGTTGGTGTCTCGCCTGATGAAGTGATGCTCAATAACGAGCTAAAACCTATCTCGCCACGCAGCGCCAGTATCCCGATTAACAGTAATCTGGTGATTCACATTGGCAATAATGTTCGTCTGAATGCCTTTGGTCTGAAAGCGCGTTTGCAGGGCGATTTGAAAATGGTGCAGGATCAGCGCGGCTTGGGGCTCAATGGGCAAATTAATATTCCGTCCGGTAGCTTCCGTGCTTATGGTCAGGACTTGATAGTCAATAAAGGTGTATTGCTGTTCTCCGGCCCGCCGGATCAACCGCTACTTAATATTGAAGCTATTCGAAATCCAGATGCCACTGCGGATGGTGTGACTGCAGGGGTGCGGGTGACGGGGATGGCTGATTCACCACGGCTGGAAATCTTCTCAGATCCGGCTATGTCCCAGCAGGAAGCATTATCCTACTTGCTGCGAGGTCAAGGATTGGGCAGCTCAGGGGCAGACAGTGGCCTGATGACCTCAATGCTGGTTGGCATGGGGGTGGCGCAAAGCGGCAAACTGGTGGGTAAAATCGGCGAGGCATTTGGTGTCAGTAATCTGGCGCTGGATACTCAAGGGGTTGGTGATAGCTCACAAGTGGTGGTGAGCGGCTATGTCACAAAAGATCTGCAAGTAAAATACGGTGTAGGTATATTTGACTCGCTAGCTACGTTAACATTACGTTATCGGTTGATGCCCAGGTTGTATCTGGAAGCGGTGTCTGGTATTGATCAGGCACTAGATGTGCTTTATCAGTTTGAGTTCTAACAATGCGAATTATTGTCTACGGCAGTTTACGGCGCAAGCAAGGTAATAGTCACTGGATGACGGACGCCCAGATGTTGGGCGAATATGACCTTGAAGGTTATGATATGTACAACTTAGGTCATTATCCGGCAGTTGTCCCCGGAGATGGCACTGTGCATTGCGAAGTTTATCGAATTAACTCATCAATTCTCAATGAGTTAGATGAACTAAAAAGCAATACCAAGGATTACCGGCGTGAGTTGATCCAAACGCCTTATGGCAGCGCATGGATATACCTTTATCGTTTGCCGATTGAAGGGCTACCACGTATTCGCTGTGGTGATTGGTTAAAACGCCATGAAGAAAACGAGAAGCCGTAAAATAATATAGCCATAAAAAAACACCGCGCGGTGGCGGTGTTTTTGCTTCTCGTGCAAAAAGCAGATCTTCAAGAGATGCTTTTTGTCACGCGAGATAAAAAATTACTTTTTCGCGCGCTCGAAAGAGGACACAATCTCGGCTTTAGCCGCAGCTGCATCTTCCCAACCGTCAACTTTCACCCACTTGCCAGTTTCCAGATCTTTGTAATGCTCAAAGAAGTGTTTGATCTGAGCTTTCAGCAGTTCTGGCAGATCCTGCACGTCTTTAACATGATCGTATTCTTTGGTCAGCTTGCTGTGTGGAACCGCAACCAGCTTGGCATCTTCACCCGCTTCGTCGGTCATTTTCAGCACGCCAACTGGGCGGCAACGAATTACTGAACCCGGCTGCAACGGATAGGGAGTTGGCACCAGCACATCAACAGGATCCCCATCTAAAGACAAGGTGTTATTGATGTAGCCGTAGTTGCATGGATAAAACATTGCGGTGGACATGAAACGGTCGACAAACAAAGAACCCGTCTCTTTATCAATTTCATATTTGATAGGGTCTGCATTTGCAGGGATTTCAATCACAACATAAATATCTTCTGGCAGGTCTTTACCTGCGGGTACTTGGTTCAAGCTCATGTCGGTTTCCTTTTATCAAACCAGAAATGGAGTGACGGCTATTATAGCCAAGTCTTATGTGAATTCCTGTCCTTTTCACTGCTTGATGGCGGTGAGATTGCCTGAAAGCAGGCTATTTCATTGAGATAAAATACTGTCATTATTTAAATGTATCTATTTTAAGCTGTTTTTCCGGTACGGGTTCAAGACGACATTTCTACAGCCGATAACATAATTAAACAATAAGACCGTCCGCTGTAATGCTAACGATTTGTAATCTTAACCATTTGCACACAACCGGGACAAACCGATGTTAAAAAAGATTACCATTAAAAATGGGCTTATTGCTCAACTCAGCCTTATGTCATTGATTTTATTAATTGTCAGTGTGATTGGATTTAATTCAATTCAGGAGAGTTCGCGTTCGTTACACATAATAAATCAAATCCAAGGAGAGGAACTGGGGTCGCTCTCAAATAGCTTTAATGCCACATTGAGCGCCAGAACTGAGGCCGCGCTGGCAATCCATCAATTAGAAATAGGTTTGATTGATGAGTCCCTGCAAACTGCAAAGCAGGCTGAGGCTATGCTGGCATTATCGCAAACAGAAATGGCACATTTTGTCAGTGCTGTATCTGAACAGGGAGAGGGTCAGGAGCTGGCCGATAATATCCAAAAAAGTTATAAAAATTATGTTGATAAGGGCGTAATTCCTATGCTGGCAGCCATTAAGGCTGGGTATGCAGATGAATATTACGAGGTGCTGGAAAAAAGCATAACCGATATCAGCACCGCTTTTAATAATGATGTCGCGGCGTTTCGCAGTTATGCACTGAATGCGGGTCAGCTGAAAATTGCAGAGGCCAACAGTGCCGCCAAAATCAAATTGGCAATTATTGTGATTGCAGGGGTTATCACCTTACTTTCTGCGGTATTAGCCTGGTTTGCGCTTAAATACATTATCTTGCAGCCGCTTGAAGAATCCATTCATCAACTTGAATATATCGCTGATGGTGATTTAACTCACAATATCAATAGTGAGGGAAATACGGAATTGGCTCGGCTGGCAAAAGCATTGCAAACCATGCAGCAATCACTGGTGGTATCCGTCAGTAATGTGCGAGATGTCGGTGGGCAAATTGGGGTCGGTTCGCGGGAGTTGGCGGCAGGAAACCATCATTTAGCTGCACGTACCGAAGAATCGGCATCTTCATTGGAGCAGACTGCGGCCAGTATGGAACAGTTAACCGCGACAGTAAAAATGAATGCCGAAAATTCGGATCAGGCAAATCGTCTGGCGATGAGTGTTTCGGACATCGCCAACAAAGGAAGTAAGGCCGTCAGTCATGTGGTCGATAAGATGCAGGCCATCACCACCAGTTCACGGCGTATTTCTGACATTATTGCAGTGATTGACGGCATTGCGTTTCAGACAAATATTCTGGCACTTAATGCTGCGGTTGAAGCCGCCAGAGCCGGTGAACAGGGGCGTGGGTTTGCTGTGGTCGCCGGTGAAGTCCGCAATCTGGCACAGCGCAGTGCGCAGTCAGCAAAAGAAATCAAAGATTTGATTGTGGAATCACAGCTTAGGGTGCGAGAAGGCGCGGATATGGCTGAATCCGCAGGGAAAACCATGAATGAAATTGCCAGTGAAGTGAGTCATGTCACCGCTTTAATGCGCGAGATATCAGCTGCGACTTATGAGCAAAGTAGTGGAATCGAGCAAGTGAATGTGGCGATTGCTCAAATGGATCAGGTTGCTCAGCAGAATGCGGCATTGGTTGAACAGGCCGCAGCCGCGACACATTCATTAGAGGAACAAGCCGATGCCCTGTCTGCCAGTGTGGCGGTGTTCAAATTGCAAGGGGATAAACTGGCCGGGTTAGCATAATAGAAACAGTGGGTTAGCAGCCGGTTCTGTTTGCTGACAAAGCATTTATGGTGAGAGAAAAGTATCTGCTACTAGAGAAAAGTGGGTATAGCGGAGAAAACAGGCAGAGAGTAAAGGCGCTGTAAATAGGTATTGCCAGCTCGTTCCGCGCCATTCCAGGCGCGGACACTTTACTCTTTATTGGTAGTTACTTAGCGGCGTCATCCGGGAATTGGGCAATAAAGTCTTCTGCTTTCTCAACCATAGATTTTGTCCCGACGAAGAAAGGTGCGCGCTGATGCAGTTTCTCCGGCACAATCTCCAGAATGCGGTTAACCCCATCCGTTGCTTTCCCACCTGCTTGTTCTGCCAGGAAGGCCATTGGGTTGCATTCGTACAGCAAACGCAGTTTCCCTTGTGGATGGCTAGCAGTACTTGGATAAATATAAATACCGCCTTTCAACAGGTTGCGGTGGAAATCGGCAACCAGTGAACCAATATAGCGCGAGGTATAGGGGCGCTTGGTGGCTTCATCTTGCTCTTGGCAATACTTGATGTATTTCTTCACACCCAGTGGGAATTTAATGTAGTTCCCTTCGTTGATGGAATACATGCAACCGGTTGCGGGATAGCGAACCTTTTCATGGGATAAACAGAAAACACCCAGGGAGGGATCGTAGGTGAAAGCATGGACACCAAAACCTGTGGTATACACCAGCATGGTTGACGAGCCGTAAACTACATAACCTGCTGCAACTTGTTTGGTGCCCGGTTGCAGGAAGTCAGCTTCGGTAATTGGGGTGCCAAATGGAGTAATACGACGATAGATAGAGAAAATAGTCCCAACGGACACATTCACGTCAATATTTGAAGAACCGTCCAGCGGATCCATCAAAACTACATACTTAGCATTTTCTGCACGCCCACCATCAAAGATAACAATGTCATCTTCTTCTTCAGAGGCGATACCCGCAACTTCACCGCGTGCTTTTAGGGCCGCTTTCAATTTTTCATTGGCGAACAAGTCCAGTTTCATCTGGTCTTCGCCCTGAATATTAGAAACACCGCTAGCACCTAAAATATCAACCAGGCCGGCTTTATTGATATCGCGATGAATGATTTTTGCGCCGAGCTTGATTGCTGAAAGTAATGCAGTTAATTCGCCGGTAGCGTGAGAGAAATCTAGTTGTTTCTCGACGATGAATTCGCCTAACGTTTTCATGACACAATCCCTGAATCTACGGTTAAATATCGAGTTAATAGGACACAAAATACTTTATGCTCGCAGTGTAGCCCAAAGCCGAGAATGATTCATAGGCAATTCCATTTCTTCTCTTTGATTCTGAGCGGTAGAATGGTTACAAACTCGAAGCTTATTAATACGGAAAATTTATGCGCATTCATATATTAGGTATCTGCGGCACCTTTATGGGCGGCCTTGCGATGCTTGCCCGCTCATTAGGTCATGAAGTGACAGGTTCGGATGCTAATGTGTATCCACCGATGAGCACGTTGTTGGAGAATCAAGGGATCGACTTGATCCAGGGATATGATCCCGCGCAACTCAATCCGGCACCGGACTTGGTCATTATTGGTAACGCCATGACCCGTGGTAATCCATGCGTTGAAGCCGTATTAGAACAAGGAATCCCTTACGTTTCCGGCCCGCAATGGTTGCATGACCATGTGTTGCCAGAGCGCTGGGTACTGGCGGTTGCCGGCACCCACGGTAAAACAACCACTGCTGGAATGGTTGCCTGGATATTAGAAGCTTGCGGTTATGAACCCGGTTTTGTGATTGGTGGCGTGCCGGGGAACTTTAATGTTTCTGCCCGTTTAGGTAATAGCCCTTTCTTTGTGATTGAAGCTGATGAATATGATTGCGCCTTCTTTGATAAGCGCTCTAAATTTGTTCACTACAGCCCAAGAACATTGATCATGAATAATCTTGAGTTTGATCATGCAGATATCTTTGACGATCTTAAGGCTATCCAGAAGCAATTCCACCATCTCGTGCGCATTGTCCCAGGGAAAGGCAAAATCATTGTTCCGGATAATGACAATCATCTTAAGCAAGTGATGGCGATGGGGTGCTGGAGTGAGCAGGAGTTGGTGGGTGAAACGGGCAGCTGGCTGGCGCGCAAAGTGTCAACCGATGCCAGTGTCTTTGAAGTGCTGCTCGATAATGAATTAGTCGGCGAGGTGAGTTGGTCACTGGTGGGCGAACATAACATGCATAATGGCTTAATGGCCATTGCGGCTGCCCGCCATGTCGGTGTTTTACCCGCTGATGCTTGCCGGGTGCTGGGTGATTTTATCAATGCCCGTCGCCGGTTGGAATTACGTGGCGAAGCCCATGGTGTCACGGTTTATGATGATTTTGCTCATCATCCCACCGCGATTCTGGCCACATTGGCCGCGCTGCGCAGTAAAGTTGGTGGAACTGCCCGAATTTTAGCGGTGCTGGAACCCCGCTCTAACACGATGAAGTTAGGGATGTGTAAGAATGAATTGGCACCTTCACTGGGTCGCGCAGACGAAGTCTTTTTATTCCAGCCGCAGCATATTCCTTGGCAAGTCGTCGAAGTAGCTGAAGCCTGTATTCAGCCAGCACATTGGAGTGCTGATATTGATACGCTAGTAGATATGGTTGTGAAAACGGCTCAACCAAGCGACCACATTCTGGTGATGAGTAACGGCGGTTTTGGTGGTATTCATGACAAGCTTTTAGCTGCTCTAAGTAAAAAAGCTGAAAAAGAAGCGGAATCTCAGGACTGAGTGGCATAAAAAAAGCCCCCGCAGAGCGGGGGAAAAGGTTCGTCGGATAGACGACGAGGGATTATTTTGTTGTGGTACTGACGTAAGTCAGCAATTCAATCAATACTCTATTCAATATGCTGAAAATTAATGTTTTAACTAATTAGTGTTTTAACGAACTAATATTTCAACCGATTGGATAAACCATCGAGCTGGAAAGCATGCCCCTGTGAGTGGGGCATCGGCTTTCAGGTTATCGCTTTATCTTATTTGTAAATCTGCGCAGTAGCGTACCAGCCGTTATTATCATTTATACCAATGATTTTATAAGCGGTTGCGCCTTTACTTTCTGCTTTATTGGCAATTGCCTGTTCAATATCTGAAGGAGAGCCCGTGATCCGGCTAACACTAACAGTCCCCAAATCAGTCATTTTGCTTGCTTGAGCTGCATCAACTGATTCGGCTGCTGATGCACCGAAAGCAACAACAGAAAGTAAACTAAGCGCTGTCAGAGTCGTTTTGATTTTCATGATTTTTCCTCAATAATATTCAACAAGCCAAAAGCGCTTCTTATGGATTCTTGCGCTTTTATTTTGTTGTTTTTACAGTTTATTTGATTTTAAATTCGATTTTTTATGCAGTTATAATGGACTGCGGCCACTCAGAACTTACTGATAAATTTTAGCGGTGGCGTGCCAGTTATTGTCTGCACGAGCTTCAATCACTTTGTAAGCTTTAGCACCCATAGCATCAGCTTTATCAGACAGTGCCTGACGAATATCAGAAGGTGCGCCATTCAGGCCACTGACGGTAATTGTGCCCATTGGCTGTAAGCTGGCTGCTTGATTTTCGTTAATGGAATCAGCTGCAAAAACACCAAATGACAGTGCAGATAGGATGCTCATAGTCGCGATAGTAGTTTTAACGTTCATGTTACTCCCTCTATTTATTATTTTATCACTTCGAAAGAAGTGTGACTCACATCACGGAAATGAGTATACATCTAGTAACTTAAAATATTAATAGCTGACTAATAATATTTAATGTCACTTTATCGGGGGTTACTACTTTTTAAGAACCAAAAGGAATAAAAAAAGATTAAAAAATAGTCAGTTTGAGTGAAAATGTAATGTTTTCAAATTGATAAGTTTTTTTAACTAAAAGTGCGAAATACCATGGTGTCTTTGACCAATGGCTAAATAAAAGCAGTGTTATCAGGAGGTTTTTAAAATAAAAAGCAGTGGTATGCCCTATTTATTGTGGGGCAGGGCGAAAGGATATTTGCGGGGGATTCAAAAAAGAATGCGGCACTGATATGACCGCATCTTATAGGTATCAGACATTAAAACCTGGGATTAAAGCTCTTGTTCAAATAGCCCGAGAATTGCCTCGTGCAGCTGTTTAACCGTAAAACCTCTCGCCGGGGTAGTGAAAATCGTATCATCACCGGCAATGCTTCCAAGAATACCTTCTGCTTTACCTAATGAGTCCAGCAGTCGAGCAATAAGCTGGGCCGCTCCTGGGCTGGTATTAATTACGACGACTGAATCATTATAATCGACATCTAATACCAGATTTTTCAGCGGGCTACTGGTCGTTGGCACACCCAGTTCTGCAGGTAAGCAATACACCATCTCCATTTTTGCATTGCGCGTTCTGACTGCACCAAACTTGGTCAACATACGCGAAACTTTGGATTGGTTAATATTTTCAAAGCCTTCTTCCTGCAAGGCCAAAACGATCTCACCTTGAGAACTGAATTTCTCTTCTTTCAATAACGCTTTAAACGCCTTGATAAGATCTTCTTGTTTTGCGGGATTACGCATATTTATGACCTGAGCAGTAAAGAGTGAATAAGATTATTATGCATATAAATGAATTTTTATTCAACATGACTGTGAGGGATTGGCGATGAAAGCACTGATATCAAGGATCGATAGAATTTTAACATTACCAGACTGTTACGATTATGCTAAATCAACCTTTATTGGCACCCGGCTGTAAGTAACGAAAATGTTATTAAAATGATGTTGTTCTGATGTGATGGAAGGGTGTAATGTAACCGCCGATTAACCTGTCGTGAATACGCCAGGAAATTTTAGAATAATGTGCGCTATATCATTAATGAATAAGCGATTTACTCTAAAATAGATGCGCATTATGCGCCTTTTTGATGCGTGATATCTCAATCTGACTGTTAATAGATTGTGTTTAAAATCGCAATAAATTAAGGTGCGTAAATAGATGAATTCACGGCAAATTTAAATTAAATATAATAAGGAGTATAGGATGAAAGTTGCAGTTCTCGGTGCTGCTGGTGGTATCGGCCAGGCCCTCGCTCTTCTACTCAAGACCCAGCTTCCTTCAGGTTCAGACCTCTCATTATATGATATCGCGCCAGTGACTCCAGGTGTCGCGGTTGACCTGAGCCATATCCCGACTGCTGTTAATATTAAAGGCTTTAGCGGCGAAGATGCTACTCCAGCCCTGCAAGGAGCAGATATTGTTCTGATTTCTGCCGGTGTTGCACGTAAGCCAGGTATGGATCGTTCAGACCTGTTTAATGTTAATGCGGGTATTGTTCGTAATTTAGTTGAGCAAATCGCGCGTACTTGCCCGAAAGCATTAATCGGTATCATCACTAACCCAGTTAATACGACTGTTGCTATCGCGGCAGAAGTGCTGAAAAAAGCCGGTGTGTACGATAAAAACAAATTATTTGGTATTACTACACTGGATACCATTCGCTCTAATACCTTCGTTGCTGAATTAAAAGGCAAGCAGCCACAGGATATCGAAGTACCGGTAATTGGTGGCCACTCTGGCGTAACCATCCTGCCATTGCTTTCACAGATTCCAGGTATCAGCTTTACCGAGCAAGAAGTTGCTGATCTGACTAAGCGTATTCAGAATGCCGGGACTGAAGTTGTTGAAGCGAAAGCCGGTGGCGGCTCAGCAACTCTGTCTATGGGGCAGGCAGCAGCGCGCTTTGGCCTTTCTTTGGTTCGTGCTCTGCAAGGCGAAAGCAATGTTGTTGAGTGCTCTTATGTTGAAGGTGATGGCAAATATGCCCGTTTCTTTGCTCAACCTATTCTGTTGGGTAAAGAGGGTGTTGCTGAGCGTAAAGACATTGGCAAATTGAGTGCTTTTGAACAAAAAGCGCTGGAAAGCATGCTTGATGTACTGCACAAAGATATTGAGTTGGGTGAAGAGTTCGTCAAATAACTCATATACCCTGGTTGATTGATGTTGCAGTAACCTGAATCACTGTCTTAAGGTAGTGATTCAGGTGTTGTAGCGCTATGACTACTTGGTTTATACCTGTAAACCAAGTTATTGGCCGCCATCGCTTGCCTAACTCATTGATTATTCTCAACGTATTGGGCTCACTTGGCTACTGCCTACCTGTAACTCAACATCTTTAGGTATCCAACAGATAGACAGCCATTACAGAATGCTAAAGTGCTTTCTGAAATGACATCATTAACCGCCGACGTTATTCATCGGCGGTTTTTTTATGCCGAAACAATGGCCTGCCGTATCCTTACTTTTCGGTCAAGAAGAGCTCCTGTTTTTGCATCAAAATAGCGTGTCGGCCAAATTTCGGCAGGATGAATGTCCAGACACTCCGCAATCAACCACTCCCCTTTGGGCCAAGGGCGCGTTAACGCATTAGCAAGTGTGGACGAGCTTAGCCCCGATTTTCGAGAGAGCGCCGCCAGTGTGGTGTCTTTCTTACGTAGTGCAGCAATGATGTCGGCTGGATGCCAATCAGATTTCCTTAAAATCATCTTTAATCCTTTTTTTTCTAAGCAGCTGACGTGTTAGTGATATAAATAACGGTACACTGTTAGTCTTACGGTGAATATAAAGTAATCATTTAGAACTATAGTAGCATTTATTTTTCTGAAAAATTTTAAATGTTTTCTAAATATTCCTTTTTTGTGTCACAACGCATATTAGGAAGCAACACCATGAAAAAAGAGTGGTTTGCCGCTAAGGAGTTGGCAGGTCTTGATGGGTTACCGTCATCACCACAAGGAGTCAACCTCATGGCAAAACGTGAGGGATGGGAACAGCGTCGGCGGCGTGGTGTTCAGGGAAAGGCAGTTGAATATCATATTGAGAGCTTGCCTGCTACCATACTGAATTCATTGCATTTAAGAGAGGAGCCCGCAAAATATACGCCGACACGACAAGACCCGTTAGCCCTATGGGTAGAGGCGTATTATCGTTTTACCGAGGCTGAGCGGGAGCAAGTGATTGCTTTTATTTTTCGTGAGGGCGCGAAAAGCCTGATAGAGCGACTGACCACGGATAAAGCCGAGTAACTGTTGGCTAGTCACGCATTCCTGGGGATTTATGTGAGCAGGGCGTGTAAAGAGAAAAGTCTTTCTATATGAAGTGGTTGTGAGTGAGTGAGACTGTTTGTTGCTCCCAGAAGGAAAACTCAGGCAATTATGCCGGAGTTTCCTAATGGTTTCTTAAAATACGCGTTGTACAGCAATATGTGCAAGTCCTTCCAGAGCCTGGCGATAATTGCTTTCAGGTAAAATCTGTAAGGAAGCAATCGCTTTATCGGCTTCTGCCTCAGCACGTTGGCGGGTGTAATCCAGAGATTTACACTGTTGCATTGCAAAGAGTACAGGTTCGAGTAAATGGCGACCATTGCCCTGTTCAATAGCTTGCCGGATCATGGCCGCCTGCTCAGGTGTCCCGTTACGCATTGCATGCAGTAATGGAAGCGTTGGCTTACCTTCGTTCAGGTCATCACCGGTATTTTTACCTAAGGTGACGCCATCGGAACTGTAATCCAGCAGGTCATCAATTAGCTGGAAAGCGGTGCCCAGATAACGACCATAATTCTGCAATGCAACTTCCTGTTCTTCACTGGCATTTGCCAGTACGGCAGCGGACTGTGACGCGGCCTCAAACAAGCGAGCTGTTTTGCTATAGATAACCTGCATATAGTTTTCTTCAGTAATGTCAGGATTATTGCAGTTCATTAACTGCAAAACTTCCCCTTCAGCAATCACGTTGGTTGCATCTGACATCAATGTTAGAACACGCAATGATTCAAGACTTGTCATCATTTGGAATGAGCGCGTATAGATATAGTCGCCCACCAATACGCTGGCAGCATTGCCAAATGCAGCATTGGCAGTGGCTTTACCCCGGCGCATATCTGATTCGTCGACAACGTCATCATGCAGCAGAGTCGCTGTATGGATAAATTCAATCAATGCTGCGACTGTTATATGTTTGTTGCCTTGATAGTTCAGCGCTCGGGCCACTAAAATAGCAATCATTGGACGGATGCGTTTGCCGCCGCCACTGATAATGTAATGGCCCAATTGATTGATAAGGACAACATCAGAGTTCAACTGGTCGAGAATTGTTGTGTTTACTGCCGCCATATCCGGCGCGGTTAACTCTATAATCTTTTCTAGGTTCATTGTTATATTCAGCTGTTTTTCTCTTTAACTGCGATGAGATTACCGCCCACATTATTACATGACGTTCCCTGAGACTATGATTGTACTTGAAAAATCCATCAAATAAACGAGATGAAAGAAACTGTGCTTTTTTTCTTCTCTCGTACTGATTATATACTTGTCATTCACTACATTTTTGCGTAGAATTCGCGCCCTATTGTGAATATTTATAGTGCGCTCTGGACTACAAAAGTGGAGTGCACGGAAAGCGGAGTTTTATATGTACGCGGTTTTCCAAAGTGGTGGTAAACAACACCGAGTCAGCGAAGGTCAAACCATTCGCCTGGAAAAGCTGGACATCGCAACTGGTGAGACTGTTGAGTTTGACCAAGTTCTGATGATTGCTAACGGTGAAGAAATTAGTATCGGCGCTCCTTTAGTCGATGGTGGCAAGATCAAGGCTGAAGTAATAGCTCACGGTCGCGGCGAGAAGATTAAGATTGTTAAATTCCGTCGTCGTAAGCATTACCGTAAACAGCAAGGTCATCGTCAGTGGTTCACTGATGTTAAAATCACCGGCATCAGCGCTTAAGATTTAGGAGAGCGGACAAATGGCACATAAAAAGGCTGGTGGCTCGACCCGTAACGGTCGTGACTCCGAAAGTAAACGTCTTGGCGTAAAACGTTTTGGCGGCGAAGCAGTACTGGCAGGCAGCATCATCGTTCGTCAGCGTGGCACTAAGTTCCATGCAGGCATCAACGTAGGTTGCGGCAAAGACCATACTCTGTTTGCTTTGGCTGACGGTAAAGTCAAGTTCGAAGTTAAAGGCCCGAAAAACCGTAAATTTATCAGCATCGAAGCTGAATAAGTTTTTCGCGTCCTGTAAATAGATGTAAGCCCTGCAATTTCGTTGCGGGGCTTTTTACATTTCTGGGTTATAACCCTGAGTAAAAAATGGATACGAAGCAGCAGGCTGGCTTAGGTATTTTTTTGGCACTGACCACTGCCGTATTCTGGGGTGCTTTGCCGATAGCAATGAAGCAAGTGCTTGAGGTTATGGAGCCTTATACCATTGTCTGGTATCGCTTTATGATGGCGACTATCGGCTTGGGGATTATTCTGGCCTCGCGGCGCCAGTTGCCTTCTCTTAAACTTTTTCGCCAACGTCGCTGGCTGATATTACTGATAGTAGCGACCTGTGGCTTGCTGGGGAATTTCATCTTCTTCAGCTCATCATTACAATATCTAAGTCCGACGACATCTCAGGTTATCGGGCAACTTTCACCGGTTGGGATGATGGTTGCCAGTGTACTGATTTTAAAAGAGCGGATGCGCATCACCCAAGTTATTGGGGCGGGTATGCTGATTTGTGGCCTGCTGTTATTTTTTAACACCAGTTTGCATGAAATCTTTACTCGTCTGACTGACTACACGCTTGGCGTGGCATTAGGTGTCTGTGCAGCAGTTGTCTGGGTCAGTTATGGTGTCGCCCAGAAGGTGCTATTAAGGCGTATGGCATCGCAACAAATCTTATTATTGTTGTACACTTTATGTGCAATAACATTATTCCCACTAGCGAAACCAGCCGTTATTTTTCAGCTAAATGGGTGGCAATTTGCCTGTTTACTGTTTTGTGGGGTTAACACCCTGGTTGGCTACGGTGCTTTGGCTGAAGCCATGGCGCGCTGGCAGGCAGCGCAGGTAAGCGCGCTCGTCACATTGACGCCGCTGTTTACCTTGTTTTTTTCAATTTTATTGGCGCTGGCCTGGCCAGATATGTTCGCCGCACCATCTCTCAACTTTGTGGGATACGTAGGCGCATTCGTGGTGGTGGCAGGTGCAATGTTTTCCGCAATTGGGCACCGTTGGTGGCCACGTCGGACAGAAATAAACTTGGTTGCTGTGAAAAAACAGCAGCCTGGTGAATGATTTACGGAGAAAGTAAATGAAGTTTGTAGATGAAGCTACGATTCTGGTTGTAGCCGGTGACGGTGGGAATGGTTGTGTGAGTTTCCGTCGCGAAAAATATATTCCTAATGGTGGCCCTGACGGTGGTGATGGCGGCGATGGCGGTGATATTTACCTGCTGGCTGATGAGAACCTCAACACGCTAATCGACTATCGGTTTGTGAAATCTTTCCGCGCAGAACGTGGGCAGAATGGTCAGAGCCGTGACTGTACCGGTAAGCGCGGTAAAGATATCACCATTAAAGTCCCGGTCGGCACACGAATTCTTGATCAAGGTACTGGCGAGATTTTAGGCGATATGACTCGTCATGGTCAGCGCTTGATGGTCGCTAAAGGCGGTTTCCACGGTTTAGGTAACACCCGTTTTAAATCCTCGGTTAACCGCGCTCCTCGCCAAAAGACGATGGGCACAGAAGGCGAGACTCGCGAGCTGGCGTTAGAGCTGCTGTTGCTGGCAGACGTTGGGATGTTGGGCTTACCGAATGCCGGTAAATCCACCTTTATCCGTGCTGTTTCTGCGGCTAAACCGAAAGTGGCTGATTATCCATTTACGACCCTGATCCCAAGCTTGGGTGTGGTACGTATGGATCACGAGCAGAGCTTTGTGGTCGCTGATATTCCTGGTTTGATTGAAGGTGCTTCAGACGGCGCTGGCTTGGGTATTCGCTTCCTGAAACATCTGGAACGTTGCCGCGTATTGTTGCATTTAGTGGATTTGGCACCGATTGATGAATCTGATCCGGTCGAAAATGCCAAAATCATTATTAATGAGTTGCAGCAGTACAGCGAGAATCTTGCTGAGAAGCCACGCTGGCTTGTTTTCAATAAGATTGACCTGGTAGACCCAGAAGAAGCTGAAGCACGTGCTAAGGCCATTGTGGACGCTCTGGGATGGGAAGGTAAGTATTATATGATCTCGGCTGCAAATCGTGAAAACGTGAATGCATTATGCTGGGATGTAATGAACTTCCTTAATACGCAACCCAAAGCGATGGCTATTGTCGAAAGCGCACCAGAAAAAGTTGAATTCATGTGGGATGATTATCACCGTGAACAACTGGCTGAAGTGGAAGCAGAAGCTGAAGAAGATGATGACGACGATTGGGATGAAGAAGACGATGACGGTATCGAGTTTATCTACGAACGTTAAGTCTTAGCGCGGTTATTCATCGCTAAAGTAAGTTTTGAACAAGGGCTGCCATTCGTGGTGGCCCTTTTGTTTGAATTATCAATATCTGATATTGGAACGGCCAGGATTTAGAGATGAGTGGCGGTCGGTATCCAGCATTGCGCGATTAACCCGGAGCGGTCAGGGCGGTTTTCTAGTGTGAGTCTGCCTTGGTGTAGCTGGACTATGCGAATAACAATATTTAATCCTAAGCCACTGCCTCCATAGCGCTGATCCATACGGCGGAACGCCTGCGTCAATTCACCCGCCTGTTCTGGTTTTATTCCCGGCCCTTCATCAATGATTTGTAATACTGTCCCTTGCTCTTGCGCGAAAAGATTAACAGAAATTTGGCTGCCAACCGGGCTATAGCGATGGGCATTTTCAACCAGATTACGCAGCATCAAACGCAGCAGGGTAGCATCGCCCTGTGTTTGGGCATGAGGAGGGAGTTCCCATTGCAAGGTTTGTTGGCGCAGAGCGCACATTTCCTCCAACTCTTCTTGCAGTGGCAGCACCACATTTTCAATCCAGTCCAGAGTTTGATAGAGACCACTGGCAAAATTATGCCCTGCTCTGGACAACATCAATAACTGCTCAATGGTATGTATCAATAAATCAATGCGGCTGATAAGAGGCTTACTTTCCGCAATACCCTGCTGTTCCATCAATTCAAGATGCAGCCTGATACCGGCAAGAGGCGTGCGCAACTCATGCGCCGCATCGGCAGTGAACAAGCGCTCCTGCTGAATAGTATTGGCGAGCCGAGATAACAGCTGATTGAGGGTCGAGGTGACAGAGACTATTTCTTGCATGTCGCTGTTAACAACCACCGGGGTGAGATTATCTGCCGAGCGCTCAGCCAGTTTCTGCTGTAATTGATCCAGTGGCCGGATAATCCAGCTAATCGCCCAGAAAGAGAGTAATAGGGTGATGGCCATCATGATGAGTGACGGGGCAAGCAGTGAGGCTATGGCCTCTGCTATTTCGGTATTAACTCGCTCATTACGCACTTTGGCGCTGAGAGTTTCATCAACCAAAAAACTGATTTGTTCTTGGCTTTCATGCCATAGCCAAAATGCACTGATCAACTGGGTGACCAGCAATATCAGCGCTAGCATTAAAATCAGGCGACGCCGCATACTGATCATTAGAGTGTTTCCAGCCGGTAGCCGATACCACGTATTGTCCGGATTCGATCTTTACCTAACTTACGCCGAAGGTTGTGGATATGCACTTCCAGTGTGTTAGAACCGAGATCATCATTCCAGGTATAAAGATCCTGTTGCAATATTTCACGATTGACCGTTTGGCCTGCTCGCATAATTAGCCGGGAGAGAATGGCAAATTCTTTAGGCGTCACTTCCAGCGGCTGGTCCTGCAAACAGACCTGTTGTGTAGATAAATTAAGGCTCAGGTCATCTTGTTGCACGAGATTGTCACTTTGCCCTTGATAGCGGCGAATTAATGCTCGGACACGGGCCAATAACTCAGCTAACGCAAAAGGTTTTATCAGGTAGTCGTCAGCACCGGCATCTAATCCATCGACCCTATCTTCAAGTGCATCACGGGCTGTCAGGATAAGTACCGGTAGCGTGACATGTTGGCGTCGCCATTGACGTAATAAGGCGGTGCCATCTTGGTCTGGCAAACCGAGATCGAGAATAATCATGGTGTACTGGCTGGTCAGCAACAAACTTTGTGCTTGGGCGGCACTACCCGCACAATCACAGGCATAGCCTCCGTTGGTTAGCGCCATTGCTATCCCTCGTTGCAGTAGTTCATCATCTTCAACAATCAGTAGTTTCATGGTTTTTATTCTTTCTAATAACAGTCTCAGTTATTTTGATAAATATCTTTGTATAGCCGGCTTTCGAAACGCACTAATGGCGCTCGACGATTTTTATGGTCTTCAGGCGGCACAGCATAACCCGACAAGAATTGCACAAAGGCCATACGCTGCCCACTGGCTGTGGTAATAAATCCGGCCAGATTGTATACACCTTGTAATGCCCCGGTTTTAGCTGAAACCTTACCATCAACCCCGGCTTCATGTAGCCCACCACGATAACGTAATGTGCCGTCATAGCCTGATAATGGCAGCATTGAAATAAAGTTAAGCTCTTGATCATTCTGAGCTATATATTGCAATGCCTGCATCATGGTTGCGGGTGAAATAAGGTTATGGCGTGAGAGTCCTGAGCCATCCACGACAATACTATTCCCCAGATCAATACCGGCTTTCTGACGTAAAACCTGACGCACAGCATCAGCCCCAGCGCGCCATGTACCCGGTACGCCGAAGCGCTGATGGCCGATAGTGCGAAACACCGTATCGGCAATCATGTTGTCAGACTTCTTCAACATAATTTTCAGCAAGTCATGTAGTGGCGCTGATTGGGCTTGCGCTAATACGTTTCCTGCCGCGTTGGGGGTAGTTTGGCGACGTAAACTGCCCTCAATTTGGATATCGGCTTTTTTCAACTCGTCTTTGAGGATTGCCCCAGCATAGCTGGCACCATTCTGTACGGCGAATGCCAGTGGCAAAGGTTCGCTACGCTGTGTTAGGCAACCGGTGAGGGTGAACCGATTTAATTCGCCCGGCACCACGTCTAATTCGCAATATTGGGCATCAGGCGAACCTTTAGCTAAGGTTCTAACTTCACTGAACATTTGCACTGGATAATAGGATGCAACCCGGATAAATGCCATATCACCGGGTTTCGGGGCACTATAAAGAGAGACCGAAAAACAGTTACGATCGACTATAGCCGCGGCCGGTGGCGCACTAAAGCATTGCGTCATGTCGTTCCACGGCCATCCTGGGGCTTTGTCATGACTGGCAAAAACCGAGGTATCGATAATCAAATCGCCCGCAACTTGTTTCACACCAGCTTTTCTTAGTGTTGCTACCATATTACGCAGTTGTTGGCGTGTTAAAGTGGGGTCACCATCAAAACGTGCAATTAAATTGCCGCGTAATACGCCATCGGTGATCGTACCTTGGCTTTCCAATGTAGTATTGAAGCGAAAATCTGGCCCCAGTTGTAATAATGCAGCTAATGCCGTCAGGACTTTTTGCGTACTGGCAGGCAGCGCCATTTGCTGGGCGTGATAGTCTATCGCCGGGGTGGTTGCCCCGATTTTCTGTACAACTAACGCAAGATTTGCCCCATCAGGCAGATATTGCGTGTAATTTTCGACCTGAGCCGCATTGGCGTTAGATATGCTGATATTGATCGCAATAGTGCAGGCCAATCCACTGACAATTCGTGAAAAATGCATAATTTCGGTATAACTGCTGAATAACGTGCTGCCATACTACGGTGCAACGAGGGCGAAAGTAAACGATGACCCTAAAGGAACTCTACGTTAAAATGCATATCAAAATGCAAAATTGATCCTGACTTGGGGTTTTGTCTCCGGGGGTGGTTTTTTATTTATCGCCAGGAGGCCAGTGGGATATCAGGCTAATCGCATTTTCATTCGAAGACGTTAGGATGACGGTTTTTTGAACAGGATAGATTTAGAGGTATTTAAAAGATGAAACAGATTCCGATGACGGTAGGTGGCGCGGATAAACTGCGTGAAGAATTAGATTATTTAAAAGGCGTTCGTCGGCCTAAAATTATTTCTGATATCGCTGATGCCCGTGAACATGGCGACTTAAAAGAAAATGCAGAATACCATGCAGCTCGTGAGCAACAGGGGTTCTGTGAAGGTCGTATTCAAGAAATAGAAGCCAAGTTATCCAATGCGCAAGTAATTGATATCAGTAAAATGCCAAATAATGGGCGTGTTATTTTTGGTGCTACTGTGCGTGTATTAAATGTGGATTCTGAAGAAGAGCAGCAATACCGGATTGTGGGTGATGACGAGGCAGATTTTAAACAAAATCTTATTTCAGTTAACTCACCTATTGCGCGTGGCCTGATTGGTAAAGAAGTCGATGACGTGGTTGTTATTCGTACTCCAGGCGGCGAAGTAGAATATGAAATTCTTAAAGTAGATTATGTGTAATACTTGTTCATCTGAATAGTAAATACACATTGTTTATAAAAAATGAAGTTGTAAAGAAAAGTAAAAGGCCGCTCGCGGCCTTTTATCAGAACAAAGTGCATGGCACCTTTTCTATAAAACAAGCGTCATTAACGCGGTAAAATAATTTTGCGTTCTTTCGCTGGGCGATAGAGCACTAAAATATTACCGATGATTTGGACGTTAACGGCACCGGTCTCACGCACGATGGCATCAGCAATTAGGGCTTTGGTTTCACGCTCTTCAGCAGTGATCTTCACCTTAATAAGTTCATGATGTTCCAGCGTTTGTTCGATTTCAGCCAGCACCCCTTCGGTTAACCCGTTATTGCCCAGCATCACTACTGGTTTTAACGGATGGGCCAAGCTTTTCAGGTGCTGTTTTTGTTTGTTATTCAGATTCATCGTCTTTTTTGCTTAAGTTGGGATTGAAAACGGTTCATTCTACCGCCATCTCATGTGTATCACCAAATCGGTCTGCACCGATAGGGAGTTTACGCAAGCTAAGTAACAGATGCGCGGGCTCTTAATTAAGATAGTTGGAAAAATAGATGTCTAAAAAAAAGCGTTCGGCTAGCTCCAGTCGCTGGTTACAAGAACACTTTAGCGATAAATACGTCATTCAGGCACAGAAAAAGGGGCTACGCTCCCGTGCCTGGTTTAAACTTGATGAAATACAACAGGGCGATAAACTTTTTAAACCGGGCATGACAGTGGTCGATTTAGGCGCTGCACCTGGTGGTTGGTCCCAATATGTTGTAACCCAGATAGGCGGTAAAGGACGAATTATCGCCTGTGATCTTCTACCAATGGATCCCATCGTTGGTGTTGATTTCCTTCAGGGTGATTTTACTGATGAACAGGTTCTGAAAGCTTTACTCGAGCGTGTTGGGGATAAAAAAGTTCAGGTGGTCATGTCTGACATGGCCCCGAATATGAGTGGTACTCCGGCAGTCGATATACCTAAATCAATGTATCTGGTTGAATTAGCGTTAGATATGTGTCGTGATGTATTAGCACCAGGAGGTAGTTTCTTGGTGAAAGTGTTCCAGGGAGATGGCTTTGATGAATACCTACGGGAAATTCGCTCCCTGTTTACGAAAGTTAAGATTCGTAAGCCAGACGCTTCTCGTGCGCGATCGCGTGAAGTGTACATTGTAGCGACAGGGCGGAAAGTGTAGTACCCTAACGCTGTTTGTTAACACAGTTGTAATATGAGGTTAATCCCTTGAGTGACATGGCGAAAAACCTAATTCTCTGGTTAGTTATTGCAGTCGTATTGATGTCTGTATTCCAGAGCTTTGGACCCAGCGAATCGAATGGTCGTAGAGTGGATTACTCTACTTTCATGTCCGATGTAACCCAAGAACAGGTTCGTGAAGCACGTATCAATGGACGTGAAATTAACGTTAGTAAAAAAGATAACAGCAAATACACGACTTATATTCCGGTCAGCGATCCAAAGCTGTTAGACACTTTATTGACTAAAAATGTGAAAGTTGTTGGCGAGCCACCGGAAGAACCGAGCTTGCTGGCCTCTATCTTTATTTCCTGGTTCCCAATGCTGTTGTTAATTGGGGTCTGGATCTTCTTTATGCGTCAAATGCAGGGCGGCGGCGGCAAAGGGGCAATGTCCTTTGGCAAGAGCAAAGCTCGCATGCTGACAGAAGACCAGATAAAAACCTCTTTTGCTGATGTCGCCGGTTGTGACGAAGCAAAAGAAGAAGTAAGTGAACTGGTTGAATACCTACGCGAGCCAAGCCGTTTCCAGAAGTTGGGCGGTAAAATTCCGAAAGGCGTGTTGATGGTCGGCCCTCCGGGGACAGGTAAAACCTTGCTGGCGAAAGCCATTGCAGGTGAAGCTAAAGTGCCATTCTTCACTATTTCTGGTTCTGACTTCGTAGAAATGTTCGTTGGTGTGGGTGCATCCCGTGTCCGTGACATGTTTGAACAGGCTAAGAAAGCCGCGCCTTGTATCATCTTTATCGATGAGATTGATGCGGTAGGCCGTCAGCGTGGAGCCGGTTTGGGTGGTGGCCATGACGAACGTGAGCAGACACTGAACCAAATGCTGGTTGAGATGGATGGCTTTGAAGGTAATGAAGGCATCATCGTGATCGCAGCGACTAACCGTCCTGACGTTCTTGACCCAGCGTTACTGCGTCCAGGCCGTTTTGACCGTCAGGTTGTAGTGGGTCTGCCGGATGTCCGTGGTCGTGAGCAGATTCTGAAAGTCCACATGCGCCGCGTACCATTAGATACCGATATTGATGCTTCAGTTATTGCTCGTGGTACACCAGGTTTCTCTGGTGCTGACCTGGCTAACTTAGTCAACGAAGCCGCACTGTTTGCCGCTCGCGGTAACAAACGTGTCGTATCAATGGTTGAGTTTGAAAAAGCGAAAGACAAAATTATGATGGGTGCGGAACGTCGCTCCATGGTAATGACAGAAGCACAGAAAGAATCTACGGCATACCATGAAGCAGGGCATGCGATTATTGGTCGCTTAGTTCCTGAGCATGACCCGGTGCATAAAGTGACCATTATTCCACGTGGTCGCGCATTGGGTGTGACATTCTTCCTACCGGAAGGTGATGCCATCAGTGCGAGTCGTCAGAAACTGGAAAGCCAGATCTCTACTTTGTATGGTGGTCGTCTTGCTGAAGAAATCATTTATGGCCCGGAAAAAGTCTCTACCGGCGCTTCAAATGATATCAAAGTGGCGACGTCTATTGCGCGTAACATGGTGACACAGTGGGGCTTCTCCGAGAAGTTAGGGCCGTTACTGTATGCTGAAGAAGAGGGCGAGGTATTCCTTGGCCGTTCTGTGGCGAAAGCCAAGCATATGTCTGATGAAACCGCGCGTATTATCGATCAAGAAGTTAAATTACTTATCGAGCGTAACTATCAGCGTGCACGTAAGTTGCTGTTAGAAAACATGGATGTCTTGCACACCATGAAAGATGCGCTGATGAAGTATGAAACTATTGATGCACCGCAGATTGATGACTTAATGAATCGCAAAGAAGTTCGCCCGCCAGCGGGTTGGGATGATGCGAACAAAAATAAATCATCTGATAGCGATAATACGCCAAAGGCACCTACGCCGGTTGATGAACCGCGTAATCCAACGCCAGGCAACACCATGTCAGAGCAGTTGGGCGATAAGTAAGCCTGCTGACTATTGGCATCTAAAAGCGTTGTGATTAATATAAACCTCGGGCTTGCCCGGGGTTTTTCTTTTTCTGTTGCTTAGATTGAAAGTGAATTGCCACTTTAAGGCGCTATTGCATGCATTTAACTGCCAGAGATCTCGATTTGGATCTCACTCATCCACAGGTTATGGGTATCCTGAATGTCACACCGGATTCATTTTCGGATGGCGGACATCACAATAATCTAGATAAAGCACTACAACATGCTCAACTGATGTTGGCAGCAGGTGCTACGCTGATTGATATTGGTGGTGAATCTACTCGCCCAGGCGCTGCTGAAGTCAGTGAACAAGAAGAGCTTGACCGGGTAGTGCCGGTGGTTGAAGCACTGGCGAAACGTTTTGATGTTTGGCTCTCTGTCGATACCTCCAAAGCGGCGGTCATTACAGAGTCTGCCCGTGCTGGCGCTCACTTAATTAATGATATTCGTTCGTTGCAAGAACCCGGAGCGCTTGAAGCCGCAGCAAAAACTGGGTTGCCGGTATGCTTGATGCATATGCAAGGGCAACCACAAAGTATGCAGCAGTCTCCCCATTACGATGACTTAATGGCTGATATAAATCAGTTCTTTGAGTACCATATTGAGCGTTGTGTTGCGGCCGGTATCGCAAAAAGTAAATTGTTACTCGACCCGGGCTTCGGTTTCGGTAAAAATCTGGCGCATAATTATCAGCTACTGGCACGTCTGGCTGAACTTCACCACTTTGGGTTGCCACTGCTGGTGGGAATGTCGCGCAAATCGATGGTGGGGCAGCTATTGAATGTTCCGCCACAACAGCGGGTTATCGGCAGTGTTGCTTGCGCTGTTATTGCAGCAATGCAAGGCGCACAAATTATCAGAGTGCATGATGTCAAAGAAACTGTCGAGGCGATGCTTGTCGTCGAGGCAACACTTTCAGCGAAGGGATAAACAAAAATTATGAGTAACCGTAAATACTTTGGTACAGATGGCATTCGCGGCAAAGTGGGTGACAGTCCGATTACGCCAGATTTTGTATTAAAGCTTGGCTGGGCCGCCGGTAAGGTTCTGGCTCGACATGGTTCTCGTAAAATTATTATTGGCAAGGATACGCGCATTTCTGGCTACATGCTGGAGTCAGCATTAGAAGCTGGGCTTGCCGCGGCTGGGCTATCTGCCTCATTCACCGGCCCTATGCCGACACCTGCGGTTGCTTATCTGACCCGCACTTTCCGTGCAGAAGCCGGTATTGTTATTTCGGCATCTCATAATCCTTTCTATGACAATGGCATCAAATTCTTCTCAATTGATGGCACTAAGCTGCCGGATGATGTGGAAGAAGCCATTGAAGCCGAAATGGAAAAACCCTTAACTTGTGTTGAATCAGCCGAATTGGGTAAAGCAAACCGCATTGTTGATGCCGCGGGGCGTTATATTGAGTTCTGCAAAGGGACATTCCCAAGCGAACTCAGTCTGAATGAACTGAAAATTGTGGTCGATTGCGCCAACGGAGCAACTTATCACATCGCACCAAGTGTATTACGTGAACTGGGCGCAAACGTTATTACCATTGGCTGCGAACCTGATGGCATGAACATTAACGAAGAATGCGGTGCTACAGATGTGCGTATGTTGCAAAAACGCGTACTCGAAGAAGGTGCCCATGTTGGTTTGGCCTTTGACGGTGACGGCGATCGGCTGATGATGGTCGATCACTTGGGTAACAAGGTTGATGGCGACCAGATTCTTTATATTATCGCTCGCGAAGGGCTTCGTCAGGGGCAGCTGAAAGGCGGTGCTGTCGGCACCTTGATGAGCAATATGGGGCTGCAATTAGCTTTAAAAGAGCTGGGTATTCCTTTTATTCGCGCCAAAGTAGGCGATCGCTATGTACTGGAAGCCATGCAAGAAAAAGGCTGGCGTATTGGTGCTGAAAACTCAGGGCATGTGATTTTATTGGATAAAACCACTACTGGTGATGGGATCGTAGCTGGTTTGCAAGTGCTTACTGCTATGGTACGTAACCATATGAGTCTGCATGATCTCTGTAGTGGCATGAAATTATTACCACAGATTCTGGTGAATGTGCGTTTCTCTGGCGAGCATAACCCACTGAAATCAGAAGAAGTTGAAGCTGTTACCCGCCAAGTTGAAAAAGAACTGGGTGACCGTGGTCGAGTGCTGTTGCGTAAATCCGGTACTGAGCCATTAATCCGCGTCATGGTTGAAGGTGATGCTGAAGAATCGCTAATTGCTGAGATGGCTAACCGAATTGCTGATGCAGTCAAAGCGGCAGGTTAATTATTTTTGACCGGGGAAGAGGCGACTCTTCCCCGGCAAATTGTGCTGAAGTTGAATAACTTGACGATTTTTTCCGCAAATGAACTCGAGTGATGAAATTGCCCTTGCGTGTACTAGACGCTTTGGTTAGTATTCACACCCGCTTAAGTGGGTGAATAATTCCCCGCTTGATGGGTGAGAAGCATTTTTGCATGCGGTGAACCCGCAAGGATACAGGTACAACTATGTACGAAGCTCTTCTGGTTATTTTCTTGCTGATTTCGATTGGGCTAGTCGCTCTGATCATGTTACAGCAAGGCAAAGGCGCGGATATGGGAGCCTCATTCGGAGCAGGTGCTTCTGCAACTCTGTTCGGTTCGAATGGTTCCGGTAACTTCATGACTCGCATGACGGCTGTATTGGCGACGCTGTTTTTCGTCATTAGCTTGATTTTGGGTAACATGAGCACCAACCAGGGCAATAAAGGTAGTGAATGGGAAAATCTGGGTCAGCCAGCAAAAACTGAGCAGACTGCAGCGCCTGTAGCTCCGACTAAGCCGAGTAGTGATATCCCGCAGTAATGTTTCGAAAGAAGTTGTAAGTAAGTAAGAGAAAAAAGTTTTACAATGATTGTTAATACTTAAATAGTAAAAACAATCAGTTAAATCAGTGCCGGGGTGGTGGAATTGGTAGACACGCTACCTTGAGGTGGTAGTGCCCGATTGGGCTTACGGGTTCAAGTCCCGTCCTCGGTACCAAGTCAGACAGATAACTTGCTTTTTTGTCGTTATCGACGTAATATTTGCCACGTTTTCGGACGCGGGGTGGAGCAGCCTGGTAGCTCGTCGGGCTCATAACCCGAAGGTCGTCGGTTCAAATCCGGCCCCCGCAACCACTTTCCTAAAGTGTTTTTTTTCAAATGTTGTATTCGGTAGACCTCAGATACTTTCGATTTCAATTTGAAAAAAATACTTGTCAGAAAGTTGTACCGAAGAGCCGCTTTGCGGCAAACAGGGTCCAGTTGCTTAAAGCCCCGAATTTCGGGGTTTTTTGTTATTTGACAGCAGAATCACTGGGCTATTAGGCCCTTTTTTTATGTCTTGGGGGTGGGCTTGTCCACATTAGAACAAAAGTTAACAGAGATAATTTCAGCACCGGTTGAGGCCTTAGGCTACGAATTAGTCGGCATCGAGTTCATCCGGGGGCGCCAATCGACGCTACGAATCTATATTGATAGTGACGACGGGATCACTGTTGATGCTTGTGCTGATGTCAGCCACCAGGTCAGCGCTGTATTGGACGTAGAAGATCCCATTACGGTCGCTTACAACTTAGAAGTTTCCTCTCCGGGTCTTGAGCGCCCAATGTTCACTGCTGAACACTATACTCGCTACCTTGGTGAAGAAGTCACTTTGGTTTTGCGTATGGCAATGCAGAATCGCCGTAAATGGCAGGGCATTATCAAAGCCGTTGATGGTGAAATGATCACGGTGACTGTGGATGGAAAAGATGAAGTGTTCGCGCTGAGCAACATCCAGAAAGCGAATCTGGTACCCCACTTTTAAAGTTTGGATGAGGCAACTAGGATGAACAAAGAGATTCTGGCTGTTGTAGAAGCAGTTTCCAATGAGAAATCCCTTCCGCGCGAGAAGATTTTTGAGGCGTTGGAAACCGCTCTAGCGACAGCGACTAAGAAAAAATACGAACAAGAAATTGAAGTTCGCGTCAGCATCGACCGTAAAACCGGTGATTTTGATACTTTCCGTCGTTGGGTTGCTGTTGACGAAGTCACTATGCCAACACGCGAAATTACGATAGAAGCAGCTCAGTTTGAAGATCCTTCGCTCCAGTTGGGCGATTATGTTGAAGATCAGATTGAATCTGTTACTTTTGACCGCATTACTACTCAAACTGCCAAGCAAGTTATCGTACAAAAAGTACGCGAAGCTGAACGTGCAATGGTGGTTGAGCAATTCCGTCAGTATTTAGGCGAGATTGTTACCGGTACAGTTAAAAAAGTTAACCGCGACAGTATTGCACTGGATTTGGGTAACAATGCTGAAGCCGTTATTGGCCGTGAAGACATGCTACCGCGTGAAAACTTCCGTCCGGGCGACCGTATCCGTGGTGTTCTGTATGATGTGCGTCCAGAAGCTCGCGGTGCTCAGTTGTTTGTCAGCCGTTCACGTCCTGAAATGCTGATTGAACTGTTCCGAATTGAAGTGCCAGAAATTGGCGAAGAATTGATTGAAATTAAAGCTGCTGCCCGTGATCCGGGTTCGCGTGCTAAAATTGCGGTTAAAACCAACGACAAACGTATCGATCCAGTAGGTGCTTGTGTTGGTATGCGTGGTGCCCGTGTTCAAGCTGTTTCCAGCGAACTTGGCGGCGAGCGCATTGATATTGTATTGTGGGATGATAATCCAGCCCAGTTTGTTATTAATGCCATGGCGCCAGCTGATGTTGCGTCAATTGTGGTTGATGAAGACAAACACACAATGGATGTTGCCGTTGAAGCCAGTAATCTGGCACAGGCAATCGGTCGTAATGGCCAGAACGTACGTTTAGCTGCACAGCTGAGTGGCTGGGAACTGAACGTAATGACGGCGGACGATCTTCAGGCGAAGCATCAGGCCGAGGCTCATGCCGCCATTGATACCTTCACCAAATATCTTGATATCGATGAGGACTTTGCCACCATTTTGGTAGAGGAAGGTTTCTCTTCTCTGGAAGAATTGGCTTACGTGCCAGTAAAAGAACTTCTGGAAATCGATGGTCTTGACGAAGATACGGTTGAAGCGCTGCGTGACCGCGCCAAAGCTGCATTGACCACGCTGGCCCTGGCACAAGAAGAAAGTCTTGGCGACCAAAAACCCGCCGATGATCTGCTGAATCTGGCGGGTCTGGAACGTAGCATGGCATTCAAATTAGCTGCGCGCGGTGTGTGTACGCTGGAAGATCTTGCCGAGCAGGGTATCGACGATCTGGCAGATATTGAAGGGCTTAGCGATGAGCAAGCTGGCGAGCTGATTATGGCCGCACGTAATATCTGTTGGTTTGGCGATAACGCGTAATAAACTGTAGCAGGAAGGAACAGCATGACAGATGTAACCGTAAAATCGCTGGCAGCTGAGATTCAGACTCCGGTTGATCGCCTGGTACAGCAATTTGCTGATGCAGGGATCAAGAAGTCTGAAGTAGACTCAGTTACCCAGCAAGAAAAAGAAACATTGCTGGCACACTTGAACCGTGAACACGGTAGTGCGCCTAACAAACTCACGCTGCAACGCAAAACGCGTAGCACCTTGAATATTCCGAGCACCGGCGGAAAGAGTAAATCGGTGCAAATCGAGGTCCGCAAGAAACGCACTTATGTAAATACGCCGGAAGCTGAACAAGCTAAAGCGGAAGAGCAGGCACAGCGTGAAGCGGAAGAGCAGGCACAACGTGAAGCGGAAGCAGCAGCGCAGAAAATCGCTGAAGAAAAAGCTAAACGTGCGGCCGAAGAACAAGCCAAACGTGAGGCCGCTGAAAAAGCTAAACGCCAAGCAGCGGAAAAAGAAAAAGTGACGAATCAACAAACCGACGAAAAAACCAAGCCAGCTCAGACTGATAAAGCACGCCGTGAAGCTGAAGCTGCCGAGCTGAAACGCTCAGTAGAAGAAGAAACACGCCGTAAGGTCGAGGAAGACGCGAAACGCGTTGCTGAGGAAGCCCGTAAAATGGCAGCCGAAAATGAAGGTAAATGGCCAGCACCTGTGGCTGAGCAGACAGAATCTGCTGACTACCATGTTACCACCTCACAACATGCACGCGCCGCGGAAGATGAAAACGACGCCAAAGTTGAAGGTGATCGCCGTAGCCGCACTCGTGGTGGTAAAGCCACTAAACAGAAGAAAGGCAATAAACTCTCTGAGTCTAAAGCTGATCGCGAAGAAGCACGTGCTGTTGGCCGTAAAGGCAAACGTAAACCAAGCACATTGCAGCAGAGCTTCAATAAGCCTGTTGTCGCAGTTAACCGTGATGTCATCATTGGCGAGACGGTAACTGTTGCTGAACTGGCAAACAAAATGGCTGTTAAAGGCTCTCAGGTCATCAAAGCCATGATGAAACTGGGTGCAATGGCAACCATTAACCAGGTTATCGATCAGGAAACAGCTCAGCTGGTTGCTGAAGAGATGGGCCACAAAGTGATTCTTCGCCGTGAAAACGAGCTGGAAGAAGCACTGATGAGCGACCGTGATACTGGCGCTGAAGCCGCAGCTGAGCACCGCGCTCCAGTTGTGACCATCATGGGCCACGTTGACCACGGTAAAACCTCTCTGCTGGATTACATCCGCTCCACGAAAGTGGCGTCAGGTGAAGCCGGTGGCATTACCCAGCACATCGGTGCTTATCACGTTGAAACTGAAAACGGCATGATCACCTTCCTGGATACCCCAGGACACGCCGCGTTTACTTCAATGCGTGCTCGTGGTGCTCAGGCGACTGATATCGTGGTGCTGGTTGTTGCAGCCGACGATGGCGTGATGCCGCAAACTATCGAAGCTATTCAGCATGCCAAAGCGGCGAACGTGCCAGTTGTGGTTGCAGTGAACAAAATCGATAAGCCAGCCGCTGACCCAAGCCGTGTTAAAACTGAATTGATTCAACACGGTATTATATCTGAAGACTTTGGCGGCGATGTTCCATTCATCGAAGTATCTGCGAAAGTCGGTACCGGTATTGATAATTTGCTGCAAGCAATTTTGCTGCAAGCTGAAGTCATGGAACTGAAAGCCGTTCGTACTGGTATGGCAAGCGGTGTGGTTATCGAATCCTTCTTGGATAAAGGCCGTGGCCCTGTAGCTACCGTGCTGGTTCAACAAGGTACGCTGAACAAAGGCGATATCGTACTGTGTGGCTTTGAGTATGGCCGTGTGCGTGCGATGCGTGACGAGCTGGGCCGTGATATCACGTCTGCTGGCCCGTCTATCCCAGTTGAAATTCTGGGCTTGTCCAGTGTTCCGGCTGCCGGTGACGAAGTGACCGTGGTTCGTGATGAGAAGAAAGCACGTGAAGTTGCACTGTATCGTCAGGGCAAATTCCGTGAAGTTAAACTTGCTCGTCAGCAGAAATCTAAACTGGAAAACATGTTTGCGAACATGACCGAAGGCGAAGTTTCTGAACTGAACATCGTAATCAAGTCTGACGTACAGGGTTCTTGTGAAGCTATCTGTGATTCACTGGAAAAACTGTCTACCGATGAAGTGAAAGTGCGTATTGTTGGCTCAGGCGTTGGTGGTATTACCGAAACTGATGCAACACTGGCAGCAGCATCTGGCGCAATCATCCTTGGCTTTAACGTCCGTGCTGATGCTTCAGCGCGTCGTGTAGTTGAAAGCGAAGGCTTGGATTTGCGTTACTACTCAGTCATTTATAGCCTGATCGACGAAGTGAAACAGGCGATGAGTGGTATGTTGGCGCCTGAATACAAACAGCAAATCATTGGTCTGGCTGAAGTTCGTGATGTGTTTAAATCACCGAAATTTGGCGCCATTGCTGGTTGTATGGTTACTGAAGGTGTGATTAAGCGTAACAACCCAATCCGTGTTCTGCGCGACAACGTGGTTATTTATGAAGGCGAGCTGGAATCTCTGCGCCGCTTCAAAGATGACGTTAACGAAGTTCGTAATGGTATGGAATGTGGTATCGGCGTTAAGAACTACAATGACGTCCGTGCTGGTGATGTGATCGAAGTATTCGAAATTATCGAAATCAAACGTACCATCGCTTAACCACTTCTGATTTGCTTATATCCATTTGGGGGGCCTTGGCCCCCCAAATTGTCTGGAGAATCCAAATGGCAAAAGAATTCAGCCGTTCTCAGCGTGTTTCACAGGAAATGCAAAAAGAGATCGCCCTTATCCTACAGCGTGAAATCAAAGACCCTCGTGTTGGCATGGCTACTGTGTCCGGCATCGAGCTGTCCCGTGATTTAGCTTACGCTAAAGTCTTTGTGACCTTCCTGAATGTGTTAACCGATAACGCTGATCCGGATACGGTTAAAAATGGCATTAAAGCACTACAAGATGCCTCTGGTTATATCCGAACTCTGCTAGGTAAAGCGATGCGTTTGCGTATCGTGCCAGAACTGACCTTCGCTTATGATAACTCCCTGATTGAAGGGATGCGGATGTCTAACCTGGTGACTAACGTCATCAAAAATGATGTAGAACGTCAGGTTAATCCAGGTAACGACGAGGAGAAGTAATGGGGCGTCCACGTCGTCGCGGCCGTGACATTAACGGCATTCTGTTATTGGATAAGCCGCTGGGCCTCTCCTCTAATGACGTTTTACAAAAAGTAAAACGCCTCTTTAGCGCTAACCGCGCAGGCCATACTGGTGCGCTCGATCCTCTGGCGACCGGTATGTTGCCTATTTGTCTGGGTGAAGCGACCAAGTTTTCCCAATTTTTGCTAGATTCAGATAAACGCTATCGTGTTGTTGCTCGTTTAGGGCAACGAACTGATACTTCGGATGCCGAAGGTGCGTTAATCAGTGAGCGGGAAATTAACTTTACTCAGGCTCAGTTAGATGCAGCTTTGGACAGTTTCCGTGGCGAGAGCCAACAGGTGCCGTCCATGTATTCTGCACTGAAGCATCAGGGTAAGCCGCTGTATGAATATGCCCGTCAGGGAATTGAAGTAGAACGCGAAGCGCGCAGTATTACCGTTTACGAACTGCTTTTTATCCGCTGGGAAGGCGATTCTCTTGAGCTGGAAATCCATTGCTCTAAGGGAACGTATATTCGCACTATTATTGATGATTTGGGTGAGTTACTGGGTTGCGGCGCACATGTGAGTTATTTGCGTCGGTTACAGGTGGCTACTTATCCAAGTGATCGCATGGTGACTTTAGAGCAACTGACTGCCATGGTCGAAACGGCACAGGCAGAAAATCGCTCACCTAATCCTGAACTGGATTTACTGTTATTACCGATGGACAGTGCAGTCTTGAACTTCCCTGAAGTTAATCTGTTACCGGCAGTCGCTGCGTATGTGAAGCAAGGGCAACCAGTACATGTCGCCAGTGCGCCAAGCGAAGGCATGGTGCGTATCACTGAAGGTGAAGAGCATAATTTCATTGGTATTGGGACAATTGCAGAAGATGGCCGGGTCGCACCTAAACGTTTGGTCGTTGAAAGTGTGGATGTGGAAAACACCGCTGTCGCGAAGGTTGTAGCAGGAAACATGGGGTAGGTTACAAGGCCTACCTTGCGATCCCAAGGTTCAAAGAGTAGAATAGTGCGGCTTACATATTGGGTTGCTGAATTAGAGATCGGCGCCTGTCTTAATTTATCTATATATTTGGAGTTGTATCATGTCTCTAAGTGTTGAAGCGAAAGCTAAAATCGTTGCTGACTTCGGTCGCGGTGCCAATGACACCGGTTCAAGCGAAGTTCAGGTTGCTCTGTTGACTGCTCAAATTAACCATTTGCAAGGTCACTTCTCCGAGCACAAAAAAGATCACCACAGCCGTCGTGGTCTGCTGCGTATGGTATCCACGCGTCGTAAGCTGCTGGACTACCTGAAGCGTGAAGATGTAGCACGTTATGCTTCTCTGATCGAACGTCTTGGTCTGCGTCGCTAAGTCTACGAGTTTCGGGAGAAAGGGGCCAAATTGGCCCCTTTTTTCTAAGAAGCAATGATAAAATACGCTAGTATATTATTGTTGTTTGGTATTTGTTTAAAATAGAGTCTTCCGGTGCAGAGGTTCGCGCGGCTAATGAGAGACTTTAACTCAATGGGAGTTAAGGATTGTCATTAGTCGCGAGGATGCAGTGTGAAGGTATAAGTAACAGGTGGATGAGGTCGTCAATACGATCCGGCACCGCATAGTATAAGGATACTATTTTGCTGACTCCGATTATTCGTAAATTCCAGTACGGCCAACATACTGTCACTCTTGAAACCGGCATGATGGCTCGCCAGGCAACTGCTGCTGTAATGGTAAGCATGGATGACACCGCAGTATTCGTTACTGTTGTTGGCCAAAAGAAAGCTAAACCAGGCCAGAGCTTCTTCCCTCTGACTGTTAACTACCAAGAGCGTACTTACGCAGCTGGCCGTATCCCAGGCAGTTTCTTCCGTCGTGAAGGCCGCCCAAGTGAAGGCGAAACACTGACCTCACGTCTGATTGACCGCCCAATTCGTCCACTGTTCCCAGACAGTTTCCTGAACGAAGTTCAGGTTATCGCTACCGTTGTTTCTGTTAATCCACAAATTAACCCAGACATCGTGGCACTGATTGGCGCATCAGCTGCGCTGAGCCTGTCAGGTATCCCATTCAACGGCCCAATTGGTGCTGCTCGCGTTGGTTTCATCAATGACCAATACGTGCTGAACCCAACTACCGACGAGCTGAAAGAAAGCCGCCTGGACTTGGTTGTTGCCGGTACTGCGGGTGCAGTATTGATGGTTGAATCAGAAGCAGACATCTTGTCTGAAGATCAAATGTTAGGCGCGGTTGTCTTCGGCCACGAACAACAGCAAATTGTGATTGAAAACATTAATGCTCTGGTTGCTGAAGCTGGCAAACCTAAGTGGGATTGGCATGCTGAGCCAGTAAACGAAGCGCTGCGCGCACGCGTTGCTGAGCTGGCAACTGCTCGTCTGGGTGACGCGTATCGCATCACCGAGAAACAAGAGCGTTATACTCAAGTTGATGCTATCAAAGCTGACGTGACTGAAGCGCTGTTAGCGCAAGACGACACTTTAGATGCTTCAGAAATTCAGGACATCCTGGGCAGCGTTGAGAAAGATGTTGTTCGTAGCCGTGTATTACGTGGTGAGCCGCGTATTGATGGCCGCGAAAAAGACATGATCCGTGGCCTGGATGTACGTACTGGTGTCTTGCCACGTACCCATGGTTCTGCGTTGTTCACCCGTGGTGAAACTCAGGCATTGGTTACAGCAACACTGGGTACGGCACGTGACGCGCAAAATATTGATGAGCTGATGGGTGAGCGTACTGACTCATTCCTGCTACACTATAATTTCCCTCCATATTGTGTTGGTGAAACAGGTATGGTGGGTTCACCGAAGCGTCGTGAGATTGGTCATGGCCGTCTGGCGAAACGCGGTGTGTTGGCAGTAATGCCAAATGCAGCTGATTTCCCTTACACTGTTCGTGTAGTTTCTGAAATCACTGAATCTAATGGTTCTTCATCAATGGCTTCTGTTTGTGGTGCTTCTCTGGCCCTGATGGATGCAGGTGTACCAATTAAAGCCGCTGTTGCAGGTATCGCAATGGGTCTGGTTAAAGAAGACGAAAACTTTGTCGTCCTGTCTGATATTCTGGGTGATGAAGATCACTTGGGCGACATGGACTTTAAAGTAGCAGGTAGCCGTGAAGGTATCACTGCACTGCAAATGGACATTAAAATTGAAGGTATCACCCGCGAAATCATGCAGGTGGCTCTGAACCAGGCTAAGGGTGCGCGTCTGCACATTCTGGGTGTTATGGAACAGGCTATCAGCACACCACGTGGCGATATCTCTGAGTTTGCTCCACGTATCTACACCATGAAGATCAACCCTGAGAAAATCAAGGATGTGATCGGTAAAGGTGGTTCTGTGATTCGTGCGCTGACTGATGAAACTGGCACCACCATTGAAATCGAAGATGATGGCACCATTAAGATTGCAGCAACTGACGGCGATAAAGCAAAACATGCTATCCGTCGTATTGAAGAAATTACTGCTGAAATCGAAGTGGGCCGTATCTATGCGGGTAAAGTGACTCGTATCGTTGATTTCGGTGCATTTGTTGCCATCGGCGGCGGTAAAGAAGGTTTGGTACATATTTCTCAAATCGCTGACAAGCGTGTAGAGAAAGTGACTGATTACCTGCAAATGGGCCAAGAAGTGCCAGTGAAAGTAATGGAAGTTGATCGCCAGGGCCGTATCCGCCTGAGCATCAAAGAAGCTACGACTCCTGACGCAGAAACCGCGGCACCAGAAGCAGCAGCAGAGTAATTTAGTATTGCACGGCTCCTGGCTCATTAGTGAGGAGCCGTGTTATCTCGAGAGTAGGATGCTCTCGTGTTAAACAAATGGATGAAAGGATATTTATCCAATGTTTGTCTTCGGGAGTAGGAAATGAAGCCTTTCTTGCGCTGGTGTTACGTTGTGACAGCACTCATGCTGGCAGGATGCAGCAACCATGATTGGCGTAAAGACGAGGTATTGGCAATCCCGTTGCAACCTACGTTGCAGCAGGAAGTGATTCTGGCGCGCATGGAACAAATCCTTGCAAGTCGGGCACTTACGGATGATGAGCGCGCACAGCTTTTATATGAGCGCGGAGTGCTGTATGATAGCCTCGGGCTACGGGCACTAGCGCGAAATGATTTTTCGCAAGCGTTAGCTATTCGTCCTGACATGCCAGAAGTTTTCAACTATCTGGGCATTTATTTAACGCAGGCAGGCAATTTTGATGCTGCCTATGAAGCGTTTGATTCTGTACTAGAGCTTGATCCAACTTACAATTACGCGCGTTTAAACCGGGGTATCGCTCTGTATTATGGCGGTCGACTCCCGTTGGCGCAGGATGATCTGCAGGCGTTTTATCAAGACGACCCAAATGATCCCTTCCGTTCGTTGTGGCTGTATCTGGTGGAAAGAGAAATCGATCCTAAGGCAGCGACAGTAGCGTTACAACAACGCTATGAAAAATCGGACAGAGGGCAATGGGGATGGAATATTGTCGAATTCTACCTAGGCACAATCAGCGAAAAAACGCTGATGGAAAGGCTTAAGGCAGATGCAACGGATAACTCTTCGCTCGCTGAGCATCTCAGTGAAACTGACTTCTATTTAGGTAAACATTACCTAAGTCTGGGGGACAAGGACACCGCTTCGGCGCTGTTCAAACTGACGGTAGCTAACAACGTTCATAACTTTGTTGAGCACCGCTATGCATTGTTGGAATTGGCGCTTTTGGGCCAAGAACAAGACGACCTATCGGAATCGGACCAGCAATAGCTGACGAGCAACTATCAGCCTGATATACCTTGGTTTTTACCAAAGTTAATCACCCTAACAGGTGATGGCCTTTTTGTTCGTTTTATAATCTAATTTGAGCCGGTTCACACTTTTCAATGAAAATGACTGAAAATTTTCTCGACGAGTTATGTAGACTGGCTGCCATTATTAATGAGGCACGTGTACATGACTACTGAGCTTGAAACCTCTTTTGCTGATCTGGGGCTGTCCGCTCCAATTCTTTCCGCCCTTACTGCTTTGGGCTATGAAAAACCATCTCCAATTCAATTGGAATGTATTCCACACCTGTTGAACGGTCGTGATGTTCTTGGTATGGCGCAAACCGGTAGTGGTAAAACCGCTGCATTCGGGCTTCCGCTGTTGCACAACATTGACCCAGCACTGAAAGCACCACAGGTGCTGGTACTGGCTCCAACCCGTGAGTTGGCGATCCAAGTTGCTGAAGCATTAACCAGCTTCTCTAAAGATATTAAAGGCGTTAACGTGGTGGCCTTGTACGGCGGCCAGCGTTATGACGTTCAATTACGCGCTTTGCGTGAGGGGCCACAAGTTGTTGTTGGTACCCCAGGTCGTCTGTTAGACCACCTGAAACGCGGTACCCTTAAGCTGTCCAACCTGAAAGGTTTAGTGTTGGATGAAGCAGATGAAATGCTGCGCATGGGCTTTATTGAAGATGTCGAAAACATTCTGGCGCAGATCCCGGCTGAACATCAGACCGCGCTGTTCTCTGCAACCATGCCAGAAGCGATTCGTCGTATAACCCGTCGCTTTATGAAAGAGCCACAGGAAGTTCGTATTCAGTCTAGCGTGACTACTCGCCCTGACATTAGCCAGGTCTATTGGAAAGTGGGTGGCGGTTACCGCAAAAACGAAGCACTGGTACGTTTCTTGGAAGCTGAAGATTTCGATGCTGCCATCATCTTCGTGCGCACCAAAAATGCAACGCTGGAAGTGGCAGAAACTCTGGAGCGTAGCGGTTATAGCAGCGCTGCATTGAACGGCGACATGAACCAGGCCCTGCGTGAGCAGACTCTGGAACGTCTGAAAGATGGCCGTTTGGATATTCTGATTGCAACTGATGTTGCTGCACGTGGTTTGGACGTTGAGCGTATCAGCCTGGTTGTAAACTATGATATCCCTATGGATTCAGAGTCTTATGTTCACCGTATCGGCCGTACTGGTCGTGCCGGTCGTGCTGGCCGTGCGTTACTGTTTGTTGAGAACCGTGAACGTCGCCTGTTGCAGAACATTGAACGCACCATGAAGTTGACTATTCCAGAAGTTGAGCTGCCAAACGCAGAACTGCTGAGCGAACGCCGTTTAGCTAAATTTGCGGCTAAAGTTAGCCAACAGCTGGAAAGCAGTGATTTGGACTTGTACCGTGCATTGCTGACTAAACTGCAACCAGAAGAAGAGTTTGATATCGAAGCGCTGGCAGCTGCATTGCTGAAGATGGCACAGGGCGAACGTCCTTTGATCCTGCCACCAGAAGCACCACGTCGCCCACAGCGTGAATTTAATTCTCGTGATGATCGTAGCAACGACCGTGGCCGTGACCGTGACCGTTCTGACAGCCGTCGCGACAGTCGTCCTGACAGCCGCGCTGACAGCCGTGATGGTGGCGAACGTCCAGCACGTCGCGAACGTCGTGATGTTGGCGAGATGGAACTGTATCGCATTGAAGTTGGCCGTGATGATGGTGTTGAAGTTCGTCATATCGTTGGCGCTATTGCTAACGAAGGTGATATCAGCAGCCGTTATATCGGTAACATCAAGCTGTTTGCGTCCCACTCAACTATCGAATTGCCAAAAGGCATGCCGGGCGAAATGTTATCTCACTTCACCCGCACCCGTATCCTGAACAAGCCGCTGAACATGCAGCTGTTGGGTGATGCACAGCCGCATGAGCGCCGTGAGCGTCCAGCTGGCGGTAACGGTGGTGAGCGTCGTGGTGGTGGCCGTTCATTCGGTGGCGAACGTCGTGACGGTGCCGGTGCACCTCCTCGCCGTTCATTCGGTAGCGACCGTGCTCCAGCCGGTGGTGGCGAACGTCGTGGTGGCAACCGTGATGGTCAGCGCTCAGCTGCACCACGTCGCGATGATGCCGCAGCACCTGCTGCATCAGCAGCACCAGCATCAGCACCTACTCGTCGTCGTTTCGGTGATGCATAAGTCTTAGTCATCTCTGATGATTAAACATAAAAACCAGCCCTCGGGCTGGTTTTTTTATAAGTAGAAAACAGCGGTTCCCTAAAATGTCACATTAAAGTAACCCTATGTAATGGTGACTTAATTAATAAAAATAGAATTTAAGATTTTACTTTTTAATTAAAAATAGCGATAAGAAAAACTCAGCTTATATCGTTTTATTTTAATGGGATTTAATATTTGCATATTATGTAGCATCATAATTTCTTCACAATTGCTAATTTATTTACATATGTTTTCGTTGAAATAAAAAATAGTGGATATCATTGTGCTAAAATTGTTTTTGAAATAGAAAAACAATTATTTGTCACAAGGACCATTAAAATGAAAGCTTATATGATTATTCCTTTTTTTTCTTTTATCCTCACCGCATGCTCAACACCGGCAACTTCACTAAGTAATGAAGACCTTTGTGCCAAATTAGCCGAGGGTGAGTATTTTAAAAACAACTTTATTTGGGATCCTTCTTATAAAGAATACCAACAGAGAAAAGCGAAAGGGACTATTTCTGTCGATCAATGTGAAACCATCAAGGCAAAAAATATCGCTATTTTCACCCAGAAAGATGCTGAAGCGGAAGTGGAGTCAGACTAACCAGAGCAGCGCCGCTACTGAGCTTTCTCTCTAAGGCTGAGGCATTGCCATCATATGCATTGAAGTACCACCAGTGAGGATTAGGCCGTTTAAGCATACCCCCCAGGGGTAGTTGTCAGCTTAACTATGATTCACGCCAACTATCAGATTTTATTATTCTTAATAAAGAGAAGGAGTAGGAATAGACATTCAAAGATCTAAGTGAAGTTTACTTGATTAGAAAGTTTTTATTTTTATTATATGGTGATTGTTATATTACCAGCCGTTTTTTTTGCTAAGAAATTCAATAAGTTTTTTTGCGTGGAATGAAATATGCGAATTATAGGTTCGTCGCTGTTGTCTGCTTAAAATTAAAACCAGCCTTTGGGCTGGTTTTTTATATTGTCAGTATCCAGGTTGTAAATATATTACCGGTATTCGGCAGCCTGTAAATCCTGTTGTAAGCTGGCGACTATCTCAAATGAATACAAACGCGCCTGATGATCAAAAATCTGCCCATTTATCATTAATTCATCGGCTTGAGTTTCGCGTAATAATGACTGAAGCCCGTGCCGGACTTTATTTTTATCACCAATGATGGATAACCGCAGTGCCTGGTCGACACCAAACTGTTCGGCTGGCGAACAGATTTTCTCCATATCTGCCACTGGTGGCGGTAGCTGACCTGGTGTGCCTCGGTGCAGGCTGACAAACTGCTGCTGCATGGAGGTAAACAGGAAGCGGGCATCAGAATCACTGTCTGCGGCGACGACATTTACGCAAACAATGGCATAAGGTTTTGGCCACTGGGCGGAGGGTTGATAGTTTTCTCGGTACAGTTTGAGGGCCTGGAATAACATATCCGGCGCAAAATGTGAGGCAAAAGCAAAGGGCAGCCCCATTGCGGCCGCCAGTTGCGCGCTATACAGGCTGGAACCCAGCAACCATAGCGGAACATGTAAACCTTGCCCTGGGACGGCTTGTACTGCTTGCCCCGGTTGCGCGTTCGCAAAATAGTTTTGCAGTTCGCGAACATCAGAAGGGAAGTTATCTACCTCGCCAGACAGGTGGCGGCGTAGCGCCATCATGGTGCGCTGGTCACTGCCCGGGGCGCGCCCAAGGCCAAGGTCAATGCGGTCAGGATAAAGTGAGGCGAGGGTGCCAAACTGTTCGGCAATCACCAGCGGGGAATGGTTCGGTAGCATCACCCCCCCGGAGCCGACGCGAATGCGGTGGGTGCCGCCAGCAATGTAGCCAATCAACACCGAGGTCGCGGCGCTGGCAATACCGGTCATATTATGATGTTCAGCCAGCCAGTAGCGGTGATATCCCCACTTTTCAGCATGTTGAGCTAAGTCTAGCGAAGCATGAAATGCATCTCGCGGCGTTTTACCTTGTGCTATTGGTGATAAATCGAGAACCGAAAGCGGCACTGTCGTTTTGTCAGTTATAGGCATGTTGTTGTCATTCATAGAGTCGTCCATCTTAATATCATGTCGAGTCGCTTGAAGGGCGAACGCATTATCCCCTTACTGATTGAAGCTAATGGGATTATTCAGTTATAGCTGCATTAACCTATTCACAATGCAAAGCTATACCTATGAAAGCATAATCTAAATAGCTGTTACTGAAGGGGGAATAAATGCGGCGACAGCGGGATGGGGCGGTGCATGAGTCTGGGAATGCGGTTTAAGTAGCAGGGAGGGCGGTGCTGCTCTCCCTGTTTATGGGGTTACTGGCCAGTTATGGTACTAATTCCAATCCGGCAATTTGCTGCCAATAGCCGTTGCAATCTGCTTTATCGGCCAGAGTCAGTGGCTTCAACCCCGACTCATTCGCGCGGAACTGATCCATGACCGCCAAGGTTTCTTTGCTTTGCGGTGAAAGGCGCACAATATCCACCAACCCCTGCATGGACGTCAGCGAATTACCCAAGTTATAGCAATAGCCACTTTGGGTTTGAATGCCATTGAGGATAAAGACCTGCTGGTTTTCTTGTGACAGTACCGGGCGACCTTGCGGGTACTTAATGCAACAGGTTTCACACTCATCTTTGGCCCGATCTTCTGACCGCGCAGTGAAGCAGCGGGCAGAATATGCCAGCGGCAGATGGCCGTAACCCATGACCTCAACTTCAAACTGATGGCGAAATCCCAGTTCTTCACACTGTAGCAGCACATTTGCCAGCCAATCGCGTGAGAGTTCAACTGGCATACACCAACGCATCATGCCCTGACGATGTAAAATTCGCAGCGTATAGGCGTTGTAGCAGTTCAGCGCATGGCCAGCAACAAAGGGCAAACCGCGTTCAGCTGCCATATTTACCGCGCCCAAGTCATTGGCTTCCAACAAGAACTCGCCATTTTCCACGTAGCGCTTGAGTTCATTTAACTCTGATGGCGCTTGCAGCAGTGCCAGTGTGGATATCACCACCTGCTTGCCGCTGGTGGCGACTTCTTTGGCCAGCGCCAGCCAATCACCGACTTTCATTTCACGGCGTTTGGTACACACGTTCTCACCAAGATAAATGATGTCGGCGCTGCTGTTGGCGGCGGCCTGATAAAAATCTTCAATATCAGTTTTTGGCCAGTAATAGAGTACTGCGCCTAAGGCATACTTCATGTTTCCTCCGGCTACTGCCACTTACGATGATAAGCGCCCAGAGTGGTTTGGGTGCCTTCGGACATTGCGCCCAGTTGTGCCATCCACTCCGCTTTGGCGGAAAATTGCGTCGGATTGGCCAGATAGTGGTCAATTGCTTGTCGCCAGACTTTGGCAACCTGGCTGACATAAGCTGGACTGCGCTGGCGTCCTTCAATTTTCACCGAAGCAATATTGGCGGCAAATAATTCGGGTAGCAGTTCAAGGGTGTTAAGACTGGTCGGCTCCTCGAGTGCATGATAGCGCTGGTCATCGACCAGATAGCGGCCTTTGCACAATGTTGGGTAACCGGCATTTTCGTTATCTTCATAACGGTCGATTAGCACCTCATTGAGGCGAGATTCCATGCCTTGCGGGGTTTGTTGCCAGCGCACAAAGCGCGCCGGTGAGCAGGCACCGACGGTGTTGGGAGATTCGCCAGTCAAATAGGACGATAGATAGCAACGGCCTTCAGCCATAATGCACAAGCTGCCAAAGGCAAAGACTTCCAGGGGCACCGGGCTGGTACGTGACAGCTGTTTTACCTGATGCATGGACAGGACGCGCGGCAAAACCACCCGTGCCACATCAAAGTGGCGTTGATAGAAACGGATGGCTTCATCATTGGTGGCAGAGGCTTGCACCGAAACATGGCGCTCAACCTGTGGGTAACGTGTGGCTGCATATTCCAGCATGGCCAAATCAGCTAAAATTAGGGCATCCGCCCCCAGTTGCGCCGCCATATCCACTGCCCGTTGCCAGCGGGAATAGCCGCTAGGGTGGGCGAAGGTATTAATGGCGATATGTAATTTGCGCTTGCGGCTGTGTACGTAATTGACCGCTTCTTGTAGCTTTTTATCGGTGAAATTCAGTCCGGCAAAATGGCGGGCATTGGTATCATCTTTCAAGCCGATATAAACCGCATCAGCGCCGTTATCGATGGCAGCCTTTAAGGCGGGTAAATTGCCGGCAGGACACAGCAGCTCCATAGAATTTTCCCCATCCGAAGATGATATTGGCATGTTAGCTTTTGGTAGTTGAAGCTGCAGGAGATGGCCGGTGTTCATTTATTTGAATCACTTAACCTGAGTAAATTCATTAGGATTTATTCACGGCGGCCTATCTACAACGTCAATTACTTTGGGCATAGCGAGCGGCGATTTTAGTTAATCTGCTTTGAGCTGACCTTGATTTAAGGCAGTTTCTTTCGCATTGATGGCATTCTTCTGATATTTAGCCAATCTCTGATGCAAAATTTATTGATATAACGCGCTTTCCTATTTCACCAATGTGGCAAAATGCATTTATTCAGTATCACTTTTTATACCCTATAGCTTGAAAGATGATGGGTATATTGCCAAAAGGAGTCACAGCCTGTGTTGGAAAAACTACGAGCACATCTTGTGCGTCAAGGGCCGGCGCTGCTGCGGGGGCCGCTAAAATTGACGCCATTTGCCTTACAACGCCAGGTATTGGAACAAGTGCTGGGTTGGCAATTTCGCCAAGCACTGCTGGAGGGCGATCTGGAGTTTTTGGAGTCCCGCTGGCTAAAAATTGAAGTGCGCGACCTCGCATTGCAATGGTTTATGACGGTGGAAAACGGTAGGCTGGTGGTAAGCCAACAGGCTGAAGCTGATGTTAGCTTTAGTGGTGATGCCAACGATCTTATTTTGATCGCTGCCCGTAAAGAAGATCCGGATACGCTGTTTTTCCAGCGCCGGTTACGAATTGAAGGGGATACCGAATTGGGCCTGTATGTGAAAAACTTGATGGATGCTATCGAATTAGAATCTATGCCGACACTTTTGCGCGTTGGTCTGCAACAACTGGCTGAATTTATTGAAGCCGGTCAGCAAGAGGGTGCGGCGAGTCATTCCCGTACATTAGCATCGTGCTGATACGTGTAGAAATTCCAGTAGATGCGCCTGGGATAGACGCACTCTTGCGCCAAACATTCAAGCGCGATGATGAAGCCGAACTGGTGCAGCAATTGCGCGAAGACGGCTTACTGACGCTGGGGATAGTGGCGACAGATGATGAGGGCGGCGTGGTCGGTTATGCCGCTTTCAGCCCAGTTGAAGTGGGCGGAGAAGATCGTCAATGGGTCGCATTGGCTCCATTGGCGGTAGAAGAAAGCCTGCGCCGTCAGGGGCTGGCAGAGAAACTGGTGTATGAAGGTCTCGATTCTCTCAATGAATTTGGCTATGCCGCGGTGGTGGTATTAGGCGAACCTTCTTATTATCAGCGTTTTGGCTTTGTTCCCGCGGCGAGTCATCAATTAACTTGCCGGTGGCCGAATACTGAAGATGCTTTTCAGGTTTACGCGTTGGCAGAAGATGCACTGGCTGACACTGAGGGCGAAGTGGTATTTTCTGCCCCCTTTAATCGGTTTTAGTCAGTCACTTTTTATTGCTTATCGGCTTCTCGATGAGCAATGCTATCAATGAAGAAGGCTGGCTAATCACCAGCTGTTCTTTTTGTGGCTTACTGAGTTGTTTCACTCGATATTCCAGCTTCAATGCAGTGGAACGATCCCCGACCTCACAATGAAATACCAGCGCTAGCTCCCCTTTCCCTCTCAGGGCTTTGGCCCCTTTCCCGGCCTGATGCTGCATTAAGCGGCGGGTAACATCGGTGGTAATGCCGGTATACAGCATGCCAGTGGTGGTGCGCAGCAGATAGAGATGCCAAAGGCTATCCGACATAATTTTATTCCATTCCGGGGGTAGCGGTTCGGAACATTATTACTGGAATTCCATGTGGCATCCTGACTTTTTTATCTACTGGCACCTTATCTGGTTCAATCGCCCCGATTTTGCTCAATATAATGTTGAATAACATGAGCAAGTTGGCGGCTTATTTAGTCTTGGTTGCCAATTCGAAACGCGGTGAAACCAAGCCGTACAATGTCCATCCGAGGAAGGTCACAATAGCCCCCCAAGTCATGGCTTCCTGACCGGAGCTGTAGAGCGCATAGAAGCTATACATCGCGCCGATAAAGGCAATGATATTGGCTTTACGGGCTTTTGCTGGTGGCACATTGGCGGTCTTCTGAATAATCACCAGTGCGGCCATCGACAGAATATAAGGGATGATATTGGTCACAACGGCCAAATTGACCAGCACATTGAACTGTTTATTCAGTGATGGGCTAATGGTCATCAGGGACAGAACGCTCTGGATAACCACTATGGTTAGCATCCCTTTGATAGGGGCATCGGCTTTACTGACTTTAGCGAAAATTTTCGGGAAGAAACCTTCATCGGCAGAGGATTTAAACACCTGCGCGATGGTGAACTGCCAGCCCAGCAAAGAGCCAACACAGGACATAATCATCAATGCCATAATGATTTTACCCACTGCTGGGGTAAACATGTAGGCGAAGGCCAGGCCAAATGGCGCGGTAGAGTTAGCCAAATCCATATTAGGCACGATACCGGCGATGACATTGGTCGAAATGATGTAAATAACCGCAGCACCTAAAGTCCCACCCAATACCGCGATTGGAACATTACGTTCAGGGTTTTCTACGGTATCGGTGTTAGCACAGGCAGACTCAAGCCCCAGGAAAGCCCACAACGTCATGGAGATAGAAGATCCCACGGCTTCAAAAACGGGCAGGCCATGTGGGTTCCATGCGGCGATATAGGCTGAACCGCTAAACCAGAACCAACCAATAATAGAAATACCTACTACCGGGATAATGACCCCCCAGATAGTGACGCTACTTATTTGCCCGGTAATACGTGCGCCGCCGAAGTTAGCCACGGTGGCCAACCAGAGTACGCAGATGGTGGCAATTGAGATACCCAATGGGCTGAGGGTGGCACCTAATAATTCAGTCCCATACCCGACTGCCGAGATTGCAATGGCGATATTGGCAATAAGCAGTGACGCGCCATAGGTATAGTTGGCCATGAAGTTGCCGGATTTGCCGAAAGCATATTCTGCATAACCGCCCATCCCACCAGATTTACGGCTGAACATGCCGCATTGGGCAAAAGCATAAGCCAGTGCCATAGAACCGACTGCGGTGACTAACCATGAAACGATAGAAATCGTTCCAACTTCGGCGAGTTTGGTTGGCAGCATAATTATGCCCGACCCCATCATATTGACGGCGGTCAGAATAGTCAGCTGTACGACTCCCATCTTATTATTTTTTTTACTCATTTTTATTATCTCTTTTTAAATTTCAGAGACTGCGGGCGTAATTTACCCCCGCAGGTTTGAGTGTTATTTTTGGTGTTTTATAAATAAGTATTTATTATTGTTTCATCATATAGCCATATGCACGGTTCCATCCGTCTTCATCAACTTGTAAATAAACGCCTTGTAATTCAGGTGCAAATCCCGGTAATAAATTAATGCTTTCTTCAAGTGCCAGGAAATAACGTTGAGCCGCGCCGCCCCAAACTTCACCAGGGACAACACACAATACTCCCGGTGGATAAGGTAATGCGCCTTCTGCGGCAATACGACCTTCTGCTTTACACAATGGAACTAATTCGGCATGTCCACGGACGAATTCAATATTGGCATCCTGAGGATTCATCATGACTTTCGGGAAATATTGTTTACGGAACATTTCTTTTTGCAGCTGTTTAACATCATAGCTGACATAAAGGTCGTGCATTTCCTGACACAATTTCCCGATGGTATAACCTTGATAGCGAGTTTCATTATTACGATAAACTGTTGGTAATACATCGATGAGCAAAGCATCTTCTTTAATGAAACGTTCAAAACGGGCAATTTGCGCCACCAAATGTTGCATTTTCGCCAAGTCTTCTGCTGGCGTTAATAAGAACAGGATGGAGTTAAGGTCACATTTCTCTGGCACAATTCCATTTTCGCGCAGGAAATTAGCCAAAATAGTTGCTGGAATACCGGATGCAGTATATTCGCCAGTATTGGTATCAATGCCGGGTGTGGTTAATAATAACTTACAAGGGTCAACAAAATATTGTGATTCTTCATAGCCTTCGAAAGCATGCCATTTCTCACCGGGTATGAAATTAAAGAAACGCAAATCTTGAGCCATGACCTCGGTATCATATTCTTGCCAAGGTTTACCCTCCACAGTGACAGGAACAAAAGGTTTTATTAGGCTACAGGTATTTAAGAGCGTTTTGCGGGCTTCAATACCGGTTTTAACACAATCAAGCCACATACGTTGGCCGCTTTTACCCTCATGCATTTTCGCATTAATATCTAATGCGGCAAATAATGGATAAAATGGGCTGGTGGATGCATGTAGCATAAACGCATTATTAAAACGTTTGTGATTACAGTAACGATCCTGGCCTTTAATATGTTTATCTTTCTTATGAATTTGTGAGGTTTGTGAGAAACCGGCCTGTTGTTTATGTACTGATTGAGTAACGATAATACCGGGATCATTTTCATTCAGTTCAAGTAATAATGGTGAACAATCCTTCATCATTGGAATAAATTGCTCGTAACCCACCCATGCTGAGTCAAACAGAATATAGTCACAAAGATGGCCAATCTTATCCACCACTTGGCGGGCATTATAAATTGTGCCGTCATAGGTACCTAGTTGGATAATCGCCAGACGGAATGGACGTGCTTCGTTGGCACGTTCCGGAGCTACGCTACGTATTTGTTCTCGTAGGTATTTTTCTTCAAAACAGTGAGCATCAATTCCACCAATAAAGCCAAATGGGTTGCGGGCGGTTTCCAGATAGACTGGGGTAGCCCCGGCTTGAATCAGCGCGCCGTGGTGGTTGGATTTATGGTTGTTGCGGTCAAAGAGCACCAAGTCACCACGAGCTAATAGGGCATTGGTAGCAACTTTATTTGAAGCTGATGTTCCGTTCAGAACGAAATAGGTTTTATCGGCATTAAATACTTTCGCCGCATGTTTTTGCGCATCACAAGGTGCACCTTCGTGAATGAGTAAGTCACCTAATTTGACATCAGCATTACACATGTCAGAGCGGAAAATAGTTTCGCCATAGAAGTCAAAAAATTGACGGCCAGCGGGATGCTTACGGAAGAATTGTCCGCCCTGATGTCCTGGGCAAGCAAAGGTGGAATTACCCATTTCTACATATTTTTTTAATGTATTAAAGAAGGGTGGCAGCAACTCTTTTTCATATTTTTCTGCGGCTGATTCCAGTTGTTTACCATAAAAATCAGTATTATCACCACAAAGTTCAAATACCCCGTTTAATGAGGGTAATACATCAGTATTCAGTTCTTCTTCACAACAGACTGCGGCAAAAATAGGAATTTCAAGGCCCAAGGCATGAATGCTATCAATGACGCCATTATTGATATCTTGAACAGACAAAACGACAGCAGCAATATCTGTAAAATCCGTGTGTAAAACATCGACTATTTCTCGCTGCGATTCAAAGCAAGATATAGCTGATGTGCTTGCCGCAATATTCAACTTTTTCATTATAGGTTCTCTTTTATTTAGGATATATAAACCCGTCCAACATTTTCTACATTGGATTTAGTCGTTTAATAAATTTTATGTATAGCAGTCCATATCAATGAAATATTATTCATTAATAAATAGTCTGCTGTTCTGCGCAACACTATGGCCTAATTTTTAGGCGCAGTGATCCTTGTGTCATTCAGCATTGATGACAAAGGCGACATTAAATTTTTACGGGATAGCTATATTTCTGCTGAAAAACTAACAGCACCAGGTGATATCGATTGAGTAACAATCTGATAGTGTAAAATATTACCGAGTGTTAGTAGCTTTGGAAAAAGCAGATAATAGATAACATAACGCAAAGGCCAATAGCACTTTTCGTATCTGTTAAATATTATTTATAGACAATGACTATCCAATAAAAATGGATGTCATCGCAGGAAGGATATTATCTAAAGTGGAAATAGGAAAAGTTAAAATAACTACGGTGTGCGGGCATCATTAAATGTGTTGTCCGCCTTATATGCGCCATTTTCTTGTTGTTATTTTCCATTTGTGTAAGGTCTCTGTTTTTTTAAACAATTTTTTGTTTTAAACAAGATTTTCGTTTTAAACAGTAATTTAGAAAAACTAACTGATGGCGGCTATTTTAGTCATAACACTTATTCATTCCGTGACTTAGGTCATGTTTTTTGTCTCTTTTAAAATGCATCTTGACTAAAATATGAATAAATAGCCTGTTATATTCATAATTAACGGTATTTATTCAAAACTGTACTGTATATTATGCAAAACAGTTGGCGGGTATTTAACACGGCAGATACATTGGCAGGTTAATATAAGCAATGAGAGCGGATTCTTAATAGCGTTTGTATTTTATTTGTTAATCAAAAATCATTTGTTACATTCTCATTTATACGGAAATCTTGCATATAAATTCACATTTATCTTATGTGGTAAATGATAACTAAATCACATTATTAGGTGCTTTATCGCCATATTCACGATTATCAGGAAGGATATGCTGGGATTGTTCTCTTGATTAGATATAAGTGTGGTGAAAGAGGGGCAACAGGGTGCCCCAATATGAATAAAATCAACTGAAAAGCGGTAAGTCACTGCGGATTAAGGGAATTTCTACCTGTATAACCTGCTGCTGGCGGGTTAATTCGATAGATAATATCTCGCCATTATTTTCTACCCTGACCTGTGACAATGGGTTACTGCTGTTCATATCAAACACGCAGGTTACCTGGGTCTCCGGTTGGCGGTTACGTAAAATTAAATAGCTAATATCACGTACTGATGGGTTGGCGGGTGCCAATCCCTGAAATAACGTGCCCTCAGCGGCTAGCCATAGTGAAAGCGGGCGCGCAGCAGTTTGATAACCACACTGGGTTACCCCATTGAGCTGCCGGGCAGTAATTTGATGCAGATATTGCATTGGCCCATTGTCACTGAAGCTGGCACTTTCCCCCACCGATTCCATTGCCACTCCGTCAATATGCAGAGCCCAATCGCACTGTTGCTGATGGGGGTTGGCGATACTGCTGATATCAATAATGGCATCTTCCAGCCATAAAATGCGGCGGCGGAATTTAACATCACGATAAGCTGCGGTGTCCCATTGCACCTGGGTATGGCTATCCAGTTTTGGGGCTTTTTTAGCCCAATCTACCTCTGTATCTAACCAACTGAAGTTTGCAGATTGATGCCAGTTATGAATAACCGGTATTGCTGGCGGCTGATTGGCCTGATTAATGCTGATGGTATTGTGGCTGGCGCTGTTTTTGTAGTAACCGTAATGCAACTGCGCACCATAGCCGGTAGTGCCTAAATCCGGCAGGATCTCTTGGTTTTGCTCAAACAGAATTAAATTCAGTCGATCATAATGATCGTGTTCACCCCCATAAGGGCTGTGTTTTACCAGTAAAGCTCGGCCAGATTGTGGTTGGCGAAAAATGGTCAACCCACAATCTGGGGCATGCAATGTATCTGTTGGAATGATAGCAACCTTTTGTGGCGGCAATTCTTCAACGCCATACAACAGGGCATCCAAATTTAGCCGGGGTTGCTGGTGATAAATATGGTGCAGGGCGGCGGCATATTCATCATTTCCATAAGTTTTAAATGCAAACTCATACAAATGGGCATGATCAAGTTGCTCCTGCCCGGCGGTGCAATCATTGATGCGGGGGAACGTGCCATCTGGCATCAACAGTTTGAGAGGGAAACTGAGCATATCGCGATAGTAAGGTAAGGTCAGCAGACTATAGCTGCTGCCCGCCGCCAATTTTTCAAATGACCAAAAACCTTGCAGGGCGTAAAAGTGATAATGCACCGAGCCCTCAAACCATAGCCCTTCATTGAATAGCCCATGCTCCAACTGATAACGCAGGCCATAATCAGCATTAACAGCAAACTCGATATAGTGTTCTTCAGCCAAAATCAGGCCGATTACTGCAATCGCGCTACTGATTTTAACTTCATGGTTATGTAACTGACGGGTGCGGTGTTGCATGAGGAAATCAGCACCTGTGCGCAATAAGCGCCCGGCAATACAGTCGCGTTGTTCCTGGCTGAGGGTGTCGGCGATAAAATCATAACCCAGTGCAAAATCAAGCAGACAATTGGCTTCACACAATGTTTGCGCATTAGCTTTGCCCGGCCCATTGTACGGGATGCCGCCATGAACTTGATAATCTGGATAATAGCGAGCATAGCTCAGCAAGATATCCCGCACTTTATTGAAATAGATTAGCTCGCCAGTTAATTGCCACAACAACCCTAACTGATTACAGGCCTTGGCATTCAGGCCATTGAGTGCCCGCCACCAGGCCCCGTCATAGGGTTCACCACTCAATAACTGAGAATCTACCGGGCACCGATGTTGGGTCGGAGAGTTGCGATCCCACTCCAGCCGCACACCGTGGTCGGGGCAATAATAATAATGGTTCCAGGTGGCGATACCGGTGGCTGGGACGAGTATTTCCGCGTCCAGAACCACCTGATTCTCGGCAATCAGGGCCGCAATAATCCCCGGCTGCTGTACTGCACTGTCTTGTTGTTGCACAACCCGCTGGCGAATTTTAGCCATCTGCTTGTCAGTAAACTGCTTCATTTCTGGTCTGTCCTCGGCGCTATCCTTTGTATTGGGATAGCGGCTTATTTTTGTGTTATCGGGTAGAGCAGGATTTCAACAGCATCTGGATATTTGGCGATAAGATATTGCGCTTTTTGTTTAAAATCAGGATCTTCTGGATAAGCGCGAGCCGCTGTAATCATATTGACCAAGGCTTTTTTATCTTGCATACCATCCAGGTCTTTATAGGGCCAGGCTTGGTCGGTATTGATAAAACTGGCCACATATTGATAGCCTTTTTTCAGACTGTGTTCGTCCAAACTAAAGTTCCAAATATCTTTGTCAGCCACTTCACCAAGGCGGCCCAGCTTGTTATAGGCCTCCAGATGGAAATTGCTGTAATGCCACGGGCGGGTGCGCTCCAGCTCGGCATTTTGCCGGCCTTGCATATCAAAATGTGATGGAATTCGGCGCAGCTGTGTTATTTCCAGGCGTTTTTGCGCGGCGGCTTTTTGGTCACTGAAAAGTGCAAAAGAGGCGGCTTGGGCATCAAAGTAAGTGCCGTGGTTATTGTGCCAATTATCCTCTTCGAAACCGTTTTGGCTGGTGTTCATCCATTGGTAAAAATCTTGGTACCAAAGTTTGATAGCTTGATAGTCGGCAGGGGTGAGGACATTGGCCGGTTGTATTAATTCAACGGCATCAATTACATCTACTAATGCCCGACTATCAATCAAGCCAATACCACGGCCTTCATTAATGCCAGGGATTGCTTGAGCATATTGCAGATTTGGGTTCATGCGGGTGTTTGGATTGACGAACCAGTTGACCAATTGATCTCGCGCTTTCTCGGCATACTCGAGCTTGCCGGTAAAGCTATAAGCTAGCGCCAGGTAATAGACATCTTCGCTGAAGCTGTTCATGCGCTTTTTATCCGTCGCGTCACTGTTGGCCGCTGGATTTGTTTCGCCGTCTTTGCGCAAATAAGGCATGCCATCTTCCTTACTTGGGTCTGGCCACCAATAAGGCGGGAAGCTGTAATAGTCGTGTTTATCCCCACTGGCTGCTAACAGACTTTTATCCATGACAGAGTAAAGTGGCTTTTTTAATGCTTTATCCGCCTTAGCTATCAGATTTTTATAGGATTTTTCATACAGCGGGTTGTTTTGCTTAATCTGCTCAATGCTGTAGTTGATATCATCCATTTTTAATAATAATGGGTGACTCTCAGCCGCATAAATAAATGGCGAAGACCCCAGAAGAATAGCCAGTAATATGTTTTTTTTACTCGAAATTTTCATTATTACTTTCCTTATTCTTTATGATTTATAGGACTTAAAATAAAGCAGCGAGGTTTGTTAGGTTAATTATTTATGTTTGCTTTATAAAAAAATCAGTCTAATAAAAATAATATTTTAAATATTATTTCACTGTTTTTTCTAAAAGAGAACAATGTTCCATTTCTGATGGATTTGAATTCTAAGGTAAAGTTTCTGGACTTTTGTGATCAAGATCTACTTTATAAATTATCTGAAAATAAATGCGTTAAATTGTGATTGGCATCAAATTAAAACTCTGTTTTAGACACTTTTTAGCCAATTATAGCAATCACGTGTTTTTTTGATTTTTTAAAATAAATAACTCAACTTATTGTTTTATATCTTAATTTTTATTTTTATTGATTTTATCCTGATTTTTCAAATGTGATCTCAAGCAGAAAAACATAAATGGAATTAAGTTTTGTTTTTTATGGTGTAGTTTTTTGCTTTTCTCTGAGTTCTAATGTTATCGAGTATTTCGCAATTTCATTCCGTTATTTAAACATCTGGGTAAATTCATAAAAATTAGATTTCAACGAGGACGCTAAGATGAAGACACCAATAATAATGTCAAAAGTAAAAATAAAATCTTTGCTGTTGTTAACTTATTTAGCTATGGGAATTCCTTCTCTTCACGCGGCAGAAACCTTGCAAGTGTGGATTCGTGCCAGTAATGATTCCAAGAATATTTATAAAAAAGAAGCTGACACCTTTGAGAAAAAAACGGGCATCAAAATTGAATATTTCAATGCGACAACTGACTTTGAACAACGCCTGGCGCGGGCTGCTGCCGGTAATGCTTTGCCGGATCTGATTTTCAATGATGCCGTGGCCATTGGGCAGTTTGTTCAACTGGGCATTGTGGAGCCGATTGAGCCGAAAAATATCATTGGTGGGGAAGACATATTCGATACCGCCTGGAAAAGTGCCCAATATATTGATGGTAAATATTATGGTGTGCCCACTTCAGCACAAACCTTCGCTTTGTTTATACGCAAAGATTGGCGAGAAAAACTGGGGCTTGAACAGCCTAAGAACTGGAAAGATATCAGCGAATTAGCTAAAGCCATGACCTTTAATGACCCCGATGGCAATGGCAAAAATGATACTTACGGCTTTATTTTACCGGCCTCTACCACTCGTGGTTACGCCAGCTGGTTTATCAGTTCCTACCTTTGGCAGGCCGGTGGTGACTTTATTCGCCCAGCGGGTGAGGGCAAGTTTAAAGGCGCACTGGAAGAGCCCGCCGCCACTGAAACACTGAGTTTTATGCGCGGCATGGTGTGTGACAAGAGCGTCCAGCCTGGTGCCATTAATGCCACCACCGCAGATGCTATTCCGTCATTCCGTTCGGGCCAAAGCGGCATGTTCTTCTCCGGCCCGTATCACATTGCTTTATTTGATAAAGATCCCGGCAAAGAGACATTTGAAGTTATCCCGCCACCGGCAGGGCCAGCAGGGCAGGCGACACTGGCTGAAGGCACCACAGTCTTTATGATGAAAAGTAGCCAGAAAAAAGAAGCCGCTCAGAAATTCATAGAATTTATGATTTCACCACAAGGGCAGCAAATCGGTATGGGCATGGGCAGCAATAATATGCCGGTCGTGCGGTTGTCGATTAACAAACAGGTTGATACCAAAGCCGTTTATAACGATCCGCGCTGGGCAATGTTTGCTGATTTGTACGCCGAGCATGGCCGCTATATTCCACAAGTACCTAACTGGACACCTATTCGTCAGGTGACATCTGAAGGTTTCAACCGCATTTTAGCCAACTGTGACAGTGATATCCCTGCTGAATTAAAAGCAGTGAATCAGAAAGTAAATGACGAGTTGGCTAAACAAAATGTCTTAGGGCAGTGAGGGGATGATGATAACGCTAAGCCCCCGACTGAAACGTAATCTGGTTCCGTGGCTGTTCCTGGCCCCGGCACTGGTCATCTTCACCTGGTTTAAATTTATCCCCATGCTGCAAGGGCTGGTGATGAGTTTTTATAAGGTTAATTTTAACCAGCCAAATGAATGGGTTGGGTTTGCCAACTTCTCCCGTGCTTTTGGTGATGAAGCCCTGCATTCTGCGGTTTTTAACACACTGTTATATGTGGTGGTCACCATGGTGGTGGCCGCGTTTATCTCCTTCTTCTTAGCCATGCTATTAGAAGGCCCAGCTCGGCATCTGCGTTTTATCCGAACCGCTATCTTCTTGCCAGCGGTCACCAGTGCGGCGATCGTCGCCGAAATGTGGCGAATTCTGTTTAACCCGACCAGTAATGGTGTGGTGAACCACATTTTGTCTTGGTTCAGTATTGAAGCTCAGGGATTTCTGGCCGACACCGACCAGGCGCTGTGGACGGTGATGCTGCTGCATATCTGGAAAGCCGTGCCTTACAACATGGTTATTTTTATTGCCGGGTTGGCTGGCATTAATCGCGATTTGTATGACGCCTCAAATGTGGATGGTGCCAACTGGTGGAATCGCCTGCGTTACGTCACTTTGCCGGGCATGATCCCCGCACTTTCTGTGGTGCTGATGCTGTCGTTTATTCGTGGTTTCCGTGTGTTTGCTGAAGTCTATGCCACCACTGGCGGCGGCCCCTCTAATGCGACGGAAATGATAATGACCCATATCTACAAACTGGGCTTTGAGCAGTTTGATTATGGGTACGCCTCTGCGGTGTCCTTCCTGCTATTCGCCTTCACTGTGGTGCTGACTATCTGTCATCTCACATTGAAAAAGCGCATCGCCCGCTACTAACCTGAGCCGGAGACGGGGAATGAAAAGTAAAAGTTGGAACAGTATTGGTCGCTGGATAATTTATGGCCTGTTGCTGGTGGTGTTTGTTGGCCCGTACTGGGGAATTTTCGCCACCGCATTCAGTGGTGCGCCGGTAAAACCCGGTGAGCTGCTGGCCTGGCCAAATCAGTTCTCATGGGAGAACTTTATCTTTGCCTGGATGGATATTGGTGTTTGGCAATATCTGCTGAACTCCATTGTGGTGGTGTTCTTTGGCACGGTTTTACAGGTGTCAGTCAGTGCGCTGGCGGCTTATGCTCTGGCACGTAAAAAGTTTGTCGGCGTCTCACTGACCAGCTTGATTATTCTCTCGACCATGATGCTGCCGGAAGAAGTTATCGCTATTCCGCTGTATATGATAATTAACTGGCGGCTGCCGGTTATCGATGCTTCGCTGTACAACAGCTATCTGGGCATGATCCTGCCGGTCGTCGGCTGGGCTTTCTCTATCTTTGTATTGACCGAGTTTATGGCGGCTATCCCAAAAGAGCTGGAAGAGGCGGCGCGTATTGATGGCGCTAGTGAATGGCAAATTTTCTTCCATGTCATTCTGCCATTGGTTAAGCCCGCATTGGGCACGGTAGTGACCTTCGGCTTTATCATGATTTGGGATCAATATCTGTTGCCATTAATTGTGGTGAATCAGGACAGTCTAAATACCATTCCGGTGATCCTCGGCACTTTACGTACTGATGAGAGCATCACACCGAATATCTTTATTGCCATCACTCTGTTGGCGATGTTGCCGAGCATCATCGTGTATCTGGGTCTGCAAAAACATTTCAATCGCGGGATTATGTCTGGCGCGGTTAAAGGCTAGGGAGAAACAAAATGGGATCGGTTGTACTTAAAAATGTCTGTAAATCTTACGGTGACACCCATGTTATCCGCGATGTATCACTGGAAATCCCTGATGGTGAATTCTGTGTGTTAGTCGGCCCGAGTGGCTGCGGGAAATCCACCTTATTGCGCATGATTGCCGGGCTGGAGGAAATCTCCGGCGGCACAGTTGGCATCAATGATAAAGATGTCACTGATGTTGAACCCAAGATGCGCGACATCGCGATGGTGTTCCAAAGTTATGCCCTTTATCCGCAAATGACGGTGCGCGAAAACATGGGTTTTGCGCTGAAAATGGCCAAAATGTCCAAAGCTGATATCAGTAAAAAAGTAGAAACCACGGCCGAGTTATTGGGTCTGGAGGCCCTGTTAGAGCGGCTACCCAAAGATTTATCCGGCGGTCAGCGCCAGCGGGTTGCTATGGGGCGGGCGATTGTACGTAATCCACAGGTATTTTTATTTGATGAGCCGTTGTCGAATCTGGATGCCAAATTACGCACCCAGGTGCGCGGCGAGATCCGCGAGTTGCATCAGCGGCTGAAAACGACCTCAGTGTATGTTACCCATGACCAGATAGAAGCGATGACGATGGGGCAGATGATTGTGGTGCTGCGCGAAGGGCGGATTGAGCAGGTGGGGTCGCCTTTGGATCTTTACGATCGCCCGGCCAATCTGTTTGTTGCCGGCTTTATTGGGTCACCAGAAATAAATCAGTTGAAAGGTAAAGTGGTGCAACAGGGCGGGGAATTCTTGCTGCGGCTGGCTGACGATTCCTTGCTGAAATTGCCCGCGGATTTGCAGGTCACTGAGGGGCAAAATGTGGTGTACGCCATTCGGCCAGAGCAGGTCAATGTGGTGGATGAGACTCACTGTGCCAGCGCGCTGAAAGCCACTATTACCGCCATAGAGAATACCGGCTCGGATATGCAGCTATTTTGCAGTACTGGCGGCGGGCGTTTTACCTCGGTATTTAAACAGCGTCTGGCGGTGAATGAGGGCGAGACGGTTTACCTGCAACCTAAGCTTGCCGGTATCCACATTTTTGATGCCATCACCGGGCTACGGGTTGCCTGCAAGGCTGCATAAGGAACCCATGTCCATGACACCAATGAAATTATACACCCTGGATACTGACTGCTTAATTAAAGCCAAAGCGGTATTACAGCAGCCATTTTCACCTTTGCAACCGGCATTACGCCGGTTACTCAGTGAAGCTGATGCTCTGCGCGATCAGCGGCCGGAAAGTGTGACATACAAGGCGCTGTTGCCCGTCAGCGGCGACATTCACGATTACTATAGCTTTGGCACTTACTGGTGGCCGAATCCGCGCAAGCCCAATGGGTTGCCCTATGTCCGCCGTGATGGGCACACCAATCCGCAGAGTCAAAATGACGATACCGACACCCAGCGCATTGTGCGGATGTGCGATAACTGTCTGACACTCGGGCTGGCCTATTACTTTACCGGCAACAGCCGCTATGCACAGGTGGCGGCAGAACAAATTCGGTGCTGGTTTTTAGATGCCAAAACCCGGATGAATCCACACCTCAATTATGGTCAAGCTATCCCTGGCATTGTCTCTGGGCGTGGGACTGGGCTAATCGACACCCGCCTGATGTGGATGGTGATAGACACGATTGGTTTGATACTGCCCGCCAAGCTGCTGGATACTGAGGATACCGCCGTGTTGCAGCAATGGTTCCGCGACTTTAACCACTGGATGTTCCACAGTGAAGTGGGCCACTCTGAATATGTCTGGCACAACAATCACGGCACCTGGTATGACGTGCAACGCGCCGCCAATGCCATGTTTTATGGCGATCGTGGGCTGGTTTCCACCATTATTAAGCAGGGAATAACCCAGCGGCTGGCGGCGCAAATTGCCCAAGACGGCAAGCAGTGGATGGAACTGGAACGCACTGTGCCATTCCACTATTCCCTGTTCAATTTGGAGGCGCATTTGCTGCTGTGCCGCTACGGCGAACATGTGGAAATTGATCGCTGGGAATGGGTGCAAGATGGCCGCAATGTACAACAGGGAATTGACTATTTGCTGCCATTTATTGCTGAACCCGAGCTCTGGCCTTACCGTGATTTACGTGGCATCGATTATGACAGCGCCTTACGGCTGTTATTGCAGGCGGCGCGCGGTTACCCAAAAGATGCCAAACGCTATCAGGCCGTGCTCGCCACTTTACCGGCAGAAACCCTGACATCCCGAGATAGGCTATTGTGGCAAAGTTAGCCGCAGAGTTAACCGAGTAACACATTAATAAAGATAAAGTTGAGGTACACTCAAGGCTGTTTTTCAGTGAGTGGACGACCTAAATAATGAGTGACATCAATAATCCTGACGACCTGGCCTGCATTACCCGCTTCCTGCGCCGGCAACATGTGCTGACGCTGTGCGCTGGCAGCGGTATGGATATCTGGTGTGCCAACTGTTTTTATGTCTTTGATGAAGCCCAAATGGCAGTTTATCTGATGACAGAAAAGCACACTCGCCACGGCGAACTGATGCAAAAAAATCCGCAGGTTGTCGGCACCATTGCCACCGCACCGCGCACCATAGCATTGATAAAAGGCATTCAATATCGAGGCAATATCACTGAATTAACCGGTGAGACCGCCCAAGTGGCCCGCCAGCGCTACTGCCGCCGATTCCCGGTGGCAAAAGCTGCATCGGCACCACTCTGGCAGATAACGTTGCTGGAGATCAAAATGACCAATAATACCCTCGGTTTTGGCAAGAAACTCTATTGGCAGCAATCCCCTTCGTCCTTGACGCCACAGGGTTGTTAGCGGCACTCCCCAGCCAAATCACTGACTTGTCGTTGACCTTATTTAAAGGTGCTGATTGCGATGGGGTTGCTTACCGCCTTACCGCCTTTTGCCATCTATTGGGTAATATTGCCCCGTTTTGATTATAACTGGCTGTTTTCCGATGTTATGTCATAGTGTTTCTGATATGTATTATTCATAGCAATTGAATGAACGATTGTCTCCGGTGGGGGCGGTGTCAGTATTTTTATCGGGAGGTCAGATGGCGAAGGTACTATTGCTGGGAGCAAGTGGCTTGGTAGGGAGCGAATTATTGCGCTTGCTACGTTTGGATGCCAGAGTCACATCTATTATTGCGCCAACCCGTAAGCCATTGCCTGCTATGAATAAACTGAATAATCCGCAAGGGCAAAATATCGGCGAGTTGTTGAAAACCTTGCAGGAACCGGTGGATTTGGTTTTCTGCTGTTTGGGCACGACACGCCAGCAAGCGGGGAGTCAGTCGGCATTTCGTCAGGTGGATTATCGGCTGGTGCTGGCAACCGGCGAAACCGGTTTGCGGCTAGGGGCGCGGCATTTCCTGCTGGTGAGTGCTATAGGTGCCAATCCGAACTCCTGGTTGTTTTATAACCGTACTAAAGGTGAGGCTGAGCGGGATTTACAGGCGCAAGGTTGGCCCCAACTCACTTTTGCTCGCCCCTCAATGTTGGCAGGAAAGCGCGCCAAACCCCGGCTGATGGAAACACTCAGCGCCCCATTATTTGCCTTATTGCCAGATAAATGGCGCTTAATTAAAGCTAAAGATGTCGCGCAGGCGATGCTGGATCAAGCTTTTGCTCCACCGCAGGATGGCGTGACTATTTTGACCTCAGCACAAATGCAACATGCTCGCCGTACTTGAAGCCGCAGGAGTTAGCTGCACTGACTCCCCCGCATCACATACGGGGAGTTGAGCTTATTTAAACAAGTTTATCGGGTGGGGCTTTGCAGTAAGCAGTCAAAAGTGATGTTGGCGCGACTCCAGAGCTACCCATTAATCGTCAAATGGAATCGGGTAAAAAGTCAGTATTCCCAATGAGTTATATTGGTTATCTCGGCTATGGGATCCCGTGACCCTAAAGTTGGGATCACATTTGCGCCCCCTAATACCACGGAAATACCCCCTGAAGGTTATCCATATGGTAATGTGTAAATCAAAAACGCTGAATTTCCCCCATGCTAAATTGCTTTTCCAGTGTCAGTAACTCCGCATCAATTATGTTGTTTCTCCGCTAGTCGCTCCCTATCTATCTCAATCTTTGCCCATCATGGCGCGGGTGTGCTTGCCAATATCGTGCGGTAAAAATACCTGTTAAATTAATAAGATAAGATTTAATTACCCATGCCGGATGGCAGCAGATGAGTCGCTGATACGAGACAAAATATTGTAGGTAAGGGGATAATTAGCGGGAATATGAGTTGCCATTCTGGGCTAGAGCAGTGCGCAGAATGGCATCAAGGTTCAGTGCAGAGTAAAACAGATTAACGCAGGTAATGGATAACTTGATTACCACTGCCGCGCCAGATAAGCGCGGGATCTTTTAGATCCTGTACAAATTTGCCATCGACCAGCACATTGATCAAATTCACCACTTGCTGCTGTTCCTCGGTCAGTTCATCCAGCCGGTAACCAGTCCAGAGCCAGATATCCTTGCTATCACACTCTTGGCGCACACGTTTTACCAGTTGCAATATGGCCGACAAATTTTGCGGATGCAGCGGATCACCGCCGGAGAGGGATAGCCCTTGTCGCCGGATGCGGGAGTCATTCAGGTCAGCAATGACTCTGTCCTCCATTTCACGGGTAAACGGCTTACCCGAATTCAGTCGCCAGGTGCTTTTGTTATAACAGCCAACACATTCGTGCACACAGCCGGAAACGAACAGTGTGCAGCGCGTGCCGGGGCCGTTGATGACATCGACCGGGTAGTATTGATGGTAATTAATAATCAGTGCCTCCCTTTATCCTTGCCGTTGCAAGGGTGTTGGCTGCATTCACTCACCCGCATCACTGACTTGAGTCAGCTCAACGGGAAGCTTATTTGCCGCCTACCTGCAACGCCAGTGACTTTGGGTCATATCCTGTTTAGTCATCAGCCCAGCTGCCCATTAGCCAGGTGTTTTACCCGCCGTTTCACTTCTTCTTGCTTGCCGGTGTTGAATGGCCGAGCATCCGGGCTACCCAGATAGCCACAGACCCGACGAGTTACCGACACTTTTGATGGCTCATGATTGCCGCATTTCGGGCAAGTAAAGCCCTTGCTGGTGCAGGAAAACTCGCCGGTAAAGCCGCATTCGTAACATTCATCAATCGGCGTATTGGTGCCGTAATAAGGCACCCGGCTGTAGCTGTAATCCCAGACATCTTCCAACGCTCTGAGATTGTGCTGCAAATTAGGGTATTCGCCGTAACAGATGAAACCGCCGTTCGCCAATGGGGGATAAGGTGCTTCGAAATCCAGCTTGTCGTACGGATTTACTTTCTTTTCAACATCCAGATGGAAGCTGTTGGTGTAATACCCTTTATCAGTGACGCCATCCACCACCCCAAACTCTGCGGTATCCAGGCGGCAGAAGCGGTCACACAGATTCTCACTTGGCGTGCTGTACAAGCTAAAGGCGTAGCCGGTTTCATCTTTCCAGCTATCTGTGGCTTGTCTCATATGCTCGACAATAGCCACGCCTTTTTCACGTAATTTTTCGCTATCAAAGACATGAGTCTGATGACCAAACAGCGCATTCACAGTTTCATGAATACCAATAAAGCCCAGAGAGATAGAGGCGCGACCATTTTTAAAGATTTCAGAGATATTATCATCTGCTTGCAAACGCACCCCGCAAGCACCCTCCATATACAAGATTGGCGCGACGCGGGCTTTGATCCCTTCCAGCCGTGCAATGCGGGTCATCAACGCTTTTTTGGCTAACAATAGGCGCTCGTCCAGCAATTGCCAGAATTTCTCTTCATCCCCTTTGGCTTCCAATGCAATCCGCGGCAGATTAAGGCTAATAACCCCAAGATTATTGCGGCCATCGTGAATCTGCTGGCCATCTTCTTCGTAAACCCCAAGGAAACTGCGGCAACCCATTGGGGTCTTAAAGGAACCAGTGACTTTAACCACTTGATCGTAATTAAGAATATCGGGATACATGCGCTTGGTTGCGCACTCTAGCGCCAACTGCTTGATATCATAATTGGCATCGCCAAATTTATGATTCAGGCCATCACGAATAGCAAAAACCAGTTTCGGGAACACGGCAGTTTTACGATTTTTACCCAAACCAGCAATGCGGTTGCGCAGAATAGCTTGCTGGATCATACGCGACTGCCAACTGGTGCCCAGCCCAAAGCCGAAGGTGACAAACGGCGTTTGGCCATTGGCGGTATGCAGTGTATTGACTTCATATTCCAGTGATTGGAAGGCGTCGTAGCACTCTTTTTCAGTACGCGACATCGCGTAACCGGCGGCATCTGGGATCTGCCACTCTGCGGCGACAGATTTATGTTTATTAAAGCTTTCAGTGACAAAGGGGGCCAGAATTTCATCAATGCGGTTTATGGTTGTGCCGCCATAGATATGGCTGGCGACTTGCGCGATGATCTGTGCCGTCACGGCGGTGGCAGTAGAAATGGATTTTGGCGGCTCGATTTCCGCATTACCCATTTTAAAACCCTGAGTCAGCATGCCATTCAGGTCGATTAGCATGCAGTTGAACATCGGGAAGAAGGGCGCGTAATCCAGGTCATGATAGTGAATTTCACCACGTTCATGGGCCAGAACCACGTCACGCGGCAAAATATGCTGTTTGGCATAGTGTTTGGCTACAATACCGGCCAGCAGATCGCGCTGAGTGGGGATAACTTTGCTGTCTTTATTTGCATTTTCGTTTAGCAGCGCTTTGTTACTTTGCTCGACTAAACCGCGGATTTCCTGGTTCAGGCGACCACGTAGCTCTCGCGAAATATCTCTGTCATGGCGATATTCAATATAAGCTCGGGCGAGCTGTTTGTATTGACCCGCCATCAATTGGTTTTCTACCGCATTTTGGATATCGCGGATATCAACCTTCGCCTGGTTCTCCATCGTCTGAGCGACCACTCGGGCAACAGTTGCACAATAATCTGTATCCACAACGCCAACAGCCAGGGCCGCGCGCTCGACAGCTTCCTTGATTCGCACCTCATCAAAAGGTACCTGACAACCGTCCCGTTTAATCACTACTGTTTTCACAATGTCGCTCCTGTATCCTGCCGCGTAGGGTTATCCACAAGACAACCCGCAGCACATAAGGGCTGCGAGGGGGGTGTGGATGGTTTTGTGGATAACTACTACATATAGATATATTAATTGCTTTAAGCACTATATATAGGTGGAGGCAAACAAGTTTGACTTAGAACAAGGAATGCGGCGTTAGCTATCTATCCTTCGTATTTGCAACTTTAAGGTTGTTATTTGGCTTTGAATGAGTTTTTGATGTTGAGGTGTAATCAGGAATGTTGCCGACAAGAAGGAAGGGGAGAGTGAGTCGGTATGGATGTGAATCGCGCTGGCTGGTCAGCCCTAAAGACGTAACAGGCAGACCCGTAGGGCAATATTTCGCGCCAGCGCGGGGCTGTGCAAGGGGCGCGCCGGCCCCCTTTGGCGGTGGGTTCAGCAAAGATAAGGTTAACTCGCTGCTTTAATAACCCCCCAATCCCCAATGCTCAACTGCACCGAATTGCTAAACTTTACCCCATAAAATGTTCGGCAAGCTCTAGATCCCGTCGGGTAAACTCCCGCACTATTTTGCCACTTTCCATCATGGCCGCGCGTTCGGACATATGTGCGACAACATCACTATCATGGCTGACTAACAAGTATGTCATGCCGTGTTGGTGTTTTAAGTGGTTGAGTAGATTTAGGATTTCGGCCTGAACCGACATATCTAATGCCGAGGTCGGTTCATCGAGCAGCAACAGTTTTGGCCTTAATAGCAGGGCGCGGGCGATAGCAATGCGCTGGCGCTGACCACCGGAGAATTGATGTGGAAAACGCCGCGCGGCAGAGGCGGGTAAACCCACTTGCTCAAGTGCCTGGTCAATCCGCTGCTGAATATTTTGCTCGCCGTGAATCTTTAGCGGCTCACCCAGAGTGCGCTGAATAGTATGTTGAGGATGAAGCGATGCATAAGGGTCTTGGAACACCATCTGCACATCTTTGCGCAGTTGACCGACGAAACGTTGCTTCGGCTGTAAAGGGTGCCCCAGCAAGGTTATTTCGCCCTGCCATTCCCGCTGCAAACCGGCCAGAGTGCGCAACACGGTGGATTTACCGCAGCCAGAGGCACCTATCAAGCTGAAAGTTTCGCCTTCTTCAACAGCAAAACTGACGGACTCAACAGCGGTTTTCACCTGATTCTGTTGGGCAAAACTGACGTGTAAATTCTTGACTTCAATCAGTGCCACGAGTGCCTCCAGAGAAATCTGCATTGCGATCCAGCACCGGCAGGTCAGTGCCATAGGTGCTGGCATTCGGGCGGCAAGCCCATAAAGTATGGGTATAAGGATGAGTTGAATGAGGCAAATCTGCCGCCAGCCCTTGGTCTACCAATTTCCCCTGATACATCACTAACACTCGATGGCAATGTTCGGCGACCAGCGGCAGATCGTGGCTGATCAGCAACAAACTCATATTGCGCTGCTCAGTTTTCTCGACGATCAATTCAAGGATCTGATTTCGTAATTTGGCATCTAAGGCCGATGTGGGTTCGTCGGCAATTAATACTCTGGGATTATTCACTAAGGCTATGGCTAGCATGGCCCGCTGCCCCATACCGCCAGAAAGTTGGCCGGGATAGCTGTGATAAGCGCTGTCACTTAATCCGACAGAAGCCAGTGCATTTAGCACCCGCTCATAGGTATCTGCACGGGAAAGGCGGTTGTGCAAGAGCAGAGATTCAGTAATTTGTTTCCCGATGGTGCGCACCGGATTCAGCGCGTAGCGGGGGTCTTGTAGCACCATAGCAATTTCACTGCCACGTAATGCGCCCCATTGCTTGGGTTTCAGGCGCGTCAGATCGTGTTCGATAATCTGGCCCGGGTTACCTTGTTCGTCGGTATTATCCGCGTAATAACTTAGCTTTTTGGCACTGACTTTGCCGGGGGCGCGGACTAAGCCCATCAAGGCTCTGGCGGTAATGGATTTGCCAGAACCCGACTCACCCACCAGTGCGACTCGTTCGTGGCCGAGATGAAATGAAATATTATCCACCACCCTTTGTTGCTGAAAATCGACACACAAATTGTCGACGGCGAAAACTTTATCAGTCATGGTGAGGATCCAAAATATCGCGCAGGCCATCGCCTAGCAGGTTAAATGCCATGCTGCTGAGTAAAATAGCGCAGCCCGGGATCGCGGCAATCCACCACTGGTCGAAGATAACTTGCATGCCGTCAGCTACCATTGAACCCCATTCAGACATCGGCGGGCGCGCCCCTAACCCCAGGAAACCCAATCCCGCCGCGGCCAGAATAATCCCCGCCAAATCGAGTGCCAGTCGCACTACCGCCGATGGGAGGCACATAGGTAAAATATGGCCCCACAGCAAACGTAACCCTTTGATTCCCATCATTTCAGCGGCAGCTAAATAATCACTTTTACGTAATAACTGAATTTCGGCTCTGGCCTGGCGGGCATAGGCCGGCCAAGTGGTGAGAGCCAATGCCAGTGCGCCGTTAATCAAACCGGGGCCCAACATGGCGACAAAAGCAAAGGCCAGAATCAGCCGTGGCATTGACATCACCACATCCGTGACCCGCATGAGAATTCGCTCAAGCCAGCCACCGTAATAGCCCGAAAGCACCCCAACCAGCAGCCCCAATGGCAAGGTAATCACGGTAACTAACAGCACTAATCCTAAGGTTGGGCGAGTGCCGTAAATCAGGCGCGACAGCATATCGCGGCCATAGCTATCAGTCCCTAACCAGTGAATCGCCCCTGGGGGTAAGAGCCGGTCAGCCGAGTTTTGCCAGTTGGGATCAAAGGGGGCCAGCACGGGGGCAAAAATCGCGATGATGACCAGCAAGGAGAGAATAAACAGCCCGATGCTGGTGGAGGGGGAACGCCTTAGCGCTTGGCAGAATTTTATGATTGTCATATCAGCGCGTTCTCGGGTCTAGCAGGCGAACCAGCAGATCCGTCACATTGTTAATCAAAATAAAGCACATTCCGAGCAGCAGAGTTCCGCCCATAATGGCCGTGGTGTCTCCGGCAAACAGCGCACTGGTGAGGTAGCGGCCAATGCCCGGCCAGGCAAAGACAGTTTCAGTTAACACCGCGCCTTCCAACATGCTGGTATACGCCAGCGCAATCACGGTCAGCAAAGTACCACGGATATTTGGCAGCACATGCATCAGCAAGATGCGCATCTCGCCCGCACCTTTGGCCCTTGCCAGTGTGATGTACTCTTTATTCAGCTCACTGAGGCAAGCGGATCGCGTCAGGCGGGTGATGCTGGCTAAGGCATAGTAAGAGAGCAGGGCAACCGGCAAGATTAAATGGGCGATGGCATTGGCAAAAGCACTGGCATCACCAGACAGCCAGGTATCTATCAGGGCAAAACCGGTTTTGGCTTCCACTGTATATTGATAGATATCATCAAGGCGGCCGGGGCCGGGGCTCCATTGCAGGCGAGCATAAAACAGCAGCAGCATTAACAGGCCAAGCCAGAAGATGGGCACGGAATTACCCAGCAGAGTGATAAAACGGATGGTGGCGTCCAGCTTGCTGCCCGCCCAGCGGGCGCATAATAGACCAAGGATAACCCCCAGTGATGCGCCGATGATGAGCGATAATGTCGCCAACTCCAGTGTGGCAGGAAACACGGTGAGCAAATCATGTAACACCGGCTGACCACTGGCACTGGCCAGACCTAAATCGCCGTGGGCAAGGCGCTCCAGATAATGCCAGAACTGTACCGGTAATGGTTTGTCTAGCCCAAGTTGTTGTTTAACTTGCAGATAAGTGGCTTCACTGGCGTGGTCGCCCACAATTTGTAACACCCGGTCTACCGGCGACATTGCCGAGAGAAAAAAGGTGATAACCAGTAGGCCGAACAAGGTCAGGGCCAGGGTAAATAATCCCTGTAAAAAGCCCCAAAGACGACGCCGGGATTGAGTTCCCGGCGTATTATTTAATGCGACAGACATTGGCTAGCAACTCACTGTTTCATAATAAATTTATCAGCAAAAGCTATGCCCAAAGAGCTTGGAGTTGCAGGCAGTGAGTCAGCAAAGCCCGCCATACCCCCTGCAACCTCAAGTATCAAGGGCAAAGACTACTTACTGACACGGTCATAGTAGACCATATCTGCATTCAGACCTTGTTGGTAACCTTTTACATTATCGCGCAGCACCACTTGTGCTTTGGCTTGATCGATAAAGATATAAGGCGAGTTCTGTTGCAGTTCTTGTTGTAGCTGGGTGTAGAGCGCAGTGCGCTTCGCGGGATCGGCCTCTGCCACTGCCGCCAATGTCTGTTTATTCAACTCTGGGATAACCCAGCCATTCAAACCGGCAACCGTGCTGCTCTTACCGTCATTATAGGCAAAGGCGCTGGCATTGGAGTGCGCGTCGAAATAATCAGGGATCCACAGGCGGATAGCCGACTGATGCTGCTTGGCGCGAACGCGACCATAAACCTGGCTGCCGGCGGCTGGCAGTAATACCAATTTCACCCCACCTTGTGCAAAGCTGGCTTGCAAGGATTGAGCAATGGTAATAAATGGCGGTTTATTTTCTACATCCAGTGTCAGTGTCGGGTCTTTAATACCCGCTTTTGCCAGAATATCTTTGGCTTTAGCAGGGTCAAAGGTGAATGGATTGCTTTCCAGCGCACCCGGCAAACCGACCGGCAGGAAGCTTTGATGCACGAAATACTGGCCTTTCAGCAAGTCTTTGGTAATACCTTGATAATCAACTAAATAGCGGGCAGCCTGCCAAAACTCTGGTTTTTTCAACAGTGGGTTGGCGGGATTGGCGGTATTAAAGGCTAAATAGTTTTGTTCCGCCGAGGGGATCTCAACGACTTTAACGCCAGCTTGTGTTTTCAGTGCCGCAGTTTGATCTGGCCCTAATTCACGGGCGATATCGGCATCACCTTGCTGAATCAGCAGGCGACGTGCACTTGGATCTGGCACGTTTTTGATAATAATATTTTTAATCAGTGGCTTACTGCCAGGAGTTGTTGGGTTGGCATCCAACACTATGGCCTGATGCGGTTGATAAACCCGCATTTTGAATGGGCCGCTGCCAGCAGAATTCATCTTCAACCAAGCATTGCCATAATCGTCATCTTTAATGTTGGCGGTAACGGCTTTTTTATCCACAATTGAGGCAATCGGTGTTGATAAAATATTCAGAGCAACTGCTGGGCTGACATCCGCACTCCAACTCAGTTGTACCGTATTGGCATCAATCTTCTTCAGATGTTGGTCGATATTACTCGGTTCCCAGCCCAATACGTTAAGAATAAAGGCGGGCGAGCGGTTCATTTTGACCGCGCGAGCATAAGAATAAATAACGTCATCGGCTTGTACCGGATTACCGGAGGAAAACACGGCCTGTGGACGTAATTTTATCGTTAGAGTTTTGGCCGCTGCATCGCCTTGCCAGCTTTCCGCCAGAATCGGTACGACTTTTTCCGGGTTATCACGATCGGCTTGTATCAGCCGCTGATAGAGACTTGGGACGGTCTGAATGCTCGACAGTTCATTACTTTCAGCCGGATCAAGGCTAACGATATCATCCAGGGATTGCACAACGACCAGAGTATCTGGAGGGGTTGCAGCCAGCGCACTGCCGGTTACTGCTGCCATAACCAAAAATGACAGAATTTTAGCTTTCATTGAGACTCCCTGAAAATGGATTAAGACCAATATGCTGTTAATATATATAGGTGGTATTTGATAGTTATACCAAGTGGAAATTGTTGTTTTTTAGACTATTTCATCACAGTTTCTCACGATAATGGCTTTGCTGTCTGGGGTCAAAGTCTCAACAGTTATTTGTTATATCAATTAGTGATAAAAAAACATTACAAAAAGGTAATGATTTTCAGGCGATCTGAAAATGTCACAGACTTTCCACTAAATTCAGAGTGAACTGATATAATGAAACGTTATTTCATTTTGTTTATAAAAAGGGAAAGTCATGATTACCGGAAATATTCATCATTTGGAATTGCTGCCTTATCTACCTGAGCAACTGAAAGCTGCCATTGAATATGTGAAAAAAAATATCACCGCAGAAACCCCATTGGGCAAGCATGATATTGATGGCAATAATCTGTTTGTTTTAATTTCCAATGATTGCACTGACTATCTGGAAAACCGCCGTGCGGAATATCACGCCAAATATCTGGATATTCAGATAGTGCTGGCCGGTGTGGAAGGGATGACGTTCAGTAATTGTCCTGCTGGAAAACCTGATACTGATTGGCTGGCAGATAAAGATATTGCCTTTTTGCCCGCAGGTGTTGATGAGAAGCAGCTTGTGATGCAAACCGGCGATTTTGTGGTGTTTTACCCCGGTGAAGTACACAAGCCATTATGCGCGGTAGGTGAGCCGGCAAACGTGCGCAAAGCCGTGGTTAAAATGGCGGTAAAGTAAGCCATCTTGCTGGCGAGTTAGGGTTGATTTGTAAAATAGCCGGTCAATGTGATTGATCGGCTCAGACTGCTGATAAAGTTGATTAGAGGGGCAATAAGCTAACAGCATCAGCCGTCGGAGCGACCATTGGTGCAGTCGCCCCCGCTGATAATACTGTGTTGCTATCAACCTCATCGGCTTTATTATTTTATCCTTGGCTCAAGGTGGCCACCATCACCGCTTTGATGGTGTGCAGGCGGTTTTCTGCTTGAGAAAATACAATACTGTGAGCCGATTCAAACACTTCGTTGGTCACTTCCATTCCGCCCGGTAAATCATAAAGTTCCGCCATTTGCTTGCCGACAGTGGTTTGGTCATCGTGGAAGGCGGGCAGGCAATGCAGGAATTTAACCTGTGGGTTGCCAGTGAGTTTTACCACATTCATATTGACCTGATAGGGTTTCAACAGCGCCACACGTTCCTGCCATACCTCTTTGGGTTCCCCCATTGAGACCCAAACATCGGTATACAGAAAATCTGCCCCTTTGACACCCTCGGCGATATCTTCCGTTAACGTAATTTTACCACCGGTTTTTTGAGCTTGCGCCTGACAAGTTGCCACTAATGCGGCATCTGGCCAACATGCTTTTGGTGCCACCAGACGTAAATCCATGCCCACCAGCGCTGCGGCCTCCAACATGCTGTTGCCCATGTTATTACGCGCATCACCAAGGTAGGCAAATTTCATTTCACTCAATGGCTTACCTGGTAATTGCTCTTGCATGGTCAGCAAATCGGCCAGTAATTGGGTTGGATGGAACTCATTGGTTAACCCATTCCAAACGGGCACACCGGCAAATTCTGCCAGTGTTTCAACCACCTGCTGACCATGACCGCGATATTGAATACCGTCATACATGCGCCCCAATACTCTGGCGGTATCTTTAATTGATTCTTTATGCCCGATTTGGCTCCCACCTGGGCCGAGGTAAGTCACACGCGCACCTTGATCATATGCGGCAACTTCGAAAGAGCATCGAGTACGAGTCGAGTCTTTTTCGAAGATGAGCGCGATATTCTTACCTGCCAGTTTTTGCAACTCTTGGCCGGATTTCTTAGCTTGCTTCAGCTCTGCCGCCAGTTCCAGTAGGGCGGTAATCTCGGCGGGGGTAAAATCCAGTAACCTTAGAAAGTGACGTTTATAGAACTGACTCATAGTGCTCATCTCCATGTCCCCCGGGTACTTGTTGCCGCAGCACGATTAATCACCTGCCACTACACCAATTTCTGGAGGTTTAATTGAACTTCAATATGAATTTATATTCAATTTATACGTATAAATATTCAATTACAACCCCCATCAATAAATCTTTCTCGTTTGTAGTGGAGGCAACCGCGTGGGTGTGGGAAAATAGCCAGATACAAAGCCCATTGACTGAGGATAAAGGCATGGCAAACCGCGAAAAACTGGACGAACAACGTGACGAAACTCGCCTGATCATCGAAGAACTGCTAGATGACGGCAGCGATCCGGATGCGCTATACACCATTGAACACCACCTTTCATCTGAGAAGTTCGAAGTGCTGGAAAAAGCCGCCGTCGAAGCTTTCAAGCTGGGTTATGAAGTAACAGATGCCGAAGAGCTGGAAATCGAAGACGGCTCTGTAGTGATGTGCTGTGATGTGATTAGCGAAGTCGCACTGAATGCAGAAGTGATTGATGCGCAAGTCGAACAGCTAATGGCACTGGCTGAAACCTGTGGCGTAAATTACGACGGCTGGGGCACCTACTATGAAGACCCTAACGGCGAAGATGAAGAAGACGGCGAATTCGACGACGAAGAGTTGATTGATGAAGACGACGACGGTAAGCGCCACTAATTTGATGTTTTGAGCGTTAGCTTTATCGCGACTAAGCTCATGCAGTAAAAGCGTGGGCTTTTTTGTGCACTAAAGATAGCTTATGAGCGATTAGAAATTAATACTGCGGGCAATATCTTTAAGTTTTATAAAATGTCGGCAGGTGAGATTTTTTTCGGTTTCCGCGAGTTGTTGCAGGAATAAGCTATTGAGTTTATCTAGCGTCGGGTGATCAAAACCATACCAAGTATCATACAGGTGTTCGACACTTTGCGGTGGACCAAAATACATGGAGAAGCAGAGTCTATTACGTAATGTATCGTCGAAATTAACTAATTGTCGGCGATTGAGCGGCGGAATGGATTTACTGGTGGGAGGCGGCACTCGGAGACGTAATGGGATAATATTTTGCTGATATTGGCCTAAAGCGCCATGATCGGCGGAATGAGCCACGGAGACATCCCAAATAAAGGAGGTCAACGCCCGGACGAAAATATCATCCTGAGTTATCTTTTGGGCGTTGGGAAAACCAGGCACCCAAGCGGCAATGGCATTGCTCCAATAAGCGACTATTGGATCTGTTGGGGATATATGCCGTACTACGCCACTGACAAATTCGAATATCACGGCGTAATAAGCCAGTAAAAAATCTTCAAGGTCAGACCATATTTTTTCAGGATATAGCGGATATTTATATTCGGGATAACTGTCGTTTCCATTTATACCGCAAAAGGCATCTTTTAACTGACCAGGCCAGCCCATATCTTTATGAATTACTGGGATATTTCCCCAACCAGGGAATGGGGTGTAAGGCAGGTATTGGTTATTATGACCAACTGAATAGGGGATAAGGGTTACGGCCTGATTGATGGCTAACTGAATACAGGTATGGGGCGTAAGTAATTTATATAATATATGCTGAGTTGGCAAACTGGTTAGACTTATGGCACTAATGGCATCCATAGGGAAATGGAGTTGAGGGTGTTTACCTTGAACACAAAGCATTAAGATGCCTTGCAATACGAAATATTTTGCCAATTCCCAAGCCTCGCCGTCTTTTGGGCTCAAGATTAGATTGTTAATTTTTATTGCTAGTGGAATACCGGTGGTTTTGTTTATTCGTTTAAATATGGTCACCGTTGGGGCGGAGTAAATTCCATGTAATGGCAGAACTTTATTCATGCTTAATGTATCTATTTTTAAATAGTAAGGTTCTCCACTTTTATTTCGTAGGTTATTTATATCTATAACATCAGAAAAATCTATAGCTTCTTGCTCAGTGATGCAATCAGTTAATAATTTGCTAAACATGCCAAAAAATATTTGATGAGAAAAATTTTCATCACTGGCTGGTTTTAGTCGCCAATCCCCCGCCAACATTTTTAAAATTATTTTCACCCTACCAGATTTCAATGTTTTACTATAATGAGAAACGACTTTGATTCTAAAGTCATCTAATTGATCTTGTGGGACATTTTTAATAATCGGAGGCAACTCGGCGACGAGAGTGTTTATCATCGGCCAGGGGCCATTAGCGCCATATCGGTAATCAGATAAAGTATAACCGGGTGCTGGCCCAACCCATTTATCATAGCTTTGCACAGTCATTATTGTTACCTAAATATTAAATTTAATAATAAGTATACGTGATTTTTTTTTATTTATTATTCATTTTTTTTGTTGGTTGTTAATTATTTAATGAATTTACTTATTTTATTTTACAACTATATTAAAATCATTAAAAATAAAATTAATATAAAAAATAGCACATAAAAATGTTCTCTTAGAAGTGAAAATATAGAGGAATTAAAGCGTTTTCAGCATGGTAACTTCACAATCCACATGGCCGGTATTTCCCATTGGGCCATCAATATGCTCAAAACCTAATCTTTCATATAAACCTACCGCACTGGTCAGGCTGGCAGTGGTTTCCAGATAGCAGCGGCCAAACCCTTGTTGACGGGCAAATTCTAGTGCCTGCAAGGCTAATTGTTTAGCTAGCCCTTTGCCGCGCAATACCGGTAGGAAATACATTTTCTGCAATTCACAGATATCCGCATCACCACCAGATAAAGGTGCCACGCCACCGCCGCCCGCGATATTGCCATTCACTTCAATTACCCAGTAAGCACTACGCGGCTGACTATACAGCTCATATAAACTTTCCAGATTGGGGTCAGACACGGTATAGCCCTTATCTGCGGTCAGGCCGAATTCAGCCGAAACATCCCGGATAACATTGGCGATAGCAAGATTGTCTACTGCAGTGATGGGGCGTACTAACAGGCGAATAGGTGTAGCTGTGGTCATGGCGTATTACTCTATAAATCGAATGGTAATAACTTAGTAATAAACTGTAATACCACCGAATGACACTCAGAGGCAATGATAAAAAACAGCGGGTATAATGAATATCCCGCTGTTTTTACTTCACCGATGTCAGATTAATTACAGCGCAGCAATAACTGCCTGCTGCTCAATTAATTTCTGTTTAGCTTCAGCACAGGTCGCCATTCTTTCGCGCTCTTTGGCAACTACGGCTTCTGGCGCGCGCGCCACAAAACCTTCGTTACTCAATTTACTTTCGATGCGCTCAATCTCTGCTTCCAGCTTCGCAACTTCTTTTGCCAAGCGATCCAATTCAGTGGCTTTATCAATCAGACCGGCCATTGGGATCAATACTTCAGCACCTTCAACCAGTTTGGTCACAGATACCGGGCCTTTATCACCATCAGCTAGCAAGGTGAGAGAAGATAAGCGCGCCAGCGACTGGATGAAACTCTGGTTTTCCAGCACACGACGCTGAGCATCAGCATTGGCACCACGCAGCATTACGTCCAGCGGTTTACCCGGCGCGATGTTCATTTCCGCCCGAATATTACGCACGGCAATAATGGTTTGCTTGATCCATTCCAAATCACTCAGGGCTTTCTCATCGACCTGGTTGGCATCATATTCTGGGAAAGGCTGCAACATAATGGTGTCCGCAGTAATGCCTTTCAGGGTTTTAACCCGCTGCCAGATAGTTTCAGTGATGTAAGGAATAATAGGATGAGCCAGACGCAGCAGCGCTTCGAGCACTTCTATCAGTGTGTGGCGAGTGCCGCGCAATTCAGCTTCTGAACCGGAGTTCATCACCGGTTTGGTCAGTTCCAGATACCAGTCACAGAATTGGTTCCAGGTGAATTCATACAAAATACCTGCTGCCAAATCGAAGCGATAGGTGTCCATTGCTTCACGGTAAGCTTTGATGGTCTGATTGAATTCAGCCAAGATCCAGCGGTCAGCCAGTGACAGCACCATTTCGCCGCCATGTTGCCCACAATCCTGCCCTTCGGTATTCATCAGTACAAAACGGCTGGCGTTCCATAGCTTGTTACAGAAGTTGCGATAACCTTCCAGGCGCTTCATGTCCCAGTTAATATCACGGCCAGTCGATGCCAGTGCGGCCAGTGTGAAGCGCAGGGCATCAGTACCGTGGGGTTCAATGCCGTTCGGGAACTGTTTCTCGGTGCGCTTGCGGATTTTATCGGCCAGCTGCGGCTGCATCATGTTACCGGTACGTTTTTCCAGCAACTCTTCCAGCGAGATACCATCGACCATATCCAGTGGGTCGATAACGTTGCCTTTGGACTTGGACATTTTCTGCCCTTCGTCATCACGGATCAGGCCGGTCATGTACACAGTTTTAAACGGCACTTGCGGCTTACCATTTTCATCTTTCATAAAGTGCATGGTCAGCATGATCATGCGGGCAATCCAGAAGAAAATAATGTCAAAGCCACTGACCACGACACTGGTCGGATGGAAAGTTTTCAGTGCTTCGGTCTGCTCAGGCCAGCCCAGAGTTGAGAACGTCCACAAACCTGATGAGAACCAGGTATCCAGCACGTCTTCATCCTGACGTAAGGCCACATCTGCGCCCAGGTTATTTTCACGGCGCACTTCAGCTTCATCGCGACCGACGTACACTTTGCCGTCTTCGTCATACCAGGCCGGAATGCGGTGGCCCCACCACAATTGGCGAGAAATACACCAATCCTGAATGTCGCGCATCCACGAGTAATACATGTTTTCGTACTGTTTAGGGACGAATTGAATCTCGCCGTTTTCCACCGCTTCAATGGCGACTTTCGCCAGCGGGGCAGTGCGAACATACCATTGGTCGGTCAGCATAGGTTCAATAACCACGCCGCCACGGTCGCCATAAGGTACCGTCAGGTCGTGTGGTTTAACCTCTTCCAGCAGGCCGAGTTTATCAAATTCAGCCACGACAGCTTTACGAGCAGCAAAACGCTCCAGACCTTGGAACTGTGCTGGAATTGTGCCGCTGCATGCATCGGTGGCTTCACCATTGGTATCAAACACTTCGCCTTCTGCACGGATATCACCGTCGAAAGTCAAAATGTTTATCATTGGCAGGGCGTGGCGTTTACCGACTTCATAGTCATTAAAGTCATGGGCCGGGGTGATTTTCACACAACCGGTGCCTTTTTCCATATCGGCGTGTTCATCACCGAGGATAGGAATGCGGCGACCCACCAGCGGCAGGATCACTTCTTTGCCGATCAGATCTTTGTAACGCGGATCTTCCGGATTCACTGCAACACCGGTATCGCCCAGCACGGTTTCTGGGCGAGTGGTCGCGACAACCAGGTAATCTTTCCCTTCAGCGGTCTTCGCGCCATCGGCCAGCGGGTAGCGCAGATGCCACATGGAGCCTTTCGATTCGCGGTTTTCTACTTCCAGATCAGAGATGGCGGTGCGCAGCTTCGGATCCCAGTTCACCAGGCGTTTGCCACGGTAAATCAGATCTTCTTTATGTAAGCGGACAAAAACTTCTTTAACCGCGTTAGACAGGCCCTCGTCCATGGTGAAACGTTCGCGTTCCCAATCCACAGAGTTACCCAAGCGGCGCATCTGACGAGTAATGGTGCCGCCTGATTCGCCTTTCCATTCCCAAATTTTATCAATAAATGCATCACGGCCGTAATCGTGGCGAGTTTTGCCTTCTTCTGCGGCAATCTTGCGCTCAACGACCATCTGGGTCGCGATACCGGCGTGGTCGGTACCCGCTTGCCACAAGGTGTTTTTACCTTGCATGCGCTGATAGCGAATCAACGTATCCATGATGGTTTGCTGGAAAGCATGGCCCATGTGCAAGCTGCCGGTCACATTTGGCGGCGGGATCATGATGCAGTAGCTTTCTTTGCTGGTATCGCCGTTCGGCTTAAAATAACCCTGCTTTTCCCAGTGCTCATACAGCGGCTGCTCGATTTCCTGTGGGCTATAGGTTTTATCGAGGGATGGCTCAGCTTTGTCGATATTAGAAGGTGTGTTTTCCATTTTCTTTTTTAGTTCAATTAGTTGGCGGCGTTGCCGTAGTCAAGTGGAAGCCGACGCTGCGATAAGACTTATATCGGTCGCGCGCCAACTGTTTCAAATTTTCTTCGTAAGGAACGAAGTCTACCACTTCATGGAAAGCAGTGGCAAAAGCTGCGAACTCTGGCAGCAGGCTGATGAGCAAGTCACGGGGGGAATTGCCACGCCGTTCTGGCCATGCCAGTTCTACCGGCGCACCATATTTTGGCCCTTCACCGGCCAGATTATGTGGCACAAATCTTTCTGGGGCTCGCTGCCACAGGGCTTCATCCAGCCGTTGGGCCTGCTCCTGACTTTCACAGGCGATAAGCACCCGTTTGCCTGCCCGCCAACGTTCTGCTGCCACTTCACAGGCCAAGGCCTCATGAGCGCGCAGCTCACCGGCGGGCGTGTCGTGTTCGAGCAGATAGAAGGTGGCGTTTTTCATAGGTTCTCTGCACTCTTCGTCCTTGAAGCCGCAGGGTTGTTAGCTGCTCTCGCTCACCCGAATCACTTACTGATGTAAGTTCATCGGGATAAGTTCGTTTGCCGCCTACCTGCAACTCCAATGACTTTGAGTGTATATCCGATGGAAATAGAGTAAACGATTAATCGTCGCCGTTTTGCCCGGCGCGGTTAAGCAGGAACTGAGACAACAACGCGACCGGTCGGCCTGTTGCGCCTTTGTTCTTACCTGAACGCCATGCTGTTCCCGCGATATCCAAATGCGCCCAACTGTATTTACGGGTAAAGCGTGACAGGAAACAACCTGCGGTAATCGCCCCACCAGCGCGGCCGCCAATATTTGCCATATCAGCAAAATTGGAGTCCAGTTGCTCGTAGAACTCATCACCCAGCGGCAAGCGCCATGCGCGGTCACCGGCTTGTTCCGACGCCCCGATAAGCTCATGAGCCAATGGATTGTGGTTCGACATTAAACCGGTAATGTGATGGCCCAGCGCCACGACGCACGCGCCGGTCAAGGTGGCAATATCAATGACCAATTCTGGGTCAAAACGCTCGACATAGGTTAGTGCGTCACACAATACCAGCCGGCCTTCCGCATCGGTATTCAGAACTTCAACGGTCTGACCGGACATGGTGGTGAGGATATCACCTGGACGATAAGCACGACCACCCGGCATGTTTTCACAGCCCGCCAACACGCCAATTACGTTTAATGGCAGTTGCAGTTCAGCAACCACGCGCATGACACCATAAACTGTTGCCGCGCCGCACATGTCGTATTTCATTTCATCCATGCCTTCGGCCGGTTTAATCGAAATACCACCGGAGTCGAAGGTTAGCCCTTTGCCCACTAGCACAATTGGCTTAGCGTCAGGGTTAGGATTACCTTTATATTCTATCACCGACATCAATGATTCATTCTGAGAACCATGACCAACAGCAAGATAAGAGTGCATTCCCAGCTCTTTCATTTGCTGCTCACCAATCACACGAGTGATGATATTGGTGCTAAATGCATCGGCCAACTGGCGCGCTTGAGATGCCAAATAGGCGGCATTACAAATATTTGGCGGCATATTGCCCAAATCTTTAGCTGCTTTAATGCCCGATGCCACCGCTAAACCATGCTGGATAGCCCGTTCGCCGCTGGTAAGCTCACGACGAGTTGGCACATTGAACACCATTTTACGCAATGGGCGGCGCGGCTCGGTTTTATTACTTTTAAGCTGATCGAAGGTGTAAAGCGTTTCTTTGGCAGTTTCTACCGCCTGACGCACCTTCCAGTAGGTATTACGGCCTTTGACATGCAATTCGGTCAGGAAGCAAACCGCTTCCATTGAGCCGGTGTCATTAAGGGTATTGATGGTCTTTTGGATCACTTGCTTGTACTGGCGTTCATCAAGCTCGCGCTCTTTACCACAGCCAATTAACAAGATGCGCTCGGAGAGAATATTCGGCACATGGTGCAGTAACAGCGTCTGCCCGACTTTGCCTTCAAGTTCACCACGGCGCAATAAAGCGCTGATGTAGCCATCACTAATTTTGTCGAGTTGTTCGGCAATGGGAGATAGACGGCGGGGTTCGAAAACGCCGACTACAATACAGGCACTGCGCTGTTTTTCCGGGCTGCCGCTCTTTACACTGAACTCCATGTACTCTCCTGAATCTTAAAGACAAAGGCGGGAGCTAACGCTAGAATGTAGCACTCCGCAACGAACTCTCTCCGTTGTGTTAACGACCTGTGTTAACCTTAACGGCATAAGTTGTTTTGTTTTGGCGACTATAAGCATGTTCCTATAGGACACCTAAACGCTAGATGTTGTAATACTATTTTAGCTGTGAAGGTTGCCATATGATGAGAATAAATGGCGGATTAACGATGAAACTATCGATTTTCCTGCAAAAAGACAAGTTTTCACAGGCGTATTAGCGTGATCATCATTAGATATCTGGTACGGGAAACACTTAAGAGCCAAATTGCGATTCTGTTCATCCTGCTATTAATCTTCTTTAGTCAGAAGTTAGTTCGGATATTAGGCGCTGCGGTTGATGGTGAAATCCCCACAAACTTAGTTTTATCCCTTTTAGGGCTCGGTGTGCCAGAAATGGCGCAACTTATCCTGCCATTGAGCTTATTTCTTGGCTTGTTGATGACCTTGGGTAAATTGTACACGGAAAGTGAAATCACCGTGATGCATGCCTGCGGCATGGGTAAAAAGTCCTTAATTATAGCTGCATTGATTCTGGCGGTTGCTACCTCTGCATTGGCAGCGGTTAACACTATCTGGCTTGGGCCTTGGTCTTCTAAACATCAAGACGAAGTATTAAACGACGCCAGAGCTAACCCGAGTCTCGCCGCCTTAGCAGGCGGGCAATTTAAATCCTCAAATGATGGCAGTTCGGCCTTATTTATCGGCAATGTGTCGGGCAAAGAGTTCAACCGTGTATTTTTGGCACAATTGCGGCCAAACGGTAATCAACGCCCCTCGGTCATTGTCGCGGACAGTGGCCATATGACAGAGCGGCCTGATGGCTCGCAAGTGGTTACCTTGAATAAAGGCACCCGCTATGAGGGCACGGCGTTATTACGCGATTTCCGTATCACTGATTTTGTCGACTATCAGGCAATTATTGGTCATAAGGAAGTGCAGCAAAATAATACCGTGGCAGAACAGATGAACATGAAACAATTGTGGCGCTCGAACGAACCTGATGCCCGCGCTGAGTTCCACTGGCGACTGACCCTGATTGTGTCTGTGGTCATTATGGCATTATTGGTTGTGCCGTTGAGCGTTATCAACCCGCGCCAAGGCCGAGTGCTGAGTATGTTACCCGCCATGTTGCTTTACTTGATTTTCTTCCTGTTACAAAGCTCCCTGCGTTCTAATGCAAGTAGCGGTAAACTGGATCCCCTGGTCTGGATGTGGACAGTTAACGGCGTTTACCTGGCTCTTGCGGTGATATTGAACCTGTGGGATGGCCTGCCGGCTCGTAAGTTACGTGCTCGATTGAGAGGTGCTGCCTGATGTTTGGTGTATTAGACCGTTATATCGGACGGACTATCCTCAATACTATCTTGATGACCTTATTTATGCTGGTTTCTTTGTCCGGCATCATCAAGTTTGTCGATCAACTGCGTAAAGTTGGGCAGGGTGATTATTCCGTAGCTGCGGCGGGGATGTTCACGTTACTGAGTATCCCTAAGGATATAGAAATATTCTTCCCGATGGCGGCGCTGTTAGGGGCATTGCTGGGGTTGGGCACACTCGCCACGCGCAGTGAGCTGGTGGTGATGCAGGCCTCGGGTTTTACCCGCCTACAAATTGCCGCCTCGGTAATGAAAACGGCGATTCCATTAGTTTTACTGACTATGGCCATCGGCGAGTGGGTAGCACCGCAAGGCGAGCAAATGGCGCGTAACTTCCGTGCGCAACAAATGTACGGCGGTTCATTATTGTCAACACAGTCGGGTTTATGGGCGAAAGACGGCTCAGACTTCATTTATATCCAGCGCGTGTCGGGTGATAACGAACTGACGGGCGTTAATATTTATCATTTTGATCCACAAGATCGGTTGCTTTCGGTTCGTTATGCGGAAACCGCGACTTTCGACGACAATCTGTGGCGTTTATCGCAGGTCGATGAATCTGATTTAAGCAATCCGAACAAAGTGACTGGCCGGCAAACCTTGACGGGAGAATGGAAAACCAACCTGACGCCAGAGAAACTCGGTGTGGTTGCCATGAACCCAGATTCACTGTCTATCAGCGGATTGTACAGCTACAGCAAATACTTACAGCAAAGCGGGCAAGAGTCGAACATCTACGAGCTGAATATGTGGAGTAAGATTCTGGCGCCATTCTCTGTGGCGGTGATGATGTTGATGGCGCTGTCATTTATTTTCGGCCCATTACGCAGTGTCCCTATGGGGCTACGGGTCGTTATTGGCATCTCATTTGGCTTCTTGTTCTATGTACTAGACCAAGTTTTTGGCAAATTAAGCCAAGTGTATAGCATCCCGCCGCTACTGGGTGCCTTGTTGCCGAGTATACTTTTCCTCCTAATCAGTGTTTATTTGCTACTAAAACGGCGTTGATGGCGTTTTTTTCAACACTTAGACTAATCTTGGTGGGATAACAGTTGCATGCGGACTTTTGGTAGGTATAATTCACCTCGTTCTCCGCATACTACTTCAGTGCCGAAGTGGCGAAATCGGTAGACGCAGTTGATTCAAAATCAACCGCCGCGAGGCATGCCGGTTCGATTCCGGCCTTCGGCACCATTAGTATGAAAATCAAGTCACCGCAAGGTGGCTTTTTTTTTGCCTAAAATCCAGACCCCGCAAGGCTCCTCTCGCTTTTTCAGTCAACATAAGTCAACCTGATTCAATCTACATCAACTTACTGATGCGGGTACAAATGTGGGTATAACCCGGTTCGATAATGTTTGTACCCATACAGAACCCTTGAAAGGATACTCAACATGGCTCTGAGTGATGTAAAGGTTCGTACGGCTAAGCCTGAAGAAAAAGCCTATAAGCTGACAGATGGTGATGGCATGGTGTTGCTGGTTCACCCGAATGGTTCTAAATACTGGCGGCTGCGTTATCGCTTCAGTGGTAAAGAGAAAATGCTGGCGTTGGGGAAATATCCTGAAGTATCACTGGCCGATGCTAGGGCACGACGTGACGAAGCACGTAAGCATTTAGCAAATGGCATCGACCCTAGTGAGAACAAGAAATCCGTCAAGGTAGAGCAGGAGCAAGAAGCGATAACTTTTGAAGTAGTGGCATGCCAGCAATCAGAAGTGGTCTGAAGCGCATAGCGCTCGTGTGTTGCAAAGTCTGGAAGATAAGCTGTTTGGCGCTATTGGTAAACGTGCTATCAGTGAACTTAAGACCCCTGATTTGCTTGCACCAATTAAAACCGTAGAGATGGCTGGACGTCTTTAAGTGGCTTCCCGCCTGCAACAACGAACCACAGCAATTATGCGCTATGCAGTACAAAGCGGTTTAATTGATTACAACCCTGCGCAGGAGATGGAGGGCGCTGTTGCTTCCAGCAATCGACAGCATCGTCCGGCACTGGAACTAAAACGTATCTCTGAATTACTCCAGAAAATAGATGGCTATACCGGAAGGCCGCTAACCCGCTGGGCAACGGAACTCATTCTACTTATCTTTATTCGTTCTAGCGAACTGCGCTTTGCCCGTTGGTCAGAGATCGATTTTGAAACCGCGATGTGGACCATACCTGGGGAACGTGAAGCATTGGAAGGTGTGAAGCATTCATATCGAGGTTCAAAAATGCGCACTCCCCATCTTGTTCCCTTATCCCGCCAGGCTCTCGCCATTCTGGAAAAGATCAAAAGCATGAGTGGAAACTGTGAGCTGATCTTTATCGGCGATCATGACCCACGTAAACCAATGAGCGAAAACACGGTAAACAAAGCGCTGCGGGTGATGGGGTATGACACGAAGGTCGAGGTTTGTGGGCATGGCTTCAGGACGATGGCTTGTAGTTCGTTAATTGAGTCGGGATTGTGGTCGAAGGATGCGGTAGAGCGGCAGATGAGTCACCAGGAACGTAACTCTGTGCGAGCGGCTTATATTCATAAGGCCGAGCACTTAGGAGAGCGGAGACTGATGGTGCAATGGTGGGCTGATTATCTGGATGCTAATCGGGAGAAGGGGATTAGTCCGTTTGATTTTGCCCAACTACACGTGTTGAAATAATACCATCTGGTTATTACCCATCAGTCTAGGAATAACCCGTAAAAAGACATCCAGGAATAAAGATGTCTGGATGTCTTTTTTGTTTGTGGCTCACATGGAACAGTATTGACTGCATGGGATGCAATGGTAAAAACTCTGGCTAGACTTGGGTTCCTGTACACGGGTTTGCCATTGAGGACTTCGGAAGGAACACTGGTGATGGTGAAAAAAGAAAGACCCCCATGTGCGCGGGGAAGATTCTATCACCTTCGAACTGTGCCTATCTGCTCAGGATTCCACTTCCACTCCGGTGCAAACTCAATAAAATCAATGGTACTCTGACTTATGGACCGCTTCGCCGATATAGCACGCCGTTGCTCACACAAACGCTGAGCATTATTAGGGCATAGCCTTCTGCTGTGCTATTACGCCTGAGCTCACGGGAAACCGTCGACGGGCTGACCAATCTCACGATAACTACAATTCTCTTTAAAAAGCAGGGCAATCTGGTATCGTTGCTCCTCAGTTAGCTGCTGTACTTCATGATTACTCGCTCATCTTTCGCTGGAAGAGGGAACGCTTATCAGCTGTTAACGCCTTCCTCACCATAATGACCTAACGTTGTACTTATTATCTGAATTCGCGGCATGCTAAAACTTGGGGAAACCCGTCGACATCTTGCCTGAAAAATCACGTATGGATGATGTTATAGCTGAAAATAGGGATGTTTCCCTTCCATGAATAATCAATTCTCGCCCTCCGATATGAAAACCATTCTGCATTCAAAACGTGCCAATCTCTATTATCTTCAACATTGTCGAATTCTGGTCAATGGCGGGCGGGTTGAATATGTCACAGACGAAGGTAAGCAATCTTTGTACTGGAATATTCCGATTGCCAACACCACGGCGGTAATGTTGGGAACAGGAACTTCTGTCACTCAGGCCGCCATGCGTGAGTTTGCTAAAGCGGGAGTGCTGGTTGGATTTTGTGGCGGTGGGGGCACGCCTTTGTTTACTGCTAATGAAGTTGAAGTGGATGTTTCCTGGTTAACGCCACAAAGCGAATACCGGCCAACGGAATATCTACAGCATTGGGTGAGTTTCTGGTTTAACGATGATAAGCGTCTGGCTGCGGCCATTGCTTTTCAGCAACAGCGCATTGCTCAAATTCGTACTCATTGGCTCTCGGCGCGTATGCAGCGTGAACAGACTTTCGATGTCGATGCTGCTCAACTTAATTCAGTGCTGGACAATTTTATCCAGCGCTTATCCGCTTGTCAGAATAGCAACGATGTTCTGGCACAAGAGGCGGTCATGACTAAAGCGCTCTATAAATTGGCGGCTAATGGTGTGAAGTATGGCGAGTTCCTCCGTGCCAAACGCGGTAGCGGTAGCGGTATCGACATCGCTAATCGATTTTTAGATCACGGTAACTATCTGGCTTATGGCCTTGTCGCTACTGCGGCTTGGGTTATTGGCCTGCCGCATGGTTTGTCAATACTTCATGGAAAAACCCGACGCGGTGGTTTGGTGTTTGATATTGCTGATTTGATTAAAGATGCTTTGATTCTGCCACAAGCCTTTATTGCTGCGATGGCCGGGGAGGATGAACAGCAGTTTCGCCAGCGTTGCCTCACTGGATTTCAGCAGGCGGATGCACTGGATGTGATGATTGATACCCTTAAGGACACCGCAGAAAGTCTGTCACAGGTGGGTAAATGAATATATTGCTGGTTGCTCAGTGCAGTAAAAAGGCATTGATAGAAACTCGTCGTATTCTGGACCAGTTTGCCGAGCGGAAAGGGGATCGTACCTGGCAAACACCGATTACCCAAGAGGGTTTGAATACGTTGAGGAAACTGCTGCGTAAAACCGCCAAGCGTAATACGGCAGTGGCTTGTCATTGGGTCCGGGGAGCTAACAACACGGAACTGCTGTGGATTGTGGGCAATCTACGCCGTTTTAATGCGCAGGGCACGGTACCGACGAACAGCACGCAGCGCGATATCTTGCGTAGTCGGGATGAGAATCAATGGCACAATGCGGAGGTTATCGCGCTGTTAGCGGGAATTGCCGGGCTGTTTCACGATTTCGGCAAAGCTAACCGTTTGTTTCAAAACAAGCTATTGAAAATAGGGGCTTCTTTTGAGCCTTGCCGACATGAATGGGTTTCACTGCGGTTATTTACTGCTTTTGTCGCTGAACGGAAGGATGCGCAGTGGCTACAGGCGTTGGCAGAAGTGAGCACTGAGGATGAGCCCGCGCTGCTGGCTCATTTGATTGTTGATGACCTCCGCACGCAACAGAATCCATTCACCACGTTGCCGCCGTTGGCGAAAGTTGTTGCCTGGTTGATTGTCTCTCATCATCGGTTGCCTGTTTATCCCGCGTCATCCCGCTGGCCGGAATATAAAAATCCACCGGATCTGAAATATCATGACCACTGGCTCAGTGAATGCTTTTCACCCGGCTGGAATTCCCCGCAGTTTAAGAATGACTATGCGGGCTCGGTACGTGAACATAACTGGCAGTTTCCGCAGGGGACACCGTTTAAGAGCGCAACCTGGTGCAGGAAGGCGCAGGAAATTGCCCGGCGTGCCCTACAAAGTAATGTGCTCTACAGCGGGGAAGGGTGGTTTGAACAACGCTTTACGTTGCATCTTTCTCGTCTGGTTCTGATGTTGGCAGATCACTTTTATTCAGCGCAGCCCGTGACGGAAAAGTGGCAAGATCGCAACTATACCGCTTTTGCCAACACCGATCGTACCACCCACGAATGTAAACAGCGGCTGGATGAACATAACATCGGTGTTGCTCATAATGCTTTCCTGCTGGCCCGCAGCCTACCTGTGCTGAGAGATTCTCTGCCTGCGATAACCCGGCATAAAGACTTTAAAAAGCGAGCAACCGAAAGCCGGTTCCGTTGGCAGGATAAGGCATATGATCTCGCTTGCGCGTTAAGAGAACAAACTCGGCAGCAAGGTTTTTTTGGCGTCAATATGGCTTCTACCGGCTGTGGTAAGACGTTTGCCAATGCCCGGATTATGTATGGTTTGGCGGATGAGACGCTGGGCTGTCGTTTTAGCGTGGCGTTAGGTTTACGGACATTGACATTGCAGACCGGTGAGGCGCTGCGCGATAGGTTGCACTTACAGGATGATGATCTGGCCGTTATGATCGGCTCTGCCGCCGTCAAGGAATTGAACGAGCAGGAGCAACAGCGGGAACAGCAGGCTTCAGGCAGCGAGTCGGCAGACGATCTGTTTGCCGAGCATATGTATGTAAAATATGACGGTAGTCTGGAAGATGGCCGCTTAAGCCGTTGGTTGACGGCAAGTCCAAAACTACAGCAATTGCTGAGTGCCCCGATCCTCGTCAGTACTATCGACCATTTGATCCCCGCGACTGAAGGTATCCGAGGGGGTAAGCAGATTGCGCCTATGCTGCGCTTGCTAACGTCGGATCTGGTGTTGGATGAACCTGATGATTTTGACCAAGCAGACCTTCATGCATTATGTCGGCTAGTCAACTGGGCGGGGATGCTGGGTAGCCGAGTATTACTCTCGTCGGCAACATTACCACCGGCCCTGATTGTGGCGTTATTTGAAGCCTATCAACAAGGGTGGATGGATTATACCCGCGTCAACGGCGAACCTAATCCACATGGCGAGATTTGTTGTGCCTGGGTAGATGAATATGATATCGGCAATGGCAGTATTGCAGACCGAGAAAGCTTCAAGCAAAAGCATCAGGCTTTTGTTCTGCAACGTGCGCAGAATTTGCTGAGCCGGCAACAGGTGTTACGTAAGGTTAGGCTGGCGGCAGTCAGTGGCAATCATGGTGGCAAGCTGGAAGCGGTGCGTTCAATAGCTAGCGTGATCCAGCAGCAGATGTCGATTCTGCACCAAGCCCACCACCAGTGTCACACATCGGGTAAAAAACGGGTTTCTATCGGTCTGGTGCGGATAGCCAATATCAACCCATTAGTGGCGCTCGCTTCAGCACTGATGGCGACGGCACCAGAAACAAATTATCGGATTCACTACTGTGTTTACCACAGTCAACACCCTTTGGCACAGCGCTCCCATATTGAAACCCGGCTTGATGCGGCGTTGACGCGTTACGATCCTGACGCGCTCTGGCATCAGCCAGAAATTCAGGCCGCGATACAAAAGGCACCGGAGGAGAATCAGTTGTTTGTGGTGCTGGCAACCTCGGTAGCAGAGGTTGGGCGCGATCATGATTATGATTGGGCAATAGTCGAACCCAGTTCTATGCGCTCACTGGTCCAACTGGCGGGGCGGGTACAACGGCATCGGCAGTGTCCACCTGAGACTGAGAATATTGTCATTCTTACGCACAACATTAATGCGTTGTCCGGGCAGGAAATTGCTTACCGCCACCCAGGTTTTGAAAGCCAGGAGCGCCGCTTTTCCAGTCACGATTTATCCGTATTGCTGCGAGGCATCAAGTACCAGGAAATTAATGCATTACCCCGTATTTTGTCACCAGAGCCGCTTAAGCTGAAAACGCAATACGACAACTTTGCCGAGCTGGAACATGCTCAACTGTTGTGTGCCTTATTCCAACATAAAAGTGGTGAGAAGCCTCTGCTCAGTGCTTCTCGCTGGTGGTTGAACCAGCCCACCTGGCACGCTGAATTTCAGCGTTGCACCCCGTTTCGTCAATCTGCGGCGGATGAACAGTATTTTCTTTATCTGGAAGAGATCGGCGAGATTGCCGATTTTCGCCTGTATGACATGAATGCCAGGCCGCCTTGTTATGTGCCGGTGAGTGTGATTGAACCGGTAGCGCTAACACTCGCTGTAGGTAATCAGCCTTGGTTCAATCTGGATGCCGACTATGTTTACCCACTCTTGGCTGAACGGTTTGATCTGGAACTCAACGAAATCAGCGCTCGCTATGGTGAGATCCGTTTGCGGAAGACGGATCATTCCTCTGTGGCATGGCGCTATCATCCGGTGTTAGGTGTGTTCCGCGCCCTTGAGTAAGGGCGCGGGCTACCTGCGCGATAGTGAGGTCATAAGTACTTACTTCTAAGCTACCGAGTCGGTAGGAGTGCAATCGTATTGGTTGATGAATGTTAAGTCTTTTTTGGCATTTTAACTATATAAATACGTAAGTTTAAATAAACTTGTTGGAAGGTTACTATTTGAACGATGTTCGCTATGTTCTATGTCGTACTCGCTACATTAATGTGAGGATCAATTTATGGAATATACGGGGCTCTCAGCAGCAATTGCTGGCTATATCGATGAGCGACGAAGAGTTAAAAAGGAACCTGTAGAGAAGAGTTGCGAAAAGGCGCTAAAGGAGGAGCCGGAGGCAGCCAGACGTGTGGCAATCAGTACGGAATATCAGGCACAGCTTCAGGCACTGGATAATCAGTTTGCCTATATACCTTGGTTAACCGATGCGGCTAAACGAGCCAAACAGATCAGCCTGGTGACTCACGCACCGAAATTTACCCATGGCGATGCGAAAGGAAGCGGTGTACTCGATGACAGAGAGTCAACCGTTGCCAAGGGGTACTTATCCACATTGGTACTGAGCCAACCGGAAATAGATACAATTGGTAACGCAGCAGCTGCGAATTCGGCGACGTTGTTACTGCTCACCGTGGATGGTATCAGCGTGGCGGATTGCATCGCGCAAGACGATATCTCTCCTTTTACCCCTTTTACTGACGATCCGCAGCTATTGGGAGAGTGGTTAGCGGGTTTTAAGCTGGCATTGGTGGATAAAGATCCCAGTTCTCACCCTCTTGCCAAGCAGATCTTTTTTCCTGTTGCAGAACAGAAATATCACCTGTTAAGCCCGTTGTTTCCTTCTTCTCTGGCACATGAGATTTATGCCCGTATCGGGCAGAGCCGTTTTGGTGAACAGGCCAAAGAGATCCGTGAAGCCAAAAAGGCCGGGAAATATCATGCTGAACTTCAGGTTAGTTATCCCGGAACGGCAATCCAGATCTACGGCGGCTCCAAGCCATTGAACATATCCAGCCTGAATGTCGCACGCGGGGGCAAAATGCTATTGCTCTCTTGCGCGCCGCCCAGTTGGCGTGGCCGCTTAGCCCCTCCCAGCGGTAAAGATATTTTGTATAGCAGTGAGTTTAACCGCCGTACCTGGCAACAGGTCAATCAACTGAAAAGCTACCTGCTCAGTGTGGCGGAAAAAGAGAGTACGTTGGAGATCCGACAGCAGCGTGGGCGTTATGTGGTGGCGCTGGTGGATGCCTTATTAAACTACGCTACGGAGATACAGTCCCTAACCGAATTAGCAGGCTGGAGCTCGCATCCTGACTGTAAATTACCTGATGCGCAGAAAATATGGCTCGATCCTCATCATCCTTCCACAGAGTTTCAGCAACAACGCAGTAAAAATGCCTGGCCGGGCGAGATCGCCAAGCAGTTTGCTCATTGGTTGAATAAAAAACTGGAGCACAAGCGGATGACGTTTGCCCTGGCTGAAAGCCAGGCCTGGCAGAAGGTCTTCAGTCAACGCCTCTGGGCGTTTGACCTTGGGCGGAGGGAGGAAGTATGAGTACATTAATTACCCTACGCCACCTTCAGGTCAGCAATGTAAACACCATTGCCGGGCTGACTTACGGCTTTCCTGCCATCACTCAACTTTTGGGTTATACCCATGCGTTATCGCGCAAGCTCCAGCAGAGCCACGGTATCGAGTTACAGGGCTGCGCAGTGGTGTGCCATCATCATCAGATTCAGGCCTATCAGCCTTCGGGATGGGGAGATTATGTGTTTGCATTGACGCGTAATCCGCTGACTAAAGAGGGAAATACGGCCCCTATTGTTGAAGAGGGGCGTATGCAGATGGAGATCTCCCTGGTTCTGGAATGCCAGGGGCTGATTTCTGGCGGTGAAGCTGGCATTGCGGCGCTACGTGAGTATTTATTTCCGTTGTGCCAGAGCCAGCGATTGGCTGGAGGGACGATCAGCAGGCTACAGGATATCGACATTGTTGCTTTTCCAACGACGGCACAAGAGCGATCACGTTTTACCCGGCGTCTTCTGCCCGGTTTTGTCCTGCTTGATCGTTCCTCCCTGTTGCAGCAGCACCTATTACGCCTGCAGCAAGACCAACCTGAAGCCGATCTCTTGGATGCCTGGCTCGATTTTTCTGCGCTGAAATATCAGGCAATACCTTTGCAAGATGAGAACGGCGTGCAAGATGATAACAACAAAGCACAATGGGCTTATCAACCCAAGCCAGAAAGCGGTTGGTTGGTGCCGATCATGACAGGATTCCGCGCTATTTCACCTTGCTATGAGCCAGGCATCGTAAACAACAGCCGCGATTGGGCTACGCCTTTCCGTTTCGCAGAGGCGGTATACGGTATTGGTGAATGGAAAAGCCCACACAATATTGATGACTTGCGACAGATGTTTTGGCAATACAGTCATGACCAAGACTGGTATCTCTGCCAGGCACAACCTAACACAGTGACAGGCAGCGCTTTTCAACTCGAAGAAGATTTCGACTTTTTCTAATAAAAAAGGAATTGGATCATGGCAACTATTACATTAAAAACGGCATCAGTGCTGGCATTTGAAAGCAAGTTGGCTTGTTCTGACGCGATTATGGCGGCGGGCAATTGGGAAGAGAGAACGGATGTCACCTGCTGGCAGCCTATTCTGGTGCAGGAAAAGGCGGTGCGCGGTACGATTTCCAACCGTTTAAAGGCCGCTATTAGTAGTGATTCAACGAAACTAGATGCAGAGATTCAAAAAGCCAACCTGCAAACCGTGGATGTAGCAGCATTACCCTTTGACTGTGACACATTGAAAGTGAGCTTTACTCTGCGTGTGCTTGGCGATTTAGCAACGCCTTCCACCTGTAACGATCCCGATTATCAGGCCGCTCTGGCTGCAGTGATCCAGGGCTATGTTGCCCGTCAAGGATTTAGTGAACTTGCCAGACGTTATGCAACCAATATTGCCAGTGGTCGTTTCCTATGGCGCAACCGAGTGGGTGCTGAACAGGTCGAGGTGCGGGTGAGTTGTGGTGGTCGCCCTTGGGTGTTTGATGGCTACGCGCACGGTTTGCATGAATTTCCTCCGGTGACGGGCGATCTGCTGGAGTTAAGCAAAGCGATAGAAGCGGGTCTGCAAGGGCAGCAGTATACCTTTATTGAGGTTCAAGCTTTTGTTCGACTGGGGCAAGGGCAGGCGGTTTACCCTTCGCAGGAATTGGTGATGGGGGGCGGTAAAGGAGATAAGAGCAAATTCTTGTTCCAACTGAACCAGGTGGCTGCCATGCACTCGCAAAAAATTGGTAATGCTCTGCGTACGATTGATACCTGGCACCCAGAGTCAGCGGAGGTAGGGGCGATTGCGGTAGAGCCTTATGGCTCCGTCACCAATCGCGGCAAGGCTTACCGGCAACCCCGAGAAAAGTTGGATTTTTATAACCTGCTGGATGCTTGGGTACTGAAAGGTAAAGAGCCTGATTTGGCACAGCAGAATTATGTCATTGCTATGTTGATTCGCGGTGGCGTCTTTGGTGATGCAAGCTAAACGAGGTGATTATGGATCACTATTTGGATATTAAGGTTCAACCCGATCTGGAAACCTCAGCACAGGATTTGCTCAATAATCTGTTTGCTAAATTACACCGCGCGTTAGGGCATTATGCCGCAGGGAGAATAGGCGTTAGTTTTCCCTGTAGTGATAAGACGTTGGACTGCGTGTTGCGTTTACACGGCTCGGCGCAAGACATCGATAATTTGATGCAGCAAAACTGGTTACAAGGTATGCGTGACTACGTTCGATGCAGTGCGGTATTGCCGGTGCCTGAGGCAGTACAATACCGAACGGTGAGGCGAGTACAGGCAAAAAGCGCCCATAACAAGCGGCAGAGATCGATTGCTAAAGGGTGGCTAACTGAACAGCAGGCGTTTGAACAAATACCCGACACCCAACAGAAATCTCTCAGGTTGCCTTTTATTCAACTGCGTAGCCTTTCGAACGGCAATACGATGAGAATTTATATTCAGCATGGCGAATTGCAGGAACAAGCTCAGTTGGGAAGTTTCTCTGCCTATGGTCTAAGTAGCAGTACCACCATACCCTGGTTTTAACCCTTTTTTTCGGCTATTGCTAACTGATTGTTTTGTAATGGTGTAATGAGAGGGTGAGAAAAAAGGGTTTATCAGTCAATATCCTGATTTATGTTTAATAAACAGGGTGATGGCATATTTTTATTACCGTTCGCTGCCGTGCAGGCAGCTTAGAAAACCAAAGAGAGAGAAACATTGTGGATAACAAAGTTCGCTGCCGTGCAGGCAGCTTAGAAATAGGTAATAAGGCAGTAATGTTTCATCTTCATGTTCGCTGCCGTGCAGGCAGCTTAGAAAAGTATCATTCTTTGGCGTCAAATCGGGATACGGGTTCGCTGCCGTGCAGGCAGCTTAGAAAATGACGAGTAAATCAGCGAGTGCCGCTGCCAGGTTCGCTGCCGTGCAGGCAGCTTAGAAATTCTAGGCACATTAAGACGCGCATTTTGCCGAGTTCGCTGCCGTGCAGGCAGCTTAGAAACACGTCGTCACGTGGAGCGGATTGCCCTAATTGTTCGCTGCCGTGCAGGCAGCTTAGAAACATTCGCAGAAGTTAAGGCGGCGCACGATACTGTTCGCTGCCGTGCAGGCAGCTTAGAAATTTTAGGTAAAGTGGGTGCGGCGCAGGGCGCAGTTCGCTGCCGTGCAGGCAGCTTAGAAAAGTCACACCGTCCGCGAGCTAAAGCTGCTACAGTTCGCTGCCGTGCAGGCAGCTTAGAAAAAGCACCATATGAAACAAGCCCAGCACCTATCGTTCGCTGCCGTGCAGGCAGCTTAGAAAGATAGCTGTTGCGGTGTCTCTTTCCTGAAAAGGTTCGCTGCCGTGCAGGCAGCTTAGAAATTCTTGCTGCCATTTCTAATCCTTGATATTAAGTTCGCTGCCGTGCAGGCAGCTTAGAAAACAGGCGCTGGCGGGATGGACACTGGCACGGTGTTCGCTGCCGTGCAGGCAGCTTAGAAAGCAAAACGGGATGGCTTCCGTCGCTGTGGCATGTTCGCTGCCGTGCAGGCAGCTTAGAAAAGCGGTGTAAGTAGCGTAGAAGCCACCTACGCGTTCGCTGCCGTGCAGGCAGCTTAGAAATACTACCTCCATGGGGACATATGTGGGTATAGGTTCGCTGCCGTGCAGGCAGCTTAGAAAATAAAAAAAACTATTTCACCTTCAGTGTCTCGGTTCGCTGCCGTGCAGGCAGCTTAGAAATACTTCCCCGATCTGCGCCAACGGCTGTTTATGTTCGCTGCCGTGCAGGCAGCTTAGAAATGGTCTTGTTGCATAGCACGACGCGCCAGCCGGTTCGCTGCCGTGCAGGCAGCTTAGAAAGCCAACGCGGTAATTGGTTACATGCGGCGGTAGTTCGCTGCCGTGCAGGCAGCTTAGAAATGGAGAAAGAGCGCAAAGAGCGTGAGAAAGCAGTTCGCTGCTGTGCAGGCAGCTTAGAAACTTTGCCGCTGTGTCACTCAGGACCTCGGTTGACATTTGATCTTATATACCCAATTTAGTTTTTAGCACTTCGTAAGGTGTTTTTCCACCATGTGCTGAATGGGGGCGATGACAGTTATAAAATGCCTCCCATTCCGCTAGTTTTTCATGAAGGTCGACATCATCCGTATAATCGATAAGCTGATAAAATTCCTGTTTATCTGTCAGATGAGAACGTTCTACTTTTCCATTTAATCTCGGTGTCGCTGGTTTAATATAAACATGCTCCATCCCTAACTCATGCACATGCCAATTAAATTTCGCCTGGAACTCATGGCCATTGTCTGTCCTGATGGTTTTTAGTCGGAAAGGAAATTTATTCACAACGTAATCAATAAAATTAATCGCATTGGCTTGATTATGCCGCTCATAAATTTTTAAGGCTCGTATCCGGGTCGCATCATCAATTGCGGTATATTGAAAACGCTTAATCCGTTGACCATTAGGACTATTAAAAAACAAGAACTTAACATCAACCTGCACATGATGCCCAGGAACCTGTTTCTCATAGCGTTTGAACAACGGCTTAGAGCGTTGTCGTTGATTTTGTGGCAGTTGATTTAGTCTGTTTCGAAGAAGCACGTAATAACAGCCAGAGCGCGATACTTTGATATTATGAAAACGTAACAAGTACCACGATATTCTCTGAGGTCCAAAATGATAAGTTGTGCGCAAGTAAATAATTTGCTCCTCAATGTGCTTTGCCACACGTCGAGTAGGATTTTCTGGGCAAGGTTTATGATTGATTAATCCTTGTTCTCCATAGCGCTCATAGGCTTTTTTCCATGTGTAATAAGTTCGCCTGCTAATACTAAAATGTCGGCAGGTTTTTGCGATATTTTTGGTGTTATTTGCATAGTTTAAGACTTTTGTTTTGTGCGTTATATCGCGCTTCGCTTTAGCATTCATCATATCCAGACCTCCGGCTATAGTTAGAAAACACTAACTGTCCACCGAGGTCCAGACTTTCACAAGGAGAGTCGCCTAATGTTTAAGCTCCAGAGCTGATAGAACATTATTGAGAAGCGCTATTTGGAGATACTGGATCAGTAGTTACAGTGAATTTTGACGCTCTCAGATACCGAATTGAGCAGGTTGGGAATGATTAAACCATTACAATTATTTATAGGGCGCTGAAGTTGCAGTTAAACAGGGCCTATCTGAATTTAGTCACGGGCAGTTATTTACTCAAATTGGCTATGGTCAACCCATATGCAGATATTATTTATATCGGTTAAGGATTACAGCGGTTGTAGGCATTCCTAACCCCTTCTGTAGGGGGGGGCTTAATTTCAATATAATCCCAAAAATATTTTTAACTTATATTTATATGAAAATATTTATTTTTTTAAGATATAAAGACATTTTCTTTATAAAATGCTTATTTTTTTATAAAAATAAGCACAATGCTCTGTTTTATTGATTTATTAAACAACTCTTGATCTAGATCAAAAATGTTTGGCAACTTTAAATATCGTATATAATAAAAACAATAAAAATGTGCAGGGATATTTAATAATTATCCAAAACACACTGAGAGAGTCTATATAAAAATAGAGGTAAATATTGTTGTAAATAAAGTAATTATTTGATGGTGAGTTGTTATTTTCTTCAGTGTATAACTGGGGGTAATGCTTACTAAAATAACTATTACTATATTTGCATTATAACTTATTGGTGAAATGGATTAATTAATTTCACCCTTAAATTAATTAGGTGTAAGGCGTATGGAAATGTTATCAATAGCGATCATAACCAACAATACTTTCTATAAGTTAGGTTTGATTTATTTATTAAAAAATATTTTGAATAAAAAAATCGATAAAGATTATTTGTTGAACAATGCTTATGAGCAAAAAGAAAGAAAAAAACATAATGTAATATTTGAAGACTTTATGGTGATAGTTAATATTTATAAAGATGGTTTTTTTTCAGATGAGAGTGTTAATGAATTTGATAAACCAATGTTAACTGTAAACATACCATTTAACAGTGACAGATTAGATATTAATGAGATTGTTTCTAAAATAAATAAAATAATAAAACTTGCAAGATTGAATGGTTGCGATATGACAAGTAAAGAGATTATTGATTTTTTAGAGCTTGAAGATAATTTACAACTTTCAGTAACAGAAAGCAGTCTGGTGAAGTTAACAAGTCAAGGATATAGCATTAATGATATATCTGTAATGCTTAATCGATCTGAAAAAACGATATTGAATTATCGCAGGAGTGTAATTAAAAAATTGGGTATTTTAAATAAATTGGAATTTTATAACTACTCATCAAACATGAAAAACTATGGTAGTAAAGATGCTATTCTTATTAATATTTAATATTTAATATTTAATATTTAATATTTAATATTTAATATTTATTCGGTCTCTGTTTAGATCGTCAATCAAAAGAAATTAAAATTTTGTGCGGTAAATATTAAAAATCGTATTTAATAGTGGCATGTTTTTATAAAACATTATGCACCCCTTATGACTTAATATATGAATATCATATCTGATATTTAGAAAACCATCCTATCTGTTTATTTTTATGATGGTTGTTATTTATTTTCTAAGTTCTAAAAAATAATTTAATCATTGTTGTATTTATTATTGTGTTAATCAGCGTTAATTAATAATTAAAAGAGGGTGGAAATATGAATACGTTAATATTTAGTAAGTGTAAATTAATGACATTCTCATTTGAGTATGTTTTTAACCATGTTTTTAGCACTAGGAATTTAAAAGAAGTCATAATGAAAAGTTATGACACAATTGATCCATTTATCAATGCGATAAACCAAAATACAAAGTTAGTCTTAATTGATATTACATCGGTTGATTATATAGATGCTTACAGTATGTTAAAGGAAATTAAAGAAAAATCTAAGGTCATTGTTTTATGTGATTCTGAAACAGAATTGCATATTTTACCAAAAATCTACAATGCGGTTTTATATAAAACCAGTAGTATATTGAATATAATAATAACAATAGAAAGAGTTTGTGATAATAAATGTAATGATATGATTGTTGATTTAGATAGTGATGATTTTGAAATGCCGGAGCTAACTAAAATAGAAAAATCAATATTAGAATTAATTATTTCTGGCGTAGATAATGACCAGATAGCAAAACTACTCTTGATCACGCGTGAAAAAGTGATGGGCTATCGTTGTAATATATGTAAAAAATACAATATTAATAGCTTAAGCGTTCAGTATCATAAAGATAATCCACCATATGACGGATAAAATCAGATTAATAATCTATCTGCGAAGCTCAATTTATTATTGTTACTTAAGTTATATTCGATAATTTTTAAAATTCCAAATTACATCAATTTAATATCTTAATTAATCATTCTTCAATAATATATTACCCCTAAGTAAAATAATATCACGCCATAATTATCTGATGAATTTACTCTTACCAATCTATATCTTTTAATGAAAATCACTTCACATTATATATATGTGAAGTGATTTTTTATATTAATTGGAAGACATCACTTTTGGATTGAAACTGTTGATGATTTTCACGTAGTGTTTACGTTGATATTCAGTAAATTCACCGCCGGTTCTTGTTAAGGTGAAAATAAGCACAACGCGATTGTCAGGGTTTGAAATAGCGTGATGTGGTAACAACACAATAGACTGAACCTGACGAGTCCTTTCTCCATTTTGTAAGTAATTATTTGCTACTTGTACTACGGGTAATTTTGCTGGGCCGAGTTCATGTGTCAGCATTTTTCCTTCAATCTGAAATCCTGGTAGTTTATTTCGCAGTGCTTCCATTTCTTTTTCACAGAAGGTTTCTGGTGTTTCTTCTTCGGTCAGTAAGGCACGGTTAATGATAATGTTATATTCGTTTTTCTCAGGATCTCTAAACATCAAGATATTCACTGTTTGATCCAGAGTTGGGGCTGTGGTCAGAAAAGTCCCCTCATAAATTGTATAATTTGAAGATGTAGCATTCATAGAATTTTAAACTCCCACATTCTTATCTTGTGTTGGTAACAATAGCACTTCAACACGTCTGTTTTGGTCTTGTCCTATTTTGGTGTTATTAGATGCTATAGGTTCTAATGCACCTTTACCCCGAACAATTAAATTATTAACAGGAATAGAACTGTTTTTTATTAACCAGTCACCAACTACCTGTGCACGCTGTTCAGAAAGTTTCATATTAAATGAAGGGCTTCCTGTGTTATCTGAATGGCCAATAATTAAAACTTTAGTGTCTGGATTTTTTTCCAGCAAATATAGCAGAGACTTCAGTATGTCATTGGTCTGCTTATTTGGTTTTAGTTTACTGCTGTTTGAGTCAAACAGTGGTGCCATTCGGGCAGAACTAAATTTTGGAACATTGGTATAGGTTTCTATCTTATGGTTTACTCGTTTCAACAATGGAGCACATTGAGATAATCCCCAGTGTGTTATATCGAATGAGCTTATGCATGTGGATAATGCCTTTCCTTTATTGGTTAATGCCGCAAGATTCTCTGCAAGCTGTTGAATAGACAACTCGTTAATATTATCTAGCGGGGCTAACTGCTGGCTATATTGTTGATAGAAAACTTTTTGCTGCGATACGGTATGTGCCATATGCACGGCGAGCAGCATCGCGGCAAAACCAAGGCTCCATACCCATTTCACCTGAGTGGGTGGCGCTATTTTCTCTGGTTCTATTGTTGGCATGGCTGGTTTCGTTTGCCAATTAATCACTTTTGGGAACGGGGGCAGTGAAACAGCAGAAGCTAAACCGGGTAAAATTCCTAATGTTCTCTCCAGCCATACTGACCAAGCCCCATGCTTGATAAACCCTTTGCCATTGTCCGATAAAATCACATCAGTTAGCTGTAATGATGTGTGAGAGAACAGTGTTTGCAGGGTATGGGTGATTCCGGATTCGTTTAACCAGGCGAATAATTGATGCGCCATCACATTACGTTGAAACGCGAACTCTGTACTGTTGTTATCTTGCAGTGCAAATTTATGGCTTAATGCTTGAAAAGAAGAGGTAATATCAACTTCTTCCTGGTTGGCAAGATTAATATTTCCTGTCCAGTAGGCGTTATCAGGATTATGGCTGAGACGTTCCCCACTCAGTTGTAAATAAATAGCAAATACACTATTAAGTGGCGTTTGTAGTGGCAGGGTGGCAAAACTGCGCTGCCACTTTGTCAGCTGTGAAATTATAATCGATGCATTGTCATATACATCAGGTAGGAATGGGAAGAAAACCAAAATCTGCGCTGAGGAATGGTGGTCAGCAATAAACTTAAGACGTTTTTGCAATGCCTCTGGATCAGAAATTAATATCCAGGTTGCATGGTCAGAAAAACGAGTATTATCAGTAGCTCCCGGATTGCTAAACCATTTGGCCGCATAGGGGCCAAGGATTAAAATAACTGTATTTTCCTGAGCTGCTGGCTGTGGAGCCACCACTTGAAGAGGCTGTTTTTCCAAATTAGATTGCTCTGGTTTAGATTGCACCGATTTAAGGGTGTAATGCCGCCAGACAGCAGCTGCCAATAAGAAAATAAAGATAAGGAAAATAACGTTATTCCAAAACGTATTTTCTTTAATAGTAATGCTTGCTATTAAAAAGCCACATGCTGCCAACCAGAGCAGTAATAGCGATTTATTTAATTTCACCGTAAACATATTAAGAAATATCACCTAAATAATGAGAACACCAGAACCAGAGTGCAGAGAGAAACAATACCAGCGTAAATAAAGGAATACACAACGAATACCAGTGACGACGTTGGACTGAGTCAAGGCTGGTTTGGTCTGGCTCTTTGATATTGCATGCCGCGTCTGCTTCTACTTCTACTTCTGGTTCGATATCAGTTTTATCGTCAGTAGACACCAAATTTAGTGATAACAATTTGTGACTATAACGAGCGAGTAGTTGCTGTGATTTCACATCGCGAATTGATAGGTCACGCGAGAGCAGGAGTATCTTGAATGTATAATAATATATGGTTTCATCATCGCTGTTTAATAATGCTTCCAGGCTGGTGTGATCGACAGGTAAAGGCATGCTATAGCCATAGAAATAATCTAATAATAAATAGCTATCCCAATTTAACCCTTTATCTTTAATGCAGCTGTCAATGCGTTTATCAAGATAATGACAAAGTTGATGGCATAAACGATCAACTTCAATGGGTGGGTGCTGTTCCGATTTAAGCGTGTCACTGAATTCTAAAATCAGCGCTATTATTTTTCGCTGAAAATCGGATAGCGACGGAATAATGCCACTGAACGATAATAACGTATCAGCGCTTAAGATTTGTTTAAAAATGTCTTCACTTTTCACCAGGATTTCTCCACAACATCACCCCAACCCTGCATATGAATATAAGGACATATTCTGACCGTGTGTGGGTTTACATTCTTGTCAGTATTAAAGGCTAATTTCAATTCAACGATTGACTCATCTATTTTGGTAATGATTTTATTCATATTATTCAGGTCGACTTTTTCTGCACTGACTTGTGTATTTTGTGGGTTATAGACGCCAATGTGCCACCACTCGACATCTTCACGAGTAAAATCGACTTCATTTTTTTCTATTTTTAGTGTCTTTTTATTTACAACAATCAGCGATTGCAACCACTGTGAGTGGGATGCAGGCAGTTCATTGAAATAGGCTATTTTATTGGTACCTGCAGCATCTGGATGTGTGGTTAGTTTTTTAAAATTGAGGCCAACCCGATATTCAAATTCTTGTAAAGAACGCTCAGTACCCAGTATATAGCGGCCAAGTTCAATCGTTGTTTGTTCAGTACCGAGCAGTGCTCTAACCCGGCTTTTGGCGATTTTGTCTCGCTCCCACCAAGCAAGATCAATCGCACCTGACTCTTTTGCCTCGTTATTATGATCTGTCCACACTTTGCTATGGTTACTTCTAGTATAGAAATGCCAGAGTAAAATTTTATGCGGCGCATAAGTATCGTAGCCATGAGTAAAAGCACGGGCAGCCATAGCAATCTCTTCGCCCAGAAAAAAAATGTCAGGGTCGTTGGCAACGTCATGCACAAAACTGCCATCACTAAAAATGAAACCGGCAGCTAAATAACCACAGCGAACGGGTTCAGTTTCAGTAATAGGGGTCGACATCATTTGCACCATGCCTTCTGGTGTAAACGCATTGAATGTTAGACGGCTGACATAATCTTTTCTGTTCTCATTTTTTTGATCAGGTTCATAACCGGGCGGATAGCTGGATAAGACCGGTTTAGGGCTCTTAACCCGCAGGCTATTTAACATCGCGATCATTTCTTGATCCCAGTGTGGTATAAACCGACAGTGAGAATCTATTTGCAAGAAATAAGCTTGGTTTTGAAATAGTTGTTCGGCCATATGTCTGGCCCAACAGGCACCCTTACTTTCATAATAATGTACGCTTAAAACCCAAATGCGCGCACCGTTATATTCCAGAAGATATAATGGATAGCCAAGATAGGTTTTACTTTCGTTAAGTTGCATACCCTGATTTAAAAAAGTATTAATATCATTATCATCCTGCCAGAAAACTGCAATATCAAGATGTTCTGGATGTTTGGATGTATTTATCATGTCATGTAGTGTCGGGATTAATTCAGAATCCCGATAGCTAGCAATGCTCACAAAAATAGAAGAGGCAAACTTCATAAATATTCCGTGTAAATGAGTAATGTTGCTGTAAGAGGTTAATTAATTTGTAAAATTATTTCCGCAGCGGCACTAAAACGACCATTAGCGGGCTTGGCGTTTACCACTGCAGGTTCAAGAGTGGCTTTCCACTTAAATTCAGCTGGCGTGGCACTTAAGATATTTATTTTTTGCTCGGTACTATTGCCATCTAGTGTTAGTAATTTCCCGCTACTGTCGCTGATTTTTATGCGCAATAGATCATCCTGACCATTGTTATCTTTGACTTTAATGTAATTTCCATCAGCAGTGGGAGTTTGCGTAGTAATTGCCGCAGTTGCCGAATATTGGCCATAATCGGTTTTGCAGGTGATATCAAAATCAAGGTTTCGCTCTATTCCATTACTTAAATTGCCAGAGGTAACCAGACCGAAATCAATAACTTTTGACCCATCAAAAGTACAAGATGGAGTGCTAATAATGGTGATTTGGCCAATATCCAGCTTTTGAGCAAAATTGGCCAGGCTATTCGTGTTTACCCAGTTATAAGCCGCGGTGCCGCCGGGCAGAACTACCTGACCTGCTGGATTATTTAATGATAGTGTTTCTTTGGTTTTATAAAGCTCAATCCTGAAATAGGAGATAGCAGGATAAGTCCATCGACCAATCTCGGTACTGAATGTCATCTCGGCACTGGTGTTAAATGTCCCAAAGGCACCACCATTATTCCACAAGGGTTTAATGGCAATCCCCTCAATATTGGTAGCAAATAGCCCATTGCCCAAGCTGGCACCGAGCAGTGTGGAAACATTTTTGCCGTATGGGTTACCAATTGCACAATCAACATAAGTAACTCTGTCACCTTGAGTTGCCGTATCTGCCTCAGCAATAAATTTTGTTGTATCTGCGGGCGCATCTGCATCAATAGTGATGACGAATGCAGGCACAGTCATGGTCGATGGCAGTATCCCTCTATCTTCACTGGTGGTATCAATAGTACAAATAGCCTGTGCCTGCCCGGTAATAGCGGCACCAAATGCTAAGATGAGAAGCTTTTTATTCATGGTTAACTACTCCTGTCCTGCATCAAGTTTAGAAATCAGTTCCTGAGGAATAATTTGAAGTAATTCACCAAAACTTTTGCCGATCGTTTTTTCTGAAAAGGATAATAAAGCAATGACGGGACTACTTGGTTCTGAGGCAGCAAACCACTGACGTACTTCGATTATTCGAGATAAAGCGTCTGCGCGACTTTGGATCCCTTTTGGTTGTGGCGGAACCTGTATCGGCATAGGTGCAGGTTGTAATATTGCTGGCGATTGTGGCTGAAAAGAGGGGGCTTCGCTGCCTATCTCTGCCACTATTGGTGGTGCTGTTTCTACCCCTGAAGGCTCGGCAGTTATCTCGTATGGTGGGTTCTCTTCAGGAACAGCAAGATATTCAGGCATTTCAAAAGCGGTCAGCGGTGCCATATCGTCACTACCAAAATGGCGCAACAGTGAAGCCAACCTGACAAAATCCGGTGTGAGATCACCAAGGGAGCCACGCAGGCGTGCGGCTAGCTCTAACAGTAATGCATAGGCTTTCTGCAATGAGGCTATCGCACTGTCGGATCGCGTTAGCCATTCGTGTTGAATCGCTTCCATAGTGCCTTCGTCCAGGGCGCCCTCTTCGCGAGGAAAAGAGTGGGCTTTTTCAAATTCTTTCACCGAAATTTGCATACCAGCAGCTTTAGGTAAAAGTTGGTTGCGAAGGTCGGCGATAAAGCCATCAATATCGTCCAAATCAGCAAATGCATTGGCCCGCATAAATGGTTCAAATTCTCCTTCATCCAGCAATTGCGGATGCAGGTCTTCAGGCCAGAGATTCAAGCAGTAAATTAAAGCTTCAAGCCCTTCTTGCACCGCACTGACACCAATTTGGCGCATTCGACAACGTATGAGAATAATAAACAGCCGTACATCCCGAGCTTTAGCCAGTAGTTCAAGGCATTTTCTCTCGGTATCAGTCCAGTTAATTGACTCGGCGACTTCAACAAAATCACCATATTCAGCAGTCAGTTTGGGCTGTAACTTTGTTTGCAGCATGAGAAATGCTGAATCATATTCGAGATCCAAGCCACAAGGATTGTCTCCCGGAATAGGCTGCATCAGGTTGCGGTAATAACCTGTATTTTCAGCGATGTTCTGTACACTCATTTATCTTCCTTTTAACGCCATAAGACGTTGTAATCTAATCTTTTTATCTTGCACCGATGGGGGGGCGACTAAGGTCTAATAGCGGTGCATTTCAGGTTCAAAACTCATGCCTTTTACATCAGCGGATGTGTCGTTCCTGGCCAGCCAACTGGTGTATCCCAATTGACTTTCTCCCGCTAGCGAGGCGACGGGAACTTCATTAGCCGCCAGCAGCAGTTGGACTTCCCAGGCATATTCAAAGCCGACAAAGTGACGAACCCATTCACGTAATATGGGTAAATCCTGGCCCGATGGGCTGAACCGCAGGTATTGTTGTAGGCTGAGCGGGCCGAGGATCAGCTCAAACTTATGCTGTCTATCTAAAACGGTATTGCCCAGAATGGCCCCGTCCCCCAGCAACATGGCTGAAGCCCCATCCCCTAGCTGGGTCTGGTCATCTTTATCCAGAAAGATCCATTGCTGGGCGAATTCCACCATGCGAACAGGCACTTCAAAGTAGTATTGCAACGCACCGACCAAGCCCTCTGGGTTGCGCGCTTCACGAATCAAGTGCGCAGATGAGGCGAGCTGAGCATGCACTGGTAGTGGGCTGTGCATCAGTTCTTTGAGATCAAGCCCTGCCAGACAGCCAACATAGAAAGAGAATTTCTCATCATCTTGCCTATCGAGTGAGGATGTGTCTTGAGAGACAAACCATGCGCGATATAGCTGTGATAGCGCCCGATGATGAAACAGGTCAACGAAGTCGGTCATGGTATGGTCATGCATTTCGGCGCGGGTGTAGGCCAATTCAGTCATTTGTAGTGGCATCGCACCGTGCGGGCCCCAAACTCCCAAGCTGAAAAGCTGCAGGTCCATCTTCCCGTCTTTCATTTCTACATGTGCTATTTCACGAGGCGCAAACGCCATATTGGCACTTTGTCCAATACGGAATGTTTCCTGCTCGGGCAGCATAGCTTTTCCAGGTGCGGGCATATCAGGAGTGCGGGCGGCATTGACCCGCATCATGCTGATGAAACCCGCGTTCCAAGGTTCGGCCTCTTGATACCAGCTATCAAGGTTGACTTGGCTTGCTTGGTTAAGCTTTTCGTCGGCGTTCATTACAGGACGCCTCGTGTTCCTGGGCGGGCTTTCCATTGGCCAACGCGGCCTCTTTGCATCGAATGTAATTCCGTTTCGGTAAATACGTTGATGGCAGCATGACGAGCCAAATAGTTTTCCATGATCAAACCAAACAGGTAGGGACTGATACCTGAGAAGCCTTCTTCATCGACTGTTAGGGTGCAACAAATACCTCGGCCATAAACCAGCAAACCATTACCGGGTAAGCGGCGGATTACCGGTTCGCTTTTGCAGCCAACCAATGCATCAATTTGTGTATTCGATTCAAGATCTGATGCATTAACAAACAGACGCAACATATTGCGCAGTGATTCACCCCCATTGGAATGGGACATATCAGACAGCGGCAAATAGTTGAAACTGAGCTGACGAATCAATCGCCAGGCCGACTCATCTATTGCAAAGGGGGCGCGTGGTGCACTGGGCTGGAACAAGAATCGAGCACCATGAACGGGTGCTGAATTCGACATGGTTAATTCAAAGTTATTACTACTTGAAATCAGACGTGGCAAATCTCGGTTAGTAACCTGTGCCTCGATAGATAAATAGCGCAGATCATCGCCATACGGGGCTTCTTGTTGGTCAACCAACGAAATGAAAACCTCGGTACTGGCATAAGGTGTGCGGGTGTCATACTTTCTTTTATTATCTTGGCTGGTTCTGGACTTGCGAGTGATCGAAAAATAGCGACCAAAGTTACCATTGTCGCAATGACGAGTTTGATAGAGCGGGTTAAATACCACCTCTTTACTGCTTTCTGCCTGTTGACCAAAGACGCGATTGATCGAGAAAACTTCGTAGTCTAGTGGGCGGCTTCGGTCTGGTACTACGTGGAAATCGTTCAATGCGCGATTGATCTCGATCTTATCCATTCGTTTTGGAAAAAGATTGATTACCGGGGTGCAATTTAATAGAAAGCGAGAGGGGGCAACATGGCTCACCAGTTCTTGCGGCAAGCGGTCGAGTAAAATGATGATCTCCGCTTCATTGGTGTGATTATCGCGCAGACTCTTGGATAACTGTGTCAAAGTAAAGAAATAGAACCGCTGGCGGCAAGTAAAATACTCCTGCATAAGGTTATGGCCGTGAAAAATATTCCACGATAGCGGCAGCAAGCTTTGATCAGGGCTTAGCCCCTCAAAAGCGAGCGAATTTTCACTGATGACCGTATCTTTTGCGGCTACAGCATTACCTGCCCGAATGATGGTGGCAACATGGCTGGCATGCAGCAGTTCAAAGATATTAGAGACTATTCTCTCATCACCATTAATATAAATTGGCAGCCGATCAAGCCCCTCTAATTGTGAGAACTTCAGATCGCCGGCTAATTTTAATTTAATGCGCAGGGCACCTTTTAGCTGATGATAGGCAATACGGTGTTTTTCCATATTGGGCATATCAGGAGGTATGGAGCTTAAACGAGCTTCGGTTATCTCTAGCGGCCACAACTCGACATCTTGCCCACTACGAAATTCGCAGCGAGTGGTTTCTCCCGGTGCGATATGGGTGAAGAACGAGCTGCCACGTGGGACGTTATATCCTTGTGTAAGGTCACCCTCTTTAATATTTGGCTTGAGCTGAATCACTCCCATCGAAGGGGTTGGTGAGTTGTAGTTAGGGTAGACAATATCTAACAAACGCTGAGTGAATTTAGGGAATTCCGCATCAAGCTTAATTTGTGTTCTGGCAGATAAAAAGCAAAAAGACTCAATCAGGCGTTCGACATAAGGATCTGCAACCTCAATTCCACGCATACCCAACCGCCCTGCAATTTTAGGGTGTTTATCAGCGAACTCTTGCGCCATTTCGCGCATAAACGTGAGTTCTTTATTATAGTAGTCAAGAAATTTGTGGTCCATTTACAGCCTCAGTTATTATGCCTGTGCTATTTATCTCTATTGGTTAAATTACGTTTTCTTATATTAACTTCTTAGGATTTAACGTATTAATAATTGGTTAGATAGCAGTATTGTTAATTGTGTGTGTCAGTATTTGTCAGCGTTTGTCAATTTAACCTATCAGTGTGATAGTATTAATCACCTGACAGCATGACGAACAAACTTTCTTGTGTTTTTTAAGGTTCAATTAATTAGATTATTATTGCATGCTATTATTTTTGGCTCAACTTCCTTTAAAAGCACATAATGAAAAATAGATTTAATATTTTATTTTTTGTTATAAAACAGTGCGTTATGTTTTTTCATAAATGAATATTTAGGATTTTTGCCTGAACTTTACACTTGGTGAATTTATGATTATTATTATTTTAATTTTAGAAAACACTCTGTTGTAGGAATTTTCTCACAACCAATTTCCATATTTCTCTCTTAATTAATGGCAGTCCCCTTAATATCTAGTGTTATGTGATATATAATATGAGCTAAAATCTTAAAAGTGATAAAATCTAATAATTACACTTTCTCTTTTTAATTTACCTCACTATTATAAGTCCCAAGAAAATACGTATTCTCATTAATCGTATAAGACTTTACACATACACAGATATGCGTGTTTATATACATGTGCATACCTAAAATTTTTAAGACATAAATACAGTGTTGAAAGACCAGGATAAACAACGTGGCTATTACGAGAAAAAACCTTTTCGGCAAACTGGATGCCACTCTTTTTAAAGGTATTGAAAGTGCAACGACAATATGTAAGTTACGCGGCAACCCTTATGTAGAGTTAATTCATTGGGTTAACCAGCTTTGGCATCAGGATGATAATGACCTTAAACAGATTGTTCGTTATTTTGCTTTAAACGTAGAAGTTATTGAACGCGATTTGGCCCAAGCTCTGGCTCGTCTGCCCACGGGGGCAACTAGCATCTCTGATTTCTCATACCATATTGAATTGGCAATTGAGCGAGCTTGGGTCTATGCCAGTTTAGAATATTTAGATACACGCATTCGTAGCAGCCATCTGTTACTGGCGATGCTAACAAATATGGAATTACGTCGTGCATTTTTGGCGATTGTCCCAGAAATGGAAAAAATTCCACTGGAGCAATTAACCAGCGACCTGAGTTTCATTACGCAGGCTTCTCCAGAAGCGAGTGAAGCAGCGACAGATGGTAGCCCGATGTATGACGGCGCGTTACCGGGTGAAGCCAGTAATGCCATCGGCAATAAAAGTCATGGAACATTGGCTCAATACACTACCGACCTTACCGCTCTGGCGCGTGAAGGCAAGATAGACCCAGTGTTAGGGCGTGATCATGAAATCAGTACGATGGTGGATATTTTGCTGCGTCGTCGGCAAAACAACCCACTATTGACTGGCGAAGCAGGGGTAGGAAAAACCGCAGTTGTTGAAGGCCTGGCCTTGGCTATCGCGGCAAATAAGATGCCACCGGCATTGAGTCAGGTTAGCTTGTTGTCTTTGGATATCGTTGCGCTCTCTGCGGGCGCTAGCATGAAAGGTGAGTTTGAAGCGCGTTTGAAGAATGTGCTGGATGAAGTCATAGCTTCCGAACAACCTATCATTTTGTTTATTGATGAAGTGCATACGCTGGTTGGTTCTGGTGGTAATGCCGGAACGGGTGATGCGGCCAACTTATTGAAGCCTGCTTTGGCGCGTGGTCAGCTGCGAACTATTGGCGCTACGACATGGAGCGAGTTTAAGCGACACATTGAAAAGGATCCGGCACTTACTCGTCGTTTTCAGGTACTCCAGATTGATGAGCCTGATGAGAATACTGCCATTTCGATGTTGCGCGGCTTGACGCCAGCTTTAGAGAAACACCATGGTGTGTGGATTATGGATGAAGCCTTGCAGGCGGCAGTTCGTTTGTCTCATCGCTATATTCCAGCACGCCAGTTGCCGGATAAAGCGATTAGCCTGCTTGATACCGCTTGTGCACGAGTTGCGGTAGAGCAATTCTCACAGCCAAAAGAGTTGCAACAGCTTATTTTCCAGAGTGAGACGGCACAAACCGAGCTTTCATCATTGGAAAAAGCCCAGCATTTTGGCAAAGAACAGGGTGATCGCCCGCAGCAATTGAAGGCTGCAATTATTGAGCATTCCGCTGCCGCAAGTGAGCTTGACCAGCGTTGGCAAGCCGAGCGTGAACTGGTTGCGCAGATAACCACTACCAGAGCTGCGCTGTATGAACTTGTTTCTGAGCCAGCACCGAATGAAGAGCAACGTCAGAAGCATCAGCAGCAACTGGCTAAATTAGAAGAGCAATTGTCTCAAGCACGTAGAGCATTGCCTTTAGTGCAGACTGAAGTGAACGCAACTGTTATTGCCAGTATTGTTGCGGATTGGACGGGTATCCCAGTCGGACAAATGCTAAAAGACGATATACGTGCGGTTATGGAATTACCGCAGCGTCTTGAAGAACGTGTTATTGGTCAGTCCCATGCATTAGTGCAATTGGGTGAGAATATCATGACGGCGCGTGCGGGTTTGTCTGACCCAAGAAAACCGCTGGGTGTTTTTATGCTGGTTGGCCCTTCTGGTGTCGGGAAAACAGAGACAGCGCTGGCAATAGCAGAAAGTATGTATGGTGGTGAGCAGAATATGATCACTATCAATATGAGTGAATATCAAGAGTCGCATACAGTTTCATCACTAAAAGGTTCGCCTCCGGGCTATGTTGGTTATGGTGAGGGTGGTGTATTAACGGAAGCAGTACGTCGTAAACCTTATAGTGTGGTGTTATTAGACGAAATTGAAAAAGCACACCCTGACGTGCATGAATTATTTTTCCAGGTATTTGATAAAGGTCAAATGGAAGATGGTGAAGGGCGCTTTATCGATTTCAAAAATACTATTTTGCTGTTAACCAGCAATGTGGGAAGCGACTTACTTAGCAGTTTGTTTGCTGATCCAGATACCGCGCCAGAGCAAGATGGAATACTGAGTGCATTACAACCTGAATTGCTAAAAGTTTTTCCAGCAGCATTTTTAGGACGTGTCACGGTAATTCCTTATTTACCGCTACAACCAAGTGCATTACAGCATATTGTAAGGTTGCATTTGGAGCGTATTGGCTCACGGTTGAAGTCGCAACACCAGCTGATATTGCAATATAGTGATGCGGTGGTAGAGGATGTTGTTAGCCATTGTTCGGTGGCAGAAACAGGTGCTCGGATGCTTATTCGTTATATTGAGCAGAATATTACATCACTCATCAGCAAGTTTATTCTACAGGAACAAAATATGATGCCAAATCAGATTGTTTTTGTAGATAAAGTTGAAAGTAAATTTTTAGTATCAATGCTTAACTAAGTTTTTAATGGATATTAATACTGTTTTTTCTATGTTTTTATCCAATGAAATAATTACTGTTTCATGTGAATGTGAAAAGTAAAAAAAATAGATGATATCTGTTCTTTTTTAGTGCGGATATTAGCTATCCATGTGTTTTTTAATTAATAATCTGTTTGGAAAGTAAACTAAAGGATGAATGTAATGCGTAAAGTAAATCTGGCAGTATGTGCCTTGGCGTTGGCTATTTCTTCAACAGCTACTTTTGCCGCGACTAATGGTACTGTTTCCTTCGAAGGTAAACTGATCAATGAAACTTGCCAGATTCAAACTGGTGACGAAGATATTCTGGTCATTCTGCCAACGCTTTCAACGGCGAGTTTGGATGGTGCTGGTAAAGAAGCTGGTTCTACTAACTTCACTATCTCAGTAGTTGATTGCCCAGCAGCAGTGACTGGCGTTGCTGCTCACTTTGAAGCAATCAATAGCGATGGTGTTAACCCAACGACGGGCAACCTGACCAACAGTGCAACTACTGATGCCGCAGGTCAGGCTGAAGTACGTCTGTATAACTTGGGTGATAGCTCTCAGATCCGTGTGGGTAACACTGGCGCAATGTTTAATGTGACCCCAGGTGCTGACGATGCTCCAGGTACAGCAACTATGTCCTATGCCGGTGGTTACTATGCAACAGCTGCAACCACTGCTGGTATTGTAAATGCTAAAGTTCAATACGTACTGGCATACAACTAATTACCCGGTAGGGTGATAGGTTCGCGGCCCGATATTAATCGGGTCGCAATGCAAAAACTGATAATAACGTGCTGTTGGAACTGAAATAGCATCGACTGATAGTTTTGTACTACTGAGTTTTTAGCTCTAACTTATTATTTGGTAATGTGATGTTTTATAAATCTATTATTTTATGTCTGTCGCTGATTGCTGGCAGTATCCCGACGCATGCCGCAATGACTATCAGTGGCACGCGGGTGATATTTCCTGCCGATCAGAAAGAAGTCAACATACGCACTAATAATAAAGGCGCGGAACCTGCTTTAGTACAAGTATGGGTTGATGATGGAAGTAGTAATGCCAAAATTAATGATGTCACCATTCCCTTTATGGTCACTCCTCCTGTATTTCGTGTTGAGGGGGGGAAAGGGCAGAGTATTCGCATGATTTACAATGGCATGGCATTGCCACAGGATAAAGAGTCCGTCTTTTGGTTTAACATGCTGGAAATACCGGCAGTCCAAAAAGAGGGCGGTGATAAAAATAAACTCGAATTAGCTTTTCGTACCCGAATTAAAATTTTCTATCGTCCAACAACTTTAGACAGCAGTAGCTCACAACAAAAAGAAAAGCTGCAATGGGAATTGGTTAACGATAGTCAAAAAGGCCAGGGAGTGAAAGTAACCAACCCGACACCTTATTATTTCTCCTTTGACTCAGGAAGTCTTACTGCGGGTGGAAAGAAAGTTGATCTGAATACAGAAATGTTGGCACCATTTTCAACATTAGTATTTTACCCTAAGAGTAAAATTTCTGGTGTTTCAGCCATGAGCTACAAGTTATTAAATGATTATGGCGCAGTGGTCGAAGAGGATTTGTCCTTTGCTCAAGGCAAAGGCAGCATAGTTAAAAAATAATAAAAATCTTCGTTCGCAAGGTGAGCATATCGGATAGGAATCTGAGGCTCTTACCATCAAATAGATGGTGATCAGTAGGGTGTTAAAGGGAGCTTTGCTCATGAATCATTTTTATATGATGCGCTACTTGCAAAATAGAATTAATAGATTGGTGAAATTATCCTACAAATTTTTTCCGATATTTTTTGCCACGATTGTAACGACGATTTTCTTCATAAATAAGAGTGTTATTGCGGCACCATTAACGAATAAGAATAATGAGACTGAAGTTACAGCTGTTGAGTTTAATGCTGACTTTATTCACGGTGCAGGGGTAGATGTCGCACGATTTATGAATGAAAACCCGGTGCCGCCTGGTGTGCATAATGTCACAGTTTTTATCAATGGTAAGATGAGCGGAAAGTATAATATTCGCTTCGAATCTGTTGCTGGTGAGTCGACTGCTGAACCTTGTTTTAAATTGGAACAGCTTGAAGAATTAGGTCTGAAATTTGAACTAGATGGTTCAACAAAAATCTCTGACGCAGTAAAAGAAGCAGCAAAAGATCAGTGCTACAACTTGAAAGGTTTAATTAAAGACAGCGGCACGCGTTATAACTCAGGGGACTTTGAGCTGTTAATCACTGTGCCACAGTTTAATTTAGTCAAAAATCCTCGCGGCTATATTAATCCTAGTTTGTGGGATGCGGGAGGGGCAGTCGGTTTCCTGGATTATAACAGCAATATTTATAGCGTTTTTAATGGTAGTAACGACAACGGGTCAAAGTCGAATTCCTATATTGGTAATATTGGCTTAATTACCGGTGTCAATATTGGTGAATGGCGGTTACGAAAACGTCTCAATACTAGTTGGACGAATACGGGCGGGATGCATACACAAAATTTGTATGGTTTCGCTGCTACGGATGTGACGTCGTTGAAGAGCCAGTTAACTATAGGTGACAGTGATACCCAAGGTAATTTGTTTGATAGTTTCGGCTTGCGTGGTGCTCAACTGGCATCAGACAACCGTATGTTAGCCGAAGGGATTCGCAATTATTCTCCGGTGATACGGGGGGTGGCGGAAACCAACGCCAGAGTGACAGTGACTCAGCGTGGGCAGATTATTTATGAAACGGTAGTGACGCCAGGTGCATTTGAACTGAATGATATCGGCACCATGTCTTACGGTGGTGATTTAGAGATGACGGTGACTGAATCTGATGGCCGAAGTCGTAGCCTAAGAATTCCATTTTCAGCACCACCGATGTTGCTTTACCAAGGGGTTTCTCAGTTTGGTATTGCCGTTGGACAACTGAATGACAGTTCAGTAGATGCACACCCAGCTATCGTACAGGGCGCATATCATTATGGTCTGGGCAATACATATACGCTGTATGGTGGAGCACAGTTATCCGAAAACTATACTTCGGTGGGGGTGGGTAATGCATTTAATACCCCGATTGGGGGGATTTCATTTGATATCACCCACGCAAGAAGTGAATTGGCCGATGACCAGCGTTCATCCGGTAATAGTTATAAAATTGACTATACAAAATATGTGGGTGAGACCGATACCAACCTGACCTTAGCGGCATATAGGTATTCATCCAAGGGTTTTTATACTTTTAGAGAAGCGAGTCTGGAGCATTACGGCGGCACTACAGGTAACGACGATTTTGGTTTCCGTACCCGTAACCGTCTATCAGTGAATGTTTCACAGCGTGTGGCAGACAACATTGCGATTAACCTGAACAGTAGTTTTTACAATTACTGGGGAGATCAGAATGACTCGCAGCAATATGCGGTGACTTTTAACCACTCGCTGAATTATTTCTCTTATGCGCTGACAGCGATGCGAACCAGTAACAGCAGTAATAGCAGTAACGTCAGCAGTGATAGTAGTCGTGATTATCAAACGACTTATATGGCTTCTATTAGTATTCCGTTGGGGGGCAGCGTAACCAAACGGCCATTATTTAACTCGCTATATTCGATGGCTAGTCATGATGATGCAGGTAATACGCTGGTTCAGATGAATGCTAGTGGTAGCCAGGGTGACCAGAGTGAGCTTTCTTATGGGGTGGGTACCTCCTATAGCAGTCGGAGCGAAACTGCGTCAAGCAAGACGGTGACGGGTAATATGAATTACCGGTCTGGAGTGGGCCAGTATGGAATGACCGCGTCAGCCAATAACAGTTCGTCTCGCCAATTATCGGCATCGGCGAATGGTAGCCTGGTCGCTCACCAAGGCGGATTGACACTGGGGCCGCGGCTTGGTGAAGCACCATTTGCTATCGTGCAGGCTGAGGGGGCGGTGGGGGCTAAATTATATAATGGTCGAGGGGCGAAGATTGATAGTCGTGGATACGCAATTATGCCGTCAATGACAGCGTACCGCGAAAATAAAGTCGCCATCGATTATAAAGATTTACCTAGTTCGGTAGATATACTGGAAAGTGAGAAGACGGTTATACCGAGAACAGGCGCAATGATTCCGGTCAAGATGAAAACTATTACGGGCAATCCATTGATGCTTATTATTAAGGATGAAAATAATGAGTATCTCCCAATAGGGACAGATTTATTGGATGCAGATGGTGCGAGTCAGGGAATTGTTGGGCAAGGTGGGATGGCATTTATTCGCGGCTGGGGTCCAGGATCTCAACCACTGAATGTCATTAGGAATGAAGGTAAAGATAAATGCCGTATTCATTCTGGCACGGAAGCAAACACTAAAGCGAAGACAGAAAACACGCAAATAACGCAGTTGGAGGTTGTATGTCTTCGAGGCTAAAAAGTCGTATTGTGGTGCTATTTATCTCGATTTCGCTTTTGCTGGTTGTGGCTTTTATAGCAGGCCAGCCCGCTCAGGGCGCTAGTTCATGTGCTGAGATGGTAGATTGTAAAATTCAGGTTTCATTTACTGGCGAGTATTTAGAAGATACCTGTGAAGTCAGTATTAATGATGGTTCATCTTCAGAGTCAGTTTTATTACCTACTTTGTCGACAACCGAATTAAAAATAGACCAAGCAGAAGCGGGTAAACAGCAATTTCAAATTGCATTGAGGAATTGTCCGGTAAGCAGAACGGTAGCATTACGCTTTATAAGTGCAGGTGCCACAATACCGGATGCAACTACCGGGAATTTACAAAATGAACTCGGTGACAATTTTAGCAAAAATACGCAAATAAGATTAAGTAAAGCTGCAGGGCAACAAATGGTAGTTGGCGATGAAAATAGTGTACAGGAATATGTTATTTCCAGTTCAGGTGAAGATATTACTCACTATTTTTTAGCGAGTTATTATGCAAAAGGTACTAATACGGTAACCCCTGGGCAGGTTAGAACAACTGCAGGTATTGAGTTGGTTTATAAGTAGGGGGAGTACGGTTAAATTTTACTTTTTACATCTTATCTCTCCAATAGCGATTCAGGAAAATTATTTTCTGATGATATTTACAATATGTTTTGAATAAAAGGCACATATGGTTAGCAAAAGTAATTCCCAAAAGTTTATTGCTCGCAACCGAGCTCCGCGCGTACAGATTGAATACGATGTGGAAATATATGGTAGTGAGAAAAAAGTTGAATTGCCATTTGTAATGGGCGTCCTGGCTGATTTATCAGGTAAGCCTCTTGAGCCGTTACCTTCAGTAGCAGATAGAAAACTGCTTGATATCGACATCGATAATTTCGATGAGCGTATGAAGGCAATGAAACCACGCGTTGCATTCGCTGTAAAAAATACGCTGACCGGTGAAGGGCAGTTGATGGTAGATATGACTTTTGAGAGTCTTAATGACTTTTCTCCAGATGAAATCGCTAAGAAAGTCGATTCTCTGTCTCAATTGTTAGATGCCCGTACTCAATTAGCTAACTTGCAAACCTATATGGATGGCAAGGCTGGTGCAGAAGAATTGGTAATGAAACTTCTTAAAGATAAATCATTACTGGCAACACTGGCATCCGCGCCGAAAGCAGAGCAATCCGCTGTTGATGCTCAGCAGTAAGATTGATTAAGAAGAGAAGAATAATGTCTACTTTAGAAGCAAAAAATAAATCAGCTGGCGTAGCCACCGCAACTGAATATAGTGATTTTAATTCGCTGTTGACCAAAGAATTCAAAGCGAAATCTGAGCAAACTAAAGCCGCAGTTGAAGGTGCAGTTAAAACCTTGGCAGAACAGGCTCTGGCTAACTCCGTTACCGTCTCTGACGATGCGTATAAGAGTATTGCCTCTATTATCGCTGAAATTGATAGCAAGTTGTCTGAACAGATTAACTTGATTCTGCATCACCAAGAATTCCAGTCTCTGGAAAGTGCATGGCGTGGTCTGCACTATTTAGTGAATAACACTGAGACTGATGAGAAGTTAAGATTGCGTTTCCTTGACATCTCTAAAGATGAATTGCGCCGTAACATGAAGCGCTATAAAGGTGTGGCTTGGGATCAAAGCCCATTATTCAAAAAAGTCTATGAAGAAGAGTATGGCCAATTGGGTGGCGAACCTTACGGTTGCCTGGTTGCGGACTACTACTTCGATCACACGGCACCTGACGTAGATTTGCTGGCTTCAATCGGTAAAGTTGCTGCTTCTGCACACGTGCCGTTTATTACCGGTGCTGCGCCTTCTGTACTGCAAATGGAATCTTGGCAGGAACTGTCAAATCCTCGTGATTTGACCAAAATATTTACTCAGAACCTTGAGTATGCTGCATGGAACTCACTGCGTCAGTCAGAAGACTCTCGCTATATTGGTCTGGCTATGCCACGTTTCCTGGCTCGTCTACCTTACGGCATTCGTACTAATCCGGTGGATGCTTTCCACTTCGAAGAGACGACTGACGGTGCTGATCATAGCAAATATGTTTGGTCGAATGCGGCTTATGCTATGGCTGTTAACATCAACCGTTCATTTAAAGAATACGGCTGGTGTACGCTGATTCGTGGTGTGGAAAGTGGTGGGGTAGTTGAAGGTTTACCTTGTCATACATTCCCGACCGATGATGGCGGTATTGATATTAAGTGCCCAACAGAAATCGCTATTTCTGACCGTCGTGAAGCGGAACTGGCTAAAAATGGCTTTATTCCACTAGTGCACAGAAAGAATACGGATTATGCAGCTTTCATTGGCGCGCAATCATTGCAAAAGCCAGCGGAATATTATGATGCTGATGCGACTGCGAACGCTAATTTATCTGCGCGTCTGCCGTACCTGTTTGCTTGCTCACGTTTTGCCCATTATTTGAAATGTATCGTGCGTGATAAAATCGGTACCTTCAAAGAGCGTGATGAAATGCAGCGTTGGTTGAATGACTGGGTAATGAATTATGTTGATGGTGACCCGGCAAACTCTTCTATCGAGACAAAAGCACGTCGTCCTCTGGCTGCGGCTGAAGTTATTGTTGAAGATGTTGAAGGGAACCCAGGCTATTACCAGGCTAAGTTCTTCCTGCGCCCTCACTTCCAGTTGGAAGGTTTGACAGTTTCACTGCGCATGGTTGCTAAATTACCATCGCTGAAGGATGTTGCATAATTTAATATATTAGCCCTGCGTGGGTGCTGCAAAATGATATTTTTAGTTCCTGCCCTATTGGGTAAATATAATTAATTTTATCGCATCAATAGTGAAATACATTTTTCGTGCAATACATCGCACGAGGTTTTACGTCATGCAGAGTATGAGTGGCGTAAAAAAATGCTTTATAGGTAAAGTGTTTTAATAGTCAATAAAACTATTTTATATGCTTATTTTTATAAGAGTTGATGTGCTTTCGTAAAATTATACGAAAGCCTTCTGACACTTGATGATTTACATTGAGTGATTTTAACAAAAGTGCTTGAGAGGAATATTATGGCGCAAGATATGTTTATTAAAATTGATGGTATCGAAGGCGAATCTTTAGATGCTAATCATAAAAATGAAATTCAGGTGTTGGCTTGGAAATGGGATGTTTCTCAGCACTCTAATATGCACAGTGGTTCAGGTGGCGGTTCAGGTAAAGCAACTGTTGCTGATTTCTGCTTCTCGCATTATATCGATAAAGCTAGCCCAAATTTATTAAGCTACTGCTTGCTCGGTAAGCATATTAAGAATATCCAATTCGTACTGCGTAAAGCTGGTGGCGATCCGTTGGAATACCTGACTATCAAATTTACCGATGTGATCATCACTCGTGTAGATATGGGTGGTTCTCTTGAAGATGAAACTCGTCCGCGTGAAGATGTTTGTTTCTCATTCACTAAGATGACTCAAGACTACGTTATGCAGAATGCTGAAGGCCATAAGTCTGGCGTTATTTCTGCTAACTACGATGTTAAAGCTAACCAGCAAAACTAAGTAATGCTGCCTTAGATTAGACATCGAACTTGCCACTTTAAACGGTGGCAAGTTTTCTCAGTGATAGGCTTTATCCACAATAAATATAGACGTGAGTAATATCTCGAGTTATTGACCGAATTATCGACCTCGTGGTGACTATATTATTGTGGATTAAGCTTAATATTTTTATTTGATTAGGCTGAGTATGAAAGAAAGTATCCGTAGTTTAAACCGAATGACACAGCATTTTGTTGTGGTGCTGATAACTTTATTGGTCATGGCATGTAGCTCGACGCCTCAACCTGAAGCGGTTGAGAAACTAATGGTTGAGCTAACGACGACAAAAAATATCAATCCGAATAATAAAGGTGTAGCCAATCCATTACGGATTTGGGTTTATTCCCTGGAAAATGCGGATGAATTTAAGTCGAGTGATTTCTTCACGATCACTGAAGAGAACACCCCATCACTAAAGGAACAGATGGCGAAAGTATATGACGGAATCATGCTACCCAATGAGACGAAAAAAATAGAGCTGACGCCAAACAGTGAAATCACTGCAATCGGCGTTGTTGCTGCTTACCGTGAAATTGAACAGGCGGATTGGAAAGTGGTTATTAGTCCATTGCCCAAGAAACATGTGCAACCCTGGTATAAAAAATTATGGTCAGGGAACCCAGAACACGACCCGATCGTGAAGGTGCGCATTGAGCGTCTGTCAATATCAATTAAAGAAATGGACTAAGTCGTGAGAACTAACAAAGTCGTTTGGAGTGAGGGGCTTTTTCTTCGCCCACAGCTTTTTCAACAGCAAGAGCGCTACCTGGAATATTATGCCCATAAAAGAGCAGCAACAATTACGCCCTTTTTTTGGGGATTCGCACAATATGAAATTGATCGCGAAGCGCTTTCCTATGGAAAATTAGTACTGCGCTCCGGGAAGGGTGTGTTACCTGATGGTACGCCATTTGATATCCCTGGCCATGCTGAATTACCTGAGCCACTGACCATCACTGCTGACCATTTGGGCAAGCTTATCTATCTGGCTGTTCCATTGCGCTTAGATAACAGTGATGAAACTATTTTTGATGAATACGATATGAGTTCACTGGCGCGTTTTTATGCATACGAAGCCAACCTTAGCGATACTAATGCGATTCGCCAAGGGCCAAAGCCGGTGCAACTGTCGCGATTGCGTCTCAAGTTAGTTTCTGAAAATGAAATGACTGAATCTTGGATAGGTTTGCCATTAGCCAAAGTTCGGGCTATTCAACCCGATGGCAGTGTATTGCTGCATCTGGAGGATTATATTCCTCCTGTCACTGGCTATGCTGCAAGTTCACTGCTGTCAGAGTGGCTGATGCATCTTAATGGTTTGGTTAAAATGCGGGCGGATATGCTGGCTAAGCGCCTATCCAATAGTGATGGCAAAGCTAGCGCTAGCGCAGAAATTGTCGATTACTTGTTGCTGCAAATTTTTAATAAATATGAGCCGATTCTCGACCATTTGCGCAATATTCCTGAGCTGCCTCCGATCATGTTATATCAGGAACTGGCCAAGTTCTCCGGTGAGCTCTCGACATTTATTCGTACCAAAACACGTCGCTCACGGCCGGCACCAGGATATGACCACAGTAAACTTTACTCGTCAATTCGCCCGTTGGTAGACGATGTTCACGAATTGCTTAATCAGATTCTGGTACGCGCAGGGCAGATGATCGCGCTGCAACCAAAAGGGAATGGCGTATGGTCAGCCTCTGTGCTGCCTAATGAATTACGCTCATTTTCCAATCTGGTATTGGCTGTTCATGCACAATTACCGATGGATGTATTGCAGCATCAATTCTCGGTACAAACCAAAATCAGTGCACCGCAACAGTTACATGAACTGGTGCGTTCACACTTACCTGGTTTGGAATTACAGCGTTTACCTGTACCACCACGGCAAATTCCATATAGCGCGGGATATGTCTATTTTGAATTGATAAAAAATGGGCCGTTCTGGGACAAAATTTCCAATGCAGGTGCTCTTGCACTACATGTTGCCGGTGACTTTCCTGCATTGAAAATGGAGCTCTGGGGGATTAGAGATTCATGAGTAACAGCAGTGAATTGAATGGGGGAAACCCCCTATCTCCCTTTGATAACAGTAGAGATGCGGATACTAATCCGCAGGCATTGGGCCACTTCTTACTTGACGATCAAAGTTCCTATACGGACAGCACCGACAACACCCAAGAAAGTACAGATTCAAACCATAAAGCTGCGAATTCACGTGGTTTCCAGCCTTATGACACTGCTCAGCTCAGAGGTGAGAGTGTACAGCAGCGAGTCGCGAAAGCGGTGGCATCATCCACGCCGTTATTGGAAGCTGCGCAGCCACTGTTGCGTGCCTTAAGCGAAATGCCCGAAACGATAGCCGATGCTTCTCAGGTTCAGATCTTAAAAGACGGGCTGAAAAATGAGCTGACCTTATTTAGTGTGGTCTGTGATGAGGCAGATATCTCATGGAAAAAGATGGCAATCGTCCGCTATTGCTTATGTACCGCATTAGATGAAGCTGCACACACCATGTCATGGGGCGTAATGTCCGGCTGGTCGCAAAGTAACTTATTGAACCATTTTGAAGGCGATAACGACGGCGGGAATAAGTTTTTCCTGTTAGTTGGGCGTCTTTCAATGAGTCCACATGAATATGCGGATTGTTTAGAGATATTGTTGCGGATTTTAGGGCTGGGTTTTGAAGGTCGCTACAGCATTATTGAAGATGGTGATCGGCAATTAACCAAAATTCGCCAAGGATTGTTGACGCTGCTGCAAAGCACCCGAGATACAGTGCCTGCGGCGCTTTCGCCTCATGCTTTAGCGGCACAACAATTGCGTAAACGGCGTGGGATTTTTATTCCAGTTCGTGTATCGATGCTGCTGTGTGGCTTTTTAATCGCAGCAACTTTTATTGCGAGCAAATATTTTCTCTCCGTACCTGAAAGTGACTTATTAAAAAGAATGACGGTGTTACAGCGTCCGGTTATTGCACAACGACCGGCGGTGGTTGAGCAGAAATTACGTTTGGCGGTTTTATTAAAAGATGAAATTGCTAAGCAATTAGTCAGCGTTGATGAAACAACCAGCCAGAGCAAAGTTATTTTCAAAGGCGACACCATGTTCCAGGTGGGATCAGATAAGGTTCGGCCGGAAATTATTAATGTAATCGACCGTGTTGCTCAGGAAGTGCATCGCGTACAAGGTGCAGTCCTGATTGTGGGGCATACCGACTCCATGCCAATTAATAAACCTGGCTTCCCGAATAACCAAGTGCTTTCTGAAAAACGTGCTGCCAATGTGGCGCATCTTATGGAGAAAGCCGGTATCCCTACTGACAAAATTCGGTTTGAGGGGAAAGGGGATATACAGCCAGTGGGTAGTAATGGTGATGCAGCAGGGCGTGCACAAAACCGCCGTGTAGAAATATTTGTTAATTATTGAGATATAGAATGTCTTATTTGAATCGGTTTATTTCTGGTTGGGTCATGAAACGCATATTTCTGGTGGGCTGCGCTGTATTGCTAGCCGCCGCTATATGGTTTTTAGGGCCTTTCTTCGGCTTCGGCGAGGTGCGGCCTCTAGAAGGTTATGAATCCAGAATTATATTTGTATTGGTGGCACTGGCCCTGTTATTGGGCTTTTGGTTTAACGTGCCCCGATTTATTATTTTTGCGGTGGTCGCTTGTGCCGCAATTTGGGTTATTGCTCCTTTTATATTGGTTGGTGATAACCACCCTTTAGATGACCCTTTGCGCCGTGGCGCAATTATCACTTTTATTGCCTTTATCACGATTCTTTATGGTGTATGGCGCTTTATGCGTGCTTTAGCGCTTAACCCTGCACTATTGGATAACTTTATTAATTCAAAGAAAAATCAACCTGAAGCTGGGCCTGATCTTTCAGAAATAAATGCGATTATTCGTAATGGCATAAACTATGTGCGTCGCATTCACAGCGGCATTCCAACTTGGAAACGTTTTTTTATTTCTAGCCGTTGGCGCACCGAATTACCTTGGTTCATGGTGATTGGCACCAAAAATGCCGGGAAAACTGCTCTGGTTATGTCATCAGGACAGGACTTCCCATTACCAGAACAGCTAAATCGTGTTGGTAAAGACAATTTACCTACCTCTCATTGTGAATGCTTATTCTCCAACGATGCTCTGTTTTTGGATACTGCGGGTAAATATATTGATGATGGCAAAGAGAATCAGGTTGAATGGAATGGCATCTTAAAGACGCTTAAAAAGTATCGCCCAGTTAAAGCTGTTAATGGTGTCATCGTAGCCATTTCGGTCACTGATATTTTGGGTAAAAGTAAAGCAGAGTTACTTAATTTGTCAGCAACATTGCGCGCCCGTTTAGATGATGTGCGTGGTGTTCTCGGGGTTCGTTTCCCGGTCTATGTTGTGATTACCAAACTGGATCAACTTTCTGGTTTTGATGAGTATTTTCGTAATTTAACTGCTGAAGAACGTGAGCAAATCTGGGGCGTTACTTTCCCTTATAATGAAGATAAAGGAATCGCCGATATAGAGCTTGAGCAGCGTATTAGCAATGAATTAACGCTGCTTGAGAATCGTATTAGTAGTAATATGCATGTTCGCCAGCAGGAAGAATACTCAGTTATTGATCGTAAAGGTATGTATTCATTGCCCCAGGATTTCAGAATGTTATCCCAGCGGGTCACTGAAGTTTTGCAAAATATTTTCTTTGCTTCGCGCTTTGATGAAACAAAATTCCATACCACATTACGAGGCGTTTATTTTGTTAGCAGTTGTCAGCCAGCAAATATTGCTCTGTTAAATAACAGCACTCTAATTCAGAAGTGGCGTAATGTCATAGATCATAATAAACCGGGATCTCCAGCATCTATTTCTCAGAAAAATGAAGATGATGGTCAGTTAATTATTGATGCAGCTTATGGCAAACAATATTTCCTTAAGCAACTGTTCCGTGACGTGATCACTAAAGATGGAGATCTGGTTAGTTATAACCTTAGAGTGCAGTCCAAATACCGTTTTCAAAATGTGTTAGGCCATGTGGCCTGCATCGGCTTGGCGGTCTGGTTAGTATGGGCATTCTTAATCAGTTTCCAGCATAACGATGGTTATTTACAGGCAGTAGGAACCAAGCTTGAGCAGTTAGAAGGCTCGGTTAGCCGCTATGTTAAAACTACCAATGAGCAGATGTTACCTGCGCTGTTGAATACGACCCAGCAGCTACCTGACTACGGTACCTTGGATGTAGCAAGCCCGGATCTTGAGTGGCGCTATGGCTTATATACTGGCGGGGCAATATCGCGAGGAGCAAGCAGTTTATATCAATTCTTCCTGCAAAAATATTTGTTCCCTATGGTTGAGCACGAATCAGAAGTGGCATTAAAAAATGCAATTAATTCAACGGATAACGATGCGGTATATGTTGCGTTAAAAACCTATTTGATGCTGACTGACGAAGAACATTTTGATCAAAACTTTGTGGTTGATCAGGTGACGAATGCTTGGCAGAAAAGTGGGAAAATTGAGCCATACGAAGAGAAAGGCATTTTTGCTTCTCATTTAAATAGGCTTTTTACCCAGAAAGAGTGGCGGCAATACGGGCAGCCGGCAGATAGCGAACTGATAAAACGGGCACGAGCAATGCTGGCGGAGAAAACAGTCACCGCCAGGCTGTGGGGGCGAGTTCAATCTCATTTACAGGCCGAAGCCCCGGTCAATCTGACATTGCGCAAAATGGTGGGTGAAAACGCAACACAGGTTTTCACCCTGTCAGATGATGAACTATTGCATGAAGGTATTCCAGGGTTGTATACCCAGGCTGGCTATCATCAGGTAGTTAAAAAAAAACTGACACCACTACTGATGCAGTTTCTGCAAGAAGATCGTTGGGTTATGGATCAACCAACCTCTTCTTTACTTGATCCTCTAGCGTTACAGCAAGATGTGTTGACTGCGTATTTTAAAGAATATACCCAATACTGGAAACGCTTCCTCTCTAGTGTGCGCCTGATTTCTGTTGATGCTGACAGTGGAGAGTATGCCGAAGGGTTATCGATGGATATAGCCTTATTGAGAACGCTCGTGGCAGAAAATTCGCCTTTACTCAATTTGGCTAAGCAGGCAGTAAAAGAAACCACGCTGGTGGCGAAAGAAAAAGAAAAAACGTTGCTTGATGATATAACGATAAAAAATCAAGGCAATTTAATTAACCAGGCTAAAAAAGCGCAAGAAAAGATCGCCTTCCGCGAGAATAAATTGGCGAAAGAGTTTGTTGATAATCGTTTTGACGCCTTACGGGCATTTGTTAATGGCGATCCGGGTGATAAAGAACTGGATGGTAATCTTTCGGTTCTTCAAGGGACACAGATGAGCCGGGTAATAGGTGCGTTGAACGATCAATATACTCGTTTGGTGGTACTTAATAGCGCTTTTGAATACGGTGATATTCCCCCAATGTCTAATGGTGGGGAGCGCATGGCAATAGAATCACAAACTTGGCCAGATCCGTTTAGCAATATTATTGCGCCTTTATTAATGGGGTCGTCGCAGAAGTTTGAAAATAAAGTGATTAACCAAACCTTCAAAGCCATTGATGTGGGAATTGGAGAGATATGCCGCAATACATTACAAGGGCGTTATCCCTTTGCTGATAGTAAAAAAGTTGTCAGTTTGAATGAATTTGAGCGCTTTTTTGGTACCGGCGGCACGGTGGACAGTTATTTCAAGAAAAACTTAGAAAGCAAGGTAGATACTACTGCAACCCCTTGGCGATATAAAGGAAGTGCAAGTAGTGAAGGTTTGGCGTTTTTTGAACAGGCGGCTGCTATCAATAATGCATTATTTAATAGCGGTGAAGGCCGGAAAATGGCCTTGGATTTTTCGGTGTCCGTGCGTTATTTAGCGCCGTCAATAACACAACTTATTATGAATTTTGATGGCAATGTTGTGCGTTATTCTCATGGGCCAATAACACCCAACTTCTTTAAATGGCCGGGTAGCCGTCAAGGAACCATGGTGAGTTTAACAGCTCAGCGCCAGCAAGCCTCGGCGATGCCAGATATTGTGCAACGTGGCCCTTGGGCATTACTGAAATGGGCCGATATGGCTGAGGAAGTAGAGCAAGATGCTAATGGTAAACAGCTCTTGACGTTTTTCATGGGCAAAGACCGTGTTGAGCTAGAAGTCTCAGGATTAACTTACGGCAATGAAAGTATTAGCGAACTGCTTAGAAGTTTCCAATGCCCAAGTGCAGCGCACGATAGCACTAATGGGATTTGGTAATTTAATAATAAGTTAAAAATTAGGGTTTTGGGGAGAATACAGGCATGAAAAGGTAATGGAATAAACCGACTCGCCACTATAAACGGATAATTAAATTAAAAGCGTAATTAGCATTACGTAATATTAATCAAATATTAGGTGTTAGTATGTCAAGGACAATAAAGCTGAGCAGCCCAGCCATGCCCTATTTATTGGGTGAGCCTGCGCTGGTACTATCAAAGTTAGAAGGAGAGGAAGCCTTCTCGACTTTGTATTCCTATACCATCACGGCAAAGACACCGGCTAATCCATCTATTCCTTGGCAAACAGCCTCTAATGTTGATCTCAAAGCCTTAATTGGTAAAGAGATGACCATTGAAATGGAATTAGATGGTAATGGCCTGGATTATGTAAAAGGTGTCGGTAAAGGTACGCGTGAGATTTCTGGTCTGGTTGAGAAAGCCAGGTTTATTGGTCGTGATGCTAATCAGGCGATGTTTGAAATTGTCCTGCGGCCTTGGTTTTATCTAACCAATTTAACGTCTGATTTTAAAATTTTTCAGCACAAAAGTGTAGTAGATATTATTGATGAAGTATTAGCTGATTATAACTTTCCGCTTGAAAAACGACTGGCGACGACATATCCGATACTTGATTTTCAAGTGCAATACGGTGAAACCGACTTTAATTTCCTCCAACGTTTAATGGAAGAGTGGGGCATTTATTGGTTCTTTGAACATGATGACCATAAACAAAAATTAATTTTTGTGGATCATGTTGGTGCCCATAAACGTTATTTCAGTGAAGCCTATCATACGATTGAATATTTATCCGATGAGCCGAAAGCTGGTGAAGAATACATTACTCAATTTCAGACTCAAGAAACGCTGACAACAGGGCGTTGGGTCTATAACGACTATGATTTTACCAAGTCGCGTGCTGACATTTTGACCATGGACAGCAAGCCGCGTAAAACCAGTTTCAATGATCTTGAAATTTATCAATGGCCTGGGGATTACGATCAGCCAGATATTGGTGAGCATCTTGCACGTGTTCGTATTGAAGAACGTGGGGCATTGGGTTCGCGCGCGGTGGGTTCTGGTGAAGTTCGGGGCATTGTTTGTGGTGCTAACTTTGAACTGCAAGGATTCCCAGTTGATAAAGCTAACCGTGAATACATGGTTATTTCCAGCCGTTTATCTGTGGCTGAAGTGGCACAGTTATCCAATGGGGATGAGTTTCGCTATGAAACCACTTTTTTGGTTCAACCTGTCACCAAAATCTATCGTCATCCACAACTGACACCAAAACCAAAAACCAGCGGGCCACAGAACGCCATTGTTGTAGGGCCTCCTGGTGAAGAGGTTTGGACCGATGAATACGGCCGAGTAAAAGTGCGTTTTGTCTGGGACCGTTATGGTAAGAATGCCGAGTCAGATTCGTGTTGGCTGCGTGTGAGCCAGGCGTGGGCAGGAAATAGTTTTGGTGGGATTTATATTCCCCGTATTGGTCAGGAAGTTCTGGTCGACTGTATTAATGGCGATCCAGACCGCCCGCTAGTGAGCGGTAGTCTCTACAATAACGTTACACGCCCGCCTTGGGATTTACCTGCCAATGCGACACAAAGTGGTATGGTCAGCCGCACGATTGGCGGTGGATTAACCAACTATAACGGCGTGCGTTTTGAAGATAAACCCGGCCAGGAACAATACTGGGAGCAGGCTGAACGCGATATGGCGCGCCTGACCAAAAATGATGAAAAGCAAATTATTGGCGCTAATGCTGACTTAAGCATTGGTTCTAATCGTAGTGTCATTGTTGGCGCTAATTCGACATCAACGGTTCTGGGTGCATCAACGAAATCCATTGCGTTAGCCTCTTCTCTACAAGTGGGATTGGCGCGCAGTGTGGTTGTCGGTGCTGCCCATTCTCTGAATGTAGCTTTGGTTAATGCGACCAATGTGGGCGGCGCTAACCTTACTAACGTAGGGGGTTACAACGCACTCTCCGTTGGCGGGGCCCATCAGGTTGCCGCAGGTGGGGCCGCGACACTGGTCGCTGGTGGTGCTATAGCGATTGGGGCGGGTGGTGAGTTAGTGCTCAGCGCCGATACCATCAAAATAGTAGGTAGAAAGAAAGTTATCATTCAGGGGGGCCAGATCCACCTTAACTCTGATGACTGTTGTGGCGGCGGCGGCGGTGGTGCGGGTGCTGGTTTAGCTGCGCTTTCAAGCTTGGCCGGACTTTTGCCATTAGGAGGAGGAATTGGGCTGCCATTGCCATTACCTCCGCTTCCGATACCGCCGATCGACGAGCCAGAAACGAGTGAACCACCTGGGCCGGAACCGACCGTGACGCCAGCGCCAACGCCAA
>NZ_ACCD01000002.1 GCF_000173775.1 Yersinia rohdei ATCC 43380
TGTAATCTTTTCCCCTGTTATACCTTTCCCCAGCAATCTCATTTATACTTCTCACTCTAGAACTCAAAATAGCTCCCTATAATCCTCTGATATCCTTCCTGACACTCAACTTATCACCTCATTTTTAACTCCATTAAACATTTTTGTCATTATCAGACAAAATCTGGCGACTTTTTGCTAAATTTTGAGTATTTTGTTTAGGATAAAAAACAAACCCTATTTTTCTGGCAGCCAGCGTTTGTAGTAGCTCCGGAATAACTGGCAATTAGAGATGTGAGCGATGAGCGAAATTTTTGATGTGAATGCGGCTATCTATCCTTTCCCTCCGCGGCCTGTCCCGTTGGATTCGGATCAAAAAGCCTTTTACCGTGAGAAAATCAAAACACTGCTGAAACAACGTGATGCCGTGCTGGTCGCTCACTACTATACCGATCCCGAAATTCAAGCATTAGCCGAAGAGACGGGCGGCTGTGTTGCTGACTCTCTGGAAATGGCGCGCTTTGGCAATAATCATCCGGCATCGACTTTACTGGTCGCTGGTGTGCGTTTTATGGGTGAAACCGCCAAAATTCTTAATCCAGAAAAACAGGTTTTGATGCCAACACTGAAAGCGGAATGCTCATTGGATCTTGGCTGCCCGGCTGACGAATTTGCCGCTTTTTGTGACAGCCACCCGGATCGCACGGTGGTGGTGTACGCCAATACTTCTGCAGCGGTAAAGGCCAGAGCAGATTGGGTGGTAACCTCGAGTATTGCCGTCGAGCTAATTGAACATCTCGACAGTCTGGGTGAGAAGATTATCTGGGCACCGGATCGCCATCTTGGTCATTATGTGCAGAAAAAGAGTGGGGCAGATGTACTGTGCTGGCAGGGCGCTTGTATCGTCCATGACGAATTCAAAACCCAGGCACTGGCTCGGATGAAAGCATTATATCCAGATGCTGCCGTGCTGGTTCATCCTGAGTCGCCGCAAGCCATTGTCGACATGGCTGATGCCGTCGGCTCCACCAGCCAGTTGATTCAGGCAGCAAAAACCTTACCGCAGAAAAAACTGATCGTGGCCACGGATCGCGGCATTTTTTATAAAATGCAGCAGGCCTGTCCGGATAAAGAATTATTCGAAGCGCCGACTGCTGGCGAAGGGGCAACATGCAGAACCTGCGCGCATTGTCCGTGGATGGCGATGAATGGCCTCAAGGCGATTGCTGAAGGGCTGGAGCAGGGTGGGGTGATGCATGAGATACATGTTGATGAAGAATTGCGTCAGCAAGCGCTGATACCGTTAAATCGGATGTTGGATTTTGCCGACCAGCTTAAATTACAGATTAAAGGTAATGCCTGAGTTAAAAATAGCGGGCAATGAGCCGAACACTTTTTATTTATTGTATTGATAGCTAAAAGGATTGCCAGATGGATTTCTTCAGTACAAGCAACATATTGGTACATATCCCGCTAGGGGCGGGTGGCTATGATTTGTCATGGATAGAGGCCATAGGGACAATATTTGGCTTGCTGTGTATCTGGTTTGCCAGCAAAGAGAAAATCATCAACTATCTGTTTGGGTTGATTAACGTGACATTATTTGCGGTGATTTTCTTCCAGATCCAGCTTTATGCCAGCTTGTTATTACAATTGTTCTTCTTTGTCGCCAATATTTATGGTTGGCATGCCTGGAGTAAACAAACACCGGATAACCAAGCTGAGTTGAAGATTCGCTGGCTATCTTTGCCAAAGGCGCTGGCCTGGGGGGCGGTTTGTGTGGCAGGTATCACCTTGATGACATTACATATTGATACTGTTTTTGCCTGGCTGACCCGCGCGGCTGTCGCTGTGATGCAAAGTATGGGCGCTAGTGTCCAAATGCCTGAGTTGCAACCAGATGCTTTCCCATTCTGGGATTCCACCATGATGGTCTTGTCAATTGTGGCAATGATCCTGATGACACGTAAATACGTGGAAAATTGGCTGATTTGGGTGGTTATTGATGTCATCAGTGTGGCTATTTTCGCCTATCAGGGCGTCTATGCAATGGCGCTGGAATATGTATTATTGACGTTGATTGCTTTGAATGGCTCTTGGCTGTGGATTAAGAGTGCCGCCAGAAACCATTCGCGGCCGCTGTCTACCCAAGGTTCGTAATATCTCAACTGAATGTTTTTGGGAGATAAATCAGTCAGGGGGCGGTTAGTGGTTACCTACACAGAACGCCCACCTGACTGGTGGTGTTGATGAATTTCACCATCAATATCAATATCAATGATGATGGTGATGATGTGCTTCACCATTGGCGGCCTGATGAATACCACAATCTGGGGTGCTACAACGTTGATATTCCATCTGAATAGTGGCGTGCCCAATACTGTAGTGGTGCAGCAAATGATGCTGAATACGTTGCAATAGCTCATCATTATCTTGCGGCGGTATCACCTGCACATGCAGTGTCATTAGCCGTTGGTCACCAACTTGCCATAAGTGGACATGATGGACATCCCGAACTTCATAAATGCTGGCGCATAAATCTTTGCGCAGTTTATCGATATCAATTTCTTGTGGTGCGCCTTCCAGTAACTCGTGAAAACTTTCTTTCAATAGCCGCCAGGCGCTGCGTAGCACTAACGCGGAAACCAAAACGGATAAAATCGGGTCAATAGGTGTCCAACCGGTGGTCAGAATAACTATTGCAGCTAGGATAGCGCCCACGGAACCCAATAAGTCACCTAGCACATGTAAGGCCGCTGCTCGCACATTGATATTCTTTTCTTCCTCCCCTCGGTGCAGGATCCAGAAACAGAAAATATTCGCACACAACCCGGCGATGGCGATGATTAACATCGGCACCCCCATGACCTCTTGAGGAGCAAAGAAACGCCGTACCGCCTCCCAAAGAATCAATATTACAATCAATACCAAGGCTGCCGCGTTAACGAATGCCGCCAAGGTCGTGAGGCGTAAATAGCCAAACGTATGGCGAGAGTCGGGTTTTCTTTGCGAAAAATTCACGGCCATTAAGGCGATAAATAATGCGGCAGAATCCGTCAGCATATGCCCGGCATCCGCTAATAATGCCAGTGAGCCAGACAGCCAGCCCCCCACGGCCTCTGCCACCATAAATACTGTGGTGACAACAAAGGCCATCAGCAGGCGTTTACTGTTACTGTCTTTTGGGAAAAGTGCTGATACAGACATAATTATCCTTCGGCCTTGAATAATAAAATTTGAGAATAAACCGCCAGTGCTGATGTTAACCCTGATAGGATTCCAATCAACGATTGGTGCATATTATAGATTAATGACGGCATCGACGTTTTCTACACCAAACTCATAATGCAATAAAGTAGATTTACAGCGGTCAATTCACCAGCTAGATTGGTTCAAATATATGTTGTGCGATGACCGTCACAAGACTTAATGGAAGAACTATGAATTACCTGAATGATGACCTACGGATTAATGAAATCAAGGAACTCCTGCCACCGGTTGCTTTGTTAGAGAAGTTTCCAGCCAGTCACAATGCAGCAGAAACCGTATCCCAAGCCCGCACTGCAATTCATAATATTTTGCGCTCTCAGGATGATCGTTTGCTGGTAGTTATTGGCCCATGCTCTATTCACGACACTCAGGCGGCAAAAGAGTATGCAGCGCGCTTGCTGACATTACGTGAAGAGTTACAAGGTGAGCTTGAAGTCGTGATGCGGGTGTATTTTGAAAAACCGCGTACCACGGTAGGTTGGAAAGGTCTGATTAACGATCCGCACATGGACGGCAGCTACGACATCAATGATGGTCTGCGGATTGCACGTAAATTATTGTTAGACATCAATAATAGTGGCTTGCCAGCTGCGGGTGAGTTCCTGGATATGATTACCCCGCAATATTTGGCTGACCTAATGAGTTGGGGCGCTATTGGCGCGCGAACCACCGAGTCTCAGGTGCACCGTGAGCTGGCTTCTGGCCTATCTTGCCCGGTTGGCTTTAAAAATGGCACCGACGGCACAATTAAAGTGGCTATTGATGCTATCAATGCTGCCAGTGCGCCACATTGCTTCCTGTCGGTGACCAAATGGGGCCATTCCGCGATTGTTAATACCGCCGGTAACCAAGATTGCCATATCATTCTGCGTGGCGGTAAAGAGCCAAACTACAGCAGCAAGCATGTTGCAGAAGTAAAAGAAGGGCTGAGCAAAGCGGGCCTGGAACCACAAATCATGATTGATTTCAGCCATGCGAACAGCAGCAAGCAATTCAAAAAGCAAATGGAAGTCGGTACCGATGTTTGCCGTCAAATTGCCGAGGGTGAAAAGTCTATTATGGGCGTGATGATTGAAAGCCATCTGGTGGAAGGCAACCAGAATCTGGAAAGTGGCGAGCCACTGACCTACGGCAAAAGTGTCACTGATGCTTGTATTGGCTGGGAAGATACGGAAGTGTTGTTGCGCCAGTTGTCGAACGCGGTGAAAGCGCGTCGTCAGTAAGTTCTCATGTTTGCCACTTTGAACTTGGGCAGTGCTTGCCATCCAAATTGACCGACAAATAAAAACCCCCGACATTAATGATGTGCGGGGGTTTTTTTATCAGGTATGACTCAGGGATAATTACTTTGCTTTACCCTGATTGGCAACCGCAGCAGCTTTCGCCGCGATTTCTTCTGCATTGCCCAGATAGTAGTGTTTGATTGGTTTGAAGTTTTCATCAAACTCATACACTAATGGCACGCCAGTTGGGATATTCAGCTCAAGAATTTCTTCTTCGTTCAGCTCATCCAGATATTTTACCAGCGCACGCAGAGAGTTACCGTGGGCGGCAATAATCACGCGCTCACCGCTAGCAATGCGTGGTTTGATAACTTCTTCCCAATAAGGAATAACGCGATCAATGGTCAGCGCCAGGCTTTCAGTCGTTGGCAACTCAGCATCGGTTAATTTTGCATAACGAGGGTCATGGCCAGGGAAACGCTCATCGCTTTTATCCAGCGCTGGAGGCGTGATGGCAAAGCCACGACGCCACAGTTTGACTTGGTCATCACCGTATTTAGCTGCGGTTTCTGATTTATCCAGACCTTGCAGAGCGCCATAATGGCGTTCGTTCAGTTTCCAGGTTTTTTCGGTTGGCAGCCAGGCTTGATCCAACTCATCCAGAATGCTCCACAAGGTGTGGATAGCGCGTTTCAGTACTGAGGTGTAGGCGAAGTCAAAAGTAAAACCTTCATCTTTCAACAGTTTACCCGCTGCTTTGGCTTCAGTGCGGCCTTTCTCAGATAAATCAACGTCATACCAACCAGTGAAGCGGTTTTCGTTGTTCCATTGGCTTTCGCCGTGACGTACCAGAACCAGCTTAGTTACTGCCATGATTCAAACTCCTCAAATTATTCAATGATAATTATTATCATTATATTGCGGGATTGCCGCAGACAGCAATCCTTTGTGTTTAACCATAGCCAATTTTTTACGTTAACGTAAGAGCTTGGGGCGAATCGATTCGGCAAAATACCCTTTGCCCTTGAAATCACAGAGATGTGAGCTACATTGGCTAACCCGAATAACTGGCTTAAATCAGTTATTCGGGTTGCATTAATTTGCGGCCTACCTGTACGCAATAACGTTAATGGCTTTGAATATCATCCGAAGGGGTTAGGCGGCTTTTTTCAGGCAATTACTCATAAAGGTTTTGCGTGCATCACCTTTTAGCTCTTTGGTCGCGGCATCGGCATTGCAGCTTTTCATTTTCTGCTGCTGTGGTGTTAGCGCTTTTTCATCAGGATGAACTTGTGCTTTAAGGCATTGGCTCATGAATTTCTTCCGATCATCACCTTTGAGTGATTGGGTCGTCGCCTGCTGATTACAATCGGTCATTTTTTTTTGCTGGGCAGCTTGAGCAGGTGAGGGGGTTTTAGCGGTGTCTGCTGCCATCACATTGGCACTCAGTAATAATCCCGCAACGGACAGCCATAGGGTTGTTAAACGCATATGAGATCCCTTTAATTAAGCATGAAATAAACAAAATTGGGGGTCTGAAAGGCGTCAGTATGGCTGCCTGACAGATGCTGTTAAGCATAGTAGGCAGCCGTAAATAAGGACAGCTATCACGTCATTTTTCAAGGTGCAGTGGGGCTACCTGCACCTTGATATCTAGTGGGTATCTAACGCGATAAAGTGATAAACCGTAGTTGCGCGGTAGGTTTTCCCCGGTTTTAGCCAGCAATCTGGTTGTGGCCATTCCGGGTGATTAGGGCTATCAGGAAGAAATTCACTTTCCAGTGCGATACCCATATAGCTGTCATAAGTGCCACCATGACGTGAAGGGGTTCCAGCAAGGAAATTCCCCCCATACAGCTGCAAAGCCGGAGCGGTGGTATACACACTCATTTGCACCTGATTATCTGATGACCATAAATGAGCTGCCGGGCTTTCTGTGGCACCACAAGTGCGATGCAGCAGATAAGCATGGTCATAACCTTTAACCCGCTGCTGACACCTGTCTTGCAAGAAATCACGTGCCAGGGTTTTTTCCTGGCGGAAATCCATGCCGGTGTTCTCAACACTGGCCAGCCCGCCGGTTGGGATCCCATCGCTGTCGATCGGCAAATATTTATCGGCAAACAATTGTAGCCGGTGCGCCCGCACATCGTGCCCTTCGCCATCAAGGTTAAAATACGCATGATTGGTCAGGTTCACCGGGCAGGTTTTATCGACTTGCGCCTGATAGTGAATTTCCAGCCGATTATCTTCAGTCAGTAGATATTGGACTTCGGCAGTCAGATTGCCCGGAAACCCCTGGTCGCCATCTGGGGAGTGCAGTTGATAAGTGACTTGCCTTTCATCGTGCTTAACTTTTTGCCAGCGCCGGGCATGGAACCCTTCCGGGCCACCATGCAGTTGGTGAACACCTTGATTTGGCACCAATTGCAGGGTTTCACCCTCCACGGTGATTTGGGCGTTAGCAATGCGGTTAGCATAGCGGCCAACCGTGGCGCCAAAATAAGCAGACTGATTCAGATAATCAGCAGGGGTCTGACAGCCCAGCAGTAACTCGCGCTTTTCTCCGCTTTTGAGGGGAAATATGGCGGAAATCCAGGTTGCGCCCCAATCCATCAGCGTCACACTCATGCCCGCATTATTATGTAATTCGGTTAATTCAAAGGGGCGACCATCCGGTGCTAATTGCTCAATATTACTGGGTGAAATTGTGTCATTTTTCAGCATAAGCCCGCTCCTTGTGAGGCCTGACAGACGTAGAAAGTCTCGGTTCTGCCTTCGCTGTATTTCGGATATTCCCGAGCTACCACTGCACGAACCGACTCGACCAGCGAGGTTGGCATTAGCGCGACAATACAGCCACCGAAACCACCGCCAGTCATACGAACTCCACCTTGCTCTCCAATAACGGATTTCACAATATCCACCAGGCTATCGATTGGCGGAACTGTGATCTCGAAATCATCACGCATTGAAATATGAGACTCGCGCATCAGTTGCCCCATCAATTTCAAATCCCCCGCTGCCAGTGCATCTGCCGCGGCCAGAGTGCGCTCATTTTCTGTAATAACATGACGGGCACGTTTTGCTACTACGGGGTCTAGCTCATCCTGGATGGAGAAGAACAGGTCTGGATCAACATCGCGTAAGGCTTTGACGCCAAAGAAGCGGGCGGCAGTTTCACATTGTTGTCGGCGGGTGTTGTACTCGCTATCAACCAGGCCCCGTTTCACATTGGAGTTAATAATCACCACGGCCACATTTTCTGGCATGGAGACGGCGCGGGTTTCAAGTGTACGGCAATCAATTAACAGCGCATGGTCTTGCTGGCCCAGTGCTGAAATCAGTTGGTCCATGATGCCGCAGTTACAGCCGACAAATTGGTTTTCAGCTTCTTGCCCATTTAGCGCTAACTCCACGCCACTGAGGGGCAGCTGATAGAGTGATTGTAACGCCTGCCCGACGGCCACTTCTAATGAGGCCGAAGAGCTAAGGCCAGCACCTTGTGGGACATTGCCACTGATAACCAGATCCGCCCCGCCAAAATCAGCATGGCGCAGTTGTAAATGTTTGACTACGCCGCGCACATAATCAGCCCAGCGGTATTGCGCGTGCGGCACTATGGGGGCATCGAGTGAGAATATGTCTTGCTGATTGTCATAGTCTGCGGCAATAACCCGAATCTGGCGGTCATCGCGTTTGCCGCAACTGATCACGGTTTCATAATCAATGGCGCAGGGCAGAACAAAACCATCATTATAATCAGTATGTTCGCCGATAAGATTGACACGGCCCGGCGCTTTAATGGTGATATCTGATTCATGACCAAATTGCTGGCGGAAAATGGCCTGGGTATGCTGTTTTAAACTCATGATTTGGCTCCTGCTTCTCGATAATGAACATCACTTACTGCCCGCAGGTGTTCAGCCGCCTGTTCTGCTGTAAGGTCTCGCTGGGTTTCGGCCAACATTTCATAACCCACCATAAATTTACGCACTGACGCCGAGCGCAGTAAGGGTGGGTAAAAATGGGCATGTAACTGCCAGTGCGAGTTGTCATCTGTGTTATAGGGGGCGCCATGCCATCCCATTGAGTATGGGAAAGAGCATGAAAATAAATTGTCATAGCGGCTGGTCAGTTTTTTCAATGCAATCGCCAAATCAAGGCGCTGTGCCTCTGACAGGTCTTCTAAGCGCAAAATATGGGTTTTGGGCAGGAGCAAGGTTTCAAATGGCCACGCCGCCCAGTAGGGCACTACCGCCAACCAATGCTCAGTTTCCACCACTGTTCTGCTGCCGTCACGGCATTCACGATTGGCATAATCCAGCAACATCGGGGATTGGTGCTGTTGGAAATACTGCTGCTGTAGCCGGTCTTCACGGGCGGCTTCATTGGGTAGAAAACTATTGGCCCAAATTTGCCCATGAGGATGAGGGTTTGAGCAGCCCATTGCCGCGCCTTTATTCTCAAAAACCTGTACCCACGGGTAGGTTTTACCCAGTTCGGCACTTTGTTGCTGCCAGGTTTGGATAACCTGCGCCAATGCCGGCAGTGTCAGTTGCGGCAGTGTTTTACTGTGATCGGGTGAGAAGCAGATAACCCGGCTGGTGCCGCGCGCACTTTGGCTGCGCATCAGGGGGTCATCACTTTGCGGCGCATCAGGGGTATCGGGCATCAGGGCTGCAAAGTCATTGGTAAAGACATAAGTTGACGGGTAGTCAGGGTTGACGTCACCGGTCACCCGCGTATTGCCGGGGCACAAGAAACAATCGGGATCGTGTGGTGGTAAATTTTCGGTCGCAGGGGCTTCCTGCTGGCCTTGCCAGGGGCGTTTAGCCCGATGAGGCGACACCAACACCCATTGGTCACTTAATGGGTTATATCTACGGTGCGGATGATCCACTGGGTTAAAATCAGTCATAAAAATACCTTATTCGGGATAACCCTGAGGATTATTGGATTGCCAGCGCCAGGTATCTGCCGCCATTTCATCAAGTGAGCGGCTGACTCGCCAGCCTAACTCTTCAGCCGCCTTAGTGGGGTCAGCCCAATAAGCCGGAAGGTCGCCCTCACGGCGTGGTGCAAAATGGGTTGCCAGCGGTTTGCCACAAGCTTTACTGAATGCCGCGACCACCTGTAAAACACTGTGACCCACACCCGCGCCCAAGTTGAAAATATGCACACCGGGCTGATTGTGTCGTTTTTTCATGGCCGCAACATGGCCGTCAGCCAGGTCAACCACATGAATATAATCACGCACTCCAGTGCCATCAGGGGTTGGATAGTCATTGCCGAAGATGGCCAGTGATGCACGGCGGCCCACGGCAACTTGGGCAATAAACGGCATTAAGTTGTTCGGAATACCTTGCGGGTCTTCCCCCATCAGCCCTGACGGATGGGCACCAACAGGGTTGAAATAGCGCAAAATAGTCATATTCCACTGCGGGTCAGCCAGTTGAATATCTTGCAAAATTTGCTCGACCATCAATTTGCTGCGGCCATAGGGGCTAGAGGGTGCGCCGGTGGGGAAACTTTCCACATAAGGAATTTGTGGTTGATCACCATAAACCGTGGCCGAAGAACTAAAGATAAAGTTTTTGACCTGTGCTGCGCGCATGGCTTCCAGCAACACTAAGGTGCCAAAAACATTATTATTGTAATATTCCAACGGCTTGCTCACTGATTCACCCACCGCTTTTAGGCCGGCAAAATGAATAACAGCATGAATAGCATGAGTGGCAAAGATAGTGTCGAGCAGAGCGCGATCGCGAATATCACCTTGATAAAATTCAGGTGTGTAGCCAGTCAAACTGTCTATCCGAGCTAATACGCTGGATTTGCTGTTGCAAAGGTTGTCGAGGATCACTGGCTTATAACCAGCTTCAATCAGTTGCACACAGGTATGGCTACCAATGTAACCGCTACCACCTGTTACCAGAACGTACATAAAAGACTCCTCGAATGACTTTTGTGCAAGAAAGATAGCATGTCATTATGTCAAAAAAGGTGATCTGCGCTCGATAATGGAATCGTTTACATTTATTTTCTCTGCCATCAACTTTGTTACGGGCTAGAAAGACAGGGGGCAAATACCAGAATAGACAAAAAAAGAAAGAAATTTTGATCACAACGAAGATAACTGAAGTGGTAGCGTTCTCATCCATTCATTCAGCAGGAATGTCCTATAGCTTCACAATTGGTATCACTGGCGAGCGGTGTCGCCAGTGATTGAGGAGATAATGTGGTGATTGAATATCAGTGCGCGGAATAAATTGGATAGGTGAAGAATAACAAATGCATCAAATTCAGGCCGAAGTGGAAGGCGACAGCCACCCATAAACGGCCACTCCATAGCCATGCCAAACCATAAATTACCCCCGCCAATGCTGCGAACACCATTAACAGTGGGCCGCCCGCCATATGTGCGGCACCGAAGAGTAACGCGGTGAGCAACAGTGCGGGGTAATTCCCCAAACATTGGCTTAGGCGTTGTTGTAAATAACCGCGGAACAGTGCTTCTTCAGCCAGGCAAACAAAGAACACATTGGCGATAACAAAGGAGCCAATCCATGCCGGGGTATGCATTTCAATTTTTAACCCACCTAAGGCGACGGCCAGCAGTAGCAAGGCGGGGACACTGACAATCAAGCCAATCCAGCAGAGCCGACTAACGGATAAATGCTTTTTGGCGACAAACAAGGTTGGCAAGCAAGCAAGCAAAATAAAGGGAACCAGGGCCTTATCAAGATTGTAATACATGCTAAAAGTAGCACTGAGTGGCCCAACGTTTACTTTATCTAATACTTTCAGATTGTTAAATCCAGGCACCAGATGCAGGAATAAGGCAATGGCCGCCAAAACCAACAGTAATTCCAACCCGCCGGCTAACCATTTTCGTTGGCGATATTTTTTCAGTAACAATACGGCAATCAGTGTTAGCAGTAAAAATGCGGCTGCGGGCAGGGTTAACACACTGTGATATAGCGCCATCAATAAAGAAAGGGCTAGTAGAGATAGTGCGAGTACGCGATTAATTGATAAGAAAAGCAGTGATGCGGCAAGTATGCCCCACATAAATAATTCCTTTTATTGTTATACCCACTCCTTATAAATTATAGGTGTGAGGGCGTAAAACCTGATGGTGTTTAACTATGATAATTTGAATAGATAAAAGTGTTATTAATGTCATTATTAACAATAGCTGACCCGAGGAATAGTAACATAGATTATGACAACTAAATGCGAGCTCAATTAACTAAGATATTTATCATTTTTTAGATGTATATAATGATTTTAAACATTAAGCCCTATTTAATGAATGATTTAATCTTGAATGTAGCGGTAAATATCGCCATCAGGCACAAAAGTTAAACGGTGGGTAATACACTGTGGCGCATCTTCAATATGATGAGAAACAAACAGCAGTTGCGTGTCGCCGTCACCGATCATTACATCAATAAATCGCTTAACTAACAAACGGTTAATCGGGTCTAAACCTTGCAATGGTTCGTCAAGAATCAATAGCGCGGGGTGCTTAACCAATGCTCTGGCGATCAATGCCAGCCGCTGTTGCCCCCAGGATAAACTGTGGAAGGGTTGATTGGCGGTGTCGGCAGAAAACCCCAGCAAGGCTAGCCATTGATCCGCAAGCTGTTGTTGGCGATCAGAAACGGCCTGATAAATGCCAATTGAGTCGAAAAAACCCGATAAAATGACGGTGCGCAAGTTGGTACTGACTCGATAATCCAAATGCAGGCTACTGCTGACATAGCCTATATGGCGTTTGATGTCCCAGATAGTTTCACCGCTGCCGCGCCGGCGGCCAAACAGGGTTAAATCATTGCTGTAACCTTGCGGATGATCGCCGGTAATCAGACTCAGTAAGGTTGATTTCCCTGCCCCATTTTGACCAATAATCTGCCAATGTTCGCCGGGGTTAACCTGCCAATTCAGGTGGTGCAAGATTGGGCGGTCATTGTATTCCACCACACCATTACGCAAAATAATCAGTGGCTTATCTTGCGGTAAGCGGATGTGTTGTTGCGGGTTTTCTGTTTCCGGTAATAACAAACCATCAAGATTTTCACTGTGTGCCAGTTGAGCTATCAGTGCTTTGGAAAGGACCTGTTGGCGTGGGCCGGTGTGGGTTAAATGACAATCTGCCAGCACGCCAACATGCTGTATAAAATCAGGAATATCATCAAAGCGGTTCAGCACCAAAACCAAGGTAACGCCTTGTGTCGAAAGGGTGGATAACATTTCTGCCAACTGAATACGTGCTGATACGTCCAGACCATCAAATGGCTCATCCAGAATAAGCAGGTCAGGCTGTGGCATTAATGCCTGGCACAACAATGTCTTGCGTGTTTCACCGGTAGAAAGATATTTAAAGAGCCGTGACAGTAAGTGACTGATACCAAATTGCGCGGCCAGTTGTTGACACCTTAATGGATTGGGCACTTCTTCCTGAATGATTTCGGCGGTGGTGCGCCCGGTATCATCTTCATCTGCACTGAGTAAGTCGGTGTTATTTCGCTGCCATTCTTCACTCACCAGTTGCTGGAGTTGCTCGAATGATACCCGCACAATATGGGTGAAGTTGCTCTGGCGCTCGCCATTAAGTAGGGTCAGTTCCCCTGATAATGCTTTGGCGAGTGCAGATTTGCCGCTGCCATTTGCTCCGACAAATGCCCAGCTATCGCCAGATTGCCCCCTGTGACCAGCAGCAATACATAACTCTGGCAGGGTGAGTGTGTGGGTATCACTCAGACGAAAACAACCTTGCGATATCTGCAACTCAGGCATTCTATTTCCCATATTCTGCAACATAATAAGAATGTTAGGGATATGCGCAAAGGGAGTGAATGTCAACAGGTAAATATTCTGTTAACACCTAATTGCTTTACTGGGTTATTTAGCAAAGTGTCGCGATAATGACGCGATCTGCATTGAATTGTGCAATAACATCCGTGCCGACTCGTAAATTAAGCTGATGCAGTTCACTGTTGTTTTGTGTTGAACAGAGACTGGCTCCGCCCGTCAGGGTGATGATAACTTCACTGTGTTCATTACCAGGCTCAATACTTGTGACCTTACCTGGCAGTGAATTATCGGCGGCTCCCGCCAGTGCTTTTTCTGTTACCAACTTTATCCAAGGCGCTTTGATCAGTGCCAACACTTCTTTACCTGCCGAGAGTTGCAGTCGGTCAGCACTTTGTTGGGTGATAGCCGCAGATAAACGGGTTTTGCCATCCGACAGTAAAATATTGATGTGTTGCTGAACTTGCTGGTGGTCGCGCTCAATAACCGTGCCGAAAAATTGATTGCGGGCGCTGGTTTGCAGCGAAAAACGCGAAATGGCGGCCAGTAAGCTGTCCAGCGGCATCGAGTTATCTTTCAGAGTATCAAAGGCTTTCTGCTGAATCTTGGCGAGCAAATCATAAAGCTGAATCAAACGCTCGCCATAATGGGTCAAAGAGGCACCGCCGCCGCCTTTGCCGCCAGTTGCGCGGTCGACTAATGTTTCTTCCGCCAATGTATTCATTTCATTGATGGCATCCCATGCGCTTTTATAGCTGATGCCGGCGAGTTTTGCTCCCTGGCTGATAGAGCCGGTATTCTGTATTTGTTTCAATAATGAAATACGCCGCGGATCGGCAAACAGCTTCTGCTGAAGTTTTAGGGTGAGAAGGATTTCGGCCTGCATGTTTTTGCTCCAGCGGGAAATGATGATGACTTTACAGTCGGTGTAGCGCCAAAGGACGCGACATGGGCCAGGCAGAGCCATAAACCGCACGTTTGGCAGGTTACATTCTTTTATTGTTGGTTAAAATAACCAAACTCACTCTTTGCTGATATATTTACAGTGAATACATGATGGTGATAACCTGAGCTATCGCTCTATTGGCAGTAATCTGAGAGGCTGGCATGTTTGATTTATTGAAAAGTCTGGTCTTCGCTGTGGTCATGGTACCTGTGGTGATGGCAGCGATTCTGGGCATGATTTATGGGCTGGGTGCCGTGTTTAACATCATTTCTAAATCCGGTCACAACAAAGAACACTCTTGATCCTGGTGTGGTAGCTGATTTTTGGCTATCAGCTAGATAGAATTTCTGAATGCCTGGCGTCTTGCGCTGGGCATTTTCGTTTTTGTCTTTGTCTTATCTATCATTTCCCTCGGTTTTACCTATAACTCAAGTAACCTCACATCTTGCCGATAAATTACATGACCCACTTAAAATGTTACGTTATATTCCAATGTATACAACGATTTCATTAACGTGGAGCACAGCATGAAGAACCAACAGGGTAAAGTGAATAAATGGGTAGCAAGTGCAGCATTGTTAGCCGCATTTTCCAGCACGACGATGGCGGCTGACAACATCACCGTTTTTGCCGCGGCCTCACTTACTAATGCATTACAAGACATCGCCGCACAGTATAAAAAAGAAAAACAGGTTGATGTGGTCGCTTCTTTTGCCTCATCTTCTACACTGGCACGCCAGATTGAACAGGGCGCCCCGGCAGATTTGTTTATCTCTGCCGACCAGCAGTGGATGGATTATGCAATTGATAAACAACAAATTGTTACTAATACCCGTTATACCCTATTAGGTAATGAGCTGGTGTTGATTGCACCGCAAGACAGCAAAATTACTAAAGTCGACATTGATAAAAAAACGGATTGGAAGAAATTATTGGATGGCGGGCGTCTGGCAGTCGGCGATCCTGACCATGTGCCGGCGGGAATTTATGCCAAAGAGGCATTAGCGAGCTTAGGTGCTTGGGAAACCTTATCGCCAGAGTTGGCGCGCGCAGATAACGTACGTAATGCGATGACATTGGTCGAGCGGGCGGAAGCGCCGCTGGGCATTGTTTATGGTTCAGATGCCGTAGCCAGTAAGAAAGTGAAGGTTGTTGGGATCTTCCCGGAAGCAAGTCATAAGCCGGTTGAATACCCAATGGCGATTGTTAAGGGCCATGAAAATCCGACCGTGACTGCTTTTTATGATTATCTTAAAACCCCGGCAGCGGCTGTTATTTTCAAAAATTATGGATTTACCCCACGCTAATGATATTGAGTGAGTATGAGTGGCAGGCAATTATTCTTAGCCTGAAAGTTTCTGGTGTTGCGGTGGTGTTCAGTTTGCCATTAGGTATCCTCATGGCATGGATTCTGGTGCGTTGCCGCTTCCCCGGTAAGTCTTTGTTAGACAGTATTATTCACCTGCCGCTGGTGCTGCCGCCCGTGGTCATCGGTTATTTGTTACTGGTGAGCATGGGCCGGCGTGGTTTTATTGGCGAATGGCTGTATAACTGGTTTGGTATTAACTTCAGTTTCAATTGGCGCGGTGCGGCGTTAGCCTCGGCGGTGGTGGCTTTTCCGCTGATGGTCAGGGCTATTCGTCTGGCGCTGGAGGCCGTCGATACTCGTCTGGAGCTTGCGGCGCGGACCTTGGGGGCTAATCCGTGGCGGGTATTTTTCACCATTACGTTGCCACTGTCGCTGCCCGGAGTGATAGCCGGAGTCGTCTTGTCTTTTGCCCGCTCACTGGGGGAATTTGGCGCGACCATCACCTTTGTGTCAAATATTCCCGGCGAAACCCGCACTATCCCACTGGCTATGTACACCTTGATTCAAACACCCGGAGCGGAGGCCGCTGCTGGGCGTCTGTGTGTCATTGCTATTATTCTGTCTTTGGTTTCTCTGTTGTTGTCTGAATGGCTGGCCCGCTGGGGTAAAAAACGCATGGGGGTGCCATGCTAGAACTGGATTTTAGTCAGCAACTGGGTGAGTTACATCTGCAAGTTTCCACGAATTTACCGGCGCAAGGTATCACTGCGATTTTTGGTTTATCCGGTGCTGGCAAAACCTCGCTAATCAATGTCATTGGTGGCCTGACTCGCCCACAGCAAGGCAAAGTGGTACTTAATGGCCGCGTGCTGGTGGATGCCGGGCGGCAGATTTATTTGCCGCCAGAAAAGCGGCGGGTGGGTTATGTGTTTCAGGATGCCCGTTTATTTCCCCATTATCGTGTGAAAGGCAATTTGCAATACGGCATGAGCCCGTCAATGCGCGGGCAGTTTGATACTATTGTAGGGTTGCTGGGGATAGAGCCACTCTTAGGCCGTTTTCCATTGACGTTGTCTGGTGGCGAAAAACAGCGGGTTGCCATTGGTCGCGCATTGCTGACCGCACCTGAGCTGTTGCTAATGGACGAGCCATTAGCTTCACTGGATTTGCCGCGAAAACGTGAACTGCTGCCCTATCTGGAGCGGCTGGCACAAGATGTAAATACCCCGATTTTATATGTTAGCCACAGCATGGACGAGATCCTGCGTCTGGCGGATCAAGTGGTGGTCATGGATGCCGGAAAAGTACGTGCTGTCGGCGGGTTGGAGGAAGTCTGGGCCAGTAGCGCGCTGCGCCCGTGGCTGCAACGAGAAGAGCCGAGCAGCATATTGCGGGTAAAAGTGATTGGTCACCATGACCGTTATGCCATGACGGCATTGGCGTTAGGCGACCAACGTTTGTGGGTTGGCAAGCTTGCGGCGCAGGAGGGCGATTTAATGCGCATCCGGATTAATGCTGCGGATGTTTCTTTAGTCTTGCAACCGCCACAAAACAGCAGTATCCGCAATATCTTACCGGTCAAAATTACCGAATGTCTTGAGGTTGACGGCCAGGTTGATGTCAAGCTTGCGATTGGCGAGCAATGGTTATGGGCGCGGATCACGCCGTGGGCAAGAGATGAACTGGGGCTAAAACCCGGTCAGTGGGTTTATGCGCAAATAAAAAGTGTGTCGTTTAATCGTAAGAATTGAAAGGGCTAGATAAACCCCGCTAAATCTAACTGGCAAGGCGAGGACAGGTAGAAGAGCAACGTCTCCGCGCCTGGGATGGCGCGGCTCTGGTTACCCAAGTGCCGCCGCCGTTTGGTCACAGAAACAGGCCGCGTATTTTTATGCTAAAACATGCTGGCGGATAACCGCGGCAATCCCCGGTTGTTCGTTATCGGCAATCACTAAATCAGCCCGCTGTTTGATAGCATCCGCGCTGTTACCCATCGCCACACCCAGACCGGCGCTTTCCAGCATACTAAGGTCATTAAAGTTGTCACCAAAGGCGATGACATCTTTCATGCTCATACCTTGAGACTCAACCCATCGTTGCAGGCGATTCCCTTTGCTATTGCCTGCCTGTGCAATATCTACCTGATCATGCCATGACCATTCACAGGCCAGCCCCATTTCGTCTTCTACTTTACTGGCAAAGGCTTTTAGTTGCTCAGTATCGGCGTGGGAGGTAGCAAATTTCCAGATGGCGGTGGCACTATGGGCGGCATCTAACAAGCTGTCGACATGCAGAAGTGTTGGGCGCTGGGCCGCTGGCAATGACTCGGCCCAACTAAGGGAGCGAATAACATGCCCGCTGGTTTGCTGATACAGCATGGCATCATCAACATACATCAGCCCATGAATATGGTTTTGCTCCAGTAACTCGACTATCTGAACCGCCTGATCAGCTTGTAATGGATTGGAGTCCAACACTTTTTGGGCTTGATAATCATAAATATAGGTGCCATTACAGCAAATCGCCGGCGTGTCGAGTTGTAGCGCCTGATAAAACGGATGGATGGCAACATGATGTCGGCCAGTTACCACCACCACTTTAGCGCCTGCTGCGCGAGCTTGCGCCAGGGCGGCTAAGGATTCTGGCAAAATACGTTTTTTGCTGTCTAACAGGGTGCCGTCGAGATCCAATGCAATGATACGGTATGTCATAGTGGCCCTAATTCTAAGTATGAGAATAATGTGTCTAAAAAGTATTTTCTGATAGTACACCGGATAGCTAGCTGATTAAACCGGACTGGGCCCGCCCGCCTTATCCGCTTATAAGCACGTAGGTGAGTTATCAGCAAAATAAGTTTTAAGCCGCGCGATGGTGGGCTGTTGTTATGTCTGCGTAGTCAGGTAAGCTAGGCTAAAATAATGTGTTAATAAAAAGAGTTGCCCAACCGGTTTGACTAAGGAGTAAAAATGAAGCAAGTGGTTTATGTGGCAAGCCCAGACAGTCAGCAGATCCACGTCTGGCAATTAGATTCCACCGGTGAGTTAACCTTACTGCAAACAGTGGATGCGCCGGGTCAGGTGCAGCCGATGACAATTAACCCGAATCAGCGCCATCTCTATGTTGGGGTTCGTCCTGATTTTGGTATTGTCAGCTATAACATTAGCGAAGAGGGCTTGTTGACCGCGGCCGGTATGGCACCACTGCCCGGTAGTCCGACCCATATTGGCACTGATTTACAAGGCCGCTTCTTGTTTTCTGCTTCTTACAGTTTCAACTGTGTCAGCATCAGTCCCATTGATGAGCATGGTGTGGTTCAGGCACCTATCCAGCAATTGGATGATTTACCTGCACCGCACTCGGCAAATATTGACCCGACCAATCAGATACTGTTGGTGCCTTGCTTGAAAGAAGACAAAGTGCGGTTATTTGATTTAAGTGTTAATGGCCAATTGACCCCACATGCGCAAGCTGATGTCAGGGTGGCCGCAGGTGCTGGCCCACGTCATATGGATTTCCATCCTCATCATCAGGTAGCTTACTGTGTGAATGAGCTGAATAGCTCGGTTGATGTTTACCAAATCAGTAATAACGGGCAGGAATACCAGCTAATTCAAACTGTGAATGCGATGCCAGCTGATTTTACCGACACATGTTGGGCGGCAGATATTCATATCACCCCTAATGGTCGTCATCTGTATATTAGTGACCGCACTGCCAGCCTGCTGAGTATTTTCAGTGTCTCTGACGACGGGCGGGAAATTACCTTGGTCGGGCATCATCCGACTGAAGCACAGCCACGCGGTTTTAATATCGACCACAGCGGTAACTTCCTGATTTCATCCGGTCAAAAATCTGACCATATTGCCGTCTATCGTATTGATCAAAATAGCGGTCAATTGACCACTCTCAACCGCTATCCGGTAGGAAAAGGCCCAATGTGGGTCAGTATCGGCACACCGCGAGCATAACAGACACTGAAACGGCCCTAAGGGGCCGTTTTTAGCTAACGGCTTTAGCTATTCGCCACTGCAACTGCCACGGCATCGGTCAGTTTGGTTAAGTCCGCAGTGGAAATAATATAAGGCGGCATCAGGTAAATAAGCTTACCAAAGGGTCTTATCCACACCCCGCGCTCGACAAAACCGCGTTGCAACTGAGCAACATTCACCGGCTTTTTCATTTCTACAACGCCAATCGCCCCTAATACCCGAACATCAGCCACCGCGTGGTGCTCTGCCAGCGGCAATAGCGCCTGTTGCAGCTGGTTTTCTATTGCTGCGACCTGCTGCTGCCAGTGGTTGTCTGCCAATAAGCTCAAACTGGCAGAAGCCACTGCACAGGCCAGGGGATTGGCCATAAATGTCGGCCCGTGCATAAAGCACCCAGCCGCACCATTACTGATGGTTTCAGCCACCTGTCGGGTGCTTAGAGTGGCCGATAACGTGAGGTAACCGCCGGTGAGCGCCTTACCCAGGCACAGAATATCTGGCACGATTTGCGCATGTTCACAGGCAAAGAGTTGACCGGTGCGGCCAAAACCCGTCGCAATTTCATCCGCAATTAACAAAATTTTATGCTGGTCACATAATGCCCTGACCTCACGCAGATAAGCGGGGTGATAAATTCGCATCCCGCCTGCGCCTTGCACTATTGGTTCCAAAATTACCGCTGCAATCTCGTGGGAATGTTGTGCTATTTTTGCTGCAAAATCAGTAATATCCTCGGGGTTCCACTCTTGGTCAAACCGACATTGTGGGGCATTGGCAAACAGATTTTCGGCCAGATAACCCTGATACAAACTGTGCATTGAATTTTGGGGATCACATACCGACATCGCCCCGAAAGTATCGCCGTGGTAGCCATGACGCAAGGTCAAAATTCGTTGCCGCCGCTCCCCTTTGGCCTGCCAGTATTGCAATGCCATTTTCAGTGCAACTTCTACTGCCACCGAGCCGGAATCGGCTAAAAACACACATTCCAATGCCGGGGGAGTGATATCGACTAACTGCTGGCAAAGTTTCACGGCCGGTGGATGAGTTATCCCGCCAAACATAACATGCGACATCAAATCCAGCTGCTGATGCGCTGCCTGGTTCAGTGCTGGGTGATTGTAACCGTGAATGGCAGCCCACCATGAAGACATGCCATCAATCAATTGCCGACCATCTGCCAGTTGTAGCTCAACACCGGCGGCGGAAACTACCGGAAAACAGGGCAGCGGGTCGGTCATTGAAGTGTAGGGATGCCAGATATGGCGTTGATCAAAAACCAAGTCAGAAGGTGTCATTGAGATCTATTGTAAACCAAATTAATACAAGAATGGTTGACAGTATATCGAGTTTATTTACACTGACGACACTTTTTTTCTCTCCCTTGGAGACGCCGTAATGGCAAATTATATTCGCTGGACAGTAGGGCAAGCCCAGGCCCTGTTTGAAAAACCTCTATTGGATTTATTGTTTGAAGCGCAGCAAATCCATCGTCAGCATTTTGATCCCCGTCAGGTGCAAGTCAGCACATTGTTATCAATTAAAACCGGAGCTTGCCCGGAAGATTGCAAATATTGCCCACAAAGTTCCCGCTACAAAACGGGCTTGGAAAGTGAGCGGTTAATGCAAGTTGAGCAGGTTTTGGCGTCAGCCCAAAAAGCCAAAGCGGCGGGTTCAACTCGCTTTTGTATGGGGGCGGCATGGAAAAATCCCCATGAGCGCGATATGCCTTATCTGGAGCAAATGGTGGAGGGCGTCAAAGCGATGGGTATGGAAACCTGCATGACACTCGGCACCCTAGATAAGCAACAAGCCCACCGACTGGCAGAGGCTGGGCTGGATTATTACAACCACAATCTGGATACCTCGCCAGAATTTTACGGCAGCATTATTACCACCCGCAGTTATCAGGAGCGGCTCGATACCCTGAGTGAAGTTCGTGATGCCGGAATAAAAGTGTGTTCTGGCGGGATTGTCGGGTTGGGGGAAACCGTGCGCGACCGTGCTGGATTATTGGTACAACTGGCTAATTTACCCAAACCACCCGAAAGTGTTCCGATCAACATGTTGGTAAAAGTGAAAGGCACGCCGCTGGAAAATAACGACGACGTGGATGCTTTTGAATTTATCCGCACCATTGCGGTTGCCCGCATCATGATGCCAACGTCTTATGTTCGCCTCTCTGCCGGGCGCGAGCAGATGAACGAGCAAACCCAGGCCATGTGCTTTATGGCGGGAGCAAACTCCATTTTCTATGGTTGCAAATTACTCACCACGCCGAATCCGGAAGAAGATAAAGATGTGCAGCTGTTTCGCAAATTGGGGCTGAATCCGCAACAAACCGCCACCGAACAAGGGGACAATGAGCAGCAGCAACAGCTAACCGAGCAATTATTGCACGCCGACAGTGCGCAATTTTATAACGCGGCAGTCTGATGAGCTGGCAAAACAGGATAGAACATGGCCTACAACAGCGGCGTGAAGCCGCGGCTTATCGCACTCGCCAGATGAATGACGGCGCTAGCGGGCGCTGGTTGCAGTTAGGTGCGCGGCGATATCTCAACTTTTCCAGCAATGATTATCTGGGATTAAGCCAGGACGCCGCGGTGATTGCCGCCTGGCAGCAAGGGGCGGCGCGCTATGGCGTTGGCAGTGGTGGCTCTGGCCATGTTACCGGTTATAGCCAGCCACACGCGCAATTGGAACAACAGTTGGCCGACTGGTTGGGCTATCCACGCGCCTTATTATTTATCTCCGGCTATGCCGCGAATCAAGGGGTATTGGCGGCATTAGCAAGTGCCGATGACCGGATATTGGCAGATAAACTCAGCCATGCCTCTTTGCTGGAAGCCGCCGCGCACTCGGAGGCCCAATTGCGGCGCTTTGCGCATAATCAGCCCGATTCTCTGCAAAACTTGCTCCAGAAACCCAGTGTTGGTCAAACTTTAGTGGTGACCGAAGGGGTATTTAGCATGGACGGTGACAGTGCGCCATTGCAGGCTTTGCAGCAACACACGGCCGCTGCCGGCGGTTGGCTATTAGTCGATGATGCCCACGGCATAGGTGTTCGTGGTGAGGCGGGGCGGGGCAGTTGCTGGGAGCAGGACGTTAAACCCGAATTACTGGTGGTCACCTTTGGGAAGGCATTTGGTTTAAGTGGCGCGGCGGTGTTGTGTCAGGAGCCGGTGGCTGAATATTTGCTGCAATATGCCCGCCACTTAATTTACAGCACCGCGATGCCGCCGGCGCAGGCCTTCGCTTTGCAAACTGCATTAGTGCGAATTCAGCAAGGTGATGATTTACGCCAACAACTTCAGCAGCGTATTGAGCAATTTCGTCGCGGTGCGGCAGCTTTACCTCTGCAATTAGGGGCCTCGGAGACGGCAATCCAGCCGCTGCTGGTGGGGGATAACCAGCAAACTCTGGCCCTGGCGGAGCAATTACGTGCTGCGGGTTTATGGGTAACGGCAATTCGCCCGCCGACGGTTCCTCCCGGCGGTGCCAGATTGCGCCTTACCCTCAGCGCTGCCCATCAGAGTGATGATATTGACCGCCTGTTGGAGGTGCTTTATGGCCTTTGTCATTGAGAATCAGTACTCGGCAGGGGCGGAGCAACCGGGAGTGAATAACACCACAATAAATAAACCGGCTATCGCGGCGGCATTTAGCCGTGCGGCGGGCAGTTACGATACCGCCGCTGATTTACAACGAAAAACCGGTAATACCTTACTGGCGCTGGGTGCTCAGCATGCTGGGGTTGCGGTGCTGGATGCGGGCTGTGGCACTGGATATTTCAGTCACCGCTGGCGTGAGCGGGGCAAGCAAGTCATTGCTTTGGATCTGGCGGCAGGCATGCTGGAGCACGCGCGACAGCAGCAGGCGGCTGACGATTATCTACTCGGTGATATCGAATCTATTCCGCTGGCCAATCAATCGGTGGATATCTGCTTTAGCAATTTAGCCGTACAGTGGTGCGCAGATTTACCGGTGGCGCTGGCGCAACTGTATCGGGTTACGCGCCCAGGGGGGATAATTCTATTTTCGACTCTGGCACAGGGCTCTCTTGATGAACTGGGGCGGGCGTGGCAGCAAGTCGATGGCAAGCGACATGTGAATGACTTCCTCTCATTTCAACAAATTAGTGCCGCTTGTCAGCCCTTTCGGCACCGCCTGACACCACAGCTATACCAGCAGCAGTTTCCAGATGTCATCGCCCTGATGCGCTCGCTACAGGGCATTGGTGCCACGCATTTACATCAGGGGCGTGAGGCAGGGTTAAGTGGTCGTCAGCGCCTGATGGCCTTGCAACGCGCTTATAGCACCCAATCGGGCAGCTACCCACTGAGTTACCATTTAGTTTATGGGGTTATCTATCGTGACTAAACACTGGTTTATCACCGGCACGGATACTGATGTCGGTAAAACTGTCGCCAGTTGTGCATTATTACAGGCCGCGGCCCAGATGGGATACCGCACCGCAGGGTATAAACCGGTAGCATCCGGCAGCGAGATGACGGCAGAGGGTTTACGAAACTCGGATGCCTTGGCATTGCAGGCGAACAGCAATCAGGCTTTGAGTTATTCGCAAGTCAATCCGGTGACATTGTCAGAGGCCACCTCGCCACATATTGCTAGCGCTAGTGAAGGCCGAGCAATCCATTTGCCTGAGTTATCACAAGGATTACGGCAATTGGAACAAACGGCAGACTGGATACTGGTCGAAGGGGCGGGGGGCTGGTTTACGCCACTTTCTTCGCAAGCCACCTTTGCCGATTGGGTTCAGCAAGAGCAATTGCCGGTCATTATGGTCGTCGGGGTCAAATTGGGGTGCATCAATCATGCATTACTGACCGCTTTAGCTATCCGGCAAGCTGGGCTGAAGTTGGCCGGTTGGGTCGCGAATGAAGTGATTCCGGCGGGCGCGCGGCAAGGGGAATATTTGGCGACATTAACTCAGAAGATAGACGCGCCATTATTGGGTATTATCCCCCATCTTACTGATTTAGCAGTTTATCCGGCTGCGCAGCGCCGCGATTTGGGCGGTTATCTGGATATAGCGTTATTGGCGGATACCAAGGTAAATTCACCCCATTAAGGCCAAGGTAAACAATAAGGGCTAATAGATATTATTAGCCCCGACAGGCCTGGAACTGAACATCTTGCTTGGTTATCAACCGACCAAATGCTCAATAATCATATTTTCATCTAGCTGGTCTAATGTTCCTTGCGCCACATTTCGGCCACCTGCCATCAAGCAAAATCTGTCCGCAACGTGTTGAATATAAGGTAATCGGTGCTCCACCAGCAATACTGTCAAACCCAGGCTACGGCTAAGCTGATGCAAAATATGGCCAATATCCTCACTGAGCGGAAGGGAAATGCCGCTCCCCGGTTCATCAAGGATAAGTAATTCCGGTTCGGCTACCAGTGCTCTGGCAATAGCCAACTGCTGTTGCTGATTACGGCTGAGTTCCCCACCACGCTGGCTGCGTTTGTCATACAACTGGGGGAATAAGTCAAAAATCCAGTGTGGGATAGGCTGAGATTTATGACGACCCGCCAACACGGCTATCAACATATTCTCCTCAACACTCAGTTGCGAAAAAATCTGCTGCCCTTGCGGCACATAGCCTATCCCCAGTGCAGTGCGGCCTTCGACGGGTTGTTGTAGCAAATTCTGTGGGGGTTGATGGTTGGGCTGCCAGGTCATGGTGCCACTTTTGATGGGCAGATGGCCCATGATGCAATTAATTAAGGTGGTTTTGCCCACGCCGTTACGACCAATCAGACAGGTACACTGGCCACGAGGAAGCTCCAGATTGAGATCCCATAGGATATGATTCTGTCCATAGTATTGATTTACAGCAGTTAAACTCAGCATCAGTGCTTCTCCTCAGTCGATCTCAGTAGTTCACAGGTATCCCAGTGTTCTGTAACGGCTAGTGAAGAATTAACCCGCAAATAGGTATAGTTGATAGCGGATGTGTAGCATAAAACACTCTATCTCTGGCGGATGGTTGTGAGTGTAAATTGACGTAAACTTGGCCATTAGCGACATAAAATGGCATCAACGGGCTATTTTTAACCTTTTTCTCACCTCTTATGGGTAATATTCAGTCAATTGATGCCCTGCACTGCTATCGCGCACTTCTCCTTTCATTTCTCTGTTCCACAGAGGTATAAAGCAACTTTTGGGCCAATGTGGCATGGTCTACGCTAAAATTCGCATGTTAACGGACTGTAAATGGTTTTAATGGGCAGTAGCGGATTAACAAGGATAAGCCGAGAACAGGAAACTGCCGTGAGCGGTGCCTCCTTGCACTTTAGCAGTGCTGTGACGAAATTAATGGTGCAGTAAAATTACATTGAGCGGAAGTGGTTGAGTGGCGGTACAAAAAAGGGGATTTTATAGAATTAGCAAATGGTTTTCTTAGCACCAATTGAAATATGAAATTAAATAACAAAGTAAAAAAAACACTAAAAAAGCCAGTTCTCCCCTATTTCATCGCTAAGCTTGGCTTTTCGCCAACACGCGGCCCCTATGGGGTTGAATGAGTTATCCACCATTCCTGTGGATAACCTTGTGCATTAGCGATAGAAAACTAATGGCAGGCGAGAGCGGGCGCGGCTTTGGCTCCTGTTGTCCGGATTCTCTCCTTTTTAATAATGTCATTATTTATCAGTTGGTTAATTAAAATCAAGCACTCAAAAAACATAGCCCACACGTATGGATAATCTTTAATCAATTAACCATCAATAATATGTTTATGTTAATGGCTGGGGATAAAAACACTTTTAGAGTGCAAAGCGAGCCAATATGCCACTGTAAGCGGGCAAACAATGTTGTAGTGAGGCAAATTAAGACATTTTAGTATTTGAAGCTGGTTTTATATCCAGTATCATAGCAGTGGAAAAAATTGATGAGGCTTTCATAATTAGTCTCCTGACAGTAAGTATTTCTCCGGCGGGTAGCAAATTCATGAGTAAATTATTCAAACTACATTCTGAGTTTAAGCCAGCAGGCGATCAGCCTGAGGCCATCCGTAAACTGGAAGAAGGGCTGGAGAATGGTCTGGCCCATCAGACACTGTTGGGGGTAACGGGGTCGGGCAAAACCTTTACAGTGGCAAATGTGATTGCTGATCTGAACCGGCCGACGATGATATTAGCGCCAAACAAAACCTTGGCCGCCCAACTTTATGGCGAGATGAAAGAATTCTTTCCTGAAAACGCGGTGGAATACTTCGTCTCCTATTATGACTATTATCAGCCCGAAGCCTATGTCCCAAGTTCAGACACCTTTATCGAGAAAGATGCCTCGGTAAATGAACATATAGAGCAAATGCGGTTATCCGCGACTAAAGCATTATTAGAGCGGCGAGATGTCGTGGTGGTTGCCTCGGTCTCTGCTATTTATGGTCTGGGTGACCCGGATTTGTATCTGAAAATGATGCTGCATCTGACCAAGGGAATGATTATTGACCAGCGCTCAATTTTACGCCGTTTGTCAGAATTGCAATACAGCCGCAACGATCAGGTCTTTCAACGCGGTACTTTTCGCGTCCGTGGTGAGGTAATTGATATTTTCCCGGCGGAATCCGATGAATGGGCATTGCGTGTAGAGTTGTTTGATGAGGAGGTCGAACGGCTCTCCATATTTGACCCACTAACGGGCCAGTTACAGCACGAAGTTCCACGTTTTACGGTCTACCCTAAAACGCACTATGTTACTCCGCGAGAGCGCATCTTGCAGGCGATGGAAGAGATAAAAGTTGAGCTGGCCGAGCGCCGTCAGGTGTTATTAGCGAACAATAAACTCATTGAAGAACAACGAATTACCCAGCGGACTCAATTTGACCTCGAAATGATGAATGAGCTGGGTTACTGCTCAGGTATTGAAAACTATTCCCGCTATCTTTCGGGCCGTGGGCCGGGTGAAGCGCCGCCGACCCTCTTCGATTATCTGCCCGCAGATGGTTTACTGATTGTTGATGAATCTCACGTCACTATCCCGCAAATTGGCGGCATGTACAAAGGTGACCGGTCACGGAAAGAAACACTGGTGGAATATGGCTTCCGGTTGCCTTCAGCACTGGATAACCGGCCAATGCGCTTTGAAGAGTTTGAGGCGTTAGCACCACAAACCATTTATGTTTCGGCCACTCCGGGTAAGTATGAACTGGAGAAATCCGGTGATGAGGTGGTAGATCAAGTGGTGCGCCCGACCGGCTTGCTTGATCCACTGATTGAAGTTCGCCCAGTCGCCACTCAGGTGGATGACTTGCTGTCAGAAATCCGCATTCGTGCAGCAATTAACGAGCGGGTTTTGGTGACCACCCTGACCAAACGTATGGCCGAAGACTTGACGGATTACTTAGGAGAGCACGGTGCCCGTGTCCGTTACCTGCATTCAGATATTGATACTGTCGAGCGGGTGGAAATTATTCGTGATTTGCGCTTGGGTGAATTTGATGTGCTGGTGGGGATCAACCTGCTGCGCGAAGGCCTGGATATGCCGGAAGTTTCATTGGTTGCCATTCTGGACGCCGATAAAGAAGGTTTCCTGCGTTCTGAACGCTCCTTAATCCAGACGATTGGGCGTGCGGCACGTAACCTTAACGGTAAAGCTATTCTCTATGGCGACAGAATTACTGCCTCAATGGAAAAAGCCATTGGTGAAACCGAGCGGCGACGGGCTAAGCAGCAAGCTTATAACGAAGAGCGCGGCATTATTCCTCAGGGGCTCAACAAGAAGGTTGGAGATATTCTGCAACTAGGGCAGCCTTCCATGCGCGGCAAGGGGAAAGGCCGGGGCGGCAAAGTGGCCGATACCAACAACTACCAATCGCTATCACCTAAAGCACTTGATCAGAAAATCCGTGAACTGGAAGCCAAGATGTACACTCATGCGCAAAATCTTGAATTCGAGCAGGCGGCAGAGTTACGAGATCAGGTGCATCAGCTCCGCCAGCAGTTTATTGCTATCTCTTGATAATCAGCGGCCCACTTGGTTGAGCCGCTGATTATGGGGGCATATATTGGGAATTTTGCTTGTCGCATCAGCCGAACCTGATTAATGTGTGCGGCTGATAAAATCGTCATCGAATAAAGCGCGAGATAAATAATGAGCGACCACGTATCCAAAGATCCATTGCACGGCATTACATTGGAGCAGTTATTGACCAAGTTGGTAGAGTATTATGGCTGGGAAGAACTGGCACATCGTATCCAAATCAACTGTTTCATCAGTGATCCCAGCATTAAATCCAGTTTGAAATTTTTACGCCGCACCCCGTGGGCACGCACTAAAGTGGAAGCGCTTTATATTCACATGAATAACAATGCGGCTTTACAAGAGCGTTCACGTTTACAAGAATAGCCCCGCAAGTAACTTGCTAGTGCGCTGATGCTGAGCCTGTGCCACCCAATTGTTGTAAAGTGATTTCCAGTGCCTGGCGCAGTAATTCACGATCATGACGATAGGGGATATCCTTGGCTTCCAAGGGCTGCTGGACAATAATTCTGTCCGTTACACCACTGGTATCAATGCGTGGGCTTACGATTGCAGCATCAATAATTTTTCGGCCAATCTTACTTTCCATTATTGCTAGTTTTTCGTGTAATGACAGTCCTGCTGCGGCCACACTAAGCTCGCGCCCCAGATTGCCGATATAAATCATACTGGCGGAACTGCGTCGCAAAGCTTGGGTTAAATCATCCAGTAGCAACAGTGGCATTAGGCTGGTTAAAAAACTGCCCGGCCCGATTAAAATCACATCGGCCTGACCGATAGCTTCAATTGCTTCCTTAGTTGCTTGGACATGGGGGGACAGCAACATTTCTTGCGGCATTTGCGTCAATTGATCAATATTTACTTCCCCGTAAACTGGGTGTCCTTCATGGTCGATCGCCAGTAAGTCTACCGGTTGTTCTGACATCGGAATCAACCAGGCATCCACTTTGAGCAAACTGCGCACCAGATTGATTGCTTCAATCGGGCGAATACTGAGATGGTCTAGCGCTTTGAGCATTAAATTGCCCAAATTATGACCTGCTAATTCGCCATTACCGGTAAAACGGTATTCAAACATCGCGGAGGCGACGCTGGGTTCAGTTATCAATTGATTCAGGCAATTACGGGTGTCTCCCCACGCAATTCCGCCCTCAGAGCGGCGGATCCGGCCAGTTGAACCGCCATTATCGGTGGTGGTAACAATACCGGTCAGGCGCGACCCTAAAGATGACAGAGCAGACATCACCCTCCCCAAACCATGACCGCCGCCCAATGCCACCACTCGATCGAGATCCGCTAATGTGCGATTTCGCATATTTTTCCTGCCTAAATAGTGTTGCCCGGCTCTAATAGCGTAGCTAAAGGTGAAATTGCTGCATAAGTTAACGGATTTGCAGCTAAAACGCGATAAAAGCCCTGTTTTTCGTGATTTTAAACAAGGTATTAGCCGTGGATTAAAATAAGCTCATTACCAAGGCTTTTTGTTGTATAAGTCGTTGTATATAAAAATATATAACGTAAAACACCCATTGGCTATCCTGTCTTTTTAGCGTTAGAATCACTAGGAAAAGTGAGGTTTTAGCGATTAACCATCGTGATGAGTTTTACTTTTTAACCATGGTTCAGCCAGCTGTTAGCCAACAGTGGCGGAACATAAACTCCTAGCCTTAGTGTCTACGTTGTCTTATTTATCGACAATATGATGCTCTGGCCGTGGCCTTAGCCACCAGGGTGCGAGGTAGAAATGCCTGCATCTCCCGTATTTGGAAAGGTGTTATGGTACAACTTACTGACGCATTTGCGCGCAAGTTCTATTACTTGCGCCTATCGATTACTGATGTGTGCAATTTTCGTTGCACTTATTGCTTGCCCGATGGTTATCGCCCGGACGGAATAAAAAGTTTTCTTAGCCTTGATGAGATAAGCCGCGTTAGCAGAGCTTTTGCCTTGTTGGGAACAGAAAAAATCCGTCTGACAGGGGGTGAACCGTCGATGCGCCGCGATTTCACCGATATTATTGCCACCATTCGACAAAACCCCGCCATTCGCACCTTGGCGGTGACCACTAATGGTTACCGTTTAGCGCGTGATGCTGCGCAATGGCGTGATGCAGGGCTCACTGCAATTAATGTCAGCGTTGACAGCCTCGACCCACGGCAATTCCATGCCATCACCGGGCAAGATAAATTTCATCAAGTTATGCAAGGCATTGATGCTGCCTTTGATGCCGGTTTTGAGAAAGTCAAAATCAATGCGGTGTTGATGCGGGATGTGAATGATAGCAATCTCAACGCCTTCCTGAATTGGATAAAATCCAGACCCATCCAACTGCGATTTATCGAACTGATGGAAACCGGTGAGGGCGGACATCTGTTTCGCAAACACCATGTTTCTGGTGGCATTATCCGCCAACAATTACTCCAGCAAGGCTGGCAGCAGCAAGAGCGCGCGCGCAGTGATGGCCCGGCTCAAGTCTTCCATCATCCTGATTATCTGGGGGAAGTTGGGCTTATCATGCCGTATGAGAAAGACTTCTGTGCGAGTTGTAATCGCTTGCGTGTTTCAGCGCTGGGAAATCTGCATTTATGCTTATTTGGCGAGCAAGGCATTACACTGCGCGACCTGCTGGCCAGTGATGACCAGCAAGATGAGTTAATGGCGCGAATTCAAAGTGCTCTGCAAACCAAGAAGCAAACCCATTTCTTGCATCAGGGCAATAGCGGCATTACACAGAATTTATCTTTTATTGGTGGCTGATAACCTGCAACCCAAGAGTGCAGGAATAGGACTGTTTATGACCCAATTGACTCACATTAATGCCGCTGGCGAAGCCCATATGGTGGATGTTTCCGCCAAAGCTGAAACTGTACGTGAAGCGCGCGCAGAAGCCTTTGTTGAAATGCATGCCGCGACATTGGCGATGATTATTGATGGCAGCCATCATAAAGGCGACGTATTCGCCACCGCCCGCATTGCCGGGATTCAAGCGGCGAAGCGAACTTGGGAATTGATCCCATTGTGCCATCCGCTGCTGCTGACCAAAGTAGAAGTTCAACTGGAAGCACAGCCGGAGCATAACCGCGTTCGTATTGAATCCTGTTGTCGGCTAACAGGCAAAACGGGGGTGGAGATGGAAGCCCTGACAGCGGCATCCGTTGCGGCGCTGACAATTTATGATATGTGCAAAGCAGTACAAAAAGACATGATAATTGGCCCAGTTCGTCTGCTGGCAAAAAGTGGCGGGAAATCTGGCGATTTTAAGGTGAATTTATGATTCAGATTCTATTTTTTGCTCAGGTTCGTGAGCTGGTGGGAACTGACCGTCTACAATTGGCGGCGGAGTATCCGACTGTCGATGCCTTGCGCCAAGCGCTGTGCCAAAAAGGTGACCGCTGGCAGTTGGCGCTTGAAGAAGGCAAATTGCTTACTGCGGTGAATCAATCGTTAGTTAATGCCCAGCATCCATTGGTTGCTGGTGATGAAGTGGCTTTCTTCCCGCCAGTCACCGGAGGCTGATGATGGATAAGACGCGAATCCATGTTGGGCCAGAGGCATTTAATGTCGGTGATGAATATAACTGGCTGTCACAATGTGATGAAGATGGCGCGGTGGTGACCTTTACCGGTAAAGTCCGCAACCATAATCTGGGGGCGAATGTCAGTGCCTTGACGCTAGAGCATTACCCCGGCATGACAGAAAAAGCGCTGGCTGAAATTATTACCGAAGCCCGCAATCGCTGGCCATTACAGCGGGTTTCCGTCATTCACCGGGTAGGGCCGCTGTATCCAGGAGATGAAATTGTCTTTGTCGGCGTGACCAGCGCGCACCGCAGTATGGCATTTGAGTCAGCTGAATTTATTATGGACTATCTGAAAACACGCGCGCCCTTCTGGAAACGAGAAGCCACCGCCGAGGGTGAGCGATGGGTGGAATCACGGGACAGTGATCATGCTGCTGCTAAGCGCTGGTAAATTGTACGTAAACCCGTGTAAAGTTCGCCCCTAAATACCTATTTTTACTCACTAGTTGAGGGTATTTATGTGATACCCTTAAAGGATCGGTGGGCTGTCAGTCGATAGCCTGTATCATTATTTATATGCATAAGGTAACTACCATGGATCGCTATCCACGCTCTAATGGTTCAATTGTCGAACGTGCCAACACTGGCATTCAGGCATATATGGCGCAGGTATACGGCTGGATGACCTGTGGTCTGTTATTAACGGCAGTTGTGGCCTGGTACGCAGCGAATACGCCCGCGGTACTTAATTTTATCTTTTCCAGCCAAATTACCTTTTTTGGGCTGATTATTGTTCAGTTAGGTCTGGTATTTGTCATTTCTGGCATGGTTAATCGCCTTAGTGGCGCAATGGCAACCAGCTTGTTTATGCTGTATTCGGCATTAACCGGGCTGACCATTTCCAGTATTTTCATCGTCTATACCAGTTCCTCTATTGCCAGTACCTTCCTGATTGCTGCGGGGATGTTTGGCGCGATGAGCTTCTACGGCTATACCACCAAGCGGGATTTAAGTGGTATGGGCAGCATGCTCTTTATGGGCTTGATTGGTATCGTTTTGGCTTCAATTGTTAACATCTGGCTGAAAAGCACGGCGTTAATGTGGGCTGTAACCTATATCGGGGTATTGGTATTCGTCGGTCTGACTGCTTACGATACTCAGAAATTGAAAAATATGGGCGCGCAGTTGGATGCCAATGATAAAGATAGCTTCCGTAAGTATTCTATCGTCGGCGCACTGACCCTGTATCTTGATTTCATCAACTTGTTCTTGATGTTACTGCGGATTTTCGGCAACCGCCGCTAATCAAGCTCAGATATGCAGTTTGAGATGTTGAAGAAGGGCACCTGTCGGGTGCCCTTTTTATTGGTTGGGATTCAAGACCAGCAGAAGGTTTTGGTCACGTGCTTGCCTCATGTTACTGGCGGCTGTGGGTGTTGGGCTATCAGGCTATTTTTCTCCGGAACATCGCGTAGGCGGCGCTGCCGGTAGTGGCTGTTATCACCAGCAGCGGCCACAAACTGTGCCAAATAATATCGAAACTGGCATCCTTGAGGTAAATCTGCTTAGTGATATCAGTAAAATGCCGGATAGGGTTTATCCAGGTGATATTTTGTAACCAGATTGGCATGTTTTCCACCGGGGAGACATAACCTGACAGCAAAATAGCGGGCATCATAAAAACAAAAACGCCGATAAAAGCTTGTTGCTGAGTTGAGCATAAGGATGAAATCAGCAAACCAAAACCGACCAACGACAAGCCATAAAGCAGCATGGTGCTGTAGAAGAGTGCCAGTGAACCGGCAAAAGGGATTTGGTAGAAAAAGATGCCAATAAACAACACGATAGTTGCCTGGAAAGTCGCGACAATCAGGGCTGGCACCGCTTTACCGATAAAAATCTGCCAGGTGGTCAAGGGCGAAACCAGCAACTGCTCCAGTGTTCCTTGCTCCCGTTCGCGTGCTACTGATAATGACGTCACAATCAGTACGCCAATAGTCGTAATCATCGCAATCAATGATGGCACCACAAACCATTTGTAATTCAGATTTGGGTTATACCAATTGCGTATCACTAACTCACTGTTATTGGGCTTGATTTGGCCGCGAGTCAATTCTAATTGGTAATCCTGCACAATTTGCTGAATATAATTTGCGGCTATCTGGGCGCTGTTGGAGTTACGGCCATCCAGCACTAACTGCAATTGGGTGGTTTTGCCATTGGCTAAATCGGCACTGAACTGCTCTGGGAAGCGAATTAACAGCAGCGCTTTTTGGTTATCAATAACCGGCCGAATCTCTTGCGGGCTGTGTAGCAGCAACACATGAGAAAAGGCTTCGGCTTTGGCAAAACGCTGGGTAAGTTCTACCGAGGCTTCACCGCTGTCTTCACTGTAAATGGCAATAGTGGCATTGGTCACCTCGAGCGTGGCGGCAAATGGGAATAAAATGACTTGCAATATCACCGGCATGATTAATATTGCTCGGGTCTGGGGTTCGCGCAGCAGCGATTGCAATTCTTTAATAATCAATGTGTACAGGCGATGAAACATATTCTCTCCCTTTAATCTAACCTGCGCTGTGTTTTCCATGCGGTCAGGCCAATAAATACGGCTGCTGATGCAATCAGGAACAACAGGTTAATCACCAAAACTGTGCCGATATTTCCCGCCAAAAACAGGGTTTGCAAGCTGCTGACAAAATAGCGGGCAGGAATGATATACGTCACGGCGCGGACAACTGCGGGCATGCTATCTATTTGAAAAATAAAGCCAGATAGCATTACTGCCGGCAAAAATGCCGCATTCAGTGCCACCATTGCAGCATTGAATTGGTTGCGGGTAATCGTCGAAATCAGCAACCCCATCCCCAATGTGCTGGCTAAAAACAGACTGGTAATAACAAACAATATCCACAACGAGCCGCGATAAGGCACGCCGAGAATAAACACTGCCACCAGCATGCAGAGTGTCATGGCCACCATGCCAAGGACGTAATAGGGGATTAATTTTGACAGCAGCAATTCACTGCGTGTGACTTGAGTAGAAAGCAGGGCTTCCATGGTGCCGCGCTCCCATTCGCGGGCAATTACCAGCGAGGTCAAAATGGCACCAATTACTGTCATTATAATGGTGATAGCGCCGGGAATAATAAAATGCCGGCTGATGGCTGCCGGGTTAAACCAATAACGTACCTGAATTTCAATCAGTGGATCATTTTTTTGCCCTAGATTCTGCGCCTGCTGCTGTTGCCAGATTTGCCATACGCCTTGGGCATAGCCTTGCACAAAATTGGCGGTATTGGGTTCACTGCCGTCGGTAATGACTTGAATTGGCGCTTTATTTTCTGGCCTCGCGAGTTGTTCGGCAAAATCATTGGGAATAACAATTAATCCGCGGATTTTACCGGCTTGCATCATTTGAATCAGTGCATGGCGGTTATCACTGATTTGCGGCGAGATATAGGGCGAACTGGCAAACGCGTTGGCCAAATCTTGCGCCGGTTTGCTTTGTTGCTCCATCAAAATGCCGACATGCAGTTTGCTGGAGTCCAGATTGATGCCATAACCAAAAATAAACAGTAATAACAATGGGATGACAAAGGCTATCAATCCGCTACTGGGGTCGCGCAAAATTTGGCGAGTTTCTTTACTGCATAAGGCGCGCAGGCGACGCCAGGAAAATCCGGTGTCTTGATACGTTTCACCTTCATTTTCCGGCATTTTATTTATCGGTTTTTTGTTTATAGCTTCTTGGTTTATAGACAATAAATGCGGGTCGGTCATGGTTGTTGCTCCTTATCATGCTGTTGGTCATAGCGCTGAACCAACCCGATAAATGCCTCTTCCATTGATGGATTAAGATTTTCACTCGTGGCAACTTGCTGCTTTAGCTCATCCGGGGTGCCGGCCGCAATAATTTTACCGCGATAAACCAGCCCGATACGGTCACAGTATTCGGCTTCATCCATAAAGTGAGTGGTGACCATAACAGTCACACCTTTATCTACCATCCCATTGATATGTAGCCAAAATTCACGACGAGTCAGGGGATCTACGCCGGAGGTCGGCTCATCAAGAAACAGAATGTCTGGCTCGTGCATTAAGGCACAGGCCAGAGCCAGGCGCTGTTTAAAACCCAGAGGTAGCGAGTCTGGTGTTTGCTTAAGAATGGGCGCGAAATTAAAAGCTGAATTCATATCTGCTATTTTATCGCGCTGATTTTTACCCCGCAGGCCATATACACCGGAGAAAAATTTCAAGTTTTGTTCCACGGTTAGGTTGCCATACAGCGAGAATTTTTGTGCCATATAACCCAAATGTTGCCGGGCTTTACCTGAACTGGTTTTCAGATCCATTCCCAACACCAATGCTTTGCCAGAGCTTGGTATCAGTAAGCCGCACATCATCTTAAAAGTGGTCGATTTTCCGGCGCCATTCGGCCCAAGTAAGCCAAATATTTCACCGCGTTTTACCTGAAAATTAACATGGTCAGTGGCCGCGAAATCGCCAAATTTTTTGGTTAATTCTTGGGCCTCAATGACGGTCTCATTATGGCTGCCTTCCACTTTGGGCATAATGTGCGCCAGTGCAGACTCACTGGCAGGGCCGCCACCTAATAAATCGATAAAAGCATCTTCAAAACGCGGTTCCGCCTCCACTATCTCGGCATGGGGTTGGTTTAATAGTGACAAAATTTGCGAGTGATTGACTTCCGGCTTGAGGATCAGTCGCACATATTTACCCTGAATAACCCCATCACTGACTTGAGGGAGCGCCAGAGCATGTTGCAGTAGTTTGCGGTTAGTGCCGGTTTGGGCTGAAACTAAAATTGTCCGGCCACTCATGCGCTGGGTCAGATGCTGCGGCGCACCGCTGTAGAGTAATTTGCCCTCATTGAGCAGCAAAACTTCGCGGCACTGTTCCGCTTCATCCAGATAGGACGTGCTCCACAAGATAAGCATGCCGTCACTGGCCAGCTCATGAACCATGCGCCATAACTCGCGCCGAGAGATAGGGTCAACCCCGACACCCGGCTCATCCAGCAACAAGACTTTAGGTTGCCCCACCAGGGTACAAGCCAGCCCCAGTTTTTGTTTCATACCTCCGGACAACTTGCCCGCCAGCCGCTGTGTAAAGCGGGTTAAATCGGTAAAGGTCAGCAGGCGTTCGAAAGTCTGACGGCGCTGTTCGCCAGTCACACCGCGCAGCTCGGCATACAGGGTGAGATTTTCCATTACCGTCAAATCTTCATACAAACCAAATTTTTGCGGCATATAGCCCAGAATAGAATGTAGCTGGCGATCATTTTCCAGTGGGTCTAGGCCAACAACGGTTATCTTGCCTTGACTGGGTTTTAACAATCCGGCCAGCATGCGAATCAAGGTGGTTTTACCGGCACCGTCCGGCCCAACCAAACCGGTGACCGCGCCACTGCGGATTTCCGTGGTCAGGCTGGCAACCGCGGGGTTTTCCAACCCCGGAAAGGATTTTTCGACCCCTTCCAAAGTAATGAGATGCGAAATTCCATTCATAACTCATGGCGCCTTAAGGTTGCACAAAACGGACGGTGACCGGCATGCCTTGTCGCAGTGACTCATCAGCATCTGTGATGACGATTCGCAAGCGATAAACCAGGTCGGTTCGTAAATCCGGTGTTTCAACACTTTTAGGGGTAAATTCGGCAGTCGGCGAGACAAAACCAATTTGGCCGTGATAGGGCTTATTGGGGCGACCGTCAGTAAAGACCTCGACCTTGGTGCCCGGAATTGCCTGGCCTAAATGGGGCTCACTTATATAGGCCCGCACCCAGACAGGGTCGGTTAGCGAGAGGGTAAATACCGTGTTGCTGGCGGATAAAATGGTGCCAGGTTCAACCGCGCGAGTCAGCACCGTACCGGTCGAAGGGGAGAGCAACAGGGTGTCTTGCAGGTTAAGTTGGGCTTGCGCCTGCGCGGCTTCAGCTTGGGCCAGATTGGCCTCGGCTTGGGCAATCTCTTGCGGGCGGTTGCCACTTAAATATTGCGCCAGTTTATCTTTTGATGCTTGCAGATTTGCCTGTGCCTGGTTGCGCGCAGTGCGGGCGTTTTCCAGATCATTGGCAGAGGTGGCTTTATTGGCCCATAGCCCTTGCTGGCGCTTTAGAAAGCTTTCGGCATAACTGAAGGCGGCTTCGCGCTGGGAAACTTCAGATTTCACTTGGGCAATTTCTTCGTCGCGGTAACCGGCTTTTAATAATGCTAACTGTGCCTGAGCACTTTGCACATTGGCCTGCGCCTGTTTGAGTGCATTGAGATACGGGCCGTCATCTAGTTTGCCCAGTACCTGTCCCGGCTGGATTTTATCCCCTTCATCCACTGACAAGGAGGCGAGACGGCCCGCAACCCGGAACCCCAAATTTACGGTTCGGACATCAACATTGCCATATAAAGTCAGTGACGCATCCTGTTGTTGGCGATAATAATTCCATCCGTAACCTATTGCCGCTAACAGCGCGACAATAACAACGGCCACTATAATCTTCTTGCGATTCATAATGCTCCCTATCTGTTACTGATGTTTATGACCACAAACTTTCATGGAAATAAGGTCAGCGGGTTAACGCTAAATTTTTGGCCCGTAGCCCATGTAGCAGCAGGTCAATATGTTCGATAAGTACCTGATTAATCATCTCACTTTCAGCTTCGCCAATATCTTGCCAGCCGGCTTGTCGGCGGATAGTTTCTCGCCCCAGACGGAAAGCCAGAACTTCGCCGATTAAAGCATGAGTATGAAGAATGGTTTTAGTTGCGTTCGCATCCGCACCAATAAATGCGGCCAACAACAGATTCAGTTTTTGGTGCAATGGCGCAATAGCTTGGGTATGTATCAATAAGTAGGCATCGCTCGGAGAGAGCTGCTCGCGCGCCATGATTTTGCTGATATTAAGTGTTTCTGACTGAGTCATTAAATGACTAAATTCCAGTAAACCACGGCGGATAAAATGCAGTTGCTGCTCTGGATGCTGTTCTTGAGTAGGGCGCTGGAGAAACTGGTCAATTTCTTGAGCCAGTGGTGCAAAAGCCTGCTTGATAACATTGGCAATTTGTTGGGCTACCGCCAGATATAAACCTTCTTTGGAATTGAAATAGTAGGTAATCGCGGCGATGTTCTGCTCAGCACGCTGAGCAATCTCTCGGGTGGTCGCGCCCTTCAAACCGAATTCGCCAAACAATTCCGTCGCCGCTTGTATTAATTGTTGGCGAGCTTGTTCGCCGCGGGGGGTTGCCGGGGTGTCTGATGTTGTTGCATGGCGAGTGGCATTGGGCATAGGTTTTATACTCAGTGAATATCATTTTCGCTAATATTAATAGATAGCAAAATAATAAATCAATCGTATGATTAACTTTAGGCCTCCCCAGGAGATCTGTAAAGTCAGGGGCGGTAGAAACTGTATGTTTGTTATCAGAAGCAAGGTTAGTGCCTGCAATAAATCAATTTTCTTGATGATTACGCTAATAAAAATCCTAAGAAACGTGTAAATATCCCTTTTCTTGCTAAACATCTGCTATAATCAGCCGCAATGGTGCACTGCAGTTTGTGCCAATCCTCGTGGTAATGCCTCAATTCATGCCTCGTCTGATAATCTTCCCTTGAAACTGCACCTGACGTTATCGCCAGGATTGGGAAGATCTGGAGCTTCTCGTAATATGTCATTTGATTCTCTCGGCTTAAACGCCGACATCCTGCGCGCTGTTGAAGAGCAGGGCTATGAAGTGCCGACGCCAATTCAGCGTCAGGCAATCCCTGTGGTACTGGAAGGCCGTGATTTAATGGCCAGTGCGCAAACCGGTACCGGTAAAACTGCTGGTTTTACCTTGCCGCTGTTGCAACTTCTAAGTCAGAACCAACAGCCAATTAAAGGCCGTCGTCCGGTTCGTGCGCTGATTTTGACGCCAACCCGCGAACTGGCTGCGCAGATTGACGAAAACGTGCAGAGTTACAGCAAATACCTGAAGCTGCGTTCGCTGGTGGTATTTGGTGGTGTTAGCATTAACCCACAGATGATGAAATTGCGTGGTGGTGTTGATATTCTGGTCGCAACCCCTGGCCGTTTACTGGATCTGGAACATCAGAATGCAGTTGACCTGTCCAAGATTGAGATTTTAGTATTGGACGAAGCCGACCGCATGCTGGATATGGGCTTTATTCACGATATCCGCCGTGTCTTGGCAAAACTGCCAGCCCGCCGCCAAAACCTGCTGTTCTCCGCGACTTTCTCGGATGAAATTAAAGGGTTAGCCAGCAAACTGCTGAACAACCCGGCTTCGGTTGAAGTTGCGCGCCGCAATACCGCTTCTGAGCAAATTGCGCAAAGTGTTCATTTTGTAGATAAAAACCGCAAACGCGAGTTGCTGTCTCAGATGATTGGCGAAGGTAACTGGCAGCAAGTCTTGGTGTTTAACCGCACCAAGCACGGCGCTAACCATTTAGCTGAGCAATTGAATAAAGACGGCATTACTGCTGCGGCAATTCATGGTAATAAAAGCCAGGGTGCGCGTACTCGTGCATTGGCTGATTTTAAAGACGGTAAAATCCGGGTCTTGGTGGCGACAGATATCGCCGCTCGTGGTCTGGATATCGATCAGTTACCGCATGTGGTTAACTATGAATTGCCAAACGTTCCGGAAGATTACGTGCACCGTATTGGCCGTACCGGCCGTGCAGAACGTACCGGTGAAGCGATTTCTTTAGTTTGTGTTGATGAACATAAACTGCTGCGTGATATTGAACGTTTATTAAAACGTGAAATTCCACGTATCGCGCTGGATGGCTATGAGCCGGACCCAAGCATTAAAGCGGATCCGATTCAAAATGGTCGTCAGGGGCGTGGTGCACAACGTCCTGGAATGGGCCGTGGTAGCAGCGCTGGCCGCCCACAAAATGGCGGTGGTGCCGGTCGCGGTGATAGCCGCACCAGTCGTCCACGCAGCCAGGCTGATGGCCAACGCCGTCCGGCAGGCCCGTCGTCACGTGGTCGTAGCAGCAAACCGGGCGAATAAGCGAAAAACTATTCGGCTGATGAAACCGCTTCTTTGGAAGCGGTTTTTTTTCATCTGAATTAATCTCATGGCGGGTTATTCCTTGTCTTAACGCCGGGTTCGCCCGTATCATTGCCGGTCTTTTTTAAAGTTATACTGGGCGGCGTTTTTCGCCACAGGGCGGTGGGTATCATGGTGTGGAACAAGGGGCAGGATAAATTAGCATGCGAGTAATACTGGCACCGATGGAAGGGGTATTAGACTCACTGGTGCGCGAACTCCTCAGTGAAGTCAATGATTATGACCTTTGTATCACCGAATTCTTACGGGTGGTCGATCAGCTATTACCCGCCAAATCCTTCTATCGGCTATGTCCTGAATTACATCATCAAAGCCGCACCCAGTCTGGCACATTAGTGCGTATCCAATTATTAGGCCAATACCCTCAATGGCTGGCGGAAAATGCTGCGCGCGCGGTAGAACTTGGGTCTTACGGCGTAGATTTAAACTGCGGCTGCCCCTCCAAACTGGTTAATGGCAGTGGGGGGGGCGCTACCTTGCTCAAAGATCCTGAGCTGATTTATCAAGGGGCTAAAGCCATGCGGGCAGCGGTGCCGGCCCATTTGCCCGTCACAGTAAAAATTCGTTTAGGTTGGGATTCTGGCGACCGCCAATTTGAAATTGCGGATGCAGTACAGCAGGCCGGTGCCACTGAGCTGGCGGTACATGGCCGTACCAAAGAAGATGGTTATCAAGCTGAACGCATTAACTGGCAGGCAATAGGCGAAATCCGCCAGCGCCTTAGTATTCCGGTGATTGCTAATGGTGAAATTTGGGATTACGCCAGCGCTCAGGAGTGTATGAAAGTAACCGGCTGTGATGCACTGATGCTGGGGCGTGGGGCGCTGAATGTGCCCAATCTAAGTCGAGTGGTAAAATATAACGAACCGCGCATGCCGTGGCCCGAAGTGGTAAAGCTGTTGCAAAAATATGTGCAATTAGAAAAACAAGGGGATACAGGTTTATACCATGTTGCGCGCATCAAACAGTGGCTAGGATATTTGCGCAAAGAATATTCCGAAGCGACTGATTTATTTAGTGAAATTCGCGGATTAAAAACCTCGAAAGATATCGCAGTGGCGATTTTACGAGTGTGAATTCACTGTTGTTTATATGAGACATAAAAATCCCAACCCTAAATATATATTAAACAAGAATGATTATTTTTTTGATTTAATTTAAGTATCGCATTTATAGTGTGCACGCATTTTAAATGCAGTATCTCGTTAGGCGAGGCTCCTATACAAACACAGGTTACTGATCTGACGACGTCCAGAGACGCCCAAGGTTAGGACAGGTTATATCGGATTAAGGTATAACCCAAAGTAACTTCTGAGAAATCAGATACGTTGTATAGTGCTAAAACTTAGACACGGAGATAGCCATAGAGCACTCTCTAATCTGGTTACGCCCCTATGTGAGGACTGTTGAGTTAATTAATAACAGCAATAGGGTCATTTATGAGTTCACATTTCGATTTAGCATTGCAACAGCAAAGCCAATTCAATCCAGGCGAAGATAAGGAATCTACCTTAGGCGCTTATATGAGCGATGCCTATATCACGGTATCGGCTGATATGTCAGTTACTGAGGCGAAAGCCTATTTCTTGCAAAATATCTCTGATAATGAAATACCGACACAATTGTTGGTAACGAATAATAATCAACATTTACTTGGGTTACTTTCTGTTAAGAAATTATTGACAGAAGAGCAGCAAGATATAAAAGTTTTTCAGATTATTAACCAAAGTTATTTCTCCGTATCCCCAGATCAAGATCGCCATGAAGCTGCAAACCTATTGGCAAAAAGTGGTTTGGATATTGTTCCTGTACTAAACCAAGGTAAGTTAATGGGAATATTACGGGCTCAAGATATTGCTGAATTAATTGAAGATGAAAATACAGAGGATGCCCAACGACAAGGGGCCAGCTTGCCACTAGATGAGCCTTATTTACAAACCAGCCCGGTGACATTATGGCGTAAACGGGTCATTTGGTTATTAATGCTCTTTGTTGCAGAGGCTTATACCGGCACAGTATTAAAAGCATTTGAGGAACAACTGGAAGCCGCAATTGCACTGGCATTTTTTATCCCACTATTAATTGGTACGGGTGGCAACAGTGGCACGCAAATTACTTCTACTCTGGTGCGAGCTATGGCCCTGGGAGAAGTTAGCCTACGGAATATCGGTGCGGTATTACGTAAGGAGGTTTCTACTTCCCTGATGGTGGCAACAACCATTGGTATAGCGGCCTGGATCCGAGCCTGGTTCTTGGGGGTAGGGATGGAGGTCACCATTGTGGTGAGTTTAACTGTGGTCGCTATCACCGTGTGGAGCGCGATTGTTTCTTCTATTATACCAATGTTACTAAAGCGGATGTCCGTAGACCCTGCCGTGGTTTCTGCTCCCTTTATTGCCACTTTTATTGATGGTACCGGTCTGATTATTTACTTTGAAATAGCACAGTTAGTGATGACTGATTTGGTATAAAGTCGATAAGTAAAGGCGCTTTAAGCGCCTTTACTTAATAAGTATCACGGCTTATTTCTTTTACGGCCGATAAACTTAGCAAGACCTAAGAGGAAAACCGCCCCGACAAGAATGAGTAATGCATCAACCCAAAAAGTCAGTGACGCAAGGTTTTCATCATGAATATCCGCTAAACCAGCGGCGATTAGAAATACTCCGAAGATAATGCCAAAAATTGTTGGTCCCATATAAATACCTGTAAATTGGTTTTATCTGAAAATTTATGTGGGTAATTATAGAGTAATAATTAATCTGATAGGTGTTTTTTTTCCAATTATTAGTTCTCTGTTTAGAACCATTGGGCTTGCCAGCATGACAACTTATAATTTTACCCGCATTGAGTTATCACCACATAAATCCATCTGTAATAACAATATTGATTATTTTATCGGCAAAAGCTATCTTTCAAAAAGCCACTTTTATTTAATCAAACTCGCTTTTCTCAATAAGTGTTTACCGCTGAACAGCAACTAGGCAGCTTTAATCTTTGTAACAATCATTTTAAAAATGAGTGGTGCGCAGTGTATTACTGTAACTTATAATGCGGCAGATCAACCACAATTGCTCCTGACAACCTATTTAAGCTGATGAACATGCATGTGAAAATCCGTTTTGCGCTACTAAGTTTCTTGCTTTTATCTACCAGTATCGGTGTGGTTTCTTTCGCTACGGCCAGTGGTGGGGGAGCTGAAGTTAAAGGGAAAGCGCCTCTGGAGTTGGCGTCGGGTAGTGCTATGGTGATTGATTTACAAACCAACAAGGTTATATACGCCAATAATGCGGATGAAGTAGTGCCGATCGCCTCAATCACCAAACTGATGACGGCAATGGTGGTATTGGATGCTAAATTACCCCTCGATGAGATTATCTCAGTCGATATTCATCAAACTAAAGAAATGAAAGGCGTATTTTCACGGGTACGGGTAAATAGTGAGATCAGCCGCAAAGATATGCTGTTGTTGGCACTGATGTCATCGGAAAACCGCGCGGCAGCCAGTTTGGCTCATCACTACCCAGGTGGATATAACGCATTTATTAAAGCTATGAATGCGAAGGCTAAATCATTGGGGATGACTAAAACTCGCTATGTCGAGCCAACCGGCTTGTCGATTGAGAATGTTTCAACGGCCCGTGATCTGACCAAGTTATTGGTGGCAACCAAACAATATCCGCTGATTGGCCAGTTGAGTACCACAACAGAGAAAATGGCCACTTTCCGTGAGCCAAATTACACCTTGCCATTTCGCAATACTAACCATTTAGTTTATAACGATAAATGGAATATTCAGTTAACTAAAACCGGCTTTACCAATCAAGCAGGACATTGCCTGGCAATGCGAACGGTTATTGGTAATCGGCCAGTGGCATTGGTCGTTTTGGATGCTTTTGGAAAATATACGCATTTCGCTGATGCAAATCGCCTGCGCAGTTGGATAGAGACGGGTAAAGCTGCGCCAATTCCTGGTGCGGCTAAAAGTTATCGTCAGCAAAAAGATGTTCAAGGGCGTTTAGCTCAGGTATCAGAATAAATACAGTAATTAAAATGCAGAATTTGCACCCCCCCGGCAAATTCTGCACTGACTTATAACATTTGGCTGCTACTCTATCGTATTGAAAATTTTAAAAAATTAATTTAAAAACACCCGTAATAGTGAGCAGCCCGACGATAAAGATTATCGCAATAATCCACAGTATTATTTTCATTTCCTCTTCCTCGTATCAGTGCCCAAAAATCGACGTTTCCCCGTCGTGCCAACCTTGGTTGGTGTCAGACTATGACTATAGTTTGTCTGACTGAGATCAGAAGGTATGCGGTCGGAATTCGGATAATACCTAGATTATTAGATACTGATAATCTTATGTCTGGTCGAGTTATTCTTTCTGCCAATTCTTGTGTTTTGACGTTTTACCAATGCCAGGATTAAAGCTGTTGGTTGGGTCTATTTGTTGATAAAACGCCTTCAATGCGGGTTTGGCAATGTAGAGGTGCCCGACATTATGTTCAGCCGGGTACTCCGCCCCTTTATCATTTAGCAGTGCTAACATTTTCTCTTTTAGAGCGTGCGTATCGACACCTTTCTTCACGATATAATCTTGATGAAAAACGTGGCATAGAAAATGGCCGTAATAGAGTTTGGCAACCAGGCATTGGTTTATTTCGGCAGGTAAAGTCTCAAACCACTGTTCTTCATTGCGCCGCAGGGCAATATCCAACGGCAGGATATCTTCGACTTTGTCAGCATGGACTGCGTGATAACGAACAGCGGCACCTGCTGCGGCAAAGCGGTGTAAAAATGCTTTTTTACCTTCATCAGCAGTACAGACAATAAAATTACCCTCCGCAGTGGCAAAAAAATCTTTCAAGAATTGCTGTGCTTCCTCAATTCCTTCTCCAGACATTTTTAGCATCAAATGATGCTCATATTTATCGCGATAAGTTTTCAGTCTTTTAGGTAAATGATTGGGTAGAATCTGACTAAAACCTTGCATTATCCGATCAGTTAAATGGTCAATGAGAAATGGAACTTTACCCAAGCGAGCATCAATTTTTCCTTTTAAGGTAAAGAAGCGCGGCATGTTATTTGTACCCATGCTGTTTATCATTACAAATGTATCTTTGCCATATACTTCAGCAATATCAAAAATATCGCGATGCATGTATTCACCGGCCACCGGTAAATGTTTGAAGTCACGTAAAATCGCACGACGTAATTGAGTTAATACCTGAGGTTGATTGGTACCGATATAAAAGACTTGCTGCTGTTTTTCACAGGGAAAAGTATCTAGCCGAACGGCAAATACCGCGAGCTTACCTGCACAACCGGAGGCTTCAAATAGACGCCTTGGATCAGCATTAAAACGAGAGGGTGTTGGCGCATCAATATCTCTTACTCTGGTAGCATATTCATTATCAGAGGCTTGTTGTCTACCTTGTTCGATATCACTGGCACTATATTTACCCTGCTCCAAACGTTGTAAAATTTCTTCTGGTGTATCGCCTAAATTGATGCCCAAATGATTGATAAGTCGTAATTCCCCTTGTGCATCAATTTGCGCGAACAATGCCATTTCGGTATACGCTGGGCCTCGCCGAACCAAAGACCCTCCCGAATTATTACAAATACCACCGATAACGGATGCACCAATACATGAAGAACCAATAACTGAATGGGGTTCTCGGTCATAAGGTTTTAAACGTTTTTCCAGTTGATTCAGAGTACTGCCAGGAAAACCAATAACTTGCTTACCATCATTTAATAATTGAATTTGATTGAGGCGTAAAGTATTCAATATAACAATCGGCCGGTCATAATCATTACCACTAGGGGTTGACCCCTCGGTTAGTCCGGTATTTGCCGCTTGCATGATTACAATAGTATCAGCAGCCACACAGGCATGTAGCAATTGCCATTGCTGTAATAATGTAGACGGGAACACGACTGCCAGGGCTGACCCCGCCCCTGAACGAAAGCCGGTACGATAGCGTTCGGTTTGCCGTTCGCCGGTTAGTATGTAGCGCGCCCCCACAATATTTTGCAACTGAGTTAGCAAAGTTTGCTTTTTTTCATCACTGAGTTGATTCATTAATGTGGTTCCCTCTATGGCATTTACTTTTTGGTGTTAGGTTCTACACCTGTGTCCAGGACGCTATGAAACAGCTATTTTGGTGCAATGAAGTAAACATGAGGGGGGCCAGGCTTTCATGATAAATCGTTTGTTTTGTGAGCAGCCTCACGTTATTCCGCTATCAATGGGGCCAAATCTGCACTGTCATCAAGTTTAAACATTACTAACACTAATGATTAAATCAGAAAGATATCCGGTGCAATGAGATGGGTGTTCCAACTATTATGTCGATAATAATTTTGAATATTTCATAATGAAGTATAGGATCTGGTGTAATAATTACACGGATTAGTAAGGTATTTGATGAGTGAGCATTTTGTTGGTAAATATGAGGTTGAGTTAAAGTTTCATGTATCAAACATCTCTCAATTACATGAGCAGTTAGCAATTCATCAAGCACAGCCATTTACCATTAATAATCATGAAAAAGATATCTATTTAGAAGCCAATAGCGGTGAGTTGGCAGCTAAACAGATCAGTATGGTTTTACGGGAAATGCAACCATCCGGTATTCGTTTATGGATAGTCAAAGGGCCGGGAACGGAGCGATGTGAAGCCAGTAAAATAGAAGATATCAACAAAGTACAAAGTATGTTGGCCACTTTAGGCTATAAATTGGCATTTACGGTGGAAAAAAAACGTAGTATTTATTTTGTCGGCAAATTTCACGTTACCGTGGATAGCTTAGCGGGACTTGGGGATTTTGCTGAAATAGCCATCATGACCGATGATGTAACAGCGCTTGATAGCCTTAAGGCTGAATGCCAGGATTTAGCGGGCAAACTCAGTTTACTGCCAGAACAACAAGAAAATCGTTCTTACCGGCAGTTGCTCGGCTTCTGATAATTATGCCGTTGATGAATGTCATATTAGCCGCTATAACAACAAGTTGGCGACTTATAACAACAACGGCCAAATAGAGCTACTTTTTCATCAGAGATTTTAAATTGGCAAATGGATTATGGGTAGCGACCCCTTGATCATTTTGTGCATCATCACCGGCAATGACCGTCGAACCATAAAGGTCTGCTTCAGTATATTTTGAGTGTTCGTGATCATGACAAAAAAGGCATAACATCTCCCAATTGCTGCCATCTTCGGGATTATTGCTATGATCGTGGTCGATATGATGCACTGTTAATTCTCGTAAATTTGAATATACGAATTCCCGCGAACATTTACCGCACACCCACGGAAAAATCTTTAGTGCTTTTTCTCTGTAACCACTTTCCAGACGGGCGTAATTCTTTGGTATATATGCCATGTGAACCTTCAATTCTACGAGATTAATAGTTTATTTTAGCGTGAAAGTGGGCGGCAGACTATCAACTGTTAGCTATTAATATTCAGAGTATATTTCATCAGTCGAAGCAATCTCCATGGGAAGGTATTGAATCAATTATAAAAACACATAATCCAGGTAGTCATAGTAATACAAAGGATTTTTGAGACTTTTGCTGATGATTTAAAGGGATAAGTCGTTTTACACTATCATCATATTTGAGTAGCGCATTTTTTGCCGAAATAGCTGAGGCGATATGAAAGAATCTGAAGTACTGGCCGAAGTCAGTAATGAAAACCAGACATTAGTGGCTGTAGTACAGCAAGACCAGCGGGTCGTGTATTTCTATATATATCCGCAAGAGGCATTTGAAGAACGTTTTCCCGTGCGCGCTTGCTGGGTGAGAAATCTGATGGCGGCACCACAATCAACTGATAATGCGGCTCTTGAACAAGGGTTAGCACCGTTATTAGCAGCAGAGTTTTGCCGTAATGTAGCCGGTGAGGCTGAACTTGATGCGCAATTTATTCAGGTAGTTTGGTCAGAAAGTGATGACGGTGCAGCATTATGGTATCAAGGACAACTGCTGGCAATTATCCCAGGCTGGAGTCTATATATTGATCACTCAGTTTGTTACTCGGCCAGTTGTATTAAAGACAACCCGCTGACTTTACCTTTAGGTTCAGCTTCCACGAATACTCAATATGCTCAAGCACAGAATACACGCCAATTCTGGCGTGCTTGGCAACAAGAGGAAGGTAATCCTTGGCCTGCATTACAAGCTGAATATATTCAATGCTATGAACAGCAATTTGGCCCAGCTGTGAAGTATTATGCAATAGACCAAGGGAAGTGGCCACCAATGGCTATCTCGCAGCATGAGAAGGACGGAATATATTATTTTCTGACACTAGGTGTCAGTATCCGTCCTCAACCGTGGGTGGAAATATTATTCAATGATGATGCGGCTAAATACCGGCGTCTTGAAATGGCTATAGCGATTGATAGCCAATATGTTAATGAGGACAATGCTATTCATATGGCGAGTGCATTGGCAGGATTTGCCCATGTGCCCTGGAGCAAAATAACCTGGTTGGGGGAAGGCCATACGTTGGAGTCGGCAGTCGCTCCTCAAGGATATGAAGGCTATATTTTGTCATCAGAGCTTTATGCCGGTGCTGATCATCTAATATTGCCTCGCCAGCAAGGTGACCCAGTCAATATATATTGGGCTAGCCCCATTTTTGCCAGTGAAAGAGAAGTGGCTCATGGCGTGCCAAATGGTGGACATGACTTACTGCAAAAACTTCAGCTGCAGGGTGTGAATCATATTTTTGCGCCACGAGAGCCTGTTATCTAATTTATGCTGAATATTTCCGACTTGATTTGCAGATTTTGTTATTCGGGTCTTAACTTAATAATGATAGAGATTGTTAACCAGTATTGTTGAAACCGCCATTTTTGCTTGACCTGCAGTATGTTAAGGTAAAAGTAGAATAGAAAGTGGCTGTGATCAGTGACAGTTAATGTTATGGGGGTTTTATGGGCATACTATCTTGGATTATTTTTGGTCTTATTGCGGGTATTTTGGCTAAATGGATTATGCCAGGAGAGGATGGTGGCGGTTTTATTATGACCGTTATTCTCGGTGTGGTGGGCGCACTGGTTGGTGGCTATATCAGCACCTTCTTTGGTATGGGCAAGGTTGATGGGTTTAACCTGGGTAGCTTTGTTGTCGCCGTCATCGGTTCTATTGTTGTACTACTTGTCTATCGGAAATTAAGAAGTTAGATGCAATTAAGGTGTTTATTGCCATGATTTAAATAGATATTGGTCTGGAAATAAGCATTACTCAACAAAGTAGATATTCATCAGAATGCGTACTTATCAAAACAAAAGAAAGGTGACTATTTTTTGTCACCTTTCTTACATAAAAAAGCCACCCATCGGGAAGACATTACTTGGGCTGGTATTGTGTTAATTTCACTGTGGTTAATTATTTGGTTGCGGTATAAGCACTGCGCAAAATGGCTTTTACCGAAAAAATATAGTTGAGGTCTGTTTTTGGTATGGTTAAGGAATGCTAATTATCGTATTGAATTATCAGTTGTATTAATTTCTCACTTTATGCTGAGAGATTATTAATTACTACCCTGAAGAATTTATTAAGTAAGGCAAGTGGTTTTAATTGTTTTAGCATTCTTTAGCTTGTTATTTTCAATAATGGTTATATTGTATTTATAATTATTAATTACAATTTCCAAGGTAATATTTAGAACAACTATATTACACATTTTATTTGTATTTTTTCATATCACGTACTTTTGTTCCCAAACAGATTTACATTGAGAAAACTGGCGTTGATCTATACAATACTGCCCGCTAGGCGTTAAAGAAGCATTTTGTTTTTCTTGCGATATTCGCACACGTCTAATCTACATAATAGGAATAGGGCAGTAATATGATCAACAACGATGTGCTCCGTAGTGTTCGCTATATGCTTAACGTAAACGATACTAAGATAACAGAAATTATTAAGCTGGCTGATTTTGATGTGAACAATGCGGATGTCGTTAATTTTCTTAAAAAAGAAGACGAAGCCGGTTATCAGGATTGTCCTGATCTGGTGATGGCACATTTCCTGAATGGCCTGATTTTCTTTAGACGCGGTAAAGATGACAAGTTCCCAGCACCTGCGGTAGAGCCAGTCATTACCAACAATATCGTGCTCAAAAAACTCCGTGTGGCGTTTGAGTTAAAAGACACCGATATGCACGATGTTTTCAACGCTGTTGAATTCCCAGTATCCAAACCTGAGCTGAATGCTTTGTTCCGTAAAGAAGGAAGCAAAAACTTCCGCCCTTGTGGTGACCAAGTGTTGCGCTATTTCCTGAAGGGTTTGACATTACGTATTCGTGGCCCTAAAAAGTAACACAGATAACATTAATACAAAAAAAGATATAAATCTTGAATGGAAAACAGGAATAGCGATAAGCGATTCCTGTTTTTTGTTATGTGACGAGGTGATATCTATCTCGTGCTGCATTAATACATTTTCGTTTTTTCATCGTTAATCTCATTCTTCTCTAATATTGCACTGTTAGTGCTCGCATATTGCACATTAATGGTGCGGGTAATTCAGTTATATATTAGGAAATTTGAGCTTAATACCTATAATCTTCAATTAAATTATTAAGATATAAAATTGGCATGGCGTTTGCGCAGAGTAACTCAATCTTGTGTGTTTTACTCAACGACCAGAGGTTAACGCTATGCAACATCGTAACTTAATTAAGATTTTTTCACTTTCAATATCGGTTATCAGTATGGGTGTGGCTTTTGGCACACTGGCGGCAGATACCATTAAAGTGGGTATTTTGCATTCGTTGTCCGGCACTATGGCTATCTCTGAAACACCATTGAAAGATATGGCCCTAATGAGCATTGATGATATTAATGCTCATGGCGGTGTATTGGGTAAACAACTCGAGCCGGTTATTGTTGATCCGGCATCCAACTGGCCGCTATTTGCTGAGAAAGCACGGCAGTTATTAACACAAGATAAAGTCGCAGTGGTTTTTGGTGCCTGGACGTCAGTATCTCGTAAATCAGTATTGCCGGTATTTGAAGAGTTAAATGGTTTATTATTTTATCCGGTGCAATACGAAGGGGAAGAAATGTCGCCGAATGTATTCTATACCGGTGCCGCACCAAACCAACAGGCCATCCCCGCGGTGGAATACTTATTAAGTGAAGATGGTGGCGCGGCAAAACGTTTTATTTTGTTGGGTACAGATTATGTTTATCCACGTACCACTAATAAAATTCTGCGGGCCTTCCTGCATAGTAAAGGTATACAAGATAAAGATATTGAGGAAGTTTATACCCCATTCGGTTATAGCGATTACCAAACTATTGTTAGCAATATTAAGAAATTTTCTGCCGATGGTAAAACCGCCGTTATTTCCACCATTAACGGTGATTCGAATGTCCCTTTCTACAAAGAGTTAGCTAATCAAGGTATTAAAGCCACTGATGTGCCAGTAATTGCTTTCTCTGTGGGAGAGGAAGAGTTACGCGGTATTGATACCAAACCATTGGTGGGGAATCTGGCCGCCTGGAATTACTTCCAATCGGTGGATAACCCAACAAATAAGAAGTTTGTTGAGCAATGGAAAGCTTATGCCAAAGACAAAAAATTACCCAATGCGGATACCGCCGTCACCAATGATCCGATGGAAGCGACGTGGGTCGGTATGCATATGTGGGCTCAGGCTGTAGAAAAAGCCCAATCAACTGACGTGGATAAAGTTCGCGCCGCGATGGCCGGGCAAACATACCCGGCACCATCAGGTTTTACTCTAACTATGGACAAGACCAATCATCATTTACATAAACCAGTGATGATTGGCGAGATAGAGGCGGATGGGCAGTTCAACGTGGTGTGGCAAACAGATGCTCCAATTCGGGCACAGCCGTGGAGCCCATTCATCGCAGGAAATGATAAAAAGCCGGATCATCCAGTGAAAAGCACCCAGTAGTGGCGGTTCTCCGAAGTTAGCACTCGCTAGCCTCGGAGCCCTTTTATCTGATATCAGTGATGAGTGGGCCTATGAAATCATTAAATATTATTTGGGGTAGTGCAGCCCAGTATTCACTTAGACTGATAATGGGTTTGTTACTGGGTATCTCGACCTGTGCAACCGCCGGGCCAGCTCATGATTTTGCTGCTGCCAATCGTTCACAACAAGCCATTATATTACAGCATTGGGCGACGGCACCCGATGCCAGCCGGCTGCCATTATTACAAGCACTAAAACAAGAAACGTTGGTGATAGATAGTGCAGGGCAGGTTTTTACCCAAAATAATCAAATTTTCACCCCAATAGAAGGTCAGCTACAGCCTGTTGATCCACCAAAGAAAATATGGCTAAACAACCGACTACGTATTCTCATCGCTAATGCATTGGCAGCCCAACGCTTAGTGAGTGATGATAGCGCGCTACGTTTGCAAGCAGCTTTGGAATTACAGCAGCAGGCGCATAGTGATCAATTACCATTACTTAATCAGCGCCTTAAATTAGAGACTGACAGTAAAGTCAAAGAGGCACTGAGCATTGCGCTGGCTAATTTACAACTCACCGACAATAACCCGCAAGTACGGCTAAATGCGGTGCAACTCTTGGGGCAATCTGGCTCGCCACAGACTCAGTCGCGGCTGCAAAACTTAACTGATCCCAAGTTTGAACCTGATGAACACGTCCGTGCTGTCGCAGCCAATAGCTTAAAACAAGTACAAAATCGGCTGATGATAGGAGATATCATCGGACAGGTATTTAGCGGGTTATCTTTAGGCTCTATCTTATTATTGGCGGCGCTGGGATTAGCCATTACTTATGGTTTATTGGGGGTCATTAATATGGCTCACGGCGAAATGCTGATGTTGGGTGCTTACTCCGCTTATTTAGTCCAAACCTTATTGCAACATGTTGCTCCGCACTGGCTGGCACTCTATCCATTAATCGCTTTACCTGTCGCATTCTTTATTACCGCTGGAATTGGCATGATTTTAGAGCGAACCGTGATTCGGTATCTGTATGGCCGCCCATTAGAAACATTGTTGGCCACTTGGGGCATTAGCCTAATGCTAATTCAAAGTGTGCGGATGATTTTTGGTGCACAAAATCTGGAGGTTGCCAATCCGGCATGGTTGTCCGGTGGAATACAAATTTTACCGAATTTGGTTTTACCTTGGAATCGCATCGCGGTCATTGCTTTCGTCGTAATTGTGTTACTGCTCACTTGGTTGCTGCTGAATAAAACCCGCCTTGGTTTGCAGGTGCGTGCAGTAACACAAAACCGTGCAATGGCTGCTTGTTGCGGGGTCGCGACAGGCCGGGTCGATATGCTGGCTTTTGGACTGGGTTCCGGTATTGCCGGATTGGGGGGCGTTGCACTGTCGCAACTGGGAAATGTCGGCCCGGAATTAGGGCAGGGATATATCATCGACTCCTTCTTAGTTGTGGTGCTGGGGGGCGTTGGGCAATTAGCTGGCAGTGTCGTTGCAGCTCTGGGGCTGGGTATGCTGAATAAAATACTGGAACCACAGATGGGGGCAGTGCTAGGTAAGATATTGATTTTAGTGCTGATCATTTTGTTTATTCAAAAACGGCCGCAGGGTCTGTTTGCCCTTAAGGGCAGGGTGAGTGACTAATGAATCAACCTTTAGCATTAACTTTGACACAAAAAGCTCCCACTCTTAGCCTGTCACTCGGGATTGTGGTGGTTATTTTGCTGATTATTCTGCCTTTTTTGGCCTTACTGCCAGCAGATAATCCATTGGCAATCTCAACATATACCTTAACACTTATTGGTAAAATCTTGTGCTACGCGGTGGTCGCCATTGCGCTGGATTTGGTCTGGGGTTATGCCGGATTACTGTCACTTGGGCATGGTTTATTTTTTGCTCTTGGTGGTTATGCCATGGGTATGTACTTGATGCGCCAGGCGGCGGGTGATGGTTTGCCCGCATTTATGTCTTTCTTGTCATGGGGAGAGTTGCCGTGGTTTTGGAGTGGTAGCCAATATTTTGTTTGGGCCTTGTGTTTGATTGTGTTGGTACCCGGTTTGCTGGCTTTTATTTTTGGTTACTTTGCTTTTCGCTCCAAAATAAAAGGCGTCTATTTCTCGATCATGACTCAAGCGCTCACCTATGCGGGAATGTTGTTGTTTTTTCGCAACGAAACCGGCTTTGGTGGTAACAATGGTTTTACGGGTTTTACCACGTTATTAGGGTTTTCGGTATCAGCGACATCGACCCGAATCGCTCTATTTCTTGCCACTTTGATACTGTTAATTGCCAGTTTGGCTCTGGGGTTTGCATTAGCGCGAACCAAATTTGGCCGAGTATTAACTGCTGTGCGGGATGCTGAAAATCGCCTGACTTTTTGTGGTTACGATCCCAAAGGTTTCAAACTGTTTGTCTGGACACTCTCTGCGGTACTTTGTGCTTTGGCTGGCGCATTGTATGTGCCACAGGTTGGAATTATCAATCCCAGTGAAATGTCCCCAACTAACTCTATTGAAGCCGCAATCTGGGTAGCACTTGGTGGGCGTGGTACCTTGATTGGCCCAGTATTGGGGGCGGGAATTGTTAATGGTGCAAAAAGTTGGTTCACCATGGCAATGCCGGAATACTGGCAATTTTTCCTCGGCCTAATCTTTATTCTGGTTACCTTATTCTTGCCTAATGGTGTTATCGGGTTATTGCGGCGAGGGAAAGATAAATGAGCCGATTCCAAATTACAGAGCAACTGGTTTATCCCGAGATAATTGAAGCAGAGCCGGGTACGGTGCAGCATGCGGCCGACAAGTATCGCCAACAGCGAGACCCAGTACTGATTCTGGAAAATATTAACGTCAGTTTTGATGGTTTTCATGCATTGCGAAATCTTTCATTGCAAATTGGTGTTGGCGAGCTGCGTTGTATTATTGGCCCGAATGGGGCGGGTAAAACAACATTGATGGACGTGATAACCGGTAAAACGCGCCCACAGAGCGGCAAGATGATATATGACCAACGCCATGATCTCTCAATGATGAATACGATTGAAATTGCTAAAGCCGGTATCGGGCGGAAATTCCAAAAACCAACAGTATTTGAGGCGTTAAGCGTCTTTGAAAATCTTGAGTTAGCACAAAAAAACACCAAAACAGTTTGGGCCAGTTTGCACGCCAAATTGAATACTGAACAACGGGATAAAATTGATGAAACACTGGCCATGCTGCGCTTAAGTGATATGCGACAGCGAATGGCAGGTTTGTTATCTCACGGCCAAAAGCAGTTTCTTGAAATCGGCATGTTGCTGGTGCAAGACCCGCATTTATTACTCTTGGATGAGCCAGCAGCAGGTATGACCGACGCTGAAACAGCTTATACCGCCGAGTTGTTTAATCAATTGGCGGGCAAACATTCATTAATGGTGGTGGAGCACGATATGGGGTTTGTTGAAACCATTGCTGACCATGTCACGGTGTTGCATCAGGGGCAGGTTTTGGCCGAAGGTTCATTAGCAGAAGTACAGGCTAATGAGCAAGTGGTCGAGGTATATTTAGGGCGCTGAATCGCTCTAACTCATCGCCGTTTTTTCTCTTATGGGTCGGCCAAACTTTGAATTAACCCAATTTTAAGGGATTACGACGGGAGTGGACATCTGGTGACAAAGGGCTATCTGGACAACTCGAGGGCATTATATGCTGCAAGTTAATGAGATTAATCAATATTATGGTGGTAGCCATATTTTGCGTGGTTTGTCATTTGAGGCCGCTGTCGGGGAAGTGACCTGTTTATTGGGCCGCAATGGCGTCGGTAAAACCACTTTGCTCAAATGCCTGATGGGATTAGTGCCAGTTAAAAATGGCAGCATCCATTGGGAAGGTAAAAATATTAGCCGCCAATCACCACATCAGCGGGTCAACGCGGGGATTGCCTATGTGCCACAAGGGCGGGAGATTTTCCCCCGATTAACGGTCGAGGAGAATATTCTATTAGGGCTTTCGCGTTTTCCCAGCTCACGTAGCAAAGCAGTACCTGAGCATATCTATCAACTCTTTCCCGTCTTACAGGAAATGAGATATCGCCGTGGGGGGGATTTATCCGGCGGGCAACAACAACAACTGGCGATTGGCCGAGCACTGGCTTGCCAACCTCGCTTGCTTATTCTTGATGAACCAACAGAGGGAATTCAACCCTCTGTGATTAAGGAAATAGGGTTAGTCATCAAGAAATTGGCAGCTCAGGGAGATATGGCTATCTTATTGGTAGAGCAATTTTATGATTTTGCCGCAGAACTGGCGGATAACTATTTAGTCATGTCCCGAGGCAAAATTATCCAGCGTGGACAGGGCACTGATATGGAGCTTGATAGTGTCCGTGGGCTGGTTGCTATTTAAGTTATCTTATGGCAATTGAGTGTCTTCAATTGGCAGTGACTCAGATGCCCCCCATTCAGCCCAAGAGCCATCATACAAAGAGACTGAAGATGCATTTACTGCCGCCAGCCCCAGAGCAACCACCGCGGCAGTAACCCCTGAGCCGCAACTGGTAATGATGGGTTTGGTTAAGTCCACACCTTGGGCCATAAAAATACTTGTCAGTGCTTGTTGTGATTTCAGATTGCCATTTTCGACCATGCTCCCCCAAGGGATATTAATACTGCCGGGGATTCGGCCCAAGCGCAGCCCAGGTCGAGGCTCTGGTTGTTGTGCTTTAAATCGACCTATTGGGCGCGCGTCTAAAATCTGTACTTCGCTGTCGCCAAGCAAAGCTAAAACTTGATCTACACTTTTGACCGCAGTCGCATCGAATGTTGTGTTGAAAATTTGTAGCGTTGGTCTTGCAGGCCCACTTTCTAACGCCAATCCGGCTTGTTGCCAGCTACTGATACCACCCGCCAATATGCGCACATCTTTTGCACCAAATGTACGGAACGTCCACCAAACCCTTGGCGCAGAAAATAAATTACCGTCATCATAAATGACTATAGTCTGCTGCTCATTCACTCCTAATTGACCTGCCATTTCACTGAATACCTCAGGGGATGGCAACATATGAGGTAAGTTTGTGCTGTGGTCTGCTACTGCATCAATATCAAAGAAAACCGCGCCGGGAATATGCCCTTGCTCAAACTCAGCCCGAATATCCCTCTTCGGTATCAACCCCGGAGGTGACATTCTGGCATCCAGAATAACGATATTGGCATCATTAATATGAGCTGCCAGCCATTGTGGTGTTACCAGAAAAGGTGAGTTCATAACAAATTACCTATCCAAATTATAAAGGGGCCGCTTCGTGAGCGCTTCATCGTGGTAATCACTATATAGCGAAATCACCGCATTGAAACCTAGAGTTGTCAGTGATGCGTAATGCTTCGCAAATTATGAAATTTAAGATTCATTTTGTTTCATTAAAAAATAAAATGATTCATTAATTCAATATTGTATTTTGGTTTTGTGAAGTAAATAGTTAGTTTTACACTGCATCTATGCAAGTTTCATCAAGCAAGCAACATTATTCGTAGCGCCTCGCAAAAAGAGATTTTCATTCTGATAATGACTTGAGCATGAAATTTTTATTTCGTATAACTATTGACCAGCAAGGTTCTGAATTGGGACTTTATCTTCAACAGACAAGGGGAATAGAATGCAAAAAGTTCGAGTTGGGCTTATTGGTACTGGTTATATTGGCCGTTGTCATGCCATTGCTTACGCGCAGGTCGCGACTGTTTTTCCTTTAAAAGGGCGACCAGTATTAGAAATGCTGGCAGAAGTCACACCAGAATTGGCTCAACAACGCGCTGCTGAATTTGGTTTTTTCCGTTTCACTGCTAATTGGCGAGAACTGGTTGCTGACCCAGATATTGATGTAGTGGATATATGTGCGCCAAACTTCTTACATAAGGAAATGGCACTTGCTGCTATTAGTCATGGTAAGCATGTTTATTCAGAAAAACCATTAGCTCTTAATGCCGCAGATGCTAAAGAAATGGTTGAGGCCGCGAGAGCAAAAGGCGTAAAAACATTGGTAGGGTTCAATTATATGAAGAACCCGACAAGCCAGTTGGCACGTGAAATTATTGCCAATGGAGAGATTGGTGATGTTGTGCATTTTTACGGAACGCACAATGAAGATTATCTGGCTGACCCACAAACCCCATTAGATTGGCATTGTACTAAGGCGCAGGCAGGGCTAGGAGCATTAGGGGATTTAGCTGCACATATTGTAAATATGGCTCATTATTTAGTTGGCGATATTACTAATGTGTGTGGCGATATGCAGACAGTCATAAAGCAACGACCTGACCCGCAAAACCCCTCATTATTACGTCCAGTAGAAAATGAGGATCAGGCCAGTGCACTGGTGCGTTTTGCCAATGGAGCCATGGGAACAATAGAGACATCACGTATTGCTTGTGGCCGTAAAATGGGGCTGACATATGTGGTCACTGGCACCAAAGGTACCATCAGTTATTCTCAAGAGCGCATGGCGGAATTACAGCTCTATTGCCATGATGATCCTCAGTCCAGACAAGGGTTTAAAACACTACTTACCGGGCCTAAACATCCTGACTATGCTGCTTTTTGTGTGAGCGCAGGGCACGGAATTGGCTTTAATGATCAAAAAACGGTCGAGATCCGTGATTTAATTAACGGAATTGCCGCAGGAGATCGCATGTGGCCAGATTTTGAAGAAGGCTGGAAAGTCTCGAAGGTATTGGATGCTATCGCTGTTTCAGCTCAAGAACAATGTTGGCGAGAGGTTTAAATAGTCAATTCTTTGATAGGGATAACTCGTTAAGTTAGTGAACTGCTTTATTCAACAGTATTGTCTAAATTATGCCAAGCATGAGTTTTACGTATTCTGGCTGCTAATACGGAATCTAATTACCGCGGCCGCGCTCGAGGCTGTTTTTTTCTTAGCAAGCAGCAACGAGTGCAGATAAAACAGCTATCTCGCACTTGGGCATGGCAGCTTTAGCTGAATTAGTGCTCCATTGGGTAGATAACTATGGCATTTCAGCCGTTTTCAGCGTTTTGGTTGTTAGCTACCCTGCGCAGTCTCTTCATCATTGAATAATGTCTGTATGGGCATCGCATCTGCTATTTCTAAACCTCAATTAATATCTGGTTCATCATGATTTATCTGCCCCGACTTGTGATGGTTCGCGGCAGACTTATCTGAAAAATAGTGTTCAAGAGCCGCATCGCCGCGGATACTTTGTAATGAACGGCTATACTTTACGACTTGAAGCATTGGTTTTTATCGCCTTAGAAATAGAAATTCATCTTGTTTTCTATAGTCAAAGTTATCCTCTGTGGGATAGAGGGGCATGAGATGACTGCCATGGCAGTCAGTGCTCTGGCTTAATATCTAATTAGTGTAAAAAACCACGGTGTTATTTGTAGCCGTAAAATGTATGAACTTTTTGCGCGCACCTACAATGCACTGTTGTTATATACAGCAACTTGTGTAATCTTAATAGCATCTGTTGTTAGTTGAGTTGTTTTGAAACACTTAGCTATCATGTGCTTATCTATAAAGTTGATAGGTTGGCTAATTAGCTCTATTGTAAATAATATATTTAATATCAATTAGTTATTTTTATTGTTTTGGGCTAAATCTAAAAAGGTTACTGATTCGTTATGGTTGTTGAGTTGCTGCTTTACTGACAGGCGTGTTTTAAGACATTAACGATTTAACTTTCTCTAACCCTTATATACATAGAGGTAAACATGGCAATAACCTTAAGCCGTAGCCGGATTTTTGTGTTGTCCGCAGTGATGCTGGCTGCATCTGGTGGTGTATCTCAAGCGGCGGATAGCGTTCGTGTTGGCTCAAAAATTGATACTGAAGGCTCCTTGTTGGGCAATATTATTGTGCAAGTTCTGGATGCCAATGGCATTAAAACCACAAATAAATCACAGTTGGGTGCGACCAAAGTCGTGCGCGGTGCTATCACAGCTGGCGAGATTGATATTTATCCTGAATATACCGGTAATGGGGCCTTTTTCTTCTCAGATGAAAAAGATCCCGCCTGGAGGGATGCCAAAGCGGGTTATGAAAAAGTAAAAGCACTGGATTATGAGAAAAATAAGCTGGTCTGGCTTTCTCCCGCCCCAGCAAATAATACCTGGACGATTGCGGTTCGTCAGGACTTAGCAAAAGCGAATAATTTGAAAACGCTAGATGATTTAGGCCGGTGGATTAACGCCGGTGGAAAATTCAAATTAGCGGCTTCTGCCGAGTTTATTGAACGCCCTGATGCATTACCTGCCTTTCAGCAAGCATATGGTTTTAAATTAAATCAGGATCAATTGTTATCATTGGCGGGCGGTGACACTGCGGTAACAATAAAAGCTGCAGCAGAGCAAACCTCAGGTGTTAATGGTGCTATGGCTTATGGTACTGATGGCCCAGTGGCTGCTTTGGGGCTACAAACGCTGGAAGACACTAAAGGTGTACAGCCTATTTACGCGCCAACCCCGATAATCCGCGAAGCCACTCTTAAGGAATATCCCAACATACCTGATTTACTTAATCCCGTATTTGCCACACTCGACGGCCCAACGTTACAAAAACTGAATGCGCGTATTTCAGTTGAAGGGCAGGATGCGAAAAAAGTCGCAGCCAATTACCTGAAAGAGAAAGGTTTCATTAAAGGATAACGATGGGTAGGGATATCGCTATTACTATCTCTTTTACCTCGGCATTAAATAAGAAAGTAATAGATTATGATGACAAAGCATACTTGCCATGGAGATGGATTTTTATGGCTATAAAAAATAGGGTTTTGCTAGCATTGACTATTCTGTTGGTTTTATCTGCTATAGGACTTTCTTTTATTAGCCATGCGCCTAATCGGTTGATTTCAGGACAGGGAGTCTCCCTATTTTCATTAATAACAGGGCCGGTTTGGTGGAGCTTAGTTCCTATACTGATGTTGTTTGCCTTTGTTTTTTGTAAACAAAATGCGTTGGTGTGTTGGTCTACGGTTTTAGTCGCCGAAACGTTATTTTTTGCTCTGCTATTACTGGCAGGTACAGCAGCAACACAATTTTCTGGCGGCGAAGAAAGCCTCGCGCGCACTTCACTCGACGGCGGATTCTGGCTGATGAGTGGGCTGAGTATATTGATTGCTGTTGATAGCATGTCCCGTGTCATCGTGAATCCAGTTTGGCGCGGTTTGGCTAATATTTTGCTGGCTCTTCCTGTTGTGATATTGCTGGCAACTGGGCAACTTGATCATTTGTCTTTGATGAAAGAGTATATTAATCGGCAAGATGTGTTTGAAGATGCATTATGGCAACACCTGCAGATCCTATTCACAACCTTGATACCCGCTGTCGGTCTGGGCATCCCCCTCGGTATATTTTGTTTTCGCTCTCCTCGTTTTCAAGGCGCTATTTTTTCAACATTGAATATTATTCAAACCATTCCCTCGATTGCCTTGTTTGGTCTGTTAATTGCGCCTTTGGCCGGGTTGGCAGCGGTTATTCCGTGGCTGGCAGAGCACGGCATCAGTGGTATTGGGTTGGCTCCGGCGATTGTCGCATTAGTGCTTTATGCTTTATTACCCTTAGTACGCAATGTGGTTGCTGGGTTAGAGGCTGTACCTGATAGCGTTGTAGAGTCGGCCCGAGGTATGGGGATGACCCGCAGCCAGCTATTTTTTCGGGTACAAGTCCCGATTGCTATGCCACTTATCTTATCGGGTATTCGCATTATTGCGGTACAAACAGTGGGCTTGGCCGTGGTAGCCGCACTGATTGGTGCGGGTGGATTGGGCGCGATTGTATTTCAAGGCCTACTTAGCAGCGCATTGGATTTAGTTCTGTTGGGTGTGATACCTGTGATAATAATGGCGGTAGTCGTTGATTCGCTATTTAAATTCATCGTTATTTTTATGGATACTTCACATCGATGATTCATTTCCATCAAGTAAGTAAATATTTTGCCGGTAAACGAGCAGTAGACAACCTTACGCTACAGATTGCGAAAGGAGAATTTACTGTATTGATTGGGACTTCAGGGTCAGGGAAGTCGACCACACTAAAAATGATTAATCGGCTTATTGAACATGATGAAGGAAAGATTCATTTTGCTGGGGAGGAAATCCGTAACTATAAACCTGAAGATTTACGACGGCGGATGGGTTATGCCATCCAGTCTATTGGTCTGTTCCCTCACTGGACGGTGGAGCGTAATATTGCCACGGTGCCACAATTACTGAAATGGCCTAAAGAGCGTATCCGTCTGCGGGTTACTGAGCTGCTGGAGTTGTTGCACCTGGATCCAGAACAATTCCGGCATCGTTACCCTCATCAACTCTCTGGTGGGCAACAACAGCGGGTCGGTGTCGCGCGAGCTTTAGCGGCAGATCCTGAAGTGCTGTTAATGGATGAGCCATTTGGGGCGCTAGATCCCGTAACGCGCTCGGCATTGCAATTTGAAATCACCCGTATTCATCAATTGTCTGGCCGGACTATCGTGCTGGTTACTCACGATATTGATGAGGCTTTAAGTCTGGCTGATCGCATAGTTTTAATGGATGAGGGAAGGGTGATACAGCAAGGCACGCCCCTTGAAATGCTAACTCAGCCAGCTAATGATTTTGTTCGCGATTTCTTTGGCCGCAGTGATCTGGGTATTAAGTTGTTATCCCTTGGGCTGGCTTCACAACGTGTCCGGCGCGGTGAAACGTTGGTTGGCCCATCAATATTGGGTACAACCAGCCTGCGCGAGGCACTCTCTTTGTTTGTGTCTTGCAAGACCGATAAATTGCTGGTTACCGACGAGAATGGGCAACCATTGGGTGTGCTTTATTTTGCGGATTTAATTGCGGATGCAGCTAAGGGGGGGGAATGAAACCTGCTGCAACCAAAGCCCAACAGATAAAACATACGTCTAGAGTGACATCCGGCCTACTGCACGTTTTAAAAGACCCTCTCTACTGGGCATTGCTATTATTGCTAGGTTTGGTTTTTGGCATGACCTCCTTGCATAACTTATTCTCGGTATTATTTCCTGAACTTGATAGGCCCATTTATGTTCAGGATACATTTTTATCATTGGTAGTTTCCCATGTATTACTGGTGCTAATTTCCAGTATTATCGCCGTTTTTATTGGTGTAAGTGCGGGTATTGCAGTAACGCGTCCGGCCGGGAAAGAGTTTAGATCGGTAGTAGAAACGGTTGTTGCTATGGGGCAGACTTTTCCACCTGTCGCCGTGCTTGCTATCGCCGTACCAGTAATGGGGTTTAGTGAGAAACCGGCCATTATTGCTTTGGTGCTCTACGGTTTATTACCTATTTTACAGGGAACGATCACCGGTATTGAATCTGTATCCCAAGATATCCGTGAAGTGGCACAAGGTGTGGGAATGAGTGCCTGGCAAATTTTATGCCGGGTTGAGTTGCCGTTAGCTGCACCAGTGATTGTTGCGGGTATCCGGACATCGGTCATTATTAATATTGGTACTGCTGCTATTGCTTCCACTGTGGGCACAAAAACCTTGGGTTCTCCAATAATTATTGGGCTAAGTGGTTTTAATACGGCTTATGTTATTCAGGGGGCTGTGGTGGTTGCCTTGCTGGCGATTATTACTGATATGATTTTTACCCGTTGGAATCGGCGATTATCACGTTGGCGAGAATTACAATCCTTCCCTTTAGCTAAGTAATCACAACTGTTACTTTGGATTTATGCTGCTTTTCATAGTAAAACGCTATGAGCTGAGCCATTAGGCTGCCAAAGAGCGTTTGGTTTAAGTTTTAGCCGACTTTCATGCAGAGGTTTTGCTCTTACTTTTTTGTTGCCCCCGCCGCTCATAACTTTTTTGAACGGGTCAGGGGCTGTACCGGTATTTTTGCAGCAGCAGTGTCAGGATAAATGTGTGCTTATGGTGATTCCTGACCATTGTTGGACAAGCCCTCAGGGCCAATATCAGACATTGGGGTAGATTCTGTGGCTGGTGTTTCATATGGCGTGGTTGAACGGGTATAGATATTCAGCCCGGCAAGAAAAACACCGCCTAACGAACTCAGAGCCATTACCGCAATCAGGATAATGAGTGCTTTTTTCAGCATAGTTTTTTTCACTTTTTATCAAAACAGCAAGAATTATAGCCCGTTCATTCAATGAAACAACTATGTTGCATTCTTGCTGTGCAGGTATTAACGAGATTTAAACAGAAATTTCCCCAAAGTGACCAATACTACTGCAGAAACTATGATGGCTAACGCCCACCATTCAGTAGTCGATAAACTTTCACCGGCAAAGCCAATACCCAGTAAAACTGCAACAACCGGATTGACATAGGCATAGCTGGTTGCTACTGCAGGGCGAACATTTTTCAACAAAAACATATAAGCGCTGATAGCGAGCATAGAACCGAAAATTATCAAATACAGTAACGAAAGAATTCCTCCCATAGTCGGCATTTGGTTCAGCTCTTCGCCGCTAATGGTACTGGCTAGCAATAAGACGACCCCGGCAACCAACATTTGGGCTGCGCCAGACATCGCCCCACTAGGCAGAGCCAAACGCGAACTCCAGACTGATCCGAATGCCCAACTGGCTGAAGCTACCAATATCAGCAGTGCTCCCAGTGGATTGCCTAATAAGTTACTGCCGGTGTTGAGTAATATGATACCCACCAACCCGAGAGCAATTCCCGACCATTCCAGTTTAGTGTTACGCATTCCCCATAACATGCTGAAACACAAAGTGAATAGTGGAACAGTTGCCACCATCACAGCTGCAATTCCAGAGGGAACATGCTGGTGTTCTGCAATGGTAACCAGCCCATTACCGATAGCTAATAATAAAATGCCTATGGCACTGGCTCCCATCCATTGCCGTAAAGTTGGCAACGCATGACCACGAATAGCTAAAAAGCTGAATAATAATATGCCAGCAATCAAGTAACGTAATCCGGCCATCATCAAGGGAGGCCAGCTTTCGACCCCAATGCGAATGACCAAATAGGTTGAACCCCAGACGAAATATAAGGTGAAAAGTGAACCGATCAACAACCACAGATTACGACTATTTTGCTTGAGCATAATTATTCAATTGGCAAGGAACAGTAAAATAGGGATGTATCAGTAAACATGAGAATAGTGATCCTTAGCAAAGTTTTTTATCATTTTTTTGCGTTTTAATTTTTCGTCTAAATTTTGCGCTAAAACAGAGGGTTATTCTTGTTGGTGGCAATGATTAGCTTAATGAATAGTGACTAAAACTGCCCTTATTATGAAAGCACAAAAGGTTTTAGACATGATGCATAAAACCAGCAGCACCATTGAGCCAATATTTCGGATTATTAGGCATTACAGTTGGCTTTATTCGCAGAAACTGGGGGCATAGCCATTACTGCATAAAAAGAAAGCCAGGAGTTGTCTCCCGGCAAAGTGATAATTATAAAACTAATAAAATTCACAAATCACGATGAAGCATTTAAACAATGAGGAAAATACCGATACAGCGCTTTTAGAACTGATAAACCAAACCGACAGCAACAACGTTGTCTGTATTCAGTTTTAACTTGTTATCGTCGTTAAGCTGATTGATTTTATAGTCCACATAGGTAGACATATTTTTATTGAAGTAATAGTAAGTGCCAATGTCAATATATTTTACCAAATCAGCATCACCGATCCCTTCAATATCTTTACCTTTTGATTGAATATAAGCCAAAGAAGGTTTCAAACCGAAATCGAACAAGTATTGTGCTACTAACTCAACGTTTTGAGTTTTATTTGCGAATCCACTCACGCTGGTTGACACATTATTAATAACCGCAGTGCCAGAAATTGGGGTCATATTACGCGTCTCGGCATAAGTTGCACCTAAATAGACACCGTTATCATCATATTTCAGGCCAGTCGTCCAGGCATCGGCTTTATCACCTTTACCAAAAGCACTGTTTTTCTGAGCGGTGGTGCGGTTAGATGAAGCATAGGCGGCACCGACACTGACACCGGCACCAATCAAGTAGCTGGAAGATAAACCAAAACCGTCGCCATTCTGTTTGGCTATATCTGCACGGCCATTATTGGTGTCGGATTCGCTGCCATTCTTGCCTTGATATTGCAGGGAGAATTTCAGACCATCAACCAAACCGAAGAAATCTGTGTTGCGATAAGTTGCAACGCCAGTTGTACGGCCAGTCATAAAGTTATCCGTTCTGGTATAGCTGTCATTACCGAATTCCGGCAACATATCAGTCCAGGCGGCGATATCATATAACACACCGTAATTACGGCCGTAATCGATTGAGCCTAATTTCCCATAACGTAAACCTGCAAACGCCAAGCGTGTTTTATTGTCTTTTGTTTCTTGGCTTTCAGCGTAGTTAGCCGCAATGTTATATTCCCATTGACCGTAACCGCTCAATTGGTCAGTGATTTGGGTTACACCTTTAAAACCAAATCGGACGTAAGATTTATCGCCATCGCTTTTATTATTATCAGAGAAGTAACGCAACCCTTTTACTTTTCCATATAAATCGAGTTTATTGCCATCTTTGTTGTAAATTTCTGCTGCATGTGACGTGGTGGCAACTAATAAAGCGGGTATCAAGATTGCCAGAATATTGCGTTTCATATTTTTTGCCCTGTTTATCTTATTTAAAAAGACGCGAGTCGTAGATTTCTTTGCTGTATTCAATATCTGTCTGAATTCGTCCAGCGCAGAATTTTTACCGCATCTGTGTGATATATTTATGACAAATAATAAATAACTGCGATATTCGGTAAATTTCATTTTAAGGTTATTGGCGCCAGCAAGTGTTTTCGGCTATGCCAAGGGTGCTTTCGGGCTGACGGGAGCCTTGTGGTGTGGGACAATAGGGCAACATTCAGTTTAGATAAGATATGCATGGCGTTGTCCCCAGCAGTAAAAACACAAATTAGTCAGTGGTATAAGGCGCTTTCGCAGCAGATCCCAGATTTTATTTCTCGGGCGCCACAGCGCCAGATGATAGCTGAAGTGGCGAAAACCCTGGCCGGTGATGCAGGCCGTCATTTGGCGATTGAGGCACCGACCGGTGTTGGCAAAACGCTGTCTTATCTGATCCCCGGAATTGCGATAAGTCGCGCAGAAAGCAAGCCGTTGGTGGTGAGCACCGCGAATGTGGCACTACAGGATCAGATTTACAGCAAAGATTTACCGCTACTAAAGAAGATTATTCCCGATCTTAAATTCACCGGTGCCTTTGGGCGCGGGCGGTATGTTTGTCCGCGTAATTTGGCGGCGATGTGCACGGATGTCTCTGGGCAAGGGGATTTATCACTGTTTCTCGGCGATGAGCTGGCACCTGCCAATGGTGAGGAACAGGCGACATGTCTGGCGCTGTCTAAGTCGTTGAATAGCCATGTTTGGGACGGGTTGCGAGACCATCATCAGTTATCACTCAGTGATAGTTTATGGGCCAAGTTGAGTACGGATAAAGCCAATTGTCTGGGGCGTAATTGCCATTATTTTCGGGAATGTCCGTTTTTTATTGCCCGCAAAGAGATAGAAACTGCTGATGTGGTGGTCGCCAACCATGCATTGGTAATGGCCGCATTAGAAACTGAATCTGTGCTCCCTAATCCAAAAGATCTGCTGTTGGTATTGGATGAAGGCCATCATTTACCTGATGTGGCGCGCGATGCTTTGGAAATTGAAGGTGAGATCACCGCCGTTTTTGCCAATATGCAATTGGATATGATTGTGCGGCTGGTGGATCAATGTATGGTGCAATATCGGCCTAAAAACCCACCGGGTTTAGCTAATCCAGAGCGCTTGAAAGACCATTGTGAGCAGTTGCGTGAGCTGATGCTGAGTGTCGAACAGCACGTCAGCCAATACTTACCCACTGATGGCAGCCCCGCAGTGCACCGCTTTGAAATGGGGGCGTTGCCGGGCAATTTGACAGAAGATTGCACCAAATTATTCAAGCTGACCGATGCTTTGCGCGGTTTAGCCGAGTTTGTCCTGAATGATTTGAGCGAACAAACAGGTAAGCACGATATTGTGCGGCTACATCGTGCGATTATCCAAATGAGCCGAACTTTGGGCTATCTGGAGGCTATGAGTAAACTGTGGCGGTTGGCGGCATTGGAAAAAGCCTCGAATGCGCCAATTTCCAAATGGATAACCCGTGATTATCGCGAGAACCAAACACATCTTTATTTCCACTGTGTGGGAATACGGGTCAGTGATCAGTTGGATAAAATGCTGTGGCGCAAAGTCCCCCATGTGATTGTGACATCAGCCACCTTGCGCTCCCTTAATAGTTTTGCTCGCTTACAAGAACTCAGTGGATTGAGTGAAAAAGCCGGTGACAGGTTTGAATCATTATCATCGCCGTTTAATCATATCGAGCAAGGAAAGTTGATTATTCCCAAGATGCGCCATGAGCCGACTATGGCACATGAAGCCGAGCATCTGGCTGAAATGGCACAGTTTTTCCGCGCGCAACAGGCCAGCGGGCGGCATAAAGGTATGCTAATTTTGTTTAGCAGCCATCGGGCGATGCAAACTTTCCTCAGCCATGTTACGGATCTGCGTTTGATGCTGTTGGTTCAAGGGGATCAACCGCGCTATCGGTTGGTCGAGGAGCATCGCAAGCGGGTGAGTAAAGGGACGGCCAGTGTTTTGATTGGCTTGCAATCTTTTGCCGAAGGGCTGGATTTGAAAGGCGAATTGCTGACCCAAGTACATATCCACAAAATTTCGTTTCCACCTATCGACAGCCCGGTGATCCTGACTGAAGGTGAATGGCTGAAATCATTAAAGCGCTATCCATTTGAAGTTCAAAGTTTACCAAGTGCTTCATTTAACTTGATTCAGCAGGTTGGGCGGTTGATCCGCAGTAATCAATGTCATGGTGAAATTGTTATTTATGACCGGCGTTTATTAACCAAAGGTTATGGTTCGAGGTTGTTGGCTGCCTTGCCGGTGTTCCCAATTGAGCAACCGGAAATGCCAGAGGGCGTGATTATTCCTGCCGCAGTTGCCAAAACACCGGCTAAGTCAGGGGCGAAGAAAGGGCGGCGGAAACGGGCTACTTTATAATGGTATTTGGGTGATAATTCATACCTTTAATTCCCCCGAAATAACGAATAATCGATAAAAATAACTGTTTAATCTGTAATCTTTCCCAATGGGGATAAATCCAGTGACTAAGCTTAAATAAGCCGCTGGTGAGCTGAACCTAACAAGTCAAGCCTGGCAGTACCGCCGGTGTAATTTGCTGGTTATTAGTTAGCGGCAACGTTGACTGTTATCGACATCTTTAGCGGGCGGGGTGAGGCAGTATGAAACAGCTAATGGCAGAGTTTATCGGCACTTTTTGGCTGGTGTTAGGCGGGTGTGGCAGTGCGGTGTTGGCGGCCATGTACCCGGTGGCAGGGATTGGTTTTCTCGGTGTGGCGTTGGCTTTCGGGCTAACTGTGGTCACGATGGCTTATGCATTGGGGCATATCTCTGGTGCGCATTTTAACCCCGCAGTTTCTCTTGGTTTATGGGTGGGGGGGCGTTTTTCCGGTGCACAATTGATTCCGTATATTGCGGCTCAGGTACTTGGCGGATTAGCCGGGGCGGCGATTTTGTACTTAATCGCCAGTGGTAAAGCCGGTTTTGACGTGAGTGCCGGGTTCGCCAGTAATGGTTTTGGTGTGCATTCTCCAGGGGGATATAGCTTACAAGCAGTATTAGTTGCAGAAGTGGTTTTAACTATGGGATTCGTGATGGTTATTATGGGGGCGACGGATAAAAATGCATACCCGGCAGCCGCCCCACTGGCTATTGGGCTGTGTCTAACGCTAATTCACTTAATCAGTATTCCGGTGGACAATACGTCGGTCAATCCTGCGCGCAGTACCGGGGTGGCTATTTTTGCTGGCGGTATTGCCTTGCAGCAATTATGGGTATTCTGGCTGGCCCCGTTGGTCGGGGGGGCATTAGGCGGCGCTATCTACCGCATCTTGTTTAGCCCGCCGGAAGAAGTAAAACCTCAAGAGTGATAGACAGGGCGCTGCTGCGATTCATACTCAGCAGCGCCCTGTTTCCCCGCCAGCATCTTTCTCCGCGACTTATTTATTCGTCAATTTGGTTCTTTTTCCCTATTGTTGTCCATCATCAGATGGTGGCTGTTATTCATCCACAGCCCCGATGGAGTGGCTCTCAACTGACTTTTTCATTTGCCGCGATGCCAATTTTTCGGGCATAGCTATCACTATCAATGATAAAGTTTAAGAAATATTCAGCCTGATTTATCTTTACCGAATTCGGACAGGGGAAATACCGCACCATGGATTACAGCAAAATTATTAAAGAGATTGGCCGTGGTAAAAATCATGCCCGTGATTTGAGCCAGGAGACCGCCTATGAACTGTATAAAGCCATGCTCGCGGGGCAAGTACCGGCGCTGGAGTTGGGCGGCATCCTGATTGCGTTTCGTATTAAAGGTGAATCTGAGCAGGAAATTCTGGGTTTTTATCAGGCAATGCAAGAACAAATTATGCCCTTGCGCGCGCCGCAGGGCCGCCCCATGCCGGTAGTTATTCCCAGCTACAATGGGGCTCGCAAGCAAGCTAACCTCACGCCATTATTAGCATTGTTGCTTGCACGCCTTGGTTTGCCGGTGGTGGTGCACGGTGTAACAGAAGATAGCAGCCGGGTAACCAGCGCCGAGATTTTCCAACAGCTCAATATCCCTTGGTCACTCAATTCGGCAGAGGCGCAACAGCGCCTGAATAATGGATTGCCGGTATTTATTCCAGTATCGGCATTATCTGCTCAATTAGAGGGGCAATTGCAGCAACGCTGGCGTATGGGAGTGAGAAATAGCAGCCATACACTGGCAAAGCTGGCAACTCCCTTTATTGATGACCACGCATTGCGTCTGGCCAGCGTTTCTCATCCTGAATATATGCAAAAAGTGGGCGGTTTCTTCCAGGCGATCCATGCTCCGGCGCTATTGCAGCAAGGCACGGAAGGAGAGGTTTATGCCAATCCATTACGCTGCCCACCAATTCACTATATTAATGGTGGTGAGCAGAAAATCTTGTTGGATCGCCCAACAGAGCCCGCGGAGCTTAATTTGCCAGCATCAAAAGATGCCGCCATCACCGCCGCCTGGATTGAAGGTTGCCTGGCAGGCGAACTGCCTATCCCCGAGTCTATCCAAAAACAACTGGCATGTTGTTTGGTTGCGGTCGGGCAGGCGGATACTGTCGAACAAGCCCTGCAACAGATAAAAATCGCCTGATTTTGTGCTATCTGACAGTGCTAGACTGAGAAAAGGTTATAACTTTTCTTACTCGAATATTGCTGAAAAGGAACATTATGCAACAGGCTTTGAACTACTTGACTGCTCTGAACAAGGATTATCTGGCTGTCCATCAAGCCAAAGAAGATCTTTTCTGGCAGAACTACATGGGGTTGGGTAGTGATGATGTTACGCAGCAATTTTCCGCAGCAGAAACGGCTTATAAACGTTTTATCGCCCAAAGTCATCGATTAAAAGAGCTGCGCGACCTGATTAATACCTTGGAAAATCAACCTGCTACCACGGAACATGATGCATTGGTACATGGTTTACAGGGCTGGTATCGTTTTTTTGATTGTAATGCGATTGAAGATCCCAACACTCAAGTTTTGCTTGATGAAATTATTGCTGCTGAATCAGATCTTTATCAGCGGCGTAAAGCCTTTACTCTGACACATTTAAATGCGGCCGGTGAGCGGGTTCCTGCTTCGCTGGGCGAGCTGTTGACCAACCAAAGCACTAATGAAAATGCAGAGTGTCGCCACAGTTCGCATCTGGCATTGCGCGAGCTGGAGCAATGGTTGTTACACAATGGATTGCCGGAATTAATTAATTTACGTAATCGATTTGCCCGAAAAATGGGTTACCGCAATTACTTTGATTACAAAGTGAATAAAACCGAGCGGATGACGCCCGAACAGCTGTTCGCTATTTTAGACAGTTTCGAAGAACAGACCCGAGTGGCTAATCAACGCAGTTTACAGCAATTAGTCACAGAAAAAGGCCCAGAAGCTCTGGAGCCCTGGAATATTCGCTATGCCAGTAGTGGGGATGTTACCCGCCAATTAGATCCTTATTTCCCTTTTGCCGAATCACTTGATCGCTGGGTTAATAGCTTTAAACGGCTACATATTGGTTTTCGCGGCGCGCAGATGAATTTAGACTTGCTGGTGCGGCCAGGAAAATATGAAAATGGTTTTATGCACGGCCCCGTCCCGGCTTTTATTGACCAAGGGAAATGGATACCGGCGCGGATAAACTTCACTAGTTTGGCTAAACCAGACCAGGTTGGGAGTGGGGCTTCGGGGTTAAATACGTTATTTCATGAAGGTGGTCATGCCGCGCATTTTGCCAACATTGTCCAGAATTCGCCTTGTTTCTCTCAGGAATTTCCACCTACATCAATGGCTTATGCCGAAACACAATCTATGTTTTGCGATAGCCTGCTTGATGATGCCGACTGGCTAAAGCGCTATGCTAAAAATAACCAAGGTGCGGCTGTTCCTGATACTTTGATTCAAGAAAGTATTCAGGCGCGGCAACCGATGCGGGCATTTAATGAGCGGCACATATTATTAGTCCCCTATTTTGAATGGCAGCTTTATCAATGGGATGACGAGCAACGCACGCCACAGGCTATTACTCAATTGGCCAGAGATATTGAGCTAAAAATTCTGGGAGTCAGTGGTAGCCCGCGGCCAACATTGGCCATTCCTCATTTACTGTCGATGGAGTCAGCCTGTTCTTATCAGGGCTATTTACTGGCACTGATGGCGGTTGAGCAGACGCGCGCCTTCTTCCTCAATCGTGATGGTTACTTGACCGATAACCCAGCAATTGGCCCGGATTTGGCACAACATTATTGGCGACCCGGCAACAGCGTCAGCCATGATGAGACACTGCGCAGCCTGACAGGAGAAGGTTTCAATCCTGATTATCTGGCAAAAGTCTGTAATCAAACCGTGGATGAAGCTTGGCGTGAGGCTCAGCAAAAAATTGAACAGGCCGCTATACGCCCGCAACTGCCAGCTGATTTCGACTTAAATGTTACTCTGCGAATAGTAGATGGAAATAAATTGCTGGCTGACAATCAGCAGGGTGATGAGGCGATGTGCCGCGCATTTGCCAGGGCAATAAACGCGCTGCTTGAATAAGTGTGAGTTTGGTATTTTGTCAGCAAAAAAAGCCCATCAAGCACTGATTAACACAGTACTGATGGGCTTTTTCTTTTGCAGCAGTGATGCGGGCAGTATAGCGATGTGAATACCGCTAACACTGCTGTAAATGCAAGGATAACAAGCCGATTAGTTATAAATAACCGCAGTGCCATGCATCAAGTTATTCCCAGTTGCTGAGGTGATGGTGAAGGCTTTAGCACCCGCAGCATCTGCTTTTTCGGCCAGTTGCGCTTTCAAGCTGCTCAGGTCAGTTACCCCGCTGACAGAGACCACGCCAACTTGTTCTAATTTTGCGGCGTCTTGGCTGTTAACGTATTCTGCGGCAAAGCTACCGAAAGACAGTGTAGAGAGGGCAATAACTGCAACGAAATTTTTGATGTTTTTCATGATGTATTCCTATTCGGTTTTAAGGTTGAAAGGGTGTTTCCTTTCGATAAGACCCATAGTACGCCATTGTTGAAACTTTAAAACCGGATAGAACTGAGCTAGTAATTCAAAATATTTGAACGATTATTTCCGGGGCTGAGTCCCCTCTGGTCGCTGTAAGTCAAAGCGTAAATCATCAGAGACCTGGTAATAAGCAGTAGGGCCGCCACCACGTAAAATGGGTTGTGCCGCCATCGCTTGATAAATTCCCTCTGCATTTATTAATTCATTACTAATATGTACTGCAATTACTTCGCCTAGCACTAGCCAGTTATCAATAGTTGCTCCGTCAGCATTTGTTAGCTGGATGCATTGCGTCAGTTTACATTCAAAATTTACCGGGCTTTCTGCCACACAATCGACATCGACACGACGGCCCGCTCTGGGGGTTAAACCCGCAAACAGGAATTCATCGTGCTCCGGTGGCAGGGTAGCTGAACTGTTATTCATGGCCATCGCTAATGGGCGAGTTGCCAAATTCCAGACAAATTCGCCAGTCTCGGAGATATTAGCGACGCTATCCTTCCAGCCACTGCTGGAAAAACCAATAATAGGTGGGCGGTCACTAAAGCAATTAAAGAAACTATAAGGTGCGAGATTACGTTGGCCTGCACTATTTACAGAAGATATCCACCCGATAGGGCGTGGGCCAATAATTGATTTCAGAGGATCATGAGCCAGACCATGGCCCGCAGCGGGTTCGTAGTAATAATAATTTTCAGTACTCATACATTCCTACCATTGCACTATGGTTAGATGAGGCCAGAACGCGCTATTCCGTCAGCTATTCTGGCTAAAAATAAATGGGCTAGCGGCGAGCAGTCTCTTTAGCCACTCGCCCGCTGAAGGCTAATTTATGCTATCTTACGCGCCAGAAAATGCCTACCAGAGAGTCAGTACGATGGAAAACAAAAAAGTATTCCCGAAAGAAAAAAGTGGATTGCACCCTAGAAACCGTCATCGCTCGCGTTATGATTTTGATGCTCTTTCAGTGAGTTGCCCTGAATTAATCCCTTTCTTGGCACCGACCGCCTACGGTGATATTTCTATCGATTTTGCTGATCCTTTGGCAGTGAAAATGTTGAACAAGGCATTGTTAAAACATTTTTATGGCATCGAATATTGGGATATTCCCGCTGACTTCCTCTGCCCACCTATTCCCGGGCGTGCGGATTATGTGCACCATTTGGCCGATTTATTAGCTAGTTGCAATGGTGGCGTTATCCCGCAGGGAAAAAATATAGCGGTGCTGGATATTGGTGTTGGTGCTAACTGTATATACCCGATTATTGGTCAGCGCGAATACGGCTGGCGTTTCACCGGAACAGACATTGACTCGCAAGCACTCAGCGCGGCGAAAATGGTTGTCTCCATGAACCCCACTCTGAAAAATACGTTGCGATTGAAACAGCAAAAAGATCCTCAAGCTATATTTGAGGGTATTCTGGCGGTGAATGAACGCTACGATGCCACATTATGTAATCCTCCGTTTCATGGTTCCGCCGAAGAAGCCGCAGCCACTACCCGCCGCAAGCTACATAAGCTGGGTAAAGGTGAAGTTGCCGCTAAGCCGGTGCAAAATTTTGGTGGCAAAAACAGTGAGTTGTGGTGCGATGGGGGTGAAGAGGGTTTTGTCAGCCGCATGGTGGCGGAAAGCGCAACCAAGGCACAAAACTGTTTCTGGTTTACGGCTTTGATTTCCAAGAAGACCACATTACCGGCAATATACCATGCTCTGCGTTATGCCAATGCAGTTGAAGTTCGCACCATTGATATGGCGCAAGGTCAAAAAGTGAGCCGTTTTGTCGCCTGGACATTCCTCACACCAGAACAGCAGGCTGCCTGGGTGGCTGAACGCTGGTAATTTTTCTGATTGTTATTTTGAGCAGTATTTGATCAAATACAGATTAAATACTGCTATTCACATCATTTCCTACTGTTACAATCAAATAACCTTTATTTTTGTATTGTTTTTTCCAATGTTACATTCTATTAAATGCTGATTTTTTAAAAAAATAATTTATAAAGCACTATTTTTTTGTTACTCAAAGACCTTACTGTCAATTATTGTACTTTGGTCTACTATTATTAGATAAATATTATCTCAGTATTATTTTCAACAAAAGATATTTTTATATTACTTGGTGCCCATTGCTTTCTATTTAATTAATTCATCGTTACGGGTGAACAGCAAAACACAAAAGCAGTATTTTTTATTGTTGCCTTTGTATTTTAGCGTATGTAAAAAAATACTAATAATCTTATTCCCAATTTTCCTTTCCTTCAAAGGACTCGCACATATGAAATTAAACCTCTGGCCCTCTCAGGCACTCTGGCGTTCAGAAATGGCGGCCATAGACAACGCCGTCCCAATGATTATGTTCAAGCCCGACGGGACGGTAGTACAAGCTAATAAACTGTTTTTACAAGCAATGGGTTACGAATCTGAGGAGGTGACAGGCAAACATCACAGCCTATTTTGCAGTCCACAATATGTCGCTACCGAGGCTTATCGCAAGCACTGGCAGCGGCTAAATGCCGGGCGTGCGATAACGGATAATATTAAACGAGTCCGTAAAGATGGCAGCATAATTTGGTTGCAAGGCACCTATACGCCAGTATTTGATAAGTATGGCAAGGTAATCGAAATTATTAAAATTGCCAGTGATGTTACTGAGCGTATTTTACAATCTCAGGAACACCAAAGTTTGTTGAACGCACTCAATCGTTCAATGGGTCTTATTACATTTACTCCGCAAGGGATTATTTTGGATGCTAATGACAATTTACTTAATTTAATTGGTTATTCACTGGCAGATATTCAGAATAAATCCCATCAAATACTCTGTACGCCCGAATTTTCCCAATCTGACGAATATCGACAACATTGGCAGCGGTTAGCCAGGGGAGAGTTTATTATTGGCCGGTTTGAGCGAGTTAATCGCCGTGGCGAGCGGGTATGGTTGGAGGCCAGCTATAACCCCATTATAGATGATGATGGCAAGGTGTTGAAAGTGGTTAAAATTGCACAAGACATCACCCAACTCATGCTGCAGCAAGAGCATGAGGAAAACCTTTTCCGGAATGTTCATGATTTATCTTTAAATACCGACCGCTCAGCATCGCAAGGAGCCGCTATTGTTCAACAAGCGGTTCGTGGCATGCAAGAAGTTGAATTAATCGCCCGCGAGACCTCTGACGTGGTCAGTAATTTGGGGCGTTGTTCGCAGGAAATTGGCACTATCGTTGAGGCCATCCGCAAAATATCATCGCAAACTAACCTATTGGCGATTAATGCTTCAATTGAAGCGGCTCATGCTGGCGAGCATGGTAGAGGTTTTTCTGTGGTAGCCAGTGAAGTTCGGTTATTGGCAGAGCAATCGCGTAAAGCAGCGATTGAAATTGAGCAAATGACCAAAACTATTCAAAGTGGTGTGACCGCCGCAATCAAAGGGATGGGGACTTGTGTCCAGCAGGCGGGCGGTGGCGTAACACTCACTCAAGATGCCGGTGACGTTATTAATCAGGTCAATATTGGTATGCAAGATGTGGTGAAATTGATGGCTGAATTTGCTCAAGCAAAAAATCAGCAGGTATTAATGTGAGTAAATCGCTGAAATGATGTTTTATGCTACATTTTTATAAAGCCATCAGGCGGTTATCAATACAGATATCCGCCTGATGAATTTTAAGTGCTATCAGGAAACGTGCTGCAAGAATTCCCGTAACCGGTCGCTTGGTGGATTTGAAATTAAGGTGTCAGGGTCACCATCTTGCGCCACTCGGCCTTTATCAATAAAGATCAGGCGCGACGCCACTTTTTGCGCGAAGCCAACTTCATGGGTCACGATAACCATGGTCATGCCTTCCTCGGCTAAATCTTTCATTACCGTCAAGACTTCATGGCGCAATTCTGGATCCAGTGCAGATGTTGGCTCATCAAACAACATTAGCTTAGGTTTTACCGCCAATGCACGGGCGATAGCTACACGCTGCTGCTGACCACCAGAAAGTTCTGCCGGATAATGATGTGCGCGCTCTTCCAGACCCACTTTCGTTAATAAGTCCATTGCGAGTTTATTGGCTGCTTCCTTCGATGCCCCACGCACTCGAATTGGGCCAAAAGCCACGTTTTCCAGTGCAGTGAGATGTGGAAACAGATAAAACTGCTGGAACACCATGCCCGCTTCCTGGCGGATCAGGCGTTCATCGACTTTCGGGTCATTAACATCCAGGCCATCGACAATCAGTTGACCACTGGTAATCACTTCCAGCTTATTGATACAACGCAGCAGGGTAGATTTACCCGAGCCGGAAGGGCCAATAATAACCACCACTTCTCCCTTGGTGATATTCAGATTGATGTCGTGGAGCACCTGGGTTTTACCAAAGTGTTTGGAGACGTTTTTGAATTCAATCATATTATTTTCAGTTTTCTTTCTAACCGGCGCAGAACGAAGCTCAGAGCTAAGGTGATAATCAGGTAGATAACCGCAACTGCACTCCATATTTCCATGGCGCGGAAGTTACCGGCAATAATTTCCTGACCTTGACGAGTCAGTTCGGCTACGCCAATCACGATAAACAGTGAGGTGTCTTTGATGCTAACAATCCATTGGTTACCTAATGGTGGCAACATGCGGCGCAGGGCCAATGGCGCAATCACGTAACGTAAGGTATCGCGTTTGGATAAACCCAGTGCCAGACCTGCTTCACGGAACCCATTATGAATTGAGAGCACCGCACCGCGAGTGATTTCCGCGATATAAGCACCGGAGTTAATCATGATGGTCACGACAGCGGCTGAGAAGGGGTCGATGCGCATCGGCATCATCATCGGCAAGGCAAAATAGATAAACATCACCTGCACCACAATTGGCGTGCCACGGATCAACTCAATAAACACTAATGCAATATTTCTACTTAGCCAACCGCCATAGGCGCGGGCAAAACCTGCTGTAACCCCAATAATCAGGCCGCCAAGCAACCCTAGAACCGAAATCCATAGGGTTAACTTGGCGCCTTCAAGCAGGATTGGGATGGCGGGCCAAATAGCGCTCCATTCAAACTGCATGGATAATCTCCTGGTCTAAAAACGGCAAAAATTAATTACTTAGGTTCTACACCGAACCATTTTTTATAAATTGCAGCATAAGTGCCGTCTTCTTTCAGGGATTTCAGGGCTGCGTTAACTTTTTCGCGCAGGTCACTGCCTTGCGGGAATGCAACACCGTATTGCTGAGCTTTAATGGAGTCGCCAACGGCTTTGAACTGACCATTGCCGGCTGTTTTGATGAAGTACAGGATGTTTGGTGTGTCATGCAAAACCGCATCAGCACGGCCAGTACCTAACTCCAGATAGGCGTTGTCGATATTTGGGAATTGGCGCAGGTCTTTGGTTTTGATGTTAGCTTTAGCATAATCAACTGAGCCAGTGCCGCTTTTCACTGCCAGCACTTTGCCAGCCAGGTCAGCTTCGCCTTTGATGTCATTATTATCAGCTTTTACCATGACCAGCAGGCCGCTGTTGTAATAGCCATCAGAGAAATCAACCGCTTTTTTACGTTCGTCGGTGATAGTGATGCCAGCTAATGCCAGGTCAACGTTTTTAGTTTGCAGCGCAGGAATGATGCCACTGAAATCCATTGGTTTCAGGGTGTATTTCAGATCCAGTTTCTTCGCGATGGCATCCCATAAATCGATATCGAATCCGACATATTTATCCCCTTGTTTGAACTCAAAAGGAACGAAAGCGGTATCTGTAGCAACAATCAGTTCTTTTTCTGCGGCGTGGGAGCTAACGGCAAAGGCCAGCGCAAGTGCGGCCAATGAAACTTTGACAAGTGACTTCATAAGTGGGAGTTCCTTTGTGCTTTTGTGGATATACCCTGTGTTCTTGATATTGCAGTCAATTTGCAGTGCCAATAGCGAGGGGCATGAAGATCCATTTTTATATATCAGAGTGCAATATGAAAAGATCGTGCCAGAAATGCAAGCTATTTAAAAACAAGGATTTTATTTAAATCAATTTGCAAACAAATACTTAGCTGGCACTAACTGCACCGAAATGACTCACCAAAAAGGTGCGCGAATATCATTTTGGTGCAATTAGTCTATTGTTTACTTATTATTAACTTGTTAGTCAATAACAAACAATAGACAATCAACACTAATGTAACAATATTGTTAACTGCATCGGATTTTTGTTTGAAAAGAGTGCAGAAGGGGCTATCTGAGTTGACTATCTTTACTGCCACGGCGGTTATACCCAGCATGCGTTGCCAGATGTTTATCTAATTCCTGCTGGCAGGCCAGACAAGTTTTTACACCCGCCAGCGCGTTGCGACGTGCTTCGGGAATGATTTTTCCGCACTCCAGACAATATATCTCACTGACACCTGTGCCAAGAGCTTGCCGAGCACGTTGGACTGCGTCTTCCAGAGTGGAGTCAATTTGATCTTGTACTGCGCCGTCTCCGGCCCATCCACTTGCCATATGACCTCCGGGAACAGAGCCGGAGAACCGGCCCTGTCTATTCGTCATAGTTCAATAAGCAGCGTTTTGGCTGTTATCACTCAATCCAAGTTATTGAATTGATTTAGTTACCAGTTAAATGCAACAGGAAATCTATTGGCTAAACTGTGTTAATTACTCAAGATTAGCTTCGATAAACCACAGGAATTTATCCAGGTCACGCGATGCGGCAGTGAACATATCTGCGCTGGCTTCATCATCGACTTCGGTTATTGCTTTACGCAGGAAATTCGCAACCACCCCGTAGCGATCTCCTAACTCTTTCAAGTGTTCTTGCACACTATGAATATGGGTTGGATAGCTCTTCAATGGGGTTTTCTCAGTAACCAGCTGCGTAGTACCGAGCGCAACCCCACCTAATTGTACGGCGCGTTCTGCAAAGGTATCTAAGTGATCATTAATAGCGGTGCGGAAGCCATCTAGCATTTCATGGACCGCGATAAAGTTAGCACCGCGCATATTCCAGTGAGCTTGTTTGGTGATAAGTGACAGATCGATAAACTGAATAACCAGTTGGTTTAATAGCTTTATTGTAAGCGCTTTAGTATGTTCATCAACATCATTACGTGTGTAGATCAGTTCGGAAGATTTTGCTTTTACCAGTTTTGCTGTACTCATAATAGGTATCCCTTTATTGAGTTGATTGCTAATTTCTTCACCGCAATAAGTATAACAAAGATATTTAATTTTGCAGGTTAGAAAATACCTATTAATTAAATAGGTTATTGCAGGTGATGTTTATAAATGTAATTTATTATTTCCTAATGAAATTAATGTTTTTTATTTGTTTTTGCTAATTGATAATAACTATCACTGTGATTTATATGTTTTTTTATTTAAATATTCTTAATGTTATATTTAAGGGGGGCTTTATGTTGCAGAAAAATAATGCCGAGTCATTATTTTAACCGGCATTATCTGGGGGCTACTGTGGTGCTCGGGCCACAATAAATAGCCGCGGAAATGCCAGTACGCGCCGGCCATCAATTTGTGGCGGATATGCTTCTTCAATAATTTTTAAATAATCTTGTAGAAAATTCAATCTGATAGCGCCAGAGAGTGGCTCAAGGAATGGCCGTAAACCTGTTGCGCGCAGCCAGTCGACTATGGCTTGTGCTGAGGGCATTGGGTGGTAATAAGTTGTGCGCCAAATATCGACTTGTTCAGCGAGAGGCGCTAACAAATCATAATACTGATTTGCAGTGAGGACTTTTGCCCGTACCGCTCCAGCTTCTGCTAGCGTTTGTTGCCACGGGCCATTCTCAGCGACTGCCTGCATCGCTCTATGACTAGGTTCCGCCAGATTATCGGGCATTTGAACAGCAAGAACGCCATTGGGGGCGAGTTTAGCAAATAAGCTTGGGAAGAGTTGCTGGTGGTCAGTTAGCCACTGGAGTGATGCATTGGCATAAATAAGATCTTGCGGCTCAGAAGGTTGCCACTGATGGATATCTGCTTCGAGGAACTCGCAGTCAGGTAGGCGCTGCTGCGCACTGAGTAACATGGCTCTCGAATTATCAACCCCGACCAACTGAGCATGGGGAAATCGCTGGCGCAGCAATTGAGTGGAATTACCCGGCCCACAGCCTAAATCACTGATACGCTGTGGTGTTGCAATAGCAATATGTGTCAGTAGGTCATTAGCAGGGCGGGTACGTTCGGCTTCAAATTGGCGGTATAAATCAGGATCCCAGTCTTGCATGCATGGCCTCCGGCGGAAAAAAACGGAATAATATAGCTGAGTAACTGCCGCTCTCTTTCCTGCAAAATTAATGAATAAATTGTTTCATGACTCACTGAATAATATCCTCAAGTTCAGTGAGATGCTGCACCCAGTATAGTCGGATTTTATTTAAGCATCAGGACAGCGGCCATAATGTCGGTCACTGCATTTTTTTGCCGTCTGTGAAATAACAGGATTGGCGTTGATAAATTGAAGCAAGCTTGAGGAATATACCGGGCTATTAGGGTTGATAAGGTTCCAGCGCGCGATGCATAACATAGGCATCCACATAACCGAGTTGGCTATGGTTAAATGCTTTTGGCAGGGTAGCTATGATGGTAAAACCTAATTTTTGCCACAGTGCAATGGCCAAAGTATTGGTGCTGACCACAAAGTTAAATTGCATTGCCCGGTAACCAAAACATGTCGCCTGTTCAATACAATGCAGCCCAAGTGCTTTCCCTATCCCCAGACCACGAGCTTGGCTATCAACCATAAATGATGCATTTGCCACATGCGAGCCGAGGCCGCGTTGGTTATCGATTAACTTATACATACCGACAATCCGTTGCTGATGTAGCGCGACAAAGCAGCGAACGCCGACACCAAACCAGTAGTCATAGGCATCTTGCTCAGGTGTGTCTGGAGTGAACACGTAAGTATCACCACCGCGGATCACCGCTTGGAATAATGGCCAGATCTCGGCAAAGTCTTCGCGGGTCGCAACTCTGATTTCCATTTAGGGTTCCTTTCAAGCCACAGTATCAATTTTGGGTTTAGGTCTAATGGTGAGAGTCGCCCCGATAGAGGCAATAATAATGGATACCAGCGCCAGCCATTGAATTAATGTCAGATGTTCATTTAAGAATATCAGCCCAGAAATTGCTGCCAATGCGGGTTCTAAACTCATCAATGTTCCGAAAGTTCGCGTGGGAAGACGAGTCAGAGCCACCATCTCAAGAGAGTAGGGTAATGCAGTAGACAAAATGGCAACCGCCAAAGCAACGGGTAAAATAGCCGGGTCAAATAGCGCCAAACCATTATAAGCTACACCAATTGGGCAGAAAACCAGCGCGGCAATCAGCGAGCCAATTGCTACCGTGCCCGGCCCATGGTCTCCTCCGGCTTTTTGGCCTGAAACAATATAAATAGCCCAGCAGACCCCAGCACCCAGTGCACAAGCGGCCCCAAATAAATCAATGCTGCCGATATTATTTCCCAGCGGTAATAGGAACCATAGCCCCAAAACGGCCAATCCGACCCAGATAAAATCTACCGGGCGGCGTGAAGAGAGCATGGCTAATGCCAAGGGGCCGGTAAACTCCAGGGCGACGGCAATACCTAATGGCACGGTTTTTAATGACAGATAAAACAGAAAATTCATTCCACCCAATGTCACCCCATAAATAAGCAGAGGTAAACGACTGCCTGCTGCAAATCGCATCCGCCAGGGTTTAAAAATAATAAACAATATTAACGTGCCAATGCCAAGGCGCAGTGAGGTTATTCCTTGGGCACCGACCAGCGGGAATAGGCTTTTTGCTAGTGAAGCGCCACTTTGTATGGAGATCATGGCGATCACGAGTAAGAAAATGGGTAATAGCGGAAGTGAATGTTTGGATGAAGGAGACAAAGACATCCTGTAGCGCCTCAAATAAAGTATTGGATGACAATCTTCGCCAGTGTAAATGAAATGTCAGTGAAGTGTATGAAAATCACCAAAGGTGGAGGTGAAGAAGCGAAAAAATAATTATTTTTTCTGAGGTGCTGTTTTTTAACGCTATTTATGTCGCTAATTTAAGCACTAAAACTAAGAATAATCCGGAATGGCTTTTAGTGATGGGTGTCACGAAATAGAGTAATATAGCGGAAAATCGTAAGCGTATTAGTAGGATAGAAGATGCTTGAAATTACTTGTTACACCAAATAAATGGTTAGACAATCATTATCAGGCAGAGTTTCTAACTGTTTATTGTTATAATTTCATGGTGTTTTTTGCTTTACCTAAAAATTTGCGTTTTTCGAGGTGGTTATGAATAAAATTACATGTCTTTCAGCTGTAGCAGCTTGTGTATTAGCAGTGACTGCAGGTTCAGCTTTTGCAGGTCAAAGCACCGTTTCTGGTGGTTATGCCCAGAGCGATTACCAAGGTGTAGCTAACAAATCTTCAGGTTTCAACCTGAAATACCGTTACGAGTGGAGTGATTCTCAACTGGGTTACATCACTTCTTTCACTCATACTGAAAAAAGCAGCTTCGGTGACAGCGCGTCTGTTTACAACAAAGCACAATACAACGCAATCACTGCGGGCCCTGCTTATCGTATCAATGATTGGGCTAGCGTTTATGGCCTGGTCGGTGTGGGTTATGGCCGTTTCAGCCAGAACTTCCCAGCTTCTGCTGGCGACAAAAATAACACCAACGATTACGGTTTCACTTACGGCGCGGGTATGCAGTTTAACCCAATGCAAAATGTTGCCTTGGACGTTTCTTACGAACAGAGCCGCATCCGTAACGTAGATGTTGGCACTTGGGTTGCTGGCGTTGGTTACACTTTCTAAGCAACAGCTTAGCAAAATCAGCAATCACCTTTAATAGTGACATGCTGTGCTTAATAGAATCCGCCCTCGGGCGGATTTTTTTGTTTATAAACTTTGGGTTTAAACAAGACACCAGAATTATTGGTTTAGAGTCTGGCACTGTCAGCCTGTGAGGAAAGACTAAAAATTATCTAACCGCATTTGCAGCATCTGTAATTAAATCAATGATCTGTTGCGGGTGTGAGATATGAGAGGCATGGCTGGAGGGCAGTTCAATCACTTTCTGCGCCTGAATTCGTTCGGCAAATTCGCGTTGCGTTTCAACTGGCAACATTCTGTCTTCTGTCGAAATCTGATACCAACAAGGTTTCACCCGCCAAGCTGGCTGAGATGATTTATCTGTAAAAGCGCGCGCCGCCAAGGGTTTTTGCACTACAGCCATGACTAACGCCTCATTTTCATCGATATCCTGACAGAGATTTTCATGAAACTTCTCAGTGTCGAACCACAGAAAATTATTATCATCTGGGCGAATATAAGCGGCACCAGCAGCTTTACGTAATGCAAAAATACTCGATAAGCTTTCACCAGAATCAGGTGCAAAGGCGGCGAGATAAACCATCCCAACAACATTCTGTAAGTGCCCGACCTGAGTAATTACCATGCCACCATAGGAATGACCGACCAACAATGTTGGGCCATATAATGTAGTTGTCAGTTTAATGGTGTTTTCAACATCATCTGCTAGTGATGTCAGCGGGTTCTGTACAGCAATAACTCGATGCCCCAAAGCATGTAGGGAGGGAATAATATGCCGCCATTGAGAGCCATCAGCCCAAGCACCGTGTACTAATACAATATTAAGTTTTGCTGCCATATTTCCCCCAGAACGGGTATCAAGCCGTGCATAGTATCTGTCTACTAAAACGATATTATTGACTAATAACAACTTCTACTCATTTACCATGCTTGATGATAAATTTTTAATTAAAACAGTATGTTGTTAAATTTAAATAAACTTTTATTCGATTTAAAGTATAAACCTCTGATAGCGGATAGCTTTAAGATAAATACGAAAAACAGGGTATTTAACTGTGCTATTGGCAAGATAAGAAACCACTTATAAAGCAGCTGATTTAAATAAGTAAAAACAAGTAATTAAGCCATTTTTATATTCTTAGGTTAGTGCATAACTTACTGGTAAAAATGGAATAACATGACACACTACTAATAGCGTTGATTTACTTTTACTTCTTTATCGTGGTTAACATATTAAACTAAATAAAAAACAGATCGTAATAAAACAATAGGTTGCATTAAAAATAGGTTGTAATTATGACAACAATTAGTGAGCAGGTAGCCCCTATGCTGCATGATACTAAGCTAGAACAGCAGATTTTAAAGCGTTCGATTTTTTGCACTTTGTTTATTGCCGTTATGGGGATCATTTTTGGTATTGCTTGCGGCTCAATGTCGATTATTTTCGATGGCATGTTTTCTGCTTTAGATGCGGGGATGTGCAGCTTATCTTTATTGGTGTCACGGCTACTGGGTCAACCTAATAGCCGGCGTTTTCAATATGGTTTTTGGCATGTAGAACCCTTAGTTTTGGCCTTCAATGGCAGTTTATTGGCTTTCCTTTGTCTCTATGCTTTTGTTAATGCGATTAAAGGAATTATTGATGGTGGTCGGGAACTGGAGCTAGGTTGGGCGATTATTTATACATTGGTCGTGAGTGTTTTCTGTTTTACTCTCTTCTTAAAACAACGTCGTTTAAATAAACGTGTCAAATCTGAATTGATTGCGCTGGATACCAAAAGCTGGTTGATGTCAGCCTGCATAAGTGCCGCTTTATTAGTGGCTTTTTTATTGTCGTGGAGTATGGAAGGCACCCGTTATGAGCATTTGACGGTTTATACTGACCCTGCTGTATTAGCCTTGCTAACCCTGATATTAATTCCAGTGCCGATAAAAACAGTAATAGCGGCTATCCGCGAAGTATTACAGATGACGCCAGACACACTGGATACGTCGATGGAAAAATTAATGGACAAGATGATGGATAAATACCATTTTGTGGATTATTCACATTACGCAACTCGAATTGGCCGTGGTTTATTTGTTGAAATTCATGTTGTTATTCCACCAGAAATGGAAAACAGTGGCGTATCCTATTTTGACCAAATACGTGATGAAATATCCCTGGCTATCGGCGAGTCAGGCCCGCATCGCTGGTTAACAATTTCTTTTACCCGCAATGCTAAGTGGTTGTAAATTAACCAATGAATTCAAGATTATTTGACATTAACTAACCGGGGTAATAACAAGATGATTGCTAAACGCCAAATAAAACTTAACCCTCTTGGTGCACCGCCAATATTTAATACAGCCACTAAAGTAGCGCTGAGCGATAGCACTATTGCGGCTCGGAAAGCTAAAGTTATCAGTAATATGATTCAGGCTGAGATGGATTATTTACTTGTTTATGCCGATAAAGAACATGGTGGCAATTTTGAGTATCTGGCGGGCTTTATTCCCCGATTTGAAGAAGCAGCTTTGGTATTGCATGTCTCAGGGGAAATATATTTATTATTGGGTAATGAGAATTTAAAATTATCGCAATACGCTCGAGTCAACAATACCGCGATTCATGTTCCCTATTTCTCTCTGCCCAATCAACCGATGGAAAACACTAAGACGCTAGCTGAATTATTGGTTGATACCGGGATTCAACAGGCCAAAAAGTTAGGCGTAGCAGGGTGGAAATTGTTCACTAGTCAGCTGGACGATAATAACCAGTTATTTGATATTCCCTATTTTCTTTTGGATGCCATTAAAAAATCTGTTTCGCCAATAACCCCGATTATTAATGCAACAAGATTATTTATTGGTAGTGATACTGCGGCCAGGGTGACGAACAATGCTAATGAAGTCGCACATTATGAATATGGCGCTAATCTGGCTTCTAATTGTATGCTCAAAGCATTGGCTGCCATAGACGTGGGTATCACAGAAAAACAACTCGGAAGTTATCTGACAGAGGGCGGGCAGCCGAATACGGTGGTGATAATTGCTGCGACCGGCGATCGTTTTGAACAAGCTAATTTGTATCCGGGGGATAAAAGGGTACAACTTGGCGATAAGATATCATTAACTACTGGATTTAAAGGTGGCCTGAGTAGTCGAGCTGGTTATGCCGTCCATCATGCGGATGAACTGCCGGTTGGACAAAGAGATTACCTTGATAAAGTCGCTATTCCTTATTACACCACGGTAGTGGCCTGGCTGGAAAATATCCGCATCGGCATGGCGGGTAAAGAAATGTATGAATTAGTTGAAGCCGTGTTTCCTAAAGCGCAATACCATTGGTCGTTAAATCCGGGTCATTTAGTTGCTGATGAAGAGTGGTTATGTTCGCCTATTTATTCTGCTTCAGAAGAAAAAATTCGCAGCGGGATGTTATTCCAAATTGATATTATTCCTTCGGTAAAAGGATATGCTGGTGTAAGTGCGGAGGACGGTATTGCGCTGGCTGACCAACAGCTACGTGATGAGCTTGCAACTCATTACCCAGAGGTTTGGCAAAGAATACAAAAACGTCGTGATTACCTCAGTAAAATATTGAATATCCACCTTAGTGAAGAAATCTTACCCATGTCTAATACTGTTGGTTATCTGCGGCCTTTCTTGTTAGATAAACACCATGCATTGCAATGCATCACTGACTCGGCACACTAAAATTTCAAGCATTTGTATTTTATATCATGGGGGCTATTTAGCCCCTTTAGCTTGCCTTCGGCCTTGCGATTGCTCGAACCGATGGTCAGATTTACCTCCCTGCTGAGATTTCATGCAAACTGAAGGCGATACTCTGGCCATCTTGTGGCATAATGCGCGCCGAATCACATTTTCTAGTATTCTTGAATATCCCTATTCAGTAATCAAATCGAGAGCGAGCTCTGTGCTAAGTACTAACAATATCACCATGCAATTCGGCAGCAAGCCGCTGTTTGAAAACATTTCAGTAAAATTCGGTGGCGGTAACCGCTATGGCCTGATCGGCGCTAATGGTTGTGGTAAATCCACATTCATGAAAATCCTTGGTGGTGATCTGGTGCCAAGCGGCGGTAACGTATTCCTTGACCCGAATGAGCGCTTGGGTAAGTTGCGTCAGGATCAATTCGCCTTTGAAAACAACACAGTGCTGGACACCGTTATTATGGGTCACGGCGAACTGTGGGAAGTAAAAGAAGAGCGCGACCGCATTTATGGCATGGCCGAGATGAGCGAAGATGACGGCTATAAAGTAGCTGATCTGGAAGTTGCCTACGGTGAGATGGATGGTTACAGCGCAGAAGCCCGTGCCGGTGAATTGCTACTGGGTGTGGGTATTCCTGTTGAGCAACATTATGGCCTGATGAGCGAAATTGCTCCCGGCTTTAAATTGCGTGTATTGCTGGCGCAAGCTTTGTTCTCAGATCCAGAAATTCTGTTACTTGACGAACCAACCAACAACCTGGATATCGATACTATCCGTTGGTTAGAACAAGTTCTGAATGAACGTAATAGTACCATGATCATTATTTCCCATGACCGTCACTTCCTGAACATGGTGTGCACCCACATGGCGGATCTGGATTACGGCGAATTACGTGTTTATCCAGGTAACTATGACGAATATATGACTGCGGCGACCCAAGCCCGTGATCGTCTGTTATCGGATAACGCGAAGAAGAAAGCCCAGATTTCTGAGCTGCAATCCTTTGTAAGCCGCTTTAGCGCCAATGCCTCTAAATCCAAGCAGGCAACTTCGCGCGCACGCCAAATTGATAAAATTCAGCTTGATGAAGTGAAGGCCTCCAGCCGCCAGAACCCGTTTATCCGCTTTGATCAGGATAAAAAGTTATTCCGTAATGCGCTGGAAGTTGAACTGCTGACTAAAGGTTTTGATGACGGCCCATTGTTTAAAAAGCTGGATCTTCGCCTGGAAGTTGGTGAAAAAGTGGCAATCCTTGGGCCAAACGGTATTGGTAAATCTACCTTACTGAAAACGTTGGTAGGGGATTATGAGCCAGATAGCGGCACAGTAAAATGGTCTGAAAACAGTAAGATTGGTTACTACGCGCAGGATCACGCCAGCGATTTTGAAATCGATTTGACCGTATTTGACTGGATGAGTCAGTGGAAACAGGAAAAAGATGACGAGCAGGCTGTGCGCAGCGTGTTAGGCCGTTTACTGTTTAGCCAAGATGACATTAAAAAGAAAGTTAAGGTGCTGTCTGGTGGTGAGAAAGGGCGGATGTTGTTTGGTAAGCTGATGATGCAGCGCCCTAACATTCTGGTAATGGATGAGCCAACTAACCACTTAGATATGGAATCCATCGAAGCGCTTAACATGGCATTGGAAATGTACGAAGGCACGTTAATCTTTGTTTCCCATGACCGTGAGTTCGTTAGCTCCCTGGCGACCCGAGTGATTGAAATGACACCGAAAAAACTGATCGACTTTACCGGTAACTACGAAGATTATCTGCGTAGCCAGGGTATTCAGTCCTGATTGAGTGTCAATAAGGAAAGATAGACTGCTGGCAAAGTTGGTTGGCGGGGAAATGTGCCAGATGGGTGTCACGGCGTAAGCACTCGGTGTACCCATCGACACAGTCGCCCCGGCTGACTCGGCGCTGATAATGTCGGTTTGTCTCAATTAAAGCTGATGCATTGCATCAGCTTTTTTTATGTCGATTATTCGCTAAATCTTGCTGCAAACCTCACAGTTAGCATCCTTTGTCAGTTTCAGACTACGAAACTCTGCCGTCATGGCGTCGTACATCAACACACGACCTGATATGACCTGACCATATTCAGCCAGTAACTTTATGGCTTCCATTGCTTGTAAATTGCCAATAATACCTACCAATGGGGCCATTACGCCGGCTTCAACGCAACTTAGGGCATTGTCACCAAATAACCGGCTAAGACAACGATAACAGGGCTTATCTTCCTGATATGTAAAGACACTGACTTGGCCTTCCATGCGGATTGCTGCACCAGAAACCAGTGGTTTATGCTGTGCATAACAGAGGCGGTTAAGTTGTTCACGGCTGGCGACATTATCAGTGCAATCCAACACTAATTGATGTTCAGCGATTGCAACAGAGAGTTGTTCATCATCTAACTGAGTATCAATGAGTTCCAGTTTCAGGCTGGGGTTCATCTCTGACAATGTCAGTGCCGCAGAGGCTACTTTAGACATACCGATACGGCTATCACGGTGCAGAATCTGTCTTTGTAGGTTGGAAAGAGAAACCGTATCAAAATCCAGCAGTGTAAGATGGCCTACACCTGCCACCGCCAGATATTGTGCTGCTGCGCACCCAAGGCCGCCTAATCCGACAATTAATACCTTAGCTGCATTTAGTTTTTCCTGACCATCAAAGTCAAAACCGCGCAGGACGATTTGCCGGTTATAACGCAGGGTTTGTTCATCCGAAAGTTCAGGTAACATATTAGGTTCTCAGTAATTTATTGTTAAATGATTCGCTAGCTCAATAATTCATTAAATAACTCAATTTCAACGGTTTCACCGACCGCTACCGAACCACGTTCCCGTTCAAGGACAATAAAGCAGTTGCCCTGGCTGAAGGAGCTGAAAACATGAGAACCTTGATGGCCGGTGGTGTGAACTTCCAGTTCACCTGTGGCATTGGTAGAAAAAATCCCGCGTTGAAAATCCAAACGGCCCGGTGTTTTCTTCAATTTTGTCGCCGCTTTGGCCCGCAAACGTAATGGTGGATGCCAGGTCGAATGGCCGGAAAGTTTGGCAATAAGCGGCTGTACCAACTGATAGAATGTCAGTGCTGCAGAGACTGGGTTGCCGGGCAAACCGCAGAACCAGGCACTTGCCAATTTGCCAAAAGCAAAAGGCTTACCCGGTTTTATGGCTAATTTCCAGAAACCGACATTCCCTAACTCATCCAACATCTGTTTGGTGTAATCAGCTTCACCCACAGATACCCCGCCACTGCTAATAACTAAGTCAGCTGCGGCGTTCGCGGTTTCAAATGCCTGACGCAATTTCTCCTGGTCATCAGGGATGACACCAAGATCAATAATTTGGCAGCCTAATTTTTGCAGCATCAAGCGCACCGCAAAGCGGTTAGTATCGTAAATCTGGCCTTCTCCTAGCGGCTGCCCGACGGGCTGTAATTCATCACCAGTTGAGAAAATTGCGACCTTTAAGGCACGGAAAACACTAATTTCTGCAATACCTAATGATGCCAATAGTGGCAACTGCGCAGCGCCTAGTTTTACTCCTGCAGGGAAAACAGCAGCCTCTTGTTGGATATCTTCGCCGGCTAATCGGATATTCTGACCCACATGAACATGGCCACTAAATATGACACCTTGTTCATTTACCGTCGCTTGCTCTTGCATGATAACTGCGTCTGCGCCGTCTGGAATTGGGGCGCCGGTCATTATCCGAATACAGGTATTGGCAGGCCAGGTGCCTTTAAAAGGTGCGCCGGCAAAAGCCTTACCCGCCACCGGTAAGGGAATTGTGCTGTTAAACTCATGACTGCGTACAGCATAACCGTCCATAGCTGAGTTGGCGAAAGGGGGAACTGCAATTGGAGAGGTAATTGCTCTGGCTGTGATACGCCCCGCAGCATCAGTGAGTGCAATAGTTTCTGTGGCCTGTAATGGCGTGACCTGTGACAGCATTTTAGTCAGTGCTTGTTCCAGAGAGAATAAATCTGAGGTATTACAGTGATCCATACTGAACTCCGTGGGCTGAGAGCACTGCCGCCAGAAGCTATAACTGGTGCAGGGCTACCTATCAAGAAAGAGAACCATTATGGCAGAGATTACTAAGCGGGTGAATTGACTGGAGGCAAAGAGAACCCATACTGATACTATCTTGCGCTGAAGTATTCTTTTTATTAGCAGTTACCTGCATCAGGCGAACGAGGAGGGGATATGGATTACCATAAAATTCTGAAGTTTTGGTTTAGTGAGATAGACTCGGCGTTGTGGTTCAAAAAGGACGAGGATTTTGATGCTCAGCTACGTCAGCAGTTTGGTTCTGTTTGGCAAGCGGCGTCGAAGGGCGAACTGGCACATTGGCGGCAGAATATTGAAGGGCGCTTGGCCGAAATTCTAATACTAGATCAATTCAGCCGGAATTTATTCCGCGATTTGCCTATGTCTTTTTCATGTGATGGCATGGCATTAGTGCTGGCACAAGAAGCGGTAAGTCGCGGTCAGGTAGGGCAGCTATCTGAGATACAACGTGGTTTTCTCTATTTACCTTTCATGCATTCAGAATCTGCATTGATTCATCAGCAAGCATTGGCGCTCTATACCGAGTTGGGCAATGAAATTCAGTTGGATTATGAGCTGCGGCATAAAGCAATAATTGATCGCTTTGGCCGGTATCCGCACCGCAACGTTATTCTTGGGCGAGTATCCAGTGCAGAGGAACAGGCATTCCTATTACAGCCAGGATCTGCATTTTAGGTCGTTAAGACAAAATAAAAGTATAAATACTAACTGGTATGTCGCTATTTATTAATGAGCGGCATACTGATGATTATTTGTCCATCCCTGTGATTTATTCCACGCGGTTTATAGAATAAAACCTCAGATAAAAAGATGCGCAGTAAAATAATCCTGGTGGTTCTACAGAGCCCTGAAAGAATTGCCGAGCTTATATTATAGTATTGAACTTTGCTACAAACAGTGTCGCTATTGTCAGTGCTAAAAAGCTTTTCTAGCTTTAATTTACTGTTGTCTCGGCTGTCTATGCTCCATTTTGTCAGCTTCTAACCCTCTACTAGTGAGTTGCCATGCGGCGGAATGTCATCATCAGAAGTCAGGATGCTAGGTGTTAGATATATGATGTTGGATGGTCGCGAGTAATTTCCCTGTCCCACAACATATATCATTATACCCTTCAGTATGCCTGCGATTAATGACTCTGTCATGGGGGCAACCACCATGACAAATAGAAAACCATCGGCAATTATGCATTTTTTTAGTTGCCGCTTTTTCCTCATTAATAGCTTGTTGATTATGTGATGACCGTGCGAGAAGATCAGCTAAATCAGTATGCAATAATGAGCCATAAATGCTGTCTTTATCACCAACATATTTATCGCAAGGGGATATATCGCCATTGGGTTCTAGGGTGATGATTTCTTGTGAACAATTTCCCGACCAATAACAGGCTGCTGGTTTATTTGCCGGGTTTTTTAGAACCTTAATAAAATCGTCAAAAACAGCAATATGTATTTTTTCTTGATAACCCTTGACCCAAATAGTAAACAATACTGAGAGGAAATTAATGAATTCGGCATAACTGATAAAGCTATTACCAATATACTCCCCTTTAAGCAAGCGATTATCTGGAACTATATTAAGAAATTCAATGCTAGATAAATCAATTGAAATAAAATAGTCGAGCATTTCTTTCATATCAGTTTGATACACCTCTCTGTCAACAACAATGAGGGCACCATACAAAATGTTGTGTTGGCGAAGCTTTTTTATTCCTCTTGCAACACGATCAGAGGTTCCTTTGCCACGGTAATCTACTCTCCGTTTATCATTCACACTAGGGACTCCATCAAGACTAATCCCAACATTAAGGCCAATACCTTGAATGAACGTTAACCACTCATCTGAAATATTAACTAAGTTTGATTGCATGGTATTAGTTATAAATTGCGCTGGTCGTTTAAATTGTTGCTGTAACCAAATAAGCTTTTTAAAAAAGGCGGGTTTTAAAAGTGTTATTTCTCCTCCATGCCATACAAACTCAAATCTGTTTACGTTAGGTATTGCAAGGATTTTTCGTACAGTATGAACTAATGTATGAAATGAAACTGTCTGATTGGGGCCTTCAGCCCATGAATGACAATAAGTGCAACGGAGGTTACATAAACGGGTCGCCTTCAATACAATAACCAATTTATCTGCTTTAATCGCTTGAGCTGAAATAGTTTTCTTTATTTCTTCATTGTATATATCCAATTCATCATTATCTAATAATTGTTCTGCTGGGATTTTTCCAATAAGATAAGCGGATAGGGTTTTATATTCGCAGCTATCTAGCTTTTCTAAGCTTTGGATGTTCACGTCATTGATACTAATACAGTCAATATTTCTTACCGGTATTATATCTCTCATAATACACTCCTTAATTTAAGTGAAGTTACCATCCTTCATGTTTATTACTCTATTTCCGTAAGTCGATGCTTCATCTGAATGGGTTACCATAATAATCGTTGTGCCTTTTTCATTTATAACTTTTAATTGCTGAAGTACCGCATGAGCATTTTTACTGTCTAAATTTCCAGTAGGCTCATCAGCTAAGAGTAATGCAGGTTTTGCAACCATAGCTCGAGCTATAGCTACTCGTTGTTGTTGACCACCCGAAAGTTGTATCGGTTTGTGCTCTTTTCGGTTATTGATATCGAAGAGAGCCAAAACTTGATTCACTCGTTCAATTCGTTCTTTTTTACCAACGCCACGATATTTAAGCGGCAATGCAATGTTATCAAAGACAGATAAATGTGGAATTAGGTTAAATGATTGAAATATATACCCTATCAGTGCTCTCCTAAGAGATATTTTTTGTGAATAACTCAAACTAGTAATATCGTTTCCGTCGAGAGTCAAAGAACCACGGTCCAGTTTATCAAACATACCAATAATATTAAGTAGTGTTGATTTACCCGAGCCTGATGGCCCCATAATTGAAACAAAGTCACCTTTTTGTACAGAAAAACTGAGATTATTCAAAACCAGCGTTTTTACTGTTTTGGTGGCATAGCATTTTTCTGCATTTTGTATATTTAGCATGTTATTTGAACTCAATGATATCATATTCATTATTATTGGCATCCGGAGGCATCACAATTTTCTGTCCAGCCTTTAATCCTAAGATGATTTCTGTTTTCGTGTTACTTCTACGTTTTACTTCAACTTTCGTCTTTATGGCTTGATCACTTTCTGTTTGATAAACATAGATAAAATTATTCCTATTATTATCTGAAACAATACTATCTGAAGGCACGAGTAATATATCTTCATTGTCTTCTTGTAATAATATCCTAATCTCAATCGACTGGCCTCTTTTTAGATGAGAAATACTTTCCTTGCCAGGAATTAGTTTTGCTTTAAATTTTCCGTTCTCAATAATAGTGGATACTGACTCAATAAGTAGTGGAATGTCTTGACCATTTATTTGTGACATTATATTGCTTTGTGGTTTTATTTTATCGAGATAATATTCACTTAAATAAACATTGAAATAATATGATTGCAAGTTATCTATTATTGCAATTTTTTCACCAGGTTTTATTTGTTGGCCCAACTCAATATCCAAAACAGATAACGTTCCAGTAATAGGTGCAGTTATCACTAACTGATCCAGACCATCCTCGATCATTTTCATCATATTCTCAAGTAATGATATGGATTTATCTATATTTATAAATTGTGATGGCAATGATTTTTTATTTTTATTATTATGATCTTGCAATATATCCATTTTTATTTTCCAGTTTTTAAGCATACCAATTTGATACTCTAATTCTGATTTTGCAATCATCGATTTTTTATCAAGCTGCTGATGTCGTGCTAAGTCTTTAGAAAATTTCGCTATCTGATGTTCAGCTTCCTGTAAATTAATTTTTGTATCACGATTATCTTGATCCAATTGCATTTTAATATTACGAAGATTATTTGTTTTCTCAGCAATATTAGCTATTCGGGATGTTGCCTCCAACATAAAGTCATAATTTGATAGGTTAGCAATAACATCGCCTTTGACTACAGTATCAAATGCTTTTTTGGTAATACCAATAACTTTTCCTCCACGCTCGCTTGATATAATGACACTTTTCTGAGGTACAGCTATTGCTCGGGTGATCAATAATTCCTGATAAGCTTCTGGATGTATAGTGTGAAAAATAGCCTCATCTCGTGAAATAACTAAAGTATGTTGTGTTGTGGATAAGTAATAAATTGAGTAAAGACCGGCAATAATAAAAAGCAACACACAAAAAATGATTAGTTTGGCACTTTTATTTATAGATTTTTTTTCTTCAATTCTTATATCCATAATTTTATTTGTTTTTCCTGACATTAAACATATTGCTATTTAAAATAAGTGTGGTGCTCATAATGAAAACTATACTTAAAATGAAGCTAAGGAGAGCGCAAGTGGCATAGAGATAAGATGTCCCACTAACCAAACTAAACTGATCCAGCCAGTGATGTAATAACCAAAAACTTATAGGGAGAGATATTATTGCTGCTATAAATATAGGTGTTAAGTTTTGTTGTATAAAGAAAATAGTGTTTGTATAAATAGAGCCGCCAATGGATTCCATTATTTTTAATGTTTTATCGAGTCGTTTTGTTTCTGAACTCCCAACTATTATGGTGCTTATCATTATTAATATTATTGAAATTAAAGTGACCAAGTTGATAGTTTTTTTTATTAAATTATTATTATTGAAGTGTTCTTTATGTAAATTATCAACTAACTTTATTGTTTCAGAGTTTATATTATAATATTTTAATGTTTTCTCAACATCTTCCAGATCCCGAATGTCATTTAGTTTCACTGCCGCAAAGCGCTGACTATCATCTTGAATAAAAATAAGTAATGGGGATGGGGTGGTTTCGCGATCTGCAAGATAAAAATCATCAACTATTTGTAGAACCCTTACTGCTTGCTGTGAACCATTGTTGTTAATATAGAATAAATTGTTCAGAACTTGATCGTTGGAATGCAGTCCCATTAGAGTTGCAAAAGACTTAGTAGCAATCGCATGGTGAATATTGGTGTTGTCACTAGGTAATACCAAGTTTTCGCTGCCAGCAATTGTTGTTATTCCCCAGACTTTAAAAAAGTGCTTATTTACATTAAGTGTATTTACCGTCACTAACTTGTCTTTTTCTTGTTGGTTATGATGAAATACTGACATGTTACTTCTCGACATGTCAAAAGGCTGCCAACTGCTCATCGCGATATTCCCTGCGCCAACTATTCCCTTTAATTTATCTTGTAATGCATTGATTGATGTTTGAGACTTCAATTCATCATTTAGTACAAATGTCACAAGGTTTTCTTTTTCATAACCAAAGTCATAGTTTTGCATAAAACGCATTTGGGTCATTACTCCTGCCCATAAGTAAATAATGATTCCGGCAACAATTATTTGTAAGCAAAATAGGGTGCCATGTATTTTTTGAGTGTGGGACTGTTGAGCATAAAGACTGTTGTAGGAAGTGCTGTTAGAGGGTGAAAGCGTAAGTAAAAATAAAAGATGAGCAAGTAAAATTGCAACGTAAGTCGCTGTTAATGTAATAGAGAATGCGGTTAAGAAGTTATCATCACCTTGAATAAGGATGAGTTCTCTAACATCTTCTGAAAATTGTATTAATGATAGTAAAATAAATAGCACGAATAAAAGCATGAAAATAGTTTGTAATGTTGCGATAAAAAATGATTCTACAACCAATTGATAATAAGAAGCACCAACGGCCTTCTTTATATAAAAGCTATTTTTTTTGTTTGAATTTATTACGTTGTTGATATTAAAGAAGTTCATAGTTGTAGTTAAAAAAACAAACAGGCCAGCAGCATATAAAATATTTAAATATGCTGATGAAATAACAGTGCTCATTTCATCAGGCAATGCATTATCATAATGTATATCAGTAATATTCCTTGTTGATAATTTGATAAATTCTTCAGGGCTGAAGGGCGCTCCTGGGAGCTGAGGCGCATACTGGCTAATATGAGAATTCAATTGTTCGGAACTGAGTGTTATACCGGGTTCCATCGTGATAAATACATAGGCGTGTGTATCATACCAATCATGTCTTTTATCATGATAGCCTGCTATGACTTCAGGCGCTAATGCGATAATTGCATTGGTTTTAAAACGACTTGATTTATTGAAATCAACTACTTCCTTAATGATAAATTGTCCTTTATCTCCTAATGTGATTATTTTTCCTTGTGGTGTATCCAGCTGAAGGTATTGGCGATTAAACTCAGGAGTAATAATGATTTCATTTTGTGCGAGATGCGTCACTTTTTGCTGGAAAAGATTTAAGGAATTTAAAAAATCTGCGCTAACGGCAAAAATATCTACATTTGAATAGGTTTTATCGTTGCTCTGTAATCGAGTGACAATACGGAAGATAGAATCAACACGCTTAATATTTTCATCATTCTCTAATACAGAAATAAGCGGCAAAGGAACTTGAGCTGACTTGACTTGATCACCATTGGGCAAGTTAAACAGAGTTTCTATTCGATAAATATCTTGATGGTTTTCATGCTGAGTTTCAATACGATAATCAGTTAAATAAAGGAGTAACACCAGGAATGATGAGATTAATCCAATGGCTGTTACTATTATTGCTAACAAGCTTGATATTGGACTAAGTTTTAAATCATTGAAAAATTCACCTGTCAGCATATAAGAATGTCTCACTTATTAATAGAATCTATTTGTATTATTATTTGTTGGCTACTGTTTCGTTACTCTATCAATATTGAAATTAATTACATTATTTCATGCTGCTATATTGAGTTTTCACAGGGTGACTATTGGGATTAAGATACTAACTTAAGTACCTTAATCCATTACTATCAAAAAATTATTAATGAGTTGTATTATTGTTGTGTGAAGCTTTTTGACCAGTTCCATGCGGTTATTTTATTGTTAACTTCACTGTTCTTTAAGTTTTCTATTTCATTATTATTTATAGTAAGAGCATTGTTTTTAAATGATTCATCTAATGATCCTAACTTAGTTAACAAGGCCATTATATTAGAAGGGATTATTTCCCCATCAGGGTTGCGTGATGTATATATATAATTATCCATTTTAATTATTCCTTTTAGAGGTTATTAATTGTTGCTCAGTGTTGAGCCACTTATTTGTAATTCTTTTTTAAAAAAATATCAATGTTTTTTACAGAGGGAATTTTTAAGATACTTATTTTCTCTTATTATTTTATAGATTAAAGATAAATGAAATTGTAACTTAAATAATTATATATTCTCTTTCAAATAAAAAGCCCCTGACGGGGCTGATATTATGGCTTATTCAACTCGATTTCGTCTCTATGGGTGCAAATACTCCGCATGGAAACGTAAGTGGTCTTCAATAAAGGTCGCTATGGTAAAATAGCTATGATCATAACCTGGTTGAATACGTAGAGTTAGCGGCCAGTCACGTTGGCGTGCTAATTCGGCGAGTTTTGCCGGTTGTAACTGGTCGGCCAGGAACTGATCACCATCACCCTGATCAACTAATATGGGCAGTGGATTTTGCGCATTAGCCAGTAAATGGCAGCTATCATATTGCAGCCATTGGCTTTCGTCTGCCCCCAAATACGCACTAAAAGCTTTGCGGCCCCAAGGTACCTGACAGGGGTTTACTATCGGCGCAAAAGCGGAGGCAGACTTATACTGCTGCGGGTTGCGCAGTGCCAACATCAGCGCGCCATGGCCGCCCATAGAGTGGCCACAGATAGATTGACGGGCGCTAACACTGAAATGCTGGCGGATCAGTGCGGGTAATTCTTGGCTGATATAATCGTACATGCGGAAATGTTCAGACCACGGCGCTTGGGTAGCATTGAGGTAAAAACCTGCACCTTGCCCCAAATCATAGCCATCATCATTCGGAACGTCATCGCCACGCGGGCTGGTATCCGGCATAACTAAAACCAGCCCTAACTCTGCGGCAATCCGCTGTGCGCCCGCTTTTAATGTGAAGTTTTCATCATTACACGTCAGCCCCGACAACCAGTAAAGCACGGGAGGCGGATTATCATCCCGTGGGGGGGGCAGATAGATGCTGAAGGTCATATTGCAATTCAGGCTGCTGGCGGTATGGCGGTAGCGTTGCTGCCATCCACCAAACATCCGGTGCTCTTCGAGAAGTTCAAGTGACGTATTCATGCGTTGTCTGCCTCCTTACTTTATTTTTTTTGTAGCGAATGATTTTGTGACGATTGATCGAAATGGATCACCGAGCGAATGGATTTGCCTTCATGCATCAAATCAAAAGCTTCATTGATTTGATCTAAGCTCATGGTATGAGTAATGAAATCATTTAAGGCGAACTTGCCATCCAGATATTGCTGCACAATACCCGGTAATTCTGAACGACCTTTTACCCCACCAAAGGCAGAACCACGCCAAACTCGGCCAGTCACTAATTGGAATGGACGGGTTGAGATTTCTTCACCCGCCCCTGCAACACCAATAATCACGGATTCGCCCCAGCCTTTATGGCAGCATTCTAATGCTGAGCGCATGACATTGACGTTACCAATACATTCAAATGAGAAATCCACGCCACCATCGGTCAGCTCGACAATCACATCCTGGATAGGTTTATCATAATCTTTCGGATTGATCAGGTCAGTCGCGCCCAGTTTGCGGGCCAGCTCGAATTTGCTGGTATTCAGGTCGATGCCGATAATGCGGCCCGCACCAGCCATTTGTGCGCCAATAACGGCAGACAATCCAATACCGCCCAGGCCAAAGATAGCCACGGTATCGCCAGGTTTTACTTTAGCGGTATTGATAACCGCGCCCATACCGGTGGTCACACCGCAACCCAATAGACAGACTTCTTCTAATGGGGCTTCTTTATTGATTTTTGCCAGTGATATTTCCGGCACGACGGTCAATTCAGAAAACGTTGAGGTGCCCATGTAGTGGAAAATAGGCTGGCCATTTTTAGAGAAGCGGGTGGTGCCATCGGGCATCAAGCCTTTACCTTGGGTGCTGCGAATGGCTTGGCACAAGTTGGTTTTACCTGAGCGGCAGAATTTACATTCACCACATTCTGGCGTGTACAGCGGGATCACGTGATCGCCCACCGCAACACTGGTTACACCTTCACCAATAGCTTCTACGATCCCACCGCCTTCATGGCCGAGGATCGCCGGGAATACACCTTCAGGATCTTTGCCCGACAAGGTGTAGGCGTCAGTGTGGCAAACCCCACTGGCGACAATCCGCACCAGCACTTCGCCTTTTTGTGGTGGCATCAAATCAACTTCTTCGACGGATAGTGGCTGGTTTGGCCCCCATGCGACTGCGGCGCGGGTTTTAATCATCTCCATGGTGTTGCTCCTATAGCTTCTGCGTGATGAGTGTTATATAAATATATTCTTTATGTATCAAATATGTTTCATCTAATTATTTCAGATAACAGCTAATGATACTTGTATAGATTATGACCTGAAAATAGGGTTCTGCCTGGCCAATCACGGAGTTTCAATTTGCTCAATTATCAACTCTTTGAGTGCGCGGACATTGGGGCTAAAGGCGTCTTTACGCCAAATAAGCCAAGTGGCGGTATCGGCAATTTCGGGTGGTAGTTGATGGACTTGCACCCGTTCGTGGCCGGGTAACAGGGCCAATACTGAATGCGGGATGAGCGCCAATCCGGCACCGCTGGCAACACAGGCCAGCATGGCATGGTAAGACTGGATTTCCATGATATGCCCGGGTAACACCCCGGCTTGACGGAACCAACTTTCCAGCCGCAGTCGGTATGAACAACTGGCGCGAAAGGCAAACAGGGTTTCATCCACGGCATCACGGGCTTGCACAATAGGGGGGTGATTCAGACTGGAAATAATCACCAGTTGTTCGTCGAATGAGCGGCAACCGTGGAGTTCATCATGCTGTACCGGGCCATCGACCAATGCTGTAGCCAGGGTACCGGCACGCACTTGTTCAATGATTTCACCGGAGGTGCCGGTGGTCAGTGATAAAGAAACCTTAGGATAGCGCTGATGATAAGCCGCCAACAGGCTGGGCAGGCGAGTTGCTGCGGTACTTTCCATTGAGCCGAGCGGGAAGTTACCCGCCGGTTCACCGGCATGAGTAATTCGCATGGCTTCTTCGCTCAATGCCAGAATTCGGTTGGCGTAGCAGAGAAAATTATGCCCCATTGGGGACAGGCGCAGGCGCTGTTTCTCACGGATAAACAGGTCTGCCCCCAGCTCGATTTCAAGCTGACGTAGACGCGTCGTCAAGTTTGAAGGGACGCGGTGCATTTGCTCCGCTGCACGGGCTACAGAACCAGTTTGTGCCACACAGCAAAACATACGCAGCTGGGTCAGATCCATAAGCGTTCTCTTTTCGTGATTAACTTAATGAGTATTATTCATTTTTTGTGATTCTAATGCTCAGGCATGATATTGGCAACTTTCTTTTAACCGACTGGCAGTGCGATTCACTGACAGGGCTATGGATGGGCAGGGCAAATGGCATTAAGAATTGCATTAAGTGGTTTTCTGGCATTAGTGGTGGCGATGGGAATTGGGCGTTTTGCCTTCACCCCACAAGTGCCGCTTATGATTGCAGAGCACCAATTCACACTGACGGGCGCGGGGCTGGTTGCGGCTTTTAATTATCTCGGTTATCTATTTGGTGCCTTTGATGCCATGCGCGCTAGTCGTCATGTCGAGCGCCGTTTATGGCTGGGATTGTGGGGGGCGGTAACCCTAACACTGCTGTCGGCGGTTGTTGATGGGCCGTGGTGGCATGGAGTGGTGCGTTTTGCGATTGGTTGGGCCAGCGGCTGGTCGATGGTGTTAATTGCGGCCTGGACTAATGAACGTCTGGCGCATTTTGGCCGCCCAGCACTGAGTGCCGCCGTTTTTGCTGGGCCGGGCGCGGGGATATTCATTAGCGGAATGCTAGCTGTGCTGATCCATAGCTATGGGTTATCAGCTGCGCAAGCCTGGCTGGTATATGGTGTATTGGCACTGATTATCATTGCCGCTATTAGTATTAATTTACCTCGTAATGGGGAGCTGCATCGCCCACATATTGTTGCGGTTCCATTGATACTCACGCCAGCACTGAAGCGTTTGGTGTGGAGCTACAGTCTGGCTGGATTTGGTTATATCTTACCCGCCACCTTTTTATCGCAAATGGCGACGTCCCGCTTCCCAGAAAGTCTGTTTGCCCAGTTTGTCTGGCCGGTTTTTGGTGGCGCGGCGGTCATAGGAATTATCATTGGCATCCTGACTCGTCATGGTATGACGTCGCAAACACGATTAGCACTGACATTGTGGGTGCAAGCATTGGGCGTGCTCTGTGCCGAATGGGTGCCGGGGGTGAGTGGCTTGGCATTAGGCGCATTACTGACAGGCGGCGGTTTCCTCAGTGTGGTTCAGCTTTCTTTGCAGCATGGCCGCGAACTGGCACCAGAACATACCCGCTATATGGCCGGTTTGCTAACTACTGGTTATGCTATCGGGCAGTTGATTGGCCCAATCTTATCCGCAATATCAACGGCTTTGACTCATCGTCTGGAGCCGGCACTGTATGTGGCTGTCATTGCACTGATTATTGCCGGCGGCTTAGTGATTAACACCCCAGCCCGTGGTCGGGAAGCCGTCAATAGTTGAATGCGGGCAAATCACTGTTGGTGATGTATCTATTTCATCATGATAGAAAGAACAGTGAGAGATGAATAACAATCACTGGATAATCATTTTGCTCTCAACTAAAGTGGGGAGCAAAATCTGAACGTGATCTACATCATGTTTATCGCGCTCGGATACGGACGCCTGTTGGAGAAAAGAATGTCATCGCTGAGTAAAGAAGCAGAGCTGGTTCATGAAGCATTGCTGGCCCGTGGCCTTGAAACCCCATTGCGCAAACAAGAATTAGATGCCGAAACGCGCAAGACTCGGATCCAGGAACATATGACGCAAGTCATGCAATTGTTGAATCTTGATTTGTCTGACGATAGTCTGGCAGACACGCCAAGACGAATTGCCAAGATGTATGTTGATGAGATTTTCTCCGGGCTGGATTATGAAAATTTCCCCAAAATCACCTTGATAGAAAATAAAATGAAGGTTGATGAAATGGTTACGGTGCGAGATATCACCCTGACTAGCACCTGCGAACATCATTTTGTGACTATCGATGGTAAAGCGACAGTGGCTTATATTCCGAAAGATAGCGTGATTGGTTTATCTAAAATTAACCGTATCGTGCAGTTTTTCGCCCAGCGCCCACAAGTGCAAGAGCGGCTAACACAGCAAATTTTGCTGGCGTTGCAGACCTTGCTGGGAACTAATAATGTCGCGGTTTCTATTGATGCAGTGCATTACTGTGTTAAAGCACGGGGTATTCGTGATGCCACCAGTGCAACCACCACCACATCATTAGGCGGGTTATTCAAATCCAGCCAAAATACCCGTCAGGAATTCTTGCGCGCAGTTCGTCATAATAGCTAACGCCACTAGGGTTCATTAGCCTTTTGCCAGAGTGGGTGTCAATGGATGCCCCTATACAGGATGTCGGGTATGCGTCAACGCATCGCAACGCTAGACAGTGCGCGAGGTCTGGCCATTCTTGGCATTCTTCTGCTCAATATAAGTGCCTTTGGTTTGCCAAAGGCGGCTTACCTTAACCCCGCCTATCTTGGTCTACCCTCGGTGTCTGATACCTGGACATGGGCCATTCTTGATATCGTCGCGCAAGCAAAGTTTCTGTCTATTTTTGCCATTTTGTTTGGTGCTGGCCTTGAGCTGCTGCTAAAACGGGGCAAAGGCTGGATTCGAGCGCGGCTTTCTCTGTTGTTATTATTGGGACTCATTCACGGCATTTTCTTCTGGGATGGCGACATTCTTCTGGCTTATGGTTTGATTGGGTTGGTGTGCTGGCGCATGATCCGTGATGCGAAAGATGCCAGCAGTTTATTGCGCACCGGTGCGGTGATGTATTTACTGGGTGTTGCGGTATTACTGTTGCTGGGGTTTATTACCAATGGGGAGCCGGGGCGCTTCTGGCAACCGGGGCCTGCTGATCTGCAATACGAACAATTCTGGAAATTACAGGGGGGGATAGAGGCCTGGAAAAACCGGCTGGATCTATTGTCATCCAATTTGATTGCTATCGGCGCGCAATACGGCTGGGAACTGGCGGGCTCGATGTTATTTGGTGCCGGATTAATGCGTTGCGGATGGCTGCGCGGCACTTTCAGTTTGCGCCATTACCGGCTACTGGCTGCTTGTTTGATACCGCTTTCATTAGTTATCCAAATACCCGGGGTAGCAATGCAATGGCTGGTCGGGTGGGATTACCGCTGGACGGGCTTTTTGCTGCAAGTGCCTCGTGAGTTAGGCGCGCCATTACAGTCTGTCGGGTATCTGGCCCTGTTGTATGGCTTTTGGCCGAGTATATCGCGCTGGCGTGTCAGCCATTGGTTAGCACAGGTGGGCCGCATGGCTCTGAGTAATTATCTCTTGCAGACATTGCTATGCACTTTGCTGTTCTATCATTTTGGTTTATACCAACAACTCGATCGCCTGCAATTATTAGCTATCGTCCCCTTAGTCTGGTTATGTAATATTCTTTTCTCCTTGTTTTGGCTGCATTATTTTCCCCAAGGGCCAGTAGAATGGCTCTGGCGGAAATTAACTGCTTATACTTGCGGTCAATCGTTACAACCTCGCAACACTAAGCTTTGAATCGGTCGGTAAAGCAGCAATGAGTGAGTGGTTGCAAAATTGTATGTAAACGTTTTCTTTCTTGTGACGCATTTCACGTGGCGATTTCAACAAACTGGGTAGGATAGGCCATCTGCCGTGCCAGGTTGTTTTCAATAACTTGTTTCACTAAGTTGTTTTCAACTGATGCACGGTGACTTATTGATTCACAGGATAAGGTCATGGCCACTCTGCATTCAGCTGGAAACACTATTACCATTCGCGATGTGGCCTCACGGGCAGGCGTTTCGCTGGCTACTGTCTCCAGAGTTCTTAATAACAGCGCGTCTATCCGGCCAGAAACGCGAGCCGCAGTGCTGAAAGCCGTGTCAGAACTGGGCTACCGCCCGAATGCTAATGCGCAGGCGCTGGCCACCCAAAGCAGTGATACTGTGGGCGTGGTGGTCATGGATGTCGCGGATCCCTTTTTTGGTGCACTGGTGAAAGCGGTAGACACTGTCGCTCAACGTCATCAAAAATATCTGTTAATTGGCAATAGTTATCATCAGGCAGATAAGGAACGTAATGCCATCGAGGTGTTGCTGCGCCAGCGGTGCAATGCATTAGTTGTTCATGCTAAGGCCTTGAGTGATAGTGAGTTAATTTCTTTTTTAGACCAAGTTCCGGGCATGGTTTTGATTAATAGGATTATTCCTGGGTTTGAGCATCGTTGTGTAGGATTAGACAATGTTAGCGGTGCGCAAATGGCGTGTCGCTTGCTTCTCAAACAAGGCCATCAGCGCATTGGTTTCCTCGGTTCAAATCACCCCATTGATGATGTTATGCAGCGCCAAACCGGTTATCTAAATGCCCTTGAGGGCGCAGGTATCACTGCGCCTGATAGTTGGCGCGCGTATAGCACGCCAGATTTAGCGGGAGGAGAGCGGGCGATGATTGACTTGTTAGGGCGCAATTTGCAACTCAGTGCCGTGTTTGCTTATAACGACTCAATGGCTGCTGGTGCACTGGCAGTATTGAAAGAGAACGGCATCAATGTACCTGAGCAGTTTTCGCTGGTGGGCTTTGATGATATCCCGATAGCACGTTATACCAGCCCAAAATTAACCACAGTGCGTTATCCCATTGTTTCTATGGCAACTTTGGCCACGGAGCTGGCCCTTGAGGGGGCCAGACGTGTGCCAGACCCTCATGCTGCTTATTGTTTTCAACCCACACTGGTTCCGCGACATTCAGTCGCAATTTGTGGTGTCGCTCACTAGTTCGGGATTTATTCTTGTGTAACCGTTTTCAATCTGTGAGAAAATTCACAGATTCTTAACAACGGGCCGTCTATGCTCTAGTTGTTTTCTACCTGAATTTACTCATGTGTCATCGGTTACCAAATAAAAAAATACCAGGTAACGGGTTTTTGAATAGCAATTTACAAATGCGAGTTCCGCAGACGACGAGTTTGTAAATGACATATTTTTTTGATGATTCAGGCAGTTTTTCGGAGTGGAGTGTGCTCAAGGACGATAGAAATTCAGTGTCAGTTGCTTTAAACGATGGGGCATTCTCACGTAAAGGCGATGGTGTTATCACCCTGTACTACCCTACATAAACCCGGAGATATAAATGAATAAGAAGGTTTTCACATTAGCGACTCTGGTTGCCAGCATGATGTTCGGCGCGGCGGCTCAAGCTGATACCCGTATTGGTGTCACTATTTATAAATATGATGACAACTTCATGTCCGTGGTGCGTAAAGCCATCGAGAAAGATGCTAAAGCATCTCCTGATGTTACCTTACTGATGAACGACTCCCAAAATGACCAATCCAAGCAAAACGATCAAATTGACGTGTTGCTGGCTAAAGGCGTAAAAGCCCTGGCAATTAACTTGGTTGACCCAGCAGCAGCGCCGGTTGTGATTGATAAAGCCCGTGCAAATGATGTTCCAATTGTCTTCTATAACAAAGAACCTTCACGTAAAGCGCTGGACAGCTATGACAAAGCTTATTATGTCGGAACTGATTCCAAAGAATCGGGTGTAATTCAGGGTGAGTTGATTGCTAAACATTGGCAAGCCAATCCAGCTTGGGATCTGAACAAAGATGGCAAAATTCAATTTGTGCTGCTGAAAGGCGAGCCAGGTCATCCAGATGCTGAAGCTCGTACCACTTATGTTATTAAGACTCTGAATGAAAAAGGCCTGCCAACTCAACAATTGCAGTTAGATACCGCAATGTGGGATACCGCACAGGCTAAAGATAAGATGGATGCTTGGTTATCTGGCCCTAACGCTAACAAAATTGAAGTGATTATTGCTAACAATGATGCGATGGCAATGGGCGCGGTCGAAGCATTGAAAGCGCATAACAAATCCAGTATTCCAGTATTTGGTGTCGATGCCTTACCAGAAGCTTTGGCGATGGTGAAATCAGGTCAAATGGCCGGTACTGTTCTGAACGATGCGAACAATCAGGCAAAAGCGACCTTTGATCTGGCGAAAAACCTGGCTGCGGGTAAACCTGCCGCTGAAGGGACTAACTGGAAAATCGAGAACAAAATCGTACGTATTCCGTATGTAGGTGTTGATAAAGATAACTTGGCTAATTTTACCAAGTAATCGCCAACATCTGAGATAAATACCCTGGGTAATATACCAAGGGTTGGGAATTAACTATTATCCTTCTGGCCCCGATACCGGGTAACCAGCATCGGGGCGGAAGGTTTTTTGCATGAATCCTTATTTTAGAGCGTGTGCTGAACTGTTGAGATAATAAACATCTTGCAGATAAGTCGCGATTCTTAGCCAGGTATAACTATGGCCGATATTAATACAGCACAACCTCGCGAGTGGTTGCTGGAAATGAGTAATGTGAATAAATCATTTCCGGGCGTAAAGGCGTTAGATAACGTAAATCTTAAAGTGCGACCAAATTCTATCCATGCATTAATGGGCGAAAATGGTGCAGGTAAGTCAACGCTATTAAAATGTCTGTTTGGTATCTATAAAAAAGACTCCGGAAGCATTCTATTTCTGGGGCAAGAAATAGAGTTTAAAAGTTCTAAGGAAGCATTAGAACATGGCGTCTCTATGGTACATCAGGAATTAAACCTGGTATTGCAACGTACCGTAATGGATAACATGTGGTTAGGCCGTTACCCAACTAAAGGTTTCTTTGTCGATCAAGATAAAATGTACAAAGATACCAAAGCTATCTTTGATGAATTAGATATTGAGATTGATCCGCGCGATAAAGTAGCTACTTTATCCGTATCTCAAATGCAGATGATCGAAATTGCCAAAGCATTCTCTTATAATGCCAAAATAGTCATTATGGATGAGCCAACTTCTTCATTAACAGAGAAAGAAGTTAATCATCTATTTACGATAATTCGTAAATTAAAAGAACGTGGCTGCGGTATTGTTTATATCTCTCATAAGATGGAAGAGATATTCCAGCTATGTGATGAAATTACTATTTTACGTGATGGTCAGTGGATAACCACTCAGCCTTTGGAAGGGCTGACGATGGATCAGATAATCTCAATGATGGTTGGGCGTTCGCTGAGCCAGCGCTTCCCTGATCGTATCAACACACCAGGTGAAGTCATTCTGGAAGTGAAGAATCTGACCTCACTGCGCCAGCCATCTATCCGTGATGTATCCTTTGATTTACATAAAGGCGAGATATTGGGGATTGCAGGATTGGTGGGCGCTAAGCGAACCGATATTGTTGAAACCTTATTTGGCATCCGTGAAAAAGTTTCTGGCACCATTAAATTACACGGTAAGAGTATTAATAACCACAGCGCCAATGAAGCCATTAATCATGGTTTTGCCCTAGTAACAGAAGAGCGGCGTTCAACCGGGATTTATGCTTATCTCGATGTTGGTTTTAATTCTCTTATCTCAAATATCCGCAATTATAAAAATAAATTTGGACTGCTGGATAATACGCGTATGAAGAGCGATACCCAATGGGTTATCGATGCCATGCGGGTAAAAACGCCGGGTCACCGTACCAGTATTGGCTCACTATCCGGCGGTAATCAGCAGAAAGTTATTATTGGCCGTTGGCTACTGACTCAACCAGAAATATTAATGTTGGATGAACCGACACGAGGTATTGATGTCGGTGCTAAGTTTGAAATCTATCAGTTAATGACTGAACTAGCGAAGAAAGACAAAGGAATTATTATTATTTCCTCTGAAATGCCTGAGCTATTAGGGATCACTGACAGAATTTTGGTAATGAGTAATGGTCAGGTTGCGGGAATTGTTGACACAAAACATACCACGCAGAATGAAATATTACGTCTTGCATCCTTGTATCTCTAATCTAGTCGAAGGTTCTTATTATGAATGCGTTAAATAAGAAAAGCATGCTCACTTACCTTAAAGAGAGCGGGATTTATGTAGTATTATTTGTCTTACTAGCAATCATTATTGTCAAGGATCCGACATTTTTAAGTCTAATGAACTTAAGTAATATTCTGACCCAATCTTCTGTGCGTATTATTATCGCATTGGGTGTGGCGGGCCTGATTGTTACCCAAGGGACTGACCTGTCAGCTGGTCGCCAGGTCGGTTTGGCTGCGGTAGTAGCGGCAACTATGCTGCAAGCTATGGATAACGTTAATAAAGTTTTCCCAGATTTGCATACTGTTCCCATTCCGGTAGTTATTTTAACTGTTTGCTTAATTGGCGCAGTTATCGGTTTGGTTAACGGCATTATCATTGCTTACCTAAATGTGACGCCATTTATTACCACATTGGGCACGATGATTATTGTTTACGGGATTAACTCCCTGTATTACGACTATGTTGGTGCATCGCCAATTGCAGGTTTTGACCCGGCGTTTTCAACCTTTGCCCAAGGTTTCTTGCGGTTTGGTGATTTCAAACTGTCCTACATTACCTTCTATGCTTTGATTGCTATCGGCTTTGTTTGGGTGTTGTGGAACAAAACGCGTTTTGGTAAGAATATCTTCGCGATTGGTGGCAACCCTGAAGCGGCCAAAGTGTCCGGCGTGAATGTGCCACTAAACTTAATCATGATTTATGCTTTGTCTGGTGTGTTCTATGCATTCGGCGGGATGTTGGAAGCAGGCCGTATCGGTAGTGCCACAAATAACCTCGGCTTTATGTATGAGTTAGATGCAATTGCTGCCTGTGTGGTGGGCGGGGTGTCCTTCAGTGGTGGTGTGGGTACTGTTATCGGTGTTGTGACCGGTGTCATTATCTTTACTGTGATTAACTACGGCCTGACTTATATTGGTGTAAACCCTTACTGGCAATATATTATCAAGGGCGCGATCATTATCTTTGCGGTAGCACTGGATTCACTGAAATACGCGAAGAAAAAATAATTTGTTCGTGTTGGTCGGTATAGTGGTAAGTGCTAAGTGAGCAGTAGGTAATTAGCAATACACATCAAAAGGAAAGCCAGACCGGGGATAACCTGGCTGGCTTTTTTATTATTTCTGTCAATATCATCAATGTCATTTCGTCATAATTGTCGACCTCTACCACTCTAATAACTCAGTGGGCTGGATGACGTAAATAAATAATCCAATAGGTCAGACCCACCAATAACCCGCCACCAATAATATTACCCATGGTCACAGGGATAAGATTATCGATTATAAAATTAGACATTGTCAGCGAAGGGAATTGCTCTGGAGTGGCATTAATAGAATGCCAGAATTCAGGAGATGCAAAATTGCGGATCACAATAGCGAGTGGGATCAAAAACATATTGGCAATACTGTGCTCAAACCCACTGGCGACAAACATACCAATAGGCAATAACATCACCACTATTTTATCTGTCAGAGTATGGCCAGAATAGCTCATCCATACTGCCAGACAGACCATCAGATTAGCCAGAATCCCTAAGCACACGGCTTCTATAAATGTATGATGTAATTTGTGATCAGCTGTTTGCAGCACATTTAAACCCCATAAACCATTTGCGGCAGTATGCTGACCGGCAAACCAAATTAGAGCTACAAAAAACAGCGCCCCAATTAAGTTACCAAAGTAGACGTTGATCCAATTACAGATTAATTGCCACCAACTGATCTTGCCACTGGCTTTTGCCACCACTATGAGCACTGTGGAGGTGAATAAATCAGCACCACAAACAATCACCAGAATCAGACCCAAGGAAAAGCATAGTCCGCCAACTAGCTTTGCCAGCCCGAATGCGACGCCAGCAGTGCCGGTGGTAGCTGTAATATAGAAGACAAAAGCAATAGAGATAAAAACACCTGCCGTCATCGCTAAATAAAAGGTTGTTGCCGGGTTTTTAGTGGCTTTATATATACCAATTTTCTCTGCAAGTTTTGCCATATCAACCGGAAGTCGCAGATCAAAGGGATTTTCAATACTCATTGATAACTCCTTGTTGCTTATTTTATTGTTGAATAGAGGGGAAAGATGAACATTAAATAATTAATTTTCTGACAGATGTTTCATGCATTTTTCATACCATTCACTCAGGGCTATTTTTCATTGTTAATGTTCTGTCAACTATAAAGTGATAGACTCAATATGTGGGGGTAACTCTCATATCGTTATGTAATACTTTATATAATGATAAGTATCTGGCGAGCATTAAACTAATAGGTGTGACAGTGTGTAACACCATATTTATTTGATATTGGTGGGAATGAGACGTGATTTCACCCGGAAAGATTAAGAAGTGAATCTGCATAAAATAGTTTGTTAATCCAGATCAAGCTTATTGCGGGTTAATATATATTTTTTCATATCAATACCTTAAATTAGGTATCGTCCATTTTTTGGGCTTAATTATTTTGGGTATATATGGATAGCGCAAAAAAATTACCCCGTCCCACATTGGCTCAAGTTTGGCAAGATACCTTGTTCGGCGTTTCGAAAAAGTTATTATTGCTACGAGATATAGCCGATCTAGTTAATGAACTCAGGAAACTGTCTTTTTCTGTTGTCCGTTTTCAACGTGTTAATTTATTACTGCTTAACCCGCTGTATAACCAAATGACACTTTATACTCATGATGAAGTGACTGATGTGGTAACGGGTCAGCAAAATATCCTGTTTGCCGAGGGCCCCGGAGGGGTTGCCTGGCAGCAACATATCCCTTTGCAAACTGATAGCCACCGTATGAAAAGGGAGTTTTTTACTGTTTGCCATTTAGCACCTTACCAGCAATTGCATTCTGGCTGCCATTTTCCCTTAGGCCACAATAATCATTGGTTGGGCTGTGTTGAGTTTATTAAAACCGATAACAGCGAATTTGATGAACAAACAATGGCTTTTTTAGGATTACTGGCAGAGGTTGTGGCCATTGCAGTTGATAATATTACTGAAATAAATCGGGCATATTCTGAACGCGAGCAATTACGTTTTGAACGGGATCACTTTCGGATATTAGTGGATGTCACCAACACGGTTATTTCTAAACTGGAACTGGATGTATTAGCGGCGGAAGTCTCAAAAGAAATACACCGTTTTTTCAATATTGATTACATTAGTCTGGCATTGTGCGGCACTCATAATGACAAAAATAAACTGAATGTTTTTTCTTCCCGTTACCAGACGGGTAAAGCGGTGTTGCACCAGCAGGAATGGGTTGATATGACCGGCACATTAGCCGGACAAGTGTTACATAGCCGGGAATTATTGCTGGTTAATCTGGCGAATATTTCACTGTTGGCTCCTGATGATAAGCAACTGGCAAATATGCTGGATGAGGGTTTGCAGATAGTTTGTTTGTTACCGCTATTTTTCGGTCATAAGATGCTGGGAGTATTAAAGTTAGCACAATGTCGCAGTGATATATTCACCGACAATAATCTCAAACTGTTACGGCAAATCGCCGCTCGAATTGCAATCGCAGTCGACAATGCCTTGGCTTACAATGAAATTACCCGTCTGAAAGATTCTCTAGTAAATGAAAATCTCTATCTCACAGATCAAATTATTCATAATGAAGAGTTTGGCGAGATAATAGGTCACAGTGCAGGAATTAAAGCGGTATTAGAGCAGGTTGAGATGGTGGCCTCCAGTGATTGCACTGTGTTGATTCTCGGTGAAACCGGCACCGGTAAAGAGTTAATTGCCCGCGCTATTCATAATTTGAGTACCCGTAAGAATAAGCGCATGGTCAAAATGAACTGTGCCGCTATCCCCTCCGGATTAATGGAAAGTGACCTGTTTGGTCATGAGAAGGGGGCTTATACTGGCGCGGCATCACAACGTATTGGTCGTTTTGAAATGGCGGATAATGGCACGTTATTTCTTGATGAAGTCGGGGATATTCCTCTTGAACTGCAACCGAAACTCTTGCGGGTATTACAAGAGCGGGAAATAGAGCGGTTGGGGGGCAGCAAAATTATCCCGGTAGATGTTCGGCTGATCGCGGCCACTAACCGGGATTTAAAATCGATGATGGTGAATCGGGAGTACCGCAGTGATCTGTATTATCGGCTCAATGTTTTTCCGATTGTTATACCGCCACTGCGCGAACGGCCTGAAGATATTCCTTTGCTGGTAAAATTCTTCACTCAGAAAATAGCCAAACGGATGAACCGCACCATAGATACTATTCCGAGCGAGACTTTGCGTTTGCTTAGCCGTTTACCTTGGCCGGGTAATATTCGTGAGTTGGAGAATGTGATTGAGCGGGCGGTGATCCTCACGCGCGGCACCACGTTAAATTTACAGTTACAAGAGCTGGAATATCATTTGTCGCCACTTGATGTTGCGAAACCGACGCAGGAAAGAGCCATCCACAAACCTTTATTACCAGAGAGTGAAGAGCCGGAGTTTTCAGAATCTGAGCGAGCACAAATTATTCGGATATTACGTGAAACTAATGGCGTAGTTGCTGGCCCTAAAGGTGCTGCGATTAAATTGGGACTCAAACGCACCACTTTATTATCCCGCATGCAACGGCTCGGAATATCCGTAAAAAGTATCGAAGATGAAGATAGTTTGATGTAACACAATAATGAGATGTTGGGGCCAGTGACTTGCAGTTAAGTAAAGACTTTGTCCTCAGGAAGTGTTGTGAATAAAGCCATTCTGGGCGCGGGTATACCCAGAATGGCAAAGCACAGTAGCCGTTAATTTATCAATTAACTTCGGCTTCTCTACGTAACCGTGCTTTCAACTGGCTATATTCTTGCTGCACATAATTTTCTGCCCAACCCTGATCCGCAATGGCCTCCAGTTTCACTGCACAATATTTATATTCCGGCGTCTTGGAAATGGGATCCAAATGGTCAAGTGTTAATTCATTACAGGCACCAATCCACCACTGATAAGTCATATATACCGCACCGACATTAATGCGCTCACTGACTGATACCCGTGTGATAACTTTGCCACGCCGTGATTCAACCCAGACCAATTGCTGATCCTGCAAGTGCATGTTATCTGCATCCTGTGGGCTTATTTGCACATAGCCGGGTTCATCGGCCAATGTTTGTAATGCCGAACAGTTACCGGTCATTGAGCGGCAGGAATAGTGGCCGACTTCACGAACGGTACACAGCACCAGCGGATATTCATCATCCACCTGTTCCATTGGCGCGCGCCATTCACTGGCAAATAACAACCCTTTGCCCCCGGGACGGTCAAATTTATTGCCAGCATATAACCACGGGGTTCCGGGGCTATCCTCAGTGGTGCATGGCCACGGAATATAGCCTAAGCCAGCCATTTTCTCGTAGGTCGCGCCGTAGTAGAGCGGGCAGAGTTTGCGCAATTCATCCCAAATTTCTTTGGTATTGTTATATTTCATTGGGTAGCCGAGGGCGGTTGCCATCAGACTGATAATTTCCCAATCCGGCTTCACATCCCCTTGTGCATCAACCGCTTTTTCAAACCGTTGGAAACCACGATCGGCGGCAGAATAGACGCCTTCATGTTCGCCCCATGAGGTTGCCGGGAAAATCACATCAGCCTCGGCGGCGGTTTTGGTCATGAAAATATCCTGCACAATCAGCAATTCCAGCTCGCTGAAGGCTTCGCGCATCATGGAAAGATCCGGTTCAGTTTGCAGCGGATCTTCGCCCATAACGTAGTTGGCTTTGATTTTGCCTGCTTTAATTTGGTGCGGAACATCCGTCAGGGAGTAGCCAATTTTTCCAGATAACGCCGGGACACCCCAAGCTTTGGCAAACTTTTCTAGTGTTGCGGGGTCGGTAACGGCTTGATAACCGGGATACATATTGGGCAATGCTCCCATATCACAAGCACCTTGCACGTTATTTTGTCCACGAACTGGGCCGACGCCCACATTCGGGCGACCAAGGTTACCCGTCAGCAATGCCAATCCTGATAATCCCTTAACGACATCAACCCCCTGACCCCATTGGGTAACCCCCATGCCCCATAAAATGGTGGCAGAAGGTGCTGCGGCATAGATGCGCATTGCTTCACGGATGGTTTGTGCTGGCAGGCCGGTAATGCTTTCGACATATTCTGGTGTGTATTTGGCGACAATTTCGCGATATTCGTCAAACCCTTCGGTATAGCGAGATACATAATCTTTATCGTATAACTCTTCGCTGATTAGCACGTTAGCAAATGCATTGACTAACGCCATATTTGAGCCATTTTTTAATGGCAGCCAGAGATCAGCAATTCGTGCAGTTTCAATATGGCGCGGATCGCAAACAATCACTTTAGCGCCTTTTTCTTTGGCTTTGAGAATGCGCCGAGCCACGATGGGGTGGGAGTCGGCGGCATTATAGCCAAAGACTAAAATGCATTTGGTATCTTCAATCTCGCAGATAGAATTGCTCATCGCGCCGTTGCCCAGGGTGACTTGCAACCCAGCGACGGATGGGCCGTGACAGACTCGCGCGCAGCAGTCAATATTGTTGCTGCCGGTGACCGCGCGGGCAAATTTTTGCATCACATAGTTGGTTTCATTGCCCGGCCCGCGGGAAGAGCCGGTGTGCATAATGGCTTCCGCGCCATATTTTTCTTTAATTGCCCGCAACTTGCTACTGGCGAACTCGATAGCTTCATCCCAGGACACGGCTTCCAGCTTGCCACCTTTCTGACGGCGGATCATCGGCTGCTTTAAGCGCGGTGTCAGCAGCTTAGTGTCATTGAGAAAATCCCAGCCATAATAGCCTTTTAGGCATAATTCGCCCTGATTAGTGACGCCATTCGCCCCTTCAGCGCCGACAACTTTGCCATTTTCGACCAGTAAATTGATTTTGCAGCCGGAGCCGCAATATGGGCAGACAGTTAATGCTTTATACATTTTTTAATCCCCTTGGCTTTGGAGGCTGGCTAAAAGTTCATCTCGCTGGCTTCATCCAGCGCGGCGCGCAGCTGTTTTTTGCGGAGCATGGCTTGCAGGGTATCGCGGCCCATCATATGCAGCGCCTTGGTTGGGCAAACTGAGATACAAGCCGGGCCTGCGGCACGTCCTTCGCATAAATCACATTTCTGTGCTTCGGCTTTCAGACAAAAGCCCTGCGAGAGGCCGTTGAACATGACCTCGACCTGTTTGGTCACCACATTCATGGCTCCGTATGGGCAGGCAACAACACAGGTTTTGCAGCCAATACATTTTTCTTGCAGCACCTGGATACTGTCTGCGGCCCGAACAATCGCGCCGTTCGGACAAACATTGGCGCAAGGCGCATCCTCACAGTGACGACACATAATGGTGGTACTGACATTCAGCCCTTTGACCACTTTTAACCGAGGGGCAAAATTGGTCTTGGTCAGGGCCTCCAGCTTGCCGCCATTATGTGCCAGCACACAGGCAACCTCACAGGTGCGGCAACCAATGCACTTTTTTGGATCTGCAATTATGAACCGGTTCATTGCTTATTCTCCTTACCCTTCATTTTTCAAGTTGCAGGTATGTTGGCTGCATTTGCTCACCCGAATCACTGGCCTGTTTTTTGGCATGAGATAAAGAAGCTCATTAGGTTGATGACACATCGGCATTATCAGCATCCAGTCAGCCGGGGCGACGGCTCCGAGGGCTTAAGCCGTTACGGCACCTTTCCCTTCTAATCAAGGTTGTCAGCAGTTTGAGAACATTGATAATTTCTTGATTTACCGCCTTACTGCACCATGCAATCTATTGGTTATTAACTGGCATTCAGGCAGCTTCACTGTCGGGTGAGCGAAACTGACATATTGCCCTTAATGTTACATTCACCCACATATTGCATGGTTTATGCCAAGTTGAGGTGAAGCGGCTAAAATGAGATAAACGTATTGTTTTATAATGACTTAATGGCTGTTTCTGTGTGAGGTTTTGCAGAGGGAAACTGTCGGCAGGTGTGACGTCGGCAAATTTGACGACGCCACGCCGTCACTCAATTACAGGTGGCTAAAACCGCCGTCACCCTGCCAGAGTGGCAATTGCTGATAGAGTGTTTCCACCGCTTGCTTGACGATATCGGTCATCGGGAAGTAAAACGCCACCAAGGTAGGTTGGATACCGACGAAGATAACTTCGCGGATATCTTCTTTAAGCTGGTCAATAAGAAAGTTGAGTGGCAAATTATGGGTGCTCATGATGAACATCTCGGCAATTCGCTCTGGGTCAATAATACGAATCTCCCCCGGCGGCAGTTCCATATCGGCGGCATCAACAATAATCAGGCGGGTCGGTTGCAGGGCTCGAATGCGATGAACCACATTTTCGGGGGCTGAACCGCCGTCAATCACTTGCCAATCAACCAAGGGTTGCTGGGCCATGCGCTCAGCCAACAGCGGGCCTGCGCCATCATCGCCCATCATGCTATTGCCGACGGTTAATACCAGGTTAGTGGCGGAGTTTGAGTTGAGTTTGGTACTTTGTAAGTTCATAAGCGGCGTTTCACCATTAAGTAAATTGCCGGTTCCTGCTCAATATCGTACAGGGTTTGCAGCAGTTGTTGGCTCCACGGCTGGTGCAATGAACCTGAGTCTTGCGCCAATGGGGCAAAGGCTTGGGCCAGTAATTGGGTATGTGTGCTGTCGATAGTTATCTCACCAAATTTCAGCAGACCGGCCATCTTACGGCGCGCTTCCCCGGCGGGGAGTTGGCTAAACCACAGTTCATACTCCGCCAGCGGGCATTCCATGATAGCTTTCAGGCAATCAATCACCCCGACATGGTGGCCGATAGCCAGTGAGTAATACATGACTTGCTGTGCCTGCTCCGGCATGTCTTCGTCACTGTCGAGGAACTTCTGGTTCAGCGCATAAAAAACCACTTTAGCGGGCATTAATTCGGCCTCCCGCCAATTGCCGTTGGGCGATGTGTTGCAAGTTGGCGAATATCTCACTTAGCCGTGGGTCATCTTGCTGTTTAAGGTAGCTCTGGCAGCGCTGTTCCAATTCCTGCAAAGGTTGATTGACCAGCAATGACAAAAAACTGTCAGTGATTTCTCTTCCTTGACGATAACCGGCCATCCGGCGGGCTTCGCGCTCTAATAATACCCGCAGATTTAGCGGCGCATCGGGGTGAATTAATGCCACTTTCTCGCCAGCAACCTCATGACTTTCTTCACCTTTCAGTTTTTGTTCCAGCAATCCCAGCGCCACTGCAAAGCCATAAATCGTGGCCGCAGGAGTAGGAGGGCAACCGGGAATGTAAACATCAATCGGCACAATGGTGTCACTGCCGCCCCAAACACAATACAGGTCGTGGAAGATGCCACCGCCGCAGCCACAAGCTCCATAAGAGACACAAATCTTGGGATCAGGTGCAGATTCATAGGCGCGCAGGGCGGGGGTGCGCATGGCGCGGGTCACCGCACCAGTGAACAGTAAGATGTCGGCGTGGCGCGGTGAGGCGACCACCTTGATGCCAAATCGCTCGGTATCAAATACCGGCGTAATTGAAGAGAAAATCTCGATTTCACAGCCGTTACAGCCGCCACAATCCACTCGGTAAACATAAGCCGAGCGTTTGATATCTTTCAATAATGTACTTTTTAACTGTGCGATAGCCGGGTCAAGGGCGACCGGTTGGCTGACATGATGCCCCCAGGCCGGTTTTAATGAATCTGGCTGGCTCATAATGTGCTCTCCCCATTCGGGTTTTTATGCGCGATGGTATTGTTATTAATGGGAATGTTATTAATAGAAATGTTATTAATTTGAATATTGGTTTTAAGTGCCACATTGTCATGACCCGCAATATTCTGTTTGCGTTTGCATGCCGGGCAGGTTTCAAAGTGGGGCCGCTGTTGCTCAATTTCCTGCGCGCTCATGCCGGAATGCACCAGTAGCGCCATGACATAATCCACTTCTTTCTTCGGCGCAAAGGGCTGGTGGCACTGCTGACAATGGGCGAGGGTAAAGTTAGCTCGTTGATATAAATCAGCTTTACTGAACACCGCCAACTCAAATTCTTGTGATAAGACAATGGCGCGGGTGGGGCAAACCTCTTCGCAGCGACCACAGAAAATGCAACGCCCAAGAAAGAGCTGCCATTGACGAGTGCTATTGGCAATGTCGGTTTCCATTGTCAGGGCATTGGCGGGGCAGGCCATGGTGCAGGCGCCACAAGCAATGCATTGTTCGGCATCATATTGTGGTTTGCCACGAAACCCGGCGCTGACTTCAAGCGGCTTAAACGGGTATTTCACCGTGGTATCGCCGACTTTCAGGATGGTTTTAAACAGTTTTAACATTTCTCATCCCTCTATTTGAGCGGCGAATGGGTGCGCTCGATGCCATAACGTTCGATTTCTTTGTACGGCACGGTGACGGATTTCTGCTTGCGCACATCGACCAAAGTGACGCGGTCGGTGCAGGAATAACAGGGATCGAGGCTGCCGATAATCAGTGGCGCATCAGACACGGTATTGCCGCGCAACATGTAACGCAGCACCGGCCAATTGGCGTAAGTGGCAGCACGACAGCGCCAGCGGAACAATTTTTGATTGTCGCCCGTCATGCTCCAGTGAACATCTTCGCCACGCGGCGCTTCGGAGAACCCGAGGGCAAACTTGTAGGGCTGATAATGGATTTTTTCTTCCAGCAATGGCCCGCCGGGCATATGGTTCAGCCCATATTCAATCATTACCAGCGAGTCAAAAAATTCGCGCACACGCACCAACAGGCGGGAGTGGACGTCACAGCCATCCAGACTAAATAATTCTTTTGGGACATTGGCATAGTTGGCATAAGGGTGGTCGTGGCGCATATCGCGGGCAAAACCACTGGCACGGATCATCGGGCCGACCGGGCTGAAATCTCGAGCAATTTTGCGATCCAACAGGCCAACACCGACAGTCCGCTGCTCGATATTGGCGGTGCTCATCAGCATATCTACCAATTCGCCAATATCTGCGCGCATCTCGGCTACCAGTTGCAGTGTTTTGAGGCGGTCGGCTTTCAGGATATCGCGGCGCACCCCGCCAATCAGATTCAAACCATAGGTTTTACGCGCGCCGGTAAGCAGTTCGGCAATGGTCATGGCTTTCTCGCGCACACGGAAAAACTGCATAAAACCGGTATCAAAACCGACAAAATGGCAGGATAGGCCGATATTGAGCAGGTGGCTGTGTAACCGCTCCACCTCCAGCAAAATGGTGCGGATCATCTGCGCCCTGGGCGGCACGATAATCCCCAGCGCATTCTCAATCGACGAGGTATAGGCCACGCTGTGGGTAAAACCACAAATGCCGCAAATGCGGTCTGAGAGGAAAGTCACGTCGTTGTAGCCCATGCGGGTTTCAGCCAGTTTTTCCATGCCGCGATGAACATAAAATAAGCGGTAATCGGCATCGATAATATCTTCGCCGTCGACAAACAGCCGGAAGTGGCCCGGCTCATCGGAGGTAATATGCATCGGGCCGATAGGTACCACCCGGCTGCTGCTGCCGGCTTCGTTTTCAAACTGATAAGTTTCAGTCGCACTGGTCGGGGTTGGGCGCTGGCGATAATCCATAGTATCTTTGCGCAGCGGATATAGGTCATCTGGCCAATCATCGGGCAGCACTAAGCGGCGCTCATCTGGCAGGCCGATAGGTTGCAAGCCATACATATCGCGCACTTCGCGCTCGCCCCACACCGCTGCCGGGACTCTGGGGGTGACCGACGGAAACTCGGGCCGCTCAGGGCTGATGAGCGCTTTAACAATTACCCAGCATTTGTCGCCATACTGCTTACCGGTATCAATGCCATATTGTTCGCGGCCTTCCATCGACAGCACATAATAAATAGCAAAATAACCATTCAAACTGCGCTCATCATTGCCGAATAACACCGATAACCAACCGCCTTGCTGATAATAAAGATGCTCAACTACCTCTGGCAGGCTGTTTAATTTGATAGTAATGGTCAGTTGGTCGGGTGTTTGCCACTCTTCATCAAGGATGGCCGCCGGAAATTGTTCACGTAAGCGGGCGACATAAGCGGCACCCAGCTTTGTGCCGCCGTGTGGCTGACTTGAAATTGTCGGGCCTGAAACTGAATTAGGCGTTTCGTGAGTCACGTTACATCTCCTGACGTGTCGGGGCGGATGGCAGAGCAGCATGCAGTTCTGCGCCGGAAAGTGTGGATGGCACCGGGGATTTTTCGGGTGTCGCGGACAAATGCTCCCACGGCAAAATAAAGGGCTGTGCCTCTGGGGCATTGCTGTCGCTATTAAGAACAATTTGCGCCGCATCAGTCAGCAAGCGGGTCACCGACGAAGGGATATGCACCCCGAGCAACAGCATTAACAGCAGTAATATGGCCATCGGCGCGGTGGTCAGTATTCCCAGTTCGCCTTTGCTGACCGCCTCGGGTGGGGTGCCCAGCACCGTGCTGGCGACCATGCGCACCAACCCTGCCAGCACCAGTGTTAACAGCAATAGCAGCACAATGACTAAGGCGATATGGCCGGATTTGATGGCGGCGGCAACCACCATAAACTCGCTGATAAACACATTAAAAGGCGGCATACCCGCCAGCGCCAGCGCGCCCCCGGCAAACATTACTGCGGTGAGGGGAGCAACACGGATAATGCCTTTTATCGCGCCCATATCCCGCGTGCCATATTTCAACAGCACATTACCGGAACCACAGAACAGCAAGGTTTTTGCCAGACTGTGATTCAAGGTATGGAACAGGGCCGCTAACACACCCAGCGGGCCACCAATCCCCAGTGCCACGGCAATTAAGCCCATATTTTCCACACTGGAATAGGCCAGCAGGCGTTTCATATCGCGCTGCGCCAGAATAAAGAAGGCGGAGACGGCAACCGACATCATGCCGAAAACCAACAACAACATTTGCGGGAAATGCGGGCCGATGGCGGCACTGATAATGATGTAATAGCGGATAATCACCAGCAGCGCGCAATTAAGTAATACTGCGGATAACAAGGCGCTGGTAGGGCTGGGGGCCTCACTGTGGGCATCTGGCAGCCAGGAATGCATTGGGAACAGGCCCGTTTTGGTGCCAAAGCCAATCAGGATAAAGACAAAGGCCAGGTGCATCAGTGTTGGGTCGAGTTCTTTGGCGTGTTCAGCTACCACTGTCCAGAAAATGGCACTGCCCGGGTCAGACAGCACATTCGCTGCATTGGCATAGACCAGCACCGTGCCATACAAGCCGAATGCCACCCCGACAGTACAAATAATAATGTACTTCCAGGCCGCTTCCAGTGATGAGCGCTGACCATATAACCCCACCAAAAAGGCAGAGCTTAAGGTGGTGGCTTCAATGCCAACCCACATCAAAATCAAATTATTGCTGGTGACCACCAACAGCATGGTGAATAAGAACAGATGGAAAAATCCGTAATAATTACACAAGGTGCTGACAGTGATTTCGCCGTTGTTGACTTCATGGCGCATATAACCCAGGGAATAGAGGCCGGTGATAAAGCCAATTATGCCCAGAATGGCGAGGAACAATGCGCTGAGGCTATCAATATGCAGCCAGTTATGGGCAGCCAGAATATCGCCGCCCAGCGCGACTCGGCAAACCACGGTCAATGCCACCACCAGTAGCAAGGTGATACCGGTAAAATGTACCCAGGTGGTTGCCATGCGAGCCGCACGGCCCAAGGACCGGCAAGCAAAGGCCAACAGCGAGGCTATCAGAGGTATCGCCAGCAGTAACCACAGCAGGTCAGTATTACTCATTTCATTACCCCTTTAGCGCCGTCAGTTGTTTAACATCCAGCGTGTGCAGCGTGCGATAAATCTTGCGCGCCATCAGCGTCATCACAATCACTGCGAAAATGGCATCAGTGGCAATGCCAATCTCAACCAATTCTGGTGCGCGGAAAGCCAGCAGCGCCAACATCAAGTGAGCGCCATTTTCCATCAGGCAATAACCGAAGATGTTTTTCAGAATATTGCGCTGGGTGACAATACACAGCAGGCCAATCAGGAAATGCCCGAGTGACACCGCCAGTGCGGGTTTCAGCTCACTGACCATAGGTAGCTGCACCGGCTCCACCACGAAGTAGCTCAGTAAAATGATGATGGCGGCGATGAAAATCAGACTGGCAGTGCCAATCACGCCGCCATTAGCCTTGGGGTCTTCCATCTGGCGAAATGCGCGATACATAATCCACGGCACCAGCACCACCTTGGTAATAAAGGCGGTTAGCGACCACAGATACAGCTCGTGGGCGTGTAAGGTTTCGGCTAATACCAGGAAAATCAGTACCAAGACCAAGGATTGCAAGGCATAAAACAGGGCTGAAGTTGCCGGCTTCTTCACGATGATGACCAGCAGCGAGGTAATGATAAGCAGTCCTGCAAGATTGTTGACGACCATAGTGTTGACAAACAGTGTTCCGGTCATTTTTTACTCCCTTATCCGAGCCAGGCGACGGCAATAAAGCTGGAACACACTGACATGAACACCAGAATTACCAGCACGCCCTGCATTGCTAAAGGCAGGGGCTTAGCACTGGCGACGGCTTCTGATGGCTTACCGGGCACGGTTTGCCCAAACCAGTACAGGAACCAGCCGAAACTGGCGACTGACTCAAGTAATGCCAGCACCAGCAGCGGGATAAGCAGCCAATGTTCATGAGACAGTGAAAAACCTGCAGCAAAAATAGGGAACTTGCTAAAGAAGCCATTGAATGGTGGCACCCCAGTGATGGCCAGAGCGGCGACACAGAATCCCACCCCCAGTAGCGGCATTTTCCCCATAATGCCTTTGAGTTTGGGCAACATGCGGGTTCCGCAGCTGTAGCTCAATGCACCGGCGACCAGGAAGAACAGGCTCTTGGCGAAGGCGTGGTTGAAGATGTAGGCAATGCCGCCCTCAAAGGCCAATTTTGAACCATAGATAGCCAGCGACAGGGCGAAGAAAATGTAAGACAGCTGAGTGATGGTGGAGTAGGCCAGCAGCCGCTTCATGTCTTTTTGCGGTAAGTACATAAAGAAACCATAAATCAGCGTGATAACTGCCATTATCATCCCCACAGTGCCGATAATCTGTGGGACATCGCCAGCGGAGTAAATGGCGCGAGCAAAGATATAAACCCCGACTTTAACCATCGAGGCCGCATGGAGATAGGCACTGACGGGCGTCGGGGCTTCCATTGCGTCTGGCAACCAGATATGCAGCGGCAACTGGGCCGATTTCCCCCAGGCCGCAAACAGGATGCCGCCGAACACGATGATTTTAGTGGTGTTATCCAGCTGCGCCAGCGCGGTCAGGGCAAAGGTGCCGGTATTGACCAGCAACACCGCCGCCGCCAGATACAGGCCGATGGCGGCAACATGGGTGACCAGCAAGGCCTTTAGTGCCGAACGCAGTGACTTTTGGCTCTGGTAGTAACCAATCAATCCCCACGAACAGCCGCCGGTGATTTCAAAGAAGAACAACTGACCCAGTAGGGTGGATGACAATACCAGCCCAGCCATTGCGCCGATGAATACCAATAACAGCGCATAGTAGCGGTTAGTGCCTTCATGTGGATGCTCGCGGTTCCCTAATGTCAGATAACCGGTGGAGTAGATGCTCACCAGCAGGCCGAGGAATACCACGGCAAAGACAATCAAGGTGCTGATGCGGTCAATTGTCAGGCCGAACAGCGCCATATCACCGTAATGAATTAGATCAAAAGTGACATCGATTTTTCCGCCACTTAGGTAGATATAAGCCAGCAGCACAGTGCCGAGTGTTGCCAATAGCGCAAAGAAAGTACAAGACCATTTCGCCATCTGCTGCGGTAAACAGGCCGTCAGGATGGCACCGGCAAACGGCAGCAGAATGGTCGCCAAGGCTATGTTTTCGTTCATAAGAGCCATGTTCTCCATGATGGGTTTATTAGCTCCCTAAAGACCGGTGAGATAGAAAACCAGAGATAAGGCGGCGACGCCAAACCCTAGCCAGGTAACACGGGAGGTCAACAGGAAGCGCCCACGAGCGATGCTATTCTCGACCACGGAGGCGAGGACAAATATCACCACCAATTTGATAACACAGGCCACCATTGCCCAGAGCAGGCCCGGCCCGCTGAGTACCGCCAGCTTGCCGAAAGGGATAAACACGCCGAGGAACAGCTGCGCCACCACCACCTGTTTGAGGCTAATTCCCCATTTGACCAAGCCCAGTGCGGCCCCGGAATATTCAGTCAGCGGCCCCTCTTGTAGCTCTTGTTCAGCTTCGGCGACATCAAACGGGATTTTGCCCATTTCGATAAATACCGCGAAACCGCAGGCCAATAGCGCCAGACCTGTTGCCGTCGGTGATTGCCAGTGCCCCTGTGCCAGCACCGTGCTGATGGTGCCAATATTGGTAGAGCCGGCAATCAGCCCAACCACCAGCAGTGACAGGATTAATGTGGGTTCGACCAACACGCCAAGGGTTAACTCGCGGCTGGCACCGATACCGGCGAAAATGCTGCCGCTATCCAGACCCGCCAGAGAGAAGAAGAAGCGGAACAGCGCGAACAGGTAGAGCAGGGCGATTAAGTCACCAGCCACCCCAAAAGGGGACGCCAGAGTAAAAATCGGCAATGTCATGGCAATCAACAACATGCTGCCCAGTAATACATAGGGCATCAGGCGAAAAATAATTCCGGCATTGGCGGGAGCCACATCTTGCCGTTTCAGCAATTTGACTAAATCCCGATATTCTTGCAGCACTCCCGGCCCACGGCGGGAGTGCATTCGGGCTTTCACCATGCGCGAGATCCCCGCCATCAGCGGTGCCAGCGCCAGCATAAACAGCGCCTGCCCAATGGCGAAGGCAATCATAGAGACCGTCGGCATATCAATAGTTGGCATTGCTCGTCTCCTTAAATAGCCGCGATGATAAGCAGGGTTACCAGTGCGGCGACCACATACAGACAGTAGAGGCGGAAATCACCCTGTTGCAGCCATTGAATACGCTGGCTGAGCCATTGGATTACGCGGATAAGTGGGGCGACAACCTGCTCATCCCATACCGGTTCCGCTCGGCTCGCGCCGCTGATTGACTGCTCCAGCACTCGCTGCATCAGCGGGGCGGGATCCAGTGTTTTACGCACACGATAGAGTGGGGCAAACATCGCCCGCAGTGGCTGAGTAAAGCCACCAGCAGACACGGTCATGGCTTGTTCATAGGCATAGCCGCAGGCCCAAGGGTCTCCGCCATGTCGAAATGCCAAACGGCGGCCCTTATAGAGGCGGGTGATCAGTAAAATCACCAGTGGCAGGATGAGCAAACCGAAGAAGATATAAAGGGTGGACAGCATCGCCTGAGAACTGTGTTGCGGGAACAATATCGCCCCTTGCGCCACTTGTAAGCTGGGTGCGGGTACCGCAGTTATCAGGCTGGACGCAACACCGGCAATCACCGGTGCCACATGGGTTGCGCCTATTCCCAATGCCAGACACAGTAATGCCAGCAGCAACATGGCTGCCGTCATGGGCCAGGGCACTTCCCGCGCCAGAGCGGCTTTTTCTGTGCGCGGCAGGCCGCAGAAACTGAGGCCGTAGACTTTCACAAAGCACATGGCCGCCAGCGCACCGGTGATGGCCAGCATCACAATGGCAATAGGCCCGGCCAGACGAATAATAAAGCCGCCGTCCTTGGTCATGGTAAACAGCGATTGATAGGTAAACCATTCACTGACAAAGCCATTGAAGGGCGGTAGGGCTGAAATCGCCATACATCCCACCAGAAACGCCAGTGCGGTGTAAGGCATCATTCTTGCCAGTCCGCCCATTTTTTCCATATCTTTGGTATGAATGCGGTAAATCACTGCACCGGCACCAAGGAACAATAGCCCCTTAAAGACCGCGTGGTTAAGCAGGTGGTAGAGCGCACCCAGCAGGCCAAGCGCCGCTAACACCGGCTGATGGCTGGCAATACCTATCATGCCGACACCAACGCCCATCAGGATAATGCCAATGTTTTCAACAGTATGGTAGGCCAGTAGCCGCTTGATATCGTGCTCTGCCAGTGCATACAACACGCCCAGCACTGACGACACTGCGCCAAAGCCCAGCACCACCACGCCCCACCACAATTGGTTGGCACCCAGCAGATCAATTCCCACTTTGATAATGCCAAAGATGCCGATTTTCACCATCACCCCCGACATCAGGGCAGACGCATGAGATGGGGCGGCCGGGTGCGCCCGTGGCAACCACCCGTGTAGCGGTAGCATTCCGGCTTTGGCCCCAAAGCCAAAGAAAGCCAATAAGAAAATAATCGAGGCCATGATAGGTTGCGGGCTAGCCTGCCGGAAGGCGGCAAATTCCAAACTGCCGCTTTGGCGATACAGCAGGAAGAATGCAATCATAATCAGCACTGAACCGGCATGGGCAATCAGGAAGTAGAGCAGGCCAGCGCTGATGGCATCGTCGTCTTGATCGGAAATCACCAGGAAGTAGGAGGCCAGCGACATCATTTCGAAGAAAATAATAAAGTAGAAAGCGTTATCCACCACCACCAGCGCGACCATTGAGGCGATGAACAGATTCATAAAGACCCCCATTCCCCATGCCCCGCGCCCTTTGTACTCCTGTACATAAGCCAGTGAGTACAGCGCAGTTATCACCACCAGCAATGAAATAACCATCAGCATAAACGCCGCTAAGGGATCGAGGCGCACACTGAAAGCCGCGAAGGGGAATGGCCCGGCGGTGACATAGGTAATCACACCGCCACCCAGTAAGGTTGGGGCGGCAGCAAACAGACCGACAATGCCACCCAACATGGCCGCCAGTCCGGCGGCATAAATCGCCACTGTTTCGCGCCGTGCCAGCAGCAGGGAAAGCAATGCCCCCACCAGATAGAGCAGTAAAGAGATCCACAATAACGCCAGAGAATTCATCATCTTTTCTGCTCCTGGTGAGAGAGGGCGGGCGGGATATCCGGCGTCATAAAGGGCAGGTCGTTGGCAAACCCACTGGCGGCGGCGAGGCGTTTCGCTCGATTCGCCTGTTCAATGCTGTTTTCGTCTATCAGCATCAAGGCGTGGGTCGGGCAGACCCGCACACATTCCGGCCCTTGTGGTAGGAAATGGCATAAATCGCATTTCACCGCGATCGTGCGCACACCCGCATTCCAGGCAAGAAACGGGTTCATATTGGCGGGGCTGAATGGCACATCGGACAGTTCCGCCATCGGAATATATTCAGGGAAAGTTTCAGGGACAGCTAATGGCTTACTGCCGGCAGGGGTGATTGCGCCAAACGGGCAGGCGATACCACAGAGCTTGCAGCCGATACAGGTGGTTTCATCCAATTCAACGGCGTTATTTGTTAGCGTGATGGCATTGACTGGGCAAACCCGTGCGCACCACGCATCCTCGCAGTGACGACAGAGAATAGGCGCGGTAACTGTGGTATTACGCATCACAGTTAATCTGGGATGCTCTTGTAAACCCTCGGCTTTATGCACCTGGCTGCAAGCAGCCATGCAGGTATTGCATCCAATACAAAGCCTCGGCTCCGCAATCACAAAGCGGTTCATAGCCATACCCTCCGGGACAAAAAGCTGGTGACAGTCAGGCTGATAGAAATCATTTCCCAGCTCCAAAGCATATTCTGTGCCAGCACTGTGACCTTGGATGCAAAAGAGCGCGCAAAGCCCACCCATAGGGCATTAGGCCGATGGCAGAAAAACCGACGAGATCTAAAAGGCAGTAAAAACAGAGGGATTGCGGTGATTAAGTGTCGACATTAGTGACGAAATCGCCCTCTGGCGGTGACACTTCGACAGTGATGACTTCGCGCCAGCATTGGTTGTAAGTTCAGCCTATTTAATGGTGTTATTTATCAGTGGGTTAATCTGCATTTAAACTGAGTGGCAATGGCGGTATTGCTGGCATCTTCTTTGCATTCATTATTGTTGATAGAGAGTCATTGAGAGCAACCAAGGAGAACCGCCATGCATGAGATAACCTTATGCCAAAACGCGATTGCCATGATGGAACAGCAAGCCCGACAACACGGCGCGCAGAGGATAACCGGCGTTTGGCTAGAAACCGGTGCATTTTCTTGTGTCGAACCGCAGGCATTAGAATTCTGTTTTGAATTGGTGTGCCGTGGCACGTTGGCGCAAGGCTGTGTGTTACATCTTAGTCAACAGCAGTCGCAGGTGTGGTGCCATGATTGCCAACAGCCGGTCACATTGCTGAGTAATAAAGTGACCCGCTGCCCATTGTGTGCCGGAAGCCATTTACGTATTGGTGCGGCTGATGATGGTGTGATGATTAAACGGCTGGAGGTGGAATGAATTTACCTTTTTTATCCCCCACGACCGCAGGAGTCGGACTATGTGCATAGGCATACCGGGGCAAATTGTCGCGTTGGATGAGACTCAACCAGGTACTGCCTGGGTGGATGTCTGTGGTGTGCGGCGCTCGGTCAATATTATGCTGGTGGCAGCAGATAAGCCGGCCAGTTTGGCCTTGCTCGGTCATTGGGTGTTGGTGCACGTGGGGTTTGCCATGAGCAGATTGGATGAAGATGAAGCGCTGGAAACCTTACAGTTATTACAAGAAATGGGCGAAGTTGAGAGTGATGTCCGAGGATTTTTGGGGCAAGAAGGTTAGCAGGCCCTAGTTCTCTCCCGTGCAGGCGAGAAATATCGTAGCGTCGCCATTTCTTTCGGCTCATCTGACCTTCAGTGGTTGTCGGCCATAGGTCTGATTGCGCTTAACCTCAAAGGCCAATTCAAGGTGAAAATGTATTAAATATCAAAAGCTAATGTAATATCATGGTGCTGGTGCTGGTGCTGGTGCTGGTGCTGGTGCTGGTGCTGGAGTTTTTTGTTTTTCTGCGGCCAACCGGTGTTCTAGCTCGACCAGTTGCTCAGGTGAAACCGCGGGGTAGCCTTGGGCATCCTCGGGGATGACGTGTACCGCCGGAATAGGAATAAGTGGCCCAAGGAAGCGCGGTTCACTTTTCAAAACGTAAAGATCAGACAGCGCGCCGAGGCGGGCGAAAATCTCGCGTACCCGGACATTAAGCATGTTTTTCGGTGACGGCACGGCAAAGCATTGAGCTTGAATGCCCATATGCATGGCAATAAATAATGCCCGCTCGCAATGGAAACGCTGAGTAATGATAATAAAATCATTGGTATCAAACACTTTTCTGGTTCGCACAATCGAATCCAAAGTGCGAAAACCGGCGTAATCGAGCACAATATCAGCGGGTGCAACACCAGCAGCTATCAAATCCCGGCGCATGGTCATAGGTTCGTTATAACTTTGCAGGGCATTGTCACCACTCAGCAGTAAATAGCTGACTTTCCCACTGTTATAAGCATTGATAGCGCCCTGGATCCGGTATTGATAAAACTGATTAATACCGCCAGTCCGATAATATTTGGCGGTACCCAAGACCACACCGACCTGTCGATGCGGCAAGCCTTGCAGCTCATCATAAATAAAGGGGGCTGTTTTCCAGCTAATCCAGCGATCAAGCGCAATAGCTGAAACCACCAGCAACCCTGCGATGGCAATTAAGCTAATAATCAGGCGTTTCCACATTCTCTGGCCTTCGAAGCATTCAACTCACTGGTATGGTAGCAAGGCTACTGTACCTGCCCATGCTGCGCAAGTTATACCCTTCGTCCTTGTCGTTACAGTGTTGTTGGCTGCATTCGCGCACCCGAATCACTGACTGGAGTCAGCTCAGCGGGATTTATTTTTTTTGAATATTTATGGGCAGATTAACCGGCCCATATCTATGTACAGGCCGGATAATATTTAGAACGAAGTGCGTTTATAGCTACGGTATTGTGGTTGCCAATAGTTACGCTCAATAGCTTTAGCTAAGGCTTCTTCAGAAGTCACAATGGCGACGCCTTGCAGTTGCGCTGCTTTAGCGACCTGCATCGCAATGGCCTTTGATACGGACTGAATATCGTCAATGTTGGGTAGCAATGCACCCTCGCCATTATGTGCCAGTGGCGAACATGCAGCTAATGCACGGCTGGCGGCCATCAACATGCCGTCGGTCACGCGTTTGGCACCGGATGCCAATACCCCTAAACCAATACCGGGGAAGATATACGAGTTATTACATTGAGCAATCGGATACAGTTTGTCTTTATAATTGACCGGCGGGAATGGGCTGCCGGTGGCGACTAATGCTGCGCCATTCGTCCAGTTGATAATATCCTCTGGTCGGGCTTCCACCCGTGATGTTGGGTTAGACAGCGGCATTACAATGGGGCGCGCGCAGTGCTGGTGCATTTCGCGGATCAGTTCTTCAGTAAACAGCCCCGGTTGGCCTGAAACGCCAATCAGCACGGTAGGTTTAGCGTTACGAACCACATCCAGCAGTGAGATGGCGTCACTGGCCAGATTCCAGCTTTGCAGCGCATCACTTTTTTGTACTAATTTGCTCTGGAATTCCAACAGGTTAGGCAGCTTGTCAGTTAACAGGCCGAAGCGGTCGACCATAAATACCCGCGCGCGCGCCTGGCTTTCACTCAAACCTTCTGAAATCATCTGCGCAATGATTTGTTCCGCAATACCGCAACCCGCAGATCCGGCCCCGAGGAAAGTGACCGTCTGGTCGCGCAGTTGGCTACCCGCGGCATGGCTGGCGGCAATCAGGCTGCCCAGAGTGACTGCGGCAGTCCCTTGAATATCATCATTGAAACAGCACAACTCATCACGGTAGCGATTGAGCAGCGGTGTGGCATTGTTTTGAGCAAAATCTTCAAACTGCAACAGCACATTCGGCCAGCGACGTTTTACCGCCTGAATGAATTCATCAACAAAAGCATAATATTCATCACCGGAAATACGTGGGTGACGCCAGCCCATATACAGCGGGTCATTTAGCCGTTGCGGGTTGTTGGTACCGACATCCAAAACGACAGGCAATGTATAAGCCGGGCTGATACCACCGCAGGCGGTATACAACGACAGTTTACCGATGGGAATACCCATGCCGCCAATCCCTTGGTCGCCCAGACCAAGAATACGCTCACCGTCCGTCACCACGATGACTTTGACGTTTTGCTTGGTGGCGTTTTGCAGCATGTCGTCAATGTGTTCACGGTTCGGATAAGAGATAAATAGCCCGCGTGCCCGGCGATAAATATCCGAGAAATGCTCACAAGCTTCGCCCACTGTCGGGGTGTAAATTATCGGCATCATCTCACTGAGATGGGCTTCCAGCAGGCGATAAAACAGAGTTTCATTGGTATCTTGAATATTGCGCAGATAAATGTGTTTATCGTCGTCGTTTTTGAAATCCTGATACTGGCGGTAAGCTCGCTCAGCCTGTTCTTCGATGGTTTCAACCGCTTCTGGCAATAAACCGTGCAAATTGAAATGGCTACGTTCATCAATGGTAAACGCACTGCCTTTGTTCAATAGCGGGAATTCTAACAGGATGGGGCCAGCGTAGGGGATATACAGGGGGCGCTTACTTTCGTATTCAAGTTCCATGAGTTTCACTCTTAAACGTTATAAAGTCGTTGCCCCTGATCCTAAAAGATAAGAAAAATATGTACAGCTTTTGTTAGTTAAATATGTCGGCGAGCGGTAAAAGTGTGAAGCACGATAATAACCGGGGTTAGCCATGTAACCCCAGTTTCAGCTTTTTTAATTAAAAAGTGACCCGTTTTACCTCTGTACAGCCAAGTGCTGCCAGAGTGGCTTGGGTTGCATCCCACTGACTGAGTATGGATTTACTGCCTTCAACCAAGACTGCGCGGCGAATCGCGCCACAATCTTTGCCAGACAGATTGGTCAGAATTAATGCCGCTTGCAGTGGTGGCAAACTCGGGTTAAATGCCGCATTTTCAGCATAACGGCCGGTATAAATCGCTCCGTCAGCCGTCTCTAGGGCAACACCGCTGTGGGAAAGGCTATAAGGCGCATGACTTTGGTTGGCAGCCATAAGTGCGGCTTGAGTCAGGGCATCGGTTGGCTCAACCTGGTAGCCGTGATCAACCGCGTCCATCAGCCGGGCGGTGATATCCAAGTCTTTCGGGCCGAAAGCATCTGGCAGATATTTTTCCAGTGTTGAAGCAGGGCGGCCTGGTAGATGAATATGTAAGTCAGTTCCGCTATTGAGTTCATTCATAAACTGGCGGCAATGGCCACAGGGCGTGTAATTGACGGTAATTGAAACCAACTGGGATTCGCCACGTAACCAGGCATGTGTCACGGCGCATTGCTCGGCGTGGATGGTTTGTTGCAGCGGCGCGCCACCAAACTCCATATTGGCACCAAAATAGAGATTGCCGCTGATACCTCTGGCGATGGCGCCGACGTTAAAATGGGAGATTGGCGTCAAGGCGCAAACCGCAGCCAAAGGCAATAACGCAAATGCCAAGGCATCATCATCTAACCCACTAATATCTTTCACTTTTTTTACTTGCTCTGCTGTCAGCATGGCAGGGAAATCGTTTGCGCTCAAAATAAATTCAAGAGCAGACTGCAGTGAGGTGGGAAGCTGTGCCCAAGGGGCTTGAAAACGTGCTTGCATAAGGTTATCTCCAATAGGAACGGGAAACTATTCTAGGCAGCTTGATGCCTTCTTGGTGTGATCTGAGTCCCGTTTTATATGAAATTTGTGCAAGTAAAATCCCAAATGAGAGATGTATCTCAAATTTATTCTGCGGTAATGGCGATATCAGCCAAACAAATGCAGCAGAACCGGGAACAAGAAGGGGGCCAGCAATGAGGTAATAATCCCACAGATAACCAGCGCCAGAGAGCTGAACGCGCCTTCTTGATAGTCCAGTTCGGCACAGCGGGCGGTGCCCAGAGCATGTGAGGCCGTACCCATTGACAAACCACGTGCAGCTTTAGTTTTAATATTTAATAAATTCAGTAGGCTGTGACCAAAAACGGCCCCCAGAATACCCACGAAAATAACACATACCGCACTGATGGCGGGCAAGCCATGAATGGATTCCGCGACCGCCATCGCAATAGGTGTGGTGACCGATTTAGGCAATACTGAGGCGGCAATTTCTGGGGTTGCCCCCATCCACAATGCCACGGCAGTGCCGGTCACCATGGCAGTAACACTGCCTATAAAACAAATAGTTATGATGGATTTCCAGCGAGCGCGAATTTGATGTAGCTGCTCATAGAGCGGGAAAGCTAATGCGACTACCGCAGGTTGCAGCAGGTCATTAAGTATTTTGCTGCCAGCAAAATAGTTGGCATAGGGCATATGCGTAACCAGCAGCAATGGAATGATAACGACCATTGATATCAATAATGGGTTGAGCAAGGGCATTTTCAGCCAGCGTGCCAAGCGGCGTGCACTGAAGAAGACAATTAATGTCAGTGGCAGTGACCACCATAAGTTGCTGATCATTTGCCCTCCTTGGTATCACTTGGGGCATCGGCCACTTTAGGTTCACGGTGGACATAATTAGAACTGTACGCCACCACCAACATCACAATCAGGGTGCTGATAAAGCAGGACACGACGATCGGCCCAAACTGTTTGGTCAGTTGATCATAATATTGCATCACGCCAACACCGATAGGAACAAACAACAGTGCCATATAGCGGATAAGCAGCTGGCAGCTGGGTTTTACCCACTTAGAGGGCAAAATTTGTGAGGCGAGCAGAGCAAATAGAATCAACATGCCGATAATGCTGCCCGGAATGGTGATGGGCAACAACAAGGCCACAGCCTTACCGGCCCATAAACACAGATAAATTATGGCGAAAGCCCGCAAATACTGCCAGCAAAGTGACGTCACGTTGCGCATAAAGAGAGTCCTGAGTTACGGAATGCATTCATCATACAATTAACTTTGGTTATGTGCTAGCGATCACATTATGAATAATGATCCCATCACCTTTCAAGCTGTGAGGGCGTTGGCAGCACTTTGGCCAATTGATAGCCGCGATAAAAAAACAGCAGCCCCAGCAGCGCCGCAATAATCAGCATATAAAACATCATCTGTGGTGCCGTGTAGGCTAATAAAAAACCACAGAGCACGGGGTTAGCGGCCCCACCGAGCTGACCGAGATTTTGTACTCCATAGTAACTGCCTTTGAGATTTGCTGGAGCAATAAAATCGATAAATAAGTATTCGACGGGGATAACAATAATTTCGCCCAATGAGAAAATCGCCATTGCCAGCATCCACATTGGGATTGAGTCCTGAGCGGCCATAAACCCGAATAAACCAATAATGAAGAATAAGGTGCCCAGCATTAACCAGCGCATTAAGTTCTGTTGATTCATGCGGCGGCTTAATAGGTATTGCAGCGTAATCACAATCAGCGCATTGACCGTCATCACCGCCCCAATGACCTGATAGGCGAACTGAGCATCGGAAACTGTAATCAGATATTGGGATAAATAACCGGAGAATTGGCCAAAGACAATGGCACTTAGCATGCTACCGACGGTGAAATAAATTAGCCGTTTATCGTGTCGCAAAATACGGAATGTTTGGCGAAAGTCGGGGACTGACTCGGTTAAGGTTTGTTCAGCGACCGACATATCCGCGCTGTCTACCCGGAATTTCAAAATAATGGCAACTAATAGCGCTAATAAGCCCGAGATAATAAAAGGAACTTGTGGGCCGAACCCCACCACCAATACCCCCAGCGCCGGGCCGAGCGCCCAACCGACATTAACTAGCGTGTAGTTAGCTGAAAAGGCTTTGATACGTTCATTGACCGGCAGCCAGTCAGCAAAACAGGCTTTAATGGCAATGCCATACACCGAATATGCCGAGTGCAGCAGTGCCAGGATCAAAATTACCCACGCCGGGTGTTCAACCCAGGGCAGTGTGAAAAAGGTGACCGAAAATAAACTGATAGCCAACAGAATTAACTGCTTTTTATTAAATTTATCAACCAGATAACCGCCATAAAGGCTGGTGAAAATACCCAGTGCCAAACTTGCCCCCAGCACTAGCCCAACTTTATCAGGCGCGAGTCGGAAGTGCTCCGCCAAGTAGATAGTGATAAAGGGCAGGGTTACAGCTCGCCCAATGGTCAGAATCAATGATGCAATCAGCAGATTGGTAACACGCGCTGGAAATCCTTTCATGGCATTTTCTTATTGTTGATGATGTTGGTAATAAGGTTTTTCACTTTTAACTTTGAGTTTATGTGTTTGTTTTTTAATCAAAACAATGGCTCTCACAGCTTAATGACAAAGTGGCTCAGCCAAATACAGTAGACTATTACGAGGATAAAGAGAGGGGGGGCGAGGAAATATTTTTGCCCACAGCAGGTAGACCTGCTGTGAGTTGCGACTTAACCCAAATATTCAATGATAGACAGGCCAGCATTATAATCGGTGCTGTAGATAATCCCTTGAGCATCGACAAACACATCACAGGACTGAATAATTTGCGGCCGTCCGGGCCGTTTATCCATCATTTTTTCTGGTGCAGCGGGCACTAAAGCCCCGGTTTCCTTGGGCTGATAGGGGTTGCTGATATCATAGGCCCGCACCCCGGCGTTTTGGTATGTCGCAAAAATGAGTGATGAGCTGATAAAACTGCCGGGCCGATTTTCATGCAGATTATGCGGGCCAAAGTGTGCGCCTTTTTTCACATAATCCTGCTCATCAGGAACCGGGAATGTCGAAATACTCACCGGATTGCTGGGGTCGCGAATATCAAACACCCAAATATGTTTTTCACCATCTTCTTGATTATCCAGCACGGCTTCATCCAGCACTACCAATAAGTCGCGGTCGGGCAGGGGGAGCGCGGTGTGAGTGCCTCCGCCAAATGGGGGGCTCCAGTTGCGGTGACTTATCAATTTGGGCTCATTGCGATTACTGACGTCCAACAGGGTCAGCCCGCCATCACGCCAACTGCCATAAGCCGTGTCACCACTGACAATGGCATGATGCAGTGCATAGCGTTTGCCTTCTGGCCAGTTGGGTTGTTCGCCGGCGGCGGTATGCATGCCCGGTAGCGCATAGCGGCCCGCGACTTGAGGTTTTTGCGGGTCAGCCAGGTCAATGGTCAGGAAGATATAATCACTGTAGCCGTCCAGTAGCGCCGAAACATAGGCCCAGCGCCCGCCGACATACCAGATGCGGTGGATACCAATGCCATCCAGCGGCAGGAAGCTTATCTCGCGCGGTTTGTCTGGCGTCGAAATATCAAAAATACGTAAACCCGCACTCCAACTGCGGCTTTCCTGACGGCTACTGAGCGTTTGTGCCACCGAGCGGGTGTAATACACTTTTTCTTCGGCAAAACTGGCATCAGCAAACAGGTCACGGGCATTAATCACCAACAACAGGTCGTCGTGGGCCTGTAAATGCACATTCCAGGTATTGGGCGGTGCGGCGATAAACCCCACCGGTTGTGGTTTTTTTGCATCCCGGACATCAATAATTGAGACGCCCTGCGACACCATATGGCCGATGTAAGCATAGCCACGGTGCACCATGACTTGCACTCCGTCGGATTTCCCACCTTGCGAACTATGCCCAATCAGCCGCATATTGCGGCTGTATTCTGGGGGCGGCAAGTATCCTTGCGTTGCCATCTATTTCACTCCAAATCAATTGGCCGCATTGGCCTTTACGGGGTCATTACTGAGCATTTTTTGCCGCAAGTGTCGCAAACCAAGGGGAGTTAAAATCATCTGACTGGCCCCAGCCGGGAATGATTTTACTCAAACCCGCTACGTTGACAGGGCCGGGTTGGCTGGCCAGCAAGGCTTGTGGAATGGATGCCGCCTGGAATTCATAACTGGCAGGGGTGGTTTCACCGGCAATTTTCTTAGCGATCAGTCGCAAATTTACCGCGCCAATGAGTTTAGGGTCAACGGCAACACTGACTTTCCACGGGCTATTGGCCTCACGCATCAGCTGCAAATCCTGATTCGAGATATCAATGCTGTACAGTTTGATCTCCGTGCGGCCATTTTCCTGTAAGGCTTTATAAGCACCTTGGGTAAAGGCATCCCAGGTACCCCAGATGGCGTCGATTTTCCCTTTTGGATATTTCGCCAATACCGCGCCCACTTTGTTTGCCGTATCGCCTTGAACATCAGAAGAAACCGCGCCGATAGATTCGAGTTCAGTAATACCTGGATTTTGTTTTAACAGTGCCTGATAAGCGGCCTGGCGGCGTTCCATTGGGGGGAAACCTGCCACCCAGAGCTTGATGATATTGGCTTTACCATTGAAATCTTTGACTAACTGGCCGAAGGATTCATTGGTTAGAGAGGCGTCATCCTGCTGAGTCACTGTCAGACCGGGAATATCGCCCTGAATGGCGGTATCAAATACCGATACTGCAATGCCGCTGTCGGTGATGCGTTTTACCAACTCAGTTGAGTAAGGATCACGCCCCTGAGACAGAATAATGCCGTCGTATTTTTGGCTAATGGCTTGGTTGACGAAGTCCTGAAAACGCGCGTCATCGCCATTACTCAAGAACGTATCCACTTTGAACCCGAGCTTTTTCCCTTCTTTCAACACACCGGACAAAAACTGTGTGGTGTTGTCATCGGAGCCCAAATTACGGATGACTGCAATTTTAATTTGCCCTTGGTGCTGGGCAATCGCTGCTGGAATTGGCGCTATTGTGGCGGTGTTTGCGGCGAATACCGGCAGTGTTGTCAAGAGGCTCAGGGCCAGTAAAGGGGAAGCAATCTTTTTCATCCGGAACTCCGTCATGGTGTCGAGTAGGTTTGCAATCTGTATTGTTGTTATCGTTTTTATAGCTATCTTTGTGTCTAGACGTCTATCTGTCCATGTGCAACATCATAACCATAACTATTTTGATAAGGAATTAACTTTGTTATGAATTTTTGGACTGCGTTATATCTTTTAGTTTGGATAGAGCAAATAAGCAGCAAAAGGCGCAGAGGGAGTTATTATAATGGCAGCAATAGGGCGAATAACCCTTTACTAGCAATGGTTTTATATGAGGAGATAATGATGGCCATATTATTTATATGACAATTAATAACTGTAATATTTGTTTTGTTACCTTCCTCAGTGCTGATAGTCTAAATAGAATCAAAAAGAAAAGTTAATAGTTAGCTATCCTCTGGCTGGTATAACCTGTTGTATTTTTTAAGGTTAATGATATTTAAAGGATTAAAGTCACTATGGGTAAAGTTAGCAACCTATACAAATTTAGAAAGGAAAATACTGATATGGCACAGGCGAATTTAGATTATGTAATCAAGGGTGCCATTAGAGAGAGTGAAAGTTATACTTATATGTCCCGTGGTGAGTTTGCTTTTATATTTTTTCGTTATTCATTGGCGTTGCTGGCGATTATTTTCTTGATGGAAATAGTATTCCCAGATTTAATTGACGAAGTTTTATCTTTGTCAGTCACCTCTATTTTTATTGTGCTTTCATTAGTTATGTTATTACCCAGTTCATATCGTCTGGCCAACCAGCAGCTAAGCCCATATTTATTGGTTTTTCACCTGCTGCCATTGGGCTGTGCCTTGTTGCCGGCTACATTCACTTTACCAATAATAGGTTTGTTTTTACTTTATCTTATATCTATCAATGTGTTTGATATAAAGCCACCGGCTTGCGAGCGCAGAAAACAATTGGCCTCTGCCTTACCTGATGAATATCCCTTTGGACTCACCTTAGCTTGTTTCAGCTTACTCTATATCAGTTTCTTTCTGTTGTTTGAGTTGGATGATGCCATTATTTGTTTAATGCTGGTGGGGTGGCTGTTCTTTTTGCTGGCTAAATGGCATTGGCCGGTTGTGATATTGAATGTTCTGGGTGTGGCTGGTATGTTTTGGTTTTTCTCTTCTGGATTTTTAGAGGTTAAACACCATAAGAATATTATTATTAATGCACTGATTAAAATTTCACTTTTGGATAATATTTTGTTCCTTATTTTCTCATTCAGCTTATTTATTAATATGCTTTATTGGTTGGAGGCTTGGCAACGCGAGCGACATTCTCAACCCCATAAAGAATAAAATCATTGCGATAGGTGACGTTTAGACAATAAAAAATGCCGGCCAAGTTAACCCTGACCGGCATGTTAGTCATGACGTTTACTTCACTTGCATACCCGGTTTAGCGCCATTATCTGGGCTTAGCAGGAAGATATCATTACCACCAGGGCCTGCGGCCATCACCATGCCTTCAGAAATGCCGAAGCGCATTTTGCGCGGAGCCAGGTTGGCAACCATCACCGTCAAACGGCCTTCCAATACTTTAGGGTCAGGATATGCCGAGCGGATACCAGAGAAGACCTGACGGGTTTCACCGCCAAGATCCAGTTTCAGTTTCAATAACTTATCTGAACCTTCGACAAAATCTGCTTGTTGAATCAATGCAATGCGCATATCCACTTTAGCAAAATCATCAAAGTTGATGGTTTCCTGAATCGGGTCGTCAGCTAATGGGCCGGTCGCTATAACGGCGGCTGCCATATCTTCTTTAGAAGAGGCCACCATGTCATTAACCTTGTCCAAATCAATACGGTTAAACAGTGCCTTAAAGGTATTGATCTGATGACTTAACAGCGGTTGCTCAATGCTATCCCATGTCAATTCAGTATTAAGGAAAGCCTCAGTACGTTCTGTCAGTGCGGGTAACACCGGTTTGAGATAAGTCATTAGCACGCGGAACAGGTTAATACCCATCGAGCAAATGGCTTGCAAATCGGCATCACGGCCCTCTGCTTTGGCCACTACCCAAGGTGCCTGCTCATCAACATAGCGGTTGGCGATATCTGCCAATGCCATGATTTCACGAATGGCTTTGCTTGATTCGCGGTTGCTGTAGGCATCAGCAATGCTGACGGCAGCATCGGTAAAGGTCTTATACAGCTCAGGGTCAGCCAGTTGGTCGGCTAACTTGCCGTCAAAACGTTTGCTGATAAAACCGGCATTACGGGAAGCCAGATTCACCACTTTATTGACGATATCGGCGTTAACGCGTTGGACGAAATCTTCCAGATTCAAGTCGATATCATCAATGCGCGAAGAGAGCTTAGCGGCATAGTAATAACGCAGGCAATCAGCATCCAAATGTTTCAGGTAAGTGCCCGCTTTAATAAAGGTGCCGCGGGATTTCGACATTTTTGCGCCGTTTACCGTCACATAACCATGAACAAATAAGTTGGTTGGCTTGCGGAATTGACTGCCTTCCAGCATGGCCGGCCAGAACAAACTGTGGAAGTAAACAATATCTTTACCAATGAAATGATAAAGATCGGTTGTGGAGCCTTCACGCCAGAATTCGTCAAAATCTAAATCGTCACGTTTGTCACACAGGTTTTTAAATGCGCCCATGTAGCCAATTGGCGCGTCCAGCCAAACATAGAAATATTTACCTGGCGCATCCGGGATTTCAAAGCCGAAGTAGGGCGCATCACGGGAGATATCCCACTGTTGCAGACCTGATTCAAACCATTCCTGCATTTTATTCGCAACTTGTTCCTGCAATGCACCAGATCGAGTCCAGGCTTGCAGCATATCGCTGAATGCGGGTAGGTCGAAGAAGAAGTGCTCAGATTCACGCAGCACCGGTGTAGCACCGGAAACCGCAGATTTTGGATCGATAAGTTCCGTCGGGCTGTAGGTTGCGCCACAGACTTCACAGTTATCGCCATATTGATCTGGCGCTTTACACTTCGGACAGGTGCCTTTGACAAAACGGTCGGGCAGGAACATGCCTTTCTCAGGATCATACAGCTGAGAAATAGTGCGATTCTTGATATAGCCGTTAGCCTTCAGGCGGCCATATATCAGGCTCGACAGTTCACGGTTTTCATCACTGTGGGTGGAGTGATAGTTATCATAACTGATAGCGAAACCGGCGAAATCCTGTTGGTGCTCCTGGCTCATTTCGGCAATCATTTGCTCCGGTTCGATACCCAGTTGCTGAGCTTTCAGCATGATAGGGGTGCCGTGGGCATCATCTGCACAGATAAAATGAACCTGGTTGCCGCGCATTCGCTGGAAACGGACCCAGATGTCTGCCTGGATGTGCTCGAGCATGTGGCCGAGATGAATAGAACCGTTAGCGTATGGTAGCGCGCACGTCACCAATATTTTTTTCGCGACTTGAGCCATAGTGGGAAATTGCTTTCTTTATTTTGGTTAAAGGGTCTTTGATGTTAACCGATAAGCGGGTTTGCCGCTAGGGTAAGGCTGGCTGTTGGCTGTCTTAAGTCATAACCCATCAATTTTAGTCATTTTTTAGTACATTTCGTTATTAGTCTTCGGGGTTATGTGGTCTGTTTTAGCTTTCTCCTTAATTCGGCGCACACAGGTCTTGATGAGTTCTGGTACACTGTATTGTAGGTTAATAATGATAAATTAAAGGAGCTGGGATGAACCCAAAATCCCCCGAGCAGACCACTGCTGACCTGCTACAATCACAAATTTCCAAGGTTCTTGTCGCCTTTAAACACCCAACCTTGCAAAAGGATCTCAGCGCCTTGCGCGCTATTCATCACTGCGCTTTATTAGATAATGTGCTGCACATTGAGCTAGTGATGCCTTTTGCTTGGCAGTTTGGCTTTGAGATCCTAAAAGAATCAGTTAGCGACGAGTTACTGGCAGTGACCGGTGCCAAGGCCATTGATTGGAAGCTTTCTCATAATATTACTACGTTGAAACGCGCTAACGACCAGCCGGGCGTGAAAGGCGTGCGCAATATTCTGGCGGTCAGTTCCGGTAAAGGTGGGGTTGGGAAATCCAGCACTGCTGTTAACCTGGCACTGGCTCTGGCAGAGGGCGGCGCAAAAGTTGGCATTTTGGATGCTGATATTTATGGCCCTTCTATTCCCAACATGCTGGGAACTGTGAATCAGAAGCCAACCTCGCCAGATGGCCAGCATATGGCGCCTATCATGGCTCATGGGATAGCCACTAACTCGATTGGTTATTTGGTCACAGAAGAAAATGCAATGGTGTGGCGTGGCCCTATGGCCAGTAAAGCCTTGATGCAGATGCTGCAAGATACCTTATGGCCGGACTTGGATTATCTGGTGGTCGATATGCCACCGGGCACAGGGGATATCCAGTTGACGCTGTCGCAGAATATTCCGGTTACTGGTGCATTAGTGGTGACAACGCCGCAGGACATCGCACTGATTGATGCCATGAAAGGCATTGTCATGTTCCAGAAAGTCCATGTGCCCGTACTGGGTGTGGTTGAAAATATGAGCGCGCACATTTGCAGTAATTGCGGCCATTTGGAACCTATCTTTGGCACTGGCGGGGCTGAGAAACTGGCGCAGAAATACCACTGTAAGTTACTGGGGCAAATCCCATTGCATATTTCGCTGCGTGAAGACCTCGACCGTGGTGAACCTACTGTAGTAAGCCATCCTGATAGCGAGTTTACTGACATGTACCGCCAACTGGCATCCAATGTTGCGGCGGAAATGTACTGGCAGGGGGATGCTATTCCGACCGAAATTTCATTCCGCGCGGTGTAACAACGTTTCATTTGTACTTAAAGCCCTGGGAGTTGCACAGCTACACTGCTGCAACTCCCAGAATACCTGTCTTACCCAAAATAGTGATTCGGGTGAGCCAGAGTAGCCAACGCCGCTGTAACTTCAAGAATGCAGGTATTACCCAAAATAATTGGAGTGACAGGTAGGCGGCAAACGAATAAATCCCGATGAGCTGACACCGGTCAGTGATTCGGGTGAGTGAGAGTAGCCAACGCCGCTGTAACTTCAAGAATGCAGGGTATAGCGCTGGCATCAGGCTGGCTAACTCCTTATAATTGGCGCGCTCGAAGCACCTTGTGTGCTTCGTCTCCCTTCACACTTAGTAATCAGGTCTTTAATTTTATGACTGACAAAGCACACCAGTGCGTCATTATCGGGATAGCGGGCGCCTCAGCCTCCGGAAAAAGTCTTATTGCCAGTACGTTGTATCGTGAATTGCGTGAACAGGTTGGTGACGAACATATTGGCGTTATTCCTGAGGATGGTTATTACAAAGACCAGAGTCATCTGTCGATGGAAGAACGGGTCAAAACCAACTATGACCACCCTAGCGCCATGGACCACAATTTATTACTGGAACATCTGCAATCCCTGAAAGCGGGTAACTCTATTGAATTGCCGCTTTACAGTTATACTGAGCACACACGTAAAAAAGAAACCGTCCATTTAGAGCCAAAGAAAGTGATTATTCTAGAGGGGATCTTGCTGCTGACCGACATCCGTCTGCGCCAAGAGATGAATTTCTCAATCTTTGTTGATACTCCGTTAGATATCTGTTTGATGCGCCGGATGAAACGTGATGTGAATGAACGTGGTCGCTCAATGGATTCCGTCATGGTTCAATACCAGAAAACTGTGCGCCCAATGTTTCTGCAATTTATCGAACCTTCCAAACAATACGCTGACATTATTGTTCCACGTGGCGGTAAGAACCGCATTGCGATCGATATTCTAAAAGCGAAAATCAGTCAGTTCTTTGAGTAATCTTCGTCTGGATCTTTGCTGCTTAATATGGCAGCTTTCATAATATGTAAGCTGCAACATACGAATTTTAATGGGGATTTAAGCAATGAGACTGTGCGATCGTGACATAGAAGCTTGGCTGGATAGCGGTAAATTGGGAATAGATCCTCGCCCGCCAGTAGAACGAATCAATGGTGCGACAGTCGATATTCGCTTAGGCAATAAATTCCGTGTTTTCAGTGGGCACACTGCCGGATTCATTGACTTAAGCGGCCCGAAAGATGAAGTCAGTAAAGCACTGGATCGGGTTATGAGTGATGAAATCATTCTGCCTGAAGGTGAAGCTTTCTTTCTACATCCAGCAGAGCTGGCACTGGCTGTGACGTTGGAATCGGTTACTATCCCTGATGATCTGGTCGGCTGGCTTGACGGGCGTTCCTCTTTGGCTCGCCTTGGGTTGATGGTGCATGTGACAGCCCACCGCATTGATCCCGGCTGGCAAGGCAGGATTGTGCTGGAGTTCTATAATTCAGGTAAGTTGCCGCTGGCACTGCGCCCTGGGATGTTAATTGGTGCATTGAGTTTTGAGCCACTCTCTGGCCCTGCGGCGCGCCCTTATAATAGCCGTCAGGATGCAAAATATCGCGGCCAGCAAGGCGCTGTAGCCAGTCGCATAGATAAAGACTAGCCATTTTCATCGCTGAGATTTTAGCCTGTTTGGACAAGAGGAAGTCATGAGACGATTACTAACGACGTTAATTATCCTGCTCGTTGTATTAGTTGCGGGTATGAGCGCATTGGTATTGCTAGTAAATCCTAATGACTTTCGTGGCTACATGGTCAAACAGGTAGAGAAGAAAAGTGGTTATCATCTGCAACTTGAAGGTGATTTACGTTGGCATGTTTGGCCGCAACTCAGCATTATTGCTGGCCGAACGGCGCTGACTGCTCCCGGTGCCGCAACCCCGGTGCTCAGTGCTGAAAATATGCGCCTGGATGTCAAACTATGGCCGTTGCTGTCACATCAGTTGGATATAAAACAGGTGATGCTGAAAGGCGCGGTTATCCGCTTAACGCCAGAAAGCGAATCTCAACAGCGAGCTGATGCCCCGGTAGCACCCAGTGGAAATACGCCTGTTGATGAACACCGCGCCTGGAAGCTTGATATCAATAAAGTTCAGGTTGTCGACAGCTTATTAGTTTGGCAACGGACAGATAATGACCAAGTCAATGTTCGGGATATTAATCTTGAACTTAAGCAAGATGATCAACGGCAAGTGCATATTACCGTTGCCAGCCGTATTAATCGTAATCAACGCGATATTTCTTTCTCTATGGTTGCGGATGCGGATATGCGCCATTACCCCCGCCAATTTAGTGCGAGTATCAGCCAGTTTACTTATAAAGTAGAGGGCGCGGATATTCCTGTTGGTGGTGTGAGCGGGGAAGGAACATTACAGGCCAGCTACCAAGATGATATTAAGCAATTATTGTTAAATCAGTTGAGTTTCACTGCCAATGATAATCAGTTAACGGGGAGTGCCAAAGCCACTCTGGGCGATATACCTGACTATGACATCAATCTGGCGGCTGATAATCTCAATCTGGATACTATCTTCGGTTGGGAACCTAAAAGCACGGCTAATAGCAAAGACAATGTCAAGCAGCCCGCCGTGACTGCGCCGGTTATTGCTATTCAGGCGGATGATGATGTCGGGCAGGACTTGCAGTCGTTACGTGATTTTACGGCGCAACTGGCACTTACTGCGAGCAATCTGGTTTATCGAGGCATACAAGTCAGTCAGCTGAATTTACAGGCATCAAATCAGCGGGGTGATATACAGATTAGCCGCTTAACGGGTAATGCCTTAGACGGTGATTTTTCGCTGCCGGGGTCGTTGGATGTCTCGGGTAAAAAAGTACTGACAGCCATTAATCCAGTGATAAATCATATGGAACTGGGGCCGGTCTTGCAGGCCGCGGGTCTTCCTCCGATGATGACAGGCAAATTCTCTATGACGGCGCAACTCTCTGGTGATGGCCTGAATGTGGATGCATTCAATCGCCGCTGGAAAGGGGTAGCACAATTCAGCATGAATGATTCGCGGCTGCAAGGGCTAAATATTCAACAGCTTATCCAGCAGGCAGTGGCGCGCAGCTCCAGCGATGTTAAAGGCCAGGATAGGTATGAGCGCTACACTGAGGTTAAGCAACTCCAAACGAATTTGACTCTAAGCAAAGGTAAGATAAATGTCAGCAGCCTTAAGGCTGATTCAGAACTGATTGCTATTAACGGTAATGGGGAACTCAACTTACTCCAACAGCAATGTGATATGAATTTGTCCGTGCGAGTCATGGGGGGCTGGAGTGGCCAGGATAGCTTGGTTAAGCTGTTGCAAGACACGAATATCCCACTGCGTATTTATGGCCCATGGACGCAACTCAGTTATCAATTGGATGTTGAGCAGCTTTTGCGTAATGAATTGCAGCAGCGCGCTAAAAAAGCCCTACGCGACTGGGCTGAACGTAATGAAGAAAATCGGGCACGTAAAGATCTTAATAAGTTGATTGATAAGCTTTAATCCTAATCAACCCTCTCCCGATAAGCCGAGTGGTTTATCGGGTATAATACTTTTCTGTTTGTTACCTTCCTGTTGTTATTTTGTTCGTCAATCTCGCCGTTTTAAACATAAAATCCTACCAGCTGCTCACAAACTGCTATTTGTTTCTAAAATATCTGCGAATCGTTGATGGATGTCATAAACTCGCCACTGTACTTTGGGCAGAGTGCAGAGCGATTTCTGTATTTTAATAAAAAAATCTTAATACAACATTCAGCAACAAATGAGTATGCCCAAGAAATTGAAGTGGGAGGTTTAGGTTAATTCTTCTGCGGCTTCAAAGACGAAGGAAATATTCGGTGAGAGAGGGTTTATGTTAGATCTTTTGATAGGGATTGTAGTGGCCATTGGTGTAGGCCGCTATATTATTAAAGGTTATTCGGCTACTGGTGTATTGATGGTGGGTGGTTTACTGCTGTTAATTATCAGTGCCTTGCTGGGGAAAAATATATTACCTGCCAGTGCAACATCAACCGGTTGGCGAGCAACGGATATTGTCGAGTATGTCAAAATCCTGCTGATGAGCCGTGGTGGTGATCTTGGCATGATGATCATGATGTTATGTGGCTTTGCAGCTTATATGACACATATCGGTGCAAATGATGTAGTGGTCAAGATTGCATCCAAACCACTGCAAATGATCAATTCCCCTTATTTACTGATGGTCGCGGCTTATATCGTTGCCTGTCTGATGTCTTTGGCGGTTTCATCGGCAACCGGCTTAGGTGTGTTATTGATGGCGACATTGTTCCCTGTAATGGTTAATGTCGGGATCAGTCGTGGGGCAGCCGCGGCTATTTGTGCATCACCGGCAGCAATTATTCTTGCGCCTACTTCTGGCGATGTTGTACTGGCGGCACAAGCTTCTGAAATGCCATTAGTTGATTTTGCCTTTAAAACGACGTTACCTATTTCTATTGCAGCTATTGTCTGCATGGCAATTGCTCACTTTTTTTGGCAGCGCTACCTAGATAATAAAAGCCAAGAAAAACATGAGATGATGGATGTAAACGACATCACCACCAATGCGCCAAGTTTTTATGCCATTTTACCCTTCACGCCCATTATTGGGGTGTTGATATTTGATGGTAAATGGGGGCCAGAATTGCACATCATCTCGGTGTTGGTTATTTGTATGCTGATTGCCGCAGTGATTGAATTTTTGCGTAGTTTTAATGCTAAAACGGTATTTGCCGGTCTGGAAGTGGCTTATCGTGGAATGGCCGATGCATTTGCGACCGTGGTTATGTTATTGGTGGCGGCGGGTATATTTGCACAAGGGCTGAGTACTGTTGGATTTATCAGCGGTTTGATTGGATTAGCACAATCCTTTGGCACCGGTGGCCTGATTATGATGCTGGTATTGGTCGTCATTACGATGCTGGCGGCGATGACAACCGGTTCGGGCAATGCTCCGTTTTATGCGTTTGTGGAGCTGATTCCAAAATTAGCGGCTCAAATGGGGATAAATCCAGCCTATCTGGTTATTCCAATGCTACAAGCATCCAATTTGGGGCGGACTTTATCTCCGGTTTCGGGGGTAGTCGTTGCTGTTGCGGGGATGGCAAAAATCTCACCCTTTGAAGTGGTGAAACGCACCTCAGTACCGGTACTGGTTGGGTTAGTTGTGGTGATTGTGGCCACCGAGCTTTTGGTGCCTTCGCACTTATAATATTCACATAAGTTAACAAAAAAACCGGGTGCGATGGGCTACCCGGTTTTTTTATTTCTACCTGTTTAAGCTATTTTGAGGGTTAATTACTCAAACTTCATAATCAGGGTCTGGCACATTCAGCGGGGTTATTTTCACCTTCAAAATACGATGGCTACTGACTTCCAGCGGCTCAAACAGATAGTCACCAATCTTCAGTTGCTCGCCCACTTTAGGGATCCGCTGAGTATATTCCATTAAGAGCCCGGCCAAGGTGTGATATTCACGTTTATCATGAATAGGGAGAGGCAGGTAAAGCACTAAATCTTCCAGTGGCATATAGCCGTTCGCAATCCAGCAACCGTCTTCCGTTTGCTGAATATCATGGCGGGCATCCAGTTCCTCACCCGCCACGGGGAGATTTCCTGCAATAGTTTCCATCACATCCGTCAGGGTAACCACCCCTTCGATGGAGCCAAACTCGTCGACCACAAAGGCAAAATGTGTTTGTGCTTGACGGAATTGTTCAAGAGCCATCAACAGTGAAACTTGCTCAGGAAAAATCAGAGGCTGGCGAACCAGCGCCCGCAAGTCGAGTTTTTCTCCCGCCAATTGCTGTCGCAACAAATCAATTACATGAATCACACCCAAAGGTTCATCAGTCGAACTATCCTCTGTGACGACAATTCGGGTATGCAGATTCTTGGTCAACAGTTGAGCCAGTCTCTCTGGTGGGTCATTAAGGTCAAGATATTCAACATCATGGCGTGAAGTCATGATGCTACTGACCGTGCGCTGTGCCAGTCCTAATACCCGCTCAATCATTCGGCGTTCCTGCTCGTTGAACACTTCTTGGCCTACACTGGTATTATCTGCGATCAGATTGGCGGTACGGTTATCCAATTCGGCTTCTTCATGTTTGCCACTCAACATCCGCAGGACAGCTTCAGCAGTTCTTTCTCGTAATGGCCGAACCGTCGACAGGAAGCGGCGGCGATTGAATTGCGCAAACTGATTTAGCGACTCAATAATTACTGAGAAACCAATTGCGGCATAGAGATAACCTTTAGGGATATGATAGCCGAAGCCCTCCGCGACTAAGCTAAAGCCAATCATTAGCAAGAAGCTTAAGCACAGAATGACAATGGTTGGGTGCGCATTTACAAAGCGGGTCAATGGTTTGCTGGCAAGCAGCATCAGGCCAATAGCAATACAGACCGCAGCCATCATGACTGCAAGGTGGTCAACCATGCCGACGGCAGTAATCACTGAGTCGAGGGAGAAAATGGCATCCAGCACCACAATTTGTGCTACTACCGGCCAGAAACGCGCGGTTTTGCGTTGTTGGTTCTGCTGATGATCTTTACCTTCAAGCCGCTCATTGAGCTCCATGGTGGCTTTAAACAGCAGGAATACCCCGCCAACCAGCATAATCAAATCACGGGCACTGAATGGGTGCCCCGCAAGGGTAACAAAAGGCGCAGTTAATGTTGCGAGCCAAGAGATGCATGCCAACAGCACCAGGCGCATCAATAATGCACAAAGAAGCCCCGTTACTCTTGCTTTATCCCGCAGATGACGGGGTAATTTTTCCGCCAAAATGGCAATAAATATTAGGTTGTCGATGCCTAACACAATTTCGAGCACAACTAGCGTTGCCAGCCCTGCCCAAATAGTAGGATCTGCGATCCATTCCATATATCCAATTTCACCTTTTATTTCTGCGGCTTATACTGCCAAAACAAATAATGAGCGTATAACGTAAATTTTTCAAATTCAAATATAAGAGATTATTGATAAAACATACCCGCAATAGGGGTGTGAACAATAAAATGAAAACCTGTAACATATTGAAACTAAATCGTAATTTTGATAATAAAACCTCTAACATGTCAATGCAACTAACAGATGTTTCCTAGTCAAATTTAATGCGATATGATAGATAATAAGTAGAAATAATTATATGAGTATAATTTGCTCAATAGAATCATACATCTATAATTAAGCAACGCCCTCAATATGCTGCAAATATGACCATATAGCCTTTGGTAGCTGTAAAGCCAAGAGCGGTAGCGTTGTCAAATCAGACAATTAATAATGCTGATAATTATTTCAGATGGAATAATTATTGTTCTCATTTGAAGTGTGAAACTTCTAGTACGTAACTTTTAGTGATTAAGGATATATGATGTTACTTCCGGTGATTATGGCTGGTGGAACGGGTAGTCGTCTATGGCCAATGTCAAGAGAACTTTATCCCAAGCAATTTCTGCGCTTACACGGGGTAAGTTCGATGCTACAAGAGACAGTAAATCGGCTGGAGGGCATTTCTGTCAGAGAGCCAGTTGTCATTTGTAATGAGGAACATCGTTTCTTAGTTGCTGAACAGTTACGACAAATAAATAAACTTTCACACAACATAATATTAGAACCTGTTGGACGTAACACCGCTCCTGCTATTGCATTAGCTGCATTAAACGCTATCTCCCAAGGCGACGACCCTATCATGTTGGTATTGGCCGCGGATCATATCATTAATGATTGCAACGCTTTCCACCAAGCCATCACCGATGCTATTCCGTTTGCTAAAAAAGACAGTCTGGTTACTTTTGGTATTGTTCCGACCGGCCCAGAAACAGGTTATGGCTACATACAACGTGGTGAAACCACAGTTAATGATGCTTCTGAAGCTTTCAAAGTACAGCGCTTTGTTGAAAAACCTGATTTAAAAACAGCCGAGCAATATATTAGTTCTGGTGAATATTATTGGAACAGCGGCATGTTTATGTTTCGTGCTAAGCGATATATCCAAGAGTTGGAGAAGTTTAGACCCGATATTCTTGAAGCTTGCAAAGCCGCCATGAAAGATTCAGATTCAGACAAAGACTTTATTACCATTGATAAAGATAAATTTAGTGTTTGTCCTGATGAGTCAATAGATTATGCCGTAATGGAACAAACCAGTAATGCGGTAGTAGTACCGCTAGATGCTGGGTGGAGTGATGTCGGTTCTTGGTCTGCTCTTTGGGATGTCAGCAATAAAGATAAATCAGGAAATGCCGTTACCGGCGATACATTCCTGCATGATACACAGAATTGTTATATTAATACTGATGAGAAATTAGTTGCCGCCGTGGGGGTAGATAACTTAGTTATCGTCAGCACAAAAGACGCAGTATTAGTGGTCGATAAATCGAAAGTACAAGACGTTAAAAAAATCGTTGAGCACCTGAAACAAACTAAACGTAGCGAGTATCGCCGCCACAGAGAAACTTATCGTCCTTGGGGGCGTTGCGATATTGTTGTTAATGAACAACGTTTTAATGTTAACCGCATTACCGTTAAGCCGGGTGGCGCTTTCTCTATGCAGATGCATCATCATCGGGCAGAGCATTGGATTGTATTATCAGGTACAGCCAAAGTAACCATTGCGGATAAAACGTTTTTAATAACTGAAAACCAATCTACTTTTATTCCTATTGGCTCACTTCATATGTTAGAAAATCCAGGAAAAATCCCACTTGAACTTATTGAAGTTCAATCAGGCTCTTATCTGGGCGATGACGATATTATCAGAATTAAAGACCATTATGGCCGTTGCTGATTTAGAGGAAACAATGAAGACCTTAACTTGTTTTAAAGCTTATGATATCCGCGGCCAATTAGGTTCAGAATTGAATGAAGATATTGCTTACCGTATTGGTCGAGCTTTTGGTGAATATTTGAAACCAAAAACCATTGTCGTTGGTGGTGATGTTCGGTTAACCAGCGAATCATTAAAAATGGCTTTGGCCGAAGGGTTAATGGACGCTGGCAGTGACGTCTTGGATATTGGTTTAAGTGGAACAGAAGAAATTTATTTCGCTACTTTTCACCTAGGTGTTGATGGTGGCATTGAAGTAACTGCTAGCCATAATCCAATGGATTACAATGGCATGAAGTTGGTTCGGGAAAATGCCAAGCCGATTAGTGGTGATACCGGCTTGCGTGATATCCAAAGACTGGCTGAAGAAAATGATTTCGCAGTACCAGATCAAAGCAAGAAAGGAAGTTATAAAAAGATCTCGATACTTAATGAATACATTGATCATTTAATGGGTTATATCGATTTCAAAAACTTTACCCGTCCACTGAAACTTGCAATAAACTCCGGTAATGGTGCTGCTGGGCATGTTATTGATGAAATTGAAAAACGTTTCAAGGCTGCACAGCTTCCTATTGAGTTTATAAAAATTCACCACCATCCTGATGGCAATTTCCCTAATGGGATCCCTAATCCTCTATTACCCGAATGCAGGGCTGATACTGAAAAAGTAGTTAGCGAAACAAGTGCAGATATGGGTATTGCGTTTGATGGTGACTTTGACCGCTGCTTCTTATTTGATGAGAATGCACAGTTTATTGAGGGCTATTATATTGTAGGTCTCCTGGGCGAAGCTTTCTTGCAGAAAGAGAAAGGTGCAAAAATAATTCATGACCCAAGGTTAACCTGGAACACGATTGATATCATTTCTAAGGCAGGCGGCATTCCTATTATGTCCAAAACTGGACATGCCTTTATTAAGGAAAGGATGCGCAAAGAAGATGCAATATACGGCGGTGAAATGAGTGCTCACCATTACTTCCGTGATTTTGCATACTGCGATAGTGGGATGATCCCTTGGTTACTGGTTGCTGAATTACTTTGTGTTAAAAATATGTCCTTAAGCCAATTAGTTGGCGATCGGATGCGTGCATTCCCGGCGTCTGGTGAGATTAATCGGAAACTGGTTGATGCTAAAAGTTGCATTGCTAAAATTAGGGCTATTTACGAACCTGATGCGGTTAATGTTGATTTCACTGATGGCATCAGTATTGAGTACAGCGACTGGCGTTTTAACCTAAGAACCTCTAATACAGAGCCAGTAGTTCGCTTAAATGTTGAGTCGGTAGGGAATAGTATGTTAATGGATAAAAAGACAAAAGAAATTCTAGAATTGTTGGCAGGGGAATAACCGTGAAAGATATGCTATTGGCGATTTATCGCTATAGAGGGTTTATTCTTGGTAGTGTAAAACGGGAGTTCCAAGCAAAGTATCAGAAAAGTATGCTGGGTGCTACTTGGCTTGTTTTACAGCCACTGTCAATGATTCTAGTATACACTTTAGTTTTTTCTCAGGTAATGAAAGCTCGCTTACCAGGTGATGCAGGGACATTTTCCTACAGCATATATCTATGTATCGGTATTATTACATGGGGGCTTTTTGCTGAGATAGTAGGGCGAGGACAGAATGTTTTTATTGAAAATGCGGGTTTATTGAAAAAGCTAAATTTCCCTAAGATATGCTTACCCATTATTGTCGTATTGTCCGCACTTATTAATTTTATTATTATATTTTCATTGTTTGTTGTTTTTTTGATTGTAACTGGTAATTTCCATCCTATTTCTATAATAGCCTTAATTATACCTCTTGTAATTCAAGTGTTATTTGCAACAGGGCTTGGCATTTCTCTAGGCGTAATAAACGTATTCTTTAGAGATGTTGGTCAATTTGTAACAGTGCTACTTCAGTTTTGGTTTTGGTTCACTCCTATTGTCTATGTAATGAGTACCTTACCAAAAGGAGCACAATCCTTATTAAGGTTTAATCCTATGGCTGTCTTAGTTGATAATTATCAACAAATAATTATAAAGCAGCATATGCCCAATTGGTCTGCATTATGGCCTGTAGCGACAATAGCTGTTTTCCTCTGTATTTTGGGTATGTATCTATTTAGAAAACATTCAGCAGATATGGTGGATGAATTGTAATGGGAAGCATCACTGTCACTAATATAGGTAAAGCCTACAAAAAGTACCCTTCACGTTTTGGTCGATTGATTGAATGGATATCACCAGTAAAAATAATACGACATACCTTAACATGGGTTCTCCGGGATATTAGTTTCACTGTTAAGCCGGGCGAGGCTATAGGATTAATAGGTATTAATGGTGCGGGGAAGAGTACTTTACTAAAACTGATTACTGGAACGGCTCATCCAACGACAGGTTCAATCAAGTTAACTGGTCGTGTTGCGGCATTACTTGAGTTGGGGATTGGTTTTCACCCTGACTTTTCTGGCAGGCAGAATGTATATATGTCTGGACAACTCTTAGGTCTGTCGGTTGGAGAAATTGAACGATTGATGCCAGAGATAGAAGTATTTGCTGAGATCGGAGAGTATATCGATCAACCAGTACGGGTATATTCCAGTGGTATGCAAATGCGCCTTGCTTTTAGTGTGGCTACAGCGATAAGGCCGGATATCCTTATTGTCGATGAAGCATTATCAGTAGGTGATGCCTATTTCCAGCATAAAAGTTTTGAAAGAATTCGAGAGTATCGTAAGCAAGGTACTACATTACTACTTGTTTCACACGATAAAGCGGCAATTCAATCCATTTGTGATAGGGCTATTCTGCTAAATGCAGGGACTATTTTAATGGAAGGGAAACCCGAAGCCGTGATGGATTATTATAATGCTATGCTAGCCGCGAAGGATACTTCTTCAGTTAAACAAACAGAAAGCCCAGATGGTTTAATACAAACAGTATCAGGTTCTGGGGATGCATCCATAATAGATATTGGCCTTTATAATATTGAAGGTGTAAGAACTGAGGTTTTTAATGTTGGTGAGCTAGCAAATTTATGTATTAAAGTTGGTATTGCATCAGATATTCCAGAAATAGTATTGGGATATATGATAAAAGATCGTTTAGGGCAAGTGATATATGGGACTAACACCTATCATTTGGATAAAGAAATTAAGAGTTTAACAAGCGGGCAAATAATATCGTTTAATTTCTCATTTCCAATGAATCTAGGCGAAGGCAGTTATTCTATAGCCGTTGCATTACATGAGCAAGATACTCATCTTCATAAGAATTATGAATGGCGAGATTTGGCCCTGATATTTGATATAATAAATATAGACAAAACATCTTTTGTAGGTGTTTCATGGTTAGAACCAGAGGTTAATTACATTTATGAAAGATAGTTTTTATAGTGAATTTGAAAAAAAATACCGTGGTTCAAGAGAATTAATCAAATCTCGATTGGTAGCTTACCGTGATTTTTATCTACCACTAGCCGAAATCTATCCAAATAGTAACACCTGCGATCTGGGGTGTGGGAGAGGAGAATGGCTTGAATTACTTAATGAGGCAGGCTTTAAGACTGAAGGGATAGATTTAGATGAAGGAATGCTTTCTTATTGTCGTGATCTAAATCTTAATGTCCGACAACAAGATGTAATCCAGTATTTACAGAGCTTAGATGATAACTCCGTTTCATTAGTTTCATCTTTTCATCTTGTAGAACATATAGGTTTTGAAAATGTGAAGCTGCTTGTCCAAGAGGCATTACGTATACTCAAGCCTGGCGGATTGTTAATTATTGAAACACCAAATTGTGAAAATATAATTGTTAGTACCAATACTTTTTATTTAGACCCAACTCACGTTATGCCAATACCAAACAAACTACTTAGTTTTCTGACTAATTATTTTGGATTTAAACGCAGTAAAGTTATAAGGCTTCAGGGACGAACTGATGTAACGACTCCAGAGTCACTTCAATTGATAGATATTTTCACAGTTGTAGGACAGGACTATGGTTTAGTTGCACAAAAAGATGGTCCAAAAGAGATTCTTAATAAATTTGATAATATATATAATAAAGAATTTGGTTCTGACCTTGATATGGCTATAAATAAGTTCAGCATGCATCTTAACCATGCATTTAAGATGCGAGATGATAAAATAAATGAACTTTCCCTTCGATCAATAAATGAGAAAAATGCATTAGAATTGAAGCTGATGGAGAGTCATGAACAAATAAAAGCGATATACTCAAGTGCTTCTTGGAAAATAACAGCACCACTTAGATTTCTGAAGAAAGCAGTAATATTTATTTTACCTTCAACATTGATTCAGCAGAGTAAAAAAATAATTAAATCAGGAATTAAGAAGGTTATTTATTTTATTTCACAGCGACCTAATCTAAGAAGAAAAATAGTATTTATAACGAAAAAACTCAGGCTCTATCCAAAATTAAAAAGTATTTATTATCGCCTTAATATGAAATCTAGCTCAACTATAAAGCGTATATCCCAACAGGGAAGTGAACTGTTGTCTCCTCGCGCAAATGAAATTTACACACAACTTCTTAAGAGAAAAAAATAATAAAGATTCAATGAATATATAAAATTGAGTTTTATTATATTGCTTACAATTCTGTCGTTTAAATTTAATTATAGTTAAGAATAATAAGGTAGATATTAATGCGTATAGCAATTGATATGCAAGGAGTTCAGGTTTTAGGCCCAGAGAATGAAAAATCTTTGGAAATAATAAATATCATAAAGAAAGTTATAAAATCATCTAAAGATGATACTGTAATATTAGTATTGAATGGAATGCTATCTGATTCTATATCATTCATTCGTGACGAATTTTATGGTTTTTTATCACAAGATAAGATTAAAGTGTGGGACTCTTTAATTAAAGAGGATGGGGAAGAAAAAGAAGTCAGAAATGAATTAGCTTGTAATATTAGAGAGTTATTTATTTTAAATTTGAATGTTGATGTGTTATTAATAACTTCTTTCTTTGAGGGATTTGATGACAATGCTGTAACCCGCATCAATAAATCCGCATTAAATATACCTACTGCAGTTCTACTAGCTAACGAGTTAAATTATAACATTTATTCTAGTCAAGAATATAAAAAATGGTTTCAAACAAAGAAAGAAAATCTGTTAAGCGCTGATGTTATTTTTAAGTCTGAAAATTTTATATATCATGATTCATTCTCTAAAGAAGAAATTGATACAATAAACATTGTAGAGTTATTGCTGACATCCCATCTAGAGTCAGCAATAATCATTTGTGATAATTTAAGATCTTTGTTTTATGAAAATAATAAATTAAAAGTTGAGGGGCCAATAAAAAACTTGCGTCTTGCTTATATTTCACCCTTACCACCAGATAGGTGTGGGATAAGCGATTATAGCGCTGAGCTTTTACCTGAATTGGCTCGTTATTACTCTATTGATGTTGTTTATGAACAGTCTGAAGAGATTACTGACCCTTGGGTTTTATCTAACTGCACTATTTTAAATAGCGATGAATTCCGTAATAACCATGAAAATTATGATAGAGTTTTATACCATTTTGGTAACTCTCCTTTTCATGTGCATATGATTCCATTACTTATGGAGATCCCCGGGGTTATTGTATTACATGATTTTTTCATCCCTGATTTGATATTGAATTTAAGCCTAACTATTAATAATAATCCTTATGGTTTGGTTTCTGAAATATTGTACTCACATGGTTGGTCTGCAGTTATAGAATATTATCGAAATAGTGATAATAATGATTTCATGAGAAATTACCCATGTAATTTGAGAGTCTTGCAAAAGGCTCTAGGTGTCATTTACCATTCGGATGTTTCAAAGCGTTTAGTATCATTTTATTATGGTTCTGATACATCAAATGATTGGTTCTCGATTCCTCTTTTAAGAACTACGGCTAATAATGATTATATTAATAAATCTATTTCTCGTGATAAATTAGATATTCGAGATAATGAGTTTGTAGTTTGTAGCTTCGGATTTTTAGGCTTACATAAACTCAATCACAGATTATTAAATGCTTGGTTAGCATCTCCAATGGCTAATGATTCTTCGTGTAGATTGGTTTTTGTAGGAGAAAGTCTGGATCAAGATTACAATCTTGCCCTCGAAAAAATAATTAACAGAAATGATAGAGTTAGTATTACAGGCTGGACAGATCAAACTGCATATAAATTATGGCTATCTTCAGCTGATGTCTGTGTTCAATTACGTGATTTATCACGTGGTGAGACATCTGCAGCTGTGCTTGATTGTTTAAATTATGGTGTGGCAACAATTGTAAATGCTAATGGTTCAATGGCTGATTTACCTGATAATGTTGTGTGGAAGTTACCTGAAAAATTTTCTGATGAAGAACTTATAGAAGCTTTGACCGTATTATATAGAGATAAAAAAGCTCGAGATGAATTAGGTCGTTCAGGTTCGGAATTGTTACATACACAACATACTCCAGTGAAATGTGCAGAAAAGTATATGCATGCGATTGAGAGTTCTTATAAAACAGAAACTGCAAATTTATGTGATTTAATCAAGAAGATAATTCAAAAACCACAGTTACTTACTAATAAATTAGTTCCTGATGTTGCAACAGTTCTGGCCCGAAATTTCCCACCTAAACCACGCCATAAACAGTTATTAGTAGATGTGTCTGCACTCGTAATTGTTGATTTAAGAACTGGAATACAAAGAGTTGTTCGTGCACTTTTAAAGCAATTTATTTCAAATCCGCCAGATGGATATGTGGTGGATGCTATCTATGCCTCTGCTGGTAAGCCAGGATATAGATATGCTCGTAAGTTTACCTGCGAATTACTAGGAATACCGGATGACTTTGTGAATGACGAAGTTGTAGATGTCTGGAGTGATGATCTTTTTTTAGGTCTCGATTTCAATTCTGGCATTGTGTTTGAACAACAAAACTCTTTAAAAGAATGGTATGATAGAGGCGTAAAAATATATTTCATGGTATATGATATTTTACCCGTTTTACAGCCAAACGTTTTTCCGGAGAATGAAAGTGCTTTATTTCATCGTTGGCTGAATATAATTACAGAATTTACTGGTGTCGTGTGTATTTCAGAAACAGTAAGTAAAGAGTTGCGGTGCTGGATTCAAAAAAATAAAGTTGAAAAAATAAAAGGATTTGATATAAACTGGTTCCATCTAGGCGCTGATTTGAATAATTCTTGCCCTTCCCAGGGAATGCCTAAACATTCTAGTTTTATTCTAACCCAATTAGGATTACGTAAATCATTTTTAACAGTTAGTACAATAGAACCACGCAAAGGACATTCTCAAACACTCGCTGCATTTGAATTACTTTGGAATAAAGGGATAGATATAAATTTAGTTATTGTAGGCAAGCAAGGTTGGATGGTTGAAACGTTTATAAAGAAATTACATTCTCACCCAGAATTTAATAAACGATTATTCTGGCTTGAAGGTATTAGCGATGAATTTCTCGAAAACATATATAAAAAATGTGATTGCTTAATATCTGCTAGCCAAGGTGAGGGGTTTGGTTTGCCCCTTATTGAGGCAGCACAACATAACTTGCCTATAATAGCGCGAGATATTCCTGTTTTTAGAGAGGTCGCTGATGATAATGCGTTGTATTTTTCAGGACTAGATCCTGATGATTTAGCAATTGTAATACAGGACTGGCTCGTACTTTATGATATGAACAAAATACCCAACTCGAATAAAATTAAGTGGCAAACGTGGGAACAGAGCGCGCAACAGTTGTTAGATGTTCTAATTACGGAAAACGAACAACTAGTGAATAGTTAAATAAATTGAATGTGGATAATTTTATGAATATGAAAACTGCAATTATTACAGGTATTACTGGCCAAGATGGTGCATATCTTGCGGAATTGTTACTTGAGAAGGGCTATAAAGTTTATGGGACCTATCGTCGTACCAGTTCTGTTAACTTCTGGCGTATTGAAGAGTTAGGTATTGATAAACATCCTAATCTACATTTGGTTGAATACGATCTCACCGATCTTTCGGCTAGTATTCGCTTGTTGCAAACCACCGAAGCAACCGAAGTATATAATTTAGCGGCTCAAAGTTTTGTTGGTGTTTCTTTTGACCAACCAGCAACAACGGCAGAAATTACGGGCCTTGGTCCGTTGAACTTATTAGAAGCTATTCGTATCGTTAATACGAAAATTCGTTTTTACCAAGCTTCTACTTCCGAAATGTTTGGTAAAGTTCAGGCAATACCTCAAATTGAAGAAACGCCATTTTATCCTCGTAGCCCTTATGGCGTAGCTAAATTGTACGCGCACTGGATGACGATAAATTATCGTGAAAGTTACGGGATTTTCGGTTGTAGCGGTATCCTCTTTAATCACGAATCGCCATTGCGCGGACGCGAATTTGTTACCCGTAAAATTACAGACTCAGTCGCAAAAATTAAATTAGGTAAATTGGATATTCTTGAATTAGGGAATATGGATGCCAAACGCGATTGGGGCTTTGCTAAAGAATATGTAGAAGGTATGTGGCGTATGCTGCAAGCCGATGTGCCTGATACTTTTGTTCTGGCAACAAACCGTACAGAAACTGTCCGTGATTTTGTCTCGATGGCATTTAAAGCTGCTGGTTTTAATTTGCGTTTTGAAGGTAAAGATGAAAATGAAGTTGGGATTGATACAGCAACTGGGAAAACTTTAGTTAAAGTTAATCCTAAGTTCTATCGCCCAGCAGAAGTTGAACTGTTGATTGGTAACCCACAAAAAGCGAAAGACGTGTTGGGATGGGAACCAAAAACGACTTTAGAAGAACTCTGTCAGATGATGGTAGAAGAAGACCTTCGTCGTAATAAGCAAGGTTTCTCATTCTAATGACAATGAATGGCAAGCGTGCCCTGATCACCGGTATTCAGGGATTTACCGGCCATTATATGGCAGCGGAACTATCCGCTGCCGGTTACCGGGTATTCGGTTTAGGTTCTCAGCCTTTAGATAATCCAGATTATTTTCAAGTAGATTTACTTGATGTCGCGGGGCTGAATTCAGCTATCGAGCAAGTGAAACCTAACCTTGTTGTCCACTTGGCAGCAATTGCTTTCGTGGGCCATGGTGATGCTGCCGCTTTTTATGATGTAAACGTTGTCGGCACCCGAAATTTATTGGCTGCCTTGAGCAATGTTGCTGAAAATATTGAAGCTGTGTTGCTTGCCAGCAGTGCTAATGTCTATGGTAATACGCAAGAAGGCATGCTGAGTGAAACTGCTGCAGTTAATCCGGCAAATGATTATGCTGTTAGTAAATTAGCTATGGAATATATGGCCAAACTTTGGTCAGAAAAATTACCAATTATTATTGCCCGCCCTTTCAATTATACTGGTGTAGGGCAATCCGATAATTTCCTATTGCCAAAAATAGTTTCTCATTTTAAGCGTAAAGCGGATGAAATCGAACTGGGTAATTTGGATGTATGGCGTGATTTTACTGATGTCAGAGCCCTGGTAAAAGCTTATTTAGGGTTATTGATGGCAAAACCTGTAGGTGAAACCATTAATGTTTGTTCTGGCAGGACTTATTCATTACGTGAAGTGGTTGCTCTATGTGAGAAAATAACCTCACATAAGCTAATTATTCGTGTTAACCCTGCTTTCGTCCGAGCCAATGAAGTCAAATCGTTATGTGGTGACTCTAGAAAATTACAAAGTATTGTTGAAGGATGGAATACACCACCATTGGAAGAGACATTACGTTGGATGCTGGAAGATAAATAATGAAAGTAGTATTTGGCACTGATTCTATTAAATATCCGTTAACGGGTATTGGTCGGTACACATATGAACTGGCTAAGGAGTTAGAAAGAAGCTCTGATATCTCAGAGCTTCTTTTTTTAAATGGCAGGAGAGTATCACAATCAATTCCTGAATTGGCTCTTAAAGAAGAGCAAAATGCTAAAGTTAGAAATTTTGTAAAAAATAGTCTATTCCTTAGCGAGTTATATCGGTATGTATCTCCATGGTTAAAAAAAATAGCTCTACATAATTATAATGATTTTATCTTTCATAGCCCAAATTTCTATTTACCACCTAAGGTAGACAGAGCTGTTGCTACTTTTCATGATCTTTCAATTTACACATGGCCCCAATGTCATCCCGAAAATCGTGTTCGTTATATGAGGAAAGAGTTATTATTAACCTTGAAACGAGCTAAGGTTTTAATTACAGATTCTGATTTTACACGTACCGAATTGGCAGAGTATTTCGATTATCCTATCGAAAAAATTGTAACAGCGCCATTAGCCAGTAGTGGTGATTTTTATCCTCGGAATTATTCTACCCTACAGAGTTTAATGACCAAACTAGGATTAACCGCAGGACAGTACACGTTATTTACTGGCACCATTGAACCAAGAAAGAATATTACAACGTTACTTGATGCTTATGAAAGACTGCCTTTAGATCTTCGCTCGCGTTTTCCACTGGTGATCTGCGGTTTTTCAGGTTGGAACAGTGAGTCTATACATCGTAGATTTGAGTTGGCTACGCAACAAGGCTGGTTATTATATCTTGGTTACCTAAGTGCAGAAGAGCTGCCTTTGCTTTTCTCCGGGGCGAGAACGTTCTTATTTCCTTCATTATATGAAGGATTTGGGTTGCCGGTTCTTGAAGCTATGGCATCGGGTGTTCCGGTTGTTTGCTCTAATGCTGCTTCATTACCCGAGGTGTTAGGTGATTCGGGTTTAATGTGCGATGCGCTGGATGTCGATGGGTTGAGGTCTGCGATTATACAGAGCCTGGAAGATGAAAATTGGCGAAATAAAGCAATAGAGATGGGCCTCATCAGAGTAGGAACATTCTCATGGCAGCGATGCGCTCAAGAAACAATTAAAGCCTACCAGCAGGTATTATAATATAATGTTAAAAGTATTACATTTTTATAAAACGTATTACCCCGATTCTTTTGGTGGTATAGAGCAGGTTATTTTTCAATTATGTGAAAGTGGGGCGAAGAAAGGCATTGACTCAACTGTTCTTTCTTTAAGTAAACGAGGTAATGTTCATAATAAAAAAATAGGGTCGCACACAACATATTGCTCCCCAATCAATATTGATGTGGCCTCAACACCTTTTTCTTTCCAAGCTTTAAAAACTTTTAAAAAGCTGGCTCAGCAGGCCGATATTATTCATTATCATTTTCCATTCCCATTTATGGATATGGTTCATTTTATATCGGGCATAAAAAAACCTACAGTCGTAAGCTACCATTCTGATATCGTAAAACAGAAGAATATATTAAAAATATATACTCCGTTAATGAATCGATTCCTTGGTGATGTGACTCGAATTGTTGCCGCTTCACCGAATTATGTGGCAACCAGTGTAACGCTGAAAAAGTTCGCACATAAGGTCAGTGTTATTCCCTATGGTCTTGATGAGGCGTCCTATCCTACGCCAACTTCAGAGCGCCTGAAATTTTGGCAGGATAAGTTTGGCCCTCGTTTTTTCCTGTTTATTGGCGCTTTTCGGTATTATAAAGGTTTGCATATTCTTATTGATGCAGCTAAGAATTCATCATATCCCATTGTTATTGTAGGTGCTGGCCCTATTGAGTCAGAATTAAAATCTCAAGTCGAAGATCTCAATATTCAGAATGTCTTTTTCCTCGGAGCTGTCTCTGATGAAGATAAAACTGCACTATTGTCTCTTTGTTATGCTGTGGTTTTCCCCTCTCATCTACGATCTGAAGCTTTTGGTATTACCTTATTAGAAGGTGCCATGTATGGCAAACCGCTTATATCGAGTGAAATAGGTACAGGGACAACATTTATTAATATTGATCAGCAAACTGGCTTGGTTGTACCACCATCAGATCCTATCGCATTGAGATCCGCAATGGATCAATTATGGGATGATGTAGAGTTAGCCGAAGAGTTTGGTTGCAATGCGCGAAATCGTTTCTTGGAGCATTTTACATCGGAGAAAATGGCATCAAGTTATATTGATTTATATAATGAAATAGTTAGTAAGTGACATTTCATTTTTATATTTTATTGAAATTATAAGATTGTTATTTCAAATGGTGTAGTATTCATTCGATTCTTTTGATGGTTACACAATATGAAATATTTACTGATATTTTAAGAATGTAATCAGGAACATTCTGATGTAAGCTTTGGTACTATAAAATAATAATAAATAATACCAGATTGTTCCGCTAAGCTTATAAATTAATTCTTCCGCATTTAACTGTTTAAAGTTGAAGAGGTCATATCAATGAAATGTTTGAAAGCAGTCATTCCTGTTGCCGGGCTAGGCACTCGTATGTTGCCAGCTACCAAGGCAATTCCGAAAGAAATGCTGCCAGTGGTAGATAAACCCCTAATTCAATATATTGTGAATGAGTGCGTTGCGGCTGGGGTCAAAGAGATTGTGCTGGTAAGCCATTCATCCAAGAATGCAATAGAAAACCATTTCGATACCTCATTTGAATTGGAAGCGGCACTGGAATCTCGGGTTAAACGGCAGTTATTAAAAGAAATTAAAAATATTTGCCCACCTGACGTTACTATTATGCAAGTACGTCAAGGGCATGCCAAAGGTTTGGGTCACGCAGTACTCTGTGCTCAGCCTATGGTCGGTGATAACCCGTTTATTGTGCTGCTGCCGGATGTTTTACTTGATGATTCAACTGCAGATTTGTCTAAAGAAAACCTTGCCAAGATGATTCAGCGTTTTGAAGATACTGGGCGTAGCCAGATTATGGTTGAGCCAGTCCCAAAAGCCGATGTATCTAAGTATGGTATTGCTGATTGCGGACATGTCGATTTAGCACCGGGTGAGAGTACCCTGATGACTGCTGTGGTTGAGAAACCTTCAGTCGACGAGGCGCCGTCTAACCTTGCTGTCGTTGGGCGCTATGTGTTGTCAAAAGATATTTGGCCACTGCTGAAGAAAACCCCACGGGGTGCCGGCGATGAAATTCAACTTACTGATGCTATTGCGATGTTAATGGAGCAAGAACCTGTAGAAGCTTTCCATATGACAGGTAAATCTCATGATTGCGGCGATAAATTAGGCTATATGAAAGCCTTTGTGACCTATGGCGTTCGCCATAGCACCGAGGGCGAAAAATTTACTGCCTGGCTGAAACAGCAAATCAGCTAATGTCGAGCTCTCGGCGAGAGATAAAATGATTTTTAATTCACATAAGAAATCAGTAGGTTAATTATGACCAAATTGAAAGCAGTAATCCCCGTTGCTGGTCTGGGCATGAGAATGCTTCCCGCCACGAAAGCCATTCCTAAAGAAATGCTGCCTATTGTTGATAAACCTTTAATCCAATATGTGGTTAATGAATGTGTTGCTGCCGGGATTAAAGAAATTATCTTGATAACTCATTCGTCAAAGAATGCAGTAGAAAACCATTTCGATACCTCTTATGAGCTGGAAGCTATGCTCGAGGCGCGTGTTAAACGCCAGTTATTGGAAGAGGTTCAATCTATCTGCCCACCGGGTGTGACTATCATGCATATTCGCCAAGGGCATACTGAGGGATTGGGCCATGCGGTATTATGTGCCAAGCCACTGGTTGGGGATGAGCCATTCGCGGTATTGCTGCCGGATGTTCTTATTGATGATGCGAAATCAGATTTAACGCGAGATAATCTTGCTCAATTGGTCAAACGTTTCGAAGAGACGGGGACTAGCCAGGTATTGGTACATTCGGTCGAACCAGAAACCTTATCGAATTACTCGGTAATATCTTGTGAGCAATCTGAATTAGCCCCCGGCGAGAGTAGCCGGATTAAAGCGATGGTCGAGAAACCGCAAAGTCCGGTTGATCTGCAATCTAATTTATCTGCTGTTGGGCGCTATGTTTTGTCTGCTGACATTTGGCCGTTGTTGGAAAAAACGCAGCCAGGCGCTTGGGGCCGAATTCAACTGACCGATGCCATTGATGCATTGGCAGCGAAAGAACCCGTTGATGCCGTCGCTTTAACTGGGCAATCATACCATTGCGGTGAAAAACTGGGTTATATGCAAGCTTACGTCGCTTATGGTTTACGCCACCCCAAACAGGGGGCTGAATTTAAAGCTTGGCTGAAGGACTTTTTGGCGTAAGCCGGGTCAGCATCAAGGAAAAGCAATCTATGTGATTGCTTTTTTTTATTCAAATTAGCTCAGAACCGCTATGCACTTCGATAAAGCAAACCATTGCGGGCAGCAACTGGTCAGTTGTGCTATCTATCGCACCAATCACTACCCAGCTGACATAATCCTGAGTTAACATGTTTCCCACATCAAAAACCTGTTGGCCACAAGGCCGATAACAGGTGTCATCCTTCAGACAGGAGTTTTTTAATGTCCAAACAACAGATAGGCGTTGTCGGTATGGCGGTGATGGGCCGTAACCTGGCGCTCAACATCGAAAGTCGTGGTTATTCCGTCTCTATCTTTAACCGTTCTTCAGACAAAACCGACGAAGTAGTTGCTGAGAACCCAGGTAAAAATCTGGTGCCGAGCTATACCGTTGAAGAGTTCGTTGATTCACTGGAAAAACCGCGTCGCATCCTGCTGATGGTGAAAGCGGGTGAAGCTACTGATAAAACTATCGCTTCACTGACACCACATCTTGATAAAGGTGACATTCTGATTGATGGTGGCAATACCTACTACAAAGACACCATCCGTCGTAATCGTGAACTTTCTGCGCAAGGTTTTAACTTTATCGGTACCGGTGTTTCCGGTGGCGAAGAGGGCGCATTAAAAGGCCCTTCCATCATGCCTGGTGGTCAGAAAGAAGCTTACGAACTGGTTGCGCCAATTCTTGAGAAGATTGCTGCACGTGCCGACGATGGTGAAGCATGTGTTGCTTATATCGGTGCTGATGGTGCTGGTCACTACGTGAAAATGGTTCACAACGGTATTGAATACGGTGACATGCAGTTGATTGCAGAAGCTTATTCTCTGTTGAAACAGTCTCTGGGCCTGAGCAACGAAGAACTGGCAAGCACCTTTGCCGAGTGGAACAAAGGTGAGCTGAACAGCTACCTTATCGATATCACCAAAGATATTTTCACCAAGAAAGATGAAGCCGGCAAATATCTGGTTGACGTCATCTTGGATGAAGCGGCTAACAAAGGCACGGGTAAGTGGACGAGCCAAAGTTCCCTGGATTTGGGCGAGCCATTAACACTTATCACTGAATCTGTGTTTGCGCGCTATTTATCTTCTCTGAAAGACCAGCGTGTTGCGGCATCTAAAGTGCTGACTGGCCCTAAAGTTCAGCCTTTCGCGGGTGATAAAGCTGAATTTATCGAGAAAATCCGTCGTGCATTGTATCTGGGTAAAATTGTTTCTTATGCACAGGGCTTCTCTCAGCTGAAAGCGGCCTCTGACGAGAATAATTGGGATCTACATTACGGTGAAATCGCTAAGATTTTCCGTGCCGGTTGCATTATTCGTGCTCAGTTCCTGCAAAAAATTACTGATGCATATGCAGAAAAACCGGATATTGCTAACCTGTTGCTGGCACCATACTTCAAGCAAATTGCTGATGAATATCAGCAAGCACTGCGTGATGTTGTGTCTTACGCGGTTCAAAATGGTATCCCAACACCTACATTCTCTGCTGCGATTAACTACTATGATAGCTATCGCTCAGCCGTGTTGCCTGCGAACCTGATTCAGGCGCAACGCGATTATTTCGGCGCGCATACCTACAAACGTACGGATAAAGAAGGTGTGTTCCACACTGAGTGGATGGAGTAATCCATTTCTCAGTTTGTGAGCTAGACTTGGCATTCGCTGATTTTAAAGGTTTATCTCAATAAAAAACGCCCCCGATGATAAGTTGGGGGCGTTTTTCTTTTATCAGCCAGAGGCTAGCAATGAGAAGATTACTTCTCGTGGCGCTCCCGCAGGCGACCAATCACTTTACTCAGATCCAAATCCTGATCTTGTAATAACACCAACAGGTGATACATCAAATCTGATGCTTCGTTGGTTAACTCTTCGCGATCGTTTACGGTTGCAGCAAGGGCGGTTTCTACGCCTTCCTCACCCACTTTCTGTGCGATTCGTTTTGTGCCGCTGGCGTACAGTTTGGCCGTGTAAGAACTGGCTGGATCTGCCGATTTACGTGATGCCAATAACTGCTCTAACTGATAGAGGAAACCCCAGTCGCTGGCCGCAGGTGCAAAGCAACTGTTGCTGCCTAAATGACATGTTGGGCCAACAGGGTTTGCCAGGATCAACAGAGTATCATTGTCACAGTCAGGATAGATATTTACGACATTCAGGACATGACCTGAACTTTCGCCTTTGGTCCACAAACGCTGTTTAGTGCGAGAGAAAAAGGTCACTTTGCCGGTTTCTTCCGTCACCGCCAGTGCTTCCTTATTCATATAGCCCATCATCAGAACTTCACCAGAAACGGCATGCTGAACGATAGCTGGCATTAGATTGTCGACTTTTTCCCAATCCAGTTGGTCAATTTGTTGTTTGCTTAACACACTCTTATCTCCACGCCTTGTTCAGACAAATACTTTTTCAATTCGCCGATATTAATGATTTGCTTATGAAACACTGATGCCGCTAGTGCGCCATCGACATCGGTATCACGAAATGCTTCCAGGAAGTGCTCCGGTGTACCGGCACCGCCAGAGGCTATCAATGGCACATGGCAGATGGCGCGCATTTGTTTCAACTGACGCAAATCATAGCCGTTACGCACGCCATCCTGATTCATCATATTCAATACAATTTCACCCGCGCCCCGTAATTGGACTTCTTTTATCCAATCTTCAGTCTGCCAGGTGGTGGCTTTAGTGCGCTTTTCATCACCGGTAAACTGATAAACCTGATAACTGTCACTTTCTTCGTCATACCAAGTATCAATACCTACCACGATGCATTGTACGCCATAGCGGTCAGCCAGACGGGTAATTAACGTCGGATCGGCCAGAGCAGGTGAGTTGATAGAGATTTTATCTGCACCGAAGGTCAGAATCTGGCCGGCATCTTCGACACTCTTAATTCCACCGGCAACACAGAAAGGAATATCAATCACTTCTGCGACGCGCGACACCCAGCTTTTATCGACAACTCGCCCATCGGAGGAGGCGGTAATATCGTAAAATACCAGCTCATCTGCGCCTTCCTGCGCATAGCGTTGAGCCAAGGGGACGATGTCACCAATGATTTCATGATTGCGGAACTGGACGCCTTTAACGACCTGGCCGTCTTTTACATCCAGACAAGGAATTATACGTTTTGCCAGCATGCAATCGCCTCCTTCACGTTAAATTTGCCGTCCAATAGTGCACGTCCAACAATCACACCTTGCACGCCACTGCCGCGTAAACGGGCGATATCATCCAGACAACCAATACCACCGGAGGCCTGAAATGCCACTTGTGGATATCGTTGGCATACTTCCTGATATAACTCGACATTCGAGCCGCTCAAGGTGCCATCACGGGAAATATCGGTACAAAGTACATGTTTAAGGCCAAATGGCAGAAATTGTTCGACAACCTGCTCTAATGTGGCATCGGAGTTTTCCTGCCAGCCACTGATGGCAACTTGTTTGCGGCCCGCATCATTAATACGAACATCCAGCGCTAACACTATGGCTTCTGCACCATAGCGTTCGAACCATTTTTGCACCATTTCTGGTTGTTTAACGGCAGTTGAGCCCACAACCACGCGGGTGGCACCCGCCTCCAGTAAGGCGATAACATCCTGCTCATTGCGGATACCGCCACCCACTTGTACTGGCACATCAACACCTGCCAGCAACTCACGCAATAGTGGGATCTGGCGGGCTGCGGGATCTTTGGCTCCTGTTAAATCAACCAGATGCAATACCTGAGCGCCTTGTTGCTGATAATCCTGTAACCGTGGTAATGGGTGATTGCCATAGTCGCGCTGTTGGCCGTAATCGCCCTGATGCAAACGCACCACCTTGCCTTCTATCAAATCCAAAGCGGGAATAATCATGCTGTTTACATCTCCAAAAAGTTTTTCAGCAGTTGGGCTCCAGCCGCTCCGGAGCGCTCCGGATGAAACTGCACGCCAAAGAAGTTGTCTTTTTCGACTGCGGCGGTAAACGGCTCGCCGTAATTGGCTTGGGCGATGGTATTTGGGCATATTGGCATTGCGTATCCGTGCACAAAGTAGAAATACGTTCCGTCTGGGATACCACGGAACAGATGATTTCCCGCTTGTGCGGTAATCTGATTCCAACCCATATGGGGTAGCGGTAAGCCGAAGTCCGTCATCTGTTTTACCGGAGTGTCAATAATACCGAGCGTGTCGATGCCGCCGCTCTCTTCACTGCGGGTTGCCAGCAGTTGCATGCCAAGGCAAATACCCAGTACCGGTTGGGTGCAACTTTTAATCAGCTCAATAAGCTCGCGCTGCTTTAACTGATCCATTGCCGCATGGGCAGTACCCACTCCGGGCAGAAACAGCTTATCGGCGCGCAGCACAATTTCTGGGTCACGGCTAACAACCGGTGTGTAACCTAAACGCTGTACCGCGTAGGTGACAGAGGAAAGGTTGGCGCAACCGGTATCCAGGATCACCACATCCATTACAACACTCCTTTGGAACTTGGCAGGGTGTTACCCTCCACGCGGATAGCCTGGCGCAAGGTGCGGCCAAAGGCTTTAAACAAGCTTTCTACCCGGTGGTGATCGTTGCGGCCTTTGGTTCTCAGGTGCAGGGTGCAAGCCATGGCATAAGAGAGGGAGCGGAAGAAGTGCTCGACCATTTCTGTGCTCAGATCACCGACGCGCTGGTAATTAAATTCAGCTTTGTATTCCAGATGTGGGCGGCCGGAAATATCCAGCGCACAACGTGCCAGACATTCATCCATTGGCAGCACAAATCCAAAACGGCCAATACCGCGTTTGTCACCCAGTGCGTTATTAATGGCTTCGCCCAATGCCAGTGCAGTGTCTTCTACTGTGTGATGGTCATCAATATACAAATCGCCGCTGACTTGGATATCCATGCGAAAACCGCCGTGGGTGGCAATTTGATCCAGCATATGGTCGAAGAAACCAACTCCGGTTTTGATCTTGCTGCCGCCTTCGCGATCTAGCCAGACATTAACATCAATCGCGGTTTCTTTGGTGACACGGTTTACGTGAGCATGGCGGTCACGCTGGGTCAGTTGTTTAGCAATCTGCGACCAGTTCAGGCCATCGCGTTGGTAACGCAAGCCACTAATCCCCATGTTTTGAGCCAGTTGCAGGTCAGTTTCACGGTCACCAATCACATAGCTGTTGGCGGTGTTCATCACATCCCCAGACAAATAGCTTTCTACCAAGGCGGTTTTTGGCTTACGGCATTCACAGTTATCTGCTGGTAAGTGTGGGCAAATCAAGACTTGCTCAAAGTTGATGCCCTGAGAGTTGAAGATCTGCATCATCAGGTTGTGTGGCGGATCGAAGGTTTCCTGCGGGAAACTTTGGGTACCCAAGCCATCTTGATTAGTTATCATCACTAACCGGTAATCTGCTTTTTGGAGCGCCAGTAATGCAGGAATGACCTCGGGTTCCAGTGCCAGTTTGTCCAACCGATCAACCTGAAAATCTTCTGGCGGCTCAGAAATCAAGGTGCCGTCGCGGTCAATAAAAAGAAATTTCTGGCTCATATCGTTTCCTTACGGAGGCTGGAGGTATTGGTCTTGTTGTCTTTATTAACACCATTGGTGCTATCAATGCCGGGCAGGGGAGCCAGAGCTGCGATGACTCGCTCGCACTCTTGGCGGGTGCCGATAGTAATACGCAGGCAGTTAGATAACCCCGGCTGTTTATTTTGGTCGCGCAAAATAATGCCCTGATCCCACAGTGTTTTAAACACGCTGCTGGCGGCGGTGAATCTGGCCAGTAAATAGTTACTCTCGCTGGTAAATACTTGCTCAACACAAGCACAATTTTGCAGCGCTTTTTCTAGCCACTCACGATTGGCTTTGACTTCTTCTACCCGCAGACGCATTTGCTCAAGCCCCTGTGGGCTGAGTGCCTGTGCTGCAATATCTGCCACCGGTGTTGATAATGGATAAGGCGCAATCACTTTAAGCAGCAGCTGGATAATATCGCTGTTAGCTAACGTAAAGCCACAACGTAAACCGGCTAAAGCAAAAGCTTTCGATAAGGTGCGCAAAATAACTAAATTCGGATAATCTTTTAACCAGCTACTCACCGAAGCCTGTGGGCAGAACTCAATATAGGCTTCGTCAACTGCGACAATAGCGCGGCCTTGTGCCAGTTCTAGTACTTCGCGTATATCCGCCGGATTGACTAAATTGCCGGTCGGATTATTTGGGCTACAAATATAAATCAGCTTCACGCGATCCAAGCTGTCTTTAATGGCGGGCAAATCCAACTGCCAATCGGCTTTAGTTTGCACCTTGCGCAATTCAACACCAAAGGTTTCGGCACTGACGGCGTACATGCCATAGGTTGGTGGGCAAAACAGAATGGCATCTTGACCCGGTTCGCAGAAAGCGCGGATGAGCAGTTCAATGCCTTCATCGGCACCACGACTGACCAGCACTTGCTCAGCTTCTAAGCCCGCGTAAGCCGCATAACGGTCGATAACCCATTGAGGTTGGCACTCGGGATAGCGGTTAAAGGTTTGCGCCGTGAGTTGGTATTCAGTCGCGAGTGGATATTCATTGGCATTGAGCCACACATCCCCATTGCCGCCTAAGCGGCGGGCAGACATATAAGGCGTCAGCGCGCGAACATTGGCGCGGGCCAAATCAGTCACATTGGCAGACTTACTCATGCTTGTTCCTTATTGGTGGCGGTCAGAGCCGCGACACGCAGGGTAACGGCGTTTTTATGGGCGGTCAGTTGTTCAGCCTGCGCCAGGGTTTCAATGGTTGACGCCAGACCCAGCAAGCCCTGCGGAGTTAATTGCTGCACCGTCATCCGTTTTACAAAGTCGGCCAATCCCAAACTGGAATAGGTCGAGGTATAACCATAGGTTGGCAGCACGTGGTTGGTGCCAGAGGCATAATCACCGGCTGATTCCGGCGACCAGTCACCCATAAACACGGAACCGGCATTATCAATTTTATCGATAACATCTTCTGGTTTACGTATTTGAAGAATCAAATGCTCTGGGCCGTATTCATTACTTATATCAATGCATTGCTGCAAATCTTTAGTGATGATCAAGCGGCTGCTTTCCAGCGCCTGACGGGCGATATCTGCGCGCGATAGCTGCTTGAGCTGCTGCTCGACCGCGACCGCAACCGCTTTTGCAATCGCGGCATCTGGCGTCAATAAAACCACTTGTGAGTCCGGGCCGTGCTCGGCTTGAGACAGCAAGTCAGCGGCGATAAACGCTGGTGTAGCGCCACTGTCGGCGATAACCAACACTTCTGATGGGCCTGCTGGCATATCAATAGCTGCGCCGTCCAGTCGTTGGCTAACCTGGCGTTTTGCTTCAGTTACATAGGCATTGCCCGGGCCAAAAATTTTATTCACTTTGGGCACAGTTTCACTGCCGAAGGCCATCGCGGCAATGGCTTGCGCGCCGCCAATCTGGAACACTTCTTTAATTCCACATAATTGCGCGGCGTAGAGAATTTCATCGGCAATTGGCGGTGGCGAACATAAAATAACCCGCTGGCAACCAGCAATACGCGCCGGAGTACCGAGCATGAGCACGGTAGACAGCAGCGGAGCGGAACCCCCAGGAATATACAAGCCGACGGAAGCAATCGGGCGGGTGATTTGTTGGCAGCGCACGCCCGGCTGAGTTTCAACATCCACCACTGGCATTTTCTGCGCGTTGTGGAAGATTTCAATATTGCGTACTGCTTGCGCCATTGCTTGCTTGATATCGTCATTCAAACGCCCAGCAGCGGCGGCAATTTCCTCACTGCTGATGCGGATATCGGCAACCTGTACGGCATCAAAACGTTGGCTGAAATCACGCAGAGCGCTGTCGCCCTCAGCTTTTACACGGTCAAGGATTTCAGTGACTGCCGCTGTAATTCGGTCTGATGCATTAATTGCTGGGCGGCTCAGCAGGGCTTTTTGCTGATCTGCACTGCATTGCTGCCAGTCGATTAAGGTATTGAAATTCGTCGGCTGCATGGCTTACTCCATCATTTTTTCAATCGGTAATACCAGAATGGAGCTGGCACCCAGCGCTTTCAGTTTTTCCATGGTTTCCCAGAACAGGGTTTCGCTACTGACCATGTGCATTGCTACGCGGCTCTTATCACCGGCTAATGGCAAAATGGTAGGGCGCTCAGCACCTGGCAGCAGGGTAATGATTTCGTCGAGGCGTTCACTTGGTGCGTGCATCATGATGTACTTGGATTCACGGGCTTGAATAACACCCTGAATGCGGGTCAGCATGCGGTCAATAAGGTCTTGTTTCTCTGCGGGCATTTCGCCATCACGTTGAATCAGACAAGCTTTAGAGCGGTAAATCACTTCGACTTCACGCAAGCCATTGGCTTCCAAGGTGGCACCGGTTGACACCAAATCACAGATGACGTCAGCCAGACCGGCACGTGGTGCCACTTCAACAGAGCCATTCAGTAAGCAAGATTTGAAACTAACACCTTGTTTATCAAGATATTGCTTTAAAATGTGTGGGTAAGAGGTGGCAATTCGCTTGTTTTGTAGGCATTGCGGGCCGGTGTATTCGGTATCCAGTGAAGCGGCCAGTGATAGGCGGCAACCACCAAAGTCCAAACGGCGCAGAGTGAAATACCGTGGGTCTTCGCCTTGAGCACGGCGATTTAGCAGCTCTTCTTCCAAAACGTTTTCGCCGATAATACCCAAGTCAACCACGCCATCCATGACCAATCCTGGGATATCGTCATCACGTACGCGCAGAATATCGATTGGCATGTTTTCCGCAAAAGCAATCAGGCGCTGTTGTTGTAAATTGATTTTAATCCCGCAGCGCGACAATAGTTCGTGGCAATCGTCACTCAGGCGGCCTGATTTTTGCATCGCAATGCGTAAACGTGTTTTATCTAGCATGGTAATCCTCTTAACTTATCAATGTCGTAAAATTGTGGACAACAAAAAAGCCCTCGGAAGATGATCTTCCGAGGGCTTTCTTTATTGCGTTCTATCGCCACCTGGAAGATTCGTTAACCGTCTCCCAGCACACATCGGCCTGCAAGACTAGTCAGGATGATGGTGATGATGGTGATTGAATTGAACGCGATTCATAGTAGCTTCTCTGTTTGGGCTGTTTTGACAAATTCAAAATAGCCATATCTGGGACGTACAATAATTTCTGTCAATCAACGTAAACCATCCAGCGGGTGCCATGCAACCTTTTTTTCTCCTGATGCCATTATCTTCTGTTGGAAAGCCCCGAGCTATCTGCCGCTAATGTGTTTGTTTTCGGCTGTTATCACTTGGTAAAAGGTAAGTTTGAGCAGGAAATTGTTACATATGCCGATTATGCCGATGAATGAAAAGAGATTCATAATATTGAGTAATTATTAAGTTACATGACTTAGTATAGATTATGAGTCTATTGCGTTATCGGCATGAACCGGTGGAGAAAATTAAAATGAAAAAAGTGGCCATTATCGGATTGGGCTGGTTGGGCTTGCCGTTAGCACAATCACTGATCCGCCGCGGAATTCAGGTGGTGGGAAGTAAAACTACGCCAGATGGTGTCGAGGCGGTGAGAATGAGTGGGATTGATTGCTATCAATTGCAACTGACACCAGAACTGATTTGTGAGCCTGATGACTTGGCGCAACTGATGGCGGCAGATGTATTGGTTATCACCTTGCCCGCTAGCCGCACCACGGAAGGCGGCGCGCAGTATCTTCAGGCGGTACAGATGCTGGTCGACAGTGCATTGGCTTTCGGCGTCGCGCGCATTATTTTCACCAGTTCTACCTCGGTATATGGCGAAGCTCGCGGCCGAATCAAAGAAAATACCCCTCTACAGCCGGTAACTACCGCCGGAAAAACGCTAGAAGAGCTTGAGCTGTGGCTACATAAACTGCCCAATATCTCGGTGGATATTTTACGTCTGGCCGGGTTGGTCGGGCCAGACCGTCATCCCGGGCGTTTCCTGGCAGGAAAAACAAATGTGAAGGGCGGTTCGCAGGGGGTTAATTTGGTGCATCAGGAAGATGTGATTGCGGCTATTGAGTTGCTGCTTAAATTGCCCAAAGGCGGCCATATTTACAATTTATGTGCGCCGATGCACCCACTAAAACGTGACTTTTACCCTGCTTGTGCGCGGATTTTACAACTGACACCGCCCGAGTTTGCCCCAGAAGAGAGTGAGGAACTGATTCGCGAAATTGATGGCAGCAAAATTTGTAGCGAATTGGGATTTGAATATCTGTATCCGGACCCCAATCGGATGCCGTTAAATTAATTGATTGGCTATGAACCACCGCCCAACGATTTCTGCTGGGCGGTGGTTTATACTGATTTACCGCTATATATCAGCGCTTTTGATGAATATAAGTCAATGCCAGAGCCATCGCCAGAACCAGCCCTTTGATGATATCCATCGCATAATAAGGCACTGACAGCATTACCAACCCGTTTTGCAAGACACCTAAAATTATTGCGCCAATTAAGGTTCCGACAGCATTAGGTTTGCCTGAGCCGGCCAGTGAAAAACCAATATAGGCCGCGGCGACTGCATCCATTAGATAACCGCCGCCAGCGTTGACTTGTGACGAGCCGATACGTGATGCCAGCAATATCCCACCCAGTGCCGCTAAGAGTGATGACAACACATAAGCCAGCACGCGATAACGAACGGTACGAATGCCAGCCAAGCGAGCAGCTTCCGGATTACCGCCAATGGCATACATCCGCCGCCCATGTTTGGTGAGTGACAAATACAGCTGCACCACAATTGTCACCGCCAGCATGATTATCACAATAACCGGCACTTGCCCCAGAGCTGAAAATATCTCAGGGATGACGCCTTCCGCCATGTCGCCGCTTGGCAGCAGCATATTCTGGGTGATAGAGCCGCCGTGGCTGTAAGTCATTGCCACACCTTGAATAACAAACAGACTGGCCAGGGTAGCCAGCATGTCGGGGATCTTCAAAACGACAATCAGAAAAGCATTAAACAACCCAACCAGAGTACAAATTAACAGTGTCAGCAAGATAGCGCCGGTAGTGCCAAAGCCGTACCAGACAAACAGCGATACCACGACGGCATTTGCCAGGGAAGCGGTCGAACCGACCGACAAATCAAATCCGCCAATCGACAGTGAAATCGACACTCCGATAGCAATGACGGTCACAATGGCAATTGAACGCAAAATATTGATGATATTGTTTGGGTCGAGAAAATTATCCGATGCCAAGCCAAATAACGCGATTAGCGCCACAACGGTGAGTAACATCCCCCATTTGTAGAGAAAATCAAACAACTGGTGACGCCACGGCTGCGCGTCTGGCAGGGGTATTTCTTTACTCACTGAGGGGTTCCTCCGGTTGAAAATAATAATAATGTTTCTTCATCGATATCTGCGGCATTCAGCTCGGCGACAATGCGCCCATCCCACAGCACGCAGATCCGATGGCATAAACCGACCAATTCTGAGAATTCACCGGAAGCATAAATAATGCCTTTTCCCTGCTGCGCCAATCCGTCAATTAAAGTGAACAAATCCTGCTTGGCTTTGATGTCCACCCCTTTGGTTGGCTCATCAAAAATCAGCACTTGCGCATTACCACGTAACCATTTGCCAATCGCCACTTTTTGCTGATTGCCTCCCGATAAGCGAGCCAATTTTTGTTGCGGCGAGGAGGTGCGTACCCCAAGGCGCTGAATCAGTTCTTTGGCCCAACTCAGTTCTTGTCGGCGGCTAAAAATACCCCAACGCGAAAAACTGTCATCGGCAACCACACTCAGGTTCATGGGAATGCTTTCGTGGATAAAAATACCTTCTTTTCGCCGCTCTTCCGGTACCAGAGCCAGCCCCTGTGCCACGGAGCGCTCCGGTGAACGCGGTTTCCACGCCTTGCCCTGTAATTCGCCGTGGTCAACACGGCTGGGCGTCGCCCCGAATAAGGCTTTGCATAATTCGGTTTTACCGGCACCGGCTAAACCGGCAATACCTAAAATTTCTCCTTCATGTAATGTCAAAGAGATATCGCGCAGTTTATGCTGGTCATGTAACCCACTGACTGATAACAGCGTTTTGTTACTGACTAGCGGTCGTCGAGGCGGGAAAATATCATCCAACGTATGGCCGAGCATCTTCTCCACAATTTGTTCGCCACTCAGGTTACCCATAGCATCATGGCTGACCAGGCGGCCATCACGTAACACTGTCAGTTGATCGCAAATTTCGCGTAATTCATGGATGCGGTGTGAAATAAAAACAATGGCCATCCCTTCAGATTGCAAACGGCGAACCACGCGGAATAATCGTGCGCTCTCTTCTTGATCCAGTGGCGCGGTAGGTTCATCCAAAATCAGAAAACGGCATTGATGGGAAAGGGCGCGGGCCAACAGCACTTGTTGTTTCTCCGCCAAAGTGCAGGATTCCAGACGTTGGCGAACATTGAGCTTGAGGTCAAGTTGCTCGAGTAAAGCTTCTGCCTGACGATAAAGTTGCGGCCAGTTAAACAAATGCCCCCGCTCAGCCAGAGTATCCAGCATAATATTCTCCGCCACAGACAGGGTGGGGATCAGCGCGACATCAACCTCTTGTTGCACTACATGAATACCCTGTTGTTTGGCTTGCCGAGGGGAGTGGATATCAATCTGTTGACCATCAAGGTAGATTTCACCGCGATAGTGGCTATGAGCACCGGAAAGAATGGCCATCAAAGTCGATTTCCCGGCGCCATTAGCTCCCACTAATGCATGGGTAGAGCCACCTTCCAAAGTAAAATCAACTTGTTGCAGAGCATGAAAGCCAGAAAACGAGATAGAGATATTCCGCATCTCAAGGCGTGAGGAAGTGGTGCTGGACATAGATTTCTGCTGCTGCCCTATAAAGTATTGTTACGAACAAGGCAGTCAATAATGCTGCGGGTGAGATACTTTTTTAACACAGTTTCTATTATTCGCAACAAACTAAAATAGTTAAGGTATATCAAAAAATTATTAAACAATGCCCGTGATGCCTTTAAGATGGAAAAATAGGGCTGACATCACAACTGACAACAGATAATAATTTAAAAGGAACAGTGGCATGAGCACGAACGCAATTCGAGTGCAGGTGGGGCCTGCCAACTATTTCTCTTTTCCTGGCGCCATTGATAAATTGAGTGAGTTTTATCCTCAAGCAATATTGGATAACGCCCTGTGGATCTATGGCGAGCGCGCGTTAGCTGCCGCCAGCGATTATTTACCCGCGGCATTCCACGGCCCACAGGCGGTGCGGGCGGTATTTTCCACTCATTGCAGTGAATCTACCGTCGCAAATTTAGTGCAACAGGCGGGCAATGACCGGCAGGTAGTGATTGGTATTGGCGGTGGAGCTGTGTTGGATACGGCAAAAGTGGTCGCGCGAAAACTGGGCGTACCGCTGGTGGCTATTCCTACTATTGCGGCAACCTGTGCGGCCTGGACGCCACTTTCGGTCTGGTATAATGATGCCGGACAGGCGCTGAATTTTGAGATATTCCAAGATGCCAACCATTTGGTGTTAGTCGAACCGCGCATCATTTTGGCTGCACCGGCGGAATATCTGCTGGCAGGAATTGGCGATACTTTAGCGAAATGGTACGAGGCGGTAGTGCTTAGCCCGCAGCCAGAAACATTATCCCTGACTGTCCGCTTGGGTTTACAGGCCGCGCTGGATATTCGTAATGTGCTGTTAAACCAAAGCGAGGCCGCGTTACTGGCAGTTAAGCAAGGTGAGTTGACGCAAGATTTTCTTGATGTGGTGGACGCCATTATTGCCGGTGGTGGCATGGTGGGGGGATTGGGCGAGCGTTATACCCGGGTTGCCGCCGCTCATGCGGTACACAATGGCCTGACATTGCTGCCGCAGACGGAGCACTTCCTGCATGGTACTAAAGTCGCTTACGGGATCTTGGTGCAAACCGCCTTGTTAGAGCAGGACGATGCATTGAAATCGCTGATTGTTGCCTTTAATAAATTAGGTTTACCGACAAATCTGGCTGCGCTGGATATTGATATTAATGACCGTGATGCTATTGAACGTGTAATTAGTCGGATTCTTAAGCCGGGGGAGTCAATCCATTACCTGCCTGTTGTGTTGAATGCAGACAAAATGTGGGCAGCGATTGAGCGGGTAGAAATAGCGGCTCAGCACTGATAGAGCGCGGAATGCCTGTTTAGATCAACATAGAATAATATTATTGTTTCAAGCGCCTTAACACCTTGTTTTTTGCTCTCAAGTTAGGGCAAAATACGCCCCATGCAATAACCGACGTTTAAACGCGTCGGTTATTTTTTTGCATTCATGTTTCACAAATAAAGAGGCCGGACATCGATCCGGATAGATAAACAGGTCTGCGAGCGATTATTCACATACGAAAATCGCCGTTATGAGGAAAGAACGATGGGGCAATTATTTATACTGGCACCGGTGCCCACCGGTATGCGCTGCACATGCAGCGATTATGGCGCAACAAGTATGGCAAATACTCGTTACACCGCTCTGATTTCCCCACTTACGTATCCCAGGCAGATACGAAGTTTCCCCGTCACCTCTAACCTGCGAGCTACACTTGCAACTTGGGTTAAAGGTATGGGGAGGCTGAATCATGACGCATAATGCTAATGTTGCAGTTGGCACCAACCAAACTGGCGCAAATAACCGTGTTCAACTCAGAAAAACACTGACGCTGGTGCAGGTGGTGATGATGGGTCTGGCTTATTTACAGCCGATGACCATTTTCGATACTTTTGGCATTGTATCCGGCCTGACCGATGGTCATGTCGCGACCTCTTACGCCATTGCATTGATTGCGGTGCTGTTCACTGCTATCAGCTATGGCAAATTGGTGAAACGCTTCCCGTCTGCGGGATCGGCCTATACCTACGCCCAGAAATCCATTAGCCCGAATGTTGGCTTTATGGTGGGTTGGTCATCACTGCTGGACTACTTGTTCATGCCGATGATTAATATTCTGTTGGCTAAAATTTATCTCGAAGCCATTTTCCCTGGAGTGCCATCGTGGATTTTTGTCGGGGCGCTGGTCACCCTGATGACGCTGTTTAACTTGCGTGGCATCAACGTGGTTGCCAACTTGAACTCGGTGATTGTGGTGGTTCAGGTCGCTATCATGGTGCTCTTCATGGGGCTGCTGATTCATGGCGTTTATCAGGGCGAAGGGGCGGGTACATTAGTTAGCCCACGTCCGTTCTATTCTGAAAATGCGCATTTGGTGCCGATGATAACCGGGGCGACAATACTGTGCTTCTCTTTCCTCGGCTTCGATGGCATCAGCTCGCTGTCAGAAGAAACACCGAATGCCGGTAAAGTTATCCCGAAAGCCATTTTCTTGACGGCATTAATTGGCGGGGTAATCTTTATTCTGGTGTCTTACTTCCTGCAGCTTTATTTCCCGGATATCTCGCGCTTTAGCGATCCTGATGCATCGCAGCCGGAAATCATGCTGTTTGTGGCAGGTAAATTCTTCCAGTCAGTCATTTTGTGCTTCTCCTGTGTCACGGTATTGGCATCAGGTATGGCGGCGCATGCCGGTGTTTCGCGCTTATTGTATGTGATGGGCCGCGACGGGGTATTCCCAGAGAAATTGTTTGGTTACGTGCATCCTAAATGGCGGACTCCGGCACTCAACGTATTGTTGGTCGGATGCGTAGCATTATCTGCTATTTCGTTTGATTTGGTGACGGCGACAGCATTGATTAACTTTGGGGCGCTGGTGGCGTTTACCTTTGTTAACCTGTCTGTGATTTCACAGTTCTATATTCGTGAGCGCCGTAACCGCACGTTCAAAGATAATTTCAGTTACCTGGTGCTGCCAATGATTGGTGCAGGCACGGTGGGTGTGCTGTGGATGAATCTGGAAAGCAGTTCAATGACGTTGGGTTTGGTGTGGGGGGCAATCGGCCTGTTGTATATGGTCTGGAAAACCCGCGCTTTCCGTCAGGCTTTGCCACAATTTAATGGCGAGCTGGCGCAATAACAGTATTGGATATTTTGTTATCGCTGACATGAAAAACGGAGCCAAATGGCTCCGTTTTCTTTAGGTTTATAGTACCTGCCGATGTTAACTCACCAAGCCCCTGGCATACTCAAACAAGGCTTTTAGCAATGCCAACTTCTCTTTATCGTCCTCATACTGGTTGTAAAATTGCTCCAGTTGCAGTACGTAGTCTTGCACTCTTTCGGGGTTAAGGGCTTCGCGGCGATGCTCTAACCAGCGCTGTTGCTCACTGTCAGTCAGGGTGTTCGGATAATTACGGGCGCGGAAGCGAAATAGCAATGGCTCCAGCCGTGGGTCTTGAAAGGTGAGATCCAGCGCCGGTAGATTTTGCGGCTCTGTTTGCAAAATAATTTTCATGGTGGCGCGGTCAGCATCACTGAAAAAACCGTTATATAACTGGGCATCTACATCATCAGAAACAGCAAAAGGCTCGGCTTCTGCAAAGAGCGCCACGACTTTTTCACGTATTTGCGGATTTTGTCGTAACAATTGCAGATTTTCCAAACAGCGCTGACGGTCAATACCCAACCGCTCGGCATTCTCTGCCAGCAGTGTTTTGGCGGGAGCCAGTACCGGGCATTTATTGATATGCACCAGTTTCAGTGGCACTGCGGCCTCTTGCGCATTGAGTTTATCGCGGCGGGTATACAGCCGCTCGCGCAATGCATCACTGTCCAGCTCCAGCAACGGCGACATATCTCCGGCCAGATCACACATAATCACCGCATTTTTATTGTCAGGATGCCATGCCAGCGGGGCCACCCAACTGGTATTACCCCGCGCGGCACCAAACATGCCGGAGACATGCACCAGTGGCGTCATATTGGCGATATCAATTAATGCATTTATTTTATGCTTGCTGCGATGCTGATAAAGATAGTCAAACAACCGTGGCTGGGCCTGCTTGACTAACTTTGCCATGGCGATGGTGGCATGCACATCAGACATGGCATCATGGGCTTGCAAGTGCTCGACACCATTGGCTTTAGTCAAATGTTCCAGTTTGAAACTTGGCAAGCCATCCTCATTTTCCGGCCAGACAATACCTGCCGGGCGCAGGGCATAACAGGCGCGCATCACATCGAGTAAGTCCCAACGAGAATTCCCCCCTTGCCAGCTATAGGCGTAAGGGTCATAGAAATTGCGATAGAAAATATTGCGGCTAACTTCATCATCAAAGCGAATATTATTGTAGCCAAGAATACAGGTGCCAGGCACATTGAAGGCCTGATGGATTTGGCGGGCAAACTCGGCTTCATTGACCCCGTTGGCCAAAGCATGTTGCGGGGTTATCCCCGTAATCATCACGGCTTCGGGCTGTGGCAGATAGTCATCGGCGGGCGTGCAGTAAATCACCAGCGGCTCTTCAATAATATTGAAATCCAGATCGGTACGCACCCCGGCAAATTGCGCTGGCCTGTCCAGTGCCGGGCGTTGACCGAAAGTTTCATAATCGTGAACGTAGAAAGTTGGTTGCTTATTTTTATCTGACATTATTCGGTTTAACCCTTAATCCACTATGGTCATGTGTTATGACAGGCCTGTTTTGCCGGAGTTATCTTATCCGTAGCGACCCATGACGTCGGCCTGATAATACCATTTCAAGCGGGGTAGACGTAAAATTTGTCATGATTACTGGTTATTCCGGTTGCCTTTCAGCATGGCAGCTTGTTGGTTGCTCACCTTCCTTGGCCGAAAAATATTTATTTAGAAATAATTATGTTTACATATAAATGTGTCGATCTAATTAATATTTACCTGCCGTTTACTTAGGCGTTCATATAATTCGCTCACTGAAAATTATAGTGGGAATTATGGTGAAAACACTTCTATTAACGGGTGTCACAGGTTTTCTTGGTGGCGCAATTTTAGAAAAGTTATTGTTAGAGAACTCGGATTTTAATTATCTATTACTTGTGCGGGCGAACACACCGGAGCAGGGCGTGACTCGCATTAAAGAGAATCTCGCAAAGTTTTATTTACCTAATGCGCTGCTAAATAAAATCAATTCCAGCCATATTTTGTTAGGTGATTTAGCGGCTCCGGACAGCTTCATTAATGACCCACGGATTGATGGCGTGACCCATGTTATTAATTGCGCAGCGGTAGCATCATTTGGTAATAACCCATTAATCTGGAAGGTAAATGTTGACGGCACATTAGTCTTTGGTAAAAGAATGGCGCAAGTTGCCGGTTTACAAAGATTTGTTCACGTGGGCACTGCTATGTCTTGCACCCCGGATGCTGACTCGGTGGTCAGTGAGCGGGTCTTATCCGCAGCAGATGATGCTCATCTGGTGGAATATACTAAATCAAAGTCGGCTATTGAGCGCCTGTTGGCGGAGCAATGTCCAAACTTGCCATTGGTATTTGCTCGACCATCGATTGTGGTCGGACATACACGTTTAGGTTGCCAGCCTTCCAGCAGTATTTTCTGGGTATTCCGCATGGCATTAATGCTACGTAAGTTTATGTGCTCACTGGATGATTATATTGATGTCATCCCGGTTGATTATTGTGCAGATGCTTTGCTGTGTATTTTGCAGCATCCAAATTTACCAGAGAATATCTATCATATCTCTGCTGGAGAAACTGACAGTGTCAGTTTTGCTGAAATTGATCGGGCCATGTCTTTGGCGGCAAGACAGAAACCCGTGGGTACAGATTATTGCCAGGTAGAATACGGGGCATTGGTGCAGATGAGAAAGCAGCTCAAGAACATCTTTGGCCCCTGTAATGAGCGGTTAATGTTGAAAGCTATGCGGTTATACGGCTCTTTTGCCATGCTAAACGTGCGTTTTAGTAATGAGCGGCTGCGAAACTTGGGTATGCCACGGTCGCCGCGCTTCACTGATTATATTGCCTGTTGTGTGGAATCCAGTGCCGGTATGACTATCCAGCAGCAAATGGCGGTGGATTTTAAGTAAGTGGCTTTCGGTCTGGCTATGCCCTGCGAGAAAGTGCGTCACATGCTATTACTCCCGGCTACATTATGTGATTTTGACTACATTTCAATTTCATGGCAGCAGGTCATAATTCAGCTAGAATTAGCTTTATTATCTTGGGAGTAAATATGTTGTGCGCTTGAATAAAAAAATATCGCCATTTGAGAATCTGATTTATACCCATTACCGCATAACACACGCTTTACGTATTATGCTGGCGTTTGTCTTAACCTTCATGATTATTCGCTTATTGGCTGTGCCGGAAGGGACCTGGCCCCTGATCACTTTAGTGGTGGTAATGGGGCCAATATCTTATTGGGGTAATGTGTTTCCCCGAGCGATACAACGTATTTTCGGCACAGTCTTTGGCTCTATATCCGGCTTGATAGCCCTGTATCTTGAAACCTATTCCCTTACACTGATGCTGGTTTGGTGCGGCATCGTGATGTTTCTGTGTGGCTATCTTACGATGGGCAAGCACCCCTATATGGCCTTGCTGATTGGTATCACACTCGCGGTGGTGTGTGGTTCTGCGCCCGGGGATATGGATACGGCACTGTGGCGCAGTGGCGATGTTATTTTTGGTTCATTATTGGCGCTGGTTTTTACCAGTATTTATCCGCAACGCGCCTTTATTCAATGGCGTATGCAAATGAGTGATAATTTGCAGGCGATTAGCCATATATATGCCGCATATTTGTCGCCTAATGTCGTCGAGCGCCCGAGTTTAGAGCTTAAATTGAACGCGGCACTTAATCGCTCAGCAAAAATGCGCAGCCTTATTACCCCCTCCAGCAAAGAATCCCATATCAATAAAGATATTTTTGACTCGGTTCAAATATTAAGTCGCAATCTAATCTGTACCTTGGGATTGCTGGTCGATGCTTATTGGTCGTCACGAGAAAGTCATTTGGTTATGCTCAATGCTCCAGGGCTGCGGGATACGCAGCTGATGACGATTAACTGTTTAAATACATTAAGTCACGGTTTACGTGATGGCTCACCGGCGGGTGACAGTGCCGTGGCCGCTGAGCTAAAGAAAATTTCCAGCGAATTAAAATCACAACTGTTAGCTTTAAAGCAGGAGCAACAGATAGATACACCGGTTTATGGCTATGTTTGGCTGAGCATGGAATTGACCAAACAGCTTGAGGAGTTAGACAAGCTGATTAATATAACGCTGAGCAGATGATCAATTGGCGTTTAAGGCAGATGAAATTTCTGTCTGGCGGGTAAAGCAGGTAAGATATGCCAATGAATCTTGTCACCAGGTACGACAAAGCGGTATGGTGCAGGTTGCCTGGTCACCAGCAATTGAATTTGTGTAAAACTTAAGTGAAGGTGTAAAAATGGATAATGTAACTAAGCCGACTTTCCAGGACGTTTTGGAGTTTGTGCGTATGTTTCGTCGCAAAAATAAGTTGCAGCGTGAGATTGTTGATAACGAAAAGAAAATTCGTGATAACCAAAAACGCGTTCTGTTGCTCGATAACCTGAGTGATTACATTAAGCCAGGAATGAGCATTGAAGAGATTCAGGCCATTATCGCTGACATGCGTACCGCTTACGAAGATCGTGTTGATGAATACACCATCAAAAATGCGGATCTATCTAAAGAACGCCGTGAATTGTCGAAAAAACTGAAAGCGATGGGCGAAGTTAAGTAATTATTTACCCAATCGGATAGCCCATTCAGCGCTATTAGCAGAAAAGCTGGCATTAATTGCCAGCTTTTCTTTTGCCCAAAAATGGCGTTTGTTTGGTAGATTTGCGTGCCAATAAGTGCCGTTATTCCGTGAATCTCACGGCACCAAAATAGCCCTAATGAAAGGGCTGCTTTTAATCTACTGGTTTGATTTCTTTAAGAAACGAAGTGCTGGAATATTCACTCCTTTAATAAAGATAAAGGCCAGAAGCAACGCCCCCCAGAGTGCCATAGTGATATAGCTGCTCACGCCCATGATATTCAGCCCACTTTCCAGCATTTGCAGCAGGAACAGCGCCAGAACAATACCGAAAATCTTACCGAATCCACCATCGGGATTGACCCCACCCAGCACGGTCGCCAAAATAGTGATAAGCAATAGCGACTCACCATAAGAAGCTTTAGCCGAGTTCAGTTTTGACATCATCAACAGTGCAGCAACGGCGCATAACAGTGATGAAATCACATACACCCAAATGAGAGTGCGGCGCGTGTTAATACCGGAGAAATAGGTGGCTTTCTCATTGGAACCAGTGAGGTAAATCTGGCGACCCAGGGGAGTTTTGGCCAGAATTAGCCAGATAATAGCGGCTACGGCAATGAACAGATACAGCGGTAACGGAATGCCGAGAATGTAGCTGCGATCCAGTGCCAGCACATAATTCGGGAAGTTAGAAATAGCGGAGCCTCCGGAAATCAATATATTCACGCCTTTGAGCAAGGTCATGATGCCGAGTGTCGCCAGAATCGGGGATACCCGCACAATCGAAATCAGTACGCCGTTAATCAGGCCAACCACCAAGGCAACGCAGGCCCCGGCAAACAGCATTAATACCATTGAGCTGAAAGTCGGTTCCAACTGGGTACATACCCAAGCCATCACCAGTGCGCTGGCGTTAGAGGTGGCAATAATCGATAAATTAATCCCACCGGTCAGCATGGTGATTGCCATTGCTAAGGTTAATACCCCAGTAACAGGTATTTGCGAGGCGATGGATTGGAAATTAGCCGCAGACCAGAAGACTTGCGGGATTAGCACACTAAACACCCCAGCCACCAATACCAGCAGTGCCACTAACCAGCGCTCGGTTCTATCACGTTGAGTTGTTTTCGACATGATTATATTCCTACCTTATGACGTTGGCCCCAGGCCGTCAAACTGATGCTGATGACAATGACCAGGCCGATAACCACGGTATGCCAGTACGACGAAATTCCCAGCAAATTCAATCCATTCTGTAACACAGCCAGTAAAATTACCCCCAGCAATGTTCCGGTCAGAGTGCCGCGCCCGCCAACAATACTGGTGCCCCCCAAAACGACGGCCGCCAGCACGGTCAGCTCATAACCCAGCAGTGAATCGGGTGCTACCGTCAAGACGGTGTAGGACTGCACCACCCCGGCAATGCCGGACAAAAAGCCCATATAACCATAGACAAACAGTTGCAGCTTGAGAATGCTGAACCCCATGCGCGATGCAGCTTCCTGATTCCCCCCCAGGGCATAAATTTGGCGACCAATGCTGGTGCGTGTCATCAGTAGGGCGGTAACAATAATGGTGGCAAGTAAGGTTAAAATAGGGAGTGAAAGGCCGTAATCATAGCCATCAGCCGCGGTAAATGAGAATAACATCGGCCCATGCTCAAACCATTCTGGATAGGTATACAGCCAAATTCCCCGGCTGAAATACAGCAGTAATCCATAGAATATATTCAGCGTGGAAATGGTAATGATGATTGACGGGACGCGCAGCCGATTAACTAACAGCGCATTAATTAGCCCCAACAATAAGCCAATCCCCCCAGCCAGTGCGAATGCGACGGGGAAGTTGCCGCCAAATTTGACAATTAATGTCACCATGACATATTGCGAAATAATGGTCATGGCAGGGAATGAAATATCAATACCGCCAGAAATCAAGACGATAAATAAGCCACAGGCCAATATGGTCAACATGGCATAGTTATTTATCAGGTCGTAAATATTGGCGAGCGTTAAAAATTCTGGGCTGGTGAAAGCAAGATAAGTCGAAATAATCAATAAGGTGAAAGCCAGCATAACTTCATGACTTTTCAGTTTTTCTTTATTAAATAACCCCGATTTTCTGATATCAGGTTTATTGACGACATGGGGATTAGCCATTTACAACCTCCGCAATGGCTGCTTCGCTGCTGTTGCCCGGCAAGAATTCCTGCACCAATCGACCGGAATGCATGACTAAAACACGATGGCTATTAAAGTAAGCTTCATCAATCTCATCACAAACCATCAACACCGCGATCCCCCTGGCTGCCAGCACATTGATAATATTATAAATTCCGGCTTTATTAGCGATATCCACCCCGACGGTCGGGGAGTCTAAAATCAGTATTTGTGGGTCAGTTGCCAACCATTTAGCAATGGCAATGCGCTGTGCATTACCGCCGGATAAGGTGTTGACCGGTAAGTCACTATTACCAATTTTAATCGATAGGTGCTTAACCATATCCTCCACTAGCGTATCGACCCGCTCTGTGCGCGTCAGGTGGAAGGCATTTTTCAGCCGGTGTAATACCGTGGCACTGATATTATCGCGAATGGATTGCTCCATAATCAGCCCGGTGCTCATCCGGTCTTCGGAAACATACCCGATACCGGCTGCAATGGCCTCTCGGTTACTGGAAAAAATCATCGCTTTATCATTGATGCGAATAGTACCTGACTCCGGCATGGTTAAACCGAATAGGCTGAGACACAGCTCGGTGCGGCCAGAGCCAAGCAACCCCACGAGCGAGACAATTTCGCCGGGATGAAGGGTCAGGGAGATATTGTGATATTCGTTGCCGCGAGAAAGTTCTTCCACCGCCAATACCGGCGGGCGGGCGGCGCTATAAGGGGGTAATACCTGAAAATCAAATTTCATGCCGGTCATTAGCCAGGCCAGCCGCGCGTCATCTACCTCTGCGGCAGGATAGGTGCCGACCCAATCACCGTCTTTTAACACGGTAATGCGGTCTGAGATTTCCAACACTTCGCTCAATCGATGGCTAACAAAAACCACACAAATATTGCGTGACTTCAACTCATGCACCACCCGCAATAATCCATTCACTTCTTGTCGGGTGAGGGAGGCCGTCGGCTCGTCCATCACAATCAGGCGGGCATCCTGCGCCAACGCGCGGCAGATAGCCACTAACTGTTTTTGGGCGATAGGTAAATTTTCAACCAATTCATCCAGATCAAGATGGGCGTCAATACTATTGATTACCCGCTCGGCAGTCGCCCGCATCTGGCGTTTATTAACCCATAGATGATGGTGATAATGGTTCATGGCGATGTTCTCAGCCACGGTCAGATTGGGGAATAATGATAAATCCTGATAAATCACCTGAATCCCTAAGCGGACAGATTCTATGGGTGTCAGGGTAGAATAGGTTTTGCCATCAATGGTAATTGCGGCATCAATATCGGGTTGATAGACACCGGAGATAATCTTTATCAGTGTCGATTTGCCGCAACCGTTTTGTCCGGCAAGGCAATGAACCTCACCTGGCAGCAGGGTCATAGCCACTTTATTCAGCGCCTTAACGCCGTAAAAGGTTTTACTGATGTTTTCCAGGGTAATCAATGACGACATACAATTTCTCGCCCTAATTAGGTGTGACCTAACTCATTAAATAACCGAATAATACGCAGCACCAATGGCATCGTAGTAATGTCAATTGCAGGGATATATGCCATTGGGGGGATAGCGGCATGAGTCGCCGAAGTGCCCTTGGGTACATAAACCCGTCTGGCTCCTTGCTTATCGGCAGGTTTTCATTAGTGATAAAGCCGAACAGCAGATTCCGATTACAGAGCCGAATAGCGCATTCGGCTCTGTGGTAACACCAGGAATCAATACAGTGAATCTACGTTGTCTTTAGTCACTCGCAGCACATTATGGAACTGAATCAGGCGCTTATCCTGATCCACTTCGGCTTTACCTACCCCAGGGACATCCATGCCAGACTCGATTTTCTCGCCTTTCAGCACTTTGTCTGCAACTGCGGTCATCGCGTAACCGGCAGAGGCTGGGTCGTAGGTTACGCCCATGGTGATATCGCCACTTTTAATCAGGGAGGCGGCTTGAGATGGGATCATCATACCGAACACATGGACGTTGTTTTTCGCCCGTTTTTCTTTCACGGCACGGCCAGCACCAATCGGGCCTTGCGAACCGAAAGCAACAATACCTTTCAAATCGCTATGTGCTTTCATCAAATCCAATGTTGTGCGGCGCGAATCATCAATGCTCTCAGCAACTGGCATACGGCTGGTCACTTCAAACATTTCTGGATAGTGTTCTTTCTGATATTTAACAAACAAATCTGCCCACAGATTATGTTGTGGCACCGTCAGGCTACCAACATAAATGACATAACCGCCTTTGCCGCCCATCGCTTTCGCCATTTCTTCCACGTTATCTGCGGCGAATTTGGCGTTATCAATGATTTCGATATCCCAGTTAGCACTAGGTTGCCCCGGTGATTCATTGGTTAATACCACAATACCGGCATCACGGGCTTTCTTGAAAACCGGTTCCAGCACATCGGCATCATTAGGTACGATGCTGATAGCACTGACTTTTTTAGCAATTAAGTCGTCGATTATTTTAACTTGCTGTGGGGCATCGGTACTGGATGGGCCAACCTGATAGGCTTTGATATTCAGATCTTTACCGGCGCGTTCCACGCCTTCGCCCATACGGTTAAACCACGGCATGCCAGCGATTTTCGAGATATTGACGACTTCTACTTCTTGCGCCAGAGCACTGCCCGAGCACACCATCATGCTGAACACACTCGCTGCCAATAAGGTTTTCACACTCAATTTATTCATCTAAGGCTCCAAGAGCAGGTGTAGGTTGAGGTTATTGTTATGACTTTAGGTTCTGGTGTTATTATTCTGAACTTTGTATTACATGAGTTTTATTTATGTTTTTAAAAAAATGAAGATTTAACAGGAACACGATTTTACATCTGCACTACATTTCCTGTTACTGGACTCTAATACCCAGATAGCTATTTTCCCCATATCTATAAATGCTATTTACATGGACAAAATAGCTGCATTCCCTGTTTGTGATCGAAGTCATGGTTATGTGGGGTAAGGCAAAGATTTTTACATGAAAATGCCAAGTGGGAGAGAAATAGGAATGCAATTCACATGGACATTCTGGATGGGAAGATTCTTAAACTATCAATTGATAAATACGGCTAACTCTTGAATGCTAATACTACATAAAGCAGGATTGATAATTGTTGATTTTGATGGTTTGAAGCCAGATTATTATGTGTGGTATATAGCGTAAAAATGCAAAAAATAATCGCAAACACACGGCATAAATTATAAACCGTGCTATTTTCAGTTAAAGTAAAAATCAGTGGTAATTTATCAAGAATATTTTCACAGTAAATGGCACTTAATTAAAAATAGGCGATGCTTTACTGTTTGGTGATATTAATTTAAAGATAATTAATCCATTGATTTTATTGGCTTTTTAATTGGAAATTAAATAAAAAAAACCATTAAGCTGGTCGGTTGCTTTATATCCGAATCCAGCAATAGTGATGATAATGCACCCCGTTGAGCACCCTCGGTAACCTTTGCCTTGCTGGACTCATTGAGTGGGCAGGGCCGCAGTTCCCAGCCTTGAATCAACTCACTTCAGGGACTGGGCTGCGGGCTTCAGCCATGACTAAAAACCTGCTGCAAGGCGGTGACCAAATGCTGGTTATCTGCCGCGCTTTTAATCGCCACGCGGTAATGGTCGCGGGTCAAACCGGGGTAATTTGCACAATGGCGAATCAGAAGATGGTGCTGCAATAAGGCGGATTGTAGGTCGATTTCCGGTCTTAGGCAGCGCAGGAAAATATAGTTTGCCGTCCCTTGCCACACCTGTAATGCGGGAATATTACACAATTGCTGATATAACCATTGTTGCTGTTGTGCCAGCCATTGATGGGTTGCCTCAATATAAGGTCGGTCATCAAGAATAATCTCGCCCGCCAGCGCGGCAAATGCATTGATAGTCCAGGGTTCACGCTGTTGTTTCATTTGCCGGATACCGGTCAGATCGCCACTGAGCAGATAACCCAGCCGCAATCCCGGAATGGCGAAAAACTTGGTCAGCGAGCGCAGCACATACAGCCGCGGAAAATCGGCTAACTGCGGGACCAAACCCGGTGCTTGCGGCAGGAAATCGATAAAAGCTTCGTCAACAATTAAGGCAATTTGATGTTGATGACAACATTGAACAATAGCTTGTAGCAGGTCAGTATCTGGCATCAGGCCGGTTGGGTTATTGGGGGTCGCCAGAAACAGGCAATCTGGGCGCAGTTGTTCCAATACCTTCAACAGCCGTTCAGTGGGTTGATAACCTTCTGCTTCGCTCATCTCATAATCATGAATCTGGCAACCCACCCGTTGCAGGGCGCGGCGATATTCCGCAAATCCGGGGGTTAGCAGCAGGGCAGTGCGCGGTTGCAGATAATGCACGACAGCATAAATCAGTTCGGTCGCACCATTGCCTGCCATGATGTTTTCCGGCCCACAATGGTGGGCGTGGGCCAGCGCACTATGTAATTGACGATATTCAACGTCAGGGTAATGTTCAGCACGGGCCAAGTGTTCAACAATGGCGACCTTCAGGGAATCGGGCATTCCCAGGGGATTGATATTGGCACTGAAATCAATGATATTTGCTGCATCTGTCCCGATTTTCAGTGCCATTTCCAGCACATTCCCGCCATGTTCACTCATTGCTGTCTTACGCTCCCCGCTGGGTTATATCCCTATTTAATTTATGTGTTCAGGGTAGCATACCCTTCAGACTCTAAGTAGCAGGGTTATAAGTGGTTTCCTACAGATTTGTCGTCTGAATCACTCACATGCCGTTGGGCTTATTGTTATGTCAATAAAGCAGGTGTGGCAGATTATGTTCAACCAGGCCATTTTTCCTATCAAATATAAATCTTTGCGGTATTAGTCACTATTATCAAGAACAGTGTCGGGTAATGCCAATCCAGATTTGGGGAAATAGTGAGCAAAATATATCACTAGTTTTCGTGGTTAATTCAGAATTTTATTTCGAATGAGGATGTTGGCTGGCAGAATTCCAAGTATGTCATATAGTCATAATTGCTTATATGTGAACTTACAAGGAGTATTAAATGAAGTTATTAAAAAGCATTATCATTATCACCTCTCTGGTTTCATTCTCTGCACTGGCTGCACAGGAAATTACTAAGGAAGATGCAGCAAAATATACTAAGTCCGGCACCATCACTGTTACTGAAGACGGATTTACTATGTCAAAAGATGATCTCAGTAAAAAAGTGGATGAGAAAGGTGGGAAATATTATGTGATCACTTCTGAGCAAGGGCGTCAGGATCATAAAACCATCAATGCTGATATTTATCAATAAGTTAATTTTAGCATCTTAGGCCCTCTATCAAGGGCCTAATTTCTATGAAAAATGGCGATTTTTGATGTTAAATAAATTCGCTATATTTTCCTGTATATTCTTTCCCCTAATACTAAATTAATTCCCAATACTAAAATTCTTTACTAAATATATAATGTTGCCGTAATCAGGTAGGTATATTGCTCACTACTTATCCCTATTTATGAAGAGAATAAAGCTTAGATAAAATTGTCTCTGGCGTAGCTGTCATTAAACACATTTAGACGGAGTTGTAAGATTTTAGTCTGTGTCATAAACAAGATAAAACAGAGGTTTCTGTTGCAGCGTTTTTTGCATTCGATCTCATCTGGATAGCCGGTAGAGTAGGCCGGAATGCCAGCATCGTTACTGAACATTTCCAGTATTGCCAGAAATTAAGCGCTGTTATAATCCCACAGTTCTGCAAAGTATTCTGCCAGGCCTATTATCTGACACCATAAGTATTTCATTCATTTTTTTGGATGTGATGAAATTAATGGCACTTAGTGATCTAATATCAATTTGTTATGTTTTTCATTCATGTTTATTTATTTAAATATGAGACGGGCAATTGATTTTTTAACATTACTAATGACGATTTCTGTTATATCTTAAAAGTTAAATTTTAATGCAATTTATTGTTTTTACTCTATTTATATCTTTCATTTTGGCAGTTTCTTGCTGCGTTGTCACAAAAAAATCGCCGCCAATTAATGAAATTAACCATTTTTTATTTGTGGAAAAGAGTATATTAGCGCCAATCAAACTTAATAAGTCAGTTAACGTTACAACTGTGTAAATAAAGAGATAAATTATATAGCGAAATAGAAATCAAATAACAAAAGCTATTGTTTAGACAAAATCGGCCTTAGTTATACAGGGCCATAGTTATACCGGGCCATAGTTATACCGGGCCATAGTTATACCGGGTCTTAGCTAAACAATATAGTTACTGAAATGGTTATGTTATGCGCGATCCTCCAACTAAGAGGATAAAGCATAACTGGGAAGGGGGTGACAATCCCCCGCAGCCCCCGCTGCTGTGATGCTGACGACCCCGCTGAAACCACTGATCCACAGGATTGGGAAGGTGCGGGGGAGGATGACGCTAAGCCAGAAGACCTGCCAAATCAGTAAAAGATATTCAACTCCTTCGGTGGGAAGCGGGTTGTCATCAGATGCGCGCAGCGGTGACGTTGCACAAATGCATCTTTTTGACACCGCTTATCCCGCTCGAAATAGCGGGATTTTTTATGCAAGTGTCAGGCAAACAAGCCTTTATCATCGCGGGAACCAGCAGTGGGTGCGGTAAAACCACGGTGACACTGGGGATTCTGCGCGCGCTTCTCGCCCGTGGATTAGCTGTACAGCCGTTCAAAGTCGGGCCGGATTATCTGGATACCGGCTGGCATACGGCGGTCAGTGGGGTGACCTCGCGTAATCTTGATGCTTTTATGTTGCCGCCCGCCACCCTTAATGGGTTGTATAATCAGCATCTACGCCATGCCGATGTGGCAGTCATTGAAGGTGTCATGGGGCTGTATGACGGTTACGGCACTGACCCCGATTATTGCAGCAGTGCCGCTATGGCTAAACAGCTCGGCTGCCCGGTTATCTTATTGGTCGATGGTAAGGCGGTATCCACCTCGGTCGCCGCCACGGTACTGGGTTTTCGCCAGTTCGACCCCGAGCTGACTATTGCTGGCGTCATTGTTAACCGCGTCAATTCAGAAAATCACTATCAACTTCTCCGTCATGCCATTGAGCACTATTGCGGTATTCCCGTCTTGGGCCGGTTGCCCGTGATGGACAATGTGGCGTTGCCCTCGCGCCATTTAGGGTTGATTCCCGCCCAAGAACGCGGCGGTTCAAGCAGCAAACAGCCAGACAGCTCGCCGTGCTGGTTGCAGTTGGCGCAGCAGGTTGAAGAATTTATCGATCTGGACAGATTATTAGCCCTGACAGCTTGCACCGCACTGCCGGTGGGAACGCCTCCTGCATTGCCTTCTCGCGCGTTAGCCGACGGCCTGACACTGGCACTGGCCGAAGATGAAGCCTTCAATTTCTATTATCCCGACAATCTTGACCTGCTGGAGCAGGCCGGGGTTCGCATCCAGCGTTTTAGCCCACTGCATGACCGCCAGTTACCCCCCTGCCAGATGATTTATCTGGGGGGCGGTTATCCCGAAATGTATGGCGAAAAACTGGCGGCGAATACGGCGATGCGCGCGGCACTGCAACAGGCTCATCAGCAACAAATCCCACTGTACGGCGAATGCGGCGGCTTGATGTATTTGGGGGACGGTTTAACGGATGAAGGCGGGCAGCGCCACCCGATGGTGGGAATTCTGGCTGGCGAAAGCCGAATGGGAAAACGCCTAACCCGCTTTGGTTACTGTCAGGCCGAGGCCCGCGGCGACACCTTATTGGCAGCGCAAGGCGACATCCTGCGCGGTCATGAATTTCATTACTCCGATTTTACCAGCCCGCTGGCACCGGTATTTGACAGCAGCAAGTGGCGCGATGGCGAGGTTATCCAGCGCTGGCGCAGCGGTTATCAGGTGCAACGAACTCAGGCCAGTTATCTGCATATCCATTTTGCCCAGCGCCCCGGTTTATTGGACGGCTGGCTGCGTGCCGCGCGGAGCATGCTATGACCCTTGCGGCGTGGATGGTGGCTTTTTTGCTCGATAGCTGGCTTGGCGACCCGCCGCATTGGCCACATCCGGTGCGCTGGATTGGCAATCTGACCACCTTGCTGCAACGGGCTATTCGCGCCCGCTGCCACAGCGAGCGGGCGCTGAAGTGGGGCGGCGCTCTGTTGTGGCTGGCGGTGGTGGGGATAACCGGGTTTACCAGTTGGGGTTTCTTATGGCTGATGACGCAGATAAACCCGTGGCTCGGTTGGTTGGCGCAGGTGTGGATGATTTACACCTTGCTGGCGGGGCGCTGCCTGAGTGACGCGGCATTCTTGGTATATGAGGCATTACAGCAGGGTTCATTGGCGCAAAGCCGCGAAAAACTGTCATGGATTGTCGGGCGCGATACCTCGCAGCTGGAAAAACCGCAAATAACCCGTGCGGTGGTGGAAACCGTGGCTGAAAACAGTGTCGATGGGGTGATCGCGCCGCTGTTCTTCCTGCTACTGGGCGGTGCGCCGCTGGCAATGGCTTACAAAGCGGTCAATACCCTTGATTCAATGGTGGGATATAAAACACCGAAATACCGGGCAATCGGCTATGTCTCGGCGCGAATGGATGATGTGGCCAATTGGCTGCCCGCCCGTTTGAGCTGGTTGTTACTCACTGCCGCCGCCTGGTGGATTCGGGCGGATTACCGACAGGCGCTGCGCATCGGCTGGCGCGATCGTTATCAACATTCCAGCCCCAACTGTGCCTGGTCTGAAGCCACGGTGGCCGGTGCGCTGGGGATCCGCCTTGGCGGGCCGAATAATTACTTTGGTGAGCGGCTAGAAAAACCCTGGATTGGTGATGAGCGGCGCGAAGTGGCGCTAAGCGATATCCCGCGCAGCATCCAATTGATGCGCATTGCATCGTTTTTGGCCCTGTTACTTTTTGCCCTAATTCATCTGCTGCTGGTTGGCATTTAACAAGGATAACCTGATGAACTATATAAAAAATCCGCAAGAAATAGAGCAAAACAGTTTTGTCATTATTGGCGAGATTATTGCCAATGAGCGGCCTGATTATGTTTTTGCCAGTGAGATGCACGAAGCGGTCATCAAGCGGGTTATTCATACCACGGCAGATTTTGACTGGCTGGATATTCTGCATTTTTCGCCGCAGGTGCTGGCCCAGATTGCTGAAGGAATCGGCCGGGGTTGCACATTGTACACCGATACCACGATGGCGATGTCGGGCATCAATAAAACCCTATTAAAGCAAATGGGTTGTGAATGTCGCTGTTATATCAGTGACCCTCGAGTGGTGGCCAGTGCGCCAGAGCAGGGAATTACCCGTTCGATGGCGGCGGTAGATATTGCCTTGACGGAGCCGGGCGAAAAACTCTTTGTCTTTGGCAATGCGCCAACCGCGCTATTCCGTTTGCTGGAGCGGCAAGTGACACCTGTGGCGGTGATTGGCGTGCCAGTGGGGTTTGTGGGGGCGGCGGAATCAAAAGATGCGTTGGCAACCAGTAACTTACCTTGCATTGCTGCGCTCGGGCGCAAAGGCGGCAGCAATGTGGCAGCGGCCATTATCAACGCCATCCTCTATCAGTTACGGGGGCGTTATGCATAAGAATCTGGTCAATGAGGCGCTGTTTAGTGGCGATGCTGAGCTGCAAAACCAACAATTAGACAGCATTTGGCACAACGGCAAACAATACCGTAAAGGCTACACCACCGGCTCTTGTGCTACGGCTGGCGCTAAAGTTGCGGCGCTGATGGTGTTGCGCCAGCAGATTATTGACCAAATTTCTATTGTCACTCCCTCTGGCGTGACCTTGTGCTTGAATGTCGAGCAGCCGCTGATTGAAGGCCAACAGGCCACCGCGGCCATTCGCAAGGATGGCGGCGATGATGTCGATGCCACCCACGGCATGCTGATTTTCGCTCGAGTGACTCTCACGGAACAGACTGAAATTCACCTGCGCGGTGGCGAAGGGGTTGGCACCATCACCCGCAAAGGAATTGGCTTGCCGGTAGGCAGCTGCGCCATTAACCGCACCCCTCGCCAGACCATTGAAGCCGCAGTGCGCGAGGTCATCGGCCCATCACGCGGGGCCGACGTGGAAATCTTTGCGCCGGAAGGCGAGGAGCGGGCGAAAAAAACGTACAACGGGCGGTTGGGGATCCTGGGCGGTATTTCCATTATCGGCACCACCGGCATCGTGACGCCGATGTCGGAGGAGAGCTGGAAACGCTCGCTGGCGCTGGAGTTGGAAATGAAACGGGCCGCTGGCGAAGACCGCATTATTTTAGTGCCGGGTAATCACGGTGAGCGCTTTGTGCGTGACCATCTGGGGCTGGATGGGCAGCGGGTGGTCACCATGAGTAATTTTGTCGGCTACATGTTGCAAGAAACCTTACGGCTGGGTTTTCGCCACGTGGTGTTAGTCGGGCACCCCGGAAAATTGGTCAAAATTGCTGCCGGTATTTTCCACACCCATAGCCATATTGCCGACGGCCGCATGGAAACGCTGGTGGCCCACCTGGCACTGATGGGCGCACCACATTCATTATTACTTGAAGTTAATCAGTGTGATACCACCGAGGCGGCGATGGAGCTTATTGCCGAACAGGGCTGGCAGGCCGTGTATTCGCGTATTGCTGAGCGCATTTGCGAACGAATTGCCGAGCTGATGCGCTTCTCTGTTAACCCCCCTCAGTGTGATGCGGTTTTATTCTCATTTGATAATCAGGTGCTGGGAAGCAACCGGCCACTGGATAAAATTGTGGAGGCGCTCCGATGATTACTGTGGTGGGCATTGGCCCTGGCAATACCGAATATCTCACACCAAATGCGCTGCGGGCCATTGAACAGGCTGATGTGTTAGTCGGCGGCAAGCGGCATCTGGCTATATTTGGCGGCACCCGCACCGAGTCCCGCCCGCTGGATGCTGATCTGTTGGGATTATTGGAGTGGTTAGATAGCAATAAAAATCGCGCCATTGTGGTGCTGGCCTCTGGTGACCCTTTGCTGTTTGGCATTGGCAAATTACTGGCGACGAACTTCAGCGCTGAAGAATTGCAGATAGTCCCCGGCATCAGCGCCATTCAATATCTGTGTGCCAAAGTTTTGCTGGATATGAACGATATTTTTCTCACCAGCAGCCACGGGCGAGCCCCTGATTTTGACTGGATTTTCCAACACGACAAAGTGGCCATGGTGACCGACGCTATTATCGACCCGCGCGCCATTGCTGATGCTTTGCACCAACGCGGCCTGTCTCGCACCTTGATAATTGGTGAAAACCTCTCCCAGCCGAATGAACGTATTCACCGCCTGCCGGTAGCACAGGTGGCGGCCCGCTATGACATGAGTGTGGTGGTTATCCTCAATGAAAGATGAACTGTTCCTCCGTGGACAAAAAGTCCCGATGACCAAAGAAGCGGTGCGCGTGTTGGCACTGGAGCGCCTTGAGCTTACTGGTGCGGTTCATCTGATTGATGTGGGCGCAGGCACCGGCAGTGTGGCATTGGAAGCGGCGTTACGTTTTCCTGATTTACGAGTGACCGCCATTGAGCGCAACCCGGCGGCACTTGAGCTGATTGCTGAAAACCGCCAACGGCTAGGGTGCCACCGTGTGGATATCATCGCTGGCATTGCCCCATTGCCGCTACCAGACAAAGCCGATGCCATTTTTATTGGTGGCAGCGGTGGTCATTTAACCGAACTTATTGACTGGGCGCTCATGATGCTCAACCCCGGCGGGCGTCTGGTGCTGACCTTTATTTTGCTTAATAACCTGCATGATGCACTCGGGTATTTAGACGGGCTGGCTTATAAACCAACCCGCAGCATCAGCCAGTTGGACTGTGTGCAATTGCAGCTCTCCACTCTGACCCCTTTGGGCAGCGGACACTATTTTAAACCTAATAATCCTACTTATCTTATTTCCTGCCTCAAGGAGCCGTGCCATGTCTGAGTACCCTAACACTGTTTCACCCTCAGCCCCGCCAGTTTGGGATACGCAAAAAGTCTGGTTTGTTGGTGCCGGGCCGGGTGACAAAGAGCTGATTACGCTCAAAGGCTACCGCGTGTTGCAACAGGCGCAAGTGGTTATCTATGCCGGGTCACTTATCAATACCGAGCTGCTGGAATATTGCTCACCAGCAGCCCAATGCTATGACAGCGCTAGCTTGAATCTGGAGCAAATTATCCAACTGATGGTTGATGGCGTCCGTGCTGGCAAGTTAGTGGTGCGGCTACAAACTGGCGACCTCTCTTTGTACGGCTCGATTCGTGAACAGGGTGAAGTCTTGGGCGAACACGGCATTGGTTTTGTCTCGGTGCCGGGCGTCAGTGCTTTTCTGGGGGCTGCGGCGCAATTGGGAGTGGAATACACCGTGCCGGAAGTGGCGCAGAGCTTGATTATCACCCGCATTGAGGGGCGCACCCCGATGCCGCCACTGGAACAATTGGAGTCTTTTGCCGCTCATCAAACCTCGATGGCTATTTTCTTATCCGTGCAGGAAATGGACCGAGTTGCCGAGCGCTTAATCGCCGGCGGTTATCCGGCCACCACGCCGGTGGCGGTGGTGTACAAAGCCACTTGGGCTGAAAGCCGCACCGTGCGCGGCACTCTGGCGGATATCGCCGATTTGGTACGAGCGGCCAGCATTCATAAAACCGCATTGATTCTGGTGGGGGCCTTCTTGGGTGATGAATACCATTACTCCAAACTTTATGACGCAGGATTCAGTCATGAATATCGCCAAGCCTGAATCGGTCGCGGTTTTTTGCCTGACCCCCGGCGGGGTGCGGTTAGCACGGCGTTTGCTATCCCATGTGCCGCTGACCTGTTTTACCAGTGACAAGCTGGTGGAACCGGGCTTTCTGCCATTCGATGGCAGTTTTGTCAACACCGTGCACAAGGCGTTTAAACAGTATTCGGCATTGGTGGTAATAGGGGCGATTGGCCTGACGGTGCGGGTGATTGCGCCACTGGTGAATGACAAAATGTCCGATCCTGCAGTGGTGGTTATAGATGAGCGCGGGCAGCACGCTATCAGTTTGCTGTCAGGTCACGTGGGGGGCGCTAACAAGCTAACCCGCATTCTGGCAGGGATTTTGGGCGCAGATCCCGTGATAACCACTGCCACGGATGTTAATGACATGGCGGCATTGGACACATTAGCAACCCAGTTAGATGCCGAAATGCAGGATTTTCGCCACGCGGTCAAAGTGGTTAATCAGCTGTTGGTTAGCCAGCAAAAAGTCGGGTTGTGGTGGGATGCGCCATTTTTGGCTGAGAGTGAGCGCTGTGACACCCAGGGTTTTGTGCCGGTAAAGTGTTTAGATGCCTTGCCGCAACTGGATGCATTAGTGTGCGTCACTCTGCGCGACCGCCTGCCACTGATAGCCGATAACCTGTTGCCATTCCCTGTTTACAAGCTGGTACCCCGCCGGGTGGTGGCGGGTATTGGTTGTCGCCGCGCCACGCCATTGCAAACGTTAGTTGAATTGCTGCAACAGCAACTGGCTGAAAATCATTTTGATTTCTTGGCGTTACGGGCTATTGGCAGTGTCAGCATCAAAAAAGACGAACCGGCGCTACACCAGTTAGCTCGGTGCTGGCGGGTGCCATTTGAACTGTTCAGTGTTGGCGAATTAAGCCGCCATGAGCAACGTTTTCCTGCTTCTGACTTTGTCCGCCAAACGGTGGGTGTCGGCAGCGTTTCACAACCGGTCGCCTGGCTGATGAGCGACGGTAAATTGGTTGGCAATACCCTGCGTCAGCGGGGCGTCACCATCACTCTGGGAGTATCGTATTAATGTTAACCGTGATTGGCATTGGGCCGGGCAGTGAATCGATGATGACGCAGGAAGCCATTGCGGCAATTCGCGAGGCAGAAATTATTGTCGGTTATAAAACTTATACCCATCTGGTAAAGCCCCTGACCGGGGATAAACAAGTGATTAAAACCGGCATGTGCAAAGAAATTGAGCGCTGCCAAACCGCAATTGACTTGGCATTGGCCGGGCATAAGGTGGCGCTTATCAGTAGCGGTGATGCGGGTATTTACGGCATGGCCGGGTTGGTGTTGGAGCTGGTTACCCAGCAACAGTTGGACTTGGAAGTGCGGCTGGTCGCCGGGATAACCGCCAGTATTGCGGCGGCATCGTTACTCGGCGCACCGCTGATGCATGATTTTTGTCATATCAGTCTCAGTGATTTGATGACGCCGTGGGCGGTGATTGAAAAACGCATTATTGCTGCGGCCCAGGCTGATTTTGTTATCTGCTTCTACAACCCGCGCAGTCATGGGCGGGAAGGGCATTTGGCGCGCGCGTTTGAGTTGATGCAGCCGTGGAAGAAAGCCACCACACCGGTCGGCGTCGTGAAAGCGGCGGGCCGTAAAAAACAGGAAAAATGGCTAACTACTTTGGGTGAAATGGATTACGCGCCGGTCGATATGACCAGTTTGGTGATTGTCGGTAATCAGGCCACCTATTGCCGTGACGGGTTGATGATAACGCCTCGGGGTTATTCATTATGACCGCCAATGCAAGATTGCGAGCCATTCGCCATGACTAAGGTTTCGCTATGACTAAGGTTTCGCTATGACTAAGGGCTATCCGCCTATCCATGTTTTTGGTGGCACCAGTGATGCGCGGTTGATTTGTCAGCAGCTGGATACGGCAGGCGAGCGCTATAGCTTGTCGGTTGCCACCGAGGCCGGTTGGCAACTGGCGGGCGATATTCGCGGTGAGGTTGTGGTAGGGCGGATGGATGCAGCGGCAATGGTTGAGTTCCTTATTAATAGGCAAGTGCGCTGGGTTATTGATGCTTCGCACCCTTACGCCGACTTACTCAGTCACAATGTGGCGGCGGCTTGCGAGCAAACCAAGGTTTCACTGACTCGTTATCAGCGCCCGAGTGAAATTGAGGTTTTTAATCACCCGCAACTTTACAAAGTGGACAGCGTCACTGCGGCCTGCTCTGTGGCGCAGGGCTTGGGGCCTCGGGTATTACTCACCACTGGCAGCAAGCAGTTGGCTGAGTATCAACAGGGGCTGGCAGGTAAAACTCTGTTGGTGCGGGTGCTGCCCACCGCCGAGGTGCTGAGCCAATGTGAAGCTCTCGGGCTGGGAGTGAGCCAGATTATTGCACTGCGCGGGCCTTTTAGTGCGCAATTCAATCAGGCGCTGTATGCGTTTTGCCAGCCGGATGTGGTTATTACGAAAGAATCCGGCGCGCAAGGAGGCTATCAAGAAAAAGTCGCCCCCTGCCTGGCCCTGAATATTCCCTGCATTGTGGTGCGCCGTCCGGTGGAGATAGCGCTGGGCAACATTGGGCAGCAAGTCACTTCATTGGCTGAGTTAACCCAACTTCTGACCCACTGGCAGCAACAACAAGGACAATAAAATGAAAAAAGCACTGTTGGTTATCAGTTTCGGCACCAGTTATGAACACACTCGCCAAAAGAATATTGATGCATGCGAGCAGCAGCTGGCGGCGGCTTACAGTGACCGCGATGTGTTCCGCGCATTCACCTCAGAAATGATTATCCGCAAACTGCGCAAGCGCGATGGGCTGTTAATCAATAACCCACGGGAAGCTCTAAAACACTTGGCTGAGCAGGGATATCAGGATGTTGCCATTCAATCTCTGCATGTAATCAATGGCGATGAATACGAAAAAGTGGCCAATGAAGTGCGCTCATTCAAAGACAGTTTCCATCATTTGGTGCTGGGCACGCCGCTATTGAGCAGCTTTGCCGATTACCAGCAATTGCTGGTGGCGTTGCAAGCACAAATGCCGCCGCTGGCCACGGATGAGCGGGTGGTATTTATGGGCCACGGTGCCAGCCACTTTGCGTTCTCGGCTTATGCCTGTCTTGACCACTTTATGAGCTCGCTTAACTTCCCAGCGATGGTCGGGGCGGTGGAAAGTTACCCGGAAATCAGCCATATCATCAGCCGGTTACAGCAGCAGGGGGTGCGCAAAGTACACCTGATGCCCTTGATGCTGGTGGCCGGGGATCACGCCATTAATGATATGGCCTCTGATGAGCCAGATTCCTGGCGCTCACAGCTGGAAACCGCTGGGATTAGCGCCCAATCATGGCTGCAAGGTTTGGGTGAAAACCCATTGATTCGCCAGATGTTTGTTGAGCATCTGGATCTGGCATTACAACAAAAACAGCAGGAGGCAGCGTAATGAGCGGCAGACTTTATGCATTGGGTGTCGGCCCCGGAGCCAGCGATTTGATAACAGTGCGAGCAGCAAGGTTGGTTGCCCAGCTTGATGTGCTGTATGCCCCAGCAGGGCGCAAAGGCGGCGATAGCTTGGCGTTATCGATTGTGCGCGAATATTTGTCACCCAATACGGAAATACGCACCTGCCATTTCCCGATGAGTGCTGATGACCACGAAAAACAAGCCGTCTGGGATGAGGTAGCGCAGCAGTTACAGGCGGAAGTTGCCCAAGGGCGTCAGGTGGGCTTTATCACCCTCGGTGACGCCATGTTATTTAGCACCTGGGTATTTTTGCTCGAACGTATTGGTCGGCCAGATTGGTTAGAAATCGTCCCCGGCGTCACCTCTTTTGCGGCTATTGCCTCACGCGCAGGATTGCCATTGGCGATGGAGCAACAATCGCTGGCGATTATGTCTTGCACCGCACCAGAAGCTGAGTTGGAGCGGGCATTACTTAATCACGATTGTGTGGTGCTGATGAAAGTTTATGGCCGTTTTGCGGGTATTCAAGCGCTATTGGGCCGGCTAAATCTGTTCCCGCATGCACTGTTGATGTCTGAGGCCTCACTGCCTGGGGAAGTGTGTTGGCGTCAGTTAGATAGCCTGGCGGCAGACCAGCCACTACCTTATTTTTCGACCATTTTAGTGAATAAACAGCAGCAAGTTAATTAAATATTATCAGTGGGTTAGTTCGAATAAGAGTGAGTTAAGTTTTTGTATAAAAACTATTTAAAGGAATTCGACATGGAACAACAACTAAAGAAATTGTCATTCACCGGACTGGCGATGGCAATACTTCTGACAATTGCCCCGAATGATGTGTTTGCGATGCACATTATGGAGGGTTTTTTGCCGCCAATGTGGGCGCTGGCCTGGTGGGTATTGTTCCTGCCGTGCCTGTTTATGGGTTTGGTGCGCTTGAAACAGATTGTTGCCGAAGACAGCAATCAAAAAGTCCTGCTGGCACTGTGCGGAGCCTTTATTTTCGTGCTTTCTGCGCTGAAAATTCCCTCAGTCACCGGCAGTTGCTCTCACCCAACCGGGGTGGGATTGGCCGTCATACTTTTTGGGCCGGTGGTCGTGGCGGTGTTGGGGGCGATAGTGCTGCTGTTCCAGGCCTTATTGCTGGCCCACGGTGGGCTAACCACCCTTGGTGCTAATGGCATGTCGATGGCGGTCATTGGGCCGGTCGTGGGTTATCTGGTCTGGAAACTGGCCTGTAAAGCCGGATTACGCCGTGATGTTGGGGTGTTTTTGTGTGCCATGTTGGCGGATTTAACCACGTATTTTGTCACCTCGCTACAGCTGGGTTTAGCTTTCCCCGACCCGCAATTTGGCGTCAGCGGCTCGATTATCAAATTTATGGGCGTGTTCTGCATTACTCAGATTCCTATTGCCATTGCGGAAGGTTTATTGACCGTAATGATTTATGACCAATTAACAAAACGCCAACTTATTCATGCAGGGAGTCATTAACATGAAAAAGACCCTTATTTTGCTGGCGATGGTGATCGCCTTGGTTATATTGCCCTTCTTTATCAATCATGGCGGTGAATATGGCGGCTCAGACGGGGAGGCCGAAGCCCTGATTCAGGTAACAGCCCCTCATTATCAGCCTTGGTTCCAACCCTTGTATGAACCCGCCAGCGGAGAAATTGAAAGTTTATTATTCACGCTGCAAGGCAGTATTGGTGCGGCGGTGATTTTCTATATCTTGGGCTATTACCGGGGGAAACACGGTGAGCATGCTGGGGATTGATAAACTGAGTTATCAAAGCCGCTGGCGGCAGAGCGACCCGATGGGAAAACTGGTGTTGTATGGGGTTTTTCTGCTGCTGGCAATGTTGAGTCCGCCCCTGTATCAGGCGCTGTTATTGGTGTTTATCGCCGGACTGACCTGCTATTTGCTGCGGGTCGGCCCGCGCCGCTACCTGCGCTGGCTGGCAATACCGCTTTCTTTCTTGTTAGTGGGCTTGGTGACCATTGTGTTATCCCTCGCCCGCCAACCGGATAGTTTGTGGTGGGGTATACAAATAGGTAATTGGTGGTTTGGGATTGATAGAGTGGGGCTGGATACCGCCAATCAAACGCTGTGGCGCAGTTTGGCAGCATTGGCTGCCACTTTCTGGTTTGTACTAAATACGCCATTTCCCCAACTTATTCAAATACTTAAACGTTGCCATGCCCCGCGCTTGCTGACCGAGCAAATCCTGCTGACCTGGCGTTTTATCTTTATCTTGATTGAAGAAGCCGCGGCTATTCATCAGGCGCAGTCATTGAGATTTGGTTATCTCTCATTGCGTACTGGTTATCACTCGCTGGCAATGTTGGTCGGTATGTTATTTACCCGTGTGATGATTCGCTATCAACAGATGGTCATCTCGCTGGATATGAAACTTTATCAGGGTGATTTCCACCTGTAAGGCAAAAGTTGATGTTAGCCACCAGACAGTTAGGTTTCAGCTATCAGGATGAGCAGGTATTGCATGATTTGACCTTAGATTTCAGTCAGCATGCGGTCACCGGCGTTTTGGGTGCCAATGGCTGTGGTAAATCCACATTATTTATGAATCTGACCGGCATTGTGCAGCCACAGCAGGGGGCCGTGTTATGGCAAGGCGAGCCACTGAGTTACAAAAAAAACAGCCTGCGCGCGCTACGCCAGCGGGTCACCACGGTGTTTCAAGACCCAGAGCAGCAGATATTTTATACCGACATTGACAGTGACATTGCTTTCAGTTTGCGCAATCTCGGGATGCCGGAAGCCGTCATTGCCGAGCGAGTCGACCGGGCGCTGACCTTGGTCGATGCACAAAGTTTTCGCCATAAATCTATTCAACATTTGAGTCATGGGCAGAAAAAACGCGTAGCTATTGCCGGTGCGCTGGTGATGGAAGCCGAATATTTGTTGCTGGACGAACCGACGGCAGGGCTGGACCCGGCGGGCCGCCAGCACATGATCATGATTATTGAGCGTATTGTCGCGGAGGGAAAACGAGTTATTATTTCCAGCCATGATATCGATTTGATTTATAAGGTTTGTGATTATCTTTATGTGTTATCTCATGGTCATCTGATGATTGCCGGTGAAACCACCGAGGTATTCTTGCAACAAGATAAACTGCAAGCGGCGGGGCTGGTACAGCCGTGGCTGGTGAAAATGCACAGTGAGCTGGGGTTGCCGCTGTGCAAAACGGAAGAGCAACTCTTTGCGTTGATGCGTCGGCGTGAAGTGGAGGAAATGCGATGAGTCGGTCGGCGATAAATTTATCGATAATGGTGCAAGGCACGGCATCGGATGTCGGTAAAAGTGTGTTAGTGGCAGGGCTATGCCGCATTTTTATGCAACAGGGTTATCGCTGCGCCCCTTTCAAATCGCAGAATATGGCACTCAATTCGGGCATTACCCCACAAGGTGAAGAGATGGGGCGCGCGCAGATTTTTCAGGCCGAAGCGGCCGGAATTGCGCCAGATGTCCGTATGAACCCGGTATTGCTCAAACCCACCAGTGACAAGAAAGCGCAGGTGGTGCTGATGGGCAAAGTGGCCTGCAATATGGATGCGGTGGAATACCATCAATACAAGCCGCAATTGCAGCAGAAAATCAGTGAGGTTTACCATAGCCTGGCCAGCGAGTATGACATCATGGTGCTGGAAGGGGCAGGGAGCCCGGCGGAAATTAACCTGCGCGACCGTGATATCGTCAACATGGGTATGGCGGAGATGGCGGATGCGCCGGTTTTATTGGTGGCGGATATCGATCGCGGCGGTGTATTTGCCTCCATCTATGGCACTTTAGCCTTGCTGCATCCACATGAAAAAACACGGGTTAAAGGGGTGATAATCAATAAGTTTCGTGGTGATATCGCGCTACTTAAACCCGGTTTAGCCCAGATTGAAGCTCTCACCGACGTGCCGGTATTAGGGGTGATGCCGTGGCTGGATATTGATTTAGAAGATGAAGACGGCGTGGCGCTGCAAAACGGAAAATATCAAGATTCGTCGGAAAAGGCGCTGGATATTGCTGTCATTCATTTGCCGCACATTGCTAATTTTACGGATTTTAATGCGCTGGCGGCCCAGCCGGATGTGCGCCTGCGTTACGTTTCTCAGTTATCGGCTCTGGGGCAGCCAGACTTGCTTATCTTACCTGGCAGCAAAAACACGCTGGGCGATTTGCAGTGGCTACATCACAGTGGATTGGCGGCGGCAATATTGGCACAGCAGCAACAGCAGGTGCCGGTTATTGGCATTTGCGGCGGTTACCAAATGCTGGGCAAAGGGATTATTGATGGGGTGGAGTCAGATTTAGCGCAGATGGACGGCTTGGGGTTATTGGATGTGGAAACTCAATTTTCCTCAGAAAAAGTCACCACGCGAGTCAGCGGTTATTGCCTGACCGGTCTGCCAGGTATGCTGAAAACCGATGCTGAGCAACCCCTTGAAGGATATGAAATCCATATGGGTGTCTCCAGATTGGGCGAGAATGCCACCGCTTTTGCGCGGTTAACATTACGTAATGGGCAAGCGGAGCAGTGGGTGGAGGGGGCTGTGAACACGGAGGGCACGGTGCTGGGCAGCTATATTCATGGCCTGTTCGACAGCCACCACTTTACCCGCGCGCTATTGGATAATTTACGGCACCGCAAAGGGCTGCCCGCCTTCGACGGTGTGACGGTGGATTATGCTGAACATAAGCAGCAACAATTTGATATTTTGGCAGAGAAAATGCGTCAGCATATTGATATTGAACGGATTTTAGATTTAATGAAAACACATCAACAGGAGCGTGCGCAGTGATTTTGATTACCGGAGGCGCGCGCAGTGGCAAAAGTTCACTGGCAGAGCGCTTGGCGGCGCAAGCCAGTGCGCGGGTATTTTATATTGCCACCTCTTTGGTGACGGATGCGGAAATGGCCGAGCGGGTTGCCGTGCATCGTGCCAGCCGCCCAGCCCATTGGCGCACTTGGGAAGGTTATCGCGACCTGGGTGTCGTGCTGGATAAGCAGATTGAACCCGGTGAAGCGGTGATGCTGGAGTGCATTACCACACTTATCACCAACCTGTTATTTGAGCAGGCGGGCGACATCCCACCAGAGCAAATGGATTTTACTGCGCTGGAGGTGGGGATCCAGCAACAAATTACCGAGCTGCTGGCGGCCTGTGCCCGCAGCCACGCGCCAATTTATTTTGTCACCAATGAATTGGGTATGGGGATAGTGCCGGAAAACCGTCTGGCGCGGCATTTTCGTGATATTGCAGGCCGGGTGAATCAGCGTCTGGCAGCGGCGGCGGATGAGGTATATTTAGTGGTTTCTGGCATTGAGGTAAAGATTAAATGAGTTTGCGCTTATTTCTCGCAACATTGCAGTTTATGACTCGGATCCCGGTGCCAGAGCGCTGGACACAAGGGCTGGCGCTGGATAATTACGAGCGCGGCATTGTGGGTTTCCCCTTGATTGGCTTGATTGTCGGTTTTTTGGGCGCGGTGGTCTTTACCTGCTTGGCACCTTGGTGTGGTGTACCGCTGGCGGCACTGGGGTATGTGCTGGCGCTGGCATTGATTACCGGTGCTTTTCATCTTGATGGGCTGGCAGATACCTGCGATGGGGTGTTTTCGGCGCGTAAACGCGAACAAATGCTGGAGATCATGCGCGACAGCCGGCTGGGTACTAACGGTGGCTTAGCCCTGATATTTATCGTGGTGGCGAAAGTGTTAGTGGTCAGCGAACTGGCGCTACGCGATGTATCGATGTTTGCCATGCTAACGGCTGCATCGGTGGCTGGGCGCACTGTGATTGTGCTGCTGATGTATCACCAACGTTATGCCCGGGAAGGCAGCGGGTTGGGCAATATTTACATTGGTAAAGTCACCGCCCGACAAACATTGGTCACTTTGGTGGGCGGGGCGATACTCATTTTACTGCTGGGTAAAGGTGCTGCGTTGCTGGCGTTGCTGGCAGCAATGGCGGTGGTATTGCTGTTAGCAACCTATTTGCGCCGCCGCTTGGGCGGGCAAACCGGGGATACGCTGGGGGCGGCAGTTGAAGTGGGTGAATTGGTATTTTTACTGGCGCTGCTGTAATAGCACCTAATATTGCCAGCGGTTTCCTGTCAATCTCAATCATGATGAGTATATTCGATGCGACTTTTTCTGGTGCGCCACGGGCAAACCTCAGCCAACCTTCAGGGCGTTTTTTGCGGCCTGACCGATGTGGCATTGACCCCGCAAGGAGTTACGCAAGCCAGTGAGGTTGCGGGCTGGCTGGCAGGTGTGACATTTTCTGATGCGGTGAGTAGCCAGTTATTGCGCGCCCGGCATACCGCTGATATCGTGCTGGCAGGGCATCCGTGTAATGCCCGTACCGATAGCCAATTAAATGAAATGAATTTTGGTGAGTGGGAAATGCGCCATCACCATGATTTGCAAAAAGAAGATTCTGATGCGTGGGCAGCATGGGTGGCCGATTGGCAACAAGCCAGCCCCACGGGTGGGGAGTCTTTTCCACAGTTTTCCGCCCGAATAGAAAGGGTGATTCAGCCCTTGCTGTCAGTATCCGCCTGCTCACAACAGCCGCAAGATAACCGTCAATTACAAGATAACCATCAACTGCTGGTAGCCCATCAAGGTGTTTTAAGCTTGATGTTAGCGCGTCTGCTGGCGATGCCCGCGGCAGCCATGTGGCATTTCCATTTTGAACAGGGAGCATATAGCGTGTTAGATATCCACGATGGATTTGTCGCGCTGCGTGCCTTTAACAGTCGGGCTGTTTGGCAGCCTGCAACCAGAGATTAACCCCATGCAAACTCTTACCTCAGTCTTACGTACCATTTCGCCGCTTGATAGCAAAGCGATGTCCCGCGCCCAAGAGCGGCTTAACGGCTTGCTTAAACCGCCCGGCAGTCTGGGCCGTTTGGAACAGTTAGCTGTGCAACTGGCGGGTATGCGCGGGTTATATGGCCATCAAGTTGATCGCAAGCAAATTATTGTCATGGCAGCCGATCACGGAGTTTATGACGAAGGTGTCGCGGTGTCACCGCGCGTGGTGACCAAGGTTCAGGCGCTGAATATGGTGAAAGGCATCACCGGCGTTTGTGTACTGGCGGCTAATGCGGGGGCTGAGGTGAAAATTGTTGATGTCGGTATCGACAGTGATGAGCTACCCGGAGTGCTGAATATGAAAGTCGCGCGGGGCAGTGGCAATATTGCCCGAGAGGCGGCAATGACCCGCCAGCAGGCTGAAGATTTACTGCTCGCCAGCGCCATGCTGACTTTACGGCAGGCGGCAGAGGGAGTGAAAGTCTTTGCTGTTGGGGAGCTGGGAATAGCGAATACTACGCCAGCGGCGGCGATGGTCAGTGTGTTTACCGACAGTGACCCGCAACTGGTGGTGGGTATTGGGGCTAATTTCCCCAGTGAACAATTACACCATAAAGTCTCTGTGGTGCGGCGCGCCATTGAAACTAATCAGCCTGATGCCAGTGATGGTATTGATGTCCTGGCAAAAATCGGTGGATTTGATTTGGTCGGCATGACCGGGGTGATGTTAGGTGCGGCGGCGGCTGGATTACCGGTTATTCTGGATGGATATCTTTCGTATGCCTCTGCATTGGCGGCTTGCCGCATTGCACCGGGGGTGCGTGATTACCTGATCCCTTCACATTTATCAGCTGAAAAAGGCGCAGTTATTGCTTTGACCCATTTGCAGCTTGAACCCTATTTACAAATGGGGATGCGCTTAGGTGAGGGCAGCGGTGCGGCGATTGCCATGCATTTAGTGGATGCCGCCTGTGCGATGTATAACAATATGGGATCGCTGGCAGAGAGTAATATCGAGCTGCCTGCATAAGGCTGTTTTATGCATTACCGTAGCTGTTAATGGTGCCGATGATGAGTTGTCAGGACTGTTTTTAACCTTCTGCTGCTGAGCAAAAGCACCAAAGAAAATATCATTAATGCAATAATACCAGCCGGTTACGTAATTATTATCAATTCGGTATCCATTGTATCAATAGTCAGAAACCGCCATTTAGGCGGTTTCTTCTTCGGCAATCTTAGGCACATCAGAATAATTACTTATTCTTATCCTGTAACCCACGAGCACCCAAATTATTGTTATCTACCTGCGGCAAACCTGTGGCTGCAGAAGATGACAGCAAACCAGTTTCAACATAGTTGAACAGTTTCTCACGGGTATCAGTGATATCCAGGTTGCGCATGGTCAATTGGCCGATACGGTCATCTGGTGAGAACACTGAGTCGCCTTTTTCCATCGTCAGACGCTCTGGTTTATAAGTCAGATTGTCGGAGACAGTATTAAGGATGGAATAGTCATTACCGCGACGCAGTTCCAGAGTCACTTCACCGGTTATTTCGCTGGCAACCCAACGCTGAATTGAATCACGCAGCATCAATGCTTGCGGGTCAAACCAACGGCCTTGATACAGCAGACGGCCCAGAACACGGCCATTAGCATGATATTGCTCAATAGTATCTTCGTTGTGAATACCGGTCAGCAGGCGCTCATAGGCGATGTGCAGCAATGCCATTCCTGGGGCTTCGTAGATGCCACGGCTCTTGGCTTCAATAATCCGGTTTTCAATTTGGTCACTCATGCCCAAACCATGACGGCCACCAATGCGGTTGGCTTCCATCATCAATTCGACGCTATCTTCAAACACCACACCGTTTAAGGCCACCGGGTAACCGCGTTCAAAACGGACAGTCACTTCTTCCGCTTTAACCACCACATTCTCGTCCCAGAATTTCACGCCCATAATCGGGTTAACGATTTTGACACTGGAGTTCAGGAATTCCAGATCTTTGGCTTCGTGAGTGGCACCCAGCATATTGGAGTCAGTGGAATAGGCTTTCTCAGTCGACATTTTATAATCGAAGCCGGATTGAATCATAAATTCGGACATTTCATGACGACCACCAAGCTCATCGATAAAATCGGTATCCAACCAAGGTTTATAAATTTTCAATTCAGCATTGGTTAACAGACCGTAACGATAGAAACGTTCGATATCGTTACCTTTGTAAGTGCTGCCATCACCCCAAATGTTTACGTCATCTTCTTTCATGGCGGCAACCAGCATAGTGCCGGTGACAGCGCGCCCCAGTGGGGTGGTGTTAAAATAGGTGACACCGGCGGTGGTGTTGTGGAATGCGCCACATTGAATGGCGGCAATACCTTCGGCAACCAGCTGTTTACGGCAATCAATCAGACGCGCTTTCTCGGCACCGTACTCCATCGCTTTACGCGGGATGGCATCGTAATCTTCTTCATCAGGCTGACCCAGATTCGCCGTGTAGGCGTAAGGAATTGCCCCTTTTTTCTGCATCCACAACAGTGCGGCACTGGTGTCTAAACCACCGGAAAATGCAATACCAACACGCTGATTAATAGGAAGGTGTTTGAGAATAGTTGTCATCAATTAAATCCTGTATGAATTAGGTCTGTCTGGCAAAGGTTTCAATGCCTACATTGATATCGCAAAATGGGGGGTAGAGTCAAAGAGATTTTGCATATTTATGTGTGTTTCACTGCATAACTATTTCATTTGCGTTTTGTTGAAATGCTGTTTCATTTAAATAAATTTAACGTTCTGTTATAGTGTCTGCATCAACTTTTTATCGCGTATAACCCGTTAAAATTTAAAGTGGGAAATCGCCATTGTAAAGCCGTGCTTAGAGATATTTCACCATAGTGGTGGAAAGCGCGGAGGTATGCAAATGGACATGGTTTCAGGGACTGTTAAGTTGAAAATCTTGCGCGAAAGTACATGGTATAAAAAGCGAAAATCCTACCGCGTGTTATTTTGGCGCGAAATAACACCGCTGGCTATCCCGCTGTTTATTGAAGGGCTGTGTGTGTTGCTGATGGGGGTGTTTAGCACTCTGTTGGTCAGTTGGTTGGGTAAAGAAGCAATGGCTGCGGTGGGATTGGCAGACAGCTTCAACATGCTGATTGCGGCTTTTTTTGCCTCTGTTGCGCTTGGTACCTCAGTGGTGGTGTCATTCAGTTTGGGGCAACGTAAACGTAAACAGGCGCAAACTGCCGCCCGTGAATCCATCTCTCTCTTAGTCTTAATCTCATTATTATTGGTGATGCTGGTGCATTTTGCCGGTGAAACCATTATTAATCTGCTGGCCAGCCAGGCGGATCCTGCCGTCAAGTCGATGGCTCTGACCTACCTGCATTTGACGGTGTGGAATTACCCCGCGATGGCGATAACCCTGGTTGGGTGTGGGGCATTGCGGGGGGCGGGGAATACCCGGCTGCCCATGTTTATCAATATTGCCATGAATATTCTCAATATCATCATTAGCAGCGTGCTGATTTATGGCCTGTTTAGCTGGCAGGGCATGGGATTTGTCGGCGCAGGGATAGGGATCACGTTTTCTCGCTATTTGGGGGCGTTGGTGGTGATATTGGTGCTGATTTTTGGCGCCAATAATACCCTGCGGATCCCTTTTAAAGCTTATTTCATGCCTTTTACCTCGGCCATTATGTTCGAGGTGCTGAGTATTGGTATTCCTGCCAGTGTTGAGTCGGTAATGTTTAATGTTGGTAAACTGATTACTCAGCGTTTTGTTGCCGGAATGGGGACGGAAGTTATTGCCGGTAACTTTATCGCTTTTTCAATTGTTGGGCTGATTAACTTGCCCGGTAATGCGCTGGGATACACCTCGACGATTATTATCGGCACCCGCTTGGGGAAAGGGCAGATTTTGCAACCTATTCGCCAGCTTAAACATATTTTTTGGCTCTCCACCCTTGGCGTATGTTTTATCGCCTTATTATCGATTCCCAGTGCCGGTTTTCTGGCGTCGCTCTATACCAATGAACCGGGCGTTATCAATGTGGTTAAGCACCTGATCTGGATTAACGCATTATTTATGCCCATTTGGGCCGCGGCCTGGGTGCTGCCGTCAGGTTTGAAAGGGGCGAAAGACGCCAGTTACACCATGTGGGTGGCGCTTGCCGGAATGTGGGGCTGCCGCATTATTGCGGGTTACATTCTGGGCGTCACTCTGGGATTTGGCGTCACCGGGGTATGGGTGGGAATGTTCCTCGATTGGATAGTGCGCGGCGTGCTGTTTTACCGGCGTATGTCCACAGGGCGCTGGCTATGGCGCTATCGGCCGGCAGATTGATAGTTAAACTATTAAGTCGAATTATTAAGCATTTTCTTCCTATTGCCGATAAAGAAATAAGTTTCTCCATCGTGAGAAAGAGAAATAAGCATTGGAAAGACGTGGGACGAGAGAGTGCCGTGGGTATGTGACTTTTCTGTTCCCGATTGAAAGGGTGAAGCATTAATTGCTGTTGAGCAGAATGTTATTCCTTATTTTCCGACTGGCTGATATCGCCTTATGACGGCACATCAATAATTAATTGCATTGAGGAAAGTATGGATAATTTTCAAAAAGAGATTGAGGAGAGAACCAATCTCACCTCATCAAACCGCTTTGAACTGTTGCTGTTTCGCTTGGGAGAATCCCTGGAAGAACAACAATCTGAGTTGTATGGCATTAACGTCTTTAAATTACGAGAAATAGTTCCGATGCCCGCGCTCACTAAGGCGGCGGGCATGGCATCGCCAATGATGGGCATGGCGAATATTCGCGGGGAAATTATTCCGGTTATTGACCTCCCGGCAATTGTTGGCTGTGTACCCAAAACCGGTTTGAACATCCTGCTGGTAACTGAGTATGCCCGGAGCACGCAGGCATTTGCGGTGGAATCTGTTGACGATATTGTGCGCCTTGAATGGAGCCAGGTACTGGCGGCCGATGCTGGTGTTAAGAGCCGCAATATCACCAGTATTGCTCGCCTCGACAATGATAAAACCAGTAATCGGCTGGCATTGGTCTTGGATGTTGAGCAGATTTTATATGACATTATTCCTGCTAATCGAGATGTCAAAATAGATGTCGAGAAGACCAAAGCCTTTGATTTGCAACCGGGGGCAGTGGCCATTGTGGCGGAAGATTCAAAAGTGGCCCGCTCAATGCTGGAACAAGCCATGAAGATGATGGATATTCCCGCCGTGATGCATATTACCGGTCTGGAAGCTTGGAATAAAATCAGGAAGATAGCCGATGAGGCGCGGGCTGAGGGCCGGCCTATCTCGGATAAAATCGCATTTGTGTTAACCGATTTAGAAATGCCAGAGATGGACGGTTTTACCCTGACATTGAATATTAAGCGGGATGCATTCCTGAAAAATATCCCCGTGATTATTCACTCTTCATTGTCAGGCAGTGCGAATGAAGATCACGTCCGCAAAGTAGGTGCAGATGCCTATGTGGCAAAATTTGAAGCCAATGAATTAGAAGCAGCTATTCACAAAGCGCTGGATGCAAAGAAAATAGCCCAAGTGTAGCTGCCACTGACTTTTGCACCGCCCCGGTGTTGTATTCACGGGGCGGTTAACCCTATTCCCAGAAAAAATAAGCAAAAAGCCCGCTTAGTTTCCTAAGCGGGCTTCTTTAATTTGGCTCCTCTGACTGGACTCGAACTTCATCTGCAACTCCTGTTATTAATGGGATTGTAAAAACAAGTTGATTATTTACCAACATATTTACCATCATTATTATTTTCTTATCGATAAAATGTCAATTAAAAACAATTGGTTGTTGTCATAATCATCTAAATAAACGAATCTAAATTTACTTTCATTATCAACATGGTGTTGTCGTTATTTTAATTAAAGTAATTGATATAAAACAATTAGTTATTTTTTAGTAAAGAAAGAATGATTAGTCAAGATGAAAACTCTTACATCCAAGATTACTTATCTGCTCTCACACCATTCTGAAAAACCGCACCTCTTTTCCACTTTCTCTATCATGTTGAATGGGTTAACTTTTATGAAACACAAAAACAATCGGTAGAACAATGACTACACAAAAAGAAATAGAAGAAATCAGGACTGCGTTATCTTGGTTTGATGTACGCCGATATGATGGCCTGAAAGACCTCACCCTAGAACAGATCTATGCAGAGCTTGAAAGACGGATGTTGGCTTACAAAACAAGACAACAATGGGAAACAGCAGGCAAAGATAATCAAATGCAAGCTATATACCATGATGCCAAAATCCGATGTGGTGATGTGATACTTCAATCGGACTGGATTTCAGACAATCACAGACTGTCACATAGCTATGCTGTAAAACCAATGACCAGAGTTCAATTGTTCAACTATGGGCGGGCTATGTATCGGCTGGAGACTTCAGAGCAAACAGACCCTGTTGCAGTGAGTTCGGACTACATCTCTGAGTATCTCAAACAAGGAGGCATGAACCCTGCTAACAAGATGCTGATTGAAATTGACTTGGAAGAAGCCAGCAGTGACGATCTCGCAGAACACCTGAAAGTACTGATTGCTTTATGGCAAAAGCAACTAAAAACGGCTAAACCCTCGAAGCGAAAGTTTAGGTTTGGTCATAAGACCTTTGAAAGAATACTTGATTACAAAGTTATCCCTTTGATGGATTTGATCTCATGGGAACAGCTCTATAACGAAGGTAAGAATATACCTTTCACAATTTTAGCTGACATTCTGCATGGTAATAATGGGATCAGAAGTAGTGAGAACATCAAAGATACTGATTATCATTACGCAAAAAGTTATCTTGATAACGATGAGTACTTCAAAGTTTTAAATGATTTTTATATTAAAAACAATGTATTAAAGGATTGGGGTATCGTTGACGTGATAACACTTAACGATAAATCCTCGGATAAAAACAAAAAGTAAACACAAGGGATGTTCACAACCTGCGAACGTCCCTATAAAGAGTACCCCTCCAAAAATTTCCGCGAAACTCACGGTTGGTGAACATCCCTAGTTTAATACTAGCCAAAATCCTAGAATTATCTCCATCGAACAACACAGGAGATAAACATGGTTCAAAACAAAACAGATAAACATCCAAAACTTATTCGGTTGCCCGAAGTAATAAGGAGAACGGGATTTGGAAAGACATGGATCTATACACTTATTAAAGCTGGACGCTTTCCATCGCAGGTTAAAACGGGTTTAAGGTCTATTGCCTTTATAGAAAGTGAGATTGATGCATGGATTGAGAAAATCATTTCTGATTCACGTCCTGTATCTGAATAACAAATATTTTAATAACAACAAGAGGAAATAAAATGAATAATCAAGAAATGGAAAGTATCAAAGAGTTATCCACAAAAACATTTTTTGCTATGGCAAAGTATCTTTATGTGGCTGGAATGCTGATATATAAAGAGCAAGGAGATCATGAGTTAGTCGCATCTATTATGTTAGATAATAATAGAACGGAATCGTATCTTTCACATGTTAAAGATTATCTGGCTAAGCGTTTTGATGGGCATATGGAAGAAGCTGGTAAAAGAGAAAGACTGATTTATGTTGATATGGATAAAGTTATATTGGAGATGAAAAGTGTCCATATAAAGGCATTGCTTTTTGGCATGAGTTAACAACAGCGTATTCGGTCCCGAAAGAGGCTAATAAAAATACAATGAATTAAATAAGCATTTAACTATGAGGATATAAATATGTCTAAAGAGAAGGTATGTGTTAATAAATCAACCGAACTGTTCTATGACCTTGCATGCAGATCGTTTTCCGCAAGCTGGAATATGTTTATGGAAGTTAATGGTGATGGTGACGCCAATGATTATTTGGATGACCCGGATTTTATGAGTCCATTTATTATCCATGTGATTAATCATATTCAGAACAACTTTGAAAGGTTCATTGCCCAAGAAGGAAACAGCGGTGATATTAATCAAGTAAACTTTGAAAAAGTCGCTGCTATGTTAGTTGGGTATTCGGACAACTTTAGAAAGTAAAAACAAATATTTCACCGAAAGGGGCTAACCAAAAGTATAAGAGGAAAATATAAATGGTAAACAACAACGAACAAAGTTCTATGACAAATAAAATATCTGTAGTTGTAAGCGTGTTGTGTGATGGAACTCCAGAAGTAATGAATACTATTCAAGAGCGTTTTGAAATATTTGTTGCCATTACTGGATATTCAGTAGAAGAAATCATGGATGATAAGAATATACTTGATGAGTTAAATCGATTTATTAATAACGAGCTAGTAGATGATTTGGGGCTGGAGTATGACTGTGTCGTCATCAATATCGGTTATAACAACTAATTTTTTACTGACTATTAACTGAAAAGTGAGGATGAGAAAATGAAAGAGATTGTATTGAACAGTTATGATAAAACAAAAAACCATCTTATTGCTAACATTTTACAAGGGTTTTGTGATGAGATATATAATATTTATGAAAGTGATCCTGAAACAGCAATCTATATTATGAGTTGGGGTAAACTTTCAGAAGTTATTTATGATGTAGTGATAACTCGTGAGGTAATGAAATACTCTATTAAAAATAATGTAGCTGGTATAAATAAAAATGATTTAAAGGATGAAATATTACATTGGCATCTTGATCATATCATTGAACTTGTTTCAAGAAATATAAATCAGGATGGAAATGAAGATCCTGTTTATTGGAAGCTGAAAATGACAGTTGTTTGATCTTAAATATTATGATTATTCCCTCGAAAGAGGGAAATACATGAATGATAAAACCAAGGGTTATAATATGATTGATGAATTCTACGTAATGTATATGTATAGAAAAATCCAAGCTGAAGCGGCTACAACTGATTTAAAAACCTTGAATCAACTGTTGAAGAAGCTCCGCAAGGTAGTAGCGGAGCGCCGTGAAGAATACTATCTGGAGATTGGTGAGAAAAGGGCACAAGAGCTAAGGTGCGAGAGGCTACAAAAAATATGGGAGAAAATGAAACGTGACAGAGTTTTACCAGAAGATCTTATTGACAGGTAATAACCAGTCACAATAACGTATTTAACTGGCGGCTACGCCGCTATTCTTTATGGATAAATCCATCATCAACAGGGGTGAACCCTGTTCCAGCAATGTGATTGTCTTGAACAATCACTAAGTGCTGATTCTGTGAATATATTTCATATGTTGAAGAGTAAATAGCCTATTTTATAAACTTAACACTAAACTCTATCATGGGATCGGTTTTACAATAGAATGATGAAACGATCTAAATCCGATCCTTTTCGATTTTTCTAGCCAATATGAAAACTACCTTATCAAGATGAAAATATATTAATTTCAGTGTTAGGGCGTAGCCGTGCTTCAGCACATGAGCGTTAGCTCATAGAGGGCAGTGATTTTCAAAAAAGATGTTAGTGCAATAAAAAGGAAAGCTTCGCAATGAAAATTATATTTTTTACTTAAAAATAGTCCATCATTGCTAAATGTTGAAACCCCATATGGCGATCATAAAAATCGCCCGGTTTCTTTTAACCCTCTTAAGTATTATCTCTTACTTCTTGCAAAATTAAATTAAGACAAAATCGGCTTGTAGCCCTTGCGGTATAAGGCTTATGACGAAAATAGGTGACTGACTGTACGGTCAGTGTTCCTGACTCTATAGTCAGTATTCCTGACTGTACAGTGAGCTTTCCTGACTTTGTAGTCAGTTTCTATGTCATTTTATAGATTAAAAATGACTGTGCTTTAAATTATAGTCACTGGAATACTTGCGATTTTAAAAATATTTTCGCAAAAAAATATGCAAAAAAACTTGATATCTGTTTTGTGTATGGTATTTAATTTATTATAAATAAAATAACAATAGGTAAGAATAAAATGAATGAAATAGAAGTTGATTTAGATTTAGGCTTAAATCCTTTTTGCTTTGAGACCGAGCTAAAGATTGAAACAAGAAAAAGAAATCTGACTGTTTCAAGGGGTGCAGAACTTATTGAAAGGAAGGATACCAGTAAAACTTATTTTGCCAATATTGTACATACACAAGAGGTCGATAAAGAAGAGTTCATTAAGCTCTATACATCCCAGATAAAAGCATACTTTGATTTAACGAAAACAGCTTACAAAGTGTTTTTTATCTTTTTACGTATATATCAGGATGCGATTGGAAAAGATCACTTTTATCTGAGTTGTAAAAAAGCAATGTCGCTCGCAGAAAAAATAGATCACTTTGCTTTGTCTGAATCTATTTTTTACAGAGGCATAAAAGAACTTATTGAGAAACGTATTATTGCTAAAACTAATGAAAAAAACTGGTATTTCATAAACCCAGCTATTGTCTTCAATGGTGATCGTGCTCGCTTTGTTTCAGAGATTATAAAAAAGAAAGAAGTAATGGAAGAACAACCCGAACACGTTGCCAGCACTGACCGAAGAAATAAAAGCATTAAAGCAGAAGGTATAGCTATTGAGGCAGTCATAGAAGACGTAAATAGCCAAGAAGATATAGATTTGTTAATCGCAAGATTACAGGCTAAAAAGCACCAAGGAGCGATGATGAGTAAAAGCATGGGAAGATGTAGCGCTGTTGAGGCAGCAACTCTTTTACCACCAGAAGAACCGTTAGATTGGGATAATATTTAAGGGTATTTACACAGATGATGTGTAGTGATTGAGTAAATAAGATGGGCGAGAATGCTTAATATATAAATATTGTATGAGGTGTTATTTGTATAACCTAAGTTAAATTTGATTTTTTTGAAATGGATATGGTATTAAAAATAAAACAAAAGGAAAATCAAATAATGAATAATATTAAAATCATTTCGCTCTTTAATGCCAATGAACATATACCGTTTATGACCTGTACAGTTAAAGATGTTGAAGAGAATGAGCACGGGATAAAACTTACTCTCGAAAACGACAATAACATCTTTATCAAAGATTACGGTTCATTTTTTCTGTCTGAATCAGCAGATGATTACGATAAGGCGCGAATGGTAAATGTGTATGGAAGATTGATTTCTGAACTCAGCCAAGAAACAATCAGATCACTGATGCCGTAAACCAAAACCATCCTAACACGCCCCGTTCGTTTTCTGGATGAAGTGTTGCGGGGCGAAAACTAAAGCGCCGATGAGTGCGCTTGGCCTGCAAGATCTGTATGAGGTCATAGCTCAAGATAACTTCTTTTCTAAACTGGAACCCTCTGGCGGTATGAGCTTCACACCGATATGGGCTATCCAGTAGCTGAATATTTACATTCTGATATCAGAATAGCTATAGAGCCGATAAACCTTGCGCACATCCGAGATCTGACCGATGGCTATGTGGTAATGCTCAGGAACGGTGAGTTCAGGCATGAGATAGAGGGCGATCTCTATGAGGCGTTATCTCAAGCTGTTGATAGGCTTAAGATCGCTGTTGCATTGTATGAACAAGAATGAAAGCGTTATGTAGTAGTAGTGAAAAATTTTGCTTCCCTCATTCGATAACATATTGTAACGCTTCTTTTTAAGAATAAATAATAGTATTATAAGTAATGTTTAAAAAAGTTTTCTGAGTTGAAAATGACAATCTTATATTGTTTTTTTAGCAAAGCATTATTACTTTCACTCTTGGTGATTTTATATATATGACTTCTAAACTGTCAGGAACCGAGTTGTTAAAACTCCAAAAGTTAATTCTTGCTAATTTTAATACTTCAAATTGGCAAGAATTGGCAGCATTAACTAATTATCTTGATGAGGTTGATAATCACCCTCGTCTGCTGAGGAGCCTTAGCTTTGGTGATGATGATTATAACGGGTTAGCACTAACTTTTTTGAAGAAGTTTATTGGCCTTAATGATGAAAATTTAGATGTTGTTAAACATTATATATTTTCTGAGTGTGAATCTTCAGGAGAAGACATATCGAGTAATAAAAGTACTGGCAGGAAAGTTGTTTTTTCACCTGATGTATTTAATCTTCCAGATGAGGATATTGATCCTAATTTAGTATCGGTTATGATGCCATTCAATCCGTCCTTATCTCAGGTATATAACTCGATTCAATCAGCAGCAAGACGACAAAGGTTTTCATGTAGTAGGGCTGATGATATATGGGAAAGCTCAACGATCATCCAAGATGTATTTTCTCTTATATTTAGGTCTTTTATTGTTGTATGTGATTTCTCTGGGAAGAATCCTAATGTGTTCTATGAGGCAGGGATCGCCCACACGTTGGGTAAACATGTTATTCCTATCACACAGTCAGAGAATGATATCCCTTTTGACCTGCAACACCATAGGTATATTAAATACCTTAATAACTCTGAAGGATTGATTCAGCTAGAAAATGATTTGTATTCAAGATTTTTGACTTTGAATAAAAAGCGAAAGATATCTTGGTGACGATATATTTGAAAATACCTGACTCATGAAATATTTTTTGTAAATATATCAGACTGAGTCAGGCATAGAGCGAGTATGTTAATCTAACAGGCCCTTAGAAACTTTACTCGCCGTCTGACTAAAATTATATCGGTCAACAACATTCCCCTTGAACCAGATCTCAAGGGAGTTCATGTGAGCCGTGTTGCTGTTCTTCAGCAGGGCCAGACCGGGGATGTAGTTCGAGATCTTGCTTTCGCCTGACATGCTGGAATAGGACCACATTTCCTGACCATCATTGGTGGCTCGCGTCTGTGGTTCCCCGAATGCGTTAATAATATCTTGCTGGGTAGTTTTTCCTTTAACGATTTTGGCTTTTACGGTTTGTTGGGATTCGTCTTTCAGGGATTTGTTGCCGTAGGTAGTGCAAGCAGTAAGCGGCAGGATCATCAGTGCCGCGATAAACAATTTTTTCATGTTAACTCCATATAAACAGTAAAACGTAAAAATAGGCGTAAAGAGTTCATAACCAGCGCTGTATTGTCGCTGGAGATCAAAAAAGTTGTGTCAATTGATAGTGAAAGAAGCCTATGACCTTTTTATTCAATCAGCGGATGGCATCCTTCATGGTTGTTTCCCTGATGTTGCATTATTCAAAGCTATCTAAAGGCCATAAATCGACATTACCCACTTGCCTCATGGTTCAACGCTCTATCCACTTGAATCAGCTTGTAAACTGTCTGGTGGTCCTCTGGTTTACTTTACTCATTAACGATTCCTCTAGCAAGAAAATGATCGGTATTGCAGATCGATAGCAATTAATTGATAGGTTGTAGCGATTGAAAGTGATTTATCGATCGGTATTTTAATTGATTAAATCGATCGATAAATACTTAACGATAGGTATTGTCTATTGTTGTTTTGATTTTGATCGTTACAAACGATATGACGTTCCACAAAAATAATTGAATCCTATCAATTGGTTAATCAGGTGGTTTTGCTTCGTTATGTCTGTCAAAACAAGCTGTAACGGCTACTGGTGCGCAGCAGGCTACCTCTACATAACAGCATTTTTGATTATCGGGATGGATAGGAAGATGAAGAAGATTTTGCTCGTTGCTGGCACAGCACTTGTTCTGGCGGGATGCGGTGAAAAAGGCGACTTTGAGAAAGCGATCAACGCGAAAATATCACAGTCAAAGCTGTGCTACTCACTGCAGGACAATGACGTTGTATTCAACAAAGGTTTTCCGGTTAAGGTTAACCGTGGCTACCGTTCTGCCGGATACAGTGCCAGTGATGAAATCTTAAAAGGTCTGGCTAATCAGGGACTGCTTGATGTTTCTCAACAAGCTAATGGTTTCAGTAGTGTTGATGTTCTGGAAGTAACAGACAAAGGACAAGAGGTTGAATTTTGGAACCGTCAGGAAGGTGCCTGTATTGGCCATCGTGAAGTTGATGAAGTGAAGGAATGGACCGAACCGGGAAGCGGTAATCAGAAAGTTGTTCGCGTGTCCTATACATGGAAGTTGGCGGATGTTCCTTCATGGGTGGACAAAAAAGCATTCTCCAGCGTCAAGGGTATGAATGAACCTGAAGAGGGCATGATTAATCTTGTTAAAACCAGCAATGGCTGGAAAGCGATTTAAGGCGCTATCATGGGAAAAAATACAATCCAGTGTCCGTTTTGCCTGAAAGAGAGTCAGCGCGGTGTTCATGTCTGCACCGGCTGCATGGCGACTGTTTTATATGGAGCTTACCCCGGCTGGTATGCTGCTGTGGTTATATTACTGACCATTGGCCTGTCTATACTTATCGGAATGTCTACAGGTATTGCAGGTGCTACCATCAGCTTACCAATCATTGCAGCTGTTGGTTTTGTCGCAGGTAAGGCAATTTTTTCTGATAATGTTGTTTTCAGGAGAAGGATGTAATTTTAATACCGTTTTTAAATTTGAATCATGGATAATCATGCAGGTGTGGTTTTTAACATGCCGCGGATTTTCTCCAAAAAATCGGTCATAAACTGTACGCTGAGAGGTTTATATTTCTCAGCGTATTTAAATTGAATAATATTACCACTGATTATTAAGTGATAATAAATATGAATATGGATTGTCTATTTTTACCTTGTCTCGCTGCTGGGATGACAGAACTACAGATGCTGTTAGGGATATTCCAGCTCCAACTAATAATGCAACGGCACTTGGCATTCCCGCATAGATTGCGACGGAAGTTGATGGTGCAGCAAAGAAGGATACCTTCAATAATCCATTAATTCCGGAATCCCACCTTTGTGCTTTTAATGATGCTTTTAAACTGTTCAATGCAGGCAAGACATTTACCTGATATTGATCAGCTACAGCTTGCCGTAATGCTTCTATAGGTACGTCTTTCGGAATGTCTGATGTAAGTCGTGAAATTTCACGACGGAAAATAGATAGTTCTTCCTTGTGATCATTCTTGAACATCAATATCTCATGGACGGTTAAATTATCAGGCAACGATATACCCTGCAGTATGAGGTCAATTAGCAAACTTTGAGTGAGTTCAGGTGGTAATGTACGTCTTGGGCCAGATGCCTCAAAATGGCGACCAACTCGTCTAGCTGAATTTCTCTCTAGTGGGTTTCCTTTACGCACTGCGATTGCTAATTGATCTGCTGCTGAGGATTCAGTTACTAACCCTAGACCTAATCGATCTGATAATTGAGTGGCAAGTAATGTCATATAAAATTTTGCAAAAGTAGGTTCGACGTGAAGCCATCCATCATCATCAAGACCTCTCTGAAGCATCTCAATAACACTGTATGGAAATTTTTCTGGATGAATTTGTGCTAACCGAAAAATTTCATTCGGAATTTTTTCATTATGAATACGGGTATCGGGATTTGCATCAACATTGTAAATAAGACCTGCGGAAGCTGGATCAGTAAGAAAGGTAAATACTTTCTCTGTTAGTGCTTCAATCTCTTCCATATCTGATGACACACATATAGGTTGAAGAACACCTTCATCACTAAGCGTCCGAGCGAAATCATTCGAATAGGGATCACGATGAGAGATTGGCACAATAGTTCGAATTGAATCCCAGAATAATACGGCATTACGCAACCACTGCTCATTCTTAACGTCGATGTATGGGTAGTACAGTGCTGATGTGAATGCTATAGCCATTATAATCTCTCTATTATGTTAATTAGTCGGGTAATTTAATTTTAAATAAACATTGAGGGATTTCATGATTTTCTGAAAATCATCATGTAAACCAACAATTAGTTAACTATTTTTGTAACATGGCGAGAATTTTGCGTGTAGATTGCCTGAACATTACTCAGATCCTGCTTAAGAAAAGTTATCCTCTACTGAGTTGATAAAGTTGTCAATATCGCACAGTCAGTGTCCCCTATAAGAATGAAAATCCGAAAGCCTCAACTTTGGCACTGGTACTTTGATCCTACCCACCATTAGTGGACACGCGACTACGTGAGTAAATTCTCAACCAGTGTTAGCTCATATGACAAAACCCATCTGAACCAGTAAGAAAACCTGTAAGCAATATACACCAGAACTCCGCGCTGAAGCCCTTAAGCTGACCGGGCATAACCGCCGAAGCCCGTGAACTCAGCCTTTGCGAATCATGATCCTACCTGCGAAATGTGGACACCGCCCTAAGCGAGTGAACTGTTCCGGCTTGAGCCTATACTTTAGGTAGCAGATATTCGATTTTTAACGTCTCAGATTTGCAAATTCTCAATTATAAAATATCGATACAAATCATACCATTAAACTTGTAGGTTGAAGCTTGTACTGCATGATTGCTGTGAAAATAAACAGTATTTGTGTGGCGAATTTTTAGTTATACTATTCAATAGGTTAAAAAATTATCGAATGAAATTATTTCTATGCAATAAATAATATGGACAAATAATGGGACCATTCAAAGCGCATGAAGTAATCGAAGAAAGAATGAGAGAGCAAGTTTTATGTAGTTACTTGGTAGGTTTTGATATTAATGATACAGGTGTATCCTACTATAGGATGGATCCTTTGATTATGAAGATTTTATCGGCCCTGCATGAGTTCGCTTATGGGTTCCACGAAGGGGAGCAGACAGATAACACACAAACATTATCTAAAATAATAGATGCGGCTCGTTCAATTTATAAAATTGATGAATATCAGAAGGTTAAAGATATTTATCTGAATTCAGGTGAATTGACTGACGATGTTGCTAATAAATACCTTAAGCGAGGTGAATTTGGTGAACTTATTCTGCATCTGATTTTGAGAGATTTTCATAATACGCTCCCACTTCTTTCCAAAATTTATTTCAAAGATTCTATCGGGCATACCGTTCACGGGTTTGATGCCGTGCATATCGATCCTGTCAATAAAACCCTCTGGCTAGGTGAATCTAAGTTATATATTGATCCCAAGAAAGGTATTGGTGATTTAATTAATGATGTTGAAGAGCATTTTAAAGCTGATTATTTAAATTCTGAATTTAATTTGATAGCGAAAAAAATACGCCATGTACAAAACTCTCCAGAATTAGAATATTGGTTGGACATTTTATCGACAGGTGGGAAACTATCAGATAAGCTTACGAAAATTAACATCCCGCTGCTATGTACCTATAGCTGTGATTCATTTTTAAAATATGATAACGAAAAATCACCGGATTTTTCTGCTTATTATGAAAATAAAATACTTATGCTAAAAAAATATTTTGATGAAAATTACAAACATCCTTTAAAAAATCATTTAAATATTATTCTTATGCTTTTTCCAGTGAGTAATAAAATAGAATTAGTAAAGAAACTTCATCAAAAACTATCATTGATTCAGCAGATTGGTGGTTGATATATGAATGAGCATATTGGGAATGGAAGTGACGCCCTATTCGAATATACTTTTAGTGAGTATCAAAAATGTGCTAGGTTACTAATATCAGATGAGAATCAGGGGAGAGATGAATTAATAAAAATTTTAGAAAAGAAGAATGATTATTCGCGAATATTAGATGGTGTTTTAGCTGATCTAATCGAGTCTGCAGGTTTTTATCCTTATATAATAAAAAATGATTTAACACTATCCTCATCATCGCAAAAAATAAGGTTTGAAAATAACAGATCAATAAATATCAAAGATAAAGTATTTCATGATGAACAAAAATATTTACTGGGTCTAATCAATTCAGAAAAAAATGTTATTGCAAGTGCTCCTACAAGTTTTGGGAAGAGTCTCTTAATAGAGGAAATAGTAGCATCCAAGAAATACAAAAACATCATTATTATTCAGCCAACTCTAGCTTTACTCGATGAGACGAGGAAAAAGATTTCAAAATATTCCAATGACTATAAATTAATTGTAAGAACGAGTCAGGCGTTTTGTTCAGAAGGAAAGGGTAATATTTTTCTGCTGACATCTGAGCGAGTTAATGAGTATAAAGACCTTCCTAAAGTAGATTATCTAATTATTGACGAGTTTTATAAACTTAGCTCTAAGAGGGATGATGAAAGGCATCAGTCTTTAAATAATGCATTTATAAAAATTTTTAAAAACAGCACGCCAAAATTTTACTTTTTGGGGCCAAATATTGATGGCATAACTCCGGGGTTTGCTGATAAATATAATGCTGTCTTTTACCAAAGCCAATATAGTTTAGTTAGGTGTAATGATTTTAATATATATAAGGATTATGCTGATTTATTCGGTTCTCGTGGAAATAAGGCAAGGTTTAAAGAAAGTATTTTATTTAAATTGATTTCTGGACGTTGTGATGAACAAACAATTGTTTATTGTGCCTCTCCGAGTAAAGCAAGAAGACTCTCAAGAGAGTTTGCTAATTTTATTCAAAAAAATAAATCTGGAGAGCTAACTCATAACCCTCCGCTGATAGAATGGATCGAGAAAAATATCTCTAAGAGGTGGTCGTTAATTGACTCAATAAAACATGGTGTGGCATTTCATGATGGAGCACTCCCTAGACATATTAGTTCATCTATAATAGATTATTTTAACGAAGGCTTGATAAAGGTGCTTTTTTGTACTTCAACAATCATTGAGGGAGTAAATACTAGTGCTAAAAATATAGTCTATTTTGATGAAAAAAAAGGGAAGGACTTGAGTATTGACTACTTTGATTATTCAAATATCAAAGGTAGAGCTGGAAGATTGATGGAGCACTATTCAGGAAATATATTTAATTTTAATCCTCCTCCAGAAAAAGAGGTGATATACATTGATATACCATTTTTCGAACAAAACCCGATTAATGAGGAAATTTTAATCAACCTTGATGATGCTGATATAAAAAATAAAAACTCAATCGAATATAATTTCATATCATCATTACCCTTCGATGAAAGTGTTTTATTTAAAAATAATTCTATAAACATCCGTGGACAAAAAAAACTTCTTGATTATTTAAAGTCCAACATACGTGATAATTATGCACTGGTTGCATGGTCCTCTACACCAAAATATGAACAGTTAAAATTTTGTGTACATTTGTGCTGGGAGTATTTATTAAAAGATAATGAGAAAAGTAACCAAATGTCCGCCGAAAGATTAACTAAAGTTACTTTTGATTATGGCTTTTCCCAAAATATACTAGAGTTAGTGAAAAATACATATAACTATAATTTAAGCAAGTCAGGGAAGATGAATGATGAAAAAACAATAAAAATAATAGATGAATCGATAAAAGATTCTTTTTATATATTGCGTCATTGGTTTCAATATAAACTTCCAAAGTTGTTATCTGTATTAAATGAATTGCAAACGTATGTCTGTAAACTTTTGGGTTTAGTACCCGGAAATTATCTGTATTATTCATCCATAATAGAAAATGATTTTATACCAGAACATTTAAATATTCTTATAGAATATGGGATTCCTAAGTCGGCAATACAAAAAATTGCGAAATTCATACCCGATCACCTAGTTGATGATGAGGTTGTTCGGTTGATATCAAATAAAAAATTGTATGATTATAATGAATTAATAGATTATGAAAAAAATATCATTAAGAAAATGTTTTAATATACAGATGTTCTTAAATACCTGCACCGAATACCGCTATACCTACCATTTACTAATGGGTGGGTTGCGTATGGGCAACACATCTCAAACCCGATGCAGCACGATTAGGTATAGGAAACATAGGTATAGGAAACAGCGCTGATGCCTTTCCCTGCTTGTGTTGGCCGAAAGTGGAGCACTATTCCGCTCAGCTATGTAGAGAAATTTCTCTCTTGTATATTTGACTACCAGCAAAGTGAAACAAGTGAACTCGCCACTCGGATGAGGTTTCACCTTTATCCTTTTACCCACAGGAGCGCATTTAACTGAATTTGTTTGCACGGTTGTAGGATGATTTTCTGGGAGTTATCTTCCATCGATATAATTTTGTTTCTCAATTAGATATAGGAAATAATGTGGTTTTATCAACAGACGATCATAAAATTTCTGACGAGGGGCTAACTTGAAAAAATTTGCATTTGTTAATGTTGCTGCTGAGAGAGAATACAAAGCACTTCCTGCTGATGTGCAAGACGATTTTGGAAAAGATTTACGTCGTATTCAGTTCGGTCAAGATCCTGAATTACCTATTGATTTTATGGATAGCATTGGTATAGGCGTTATCGAACTAAAAATAAATGGAAGCCCGGCATATCGATGCACCTACGTCACTAAGTATCTCGATACCGTGGTAGTTTTGCATTCCTTTGAGAAAACTACCAACGGTGTTGATCGGCAGGCTAAAAAAGTAGCAGAAAAACGACTCAAGGAACTTATGGCCGATGTCAGAGGGGCTGAACGCTGTAAAAAACGTTAAGCTGCTGCCTCGGTTTCTGTAATTGCAATTGATGCCTGATGCAGACTTGTCATTGACATTTTAGCTCGGAAACCGAGGGCATCTAGCATATCGAACATGGCATCAACAGTGAAAAGCTCAATTTTTGCATTTTTCAGTTCTGATACACGGGACTGGTTGATGCCGAGTTTTTCTGCCGCTTCTTTTTGCGTCCAACCTTTCTCTTTGATTAGATTGATAATCATGATCGATAAATCCATTTTCATTGCCATTTTGCTAGCAGTTTCAGCATCATGTGTCACATGGAACGGACTGTCATAGAATTTTAAAGCCATACACACCTCCTGCTATGAATGAGTGGATTATCTAATATTTTAGATAATTTGTCAAGTCGACTGGACAATAAGTGGACTGCTTACTGATCACTCTTTACCTCGATAACTGGGTGGTCTCAATTTAGGCAGCGGCTTTTTCCTGTCTGCAGCAAGTGTTGGTATGTAGTCGAGATTGCTATCAGGCTGCACTGGCTTAACCGGACGACTTGGGAAACGGCTGATCTCATCCGGTGTTGGTTTATAGTCATCTTGGTTAAACTTGGCTTTTTTCTCATATTCAGTGCGAGAGATATGACGGCCTAATACCTCGTCAAAGACGTAGTTTTCAGCAATACGTTTATCATGTTCTTCACTGATAAGATCAATTTGGGATTTGTTTGCTTTAGCCCATACAAACTTCTGTTTGAAAAAATCTATGACAAGAGTTGTGAAGCGTTTAAAAATATTATCCTGACGTCGAATGGCCTGTGTCCTCTTAACACGTTCAGGGGCGCTTCTGGATTCCCTGTTTGGGTTTTGAGAGGAGGATGTTTTCAGGATAGTATTTGTTCCAGAATCAGAAATACTGACTGATGGTTTCTTACCTGCAGCGACCTTACTGACTTTTGTTTTATCACGGTAAGATTTAACGCCACGCATACGAGTATGAGGAGCTGGTGCTACCAATACAGGTCTCTGATTCTCATCAGTAGAAGAGCCGGAGTGTGTTTCAGGTAATACGATTTGTTCTGGTTCAGCAAGAGCAGCCACGGTGAAGCTTCTGACATCAACGACGATTTCAAGATCAAGTTCACTGAATGTTTTATAGACTTCAACCGCTTCCTGCTTCACTGCATCACGAACTGTCTGTTCTGCGGCTCTTTGCTCCTGAGCAGCCTTACTACGCCATTTAGCGCTGTGGATACGTTTCATTGCAGGACGATTTGTTTCAGCGGCCTTAGCAAGCCATAACGCTTTTTCTTCATTATCTAAAGCTACTGCTGCTTTTTCTAACGCTTCCTCATGCTGGGCCTGAAGAGAACGATGATCAATACGTTCTGATGAACCAGCAGCAGCAAGATAGCTGTTAGCCATTGATGCCCATGATTCACGCCAAAGGACAGACATTTTTCGGTCATTCCAGCTTCTTTCTTTTTTACCAAAACCCTCCGGGCCTATGGTTTTTAATGTCAACATAACGTGAGCGTGTGGGTTGTCGCTATCAAGATCATGAAAAGCGATGTCAGCAATCATTCCTTTTTCTACAAAATTTTTCTGACAATACTCAAGAACAAGCTTTTTCTTATCATCATTGGTTAGCTCTGCGGGGATAGCGACATCGAAATAACGGGATGTTTGACCATTGTGCTGGCGCTCAACTCTTTCAACTTCATTCCACAATGCTGTAGAGTCTTTTACGATGTGTTCTGGTGCATTAACTGGAGCTAATATGAAATGCCCATATAAATCAGTACGGCGGCTATAATCATACGTATCACCTGTTCTTTCATCTGTTATGCGTGTACGAGCGTGATAAGCAGCCTTCGCAACGGAAGATCTACCTTCTGAACGTTTCACAATTTTAAAATCAAGATGAAAAATAGCCATACAATAAAAACAACCTCAATATAAATTTAAATATCAAACTAAAATATAAATCTCCAATGCGACTATGCTGGTTTTAGTTTTTCGCAAGAAAAACTCTGATGTTGACGTTGACCTTGTTTCCCAAGGAAACGGTGTTAGCCTGCGGCAGGCAACCGTCGGTAGACCCCACACACTGCGTAGCAGTGTATAGGTGGGCATTGCTTTATTTTTATATCTCCTAATGGAGCTAAAAATAACGACAATGTTTAAAGTTTTCCTATAACTAAATAATAACTCTAGTTTTACTGTCTGTGAAATTTACAGGGCTAGAATCGGATGAACGGCTGAGGTATTACACGACTCTTAATGGTTGTGGTTTTAGAGATCGCCCGTAAGGGCAAAAGTAGTTAAATTAGTCTCCCGCCGTAGGCGGGAAAGATAAAATTTATAAAAATATGATAAAAGATAACTTAGAATAGATTGATGTGTGAAATTCCTGTCAGAAATTAAGAAGTGATTGTAAAATCATGAATGAGAGAAAATAAGTAACGCGATGAGTATTAGACGTTAAAGGTTAGTGTTTGCATACATATGTGTTGTGTAATTACTTGCAGGTGGTGTTACATTTTTGTGTAGACTCTTATAAACACCTTTTTTGATAAATCCATCATTAACAGTGCGAGTCCCTATTCCGGCGATGTGATTGTTTGTGGCAATCACCAAATGCTGCTTATAGGTGATAATAGATCATGTGCTATTAAAATATTTTTTTGAGTTTTATTTGACAATCTAAATGCAGTGTTGTAAATAAAATAAAGATACAAAAAAAGCCAACTTTCAAAGTTGACTTTTTAAGGACTAAAAAAGTTTTGCCGACTTTTGAAGCCTTGTAATCAGTTAAACGGAACGTGATTACAAATATAATAAAGTATTAAATAATCTTTTCATATTTGTCAAATCTAAATCTCAACTTTTTACAAGCTTTTCAAATACCATTTCCAAAAACATTTTAGTTTTCGAAAGCAATAACGTTAAACCTGATTGTACAGGTCTGAGAAGGTAGGAGCGAAAGTGTTTGATTCATTCTCAAGGTTATTGTCGATGCCAAAGCGGGGAGTCTGCGTAACATCAACTCGAAGCGCACATCTAAGGCTTATAAAAACAGCAGTGTAATTTCTTTAGTAAAACGAGAAATGTTTTTAAAGTTATGATGTTGACTATGGGAGTGCAGAAGGGTGTCGCAATATGGAAACGTATTGCAACTCTAAGCCATAGCATGAGAAGCGCCTTGTTCTATTACGGGTATAAAAATAAAAAATATTAAAACTATTTTGAAATTTTCATGCGCGGATTAGGAGAGGCGAAGCTCTAGAAAAACTAAGTTTTCCTTCGGAAAACTACTACGACTGAAAGTCGCCATCTAAAACCCCAGAACCTAATCTAATAAAATTCTAGTACTACTAGTACAAAAAATTAATTTAAAAAGGTAGTGAAAAAATATTAGTAGGTAGGTGCCATTTCATCAAGGCACTAACGAAAGGTAAGTAGAACTATAAATTAAATAAAGTACATGAAATAATTTGAGTTTTTTTTGTTTTAATTGTATTGGTATAATATATTATGAAAAACAAGGAGGATGTAGTGGACAATAAAACACAAGTGGCAGAAGATTTTATCGATAATACTTCAGGTAAATTAAAAAACGAAAGAAAACACCGTGCTGGAAGATTACAGAGAGTGTCATTAACGGAAAAGAGATTTCTTGATGATGCTGTTCATGCGGCTACTAAAGTTAAAGGGAAAAAATTAACATCAGAGGAACGTAGGAAAGTATTATGTATAGCGCGTGAACAGATCCGTTCTCAGCGTAGAGCAGAAGAAATAAAAAAAGAAAGAGACAAAGAACGTCATGCAGTAGTGTTTGAGTGGAAAAGATCAGAAACCTTCCGTCGTTAATCGAATATAATAATAGTGAGAAATGTATGAATAAAACCAAAACAAAAAACTTGAAAGAAAGTGAGTTTATAATATATATAGAAAACAATCCTGTTGTCTCAACGGCTTTATGCGAAAAATATGGAATATCTACTGAAACTATTGCCTATGCTTTATATGTTCATAGCAATAGTTTCTTTCATAAAAACGACTACGTTCAGGATGACATTCACTATGACATGGTTAAAAATAATTTAATAATAATGAAGCCCACGCTTAAACAATATTATAGAAGAACAAGGCAAGTAGATTATAATGGATGTACTTTTTTATCAGGCATTAAAGAATATCAAGACTATTGTATTTTGTTGACGCTTTGCTGCTATCACTGGATAGCTGATGTATTTACTGTCTATAATCATAATGAAAGAAGTCAATTTATAGTTGATGTTGCCAATGATCTTCTGAAAAGGAGTATAGATCATTTTTCAATAGAGCATGAGAATGTTATCAACTGCTTTAATATTTTAAAAGAAAAGCTCCCATCGCATAAAAAGAAATAATAATCCAATTTTTCAAATATCCTCATTGACTAACATATATATAAGAAATATATATGTATCATGGAACTATAAGAGGATAGAAAATGAGTGATATTTCAGATAAAGAGCAAACCAGAAAGAAACCACGAATAAAAAAGACACTGGAACAGCAATTAGCATCTGCTCAGATGCGTTTAAATCGTCTACAACATAAGTCTAAGAAAGAGTCTAAACAGATAGAAACACGCCAGAAAATAATTTTAGGTGCGGAAGTTGCCAAGGCTCTTGATTGTGATGTTTTTACAGTGGATAAGGATCTTGTTTTAGGTATGCTACTAGAGATACCCCACCTACATCCAGATGATAAAGAAAGATTTAAAAGAAACGGAATGTTATTTCTGGCTAGTATGAAAGGCCGAAAAACTTAATGGAATAAAGAAGTCATTGTATAAATATAAAATGTTATATATATTCAACTTTCATTGAATTAAATTTGACATTATTTTATATTAATTGTATTTTATTTTTATCATCACAGATGAATAACTCCATATTCAAATCTTGTAAGCTGTGGTGGTATTTAATAAAGTCATGGGGGTATCCTCCCGATAAAGAGACCGTGTTCACTCGCGGTCTTTTTATTTTCTGTTAAGTAATCCG
>NZ_ACCD01000001.1 GCF_000173775.1 Yersinia rohdei ATCC 43380
TAAATGTAAGATTGCGCGGTCATCACAATGTAAATCCAGCACCACATCGGCATCACAGGCCAGGCTCAGCAAATGCTGGCGTAATGCATCCACTTCACTGAGCACCGGTAATTCATGCAGCGCCGCAATCATGGCATGGCGTATCTGTTGGCGCAGTTGCTGCGGGCTAGCCTCTGCGGCACAGGGTTTTAGCCGTGCTAGCACCGCTGACGCCAGGTCAGGAAAATGACGATTAAAATTGCGCCCGCTAACCAAATCAAAACGGCCAATGCCGGTGTTGAGCAGCACTTGAGCCAGTCCTACTGGGTTGGCGATGGGCACAATAATTATTTCACTGCGGATCTCGCCACGCCGTTCCGCCTGACTCAGTAATCTTTTAAGATAATGTAACACCAGCATGCCGGGCAGTTCATCGGCGTGCAGGCCCGCCTGGAGATAAAATTTTTCGCCTATCCCCGGCTGGCCAAAGTGGAAACTGGTTAATTGGCGCTGCCCACTGAGGGCATGTTCAGGTAACTTATGGTGATTGATTTTCATTGGACGCCCTATCTGTGGAAAAGAAAGCCCGGCTCGACCGAATTGATAAAAAAATCCTTGAAATCCTGAGCCAGGATGGCCGTATCTCTTATCAGAAGCTGTCTGAACAGGTCAATTTGACCGCCCGCCCTTGTCTGGAGCGGGTTCGGCTATTGGAACGCGCCGGTATTATTCGCGGCTACAGCGCCATTATTGAGCTGCCGGAACCCGAGCATGCCTTTGTTATTCAAGCGCAAATTGCCTTAGCTGACCACGGCCATTCGCAGTCCGCCTTTGAGCAGGAAGTGCGCAAAACTCCGGAGGTGCTGGATTGCTGGTTGGTCGGCGGCAGTTTCGATTTTCTGTTGCGTATTGGTTGTCGCAATATGGAACATTACCGCTTACTGGCGGATGCCTGGCTGACCAGCAAGAAATTCCGCATTGATAAAATCGTCACTATTACTGAGCTACAAGCCATCAAACGCGCGTAATGCGGTCAATATTAATCGTGGCGGGCAAAGGCTAACCAGCGTTTTTCCGCCCGTGAAAACAAGAAAATAAGGATAAAAGTACATAACAAATACAGTGCGGCGGCCATTAAAAAGGGAATAAAGGGCGAATAGGTCGCGGCGTAAAATGCCCTGGCCACGCCAGTGATATCCAGCAAGGTGACGGTGCTGGCCAGTGAAGTGGCATGCAGTAAAAAGACCATTTCGTTATTCAGCGCCGGAATGCCGCGGCGCAAGGTGGCGGGTAACACCAAGCGGCGAATAATTTGCCATTGGGTCATGCCAAAGGCTTCGCCCGCCACCCATTCCTGACGTGGGAAGGTGACCATCATCCCCGCCAATAACTCCGCGACATAAGCACTGGTATTGAGCACCAACGCCAGCACCGCACAGAAAGTGGCATCGCGAAATAACAGCCAGAAGGGTTGGTCGTCCTGCCAGCCCAGTTGCACAATTTCAAATTGTGACAGGCCGTAGTAAATCAGCATTAATTGCAGATAAAGCGGTGTGCTGCGAAAGAAATAGGTCACACTGCGGATAAGCCAGGCCAGTGGTCGTGGGCCGAAAGCTTGCCCGACCGCCATGATCAGCGCCAGGAGCAAACCGGGGAATACGGACAAGAGAAATAATTTGGCGGTCATCGCCAAGCCGGTGATTTCCGAACCGTCGCTGTAGAGAAAGGTCGGCACTGCGGCCAGAAAGGTGGGCAGATTCATCAGCGCGCCCTCGCCGTGGAAGTGGAAAGCGCATAGCGCCGGGCCAGTACACTAAAGCCCCAACTGGACAGCGCGGTAATGACCATATAGATAATCGCCACCAGGAAATAGAACAAGAAAGGTTTTTGGGTCGCGCGCCCGGCTTGTTCTGCCAGCCACACCATATCTTCTAACCCCAGAATAGAGACCAGCGCCGAGGCTTTCATCAATCCCAGCCAATTATTATTAATGCCGGGGATGGCAAAACTGAGCATTTGCGGCAGCATAATGCGCCGAAAAACCTGAGCTGGCCGCATGCCATAAGCAACGGCGGCTTCTAACTGGCCGCGATCCACGGTTTGAAATGCGCCACGGAAGGTTTCGGTATAATAGGCACCAAAAACAATGCCAATCGCCAACACCCCAGAAATAAAGGTATTAAACCGCACCGGCCCGACACCCAACAGGCCGAGAAAGCCGTTAACCAGCATTTCGCCGCCAAAAAACAGCAACAACATAATCACCAGCTCAGGAACCCCGCGTACCAAGGTGGTGTAGCCGGTGGCTAACCAGCGCAGCCAGCGCGGGCCGAACAGCTTGATAACCGCATTAATAAGCCCGAGGGCAAGCGCCACGGCCAGTGACAGCAGCATCACACAGAGTGATAACCCCGCCCCTTGTGCCAGTAACGGCAAATAGTCTGTTACCATTATTGGCCTCCCGATGCTGAAAAATAACCACCGGACGGTTTCGCCCCCCGCCCGGTGTGGCTAGCAACATATTCGGCTAACCCAGACGACAACACTCAGTTGCCGTAAATATCAAAGCTAAAATATTTCTTTTGAATGGCGTCATAGGTTCCGTCGGCACGGATGGCTTTAATTGCCCCATTCAGCGCATCGCGTAAAGCCGGATTGTCTTTACCGACCGCGATGCCGACATCAGAAGAAATGGTTTCGTCCTGAATTACCGGGCCAGCAAAAGCAAATTTCTGCCCACGAGGGGTATCAATAAAGCTGCTTGCCGCCTGAATGTTATCTTGCAGTGAGGCGTTAATACGCCCGGACAGCAGATCCAAATACACATTATCCTGATTGGCGTAAGAGACGATTTTCACACCCTGCCCGCCCCAGTGTTTTTTGGCATAAGCTTCATGAATAGAACCGGTTTGCACCCCGACAGTTTTCCCTTGCAAACTGGCCACCTCCGGCAGTAATGGGCTGCCTTTGCGCGCCACTAACTGTGCCGAGCTGCGGTAATAACGGTCAGTAAAATCAACCTCTTTTTTGCGCTCGTCGGTAATGCTGAGTGACGCGACAATAGCATCAAATTTACGGGCATTCAGGGCCGCAATCATGCTTTCAAATGGCTGTTTGACGAACACACATTTGGCATGCAGGTTGTCACATAAGGCATTGGCGATATCAATATCAAAGCCGGTTATCTCGCCGCTTGGGGCTAGCACGTCAAACGGCGGATAGCCCCCATCCACACCAAAGCTGATGGTGTCAATGGTTTGGGCTGCCACCGGTGTTGCCAGTATCAAACCGGTCAGTAGTGCAATTAGCGTTTTTTTCATAGTTAAGATCTCAGTGTTGGCAGGCAAGAGAAACAACAATAACAATAACAACAGCCCGGATTAAAAACGCAGCGAAAGACAGGTTAAGCCGCCATCCATTTTTTTAAATTCGCTGGTATCCAGTTGCAAAATCGGCATTCCCAGCGTTGCAAGGTGTGCCAAGGTAACAGGATAACCTTGCGGCGTAATCAGCGTATCATTGATCCATAAGGTATTACCGGCGTAAGACTCCGCTGCGGGGATAACGAGGGTATTAAAACCGGCGAAGGCCGGGTGGTGCTGATAATCGGCTGTCAGTAATAAGGTGTTGCGACCGACATAGTTAACAATGGATTTCAAGTGCAATCCGGCACTCACCTCAATGGCGGTGACCTGATAGCCATAAGGGGTGACCGCCGCCGTAAACTCACCGATGCCCGCGGCGTCGGTGCGAGACGTCAGCCCGATGAAAAACTGTTTATCGACCAACAAGACATCACCACCATCAAGATGAGCGCGTTCACTCATACGAAATACAGGGCGGTCGGTAAACAGCGGCGCGATGGTCTCCACCTCCCCTTGGCGGCTGGGGGCGCCGGGGTGGGTTATCACCGCCAGCTCCGGCATTACCACCGCCGTATCTTCCACAAAGTGGGCATCGGGGAAGGCAGGTGCTGCGGGTAAAATCGTCACTTTCAGACCCAGGCGCAGCAAGGTATCCACATAGGCTAAGAACTGACGACCGGTGGCCGCAATATCTGGCGCGCCCAGTTGCGAGGTGGTTTGACCGCTCGCGCAGGTGTCAGCAGGCAGTCTGGCAATGGCTTGAGTAAAGTGCATAGGAGATTCTCTTGATGGATAGCGGCGAAAGTAATGCTCTGATTATTAAACAGATAGGGTTACCAATCAGGTTGAATCTCTCTATTGCGGCTATACATTTGCGCTGTATCTGACGATGATTGCGACCTATTCAGCTGTGAAATGAAAAGCCGGCGCTTTCTGTCACCACCTATTTTCGCGCCATCCTATTGACACTGGTGAGGCGATTGACTCTCATTAAGCTATTAGCACTGATAAAGACATTGGCTCTGATAAAGACATTGACGCCCAGCAAGGCGGATCACCGTCGAGTGAGTGCGCCGGCTCGCGAACTTAAGGAAACTAAATGAAAAAGTTAAGCATCTTGCTCATCACTTTATTGCTGATGGCCTGTGCCAACACCGGCCATGTGGGAGTCAGCGGGGGATCGAGTGGTATTTCGAGTATCAGTATTGGTACTGGCGTTCGCCGTTAGACAGGGGTTTTCCCCCCTGCCTAATGGTGATGAGAGTTAACGGAATGGCGGCTCATTAAAGGTGCGTAATTTGCGAGAATGCAGCTGGTCGCCTTCTGCCCGCAGCAAATCTATCGCCCGAATGCCAATCTGCAAATGCTCTGAAATCGCTCCTTCATAGAAATGGTTGGCCTGCCCTGGTAGCTTGATTTCCCCGTGCAAAGGTTTATCCGAGACACACAGCAAGGTGCCATAAGGCACGCGGAAACGATAACCTTGCGCCGCGATGGTGGCACTTTCCATATCCACCGCGACCGCACGGCTTAAGCTGAAACGCAGCGCGGAAGCAGAGAAACGCAGTTCCCAGTTGCGGTCATCGGAGGTCACCACGGTGCCGGTACGCAACCGCTGTTTGACTTCAACACCCGGCATGCCACTCACCGCTTTGGTGGCGTCATATAAGGCGCGTTGCACTTCGGCGATGCTCGGAATAGGAATATCGGGTGGCAGTACCGCATCTAAAACATGGTCATCACGTAAGTAAGCATGGGCCAAGACATAATCACCAATGGCTTGGCTTTCACGCAGCCCCCCGCAGTGCCCTATCATCAACCAGGCGTGAGGCCGCAATACCGCCAGATGGTCACAAATGGTTTTGGCGTTAGATGGGCCGACCCCAATATTCACCAACGTAATGCCACAGCCACTTTCGGCGATTAAATGATATGCCGGCATCTGAAACTTTTTCCACGTCAGATCGGAAATCGTGGTTTCAGGGTCAGCATTTTCGGCCGTGATATAACTGCCCCCGGCGCAGGATAAGGCTTTATAAGGGCTGGCGGGGTCGAGGATCTGCTCACAAGCCCAACGAACAAATTCATCAACATAACGGCTGTAATTGGTGAAAAGAATATAGGGCTGAATATGTTCTACCGGTGTGCCGGTGTAATGTTTAAGCCGTGCCAGTGAGAAATCAGTACGCAGCGCATCAAAATGTGACAGGGGGAAATCTGCCGTTAAGGTGTCAACGCCATCGGTGATGGCATCGCCGATTTTCGCCAGATCGGTCGTTGGGAAGTTGTGCGCCAGCCCGGCGGTCATCGAGCGGTCAAGGATCAGGTCAGAACCATCAATCACAAAGGGATAAGGCATCTCTTGTTGTGACGGTGTCACTTCAAATGTCGCGCCGTATTCAACTTCCAGTAAGGTCAGTTGCTCGGTCAAATATTCTCTGAATAATGCGGGCCGAGTAATGGTGGTGCTGTACTGGCCGGTGCGCGAGAACCGCCCGTATGCCCGTGTGCGTTGGTTTTCACGAAATCGGCCATCCCAACTGACACTTAATTGTGGATATGAAAAGAGGCCTTTGGCTCTCTCGCCAACATCCGGCAAGACCCCCTCAGCAATATAGGCACTGATAGCATCACGTAAAGCCGCAAGGGCCGACGTATATAAGGTTTCCAGCCGGTCTATCGCCTCCTGGGCCGAAAGATGCATGTTAGCTTGTGATTGATTCAAGATATCTCCTTGCAATGCAGGTTCCAGTGACTTTGGTTAAAGCTTACCGTTTTTTCCACAAACAGCGGGGTATTTTGCCACTTATTCTGCCGTTTGGTTCTTTCTTCGTGCCGTAAAGTAGAGGCTGTCGCAGATAACACATTATTTTCTGCCTTGGGTTTCATTACACAGGTCTCTTTGGCGTGGCAAAATTATTTTTACGCAGTGGTAGTTTGGACGATGTTCTGGCGTTGGGCGAAAACGGGCAGCCGGTTTATGCGGCGGCGCTACAGATAAGAGAAGCATTACGCCTGAAACAACAGCAGCAGATTGCTGATTGCCTCGCCATTCCCCAGCTCAATGAACAAGGTGACCGTATTGACTGGTATGCACCAGTGGAAGGAAAAGTCACCTCATGGCTGGCAGCCAGCACCACTGAGCGCCTGGCCGCCATTAAGCAGTTATCCGCTTGCCTGAAAAGTAGCCGCGAGATGTGTCAGCGAGCACAACAATCAGACAACGCCGCCCAGCGCTTATTTGGTGTTTTGTTGACGAAAACCCTGCAATTTCCGGATCAAAGCTACGTTTATATCGTGGCTGGCAAGCCGGTAGTGACTTTCTGGGGCTTTGTCAGTCAGGATAAAAAATCGCGCAGCGACCCACTGGATTGTTTACGCGAAACCGCTGAAGCCATTGAGCCCACATTCACAACTTTCAATGCGGTGCCGCCGGCTGCCATTAGCGCGCCTCAAGCCGAACCCGTGCCGGTAATGCCCACGGCGGTTCCTGTTGCCAGCAGTGCTGAACCTGAGCAACCGCCGGTCGCCGCCTTGCCAACGCCGCCCTCTGCGCCAGCCAAACAAGTCCGCCGCTGGCTTAAATTCAGTGGGTTACTGCCGGTGTTAGCCGTCATTATTGCCTTAATTGTGCAATTTAGTGGTGGCATGCCGGAACAGGCCACGGCGGCGGTTGAGGTGACATCCCCGGCCACGGACGACACGGCCACGGCCGCGCAAGACACTGCCGCTGTCGCCCCTGACGTAAAAATTAGGCTGCCCGCTTTGGCACCGCAATTGCCGCTGGATAATGCCATCAGCATCACCCCGGCGCCGGTGATTAGTGCGCCGGTCGCAGCCCCTGAAGTAACCGCAACCCAGCTGAAAAATGTGCTGATATTACCTTCCGATGCGCTCAAAGTCGGTTCCACGGCCTTCCTTAATGGCCAGTGGCGCGTCAGCCCGGACATTAAAACCGCCCACACCGGAAAAGCACCCAGCTTGAAATATCAGATTAAGAATGGCAAAGGCACGGTAAAAATAACCCACGGCGATAATGTCACTTGCCGCGCGAATATTACCGCCGGAGTAATGAAGTCAGGCAATTTAGTGATTAATAGCCGCTATAAGGCGCAGTGCAGTGATGGGTCAAAATATCAAATGCCAGAGATAGTCTGTAAGCAAGGCGCTAACGGTATTGCAGAATGCAAAGGCCGTTATGATGCGAATACGACTCTTCCAATGACGATGAAGCCGGAGACTAAATAATATTATGCTGGCAACAATCACTGACTATAAACAAAAAGTTACGCTTATTCAGAATAGTGGTATCCAGTTTTTGGACTTCGCCTTAAAGCCTGAATTAGAGAGTGAACGGCCGAATAAATTTGTCCGCAAAAGTGCCAATGGCCCGCTGTTGCGATTAAATTACCATGCACACAATGATAAATATGCGCTGATGGTACCGGGCGCGGCCCCTGAGATTGTTAAACCCGAATTTAGCTTTCCGCTGGAACAATCGCTGAAGCTGCTCAATAAAATTTGGCTGCCACTGCCCGTCTTGCGGTTTACTCCCCCACGCAATTTCACCCGGGGGCCGGATAACTGGGCCAGAGTGCAAATTTTAGTGTTGGATAGCCCGGATCAAGAGGGAAATACCTTACGGATAACCGTCGCTTTTGATACCACAGTCTATCCAGAAGGCCATGAGAATGAATATTTGGCCCCTAATGTACATGATATCAATAGCGGCTCAAGTTTTGCCCTGGCCTACCACAATGAAGAGTTAGCCGAGTTTCTGGATTTAACTTGGGTGGACGGTTGGCTGCGTGAAGTTTTTATTCAGCAGGCGACTGAGCAAGAAGAACGCACCGCGCGACATATTAGTGCGTCACTGCGTGAATTTGAATACCAAGCCCACTATCTTAATTTGCTGGAATTACTGGGCAGCCAAGTCGGGCTGCCGGAAATAAAAATCAATACCCACACCTTGCAAGAACCGGCCGTCAATGTTGACCTTATTTTGGATGTCGGCAATTCACATACCTGCGGTATTTTGGTGGAAGACCATGCTGATGAAAGTAATGGCCTAAAACAAACTTATGAATTGCAGATCCGTGATTTAAGCGAACCCCATTATCTGTATAACGAATTATTTTCCAGCCGGGTTGAATTTGCGGCGGCTAAGTTCGGTAAGCAGAATTTTTCAATGGAAAGCGGCCGTGATGATGCCTTTATTTGGCCCGCCATCACCCGGGTGGGCAACGAAGCCAACCGGATGGCCCTTCACCGTCAGGGCACCGAAGGTTCTACCGGAATTTCCGGCCCGCGCCGCTATTTATGGGATGAAGAAGCTTATGCTCCCGGCTGGCGATTCAATGCAACACCTGCTGCACAGCCACATGAGCCCCTGGCAATGGCTCCGCCACTGACCTATTTAGTGAATGATGAGGGCCAACCGCTGTATGGCCTACCGGTGGATCAACGCCTGCCGGTATTTTCGCCGCATTATAGCCGCAGTTCATTGATGACATTTATGTTATCGGAGCTACTGGCTCAAGCACTGATGCAGATGAACAGTGCCGCACAGCGGTTGAAAATGACCCATGCCCATGCCCCACGGCAGTTGCGCTCGATTATTTTGACGTTGCCCTCCGCCATGCCAAAACCCGAGCGCGAAATATTCCGCAGCCGTATGAATGAAGCCATTGCGCTGGTGTGGAAAGCAATGGGATGGCATCCGGCAGATGATAATTTTGTCTCTGAGCAAGACCGTGCTAACAGTGTAGTCCCGGTGCCGAGTGTTCAAATGGAATGGGATGAGGCCACTTGTGGCCAACTGGTGTATCTGTATAACGAAACGCAGGTTAATTTCGGCGGCCGCACGGCGGCATTTTTTGCCAGTCAGGCCCGGCCAGATAAGCAGTTGAATGCCGGAGAAACAGCAGGAAAAACCTTACGGATTGCCTCAATAGATATTGGCGGCGGCACCACTGACCTGGCTATTACCCAGTATGATTTGGATGATGGCATGGGGAATAATGTCAAAATAAGCCCGCGTTTACTGTTTCGCGAAGGCTTTAAAGTCGCCGGTGACGATATATTATTGGATGTTATTCAGCTGTATATTTTGCCGGCCTTACAACAACAGTTGAAGAAAATCGCAGTGGCTCATCCTGAGACCTTGATGGATAAATTGTTCGGTAATGATGGTCGCATGGACGGGCAATCCGCACTGCGCCAGCAAGCCACATTACAGATATTTATGCCAGTAGGACGCGCGATACTTGAAGCTTATGAAAGTTTTAACCCGCTGGAAACCAATGCAGAAATAGATGCCACTTTTGGTGAGCTATTATCACCGCTTCCAACGGCGAAAGTGCTGGCGTATATCAACACCGAAATACAGCGCGAGTTGCCCGCCGATGCTGGGGTGTTCGATGTTTTGCAGGTGCCGCTGGTGCTGAAATTAAGTAAATTGCACGGCGAGTTTTTATCTAACCGGATGAGCATTACGCAAAATTTGCGTTCGCTGTCTGAGGTGGTGTCACTCTACAGTTGCGATGTGCTGTTATTAACCGGGCGGCCGTCGCGCTTCCCCGGTATTCAAGCCCTGTTTCGCCATCTGCAACCGCTGCCCAACAACCGTATTCTTTCGCTGGATGGATACCATACCAGTGATTGGTATCCGTTTAATAAACAGGGGCGGATTGATAACCCTAAATCCACTGCGGCAGTGGGGGCCATGTTGTGTTTGTTGGCCCTCGATTTGCGCTTAGCGGGTTTTTACTTTAAGGCCGGTGATTTCCAACCTTACTCGACCCTCCGTTATCTGGGCATGTTGGATAACAGTGATGTGCTAACGGAAGAGAATGTTTACTACCGCGACCTCGACCTTGATAGTGCCGATTGTTCCCTGCCGTCGGACAGCCGTTTTCAGGTAAGAGGCGCTTTGTGCCTGGGTTTCCGTCAGCTGGATAATGAGCGCTGGCCAGCGTCGCCGCTGTATAGCTTATCCATTGTTGACCCAGAACTGGCACGTAAAGTTGCCGGCGACAGCCGCTTGCATGTCCGGCTGAAACTGGCAAAAGCGCGAGATAAACACCGTGGCCCAGAAGATTTTGAGCTAGCTGATGCGGTGCTGCAAGATGGCAGCCGTATACCGTTACATCATCTGCGGCTCAAACTAAACACCTTAGGCAGCACCGGTTCAGCATCAACCCATTATTGGATTGATAGTGGGAGTGTATTTAGAAAATGAAATCATTAAGCAACCAACAGTGTCATCGCCAGCTTCAGCAGGTGGCTCAAGGTATTGAGCAAGCCATGGGGTGGATTAACACCGCGCGCCAACACGCCACGCGTTTGGATATGGAAGCCGACCAACTGCTCATCAAGTTGGGCCGCCACCGCAATCAAGCAGAAAATTTAGCGGCAGCTTCTTTAACTGCCATGAGTATTGGCTTTTTCGGCCAATCCGCCGCCGGTAAACAACATCTATTAGCGGCCCTGCTGGCCTCGCCACAAGGGCGGTTGGACATTGAAATCGGCGGGAAAACCCTCGATTTTTGGCAGCAGGTGAAACCGGGCTATCAAGCCAGCGGTTTGGTTACCCGCTTTAGCCAGTCAGCGAACAGCAACCCGGCAATATCCCAGCATGAAAGCCACCCGGTGCTGCTTTCGCTGCTCAGTGAAATGGATATCGTCAAGATAGTGGCCAGTGCTTCCCTGCCACAAAATCGCGCGCAGACAATGCAAGAAAATCAGCGCGATGAACAGCAACTTCGTGAGCAGTTACAACAACTGCGGATGCGCAAACAACCCGCCGCCATCGCCGGGGTAACCCGCGATGAGGTGATTAGCCTGTGGGATTATCTGGCGCGCCATGATGGCCCACGGCAAAAAGCCTTGGAAACTCATTTTTGGCCGGTTGCCATTGAGCTGGCTCCTTATTTAAGTATTGACGATCGTGCGGGTTTATTCTCTCTGCTGTGGGCGGAATCTCAACCGCTGACCGAGGCTTACCGCCATTTTGCTTACACTTTGCAGCATCTGGGCGGTGCGCCACAATTACTGGCCCCCCTCAGTGTGTTAGTGGACGAAATTCTGCTCCCCGCGGAGGGCATCATGAATGCGGCCACACTGGATTATCTCAACACAGCGACTGACAGTTATCTCCAGGTGTTGCCGGTACAAGGCCCGATTATTGGTGATCCAGTGACACTGTCACTGGCAGAGTTAACCTTGTTGTCAGTGGAATTACAGCTCCCGCTATGTCAGCCCGCCGCCGAGCATGGGGTTAATGCGGTTGATTTATGCTACTTCCCCGAGATGACCACGGCGCTCAATAACGCGATAAATCAGCCCACGACGGCCTATCCGCTGTCCGGTGTGCTGTCGCGGGCTAAAACGGCCTATTTGCTTGAACGCTACACCGAGAAACAACAAATCAACCTGTTATTGGTGTGTAATGCCGCGGATAAACGCGCCGAGGTGACAGCCGTCGGTAACGCACTTGATTATTGGGTTAAGCAGTCGCAAGGCGAAAATAGCCAAGTGCGTGCGGACAAAAACCCAGGGCTTATCTGGGTGGTCACGCCCTTTGATCAGCGCATAGCTGCACCGGGGGCAAAAAATCATGACGAGGCGGTGCAGCGTTATGTCGGTCATCCCGGAGACAGTTGGGGCACGATGTTGGCGCTGGACAGCCGGGGGGTGGAACGCATGCTGACCTATCTGGCACAAGAAATTCGCCGCGAGAGTAAAAACGCGCGCATTAACGAGCAACGTTGTGAGCTGCAACGCGAGCTGACAGCTAATGTATTCGCCGGTTGGTCGCCGTCTGCTATCAGTGAATCGCAACAAAAACAGCATATTGCGGAAACCTTGTTGAAAGCATTGCAAACCCGCACCGGTCTGCACGGTGAACTGCTCGAGCATTTATTGCCCTCGCGTGATGAATTGCGTGGTTTGTATTTACAGCCGCCACAGTGTCCTGCTGAATTAAAGTCGGCCCCTACCCATACCGAACCTTTCAGTATTGGTATTGATATCGATTTATTCAGCGACCAGCCTGTAACACTGGAACAGCCGACGATAACCGCCGCCGCGGTTGGGCAGGATTATGACGCGGATTATGCCGCCCTTGTGCTGCAATATTGGATTAACCACCTGCGACGACTGCCAGAAAATGGCCCACTGATCGCCTTGTTGGGCATCAATAAACCGATCCTTGAGCTGTTGGTCGCGGAGCTCATTACCGCCAGTATCCGTCTGGATATCGCCGGGCAGTTAGTCACTCTGCTGACCGATAATGAACCCGTGGGCTTGCACCGTGAAACTAAAGCTGACCGCCAGGTATCCCGCGCCCTGACCGTGTTAGGCGATTTTGTTGCCTGGCTTGGTTTCTTGCAAATCAGCGAGAGTTTGCGCCCTGATAGCCGCATTAATCGAGGTTATAAGATTTTTGCTCAGCCGCCTAAATCAACATCCCCTCTGGGGGTATCGCAGCGTTTAACCAAACTGACAGTGACGCCAACTAATAACACCGCGTTTTATATTTATGATTGGTTAGTGGGCTTAGGTGAAATGATAATTCACAATGAGGGCTATTCAGCGCGCACAGAAATCAGTGCGCCACTGCGCGAACAATTGGCTGCCATTGTCATGTTAATTAATGCAGATTAATAATTAACGTAGATTAATAATTAACGTAGATTAATAATTAACGCATAAACAACCCTGTTATAAAATACAGGGTGTTGGCTGCCCCACTCACTCCCGGTTATCTCGCGGAGTGAGCTGCTGATAATGGCCTATTAATCGCTAGAATGGTTAATCACCATACCTGTTAATCAATAGACCTGTTAACTAATAGACCTGTTAACTAGTAAACCTGTTAACGCGAATGGCTAAAGGGGATGAAAGTATTTCTCCACCAACGCATATAGGATGGCGGCGGTTTCAATATCTATATAGCCGTTGTAATTATCCGGTCTAAAGTGTAATTGCAATGCCCGCACCAACTGTTTATAACCCGACTCACTGTTGGCAAAGGTAATATCATAGCCATAGGTGCTAAAACGGGCCAGAAGTTCATCTCTTGTTGGCACCCCCTTAGCAACAAACTGTTGAGTGTATTTTTCTTTAATATCATCATCAAACCAAGCACCGACGCCCTCATCATATAAATCTTGCCAAGGGAACTCAGGGCCAGGGTCACTATTACGGGTGGGGGCTATGTCAGAATGCGCCACCACATTGACCGGGGTGATATCGGGATAACGTTGTAAAATATTAGTGGCGAGTTGTTTGACTGCGGTGATTTGCTCTGCCGGATAGGGAGGGAAATGAAAAATACCGCTATTTTCAGTCGCTAAATTGACAATTTCAATACCAATCGAGGTGTCGTTAATTCCAGTGCGCCCTGCCCAGCCACTTTCTCCAGCATGCCAGGCCCGGGCATTTTCATCCACGAGATTAAATATTTGCATGCTTTTAAATCCGGCTTGAATATAACTCTCGTCAGTAATATCTGGCACCAAATATTGAACACTGACGCTATCCCCCGTCAGCGAAGCCATTGAATCAACAAAATTCTCGGCGGTGCAATGGATGACTAAAGAATTAACGCGGAGATTAAAGCCTTCAATTGAACGATAACTATTATAATCAACTTGATACATAATAAACTCCTTTTGGCATTAACATTATTTAATATATGTCAATTATTACATCCTTATTTTCATTAACTCACATTCAATTGGTGCAGCAGAGCCAAGACAGCTTACAAGGCTCTGAGAACAATAATGCCAGGCGTATTTTTTACATAATCAATAAAGGGTAAATCAACAACGCCGCTATTATTTTTTAGTGACGAAGCATGACGAAATATCGCCCCTTTTGGGGGCATAATAAAAATACCTGCATGTGTCACATCCAACCCTTTAATATGGGTATAAATACCAATCTAATCGCCTGTTTTCAAATTATGCACAACTTGCCTATCGACAAACGCCGCTGGAATATACACGACATCCCGCGTGGTTACGCCCAGCGTTGGGATGAATTCAGAACCATTCTCTCTTTGATTCAAGTGCTTAGTAACAGCAACACTGTGTGGGCTTATTTCTGCGGTAACATCGCGCGCATTTAATGGATATCTCTGCGACCAATCAGTGAAAAAATGTTTTCTATTTTTATAACTTATATCACTGTTAATATAACGCGTGTTAATAAGCTGTTTAACAAAGTTATTCGTCTCAGTAGACTTACTCAGTGCATTAACATAGTCAAGATAAGTGAAACAATCCAGTCCGTTTAGATTTATAACCAATTTTTCGGACTGAGTTGAGGAGCCAATTAACATATTGGCTTTATAAGGCGTTCCTAAAAAGTCCGCTGATACATTATTGATGATATTACCAAGATGGCCACTATTGGCGGCATCTTTCTGGGAATCAATAATGTGCGTAATATATTTTGCAGTGTCATTATCAATATCGATATTTTTATGCCGGTTACTGTCCGCCCCACACCCGGCGCCGATGGCGATGACGACCAAAGATACAGATAACAGTTTATGCATAAGTTCCTTCTGCCGCTTCTCAGTATGACGTCAAGCGCCCACTATGTTAGAAATTTATTTCTAGGACAATTATTTCGATGGCAATAAATAAAATTAGTGAATCAGGCGGCGAACATCAGCCCCAGATAAACCCATGCCAGTCAAATTGCCATCAGGAAATATTGTTGTTTTTCAATTAATTAAGCTTGACTTACTTGTAAGTAACTCAGTGATAAATGCATTTTTTTGTGATCCATAGTGGATTTTTATCTTCTTATTGTTTCAATCTCTTGTGCCCGCTGGCGATTCGTGTTTATCTTTTAAAGCTTATTACACTGATAGATGAGATACCCGGTGAACAACTCCACTGCCCATTTTGCCCGACTAAACGAACTGCTAAATACTGCATCTGTTGATGCAGTGGTGGTCGTGCTCGTGGTGGTGGTGGTCGGCAGCGCGCCGTAACGGGTAACGAATCCAGCAAGATTCCCAAACCCCGCCGGCGCCAGCCGAGCGGGGTTTCTTTTTGCCCCACTCTGTTAGTCACCGGCCCTGATAAAGGATATAACCATGCGTTATACAGGCGCCCAATTAATAGTTCGTTTGTTAGAGCAGCAAGGCATTACCACGGTTGCCGGTATCCCCGGCGGTGCGGCGCTCCCGCTGTATGATGCGCTGGGGCAAAGTCGCATTATTCGCCATGTATTGGCGCGACATGAACAAGGTGCGGGTTTTATGGCGCAGGGCATGGCCAGAGCGAGCGGGCAAACTGCAGTTTGTCTGGCCTCCAGCGGCCCGGGGGCCACCAATTTGGTGACGGCCATTGCGGATGCCAAACTTGACTCAATTCCACTGGTTTGTATTACCGGCCAGGTGTCATCATCCATGATTGGCACGGATGCTTTTCAAGAGGTTGATACCTATGGCATATCAATCCCCATCACTAAGCATAATTATCTGGTGCGCGACATCAGCGAACTCACACAGGTGATCCCGGCCGCATTTCGGATTGCGCAATCAGGCCGTCCCGGCCCGGTGTGGATTGATATTCCCAAAGATGTGCAGACGGCGGTCATTGAACTTGATAGCCTGCCTGAGCCGGGCGTTGCCGATGCCCCCTGCCCGATTGATCCCGTTGCTATCGCGCAAGCCGCCCAAATGATTAATGGTGCGGCGCGTCCGGTACTGTATTTGGGCGGTGGCATCGTCAGCTCTGATGCCCATCAGCAAGCGATACAATTAGCGGAGCAAGCCGCTTTACCGACCACCATGACATTAATGGCGCTCGGCACTATGCCGGTTGACCACCCATTATCATTAGGGATGTTAGGGATGCATGCGGCGCGCTCGACCAATTTAATTATGCAACAAGCGGATTTATTGATAGTGCTCGGTGCCCGATTTGATGATCGTGCCATCGGCAAAGCCGAGCAGTTTTGCCCTGATGCCAGCATTATTCATATTGATATTGACCCCGCAGAGCTGGGTAAGATCCGCCGGCCACATTTGGCGATGAATGCGGATATTAAACAGGTATTAACCCATTTATTGCCATTGATTGATGCGCAACCCCGCAGCGAATGGCGAGCGACCGTCAGTGATATGCAACGCGAATTCCCCTTCAATCAGCCCAACAGCGGTGATCCACTGTGCCACTATGGTTTGATTCGTGCCGCCGCCGCCGCGCTGGATGACGACACCATTATTACCACTGATGTCGGCCAGCATCAGATGTGGGTGGCACAGGCCTATCCGTTGCACCGTCCGCGCCAATGGTTAACCTCCGGCGGCTTAGGTACGATGGGCTTTGGTCTGCCTGCCGCCATTGGTGCCGCATTGGCTAAACCCGAGGCTAAAGTGGTGTGTTTTTCCGGGGACGGCAGCTTGATGATGAATATCCAAGAGATGGCGACGGCGGCACAAGAGCAACTGAACGTTAAAATTATTTTGATGAATAACCAATCATTAGGCCTGGTACATCAGCAACAAGACCTGTTTTTTGGCAAGCGCATTTTTGCCGCTGATTATCCTTATCGCACCAATTTTATTCATATTGCCGAAGGCTTTGGCTTCTCAACTTGTGACCTCAATACCGCCAGCGACCCCTATGCGGCCTTGCATGAGGCATTACATCGCCCAGGCCCGGTACTGATTCATGCGCTGATTGATGTGGATGAAAAAGTGTATCCAATGGTGCCACCAGGTGCGGCAAATATTGATATGATTGGAGGTGAATAACATGAAAAATCAACAGATTACCACGCAAAAAACAACAGCTCAGGTAACGCTATTGCTCCGGGTTCGCAACCACGCCGGTGTCATGTCTCACATCTGCGGTTTATTTGCCCGGCGCGCATTCAACGTAGAAGGGATTTTATGTCTGCCCTTGGCGGGCGGTGAAGAAAGCCGCATTTGGTTGCAGGTCTTGGATGATCAACGCCTGTTACAGATGATAAGCCAGTTGGAGAAATTAGAAGACGTGTTGCAGGTGCAACGCTTTGGCCCAGAAATGCCTATTTTTGACCAGGTTGAAGATTTAATCGCCAACCAGCGGTGATATTTCCAGCGCAATAAAACCTTGAATTAGCCACTGGTATTACCGGTGGCGATATCAATAGTACACCACAGCAAAGCCCCATGAGGGTGCTACTGATTATTTCAGTGCTAGCCGTCTCTATTACTGAATACAGAATTAATAACGCAGCATAAAATCCACAGCACACCCTGTAATAAGCCTTAAAACGCCACATATTACATTACACTGCGCCAATATTAATTACATTTGAAAATACACTGGCGTAATATTTCGCACGTGTTGCTAAATAAAGTGCTCAATTCCCGCATAAGCTTGATGACTATCTCCCCCGACAATTATTCGCCTGAGTGAGAGGGCTCTGCCCTAGGGCAGACAACGTATTTGCTACAAAATAAGCCGGTATAATATGAACACTCAAATCAAATATGCTCTGGCCATGGCCATCATTGCGTTATCCAGCGCCAATATTGCCCGTGCGGCGGATCCACAAATCCCCTGGGCTGATAATAGTGGTACAACTGAAAGCACTCATATCGCCGCTGTAGGGCAAGACTTAAATGCACGACATCAGGCGGTGACCAAAACACCCGAAGGGGTTTGGGCCGCCAATAGCGGCAGTATTAGCCAGGATGAGCAAGCACTTCAGAGCAAGAAATCCGCTGTTGTCGGCACCCCATCACTGATGCCACATCAGGGGTAACAAGGTTATTTTCTTGTGCAAGCGGCATTGTTTTATAGACATTTTTTATACACATAATCCTATTTTTATACACCTGGTGCTATGACCATAAATAGACTATTAAGGCAATAAAAAGGCCGTTAGCGATAATATCTCGTTAACGGCCTTTTTAAAGACAACATAATGTGGTTATGCCAGCAATAATTTTTGTAATTCCGCCAGAGAACTGACTTGATAGCGCGGGGTAATATTATTGTCTGCTTGCGCCCCATGAGTATTTAACCAACAGGTATCAATCCCGGCATTGATGCCACCCTGAATATCCGAATGGAGGTTATCACCCACCATTAAAATATTTTCTTTCGCCGGGTTATTCATTAAATTGAACGCATATTCGAATATAGCAACATCGGGCTTAGCTGCCCCCACTTGCTCAGAAATAATCAGCGGAGAAAAAACATTTTTTAATCCGGTACGTTCCAGGCGAATAGTTTGCAATGCCGTAAAACCATTAGTAATAATGCCCATATTAACTTTACCGCTCAAGGCATCAAGTAACTCCTGCGCCCCAGGTAATAATGAACAAATATCCGCCATGGCGGTTAAAAATTCCGCGTTCAGGCGCGTTGCTGCAACACCCAACTTTTCAGCCCACATTGCGAAACGGGTATTTTGTAATTCAGCGGCCGATATTTTTCCGTCTTGATATTCGACCCATAGCGGCTGATTAACCAATTGATAATGTTCGAAATCTTGTATGGAGAAATCTACATTAAAGCGCGAGAACATCAGTTTTAACCCTTGATAAGCATCAAAGTGAAATAGCGTCTCATCCGCATCAAACAGTATCCATTGGTATTTCATTACACTTGTCTCTCTGACGTTATTAGGCGCGCTATGGTAGCGAGTATTGTGGCGCGGCTCAATACATCTGTCCCCTCAGGCTTAAAGTGATAAACACGCTGACTGCCACTTTTCTTATTCAGGCTCTATATTTAGTGCCGATTAGAGCAGCAGTGCCGCTGAAATATCGCGGTTTATCATCAAGGTTGCTTCACCGGTGATGAGCGGTAATTCAAACGCGGCTAAGACTTTTCGGTTAATTTCAATCAAGGCGTCATCAAGTTTAACTTCCATATCTGAGGCAATATCCATTAATTTCTCCCGCTCCCACGTATCACGGGAAATGAGCAACTTCAAGAATGTGGCAACACTGTCAGTCAAATTAGCCGTGATAGCGGTCATCGATTGTGGATTAATTTCACTCGGTTCCGCTGGCGGAATAGTCTCAGAGATAAACAGATTCTCGAGTAATTTTACCAATTCCTGACTTTCTTTTTTCAGCAGATTAACGCGGTCGGTATCAGTAATAGTTTCAGTGTTCGACGATGGCAAGCTCAAGGTCATCGGCGTCGCCCGACTATCAAGATCGGCATAAACCCCTTTACTGTCCAAAGAAAAACGTTGATATACCCGCTCAAGAAACTTCACTTCTGGTGGTGTTATTGTTCCCTCAACTTGCATTAAATGGGCCAGGAAGCGGGCAATAATGCGGCGATTCTCCAATGACAGCGGTTCGAGATTATTCTTTAGCGCCAACAACGTATTCGTTTTGCGAATGCCCGGCTGGAGATAGGCTTTTAATCGCATACGTTGGCCCGGACTCAGAAAACCCCAGGCATCAATATGTCGGGTCAATATCATGGATTCAGGTTCACCGATACGCCCATCAATCGTCACCGCAGCACAAGCAAGTTCCACCGCCAGCATAGTCACGCGATATATATCAAATGTCTCTAATTCAGCAACCAGCGATTCAATAGGAAAAAGCGCCACGGTATCTTGCAGCACAGGCGTGCGGTTATCTGCCCGAACATCAGGTTCAATGCCAATTTGCAACGCCGCCAATGCATAGGTCAAGGCCATCACATGGCTGCGAGACAAACGTTCTAACGGTTTGGTGCCGCAGGCGGCGCTAAGTTGTTGAAACAGCTCAGCCAAGGTGACCATCAGCAAACCATAACCCACACGAGCTTTGATGCTCTCGAGTTCAGTTTTTAATGCATCAGACCATAATATCATTGGCATTAATAACTGCCCTTCCAACGACATTTTCTTTTTAGGATGGATGCTGGCAAAACGGTTATAAATATCAAGATCTTGCTGGCAGGCTTCAAACAGCGCTCGCAGCTTATCGCGGTGCGTTTTACACACGGCAACATTGGGCAGGTCGGCTATCTGCTGGAAAAACTCTTGTCCCATCAAGCCTTCAGATGCTGGGCGATAAAATATTTGTAATTTAGTTTTATTCACCGGTAACAGAAAACCTTCGCCATACTGCTCTTGATAACGTTGCTGGAACAGTGTGGAAAAAGCATCCGCGCAATGCACCATCGAAATATGTTGGTTGATTTCTGGCGAGGCTTCGCCCCAAGCCTGTGCCCATTCCGCCGGTAACGGTTTCTGGTCAAGTGCCAATTGCCCTAACCCAACCAGTAACGCCAGGGGCAGTTCGGTAGAGGCTTCGCGCACCAGGGGCGGTGGAGAAAGATAAAGTTTCTCATCTATATTCACTCTGGAGATATAAACGAGTAAGTTCTGTGCGTAATGATTAAAAGTATTATCTTTACCGTATATATTTAGCAGGCGGGTAATTTCAGCTTCAATAATAGGGAGTTCTTTTTTTGCCACCGGATCTATTGCGGCATCAATCAGCACTCGGTGTTCTAAACCATAAAAGAATAAAAAAACATAACCAATATTTGCAGTTGGCGACTTACGCCCATCGGATAACCACTGTAAATATCCCCTCCTCGCCTCTGGTGAGCAAGTTGAGTAATCCGGCGAATTATCAATCAAAGGTAATGAAATATCTATTTCTTCTGTCGCAACATCCATCGATGGATTAATAAACGCCGGCTCGGCACCAGTACGGTTGCTTTTGTATTTATTACCGACGTAAATCATGCCATCGGGCAGAGTTATTCCCGCCACCACGGCCAATTCACCGGGGCGAAGCCAGGAGGCACGGGCTAACGAACCGCGCGAGATGTCCAGTCGTTGGGATTTTAGTTTTTTTTCTTCTTCAACGACGGTATTTGTATCCGATTCATCCGATGTGGTCGGCAGCTCTGGTTCTAAGGGCAATGACGCAATATCATAATCCCCCAGATCCGGTATCGTCGCCGTCTTTGGCCCATCCGGGTTGATAGGTGTGCGAGTTCGGAACTTGGCATCTTTGAGATTTCGCCAAACAAAAAACAGGCATATGATAGCGGCGCTCAGTGCAATCCATGCCTCTCTTGGGATACCGGTAAATAGCCCTAAAGCCACTATCAGTAGGACAACCCAGCCGGTACCGGTAGATTTTGTCTTAGCCACGATGGTTTATATGCCCCTATCTTAAAATAGTAATTTTTATTCTGCCTTTAATGGCAATTTTTAATAAATAATGCTTTTTTCACCTAACTGTTACATAAATAAAACACGGCAAAAAAAAGCACAGAGGTCCTGTAAATTAGACTTAAGTGCAATTTATAGGTTAATAATAAGTCAGTGTTTTATTTTAAATACTAGCGATCTGGCGATGCCACGAATCCAAGCATGCAATATATTGATTATGCCAGTTGATTATGCATTCAGCTAGCAAAGACTCAGCATCCACTGGATAAATTCCGCGGCTCTCGGTTTGTCCAACGTTCGCTTAGGATAAATTAAATAATAAGGTTTAGTCACGGGCAGTTGGTGTTTAGATAATTGAATTAACCGCCCATCCGCTAATTCTTTTTTAATCAACTGTTGCTGCCCCAGCAAAATGCCATTACCCGCCAGTGCGGCATCAATAGCCATTGACGTTAAGTTGTAGATAGGGCCACGATTAGGTGTGCATTGCAGCCACTTCGCAGACAACAACCACTCATGCCAATCAGGTAAAAACTGCCCTTCTTTACCCCAATCGACCTGAATCATGGGGTAATTAATCTGCTTTTTACCCTCAGACCAAGGGCGGGTTAATAACTCAGGGCTGGCCACCGGAAACACCCAATCTTGAAATAACCGCACTTTCTCTTGTTGAGGATAATGCTCATCACCAAAGGCCAAATAAAAATCAGCCGCAGTACGATTGAAATCCACGGGTGCATGAGTAGCATGAATCCGAATGTCGGTATCGGGATATTGGGTCAGCCATTGTTTCAGATTTGGATTAAGCCAGCGGCTGGCCAGCGCGGGTAACGCGAAGATATTCAGGGATAACTCACCTTTATCGCGCGCCATGCTTTGTTGTGCCATACGTAATGTTTCAAATGCTTGTTGCACATAAGCCAGATAAGCGCTGCCTTGTGGTGTCAGTTCAACGCCTGATGTTGACCGGGTGAACAGTTGAATGGCCAAATGCTGCTCTAATTGGCGAATTTGCTGACTAATCGCGGCGGGGGTCAGTGATAATTGCACCGCCGCGCTGGCCAAACTGCCGGTCTTGGCGGCCGTTTCAAAGGCTAAAATAGCGGTCAATTTAGGCAAGCGAACGGCTTTCAGACTTTTCATTATTCGCGACCTTCTATTGATGAGGGAGTGATAAAAGACCTATGACAGGTTATGCCGCTGTCGATAGCCAAATTTAACCTATCAGTAACCTTTTGTTGTTATCACGGTTACAACTAATCCTATACAGTTAGGTATAGAAACCAAACAACATTTCACATTACTGTGGGGTTATATGCAGAAACTCGCTGACATCATTAATATGAGCGCCAATCCAATCAATGATCCGGCATTCATTGCGCAGTGCAAAGACACCTTAACCCGCTATGGGGCGTTAGTCTTATCCGATTTCTTATTACCACAGGCGCTGAACAGCATTAAACAGGACGGTATCGAGCATCAGCATTTGGCTTATTATGCCGCAAATCAACACAATGTTTATTTGAGGCCATCTGATCCCGGTTTTGCTGCGGATCACCCGCGAAATCGGTTGGTGACTTCATCAAAAGGCTGTATTACGGACGAAGAAATCCCGCCAGATTCAGCTTTGCGCAGTTTATATACCGCAACAGATTTTCAAGATTTTCTGTGTCAGGTATTAGCTGAAGAACAACTTTATGCCTATGCGGATTCGCTTTCTTCTATTAATTTACACTATGCCAGCCAAGGCCAAGAGTTAGGTTGGCATTTTGATAACTCTTCCTTTGCCATTACCTTATTAGTCCAAAAACCTCAGGCGGGCGGCGTTTTTGAATATATTGAGGAGATGAGAGACGCAGATAAAGGCGAGATGAATTATTCTGGGGTAGAAAAACTATTAAACCACCAAATTACACCCAAAACACTCCAGATTGAGCCAGGTGACTTAGTGTTATTTCGTGGCCGAAATGCCATACATCGCGTGACACCCACACAGGGAGAGGTGACCCGCCTGTTGGTGGTGCTGGCGTATAATGCGCAGCCAGATATTTCGTTATCTGAAACTGCCAGAATGACCTTTTATGGCCGTATTTAATTTATATTCGCCAGTCTATCTTGGGTGATATGTGCGGGCATCCTTGCCCGCCATACGGAAAACAGCTTATTTATACCACGCCAGTTGTCACGCTAAAATGACGCGTTTCTCCCGGTGATAACATCTGTAATGTGCCCTTTTCTTTCGCCGCTAAATACCCTTCAGGACGACAGGTTGCCGGTAAAATAAACGCGGCCACTTTCTGATCGCCATTATACAGTATCCAACGCGTTCCATAATTAAACTGCGCCGTTGAAAAGCGGGTCACAAAACGATGCCCTTGAGGGGCTAACATAAAGAATTCAGCTTTATCGACATATTGCGATAAGTCATCAGCAAAGAATACAATTTCCGGATCATAAAACTCGGGTTCATTTAATTCGGTTAATCCTGTCGGGCGTTCGCGCAATTGCTGGGTATATTGCAACCATTGCGGCGTAGGATTAACGTGACCAGGAACCGTTTCACGGAGTTTTAATGCTGAACCCGGTAAATTTTGACGGAAAGTGGCACCGGGTATATAGGTGTAATTCATATGACACATATATTGGAGCGGCATTGGAATGCTGGCCAGGTTGGTGACATTCATTTCAATATCGAATTGCGCACTGCCCGCCGTTAGTCTGACTAACGGTTGAGCGCAATAATGATCACCAAACCCCTTCACATATTCCACACTGCCCGTCAGAGCCAACTGGTCACCCTCGATAACTAACCAGGCGTTGTCCATTTCCGCACAAGGCATTTCACCATGCAGCACATGATCATCTTCAGGTGATGGGCAACCGTTGCGCCGCAGACCAGAATGGAAAGCAAAACAACCGTAAGTATCGACAATATTTTCTCCCCGTCTTGGCTGAGAAAACATGTTATCCATCTTTAGATTGTGACCATCAAATACTGCATCCCAAATCATTTGCCCGTAATAAGGTAAAAGCGTTACATAACCACGGGAGTTGGTGATTTTTAATGCTTCAATCCCTGAAGCATATTTAAAGCTGGTCACTGTAAAGTTATCGCTGTGATAAATTTCTTGTTCATGAGGGCTGAATTGCTCACGGAACAGCATTATTTTAGCAGTCATTTATTCTTACTCCCGTTTGACTAGGATTCATTATTTGCCAATGTTGCCGCATTTGTCCGTTGTTTATTGCGCAGTTCCCCCCAGAAATAGAAACCGACGTAGGCGAAGCACAACAATGAGACAAAGAAAGCCTGCTGCATTGAACCCAAATGGTCAGAGGCCAGGCCCTGTAAGGCCGGCACGACCGCAGCACCAACAATAGACATTACAATAATCGCCCCAGCCACTTCGGTATATTTATTGTCTACAGTATCCAAGGTGCCCGCATAAATAGTGGCCCAGCACGGCCCAAACAATACACTCACAAATACGGCGGCATATACGGCGGTAAAGTCAGGTACGCAGACGACATAAAGCAGGGTTAATACCCCTAAAATGGAGTAGGCAATTAATACTTTTTCAGCTTTAAAACGGGTCATCAGGAAGTTAGCGATAAACTTACCAATAAAGAAACAAATAAAGCTGTAGATCATAAAGTTTGAAGCATCTCGTTCGTTAGATGCACCAAGATTTAAGGCCAGACGAATAGTAAATGACCACACCGCAACTTGCATACCCACATAGAGGAACTGCGCTACAATCCCTTTTTTGAAGCGGTTATTACCGGACAGGTATTTCAGGGTTTCTTTTAAAGAAGGTTGAGTCGCTTTTTTGCCACTTTCACTTTGTGGTTTACAGTTAGGATAGCGAGTAATAATAAAGAGCAACATAACCAATAACAAAACAAAGATCAGGTATTTATAAGGTTCTAAAGTGTGCTCTAACATGTTAAGGCGAAATTCATGGATCTGCTCTGGCGTCATGGTGGCCATTTGCGTTGCTAAACTATCGCCTTCCTGGAATACCAGATATTTCCCTAACACAATACCCATCAACGCGCCGATGGGATAAAACGTCTGGCTGATGTTAAGGCGCAATGTGGCATAGTCTTTATGGCCAATCATTGAGCTATAAGTATTCGCGGCGGTTTCCAGGAAACTTAGACCAATGGCAATCGCAAAAATAGCGGCCAGGAACATGGTATAGGTTGCCATATGGGATGCCGGATAAAATAAGGTACAGCCAGCAATATAAAGTGTTAATCCAATTAAGATGGCCACTTTATAGCTACTTTTTTTAATGACCAATGATGCAGGGATCGCAATCAGGAAATAACCCCCATAAAAAGCACTTTGTACCAAGGCGCTAGCAAAATCACTGAGTGCAAAAACACTCTTAAATTGAGTAATTAAAATATCATTCAGACTGGCTGCACATCCCCAGAGAGGGAATAAGCAGGAAAGCAAAATAAATTGGAATAGTGGTGTTTTATTTAAATAGCCATCTGGCAGTTGAACGGTATTAAGGCGCATTTTATTTTCCTTGGTGTAGGGTCTTTAAAAAATCAATAAATTGCGACGCGTCAGGGTAAGAACGTTGCGTTCCTTTGCCAGTGACACTGTATGCTGCAAATGCGGAGGCGATTTCCATCGCTTTTAATATATTTCCGTGTTGAACATATTCGTGAGCAAAACAACCAATAAAGGCATCACCGGCACCACTGGTATCAATGGCGTGAACACTGACAGGCGGCACATGGTGAATTTCTTCGCCATGCATCCATAACGAGCCACGGTGCCCCAAAGTAATAATCAGGTTGTGCAGGCCTTTATCCAACAAACTACGCCCGGCCCGATAGATATTGTCCAGACTGTCCACTGGCATGCCGGTCAAAATAGCCAGTTCGGTTTCATTGGGCATAAAGAATTCACACTGGCAGGCATAGCCAATGTCGAGAGCTTTAGAGGCTGGCGCTGGGTTAAGAATGACTTTGATTTGGTGCTGACGCGCGAAATCAATCGCGGCGTAGACAGTTTCCAGCGGGATCTCAAGTTGCAAGATAATTAACTGACAGGCTTTTAAGGCATCGGCAGCAGCATCTATATCTGCGGGTAGCAGATGATTATTTGCGCCTTTAATGATTAGAATGCGGTTTTGTGATGACTTATCGACAAAAATAGGCGCTACACCGCTGGAGGTCCCCGCCACCGCTTTCACATATTGAGTATCAATCCCGGCGTGTTGTAGGTTACGAATGGTATTTTCGGCAAAAAGATCATCGCCCACACGGGTTACCATCATCACATTAGCGCCGAGTCTGGCCGCCGCGACCGCCTGATTAGCCCCTTTGCCGCCGCAGCCGATTTCAAAATCCGGTGCTTCCAGTGTTTCCCCAATCTGTGGCATTTCATCAATGTAGCTGATTAAATCAACCATGTTCGACCCAATAACTGCAATATCCATTGTTATTCCTCTAGGCTATTTTTATCATTCAATGTTATTGCAGTAACATTAACAGGCTATAAATGTTATGTATGTGACAAAGATCCCAGCATTGAAAGGCCGTTAAATCGGGTTTTGGCTTAACCCTGCGAGTTTGAATGTTATTATTATAACAATTGAAGGTGGCGAGGTTTTCTAGCCGAATAATTTAGGCGGTGGATAAAGCCACAGATGACAGAAATGAAAAATCCCGGACATGGCTGGCCGGGATGGGGGTATCTCATAAGCTAACGTTTTTACGTCGCGAGGGTTATTTAATCAATAGGGTTATTTAATTGCCATCGCATCGCGCAGGGTGAAGAACAGGTCAGTTTGGTCAGTTAGACCAACCACATTGGCGGCATGTGGGCCGTAAGCCGCTATCCGTAATTGCGAACCGGTATGGCCTTGGGAGTCATCTTCAGAGTTGCCATAGCTGATAGCCATGACTGCGCCGTCTTTGGTGGTTAAGGCTTGTGTCAAACCGGGTGCTTTCGCATCGACTTCAATAATTTGGCTAGAATGCGCATGATCCGCCGTCACGATAACTAAGGTGTTCCCCTCAGCACGGGCAAATTCCAATGCTTTTTGCACCGCTTCATCCAGATCAACCGTTTCGCCAAACTGGCCGCAAGGATTTGCCGAGTGGTCTTGTTTATCAATCGATGCCCCCTCAACTTGCAAGAAGAAGCCGTTTTTATTGGTTTTTAGCAAGTCGATGGCTTTTTCCGTCATCACCGCCAAGGTTGGAATGTCTTTGGTTCGCTCGGCATTATTTTCACAAACGACCGGTGGTTTATCTATATTGCCGTGATAAGAGGCTTTCGGCCCCTGCCAGCGCACCGGCATATTACCTGGGCTGAATAATCCTAATAGCGGTTTTTGTTGGTCTGCTTGTTTGATGGCATTCAGCTCATCAAGATTTGAAACTATCACATAGCCCCGAGCTAATGCTTGGTCATGCAAGGATTTGTCTTTCCACTCACCCGCTTTGGCCAACTGGCTAAAGGAGGCGGAGCCGCCACCTAAGGTGACATCGGCGCGCCCATTAATCATTTGCTCAGTAATTGAACCGCGCCCGCCATTTTCCAATGCATTGGTACCACATTTTTCACTGGTTTCTTCTGGGCCGTAGCATTTACGCCCAGTGACATGAGCAAACTGCGCCGCTGGCGTTGCATCTTGCAATTCCGCGGTTGAAACGTTACCGGTCGCTTTACCGGCTTTTTTCGCCAGTTCCAGCAAGGTGGCGTGATCTTTGCCAAATACATCGACCCCCAGTGCACCATTATAGGTTTTCACACCTGAAGACCAGGCGGTCGCGGATGCTGCTGAGTCAGTGACATAATTGGGTTTTTGCGTTTTTTTATCTAATGAATAGTGAGTGTATTGCCCGGTCAATGGCAGCGCATCAATGCCTTTAAACGCGCCACCGGCCCCCATCGCATAGTTACGCGCGGAAGTGATTTCTGAATCCCCCATGCCATCGCCAATCAGTAAAATGACATTTTTTACCGTTTTATTGGATAACGAGTCACGAAGCGCCTGAGTTTGGTCGCCTTCCAAGCGGCGAGCACCACCAAATTGTGTCACATCACCTTGGGCGCTGCGATCATGTAAACCCGTGGCGGCAGCAACCGCATTAAGGGTGAACAGTGAGCTGCTTAACATCAGGGTAGATAACGCTATGCTGGACAAAGTAGATATGCGGTTCTGCATGGGTAGAGTTCCTTGTTGTAAAACAGTAATACAATTTGTATTAATTGGTTACAGCGGATACTAGAGCAGCCGAATGACGCTTTTATGACAATCAGGTTTTTATTGCAGTGACAATTCATTCATTATCATTATCCTCATCTTTCCAGATGATTCCCCTCTCTGCCAGCAGACCTCTCATTATCAGCATGGCCCCCACCGCCAGCAGTAGCGCGACCGTGCTATCCATCCAAATAAGAACTTTCCTACATAACCAAAAGTAACCACCCTATTTTTTTCAATACCTCATTGCTGTTTAATTCACACATAAATGACGTGCATCAATCATTTATTCATTAACGGTTTACTTTATAGAAAAAAACAAGCTCACATATGGATTCTTAATACATGAACAAGACATTAATTGCCGCATCACTATTCGCTCTGACCAATTCCGTTTTTGCTGCTGATGGTACGATTCAATTTACTGGCGCATTTACAGATACACCTTGCGAAATTAAGATTGCGGGTACCACTACGAGTGCTACCAGCTCGGTCAAAGTTTCATTGGATACTTGGACCGCCGCAAATTTTAAAGATAATGTTGGCGCGACCACTGACCTGAAACCCATCACCATCAACTTGTCAGGCTGTCCAAAGATGACAAAAGCGAACATTCAGTTCAATGGTGCAAGCGACGCTAAGAATCCAAGCCTGTTTGCTACCCAAACGGGTGCCGACACCGCGACCAATGTCGGTATCGCGCTTTACAGCTCTACAAACAATGCTGACATTATTACGCCAAATAGCCGTAGCCTGTCTATTCCATTGAGCGAGCAATCAGGCCAGTACACGGTTTACGCCAGCTATATGACTACCGATGCCATTGTTGGTCAGGGTGCGGCAAATGCAGACGTCACCATGGACATCGCCTACGAGTAATAAATAACAAATATAATCATAATTATAATAAGCCACATAATGGTTTGGCTTATTATAATTATTAAGAGAGTTGATGACATGCCAAGTAAATACCGTAATTCTTTTTTATCTTTTTTGTTAGTCCTTATTGCCTTTGATAGTTACGCCGGGATAATTATTGGTGGAACTCGTGTCATTTATCAGGGAGATAAAAAGGAGAGTTCAATTTCTATTCGTAACCCGGATAATACCCCATATCTGATTCAATCATGGCTGAATACCAACAGCAACCAACAGAATAATGACATCCCATTTGTTATTACGCCCCCCCTATTTCGTTTAAATGCAGATGCAACCAATGCGCTGCGTATTGTAAAAACCAAAGACTTGCCTGATAACCGGGAGTCTGTTTATTGGTTAAATATTAAAGCTATTCCTACATCTAGCCCAAACGCAAAAAATGAACTGAACATTTCGGTCAATAGCCGAATTAAACTTTTTTATCGCCCAGCGTCACTAAATAGCCAAGATGCCGCAGTTGCCTATAAAGAGGTTAGTTTTAATCTTTCTGGAAATAAGCTATCTGCTCATAATCCAACCCCATTTTATATTTCCTTAAATGAGTTAAATGTAAATGGTACTAAAATTCCTAATCCTGGAATGATTGCTCCCCTAAGTGAACAGCAGTGGGATATGCCCGCGAAAGTAAATTCTAACGAGTTGAAGGTGAGTTGGTCCGCAATAAATGACTTTGGCGGCGAAAGTGCACTAGCCACGCAAGCCCGGTAACACAGTCTCTGGCGTCTTGTTTAGTCTTGCCATTTGTTTTTCAGTAAACCATTAAAAGTGAAGTGATCGCTTTGTTAATCAGTCACGAGCCATTATGAAAAATACCCATTACAACAGAAAACTTTCTTATTTGTGCTTATCAAAAAACAACAGCTTGTCATTTTCTATGCTTATTTCTGCCATATTTATTTCAGGCACATTGAGTAAGATGGCTCAGGCAGAAGATTATTTTAATCCTAACGCGCTCGACAAAAGAGGCATGCAAGACATTGCTGATGTTGACACTTTATCTGTATTTTCACAACCTCAAGGGCAGCTTCCTGGTGAATACAAGGTAGATATTTATATCAATAATGACTTTATTGGATTAAACAGCATTAACTTTATTGCTGGAAACAATGGACAACTACTTCCCGAGGTCACCAAGCAACAGCTGATTGAATGGGGGGTGAACCCGAATTCATCATCTGAGCTAATTGCTCTTGCTGATGAGTCATCTACTACTGATATATCAAATTATATCCATGGTTCAACCACGCAATTTGATTTTTCTCAGCAGAAATTGTTGATTAATATTCCTCAAGCTGCGATGAAAACAACGGCGCGTGGCTATGTTTCCCCAGATTTATGGGATCAAGGCATACCTGCTTTTACCTTAAGTTATGGCTTTACGGGTTCTAAAACTTGGCAGGATACGCAAGAAGATCAACATGCCGAGTTTTTAACTCTCCGCAGTGGCTTGAATATAGCGGCTTGGCGCCTACGCAATTATTCTGTTTACTCAAGCAATGAAGGCAAACAGCATTGGGACACTATCAGTACTTACTTAGAACGGGATGTTGCGTTTTTAAGAAGCCAGATGACTCTGGGTATCACCAACTCTCCTGGTGATATATTTGAAAGCTTTCAGTTTACAGGCGCACGGCTGGCTTCCGATGAAAGTATGTTGCCATATAGCTTGCGTGGATTCGCGCCGGTGGTGAGAGGTATTGCCCAAAGCAATGCTAAAGTCACCATCAGGCAAAGCGGTTCTATTATTTATCAGACCTATGTCCCTGCTGGGCCATTTGAAATTACCGATCTCTACCCGACCTCTGCCAGCGGCAACCTGAATGTAACAGTTGAAGAATTGGACGGCAGTACGCAGACTTTCGTTACACCATTTTCATCTGTACCTATCATGCAACGCGATGGGCAGCTTAAATATTCGTTAAGTAGCGGCAAGTATCGGGCAAGCTTCCCCACAACCAAAGAGCCGAACTTTGTCCAGTCAACGCTGATATATGGCCTTCCATGGAATACGACACTGTATGGTGGCGGCTTATACTCTAATGATTACTATGCGTTGGCCTTAGGCGCGGGGTTGAATTTGGGGGACGCGGGAGCATTTTCTGTGGATGTTACCCAGTCCAATACTAAATTAGGCGAGGAAAAACAATCCCAATATCAAGGGCAGTCTTACCGCTTTCAATATGCAAAAAATTTACTAAGTAGTGGCACAGCTATTACATTGGCCGGCTATCGCTACTCGACTGAGGGATATTATGATTTCTCCGAGGCGAATGATTACTATCAACCTCAGGCTCGGACTAATAAACGATCTCGTATGCAGGTTAATATTAGCCAATCGTTAAATAATTATGGTTCGATTTATTTAAATGGTTACCAGCAAGATTTTTGGAATTATTCCGGTAAAGAAAAAACAATAGGAGCTGGTTATAACACTAGTTGGAACTCTGTTACCTATGGTGTGAACTATACCTATAGTAGCAGGCCCGGAAACCAGCGTTCTAACCAGATATTTGCATTTAATTTCAGCGTTCCGTTCGACGCATTTTTACCAAACAGCCGCGTTAATACTAGCATGAGTAGCGTTAACAACGGCGCCACAAATATGCAAGTGGGTGTTAGCGGTAATGCGATGGAAAACGCATTGAGTTACAACGTTCAGCAAAGTTACGGTAATAAAGGAGAAAACGGCAGCGCTAATGCTGCGGTCGCTTACAAAGGCCGCAATGGTACGGTTAACAGTGGCTATAGCTATAGCGGTGATTCACAACGCCTGAACTATGGCGTGCAAGGCGGTGTAGTGCTTCATGGCGATGGCGTGACCCTAGCGCAGACCTTAGGCGAGACGCTCGCCATTGTCCGGGCGCCAGAGGCAGATGATGTTGTGGTTCAGAATGCCTCCGGAGTATCAACGGATGCGAAAGGCTATGCTGTGGTTCCTTATTTAACACCTTATCAACGTAACCGAATCCAGCTGGGTGTAGATAGCCTCAGAGATAATGTTGATCTCGTTAATAGCAGTGCTAGCGTTGTCCCTACGCGCGGTGCAATTGTGTGGGCGGATTTTAAGACTCAAGTGGGCTGGCGTGCGTTGATCAAACTTAATTTACGAGGTACTACCGTTCCTTTTGGTGCCATTGCGACATTGATGACAGAGGATAAATTAGACTCATCAAATGTGAGCAGCGGGATCGTGGGGGATAATAGTGAAGTTTATCTTAATGGGCTGCCAGATAAAGGTCGCTTGCTCGTAATATGGGGGAAGCGGCCTGAACAACAGTGTGAAGCAGATTTCTCTTTGCCAAAAAATAAGGATATCTCTGTATTGCAGATAATATCCGAATGCACAATTAAATAAATTTAATTTTACATAAGCCACTCATGTCGAATTGAGATAAACATCATGAAAAAAATACTTATATCGTTACTTATTCCAGCCGTTTTTATTTCTCCAGCATATAGCCTTGACGCTAATTTATCAGTTCAAGCAATAAACTATCAAAATCCAGCTGATGCTGTTACCGATCTTACTTTATTAACTGGGACATGGAATGCAACGGACTCCGTTCAATTTTGCCCACTTTCAGAAACGCAAAAGCAAAAGAACAAAGGTGTTATTGTTTCAGCATCACAACAATCAGGTTATACAACGGTACTGGATGGAGTAACTTATACTATTTTTTCCAGTAATATTGATGGCATTGGCTGGGTTATGGGGGCGAAAGACACTGCGGCCCCGGCTTGGGCACCATTAACCTCGGCAGAGGTGGTAGTGTATCCTTTTGGCAGTAAAACTGAGCCGGTTAATAATTTAGGGGCAAATATTCGCTTTGCATTTGTTAAAATACCGGGCTTTTTACCTAACGGAACCAATACTTTCACAGGACAGAAAATTGCAAACTTCAATTGTTATTTAAATAATGCGCTTGTCCAGTCATCATCAATAAGAGTGAATACAACGGCCATTATTGTTGCTGCACTTTCTTGTGAAGTTAATACTGCTAAAAACGTGCCAATTCCTTTAGGCGCCTTTATGACGAATGATCTTCCCGCCATCAGCAAGAATTTTGGTGATTTTAGTACTAATGTCGAACTGAGTTGTGACTCGGGAGTCGTGCCGTGGATGACCATTTCTGATGCCTCGAATTCCAGTAACACCTCTAACATTATTCAGCTTTCGCCAGACTCTACCGCTACAGGGGTGGGGGTACAGGTTTTTTATAATAACCAAGCCACCGCTAAGCCTTTGGGACTGGACACATCATCCAAAGGTAACCTGAACCAATTTCAAGTTGGCAGCAAAACCTCCAGTAGTGGGCAGGCTGTGTCTATACCACTGCGGTTTAAATATATTCGTACTGAAGAAACAGTCACACCCGGTGATGCCAATGCGGCAGCCACGGTCACTTTTTCCTATCAATAATGATCTTTCGGAGGAAAATATGATGATCCAATTATGGCGAAGCCTCTTTTTGCTGCCACTGATGACAATATCTGCAACACAGGCTGCGGATGTGATATTTAATATCAGCGGGACTATCAAGAATGGTTCATGCATCGTGACCTCGGGTAATAACCAGAAAGTGGATTTAGGCACGTATAGCACTAAATTTCTGGATAACGTGGGGAAAACAACACCACTGAAACCCTTTGAGATCACGCTTGATAATTGCCCAGCGAACTATAATGGCGTTCAGGTAATGTTCGAAGGTGAGATGAACTCGCAGAATACTCAACTGATTGCGGTGCAGTCGGGTGGGGCTAATAATGTAGGGATAGCGCTTTATGATAACGATAAAACAACTATTATTCCTATAAACTCAAAGACATCAGGAAAAAGTGTGACCGTGAATGGAAAAACGACATTGGCCTTTTACGCTGCCTATATGTCAACGGGAGAAGTGACTGATGGCAGTGCTAATGCCGATATCAGTTTTACGATTTCTTATAATTAGTTCAAGGTGGTCTGAAGGCTACAAATTGCAGCTTGTTGCAAAGAACATGGTCTTGCAAAAGCCTTAAGGCACATTGGCCTCTTCGAGCGGAGTATATTTATACTGGCCTCGTTGCGCGATCCAGCCCAGCGTTCGATGAGTGCAGACGGGATTAAACCGGGATTAAATAAAGGGGAAGCCCGCAATACCCTTGCGGGGGGAGTCTTTATGCATCGCCGGGAGAAATAAGTGATTGCGGTCTGGAAAGCATGGTGGCGGTGCCTATCCCCGGCCCTCCCCCAAGGATGAGAACTAGATTGGCTAACATCCGCCTAGCTATCACTGGCCGAACGGGTCAGCCCGGCCAGTGTTAAACATTATTATACTGGCGTGACTGATTGATAAATTTCGATATCAAAATAGCCATCCACCGTGCCATCATTGAGGTAGACCTCATAACATGCGCCTTCGGCCGGTTGATAGCCACTTTGCGGCAGATGCCGGTGATAGAGTTCGCTCCACGCTTTGGCATAATCATCATCTGTGACACGAGTGTGGTATACCGCGTACAGGCCACCTGGGATTACCTGTAATTGCAGTTGGTCGCGGAGTTCCTCTGGTAAGACATAATCAGGTGCCACCGATAAGGAAACATCAGCCCGCAATTGCGCCGGAGGATTGGTCTCTGGGTTGTCCCAGTAAAGAGCTAACCAGTCTTTACCTGGAATGTGGTGCTCAGTATAGAGGGCGGAAAGTTGCTTAAAACCTTGCGGGATAGTTTCATGGTAAGGGCCAACTAACCGAATACTCAGGATCTGCTGCGGGTGCTTCTCAACTATTTTAAATGTCATATCGCTACCTCGACTTAATGGTTCTAATAAAAATTAAGTGACTAAAGAGACGATGCCACAGGGTTACTGTACATGCATACAGTATATCGAGCTTTTATGACATTTGTTCAGCCTTCGAACTATTTTGCGAACGGCTTCGCAAAAAATCATCCGCCTGTTCAAGTTGATGATGGCTGAATACGGTAATTCCGTGGCGGCGTAATAAGGCCGTGGTCACACCTTGGCCGGTACGTTGAGTGCCACTAAAGTGGCCATCATAAATATAGCTGCTGCCACAGGATGGGCTGCCTTCAGTCAGAATAGCCACTTGGCATTGATGCTTTTTCGCCATTTCTAAGGCGTGATAAGCGCCCTGGAGAAATTCGCGGCTGACGTCGTTGCCCCATTGTTCAATGACCCGCGCCTGACCTTGTAATACCGCCTCGCCATTACCTTGCTGAATTTCGGCCGGAGGGCACGGCACCGGCATTCCTGCTGCTAATTCAGGGCATACCAACACCAGTCGGCCCTCATCCTGCCAGCGCTGAACTATTTCATCACCCACCGCCAGCGCCGTGCCGTTATAGCGGACAGGTTTTCCCATTAGACAGGCACTGATGAGGATACGCACCGGTTTGGATTCCATGTGATGACCCACCTTATTGTTGTGTCATAAATAGCGAGTGATAAATGAAAAATGGCGAAAAAAACGCATAATAACAGACTGCTGACGAGGGGAAATGTGCCGCATGGCTCCTGGCCACATAAGCGCCCAGCGAGCTAATAGGTGCAGTCGCCCCGACGGACTCGGAACTGAATAACTTCATATTAATCATCGCGAGTCATAAACCCAACCTAATAATGAGGATAAAACGGCTATTTTTCGCACTAATGAATACTGCGTCACTTATTTTGCGGCATGTTAATAACCGCGCTGCCCCCCAGGCCTGTGCCAGATGCATTGCGGTTATGCGATGACTGCCGCAATTAAGCATCGGTTTAGTCTTTCTGGCCGGTTAGATATCTCTTGATGCTATTTTTCATGTCATAATTACCGCGAAATTTTTCATCAACCTTATTCTCGTCAACCAAAGGCTTCAAGGAAACGGAGATTTATGGAAACGTTTTTAATTGATCGCATGGTAACCCCTCAAGGGGAACTGCTGCTGATTGCCGATGAAGAACATCGACTGCGCGCCATTGATTGGACTGATCATTATGAGCGGCTGATGAAGTTGCTCCGCAATCATTATGGTGTGGATAGCTTTACGTTGGTCGAAAAACGTAATCCCGGTGGGTTGAGCGACAGTATGCAACGTTATTTTGCCGGTGAACTCAGTGTTATTGATAATTTGCCGGTTAAAACAGCCGGTACTGATTTTCAACGTCAGGTGTGGGATCAACTGCGAAAAATCCCCTGCGGGACAACAATTACCTATGGCGAATTAGCCAAAAGAATTAATCGCCCGACCGCTTCACGGGCCGTTGGGATGGCCAATGGCCTGAACCCTATTTCTATTGTGGTCCCTTGCCACCGCGTGATTGGGCAGCAAGGTGCCTTGACGGGTTATGCCGGTGGTGTAGAAAGAAAACGTTGGTTATTAATGCACGAGGGTTATCTTTTAGCCCACTAACTATTGTTACTCTTATCAGATGCAAAAAAAGATGTTAAAATTGACGCATATCAATATTAATGGGAATACCCGATGATCCCGGAAAAACGTGTAATCCGACGTATTCAGTCTGGTGGTTGTGCAATTCATTGTCAGGATTGCAGTATTAGCCAGCTCTGTATTCCGTTTACCTTAAATGAAAATGAGCTGGATCAGCTCGACAATATCATTGAAAGGAAAAAACCTATCCAGAAAGGACAGGCGCTGTTTAAAGCGGGTGATGAGCTAAAATCCCTGTATGCCATCCGTTCCGGGACCATTAAGAGTTATACCATTACCGAAGAAGGTGATGAACAAATTACCGGGTTCCATCTGGCGGGCGATTTAGTCGGGTTTGATGCTATCTGTAATCTGCAGCACCCAAGTTTTGCGCAGGCGCTGGAAACATCAATGGTTTGTGAAATTCCATTTGATACACTGGATGACTTATCCGGTAAAATGCCAAATTTGCGCCAGCAAATGATGCGCTTGATGAGTGGCGAGATCAAAGGTGATCAAGACATGATTTTACTGCTTTCCAAAAAGAATGCAGAAGAGCGTCTGGCCGCCTTTATCTATAATCTTTCACGCCGCTTTGCCCAACGTGGTTTTTCTCAACGTGAGTTTCGTCTGACCATGACGCGCGGTGATATCGGTAACTACTTAGGTTTGACAGTAGAGACCATCAGCCGCTTATTGGGCCGCTTCCAGAAGAGTGAAATTCTGAGTGTGAAAGGCAAATACATCACGATTGAAAATACGGAAGCGCTGGGGCTGTTGGCGGGTAACCCAAAACCGAGTCTCTAAATCAAAAATTTGCCCCATAAGATCCAACAGACTTCAAGTTGCAGGCAAGCGGAGAACGCGCCTGCAACTTTAAAGGTGAAGGATATTTGTTTGTCTGGTTCGCTCACCACCTGTCTTCTTTCACTTTCATGGTTTACTCTTTAACTAACATACTGTTAATTCACGGTTGTAAGGAGACTCTATGGCAAAGTATCAGAATATTCTGGTTGCTATTGACCCCAATCAGGATGATCAACCTGCATTAAGACGTGCTGTTTATCTTGTTCAGCGTAATGGCGGCACCATTAAGGCATTTTTAGCTATTTACGATCTGTCATATGACATGACTACCCTGCTCTCTCCCGATGAGCGCACCGCAATGCGTAAAGGGGTTATCAGCCAACGTTCGGCATGGATAAGCGAGCAATGTCGGTTTTATATTGAAGCTGGCGTCCCGATTGAAATTAAAGTGGTATGGCACAATCGGCCTTATGAAGCCATTATTCAGGAAGTGCTGAAATTCAAGCATGATTTACTGCTGAAAATGGCCCATCAACACGATCGTTTGGAATCTATTATTTTCACTCCGACTGATTGGCATTTATTACGTAAATGTCCCTGCCCGGTCTGGATGGTGAAAGACCAACCTTGGCCGGAAGGTGGCACCGCGCTGGTGGCCGTCAACCTTTCCAGTGAAGACCCCCTGCATGACCCACTGAATTTACGTTTAGTCAAAGAAACCCGAGAACTGGCCGAGCATGTCAACCAAACTCAGGTACATTTGATTAGCGCCTATCCGGTAACGCCTATCAATATCGCTATTGAATTGCCAGATTTTGACCCGAGCATCTATAACGATGCTATTCGTGGTCAGCATTTGGTGGCAATGAAAGCCTTGCGCCAGCAGTTTGGCATTGATGAAAAATTCACTCATGTGGAGAAAGGGTTACCTGAAGAGGTGATCCCTGATCTGGCTGAACATTTACGCGCTGGGGTGGTGGTGCTGGGAACGTTGGGCCGTACCGGGCTATCTGCCGCGTTTATCGGTAATACGACAGAACATGTGATCGACCATCTTAAATGTGATTTATTGGCGATTAAACCCGAAGGATTTACCTGCCCGATTGAATGTAATGAAGACCCAGAGGCAGTTGAATAACCCACTGCGCGGGTATGTTACGATTGAGTCCATAATAAGGGCCACTAAGGTGGCTCTTTAACTTGCTGACAAGGTTTTGCTGGCAAGGTTGAAGCGGGGAAATGTGCCAAATGGGGCATCGCCGTGTAAGCCGCAGGAGTACCCATCGGTCAATCCCCTATTGATTGGTAACTGATAATATTGATTTATCATCATAAAAAAGAGCCACCGAGGTGGCTCTTTTCACAGCATGCTAATGATTACAGCGCGCGTAAAATTGCTTCTACGCTATCTTTAGCATCGCCAAACAACATCTGAGTATTGTCTTTAAAGAACAATGGGTTTTGTACGCCAGCATAGCCGGTGTTCATTGAACGTTTAAAGGCGATAACACTTTGCGCTTTCCACACTTCCAGCACCGGCATACCGGCAATCGGGCTGCGTGGATCTTCAAGTGCGGCTGGGTTTACCGTGTCGTTAGCACCAATGACCAATACAACGTCCGTGCTTGGGAAATCATCATTGATTTCGTCCATTTCCAACACGATGTCATAAGGGACTTTGGCTTCAGCCAATAACACGTTCATATGACCAGGTAAACGCCCAGCTACCGGGTGAATACCAAAGCGCACTTTGATGCCACGAGCTTGCAGTTTTGCGGTAATTTCCGCCACTGGATACTGTGCTTGTGCAACCGCCATACCATAACCTGGGGTGATGATGACTGAGCTTGAGTTTTTCAACAAGTCAGCCACTTCTTCCGCGGTGGTTTCACGGTATTCGCCCATTTCTTCCGCATTACCGGTAGATGAACCATCAGTACCAAAGCCGCCGGCAATCACACTGATAAATGAGCGGTTCATGGCTTTACACATGATGTATGACAGAATTGCACCTGAAGAACCGACCAAGGCACCGGTGACGATCAACAGGTCGTTGCTCAGCATGAAACCTGCTGCTGCCGCGGCCCAACCGGAGTAAGAGTTCAGCATTGAAACCACTACCGGCATGTCTGCACCCCCAATGGATGCCACCAAATGCCAGCCGAAGCCCAGCGCAATGATGGTCATCAATAACAGGGCGACCACTTGTACGGCCACGCTATCAGTTTTGACGAACATAACCATCAGCAAGAATGAAACAATCAGCGCAATCAAGTTCAACTTATGGCGCTGTGGCAGCATTAAAGGTTTGGATGAAATAATCCCGCGCAATTTACCGAAAGCAACAATAGAGCCAGTAAATGTCACTGCACCAATAAAGATACCTAAGAACACTTCAGTCAGGTGGATGTTGGTCATCACCGCATCCATGACCACTGGGCCGTGATCCAGGTAGCTGTTAAAGCCAACCAGAACCGCTGCCAGCCCCACAAAGCTATGCAGAATTGCGACCAATTCTGGCATTTCAGTCATTTCGACTTTCTTCGCCAGATAAATACCGATGGCCCCACCAATAACCATAGCAATGATAATCCAGGCAATATTGCCAGAATCTGGGCCCAGAATGGTCGCGATCAACGCGATGGCCATCCCGGTGACACCGAAAGTGTTACCTTGTTTGGATGTTTCGTGGCGCGACAGCCCAGCCAAACTGAAAATAAATAAAATCGCAGCAACTATGTACGCAGCTGTAACAAGACCACTAGACATCAGTTACCCCTTTATTTTTGTATGACATTGTTTTTATCAACATTTTTATCAACTCAGCTTTACCCACTTGCCCTTTCGGCAAGCTCGGTTTTCTATCAACCTAGTTTTTACGGAACATTTTCAGCATGCGCTGGGTGACGGTAAAACCACCAAAAATGTTGATACTGGCAATCAATACGGCGATAAAGGATAAGAAACTCACCCAGCCGCCATGACCAATCTGCAACAATGCGCCCACGACGATAATGCCCGAAATGGCGTTAGTGACTGACATCAGTGGAGTATGCAGCGCATGACTGACATTCCACACGACGTAGTAACCCACCACACAGGCCAAAGCAAAGACCGTAAAGTGTGATAAAAACTCTTTCGGCGCGACATTGGCCAACCAACCAAACAGCACAATAGCCAACGCCATAATGATGTATTTAGGCCACGGAGATGAAGGTTTGACCTCTTCTTTGGCTATTGGCGCAGATTTAGCCGCCTGTGGTTGGGCTGAGACTTGAATCGGTGGGGCCGGCCAGGTGACTTCACCGGTTTTAACCACGGTAACACCGCGAATAACCGTGTCGTCGAAATCAATGTTAATCTCGCCGTTTTTCTCTTTGCAGAGTAATTTCAGCAAGTTAACCAGGTTGGTACCATAAAGCTGGGATGACTGAGTCGGTAAACGGCTGGGTAAATCAGTATAACCAATGATTTTCACGCCATTATCGGTAACAGTGATTTTATCAGCCACTGTCAGTTCACAGTTACCGCCCGTCTGTGCTGCCAGATCGACAATCACACTGCCCGGTTTCATTGATGCCACCATCTCTTTGGTTATCAAGAGTGGCGCGGGTTTGCCGGGGATCAAGGCGGTAGTGACGATAATATCGACTTCAGCGGCTTGCGCGGCAAACAACTCCATTTCGGCTTTGATAAAGGCTTCAGACATCACTTTCGCGTAGCCATCACCGCTGCCCGCTTCCTCTTCAAAATCTAACTCGAGGAATTCAGCGCCCATACTCTGGACTTGTTCTTTTACTTCTGGACGGGTGTCAAACGCGCGAACAATCGCACCCAAGCTCCCTGCCGCACCAATGGCAGCCAACCCGGCAACACCGGCACCAATAATCACAACTTTGGCCGGTGGCACTTTACCCGCTGCCGTGATTTGGCCGGTGAAGAAGCGGCCAAATTCATGTGCGGCTTCAACAATTGCGCGATAACCCGCAATGTTGGCCATGGAGCTCAGGGCATCCATGGATTGCGCACGAGAAATACGTGGGACTGAGTCCATTGCCAACACAGTGACCTGGCGCTCTGCCAGTTTTTGCAACAACTCAGGGTTTTGAGCTGGCCAAATAAAGCTGACCAATGTGCTCCCGGCGCGCATCAGCGCAATTTCTTCCTCAAGGGGGGCATTCACTTTGAGGATGAGATCGGATTGCCACACATCAGTGGTATCCGTAATGGTGGCACCTGCTTCCAGGTACGCCGCATCGTCAAAACTGGCCAAATGGCCTGCTTTGCTTTCAATTGCCACGGTGAAGCCTAATTTCAGCAATTGTTCTACCGTTTTCGGCGTTGCTGCAACACGGGCTTCATTGGCCAACCGCTCTTTTGGTACACCAATACGCATAATATTCCCTTTTACCTGTCTTTGATGATGAGCCTATATACCGTATTTGAAACCATGAGTTATCCCCGTCAGTTGCAAGCTGCAGCGGTGTGAGCGGCAACCCGGCATCTGTTGGGTATACTCACTAACGACAATTTCAATTATTTTGGACATAGTTTCAGTGCTACCTAGTCGCTGGCAAAACCTGCTTCGCTATAGCTCCCTATAACCTACTGAAAATGTGACCGATGATCCATATCTGTGTGCGCTTCAGACACAGTTTTTGCACTAAAACTGGCAGGTGGAAAGAACTCTGTATAATTCACTATAAAAATAATATTTACTAGCGGCTTGTCCTGCAACTTTGTCCGAAAATAACCTGTTTTCTCAATATGATGTAACCCAGTCACAATGCGGCATCAGGTTAGAAAAATGTAAATAACAAGCACTTATGACGTTAAAACTCTTATTACTAAAGCTTATACTGATTCTTAATGTACCCTACTGATGAGTCAAACCTCAGTATTGATATGCTAAGTCATATAAATTGCGGAGACACTCGCCATTATTACATGTAATAATCATCTGCTATTCTGTTACACATCAATTGTTCCGCACGTATCAACGTTAATGCGCAAGGCGAAAGGATTTTTTATGAAGCTGAAATACACGATCATCGCATCGGCATTGCTATCACTCACCGCGCTTTCTACTGCACAAGCAGCTAAAGAACTCGCACCAGAGCAAGCAGCAGCCATCAAGCCCTTTGATCGCATTACTATTACTGGCCGGTTTAATGCAATCAATGAAGCAGCTGATGCGGTATCCCGCCGAGCTGATAAATTAGGTGCCGACTCCTTCTATATTCAAGATATCAATAGCAACAATAATGGCGGCAACTGGCGTGTAACGGCCGATGTTTATCATAACGATGCACCGGAAGTGGATAAAGAGACCAAGTACCGTGTCTTTAACGGCATTAAAGAATTACCAAAAGCAGAAGCCTATGCCCTGCAACCTTTTGACACTGTTTCTATCAGTGGTTTCTTCCGCAGCCAACCTGATATCAGTGAAGCCATTTCCCAGGCGGCAAAAGAAAAAGGCGCTTACTCCTTCTTCATCATCCGTCAGGTCGATGCTAACCAAGGCGGCAATCAGTTTGTGACGGCATATATTTATAAAGAAGATGCCGCCAAACGTGTGGTACAAAGCCCAGATGTTATTCCTGCCGATTCAGATGCGGGCCGTGCTGCACTGGCGGCTGGCGGCGCGGCGGCGGCCAATGTTGAAATTCCTGGCGTGGCATCTTCTGCAACACCAAGTGCTGATGTGGGTCGTTTCTTTGAAACTCAGTCATCAACCGGCAAGCGTTACACCGTAACCTTACCTGATGGCACGCAGATTCAAGAATTGAACAACACCACAGCAGCACAGATGGTTCCTTTTGATTCTGTTAGCTTTACCGGTCACTTTAACAGCATGACAGACGTTTCCCACGAAGTGGCGAAACGCGCAGCGGCTAAAGGGGCGAAGTACTACCACGTCACTCGCCAGTGGCAGAACAAAAGTGGCGGTAACCTGAGTGTCAGCGCTGATTTGTTCAAATAAAATTGTTTGAAAATCAACCTAAGGGTAGCGATAAGCTGCCCTTTTTTTATTCGTGCACCACTGTTATCTACGCCTTACTTCGGATTGAATAAATTTTTAATCAAATCGCATAACCAATCATTGCACTTGTGCTTTTCACTCCGTAAAATCCCCAAAAAATTTTGGGTTATTATCTGTTAGATAGCGATAATTTCACCTCATATAATGCTGCCTAATGGCCAGTAACTACTCATTCGTACTTAAAAAACCAGGATCCACAATTGGAAAGAAAACTCGGCCTGACCGCGCTAACCGCGTTGGTTCTCAGCTCTATGCTGGGTGCAGGTGTCTTCAGTTTGCCGCAAAATATGGCCGAAGTTGCCAGCCCGGCGGCATTGCTTATTGGCTGGAGCATTACCGGCGTGGGGATACTTTTCCTTGCGTTTGCCATGTTGCTGCTGACACGGCTGCGCCCTGATCTGGATGGCGGAATATTCACCTATGCCAAAGAGGGTTTCGGTGATCTCGTCGGCTTTTTCTCTGCCTGGGGTTACTGGTTGTGTGCCGTCATTGCCAATGTCTCTTACCTGGTGATTGTTTTTGCTGCATTGAGTTTTTTCACTGATAAGTCGGGCAACATTATTTTTGGTGAAGGCAATACTTGGCAGGCCCTGCTGGGGGCCTCCTTCCTGTTGTGGTCGGTTCATGCTTTGGTGTTACGTGGGGTGCAAACGGCCGCCAGTATTAATCTGGCCGCGACACTGGCAAAACTGTTACCCATTGGCGGCTTTATTGTGCTGGCAGGGCTGGCATTTAGCCTTGATACTTTTAGCTTTGATTTTACCGGGGTCGCGCTGCATACACCGGTGTGGCAGCAAGTCAAAGACACCATGTTGATAACCTTGTGGGTCTTTATTGGTGTCGAGGGTGCGGTGGTGGTTTCTGCCAGAGCACGTAATAAAAAAGATGTCGGCCGAGCCACCATGCTCGCAGTGGTTTCTGCGCTCTGCGTCTATCTGTTAATTACTTTATTGTCGCTCGGTGTGGTGCCACGCGCGGAATTAGCGGGAATGCGCAATCCGTCTATGGCGGGCATTATGGTTGAGATGATTGGGCCTTGGGGTGAAGTCATTATTGCCACCGGGTTAATTATTTCAGTGTGTGGCGCTTATCTTAGCTGGACAATTATGGCGGCTGAAGTGCCAATGCTGGCGGCCAATCACGGCGCGTTCCCTAAAGTTTTCCGCCAGCAAAATAAACATAATGCGCCCGCAAAATCACTGTGGCTGACTAACTGTGCAGTACAAGCCGCATTGATCCTTATCTGGCTAACCGGCAGTAACTACAATACCTTGCTGACCATTGCCTCAGAAATGATTCTGATACCCTACTTTCTGGTTGGTGCTTTCTTATTTAAAGTGGCGTTAAAACGTCAAGACTGGCGGTTGATTGTTGCCGCTACTGGGGCTTGTTTATATGGCTTGTGGTTGATTTATGCCGCTGGATTGCTGTACTTGCTGCTCTCCGTCCTATTATATGCCCCAGGATTATTGGTGTTTATTTATGCGCGTAAAGGGCATGACGGGCTTAGATTACTCAATACAGTGGAACGTGCGGCGGTCTGTCTGGTGTTGGTGGCTACTTTGCCGGCAACCTGGCTGATTATGCATTAGTGCTAAAAAATAATGACTCAAATGGGTAGACGGGCTATCCATTTGAGTCTCCTGTTAAGATAACTCATAATCTGCTGCTGATAATGTCACAGATAAACATTCGCCCTGCTGACTTAACGCCATGGTTGTCAGCAATTTTTGCTTAATCTCATCTAACTGAGCCACTTCCAAAGGATAAGGCAACTGGATATCTAATGCCGTTATCCCCTGTTGTGCTGCTAACTGAATCAGCCGAATAATATTAATCTCATCACTAAGTTGGGTTGATAATACTTGCAGTGCCAACTCAGTAAGCCGCTCTTGAGGCGTTTGTTCCCATTCAGTTGGGTTTCTTACAACCATACCAAATATTGGCATAACACCATAAATCGCCTCAATAAAACTCCACTGCTTTTTACAAGAAACAGCCAAAAACTCCGTGTAGTCGAAACAGACTTTTTCATTGTGTGCAGGCACACTAAGCTCTTCGCCACTCATCCCTCAGTCCCCCGTTGATCGACACAGCAATTCATTAATCATAGATATTGAGATATAAACGATAGGCGCAACTAAACAGAGATGACGATACAATCACTTTCATTAATATAATGATTTGCTGGTTGTCTAGCAATCAGTCAAAAACATTAATAACAAGCAGATAAGGTAAGGTGCATAGCATTGCTCTCAACAGCGCGCTATGCTGGAATTCGGCACTTTTATAAACTGAAAAACATGACCAAAATTGTTTTTGTTGAAGACGACCCGGAAGTCGGAAAACTGATTGCCGCCTATCTTGGTAAGCATGACATTGATGTCTGGGTAGAACCCCGAGGCGACACGGCACAAGCTGTGATTGAGCAGCAACAACCAGATTTGGTGTTACTCGATGTCATGTTGCCCGGAAAAGATGGGATGACACTTTGCCGAGATCTGCGGCCACATTACGACGGCCCGATCGTGCTGCTGACCTCTTTGGACAGTGATATGAACCACATCCTCTCTCTAGAGATGGGGGCGAATGACTATATTCTGAAAACCACGCCGCCAGCGGTATTGTTAGCTCGCTTACGTTCGCATCTACGTCAACACCATCAACAGCAAGCCAAGGAAACCATCAGCCCGCCACTCACTGGCCATAACGCGATTCATTTCGGTTTACTCTGTATTGACCCCGTCAATCGGCAGGTCAATCTCAGTGATGAAGAAATTACTTTATCGACCTCAGATTTTGATCTCCTGTGGGAGTTGGCAACCCATGCCGGCATCATCATGGACAGAGAGGCGCTGTTAAAAAACTTGCGGGGTGTCAGTTATGACGGGATGGATCGCAGCATAGATGTGGCCATCTCACGTTTGCGCCGCAAACTTTATGACAACACGCTGGAACCTTTTAGAATCAAAACTGTGCGAAATAAAGGTTACCTTTTTGCTCCCAATGCCTGGGAGTTTGTGCAGCAATGAGAAAGCTATTTATTCAGTTTTTCTTATTGCTCTTCGTCTGTTTTATGGTGATGGCGATGCTCGTCGGGCTGGTTTATAAAGTCACAGCTGAGCGCGCTGGTCGCCAGTCATTAGATGATTTGATGAAAAGCTCATTATCATTGATGCGCAGTGAGCTACGTGAAATCCCGCTAAAAGACTGGAACAAAACCATCGCCACATTGGATTTAAATCTTTCTTTTCAATTACATATTGAACCCCTTGATAAACGTGACCTCGGTGAGCAGCTAAATAAACGCCTGCGAGCCGGTGAAATCATTGCTTTGGATGATGAATATACTTTCCTGCAACGCATCCCGCGCAGCCACTATGTGCTTGCCGTCGGCCCGGTACCTTATCTGTTTTATCTGCATCAAATGCGCTTACTGGACTTATCCTTACTGATCCTGATTGGGCTGTCTTTGGCTTTGCCGGTATTTTTGTGGATGCGCCCTCACTGGAAAGACTTGCTTAAGTTAGAAAATGCCGCCCAACGGCTGGGGGCTGGCCATCTTGATGAGCGAACACATTTTGACCCCACGTCGAGTTTAAGTCGCTTGGGGGTGGCCTTTAATCAGATGGCAGATAATATCAGCACACTAATTGTCAGTAAAAAGCTGCTTATTGATGGGATTGCTCATGAGTTGCGTACCCCATTAGTACGTTTACGTTATCGTTTGGCCATGAGTGATAATCTAACCGAGAGTGAACAATTGGCATTAAATCATGACATTGGCCAGTTGGAAGCCTTAATTGATGAGCTATTAACCTATGCTCGGCTGGATCGCCCGCAAGTCTCTCTCAATTTGGAACCCATTGATTTACCCGGCTGGTTAACCACCAAAGTCATGGATATGCGGGTTATCCATAGTGAACGCGAGATAGAGCTGGATATTCCTCATCGTGGCGATTTTGGCGCGGTTGACCTGCGCCTGATGGAGCGCGTGCTGGATAATCTGGTCAATAATGCCCTGCGCTATTCCAACAAAAGACTGCGCGTGGGGCTGTGGTTTGATGGCGATAATGCGTGTTTACAAGTCGAAGATGACGGGCCAGGCATTCCACTCGAGGAACGAACCCGGATTTTCGAGCCTTTTGTTCGCCTGGACCCAAGCCGTGATCGTGCCACGGGCGGCTGTGGCCTGGGATTGGCTATTGTTCAGTCTATCGCCTTGGCTTATCAAGGGAGTATTTCTGTTGATGCCAGTTCATTGGGCGGCGCCAGTTTCAGATTTTGTTGGCCAGTAAAAAATCTTGACTCCCCGTCTGCTGATCACAACAGCCCTACACAATAACCAAATGAATAATACAAACTGATATATCAGACTTATGGAGTGTTCTATGACTAACGCGTATCACAACCTGTGCACCACTTTCACTCGCCTGTCGCGCTTCGAGCATTTGTCGGCCATTGCCGGATGGGATATGCAGACCATGATGCCGGCAAAAGGTAATGTTGCTCGCTCAGAAGCAATGGCTGAGCTCAATGTATTGCAACACCAGATCCTGACAAATCCACAGGTTGGTGAATGGTTGCAGCAAGCCGAATCAGAAACACTCAATGAGATTGAACAGGCAAATTTGCGCGAAATGCGCCGCCATTATCATAATGCCGTGTTATTGCCGGAAGCACTGGTTGAGGCTAAATCACTGGCAGGTGCTCGTTGCGAGCATGCCTGGCGGCAGCAACGTATTGCAAATGACTGGAATGGCTTTGCAGAAAATCTACGTGAAGTGGTCAAATTAAGTCGCGAAGAAGCGGCAATTCGTGCTCAGGCCGCCGGGACATCGCGCTATGACGCCTTACTGAATTTATATGAGCCGGGCACTAACAGTGCCAGTCTGGACAGTATCTTTGGTGACCTGAAACAGTGGCTACCTGAGTTATTGCAAAAAGTGACAGCAAAACAAGCCGGTGAAGCCTGTTTGGTTCCACAAGGGCCATTTGACCTGGAAAAACAGCGCCAACTGGGGCTACAGGTCATGAACCTGCTCGGTTTTGATTTTGATGGCGGGCGAGTAGATATCAGTGTGCATCCATTCTGTGGCGGTGTGCCCCAAGATGTTCGTATCACTACCCGTTATAATGAGCAGGAGTTTCTCAGTGCATTGATGGGGATAGTGCATGAAACCGGCCATGCGCGTTATGAACAAAATCTACCTCGCGCATGGCTGGGGCAACCCATCTCACATGCGCGCTCAACCGCAATTCATGAGTCACAAAGCTTATTATTCGAGATGCAATTAGCGCGTAGTAAAGAGTTTCTCCCGCTCATCCTGCCCTTGGTCGTTGAGCAATTTGGTGAGCAACCCGCTTTTGAAATGCAGAATTTCATCGCCTTAAACCAACGCGTTAAGACCGGATTTATTCGTGTTGATGCTGATGAAGTCAGTTATCCTGCTCATGTCATATTACGTTATGAGATTGAAAAAGCCTTAATTAATGGCGAAATCGAGGTCGATGATATCCCCGCCTTGTGGAATGAAAAAATGCAGCAGTATCTTGGGCTGAATACCGAAGGCAATTACCAAAACGGCTGTATGCAAGATATTCATTGGACGGATGGCGCATTTGGTTATTTCCCGACCTATACATTAGGTGCGATGTATGCCGCCCAACTCTTTCACGCCGCCCGAAGCAAGATACCAGAATTAGATAGGAATATTGCCAATGGTGACCTTAGTGCCCTATTCAATTGGCTACAGACTACTATTTGGCAACATGGCAGCCATTATTCCACCGCAGAACTGATAACCCAAGCCACGGGCGAATCACTAAACCCACGTTTCTTCCGCCAGCATTTAGAACAACGTTATTTGTAATATTCCGTTGTAGGCGGATTAAAATTATGGATACTGCCCTCGCCTTGAGTGGCAGTATTTTTTTGCCGCCCACTTACCGTTTTGTTCGTTTAGGATTTTAATGCCGCTACAGCCCCGCAGGATGAGGATGTTTGGATAACCCATTTAACCCTTTCCAAGGTCTTAACCGTTTATATATTACCCAAAAACTCAGTTATAGATTATCTGAGTCTGATCAACAGAGACTGAAAAAAACATGAATAGCACCAAGCTATCTACCATCGCAAAGCCGGATGATGAATTGCGCGTCTTACAGGTATTGAAATCACCCGGACTTATGACCCGCGAATGTCTCGCGGGGGTGGTCACCGCACTGGCACTGATACCTGAAGTGATTTCATTTTCTGTCATTGCCGGGGTTGACCCGAAAGTGAGTTTGATAGCCTCTATTGTTCTGTGTTTTACACTCTCCATTCTTGGCGGCAGGCCTGCGATGGTTTCAGCGGCGGCGGGTTCAGTGGCATTAGTGATTGGGCCAATGGTTCATGCCCACGGCGTAGAATATATCCTGCCCGCAGTGGTTATGGGGGGGATAGTTCAAATACTTTTCGGCCTAACAGGCCTGTCCCGCATGATGCGTTATATCCCCCGCTCCGTCATGATAGGTTTCGTCAACGCGCTGGGTATTCTCATATTTTTCGCCCAAGTGCCACATGTCTGGGGGCAATCAAATTTGGTCTGGGTCATGTTTATCGTGACACTTATGCTGGTTTTACTGCTGCCGCGCATTCTCAAAAGTGTGCCTTCGCCACTTATTGCCATTGTCGTGGTCACTGCTGTGGCACTTCTTATGGACTATAGATTGCCAAACGTTGGCGATGAAGGGCCAATGAGTGCCGGCTTGCCCGGTTTTACCCCTCTGCTTGTACCGCTTGACTGGCAAACACTCCACATCATATGGCCGACCGCATTGAGCATCGCATTTGTCGGTTTGATGGAATCGTTGCTAACCGCAAAGTTGGTTGATGACATTACCGATACCCCATCCAGCAAACGCCGGGAGTCCTGGGGGCTTGGTGTTGGTAATATTCTGGCGGGATTCTATGGCGGTATTGCAGGTTGCGCCATGATAGGCCAAACCATCGTCAACGTAGAATTGGGCAAAGCACGTAGCCGTGTTTCTACAGTGGCCGCAGCAGTGGTATTACTGTTGCTGGTTACCGGCCTTAGCAAGGTGCTTGCCCAAATACCAATGGTCGTATTGGCTGGAATAATGATGGTCGTCGCCGTGAAAACAGTGAATTGGCATAGCCTACAACCAGCGACACTTAAACGCATGCCTTGGTCTGAAACTCTGGTGATGGTGTTAACGGTCACCATTACCGTTTGGACCAGCAACCTTGCACTGGGTGTATTGGCGGGGGTTATTGTCGCTATGATTCTCTTTGCTCGCCGGATTGCTCACGTAATTAATGCTGAACGAGTGTTAAGTGATGATGGCGAATCAGTACGTTATATCGTGCGCGGGCCACTTTTCTTTGCCAGCAGTAACGACCTTTTCGAGCATTTTGAGTACGCGCACGATCCCAAACGGGTTGTCATTGACCTGACGCATGCCCAAATTTGGGATGCTTCCACGGTGGCCGCTTTGGATGGTATTGAATATCGCTATCAGCGATATGGTGCCGAGGTAATTATTGAAGGTTTAGATATGCGCAGTAGCGATTTCCACCGCCGACTGACGGGAAATATGAGCTAATAGCCGCGCATTTGTGTAAAACAGGCCATTTTCAGACCACGAAATTTTCAATCTGCTCCCTGGCAGATTGCGTCACTATGCAGGCTCCTTAATGTACGGTTACAGTGGAGCCTGCACGAAAAAAACAACCAACCCCAGAGAACCGCAACCGGATTATAAATAAAAATCAATATATTACAGAGGTATTCCTGACAGTGTAGCCTCGGTTTTTTAATCGGAAAACTGATAAGGAAAGCCACTGGCGAGCAGCTTAATACGCATTTCCCCGCCCGCATTTAGAACAACATTACTGGTAATATTTCACTGCCCCTGGGGTAAAATTACGGATACTGCCCTCACCTTAAGCGGCACTATTTTCTGCAGGCTTTAATAACAATGTTATTTCAAAGGTGTAAATACAGATATAGAGCACCTATTTTTAATAACAAAACACACTGTATGTTGTAACTAAAATTGATGATTTATTCGTGGTTGCCTTAGTTTGTAATAACTCAGTGTGAGGCAAACTTGGCGAGGTAACTTTGTAGGTTAAATCTATTATTTCAAACAGGCTGAGCCCTCTTTTGGGCGTGGCCTGGTGATAGGCAATGGCGAAAGTCACATCGTTGTGACAACGTCGCAAGGACAGAAAAGGCAGTCTGGGGCATTTCGCCCCAGTTCGTGTGGATGAGTTATTGCAATATAGGGAATTATTTCGCTTAAAATCTGCCACTGAATAAAATAAGGCGCACTCTATCTTGTTCTGCTGGCCCTCGAATCCTGTATGTACAATCGGTTACAAGCCGAAACCAATGACTCACGGAAGCCACCAATTATTTCCTCTATTCTCATTACAACGACCCAACAGGGCCGATCTAGTAACAGAACACCGAGGAATTTATCATGAAAACAGTATTAGCTCTGATTGTTGCAGCAAGCTTGGGTATGTCTTCTATCGCATTTGCCGCAGATACTGTTGCGCCGCCAGCCGCACCAATGGCTAATGCGCCAATGGCCCACGCCGCTCCTGCTAAAACCATGCATCACCAAAAAGCTAAGAAACCGATGAAATCTGATGCGGCAAAAGAGATGAATAAGACTGCACCGGTGCAAAAAGCTCAGTCGACCCAAAAACACCATAAAAAAGCGACCCACAGTAAATCTGTCCCTGCCGCCGTTCCGGCCGCAAAATAGCCATAATGCGCTAAAGACGGCGGATGTTTGCTCTCTGCATCCGCTATCTACGATAGACCTGTAACAGCTGATTCACTCAACACCCGGTTTTCCGGGTGTTTTTTATCAGGAGTGCTAAAAATGCTGCGCCGTTATTTATTTGAAATCATGTTAACCACATTAGTCATTTGCGGTCTGATCACATTATTTTTTTATTTATAGTAATAATGGTGAATGCAGCTCAAAATTTATCGAAAAATCAATCAGTGACAACTCACCCTATGACTAATTTTGTCTATAGTTAGTTCAGGTGGGACTCATGGTTAGCAATTTAATCAAACGTTCTTTTGGACAACCTCCTGGTAGGAAAATAAAGGCAAGGCTAACTATTTATGCGTTTATCCTCATTATTTCTTTTAGGTCTGTTACCTCTTTCCTCCGCTATTGCCCAGCCAGCCACTGACACACCAGAAGCAGACATCAGTATTGCGGATAAAACCGCCCTATTCTTTGGTGAAGATGAGCGTACGGCCATAACCAATAGTAGCGAATGGCCGTGGCAAGCTATTGGACAAGTTGAAACGGCCAGTGGCAATCTCTGTACCGCAACATTAATCACCCCTCACCTGGCATTAACTGCGGGTCATTGCGTACTGTCGCCTCCGGGGAAAATTGATGCTGCGGTTGCCTTGCGGTTTATTTCTCACGAGGGGCATTGGAAATACCAAGTTACCCACCTGGAAACACTGGTCGATGCTAAATTAGGTAAAAAACTTAAACCTGATGGCGACGGCTGGATAGTTCCCCCCGCCGCCGCTGCATATGATTTTGCACTTATTCGGTTAACTAATACTAAACCTCTACCGATCAAGCCATTACCATTATGGAACGGCAATGCAAATGAACTGACACAAGCACTCAAGCAGGTTAAGCGAAAAATAACTCAAGCAGGTTATCCTCTTGATCATTTAGACACATTATACCGCCATGAAGATTGCCTGATTACTGGTTGGGCACAGCGAGGGGTGCTTTCCCACCAATGCGATACATTGCCCGGTGACAGTGGTTCTCCCTTACTGCTAAAAGATGGCGACAACTGGTCTTTGATAGCCATTCAAAGTTCAGCTCCCGCCGCGAAAGATAGGTACCTGGCAGATAATCGCGCGTTGGCCGTCACAGCCATCAGTGAGCGGTTAAAAGTACTGGCGAACAAGGCCGCCAAAAAATCCAAATAAAACACTTGGATTTCAGTGATATATTAAGGTGTCTGCCAACAGGATATTTACCCGCGCATTATTCCTTGTTGGCACTTTGCGGCTCTTGATTAAACTTAAAAACAAATGTGCCGCCCAGTGCTGCGGCATAGCGGCTTAAGGTAGTGAGATTTGGTGAGATAATGCCTTTCTCCATTCGACTGATATTTTGTTTTTTCAGCCCCGCCCGTTGGGCAACATCTTCCTGAGTAAGGTGACATTGCTGGCGGGCCGCTTTCAACTCAGTCATCATGGCTTGGCGGATTTGTATATCTGAATACGCTTCGTTTACCTGAGGATGATGCAACGCCGCTGCTTTAACCTCAGAAAAGGGGATAATGTCAAAATCATCATATTTCTTCATGACTGCAATCTCCGTTTGAGTTCCTTTATTCGCTGATGCGCCAACATCAGTGTCCGTCTTGGGGTTTTTTGCGTCTTCTTTTGTAAAAAATGAATGATGTAAACCTGCTGCTCAGCCTGGTAAAAGAAAAAACCACGCCCAATGCCCTCTTTCGCACTGACCCGCAGCTCTTTTAGGCCCCGCCCGATATCCCGCACCACTGGCTCTCTTAAATCATGCCCATAAGCTTCTAACTCTTCTATGGCTTTAATGAGCGCAGCCTGAATACCCACGGGTAATTTAAACAACTCTCGTTGGGCTAACCTCAACAAACTAATGACATACATAAGCAATCCCTGCTCCGGAAAAACTCTATCAAACCCACCAAATGTAATCAAACATGGTGACCCATAATCAGACAAACTTTGGACAAGCCCGCTGATTGCCAGGACAGATATACCCGCAGATAGCGGTGTGGGGCAATAACACCACCGCTTGAATTTAGCGTTAATTTACCACTCGCGAAGAGCTTCGCATCTGAGTTGAAATATGACAGCAGTTGCATATCAGAAATGAAAATAGAGGCTATTAATCATATACATATTGAATTCAAAACAGCATATAGGCGGGCGGGTACGGGGTAACACCCGCACTTAAAGCGCTGTTGGCTTCAAGTGCGCAGTGAGATGCATCAGGAAGAAAGTTGTTCCATCGCTTGGAAAATACGCTTGTCTGAGATGGGGTATGGCGTCCCTAATTGTTGGGCAAATAAACTGACACGCAATTCCTCAATCATCCAACGGACTTCTTTGACATCATCGTCTTGTTGCCGTTTAGGCGGTAACTTATTGAGCCATTGCTTCCACATTTGTTGCACATGTTCAATTCGTTGCATTTGAGCACGATCACGGTGTGGATCTACCGCCAGTTTTTCCATTCGGCGTTCAATTGCTTGCAAATAACGCAGCGTATCGGGCAAACGCTTCCAGCCATTATTGGTGACAAAACCTCGGTAAATCAGGCCACCAAGTTGTGCTTTAATATCTGACAGGGCTAATGCTTGCGAGATATCTACCCGGCCTTTCAGCCGCTTATTAATGCTGAAAACAGTGGTGAGAATTTGTTCAACTTGCTTGGCTATTGTCACGACAGTGTCATTCAGCTCAGCACGAACTTTTTCTTGTAGCCGGGCAAAATCGGCTTCTTGCCATACCGGGCCGCCATACTGCGCCACCAGTTTATCGACCCCACAAGCAATGCAATCATCAATCAAATCCATCACTTTGCCATAAGTATTGAAATAGAGGCCTAGTTTAGATTTGTTCGGTAATTTCTCATGCAAATACTTGATTGGAGAAGGAATATTCAGCAGGAGTAAACGTCTGGTGCCTTGCCACATCGCCTGTTGTTGCTGTGCTTCAGTTTCGAATAAGCGGATTGCCACACTGTCTTTTTCGTCCACCAGTGCCGGATAGGCTTTGACCTCATAGCCACCACGGCGTTGTTCATAGCATTCAGGTAGTGTGCCAAAGCTCCAGATATGTAAGCCATTTTGCTCGATGCCGTCATCAGCCACAGCAGAAAGTGTCTCCTGCACTTTTTCTTGCAATTGTAACTTCAAGGCCGCAAGGTCTTTGCCCTCACATAGCGTCCGATTTTTATCATCCAACACGCGGAAGGTCATTTTCAGATGATCGGGTACTTGTTCCAATTGCCAACTTTCACGTGACACCGTCACGCCAGTCATGCGTCTGAGTTCGCGTTCTAATGCCTCTAGCAGGCCGGTTTCCAGCGGTGTAACACGGGCCAGAAAAGCTTCTGCATAATTAGGGGCAGGAACAAAATTGCGCCGAATAGGTTTCGGTAATGATTTGATTAGCGCGATGACTAATTCCCGGCGGATCCCGGGGATCTGCCAGTCAAAGCCCTGCTCCTGAATCTGATTAAGGATCGGTAATGGAATATGTACCGTGACCCCATCGGCGTCCGTTCCCGGCTCAAATTGATAGGAAAGCCGTAATTTTAGTGCCCCCTGATACCAAAAGTTGGGGTAATCCAGCGGGTTAACTTTGTTGGCCCCATCCTTGATAAGCATGGTTTTTTCAAAGTTCAGCAATTCGGGTTGAGTTTGGCTGGTTTTCTTCCACCAGCTATCAAAATGACGAGCAGAAATAACCCCACGACCAATGCGTTGATCGTAGAAGTTAAACAGGGTTTCGTCATCCACCAGAATGTCGCGCCGACGGGATTTGTGCTCCAGTTCTTCTACTTCAGCCAGTAACTTTAAATTGGCTCGGAAGAATGCATGGCGCGTCTGCCAATCCCCTTCCACCAAGCCGTGGCGGATAAACAGTTCACGGCACAGCGGTGGGTCAATAGGGCCATAGTTAATTTTGCGTTCAGCCACTATCGGTAAGCCGAATAAGGTCACTTTCTCGCTGGCCATGACCGCCCCCTGCGCTTTCTCCCAATGCGGGTCACTATAATGGTGTTTAACCAAATGTTGCGCTAAGGGTTCTACCCATTCCGGTTCAATGCGGGCAGCAATGCGGCCCCATAAGCGGCTGGTTTCAACTAATTCAGCTACCATGCTCCATTTAGGCGGTTTTTTGAATAAGCCAGAGCCAGGGAAGATGGCAAACCGCGCATTTCGCGCGCCAGTATATTCTTGTTTATCTACGTCTTTCTGACCAATATGGGACAGTAATCCAGTCAGAATAGCGGTATGCACACTGCGATAATCCGCAGGAACACTATTGACTGGAATACCCAGTTCTTTGACTACCTGGCGCAATTGGGTATAGATATCCTGCCATTCACGGACACGCAGATAATTCAAAAAATCGCTGCGACATAATTTGCGAAACTGTGCCGATGACAATTCTTTTTGTTGTTCTTTCAGGTAATCCCATAAGTTAACAAATGCAAGGAAATCAGAGTCTTTATCAGCAAAACGGCGATGTTTTTCATCCGAGGCCTGCTGTTTATCCATCGGGCGTTCACGAGGGTCTTGAATTGACAATGCCGAGGTAATAATCATCAGCTCGCGCACGCTGCCACTTTTTTGTGCTTCAAGTACCATTCGCGCCAGGCGGGGGTCGACCGGTAATTGCGCGAGCTGACGGCCCAATGGCGTCAATTGTTGATGACCGTTATTGGCCGTTTGTATTGCCCCCAACTCTTCCAGCAGCCGCACGCCATCTTGGATATTGCGTTTATCCGGCGCTTCCACAAATGGGAAGGCCGCGATATCCCCCAATCCCAATGAGGTCATTTGCAGGATAACCGAGGCTAAATTGGTGCGCAGGATTTCAGGGTCGGTAAATTCAGGACGTGACAGAAAATCAGGTTCGGAATACAGCCGAATACAAATACCATCAGAGACACGGCCACAGCGGCCTTTACGTTGATTAGCTGAGGCTTGCGAAACCGGTTCAATTGGCAACCGCTGCACTTTGGTGCGGAAACTGTAGCGGCTGATACGCGCCGTGCCGGGGTCGATAACATATTTGATGCCCGGCACTGTCAACGAGGTTTCGGCAACGTTGGTGGCCAGTACAATTCGCCGCCCATGATGTGATTGAAACACCCTATTCTGCTCGCTGTTTGATAGGCGGGCATACAGTGGCAGCACCTCAGTATGTGGCAAATTGAGTTTTGTCAGTGCATCTGCGGTATCGCGAATTTCGCGTTCACCACTCATAAAAATCAGAATGTCGCCGGGGCTTTCATGGCTAAGTTCATCTACCGCATCAAAAATGGCCTGCAACTGATCCCGCTCAACATCGTCGGCATCATCAACTATTGGCCGATAGCGCACCTCGACCGGATACGTCCGGCCGGACACTTCAATAACTGGCGCATTATTGAAATGCTTTGAGAAGCGCTGCGGATCTATGGTGGCCGAAGTAATAATCACTTTCAGATCAGGGCGTTTTGGCAATAACTCGCGCAAATAACCCAAAATGAAATCAATATTGAGGCTGCGCTCATGCGCCTCATCAATAATCAACGTGTCATATTGCATCAGCAGGCGATCTTGCTGAATCTCAGCCAGCAAAATACCGTCGGTCATTAGCTTAACCAGCGTGTTCTCGCCGACGTGATCATTAAAACGGACTTTATAGCCAACACAGCCGCCAAGAGAGGTTTCTAGCTCCTCGGCAATGCGGTTTGCCACCGTCCGTGCCGCCAGACGTCGCGGCTGAGTATGACCAATAACCCCTTTAACACCGCGCCCCAATTCCAGACAAATTTTCGGTAACTGTGTCGTTTTGCCCGAGCCGGTCTCACCGGCGACAATCACCACCTGATGGTCGCGGATAGCATTATAAATATCTTGTTTTTTCTGACTGACCGGCAAGTTTTCAGGATAAGTAATTGCAGGACAGGCCGCCCGACGGCTGTTCACCCGTTGCATGGCCGTGGCGATTTCGGCCTCGATTTCACCGGTAATGGCTGCTATAGCTTCGGGATTATTGATTTTTCGTGCGCCTTGCAACCGACGCCGCATGCGCTGTTGGTCACGGAGCATCAGCTCGCCGAGTTGGGAGGATAATGCTGCGAGCGAAGATTTCACGTTCAGTATTCCTTGTTACGATGCGGTTGAAACTGACAGTGTCAACCCAATGATGTGATGCTATGAATTTGATTAGCAGATGTTTTTTATTAATAGACGGTAATTTTTGACCGGCTAACTCTTAGTGAGCAACTCATAGTTTTTAATTATATAAAGCCTAATAGATAGGATAACACAATCAGCGTTTATGCCGTAACCCAGCCAATTTTGACTATCTGATGCTCATCGTTCAATAAAATCGAACAAAGAACGCAAAATATTACGCTATCACTGTTCTGCAAATATGAATAAAGTATCTCTCATTGAAAAGGCGAATAGCCTAAGTCTCTGTTACCTTTTAAGGAATTACGATGAGCAAAGTACTGGTTCTGAAATCAAGCATCCTGGCAACATATTCACAGTCTAACCAATTGGCTGATTTTTTTGCTGAACAATGGCAAGCCGCCCATGCGGGTGATGAAATTACTGTACGTGACCTGGCTGCTCAACCGATTCCTGTATTAGATGGCGAGCTGGTCGGTGCAATGCGCCCTTCAGATGCCGCCTTGACTCCACGCCAACAAGAAGCACTGGCGCTGTCTGATGAACTGATTGCTGAATTGCAGGCGAATGATGTGATTGTTATCGCCGCACCTATGTATAACTTCAATATTCCGACACAGTTAAAGAACTATTTTGACCTGATTGCCCGTGCTGGCGTGACTTTCCGTTACACCGAAAAAGGCCCAGAAGGCCTGATAACTGGCAAACGCGCTATTATTCTGACCAGCCGTGGCGGTATTCATAAAGATACCCCTACTGACCTGGTTGTGCCTTACCTGCGTCTGTTCCTGGGCTTTATCGGGATTACTGATGTTGAATTCGTGTTCGCAGAAGGTATTGCTTACGGCCCTGAAGTGGCAACCAAAGCACAAGCAGATGCCAAAGAGTTACTGACTCAAGTGGTTAGCGCATAGTTATAATTAGCTAATAGTTATAATTAGCTAATAGTTGTTAGTTAAGTAATGGCTGTTAGTTAGCGAATGGTAGTTGATTTATAAAGACAAACTGATTTTACACTTTTGCGCCAAGGCGGGTATCTCGCCAAGGCACGACTGAATGACCTCGTATTACCCTCGTGTTACCCAACAGGGTCATTAGATAATTGCGCACCTTCGGGTGCGCTTTTTTCTGCCATAAAAAAGCCCATCTTATATGGGCATTTTTATTAATCTGATGGTCAGTATAAGTGTCAGCGCTTTATCCACTGGCCATTAATACCGCGCACATATTCACCCGCAGCAGCACGGTTAACCAACTTTTGCCCCGCTAATTTGGCGACATCCTCAGTAGAAATATGATTTTTTTGTGCTACTTCGTCATATTTTACCGCTCTGGCAATATTGATTTGCTCCACCAGCGCCAAAGTTTCGGCATCATTTTTTACCGGAGCCAAATAGCCACTCAGGGTTTCTCCTACCCGGCCTTGTTGCTTTGCTTGTTCTAAGGTCAGTGCAAATACCCCAGTACTAAACAACAGACTGCCACTCAACACCACCAAAGCCAGTATCTTGCGAATCAGCCGCGATTGACCACCAATCCAACCTGAAGTTTGCTTTTTCATCATGGCTCCTTAGAAAAGATTGGATTGATTTTTAAGCAAATTTTCCACATCTTTATCAACTCGGATCTGGATTTCGTGCTCAATCTTGACGTTCATATTGATAGTGATAGGTTTCTCCGGGGTCGCCACCTCAAGACGTAAACAGCCACTGAGCAGAAACACCCCCAGAACAAGTGCCACACATTCCCATGTCAAGATCTTCATTCCTTCGCCCTCACCGGTGCTGTTGTTGTTTGTAACGATGTTGGTTGTAACGAAATAGTCGGTTGTAACAAAAGATGCTGTTGTAACCACTCTTGTAAATTATCGCCAAACCGCAAGCTACGCCAGAGTTGGAAGATATTTTCTTCATGGCGATAATTTAAGACTATTTCTCGTTTTGAGTTTTTCTGCGTATTCACGCCGTGAATCTTTGACTGCAATGTTAATTGGCCAAGGTTATCTAAATCCACCATGGCATAAGATTGGTAAATCTCCATGTAACGCAACCAGTCCATTGCAGCACCTGCTGCGATATTACTCTCACCGATTGAGTTGGTAAGATCGGGGTCCAAACGCAGTGTCACCATGCCGTCATTAGCAATCCACCCTTTGTGCACCAGCCATTGTGGATTATTAAGATAAAGGGGTAATTCGCCGTTCACCTTACCTGACATGGCAAATTGCTTAGGTTTAAGCACAGTAAATAGTTCGCTTAAATCTATAGCGCTTAATTTCAGCACCGCCGCATCATGTTGCGGTAAGCGCAATGCAGATAAGCTTAAATGCCCTTGCAGAATATCCATGCCAACGTTACTCAAGGTCAATGGGGATTGCTCTGAATAAGGATATGTCCCTTGTAGGTCGGCGGTGATATTTTGCATTTCAAACAAGTTAGTCAACGAAGCAATGCGCAGTTTAACTGGCCCTTGCGCCCCTAGCTGCCACTGACTTTCGCGTAGGCGGTAGGTCATCACAAAATCCAGCCCACTTAACTCGCCCTCTTTCAACCACATGCCGCCATTCTTCACCACCCAGTGCCCACCGGCGGTAAATCCTTGTTTACGGGCGGCGGAAAAGGCCGCCTGCGCATACAGCTGGCCATCACGCAGCTTGATACCTAACTCTTGGGAAATTAGTGGCTGGAATACCGTTAATGACTGTTTCGGCCACCAGCCCTCGCCCCGTAAGCGCTCGCCATCCCAACGCCCCTGTAGCGCAATCGGCCCAATACTCTGTGCCTGTAACTTTCCTTGCCACAAGAAGCTGTTCGGATCACGGCCATTAAGTTGGAGGGATAATAGCGCCGGAGGCAAATACCCCCCGCCATCACTAAATGCCACTTTTTTCGCGCCTAACTCAAGCCCGGCAATAAAAGCCGGATGATGGTTATCGCGCTGCCAGGTCAGAGGTTTAACTAAGGTCAGCCGTGGTGCATCAACCTTAGCCAAGCCATATTCTAAGCGGTCAAAACCGGTAGACAGTTGATCCAGAGTGATAAGCGTTCCCTGCCAGCGCCCTTTGCCACTGACATCCCAATGGGCAGCCAAAGGAGGCAGATGCCCCTTACCCCAATAGCGCCACTGCCAATCGCCTTTATCTGGCCAAAACTCTTGCGCCTGACCATCAAGATGCACATTAAAATCACCCCAATAGCTGTCTTGCGCATCCACAATCGCTTGCAGCCGCCCCGTCACACCTGCGGCGGTGACCTTCACCCCCGCCAAAGGCCAGCGGGCATCTCTTATCCGCAGTTCCGGAGTCACACGGCCGTGCGCCCGTAGCAACGCCCCCGGATGCAACACCCAGGTGGGGTTCAGTACCGAGCCGCTGAGCAAGCCGGGAATAGTCCCATTCAGTATTATGCTGTCCAGATTCGCCTGCCCGCTTAGCTGGAACTTTAAATCACTGTTGGTCATACTCAGATTGCCCGGCCCAAGGGTCAGGACGGCGTTCCCTTTCCCTGCTTTACCCGCGGTAACCACATTAATGCGGGCATCAATGGTGGTTTTATCCAGCCCCTGTTCCCAATGATTCAATGTCAGGTTAAGCCCACCACTAAGCGGTTGCGCCGCATAAGGCCATTGCCACTGGCCCGCGGTAATTTGCAGTTTGTCTGGTACGCGTTGCGGGCTTAAATCTATCCGCCACGGCAAGCGCGCCAGCGGTAATTCGTCACCGCGCTCTGTCAGAGTCAGCACCCCTTGCAGCTGTTGCCAACTCAAATTCAGTAAGAGAGGTTTAGACAGATACCCGGTGGTCAAAACCCCATCCAGCATTCCCTGTTCAGGCCAATCATCCAGTGACAGGGGAATTTTGATTTTCCCGCTAAGTTCGAAAGGCTGTTCAGCGCCAGGTACCGCAATAGAGAATTGCTGCAAGCTCAGTTGTTGTTCATTATCTAAAGTGGCGGCAAAACTCAATTGCGGGCCTTGATAATGTAACTCTTGGGATAGGTTGGGCGTCACCGACGACGTCAGTGTCAGTTTGCCGGCGTATTGCTGCCAAGGGGTAATTTGCACATTGTTGATGGCCACATCCAGCACCGATAACTGCTGTTGCCAATAGGCTAAATCGAGAGGGGCGCTGTCACCACTGACAGGTAATTGGCTCAAGCAGGCAGTATCTAAGGCCACTTTATTCGCACCTAACTGCCAGCGGCTATGGTGATAACCTATACTCAATTTATCAATATTTACGAGAGTACAATCTTGCACCCGATAGCGCAGCTGGGGGATACGCAGCGCGCCCTCATGCCAGACTGGTGGGCTAGATAATATGAGTTGGCTACCCGCGGGCAACCAATATTGCGCAACTTTTGGCAGCCATTGCGGCAGGGTCTTCCATAATATCATCAGAGAAATTGCGCTGATTAATAACAGCCAACCCACTATTTTTGCGCATTTAGTCATGACTTTCCTTGTGTTGCACTCATCTCATGTTCTGGAGTGCTTTGACCACAGCAACCTAAACGGCTGCAAGATACCATAATAAATACAGCGACTCTCGTGACTCGAATAGAATTACTGCTATTGAAAACCGGCATAAAAACCTTACCTCAATGGCATGAGAATGTTACAAGTCCTATCCAGCCGGCTATTGTCGCAAATTGTATGATTTATTCAAATCTGTTAGATTTATCACAATATTTTAGCGGAGTTATCATGATGAAATTAGCCGTTTACAGTACTAAACAGTATGACCGCAAATACCTCGAATTGGTCAACAAAGATTTTGGCTTTGAATTAGAGTTTTTCGATTTTCTGTTAGGCCCAAAAACAGCAAAAATGGCCGCCGGCTGTGATGCGGTCTGTATTTTCGTCAATGATGATGCTTGCCGCGAAACATTGGAAGAATTGAAAGAAGTCGGCGTCAAGATTCTGGCCTTGCGCTGTGCTGGCTTCAATAATGTCGATTTAGTTGCAGCGAAAGAACTGGGCATTCCTGTGGTGCGCGTACCGGCCTATTCACCTGAAGCCGTTGCTGAGCACACTGTAGGTATGATGATGAGCCTTAACCGTCGTATTCATCGTGCTTATCAACGTACCCGTGATGCCAACTTCTCCCTTGAAGGTCTGATTGGCTTCAATATGCATGGCCGCACTGCCGGGATTATCGGCACCGGTAAAATTGGTGTGGCCACCATGCGAATTCTGAAAGGTTTTGGTATGCGCCTGCTGGCCTTTGACCCTTATCCAAGTGAGCAAGCCCTGGAATTAGGTGCGGAATATGTTGACCTCAAAACCTTGTATGCTGAATCTGATGTTATTTCACTGCATTGCCCGATGACGCCAGAAAACCATCATTTGCTCAATAAAAGTGCCTTTGATCAAATGAAAGATGGCGTGATGATAATCAACACCAGCCGTGGTGGCCTGGTTGACTCAACTGCAGCAATTGATGCGCTGAAACAGCAAAAAATTGGCTCGCTGGGTATGGACGTCTATGAAAATGAACGTGATTTGTTCTTTGAAGACAAATCCAATGACGTGATTCAGGATGACGTTTTCCGCCGCCTGTCTTCTTGCCACAATGTGCTCTTCACCGGGCATCAGGCATTTTTGACCGAAGAAGCGCTGACCAGTATTTCTCAAACCACCATGCAGAATATTAGCCAGTTGGTCAAAGGGGAGCCGTGCCCCAATATCGTCACTGTTTGATTGGCCGACAGTCGCCATGAGTTGGGGTGCTCACTGGAATACCCTACTTATGCTTAGGACATGACATGTTTTAAGGATAGTGCCTGTTTTAAGGGCATATTTAACCTGGAGTCACATGAAAAAAATAATTCCATTGGCCATAGCAGCGGCATTATTAGCAGGATGCGGCATGAATCAATCCACCAGCACCAGTAATGTCACCGCCAGTGATCTGTTGCATCACAACTTTGTGCTGGTCAGTGTTGATGGCAAACAGCCACTAAAAACCCCTGCGCCGAGTATTGAGTTTGGCGAAAAGATGCATATTTCCGGGGCGATGTGTAACCGTTTCATGGGACAGGGAGAGCTAAAAGACGGTATTTTGACGGCAAAAGGGTTAGCAAGCACCCGTATGCTGTGCGGTGATGAACAGTTAAATCAGTGGGATGCGTTAATAGGCCAAGTGCTTAATAGCGGAGCCAAAGTGACATTAGCCAAAGGTCAATTAACACTGAGTAATAAGGATCACACCTTAATTTACCAATTGAAAGATTGGGTAAACTGATCCCCGCTTAATTAACAAAGTGCAATAAAGCGGCAGTATTGAAGGTTATTTTAATACTGCCGTCAGTTAACGCGCCGGGCAAGCACCGCGCATTAATGCCCATTCCTCACAACGTTTGCCATCCGGCAATTGGCACATTCCCACACTGCTACCATTAAGTTGCTTAGCCATCGTCAATACCCCTCCAACATTGGCACAATTAACCGCCGCAGGATTCGCCATATTCAGATTGTGATGCACATTCGCACTGGTTCCTTGCTGTACTGGTTCATAGGCATTGTCATTATATGAAACGGTATCGGTTGAATCATTGCTGCTGCACGCGGCTAAAAAAAACACTGCGCCGCCCACTAAACAAGATATTGCCTTCATTCTTTTACTCCAGCCTGAGAAATATATCGTGTTAACCCAAATATATTGGGCGACCCACCGGTGATATTCACTGAGTGAGACTGATTAATTCCAATGCATTTACATAAATCGGTGGTACGCATACGTTCGTGATGCGCAGTGAATTCCACTAACCACCTTGCCGCTTAAACTACCACGGGGTTATAATTTGACTTATATAATATCTGTTATAATTAAAACACAACATAAATAAGTGTTAATGCAAAATTTAATTTAACCTGAAACCGCAAGAATAGCCGACTTATCCCCTCACTTAAGTGCTAACTCTTGATAGAAATAACTAAAGCTCTATATTAATCAGAGTGGAAATCAAACACCTACCAAAGGCAAAAGAATAAAATGGAAATGAGTATGATAGCTGATCTACTTTTGCGCATTACTTTAGCGGGAGCATTAGGAGGACTGATTGGGCTGGAACGTCAATTACGCGCCAAAGATGCTGGATTGCGTACCCATGTTCTGGTCGGGATTGGCAGTGCTATGTTTATGATAGTGTCAAAATATGGGTTTGAGGATTTACTGCCATTAGAACACATCAGTTTTGACCCCAGCCGCGTGGCGGCACAAGTGGTTAGCGGCATGGGCTTTCTGGGTGCCGGGACTATCATGGTCCAAAGGCATATGATTAAAGGGCTTACCACCGCTGCCGGAATGTGGGTTACTGCGGCGATTGGTTTGGTGGTGGGTAGCGGCCTGTATGAGATTGGGGTTTATGGCACCATAGTGACATTAATCGTGTTGGAAATTTTCCGCCAACTGAGTGACCGACTGATTGGTCAGCATTATGCTATCTCGATAAAACTGCTGCCAAACTCAGTGCCGTTGATTTTGGCTACTATACAAAATATGAAGCTCAAGCCAGCTAATCTGTCCGTCATACACAATCCAGAGCAAGATGGCACGCCGATAGACTGTGAGCTTACGGTGGAAGTGACATTGTCACCACGAAAAAGTGTGGATGAGCTGTATGCCGCATTATTGGCTATCGAGGGCATACATCAGTTAGATATTAAGTAACTCGCATTGGCAATGCCGCTGCACATTATCCCAGGTGAAAGAGGATCCCAACTGAAAGATAATGCGCAGTGGCGGTATTCACCGCAACTAAAACACCGGATTAATGCATAGGTGTTTTAGAGAGCAAGTTAATGACTAATACACCGGCAATAATCAAGGTCATCCCAGCAATGGCAGCCCAATCCAGCTTTTGCTGGTACATAAATAAAGCGGCGATGGATACCAACACAATCCCCAACCCTGACCAAATGGCATAAGCAATACCCAATGGCATGGTTTTGACCACCTGCGATAATCCCCAAAAAGCAATCCCGTAACCAATAACCACGACCACCGAGGGCACCAAGCGGGTAAAGCCATCAGAGGCTTTTAACATCGTGGTTGCTACCACTTCGGCAATAATTGCCATTATCAAATACATGAAACCACTCATTATCACACTCACATTTCAGTATTGGGCTGACATTATGCTCGCCCAAGGTTAAATGTTCATTAAATCTTGCGCCATACGGCTGGGCATAGCGGCTGATCTGCGCGTTACAATTAACCCACAAATTAATGACCTTACGAACCCATTATTTCAAAACAAACGCAACTCCAGCATAATAATTGCACTGCCGAAAGGTAAGTAATATCTAATTCCAGTCATAAATAGTTTTCTAATTGTAATAATTATTATCTGAAGCCCCTGATATACCCCCAGCCCTCCTGAGTTCCTTATTTTCTGTTACCTCACTGTCACACAAACGCGATAACCGGCAAAAAATCTCTCTGCTAAAATTTTTGTATTAGTTCAAATAATCAGACATCCCATAAATTTCAAAATGCAGAAAGTCCCATTCCCTGCATGATAAGCAATGTGAAGGTATAAATTAATGATTACAACTGACGGTAACAGTGCTGTAGCTTCTGTCGCCTATCGCGCCAATGAAGTTATTGCTATCTACCCTATTACGCCAAGCTCCACTATGGCTGAACAAGCAGATGCCTGGTCTGGTGACGGCAAAGTCAATATCTGGGGGGATGTTCCTCGGGTCGTTGAAATGCAGTCAGAGGGCGGTGCCATTGCCACTGTGCATGGCGCGCTGCAAACCGGGGCGCTATCAACCTCATTTACCTCTTCGCAGGGATTGTTGTTGATGATCCCAACCTTATATAAGCTGGCCGGCGAGTTGACCCCCTTTGTCTTGCATGTTGCCGCCCGCACCATTGCCACCCATGCGCTGTCTATCTTTGGTGACCATTCCGATGTCATGGCCGTGCGGCAAACCGGCTGTGCCATGCTTTGTGCCAGCAGTGTGCAGGAAGCACAGGATTTCGCCCTGATTTCTCAGGTGGCGACCCTCAATAGCCGTATTCCATTCATTCATTTTTTTGATGGTTTTCGCACCTCACATGAAATCAATAAAATCGTCCCTCTCAGTGATGACACCTTACGTCAGCTGCTGCCACAGCCAGGGATAGACCAACACCGCGGCCGTGCCCTGTCGCCAGACCATCCGGTGGTGCGGGGTACCTCGGCCAATCCAGATACTTATTTTCAGTCCCGTGAAGCCACTAACCCTTGGTATAACCAGACTTATCAGCATGTTGCAGATGCCATGCAAGCCTTTGCCGCAGCCACTGGGCGCGACTATAAACCCTTTGAGTTTTATGGCCATCCACAAGCTGAGCGCGTCATTATCTTAATGGGTTCGGCTATCGGCACCTGCGAAGAAGTGATTGATAGCTTGCTAAAGCGCGGTGAAAAAGTGGGCGTGCTGAAAGTGCGGTTATTCCGCCCTTTCTCTGCTGAACACCTGCTCAGTGTCTTACCCTCATCAGTGAGCAACATTGCCGTGCTGGATCGCACCAAAGAACCCGGTGCGCTGGCCGAGCCACTCTATTTAGAGGTGATGACCGCACTGGCGGAAGCCTATAGCCGTGGCGAGCGCGCCACATTGCCAAAAGTGAGTGGCGGCCGCTATGGTTTATCCTCCAAAGAATTTGGCCCGGATTGTGTGCTGGCGGTGTTCAAAGAACTGTCATTAGCATTGCCGCGCCCGCGTTTTACCTTAGGCATTTTTGATGATGTTACCGGTCTGTCATTGCCGATAACGAATGAGAAAATCGAGCAACGCGCCACTCTGGAAGCCCTCTTCTATGGCCTTGGCAGTGATGGTTCGGTGTCGGCCACAAAAAATAATATTAAGATTATCGGCAACAGTACCCCACTGTATGCACAGGGCTATTTTGTATATGACTCCAAAAAAGCCGGTGGCCTGACCGTCTCGCATTTACGGGTCAGTGAAACGCCCATCAACTCGGCCTATCTGGTGAGTGAAGCCGATTTTGTCGGCTGCCATCAGTTGCAATTTATTGATACCTACCAAATGGCCGAGCGCTTAAAACCGGGCGGTATCTTCTTGATTAACACCCCATTTAGCGCCGACGACATGTGGCAGCGGCTGCCGCAAGAAGTTCAGGCGGTACTGCACCAGTGCCAGGCGCGTCTGTTTGTGATTAATGCGGCTAAAATCGCGCGCGAGTGCAAATTGGGTGCTCGAATTAATACCGTCATGCAGATGGCCTTTTTCCATCTCACCCAAATATTGCCCACCGCGTTGGCGCAGGAGCAATTGCGGGCGGCAATTGACCGCAGTTACAGCAACAAAGGGCCGGAAATTGTCAGCCGCAACTGGCAAGCACTGGATGCCACCCTTGATGCGCTGGTAGAAATCCCGCTGCAACCTATTGATGAAAATAGCCCAATGCGCCCGCCGATAGTCTCGGATCTGGCCCCAGATTTTGTGAAAACTGTCACGGCGACCATGCTGGCCGGTTTGGGTGATGCTCTGCCGGTTTCCGCATTCCCCCCTGATGGCACCTGGCCGGTGGGCACGACCCAATGGGAAAAACGCAATATTGCGGAAAACATTCCTCTCTGGCAGCCTGATCTCTGCACCCAATGTAATCACTGTGTTGCGGCCTGCCCGCACTCGGCTATTCGCGCTAAAGTCGTACCGCCAGAGGCCCTGTCCGGCGCGCCGGATAGCTTACAATCGCTGGATGTAAAAGCGCGCGATATGCGAGGGCAAAAGTATATTCTGCAAGTCGCCCCCGAAGATTGCACCGGTTGTAACTTATGTTATGAAGTTTGTCCGGCCAAAGATCGTCAAGACCCGACCATCCGCGCCATTAACATGAAACCCCGGCTGGAACATTTAGCCGCAGAAAAAGCACATTATGATTTCTTCCTGCAACTGCCCGAAATTGATAAAAGCCAGATTGAGCGCATTGATATCCGCACCTCTCAGCTGATTTCGCCGCTGTTTGAGTACTCTGGCGCTTGCTCAGGTTGTGGTGAAACCCCCTATATTAAATTGCTTACCCAGTTATATGGTGACCGGCTATTAATTGCCAATGCCACCGGGTGTTCGTCAATCTATGGCGGCAATCTGCCAACCACACCTTATACCACCAATGCCGAGGGCCGCGGCCCAGCATGGGCAAACTCCCTGTTTGAAGATAACGCCGAGTTTGGTTTGGGCTTTCGTCTGACTGTTGACCAACATCGGCAACGTGTTATTCGCTTAATCAATCAATTAGCACCACAATTACCGCCAGAATTGGTCAGCCAATTACTGGAGCCGCAGGCCACACCGGAAGTGCGCCGCGAACAGGTCAGCCAACTGCGCCAAGTATTACTCGCCATCCCTGGCCATGAGGCACAGCAATTAGCCACTGATGCAGATTATCTGGTGGATAAATCCATTTGGCTCATTGGCGGTGATGGTTGGGCTTATGACATTGGCTTTGGTGGCCTTGACCATGTACTCAGCTTAAGTGAAAACGTCAATGTCTTGGTGCTCGATACCCAGTGCTACTCCAACACCGGCGGCCAACAATCCAAAGCAACCCCTTTAGGGGCGGTAACCAAATTTGGCGAACACGGCAAACGCAAGGCCCGCAAAGATTTAGGGGTCAGCATGATGATGTATGGCCATGTCTATGTCGCACAGATTTCATTGGGCGCGCAACTCAATCAAACCGTGAAAGCCATTCAAGAGGCCGAAGCTTACCCCGGCCCATCGCTGATTATTGCTTACAGCCCTTGTGAAGAACACGGTTACGATTTGGCTTACAGTCATGACCAAATGAAGCAACTCACCGCGACCGGTTTCTGGCCGCTGTATCGTTTCGACCCACGCCGTGCCGAGGAAGGCAAAATAGCATTAGCCCTGGACTCGCGCCCACCAAACAGTGATTTGACCACCACACTGCTAAATGAGCAGCGCTTTCGTCGGCTCAATACCCAAGAGCCAGAGGTGGCGGCCCAACTGTATGCGGCGGCAGAGCAAGACCTGAAAAAACGTTATGAGTTTTTGAGCTTGTTAGCCGGAAAAGCAGAAAAATCGCCGACCGAGTGACAAAGCCCGCCACTCAAAATCCATTGGGTATAGATTAAAAAAAGTGGCTTTAATCTCCATGTTCAAGATAATTATGCCGGTTACACCGCACTCAGTATAAATTTCAAAAGAAAATTTGTCGGGCTGTTTATATACCGGCGCGGTCGGCCACCATTTAATTGATGGCATGAACGTCTGGCTTTGTAAACAATACAGAGAGAAGCAAACGATGGGCATTATTGTTGCCGATTTTGTCGACATTGATGAGGGAGACATTATTAAAACAGTAGTAAATTCAAATAACTTTGTATAAGCCATAGCTATGAGCCCGGCTAAAAAAGGCCAATCCATAACTTAAAACACTAATATATGCGCTTATTGAATGATAAACTCACGGCATAGCAACAATACCCCGTTATGCTCCTAACCGGATGTGAGTCACGAACAAATGCAAGAGAAACAAGTGGTTAATCAAAAAGAATATTACAATTTTAACAAACTGCAAAAACGTCTGCGCCGCAATGTGGGTCAGGCGATTGCTGATTTTAATATGATTGAAGAAGGCGACCGCGTGATGGTCTGCCTATCAGGCGGTAAAGACAGCTATACCATGCTGGATATTTTGCAAAGCCTGCAAAAAAGCGCGCCCATTAATTTCACCTTGATTGCCGTGAATCTAGACCAGAAACAGCCCGGTTTCCCAGAAGATATCCTGCCGGCGTATCTGGATAAACAAGGTGTGGAATATAAGATAGTTGAAGAAAACACCTACGGGATCGTGAAAGAGATTATCCCGGAAGGGAAAACCACCTGTTCACTGTGCTCGCGTTTGCGTCGTGGTATTTTATACCGTACTGCCAGTGAGTTAGGGGCAACCAAGATTGCACTAGGTCATCATCGCGACGATATTTTACAAACCTTGTTCCTCAATATGTTCTATGGTGGGAAACTGAAAGGTATGCCGCCAAAACTAATGAGTGATGATGGCAAACATGTGGTTATCCGCCCGCTGGCCTACTGCCGTGAAAAAGATATTGAGCGTTTTGCTGTTGCCAGAGAATACCCGATAATTCCTTGTAACTTGTGTGGTTCTCAGCCTAACTTACAGCGTCAGGTGATCAAAGACATGTTACGTGACTGGGATAAACAGTATCCAGGGCGTATCGAAACCATGTTTAGCGCCATGCAAAATGTCGTTCCTTCACATTTGAATGACCACAAACTGTTTGATTTTAAAAGTATTACTCATGACAGTGACATTGTGGATGGCGGTGACCTGGCCTTTGACCGCGAGGAATTACCCTTGCAACCTGTTGGCTGGCAACCTGAAGATGATGAAAACAGCGAACAACAACCGCTGGTTCGCCTTGATATCGTCGAAATTAAATAATGCGCTAATGACTATCGCCTCGAGCTAGTGGGGTTCTGAGGCGAGTAACGGTTCTTTATTTCCTTGCCATTATCTGGCTAAAAAACAAAAAAAATGCCGATGTTGAGATAACATCGGCATCGTAACAATTATGTGCTATGCAGTAATTCAAAAATAAAAGTATTACAAATATGGAGCGTAACGCCCATCGCTTGACGTTACATTCACCTGCAAAGTGATAATGCCTGAGTCATCAGCGCCAAATCTTGATATGGCTCAATTTTGCAGTGATTAACTTCCTGTTTGGCATACTCTTTTATTTGAGGGTTTATCGCCAGTTAAAGCCATTTACTGCGCTTTAACCCCCAGGCAACACAGAGCACCAAAAGCATCAACATGATGCAGAAAGTTGCAAAGCCATAAGAATAGGTATTGCCTGGGATCCCCCCCAAGTTAACGCCAAATAAACCCGTCAAAAAAGTCGTCGGTAAAAACACCATCGCCAACAGTGACATAGTATAAGTGCGCCGGTTCATGGCATCCGCCATTAATGAGCTAATTTCATCGGACAGCACCGCAGTGCGCGCAATACTGGAGTCCAAATCTTCTAACCCTCGCCCCAAACGCTCTGAGATTTCCTGCATACGACGGCGGTCGTCATCACTCATCCACGGCAAGCGCTCACTGGCTAGCCGGGAGAAAACATCCCGCTGAGGTGCCATATAGCGCCGTAATACAATCAGCTGCTTGCGTAGCAGTGCCATTTGCCCTCGCTGTGGAATTTTTTGTTCCAGCAGGTCGTCTTCAAGATCGATAATCTTGTCATGCAAGTCTTCAATAAATTCACTGGTATGGTCGGTCAACCCATCAGCAATCTCCACCAGCCAGCTGCCGCTGTCGGTTGGGCCAGTGCCACTTTGCAAATCATTTAGAACCGCGTCAATGGAGTAAACTTTGCGATGCCGGGTTGAGATAATTAATTTATCCGTCATATAAACCCGAATAGTGACGAGTTGATCTGGCCGGGCATCATTATTAAAATTAATCCCCCGCAGAGTTATCATCGTGCCATCGCCCAAACGCGTCACCTTAGGCCGAACACTCTCACCAGCAAGGCCGTCACGAACAACCTCGGGCAGCAATGGGGTATTCTGCAACCAAGCCACACTGTCTGGATGGGTGTAATCCAAGTGCAACCAACAAGGTTGTTGGGCAGTCGCCACCGCCTCAACACTTATGGGTATCACTCCCCCTTTGCCATCAAGTTGATAGGCATATACTGCATCAGAAACTTGAAGTGCTTTCCCTTCGACTACATCCACGACAACATCCTCTATCTCGGCATTTATCATGCAATTAGCTCAGTGTAGCGCTAGCCATCCAATCTTTAAAGTTGCTGGCTGCGGATAGCCGATGCTCAGGGAGAAAATAACTGACTACGACGTAAATCATTACTCTGCAAAGTCACTGTATTTATGCATTCATAATGCGATATGTATCGCGAATATTATCCGTAGGCGGTATCTCTAAGGATGCATAAGGATAAAGTCCGCAGGAGTGTCTTGAGCTTTGAGGTACAATTTTATCCAGTTACCACGTTGTATATTCAAGGAATATTAATTATGGAAATTAGCTTCATTACGTTAATGAAAGCATTGATTGGGGGCGCGGGCGCGGGGTTTGCAATGACCGGGGGCTTATCATTCTTAATCCCCACTTTAACCATCACGCCTCCCCTTGCATTCACATTTGCAGCTATTGGCGGAGTGCTGATAGCCGGAGCTTATCTGAGAAAAGTTTTGGTGACTTAAATTGGAGCCACTCTCCCCACACTGGTACGCGCCACAGACAACAGATGAGTTAACAAGGTTTTATTGTATTATCTGTATTTCATACATGCTGGTACATATTCTCTGGGATTGCATTTCAAAAAAGACGCCGCCCTTTGCATTAGAAAATCTGCAATATAAGCTGAGTGAGTTATATTCATCATCAACCTTTGCTACCAGCGCATTTTTTTTCGTGATAATTATAGATATAAAAAATCCATTACGTTCTTCAGATGCATTTATCTTTCCATTAATAGTCGCATCATTGACAGGCTTTATGATATCTATTTCGGCCATAGTGCCCAAACAAAATAATACAGCACCCAAACAAAACAGTAAGAAATAATTTTATACTTTCTTATACATTAAATAATTAAATTTTTAACTAAACACGCCGGAAAATACCGGCGGTCTATTTATCACTCTAAAAAATGAGAGGCTAATGCTTAGTGATATACCCTATCAATGCTTAATAATATACATCGTATGGCTATATGCCACATCTTCTGGATTAGTGATTGGATAGCCTTTTACCCAAGGTTTAATTAACCGTCCATTAGTGAATTGGTATATTGGCGCTATCGGCACTTGCTCTGCAATAATCTGCTCAGCTTTGTTATAGTCATCACTCAATGCCTTCGGGTTAGTCTGTTTACCGGCCTCACTGAGTAAGCGGTCATAATCAGCATTAGTGAACTTGGCAATATTTCCACTGTGAGTGGATGTCAACAGTGAGAGGAATGTCGATGGCTCATTATAATCACCCGTCCATGATGCACGAACAACATCAAAATTACCGGTGTTGCGGCTGTCAATATAGGTCTTCCACTCTTGGTTGATCATTTTGACATCCACCCCCAAAGTCTTCTTCCACATGGAAGCAATAGCAATGGCGAGTTTCTGATTATTATCCGATGTATTGTATAGCAGCGATAACTCTAGCGGTTTATCCGGGCCATAACCTGCGGCATGCAACAATGCTTTGGCTTGTGTATTTAATTCGTCTTGATCTTGTTGCTGTAATAGATTCGCCACTGGGTGGTAGCCTGCAGTCACATCAGGTGTGAAATGATAGGCAGGTTTTTCTCCGGTACCTAATACTTTTTCAGCAATAATCTTACGGTCTATGGCATAAGATAATGCTTTACGCACCCGAACATCATTGGTCGGCGCGCGCTGCGTATTAAAGGCATAATAATAAGTCCCTAACTGATCGGGAGTATAAATCTGATCAGGAATATCTTTTAATAACTTCTGATATAAATTTTTCGGGAAAGATTCCGTAATATCAATATCCCCGGCCTGATAGCGTTTAGTTGCATTGGCTTCCTGATTGATTGGAATAAATGTGACTTTAGTTAGCACCGTATGTGCATGGTCCCAATAATGTTCATTAGGCACCAGGACTAATTTCTCATTTACTACTCTATCTTGTAACTTAAATGCCCCGTTCCCTACCAGATTGCCTACTTTCGTCCAATCACTGCCATATTTTTCAACCACCGAGGAAGGCACTGGGAATAAGCTGAAATTCGCCGTCAGGCTGGGGAAATAGGGCACTGGCTTACTGAGTTTAACTTTAAGTGTATGATTATTAACCGCACTTACGCCAAGAGACTCTGGCGGCATTTTCCCGGCAATAATTTGTTGCGCATTCTCCATTCCAGCCAGTTCTGCAAACCAGGCAAAAGGAGATAAACTTTTAGGATCAACCAAACGCCGCCAACTATACACAAAGTCCTGCGCGGTCACAGGTTCGCCATTAGACCATTTCGCATCTTTGCGTAGGGTAAATATATAGGTTTGGTTATCTGCTGTTTGCCATTTTGAGGCAACACCGGGAATAATTTGACCATGGGCATTCTGATTAACCAACCCTTCAAATAAATCCCTCGCAACCTGAGCTTCAATTAATCCAACGGCTTTCATCGGGTCAAGCGATGCCGGTTCATCTTTAATATGACGAACAATTTCTTGTTTTTCAGCCAATACAGTACCCGCAGGAACATCAGCAGCATTTGCCGCGCCCAGCGCTGTGCCAACTAATGCGGCACACAATGCAAAACGGAAATAGCGCATAATTAATAACCTTTTCGTTGTGATTCCATTTCAGCGAAAGTAAAAAATCTCATCAGCATAAACTAGCAGATTAAACATCATCATGACGACGATAAAATAAAAAAATACTGCGCTGCGTGGCTGGCGAAAGAGTGGTAAAACTCACCGCTTTTATCAGCCATTCATTCGAGCATCATTTTTCTTCAACTCATTATCTGACCTTTCGAAAATTAACAGTCCAGACGGCTGACAAAGCTGATTGGCGGGGAAAGGTGCCAAATAGGTCGTCGCCGCATAAGTGGCCAGCGCGCCCATAAGGGCTCTTGCCCCGATGAACCAGAAACTGAAAATGCCGTTTTGTCATCAACTGCATATCTTATTGATTCAAAGTAATAATGTTAGATGCTATGTTGAAGTTAATATTAATGCATACGAAATAATAGAGAATATCATGAGCCAATATCGCCTCCGCACCGCACGGGGAAATCTGGTGACGCCAGGTCAACACTACGGCACCTCCTTGTTGGGCGCACCGCTGCTTTATTTTCCTGCCGCCAATCCCACAGCGAATACTGGCTTGATTATTGCCGGAACCCACGGTGACGAAAGCGCGGCTATTGTCGCCCTCTCCTGCGCCTTACGCAGTATCTCACCGCAGCAGCAGCGCCATCATGTTATCTTGGCGGTCAACCCCGATGGTTGCCAACTGGGGTTGCGAGCCAATGCCAATGGGGTTGATCTTAACCGCAACTTTCCGGCCCAAAATTGGCAATCAGGAGACACTGTCTATCGTTGGAATAGCGCCGCAGAGGCGCGTGATGTGGTGCTTTCGACAGGAGAACATGCGGGTTCAGAACCGGAGACGCAAGCATTGTGCACATTAATTGCACAGTTATCTCCTCGTTGGGTGGTGTCATTCCATGAGCCACTGGCCTGTATCGAAGATCCCGCCAGCTCAGCACTAGGTGCGCGACTGGCAGCTAATTTCGCCTTGCCGCTGGTCACTACGGTGGGTTACGCCACTCCGGGTTCATTTGGAAGTTGGTGTGCTGAGCTTGACCTTCCTTGCATTACCGCAGAGTTGCCACCCATTTCAGCCGATGAGGCCAGTGAATGTTATCTGGCCGCATTGATTGATTTACTGACGCTAGCGGATTAAACCGATAAATTGATCGCCCCGATAGAGAAATCCAACCTATCTTCCACATCCTGCGCCAACCATGTGGGGCCATCCAGATCGACAAAACGCGCCCCCGGAGCCAGTGGCAATGCGGCCCGGATGGCGCGCGAGGTACACAACATACAGCCGAGCATAATGGTGAATCCCATTGATTTTGCCTGCTCGGCCAACAACAGTGCCTCGGTTAATCCGCCACTTTTATCCAATTTTATATTCACCATGTCATAGCGCCCCACCAGACCGGCCAGGTCATCCCGCGTATGACAGCTCTCATCGGCACAGATAGGCAGCGGATGAATAAAAGTTTGCAATGCATTATCCATCCCAGCAGGTAGAGGTTGTTCCAACATCGCCACACCTAAATCCGCCAATAACTGACAACGCCCAGCCAAACCTTCGGGTTGCCAGGCTTCGTTGGCATCCACAATTAAGGTCACCTCTGGCGCAGCACTGCGGATAGCCACCAAACGTTCAGCAATAAAATGGTCATCTAGCTTTATTTTCAATAGGGTAGCCCCAAGATGGGCTAATGCGCTGGCACTGTAGGCCATAGCTTCTGGAGTGCCAATGCTGACTGTTTGGGCCATTGAAATACGTGGCACCGGCGGCGTTTGGGTGCGCTGCCATAAACTTTGCTGAGTCTGCAGACATTCCAGTTGCCATAAAGCGCAATCTACGGCATTTCTGGCCGCACCCGCTGGCAATAGCTGTTGTAAAGCCGCGCGTGAAGCACCTGCTTCTATGGCCTTCATCACCGAGGCCAACTGTGCCATAACCGAAGACTCGCTCTCGCCATAATGTGGATATGGAGTACATTCGCCAAAGGCATAAATGCCCTCTTCTTCTATCTCGACCACCACCACTTTAGCTTCAGTACGGCTGCCACGAGAAATAACAAATTCAGAGTGCAGAGGCCATGCCTCAGGATAGCAACGCAGGGTTCTCATTAAGATTCCTTAGCAGAATTCGGGCTTTGGCACCAAGTGCCAGAACATAATGTAGGAAAAAATACAATTATTTAGCAAATTTCTCATATCCAAGCTGCCATTGTTACCTTAAACTGAACTTCGTGTTACACATCTGTAAAAGGGATCAAATAATGACACAGACAGTACATTTCCAAGGCAATCCAGTGGCCGTTGCAGGCCAACTGCCACAAGCGGGCGATAAAGCTAAAGACTTTACTTTGGTAGCGAAAGATTTATCTGATGTTGCACTGAGCAGCTTCGTTGGCAAACGTAAAGTCCTGAACATCTTCCCAAGTATTGATACCGGTGTTTGTGCCGCTTCCGTGCGTAAATTCAATCAACTGGCTGGCGAACTTGAGAACACGGTTGTTCTTTGTATCTCCTCTGACCTGCCATTTGCTCAATCTCGCTTTTGCGGTGCTGAAGGCCTGAGCAACGTTATTATGTTGTCGACTTTACGTGGCGCAGAATTCAAACAAGCTTATGGTGTTGCCATTACCGAAGGCCCACTGGCGGGATTGACCGCACGTGCCGTCATCGTCCTGGATGGTCAAGATAACGTTATCTACAGTGAATTGGTTAACGAAATCACTACCGAACCAAACTACGATGCGGCTCTGGCAGCACTGAAGTAACCAGCAAGTTTTCTACTTTAATGAAACCAAGGTGAATTAACTCACCGGTGAGTTAAATAAAGTCATAACAAAAACGGCTGGCCCATCTGAGCGCAGCCGTTTTTTATGGCAACCTATTGATTCTCGTCTTACTCGACGCGTCTGCGCGCCGTTAGCCTATTACTCTTCTTCGTTTTCATCACTGGCGGCGCGTTTACTGCTTAAACCATATTCCCGCAGTTTGTTAGCAATAGCAGTATGTGAGACCCCCAGCCGCTTCGCCAATTTACGTGTACTCGGATAATTACGATAAAGGCGGGTTAAAACCGAGCGCTCGAAACGTTTGCTAATATCATCAAGCGAACCATTGAGAACTTCATCCCCCAACGCCGCTTCAACCTCAAATTCCGGCAAGATGATATCTTGTGGTCGCAGTTCAAGACCGTCCAATTGCGTCAAGGCCCGATAGACAGCATTTTTCAGCTGCCTCACATTACCCGGCCAACCATAATTTGTCAGGAAACTGCTGAGTTCTGGTGACAATTTTGGCCGTGGCACACCTTGTTCATCAGAAAAACGGTCAACAAACAATGCGGTCAGCGGCATAATATCCGCCTGCCGCTCGCGCAATGGCGGTAAAGTTATCGTCAGCACATTAAGGCGATAATACAAATCTTCGCGGAATTCCCCCCGCTGAACCAGTTCCACCAAATTCTTTTGTGTGGCGCAAATAACCCGTACATCAACATGCACTTCATGTTCTTCCCCAACTCGGCGGAAAGTGCCATCATTGAGGAAACGTAACAGTTTGATCTGCATCCGAGGCGACATTTCGCCTATTTCATCCAGGAGTACCGAACCGCCATTCGCTTGCTCAAAAAATCCTTTTTTACCCTCAATAGCATTTGGGTAAGCCCCGGCGGCGTAGCCAAATAGCTCACTTTCCACCACATCATCTGGCAGTGAAGCACAATTTAGACCGAGGAAGGGCATTTTCCCGCGCGGGCTGCGTAGATGACAAGCACGCGCCAATAAATCTTTACCAGTACCGGTATCACCCACTAGCAGTAAGGGGGCATCCAACATGGCTAATTTGCGCGCCTGTTCAAGAACCTGGCGCATCTTCGTGCTGGTCGCGACAATCTGTTTAAATTCAGTGTCATCGTTCACTGATAAGATTTGCAGCTGTTTTCCCATGCGCGCAGTGGATTTTAACATCACTACCGCACCAACTGTTTGATTTTGCTGATTTTCATCTTCAAGCTGAATCGGGGTAATCTCCATCAGATAATCCTGATTATTGATCAACACGCGCTCGGTGTGGGGTGCAGTTTCGCCCCCCTCAAACCAACGGGCAAAGTTATATCCGCCAAGCAAGCTACCGGCGGTTTTATGGCGAACTTTCTCCTCATTAAGGGAAAACAGCCCACGAGCCGCAGGGTTGGCTAACTCAAGATTACCTTTTAAATCAATGGAGAATACCGGTTCTGGCATGGACTCAAGCAGCGCACGCAGTGACCGGTGTTCGCGCTCGGACGGCATAAAAGAAACGGTTCGGACATCAGTGACACCATCAATACGCCGAATATCCATCATTAATGCACTAAATACACTGAAATCCAGTTGCGAAAAATTCAGGTAAATGCGGCCAATAGGATCAATTTCGATCCCCCGTAAATCAATGCTGCGTAATACCAAGAGATCAAGTAACTCTCTGGTAAGACCGAGTCGGTCTTCGCAAAAAACTTCCAAGCGCATCAGTATCGACCTTATCTATGGCAGGTGCGGATTATCTGCCTATGATAATACCCTGTCCCCCGGTGCTGATGAAGCAGTCTGTCAGCAAAAGTTGACAGGAATCGGCTTTTTGCTGTTTTTTTTACTCGATAAAGCCCAAAAAGGTAAGATTATCAGCGGCAATAGTGGTTGCAAGTAGTGAGTTATTAGTTTTTATATCAATTATTTAGAATAATATAATGCTTAATGACGCTGATAATTTCGTCAAGTGCAGGTGACACTTTGCTTTATATCAGCCAGCTGGCTATAGTATAGGTAGCCAATTGACCGAGGAGGTTACATGAGAGCATATCACCCAGCCCCAGCGACCAAAACTGGCGCGCTATGGCGTGAGATTGGTTTGCCCGCCAGCCGCGGCACCCTATTGGTAGACAGCATTAAAATGGGATTTTCTGTTGATGTTATCGACAGCATTCATCTATGGGCCGCCATTCCTAAGTCTGAAATATTGCGCGCCACCGGTATTCCCAGCCGCAGCCTTACCCGCAGGCGCACCCATGATGGCCGCTTCACACCAGAAGAGAGTGAGCGAATTGCACGTTTTGTTCGCGTAATGGATGCCGCGGTGGACTTGTTCGGGGGCGATAAAAGCAAAGCCATTATTTGGATGTCCACCCCGATTAAAGGTTTGGGTCACCGCAGCCCAGATTCTCTACTAGAAACAGAAACTGGCGCACTGGAAGTCTGTGATTTAATCGGGCGTTTGGAGCACGGTGTATTTTCATAGCTAATTGCCAAAGGGACAATAATACATGGATGAGTATTCTAACGGGGTGATAACGCGATGAAATACCGCCAGACGAGCCAATGCTTATGATGCTCTACCGCATTGTCATGCGCCGTTATCTTGCCTCAACCTGGACGGGTTATGGTGCAGAAATCTATGGCGGCCGTTGGAATCATAAAGGGCATGCCGCTATCTACTTAGCCAGCAGCGTATCATTGGCAATGTTAGAAACACTGGTGCATATCCAAGACAGTTCGACGCTGAGTGAGTTCGAATTATTCCAGATTGAAATCGATGACAGCAATATTATGCAGCTACAACCCCAAGATTGGCCTGCTGACTGGCGCACTGACCCCGCACCGGCGGCCACTATGGACATCGGTACCGAGTGGCTGGAATCACAATCATCGCTTGGATTACTGGTTCCTTCCACTCTGGTACCCTCTGAAAACAATCTGCTGGTTAACCCAAGACACCCAGATTTTCAGACTAGCTTGAACAGCGCCAAACCACTGCCTTTCGTTTTTGACCCGCGCCTAAAATAATTTTACGGCAAAGGATCGGCGCGCCATTACTGCGCTGTTGATTTGGCTTTTTTGGGCAAGGTATTTTTCAACTGGCTAATCAATTGCCGGCGGAAATCACCCAGTTTAGGTTTATCATCGCCCAACCAAGGTAATGGTCGGCAGAGTTCCATCGCTTTGATGCCCAGTCTGGCGGTCAGCAACCCGGCACCAATACCTTGCGCGGCACGGGCTGATAGCCGAGCAGCCAAATCTTGCGATAACCAATCCATACCCACTTCTCGCACTAACTCTGACGCACCGGCAAAAGCAATGTTCAGCAGCACCAAGCGGAATAGTCTGATCCGGCTGAAATACCCCAACTCAATACCATATAAAGCAGCAATGCGATTAATCAAACGAATATTACGCCAGGCAATAAACGCCATATCCACCAGCGCCAATGGGCTGACGGCAATCATCAGTGCGGATTCAGCAGCATAGCGGCTTATTTCAGCCCGCGCCTGATTATCCAGCACTGGCTGCACCAATTTGGCATAGAGTTCAACCACTTCCCGATCATTATGGGTTTCATGCAGCGAGGCTTGCCAGCGCTGTAACGCCGGATGCCCTTGATCCAGACCCGCTTGACGGGCAAGTTTTTCGCAAAATACCCGCCCCTGACCCAAACCGTGGCTGACTAACAGTTCCCGCGCGATATCCCGCTCTTCAGCCCGCTGGCGTAAGCGGTATAAACGCCGCCACTCGGTAACCACTGAGCCCACGCCCGCCAGCACAATCAACCCACCGGCAGTGGTCGCGCCCAGGGCTATCCAGTCTTGTTGTTGCCAGGCCTGATTGACCCATTGCACCGACTGCGCAATCACACTGGCACCAAAAAGCACCAGCGCGACGGTGACCATTTTACGCCACAGGCTGCGTTTGGGTTTGAGTGCCGCATTCACTAATCCCTCGACCCGGCCTTCATCATTTTCCGCATCCAGCTCTGCCGCCATAGGATAGAAATTCGCCGCTGCCTGCTCGTCAAACGCCTGCGCCGCTTTCAATACTGGCTCATCCAGTGGTTGCAGCGGTTGTTCAAAATCGATCCGAGGTTTTAACGTCTCGCTCATCGCAATTTATCTCCCAATAAGAATTCCATCACGGCATCAAGGCGAATGTGGGGCAATGGGCTGTCCACATTGACGGCTTGTGGGCGAAACTCATCAAAATGAAAACCCTGCTGCTGCCAAAAAACCGGGCCAGGTAACCGGGCCGGAACCTCCCCTGGGAACACCGTCAGCGGCATTCCATCACTCAGGCGATGCCCGCGTAATGCCGGTATTTTTTGCCCCTGGCTTTCGACCATGCCACTTTCTGTCGCTTGCACCGAGGCCAGCCCAACGCAATCCATGCTAATACCTTCGAAAGCCGCATTCTGCCAGGCTTCTTGTACTAATTGCTGGAGCAAAGAAACTAAATTGGCGTGTTGGTCTGCCGTCACATGATCCGCTTTGGTTGCAGCAAACATCAGCTTATCAATACAAGGGTTAAATAAGCGGCGGAATAACGTGCGTTTTCCGTAATGGAAACTCTGCATCAATTGTGTCAAAGCCAAACGCATGTCATTAAACGCCTGCGGCCCACTGTTCAAGGGCTGCAAGCAATCTACCAACACGATTTGCCGATCAAAACGCACAAAATGCTCTTTATAGAACCCTTTGACGACCGTATTGCAATAATAGTTAAACCGGGTGCGCAGCATGCCAAAATTGGAGTGTTTATCCGCCTGAGCCAGCCGTGACTCACCAATACTGTTGATATCCGGCCAAGGGAAAAACTGCAACGCCGGCGCGCCCGCCATCTCGCCGGGGAGCACAAAACGCCCCGGCTGAATGAAATGCAGCCCTTCCGTTTTGCAACGAATCAGATAATCAGTATAAGCCTGAGCAATTGCCGCCAGTTGATTTTCGTCGGCTGGGGCCAATGGATCGCACTGCTGACATAATGTCAGCCAAGGTTTGGCCCACTCAGCTCGGTCACCTTGTAGCAAGCCCGCCATTTGGCGCGACCAGCTTAAATACTCTTGTTCCAGCATCGGCAAATCTAACAACCATTCGCCAGGATAATCGACAATTTCCAAATACAGTGTCGAAGTGTCTTTAAAATGGCGCAACAGCGAGTCATCAGAACGAAAACGCAACGCCAGACGAATTTCACTGACTCCCCGAGTCGGGGTTGGCCAGTTTGGCGGCGTGCCATACAAAGAAGCCAATCCTTCATCATAGGTAAAACGTTGGATACCCAAATCTCGTTGCGGCACCCGCTTTACGCCAAGCAACCTTTCTTCGCGCACAGCAGAAAACAGCGGCAAACGTGCGCCGCTGTGAACATGAAGTAGTTGATTCACTAAAGAAGTGATAAATGCCGTTTTACCACTACGGCTCAGGCCGGTTACCGCTAACCGCAGATGCCGGTCCATTCCTCGGTTAACCAATGACGTAATTTCATTTTGCAGTCGTTTCATGCTTATCCTTGGCAAATTGACCCGCAGCAGCCCCCATGACACGTTTTAGCATTGGCTCTAACATCATCAACAACAACCAACGCAGGGGTTTGCGGCTAACATTTTTTACAATAAAACCGGCGGCACCGGCAGGGCCATAGGTCAATGCGACAGTAAAAACAATTTTAATCAGTGCGGTTAATACTACACCTGCTCGGTTACGGGCGGGATTATTGTTCATCTTTGCGCCCTCCAACAGGCATCGGGTTATAAATAATAGACGGTTATGATAAATCCCAGCCCAACATCTCTGGATGGCGGGCTGACATGGCTATTAATGAGTTACTGACATTTCTATTAATTATTTACCCGGATTACAATTGGCGAAAACGGCTCTGTACCCCAAAGGTGTCGGAGGTAACATAGCGCTCCACCTGGCGCAGGCGCTGCTCTCCTGCCCCCAACTCATACTCTAGCTGATCCAGCAACTGCCGTGGGGTTGCTTGCTGTTCACTGAAATTGGCAGCAGGCACCGGTTCTAGAATAAAAGTCAGAATGATATAGGCCGCAATGGTGAACACGAACAAACCAAAAAACAGGGATAAAACCACCATCACTCGAATCAATCGTACTGGAATATCAAAATAGTGCGCCAGACCAGCACAAACCCCTTTGACCATGCCCTCTTCGGGTACCCGATACAACTTTTTCCTACTTAACACATTGTTTTTGAAAGAATCGCTCATTGTTACTGCCTCCAACCTGGATGCTGTGCATCAAGTATCTCTTCCAATGTCTGAATACGTTCGCGCATCCGGCGAGCATCATCAGTTAATTGTGATAAGCGCTGCATATCCTGATGGCTGAGTTGTGCGCCGCTTTGCTGGCGATTGCTGTAATGCAGCCATAACCAAATCGGCGCGACAAAAAGCACAAAAATGGTCAGCGGTATGGCAAGAAACAGGATACTCATTCGTTCCCCTTAATCATCTGTGATAGCGGGTGTCCGCATTTTATTCATGGCAGGCCGCCGGTCATTCTGACGGCCTGATGAGGGTCATTTAAACGCGATAAATTCTAATCACTGTTATTCAGCTGAATTCATTTTTGCTTTCAGGGCCGCCAACTGGTTACTGATTTCATCATCCGCCTTCAGTTCGGCAAACTGGCTTTCCAGCGACTTTTGCTTGCCAATACCTACAGTTTCAGCCTCTGCTTCCATGTGGTCAATACGCCGTTCAAATTGCTCAAAACGCGCCATTGCTTCATCCAACTTGCCACTGTCTAACTGACGGCGAACATCACGGGATGACGCGGCAGCTTGATGACGCAAGGTGAGCGCCTGCTGTCTGGCACGGGTTTCGGTCAGCTTGCTTTCCAGCTCGGTAATTTCATGTTTCATGCGATTGAGCGTTTCTTCTACTGTCGCCACTTCGCGGGTCAGTGTCTCAATCAGTGCTGCCACTTTTTGTTTTTCAATCAGTGCCGCACGCGCTAAATCTTCCTTCCCCTTACGCAAAGCCAATTCGGCTTTATCCTGCCACTCTTGCTGCTGACTTTCGCTATGTTCAATGCGGCGCAGTAGCTGTTTTTTCTCTGCCAACGCACGGGCTGATGTTGAGCGGATCTCAACCAGTGTATCTTCCATCTCTTGAATCATCAGCCGCACCAATTTCTGTGGATCTTCGGCTTTATCCAGTAATGTATTGATGTTGGCGTTCACGATATCGGCAAAACGAGAAAAAATACCCATAATTTACGTCCTCTTTTAACTTATTGGTTCTTTGAAAGATTGGCGTCAGGTCACGCCCACTCACCTGGCTTTCTTGCGATACTTTAATTTAGCTCGTCGTCTCCTTGGGATAACGCGGGCGCTTTGTAATAACTAGATTGCTTTGTAAGAACTAGATTGCTTTGTAAGAACTATTATCAAGAGTCGTGCCAACTTTTCATAAAACCTAATAAATTGAAAAATAACGGAAAAATATTTTTGACTGTTTTGAGATAAAATGTAGAGTGATAATTTTAACCAACTATTGGCGAATTTCATCATGAGTGAGCAATTAGAAAACCTGTTGGGCGAAGCCAACTCTTTTGTTGAGGTGCTGGAGCAAGTTTCAGGACTGGCAAAACTGAATAAACCGGTGTTGGTGATTGGCGAGCGAGGAACCGGGAAAGAACTGATTGCCCACCGCCTGCATTATTTATCCGAGCGCTGGCAAGGGCCATTTATTTCACTTAACTGTGCCGCGCTGAATGAAAATTTACTCGACTCAGAGCTGTTTGGCCATGAAGCCGGGGCATTTACCGGAGCACAGAAACGTCATCTTGGCCGCTTTGAACGCGCCGATGGCGGCACCTTGTTCTTGGATGAGCTGGCGACTGCGCCAATGTTAGTGCAGGAAAAATTATTACGCGTCATTGAATATGGCCACTTGGAGCGCGTGGGCGGCAGCCAACCCTTACAGGTAGATGTTCGGTTAGTGTGCGCCACCAATGATAATTTACCCGCCTTAGCCGCAGCCGGAAAATTTCGGGCCGATTTACTCGACCGCCTCGCGTTTGATGTGGTGCAGTTGCCGCCGTTACGCGAGCGCCGACAAGACATCATGTTGCTGGCGGAACACTTTGCCATGCAGATGTGCCGCGAATTAGGTTTACCGTTGTTCCCCGGTTTCACGCCGTTAGCTCAATCACAACTCCTGGAATACTCTTGGCCCGGGAATGTCCGAGAGCTAAAAAATGTGGTTGAACGGTCAGTGTATCGTCATGGGAACAGTAATCAGCCGCTGAATAATATTATTATCAATCCTTTTGCCAGCCGGTCGAATACTGAAAATATGACGCCTGAAAGCAATGATGGCGTTGGTGCAGCAGATACCTTGACGGCCCTGCCCGCACTCCCACTCGATCTTAAGCAATGGTTACATCACAGTGAACAACAGATGTTAAAACATGCGTTAGCACAAGCGCGCTTCAACCAGCGCAAGGCGGCAACGCTGCTGGGATTAACATATCATCAGTTACGCGGCATGTTAAAAAAGCATGCCATGCTGGCAAGTGATAGTGAGCAGGAATAGTTGCCACCAGGAAGAGACGTTAACCGGAAAAATAGCATTAACAGAAAGCATCAAACGGCTGAAAATGGATGATGACAGGCAAAAAAAAAGCCAGCACCCGAGCTGGCTTAAAAAACACTGGAAGCAATGTGAGCAATGTCGTGCTTTTCTGTCAAAAGCCTGAAACTACAAGCCTTGTCTCGAAGAGCAAGGTAATGATAATGGTTATCAATAGCAGTTGCAAACAATTTGTTGAGAATTTTTCTCATTACCATACTAACAATAGTAGAATTGCCCGCCGCCACGCTGGAAATCCCCTTCAATCCTTAATTACCCTGTTAATTTCCAAGTGCAGAAACAATATGTTGCGGTCTATACCGCTTGATTGCTGCAACAAACAGCAGATAGCGCAGTTGTTTTGCTCAATGGATTGGGAGGAGTGCCAGATTACGGTACACTAAGCGTATTGCTTACTTACTGCGAAGCGTTTATGCGTGCTTTATTGATTTGGATGCTGTCGCTGCTGTGTCTTGCAGCCCCTGCGCTGGCGCAACCTGCCCCGGCTGCTGACCCCACAACTCCACTGCCGGATATCCGTCAGCGCGGCTTTGTCTATTGTGTCAGCGGGATACTCAATACTTTTAATCCGCAAATGGCCAGCAGCGGATTAACCATTGACACCCTCGCGGCCCAGCTCTATGACCGCTTGTTGGATGTCGACCCTTATACCTACCGGTTAATCCCTGAATTAGCAGAAAGCTGGCAGGTACTGGATAACGGCGCCACTTATCGTTTTCATTTACGTAAAGATGTCCCATTCCAGACCACGGACTGGTTCACCCCCACCCGCATGATGAATGCCGATGACGTGCTCTTCAGTTTTCAACGGGTGCTTGACTCACAGCATCCTTACCACGACGTCAATGGCGGCGAATATCCCTATTTTGATAGTTTGCAATTTGCTGATGCAGTACAAAGTGTCAAAAAGTTGGATGACTATACGGTTGAATTTAAACTAAAAGCACCCGACGCCTCCTTCCTCTGGCATTTAGCAACCCATTATGCGCCAGTGCTTTCTGCGGAATATGCCGATGATTTAACCCGCAAAGGCCGACAAGAACAAATTGACCGCGAACCCGTGGGGACGGGCCCGTTCTTGTTAAATGAGTATCGCTCTGGTCAATATATTCGGTTGTTCCGTAACAGTAACTATTGGAAAGGTTTGCCACGCATGCCGCAGGTGGTGATTGATCTGGGGGTCGGCGGCACGGGCCGGCTCTCCAAATTACTGACCGGTGAGTGTGATGTGTTGGCCTATCCTGCCGCCAGCCAGCTTTCTATTTTACGTGATGACCCGCGCCTGCGCCTGACACTGCGCCCCGGGATGAATGTGGCCTATCTGGCCTTTAATACCCAGAAACCGCCGTTAAATGACCAGCGGGTGCGGCAAGCCATTGCTTTATCGATTAATAACCAGCGATTGATGCAGTCAATCTATTACGGCACTGCCGAAACCGCCGCATCCATTTTACCTCGGGCATCATGGGCTTATGACAGCCAGGCACAGGTCACTGAATATAATCCAGAAAAAGCCAAAGAGATCCTCAAAGAGCTGGGTATTTCTAAGCTGCAACTCAATTTATGGGTGCCAACCGCCTCGCAATCCTATAACCCAAGCCCCTTAAAAACGGCGGAGTTAATACAGGCGGATTTGGCGCAGGTTGGAATTAGCGTGAATATCGTGCCCGTTGAAGGCCGCTTCCAGGAAGCCCGGCTGATGGATATGAGCCACGACTTAACACTGTCTGGCTGGTCAACCGACAGCAACGACCCGGACAGTTTCTTCCGCCCATTGCTCAGCTGCGCAGCAATTCGTTCGCAAACAAACTATGCTCACTGGTGTGACCCACAGTTTGATGAACTGCTGCAAAAAGCATTGCGCTCCCAGCAATTATCGGCGCGTATTGAGTATTATCAGCAAGCCCAGCGGATTCTGGAACAACAATTGCCGCTGTTGCCATTGGCATCCTCTTTGCGGCTACAAGCATACCGTTATGATATTAAAGGTTTGGTATTAAGCCCATTTGGTAACTCTTCTTTTGCTGGCGTGTTCCGCGAGAGCAATGAGGGCAAAAAACCATGATAATCTTCACGTTACGCCGCCTATTGCTGCTAGTGATAACCTTGTTTTTCTTATCACTGGTAGGTTTTAGCCTAAGCTATTTTACCCCACATGCTCCGCTGGATGGCGCAGCCCTGCTGGATGCTTACCGCTTCTATTTCCGCAGCTTACTCCAGTGGGATTTTGGCGTTTCCAGCATCAATGGTCAGCCCATCAGTGAGCAATTGCGCGAAGCTTTCCCAGCCACGATGGAACTTTGCGTGTTGGCCTTTACTCTGGCGCTGTTTGTCGGCATTCCTTTGGGGATTATTGCCGGGGTGATGCGCGGTAAATTTGCCGACCTTGCCATCAGCTCCATTGCCCTGCTCGGTTTTTCCATTCCGGTCTTTTGGCTGGCGCTGTTATTGATGCTGTTCTTTTCTCTGCATTTGGGCTGGTTGCCGGTGTCTGGCCGTTATGACCTTTTGTACCAGGTAAAGCCCGTCACCGGGCTGGCGCTGGTCGATGCATGGCTATCCCCTTCACCCTATCGTAAAGAAATGATGATAAGTGCGCTGCACCATATGATTTTGCCCATTACGGCACTGGCAGTCGCCCCCACCACCGAGGTTATCCGCCTAATGCGCACCAGCACTGATGATGTTATCGGGCAAAACTACATTAAAGCGGCAGCCACCCGTGGCTTATCAAAATTCACCATTATTCGCCGCCATGTGCTGCATAATGCCTTGCCGCCAATCATTCCGAAATTGGGGTTACAGTTCTCAACCATGCTGACACTGGCGATGATAACCGAGGTGGTATTTAACTGGCCGGGGTTGGGCCGCTGGCTGATTAATGCCATTCGTCAGCAAGATTACGCCGCTATCTCTGCCGGTGTCATGGTGATTGGTTCATTGGTCATCGCCATTAACGTCCTGTCCGATATTATCGGCGCGATGATGACGCCATTAAAGCATAAGGAATGGTATGCCCTTCGATAATGTCTACCGCGAGAAGAAAATGCCCAGCCCCTTGCTGTATACCTGGCGGCTTTTCTATGCTGATGGCCTGGCAATGGTGGGGTTTTATGGCGTTGTCGGATTGTTGTTGCTGTGTGTGTTGGGTAGCACTCTGGCCCCCTATGCCCTCGACCAACAATTTTTAGGTTACCAATTGCTGCCGCCATCCTGGTCAAGGTATGGCAATGTGTCTTTCTTCCTCGGCACTGATGACTTAGGTCGCGATATTTTAAGCCGCTTATTAGAAGGCACCGCCTCCACCTATGGCTCCGCGCTATTGGTAACCGTGGCCGCCGCGCTCTGTGGTGTGGTGCTCGGTGTCTTCGCGGGTATCACTCACGGCTTTCGTTCCGCAATTCTTAATCATGTGCTGGATACATTGCTCTCCATTCCTTCATTGCTGCTGGCCATCATTGTAGTGGCCTTTGTCGGCCCGAGTTTGGAACATGCCATGTTTGCCGTGTGGCTTGCATTGCTGCCCCGCATGGTTCGCACCATTTATAATGCCGTTCATGATGAGTTGGATAAAGAATATGTGATTGCAGCCCGCCTGGACGGGGCCTCCACGCCACATATTCTGGCCTATGCCATTTTGCCCAATATTGCCGCGGTGTTAGTTACTGAATTTACCCGCGCATTATCAATGGCCATTCTGGATATCGCCGCCTTGGGTTTTCTCGATTTAGGTGCGCAATTGCCCTCGCCAGAATGGGGGGCCATGTTGGGCGACTCGTTAGATTTAGTCTATGTCGCCCCCTGGACTGTCATGCTGCCGGGTGGAGCCATTTTGGTAAGTGTGTTACTGGTTAACTTGTTGGGCGATGGCATGCGCCGCGCGATTAATGCGGGGGTGGAATAATGCCGTTACTTGATATTCGTAACCTTACCATTGAATTTATGACCTCCGAAGGCATGGTCAAAGCCGTTGACCGCATCAGTATTACACTGACTGAAGGTGAAGTTCGTGGGTTAGTTGGCGAGTCCGGCTCAGGTAAGAGTTTGATTGCCAAAGCTATCTGTGGCGTCAGTAAAGATAACTGGCGCATCACCGCAGACCGTTTTCGCTTCAACGACATTGATTTACTGCAACTGACCCCACGCCAGCGGCGCAAAGTGATCGGCCATAATATCTCCATGATTTTTCAAGAGCCGCAATCTTGTCTGGACCCATCTGAAAGTATTGGTCGGCAATTACAGCAAGCTATTCCCGGCTGGACATACAAAGGCCGCTGGTGGCAGCGATTCCATTGGCGTCAACGGCGCGCCATTGAATTACTGCACCGCGTGGGGATTAAAGACCACAAAGACATTATGCGCAGCTATCCCTATGAGCTGACCGAAGGCGAATGCCAAAAAGTGATGATTGCTATCGCGCTGGCCAACCAGCCCCGTTTGCTTATCGCTGATGAACCCACCAATGCGATGGAGCCCACCACACAAGCCCAGATTTTCCGTCTGCTGGCGCGGCTGAATCAAAACAACAACACCACTATCTTGTTGATAAGCCATGACTTGCAGATGATGAGTAAATGGGCCACCCGGGTTAATGTGCTGTATTGCGGCCAAACCGTCGAAAGTGCGGTCTGCGAAGATCTGCTGGCGACCCCGCACCACCCTTATACTCAGGCGCTTATCCGCGCCATGCCCGACTTTGGCCGTTCTCTGCCACATAAAAGCCGGCTGAATACCTTGCCGGGGGCTATTCCATCACTGGAACATCTGCCTATTGGCTGCCGTCTGGGCCCACGCTGCCCTTATGCGCAAAAAACCTGTATTGAAACACCTCGCTTGCGATTGGTTAAAAACCACGCCTTTGCTTGCCACTTTCCCTTGAATCTGGAGGAGCAATAATGGTCGATACCCTGCTCGAAGTCCGTAACTTGAGCAAAACCTTCCGCTATCGCACCGGATTATTTCGCCGCCAACATGTGGAAGCGGTGAAATCTGTCAGTTTTACCTTGCGCGAAGGGCAAACACTGGCGGTAATTGGTGAGAATGGCTCAGGGAAATCCACTCTGGCGAAAATGCTGTCAGGGATGATTGAACCAACCGAAGGCGAGCTATTAATTGACGACCATCGTCTGGTTTATGGTGATTATGCTTACCGCAGCCAGCGGATCCGGATGATTTTCCAAGATCCCAGCACCTCACTCAACCCGCGTCAGCGCATTGGTCAATTACTGGATGCGCCGCTGAAACTCAACACCGATTTAGATGCGGCGGCACGCGAACAGCGAATTTATCAAACGTTACGCCAGGTGGGTTTGCTGCCGGATCATGCAAATTATTACCCGCATATGCTGGCCTCTGGTCAGAAACAGCGCATTGCATTAGCCAGAGCCTTGATTTTGCAGCCAAAGGTGATTGTTGCAGATGAAGCGCTGGCCTCACTGGATATGTCCATGCGCTCGCAGATTATTAATCTGATGCTGGAATTACAGGAAAAGCACGGCATAGCTTATATCTATGTAACCCAACACATTGGCATGATGAAACATATCAGTGACCAAGTGATTGTGATGCATGAGGGGGAAATTGTAGAGCGCGGCAGTACCGCCGAGGTGCTGGCTTCTCCGCTGCACGACCTAACTAAGCGATTGATTTCCAGTCATTTTGGTGAGGCCTTAACCGCAGATGCCTGGCGACGAGACGCCGGTAACTTTTAACTCTGGGTGTGACTGGCATCCTGTTAATAGCCCTTCATAAAGGTGGGTGTGAAACATTACCCCGCTCAGGGTAATAACCGGCTTATTACGATGGGTTTTCTCCGCGCAGACTCAACTGCGTTTTTGGTGTTCCTCGGTTATATCGTTAACCAATTATTAACTAACGTAATAACATTTTTGTTATATATAATAATATGTTATTACTTTTAGTTATGAATTATGGCTTAACATTCTTTTATCTCGTCAATCCAATCAGCAATGATATCCACTGTGTTCTCTCCATAAAACAACAGGATATTTTGCCAATGTTGATACCTCGCATTTTTCATGGCACCCCGGCTAATCCCGCCCTATTTAATCTTGTGCATCCGGCTTATCCGCCGGGGATGTTACCTTTCACTGTGGCGTGTTGCTGCCGCTAACGGAGGTCACTATGGTGCAGTTTAGACACCAAGATAATGCCCACTGGTATCATGAGACTCAACGTAGCGGCAATGCAGAGCACCTGACAGCAGCGCCGGTGCATGAACCTGACCCTGCTCATCAGGGCCATATTCATCTGACACAAGATCAGCAAACACATGATAAGCAAATACAAGATAGTGACAACGTCACCGATGAAAACATTTTTCTGCTGGGTCTTGCCGAGGAGATCCCCGCCAGTTTAAATAACAGCTTACAGCACCACGCGCCACTGTTCGCGGCATCAGACGCCATGTACCGGGCGCTGTTTCCGGCTATTGTCACCCCCGACCACAGCAGCACATTTTCATTATATGACCGCTTAAGCAGTGCATTAACTGTCGCGCAGGTGACGGGAATTCAGCGGTTGTGCAGCCATTATGCGGCGCGCCTCACGCCACTTCCCAGCCCGGATGCCTCGCGGGAAAGTAATATGCGGCTGACGCAAATGACACAATATGCCCGCCAACTCGCCAGCCAGCCGACATTAATTGACCGACATGCACTGCAACAGTTGGTTGAGGTGGGCTTAACTCAAACGGATATCATTGTTTTATCACAGATAATTGGCTTTGTTGGTTATCAGGCCAGAGTGGTCTCTGGTATTTCAGCTCAGGCCGAATATCCGACAGTCATGCTACCCGGATTCCCACGAATGGAAGATGCGCCAGCCGGTCAATTACCCAGTGTTGATGCCCAATGGCAAGGCGGGTTACCTGGCTTAGTGGCCGATACTGCACTTGCAGAACATGGGGTGGCGGTGAAAACTGAGCTGACACTCAACCAGTTGTTGGCGCAACATCTGCCAAGTTTGCCCGCATATAGTGCTATTACTGCATGGCTGCATAACCCGCTGGCAGCGATTCCTGCTGATTGGCAAGCATGGGTATCATTGGTCAGCGCGCGGATCAATGGCAGTTTGTACTGCCAGGCTCAGCATCGGCACTCTTTGCAGCAACAGGCTGGCAATGCATCGTTATTGGCCGCCCTACAGCTCGGGATTGCGGGAGCTCTGGCAATCTCACCCAAAGCGCAGCTTAGCCACCCGCTTATTTATATCAGCGCCGAACTGACGCGCGCGCCAGAGCGTTTTAATCATCAGCATATTAGCCCATTGCTCGCTCTGGGGGTCAGTCATCAGCAACTGCTCGGTATTATCCTCAGCACGGCTACCGCGGGCTGGGTCAACCGCCTAAGACACAGCTTGGGGCAAACCTATTGATAACAGGTTCACTAAGGCCAGAACCTATTCAGCCCCCCGTGGGCTATTAAGCGGCGTGGGTTGTTAACCACTGTTTGGCAATATCAAAGAAGTGCTGAGCCAGCGGTGTCACCCGCTCCGGTTCAGCCACCACCACGGCGGCATGCCGATTCATCTTAGGAATATTCACTGGGCGTCTTTGTAATGGCGCAGACATTTCATCCAATAAACTCCCTTGGGGGAATAATCCGCAACCCAGCCCGACCACCATCGTTTGCAGCAACTGAAAAATGGACGTGCTTTCCATCCTGACATGTAATGACAGACCCGCATCGCGAAAGCTGTTATCCAGATAACGGCGAAAATAGCGGCTAGGTTCCGGCAAACAGAGCGGTAAAGCGGCAACTTGCGCCAAAGTCAGCGGTTCAGTTCCTGACAAATGCGGGAAATATTCGGGATGGAAAACCACATCAACCCCACTATCAACCAGCGGTTGCGCCTGAAAATGTAATTCATTTAATGTGGTTAACTCAAAAAAACCAATACCCACATCAACCGAATGGCCGGTCAGTGCTTCCAATAACTGATCCGCGCTTAATACTGAAACCCGATAGTCCAACTGGGGATAACAGTCACTGGTATTTTTCAGTAATCGTGCCAAAGAAATGCTGCACTGCGGCACCACACCAATCCGCAGTGTGCCATTCACGCCATTTTTGAGTGATTCCACTTCCAATTTTAGCCCTTGATAGACCGAGACAATTTCTCGCGCCCACGCTAATACGCGCTCGCCTTCTGGGGTAAAACCTTCAAAGTTATTGCCACGGTTTATCAGTGCAATACCCAGCTCCCGCTCCAGGTTTTTCAAGCGCATCGACAACGTCGGCTGGCTAACAAAACTGGCTTCAGCTGCCCGGCCAAAATGCCGTTCGCGCTCTAAATTACAGAGATAAATAAGCTGTTTGATATCCATACAGATACTCAGATTTTTATGATGTGACCCAGTATATCACTGCGTTGCGGGCGCATGTTTTTGCCAATGTCGCTTTTGCCGGTAAAAAATTTACACAACTCTTTGATCCAGCGCTCAGTTCACTGCTCAACTTGGGAATTCACCTGCCCAATATTTAGCCCATTTTGGATAGTTTCAGTCATTTCTTCATATGCATAATATTGATTCAGTCATTCACATATATGTAACGATATAATCCATTAAAATTATAAATAGCAGAATATATCACTGAATAAAATGAGTTCAGCTTTTAATCAAAATAAAAATTCGCCAAATTGATAAAACATAAACGTTAATACTGCATAACATTTGTAACATGGTGATATTAAGCTGGCTATGATATGTGTAACAGAATATTACTAAGGACTTGTCTCATTGACAAAGATAGTGAACATTAACCGCCGAAAAACATCTTATAACAACGCAAAAGGATGCCATCTCGCGCATTCACTTTTGTATTTCCGGTCATTTATCACCGGTAGTGAAAAACAGAGGTTTCCGTGTCAACAGCAAACAGTAATCAGCAACCACCAAACGACCAACACCCCGAAGACATCAGTATGAATGCTTTCAAACAGCCGAAAGCCTTTTACCTGATCTTCTCTATAGAGCTTTGGGAACGTTTTGGTTATTACGGCCTGCAAGGGATCATGGCCGTATATCTGGTAAAAATGCTCGGGATGAGCGAAGCCGACTCCATCACTTTGTTCTCATCTTTCAGCGCCTTGGTTTATGGTTTTGTTGCCATTGGTGGCTGGTTAGGTGATAAAGTGCTTGGCGCAAAACGGGTTATCGTACTCGGCGCCATTATTCTGGCGGTGGGCTATTCAATGATAGCCTACTCTGGCCATGACATTTTCTGGGTTTATCTCGGAATGGCAACCATTGCCGTGGGTAATGGCTTGTTCAAAGCTAACCCTTCTTCCTTACTGTCAACCTGTTATAGCAAAGACGACCCGCGTTTGGACGGTGCATTTACCATGTACTATATGTCCATCAATATAGGTTCGTTCTTCTCTATGTTGGCAACCCCGTGGTTAGCGGCGAAATATGGTTGGAGTGTTGCTTTCTCTCTGAGTGTGGTGGGGATGCTTATCACTTTGGTGAACTTCTGGTTCTGCCGTAAGTGGGTGAAAAACCAAGGTTCTAAACCTGACTTCGCACCATTACAGATTAAAAAATTACTGATGGTATTGGTCGGTGTGGTCGCGTTGATCACCCTGTCTAGCTGGTTATTGCATAACCAAGTAGTCACTCGTTGGGCTCTGGCATTGGTTTCTCTGGGTATCATCTTCATCTTTGCCAAAGAGACTTTCTCACTGCACGGGACTGCTCGCCGTAAAATGATTGTGGCCTTCCTGCTGATGCTGGAAGCCGTGGTGTTCTTTGTGTTGTACAGCCAAATGCCAACCTCACTGAACTTCTTCGCTATTCACAACGTAGAACATTCCATCTTTGGTATTACTTTTGAACCAGAACAATATCAAGCATTGAACCCATTCTGGATTATGGTTGCCAGCCCGATTCTGGCCGCAGTCTATAACAAAATGGGCGACCGCCTGCCAATGCCGCATAAATTTGCTTTCGGTATGGTGCTTTGCTCCGCCGCTTTCTTGGTATTGCCTTGGGGCGCAAGTTTCGCTAACGAACACGGCATCGTTTCTGTTAACTGGCTGATTCTGAGCTATGCGCTGCAAAGTATTGGCGAACTGATGATTTCTGGTTTGGGTCTGGCCATGGTTGCGCAGCTGGTACCTCAGCGCTTGATGGGCTTCATCATGGGCTCATGGTTCCTGACCACTGCCGCCGCCGCGCTTATCGCCGGTAAAGTGGCCGCGTTGACCGCAGCACCAAGTGATATCACCGACGCCCATGCATCACTCGCTATCTATAGCCACGTATTTATGCAGATTGGTATTGTGACGGCCATTATCGCGGTATTGATGATGCTGACTGCACCAAAACTGTATCGTATGACATTGGCACCGAGTGACAGCACCAAAAATACACCAGCGACAACCGCATAATTCATTATCCGGTTATCACGCTTATCAATAGCGCTCCTGCGGGGGCGCTTTTTTATTCTTACCTTTCCTGACATTCCTACGTTAGACTGAAAATACTTATCCCTGATGAGATATGGCCTAAATATCACCTCTGCTCAATCCGTTAGGTGACAACTATCCCTTTAATAAATACATTTGCTTTATCAGCCGCTTTCTTACTCACCTCTGAGGGTCTCTATGAAGAGTGCATTTCTTAGCAAAATAAAACTCCGCAAAACATTACTGGCGCTGTCGATTATTGGCACCAGTGCTCTGGCTCTCGGTTTCCCGACGATCAGTACCGCCGCGGCACCCGCACAACAGCAAACGCAGGTTCCCGGCTACTACCGGATGGCATTAGGCGATTTTGAAGTCACAGCTATTTATGACGGTTATGTAAAACTGGGCACCAATCTACTGAAAGATATCAGCGAAAAAGATATCCAAAAGCTACTCTCCAGCATGTTTATTGCTAGCACTGACGGCGTGCAAACTGCGGTAAATGCTTTTTTGATTAACACCGGCAGCCACTTGGTGCTAGTGGATGCGGGCGCGGCACAATGCTTTGGGCCAACACTGGGAGTGGTGGTGGATAATATTCGTGCCGCTGGTTATCAGCCGGAACAGATTGATACCGTCCTACTGACCCACCTGCACCCCGACCATGCTTGTGGTATCAACAATCAAGGTAAAGCGGTTTTCCCTAACGCCACTGTCTATGTATCAAAAGCGGATGCGGATTTCTGGTTGAATAAAGACATCGCCAATAAAGCGCCGCCAGAGCAGCGCCCGATGTTTGAAAAATCAATGGAATCGGTTGCTCCTTATGCCGCAAATAATAAGTTAAAAATATACACCACCGGTGAAGCCCTCTTACCGGGCGTCAAAGTGGTGCCCACACCGGGACATACCCCAGGCCACAGCGCCTATCTTTTCACCTCAAAAGGCGACAACTTATTGGTGTGGGGAGATATCGTGCACAGCCATTCAATCCAGTTCGCGCATCCGAATGTCTCTTTAGAATTTGACTCTGACAGCAAACAAGCCATTGCCACCCGCAAAGCCATTTTTGCTGAAGCCGCTAAAGATAAACTGTGGGTAGCCGGCGCGCATCTTCCATTCCCAGGCATCGGCCATGTTCGGGCAGATAAAGTGGGTTACACTTGGGTGCCAGTGGAATACAGCCCACTGATTGAGAAGAAATAAGACAAGGCAGCTTAACTTACTGAGGTTAAAAACCGCCATTTCTCAGTGAGTTAAGGCTGCTGACAAAGTTGGCTGGAGGGAATGGTTGCTGGGGGTAACTGACTCGGAACTGAACATATCCGCTCCCTTACCAGACCTATCATTAGCGACTCAGTTATCTGACCATACCGCCAGCTGATAGCCATCCGGATCGGTAAAGTGGAAGCGCCGCCCACCCGGAAAAGCAAAAATAGGCACCACAATGGCGGCACCGGCTGCTTCCAGACGTTTTTGCGCCTGTGCTAAATCAGTGGCATACAGAATAATTAGCGGCCCGCCATTAGGCTGAACGGCACTTAAGGTCGTCAAGCCCCCGCGCAACCGACCATCAGTAAACTCACAGTATCCCGGCCCATAATCGGTAAACTGCCAGTTAAAAACTGTGCCATAAAAAAGTTTCGACCGGGCAATATCACTGACGGCGAATTCTATATTGTCTATCCGACTATCATGTCCCTGAATATCCATAAATTGCTCCTGAAGTTAATTGCTTGATAATACTGATAACCTATCTTAGGCATTGCCTGCAATTTTCTCCCACCTCGCCGTGAACACCATCACATTATAACTGTGCAAAAAACACACTATACTGAACTAAGGCTGGGTAATATCACATCCCATCCGGTGGGTCGAGAAAGAGGACTGTTGTCTGTGATGAGTGGCCGATAATGGGCCCGGAGGTGACTTATGATAAACCATGTTTGGGGGCTTTTGACCCATCCCAGTCAGGAACTAAGGCAAATCAAGCACGAGGGTGAAAGCATCCGGCACTTATATGCCCATCACGTCCTATTGATGGCTGCTATTCCGGTGATTTGTGCCTTTATCGGCACCACTCAGGTGGGCTGGGATTTCGGTGAGGGCCATACCCTAAAACTCAGCGCCTTTACCGCCCTCTATTCCGCTGTCATTTTCTATGTGTTGATTCTGGCCGCCGTCGCCCTGATGGGGCGCGTGATTTACTGGATGGCGCGCCGCTACCCCAGCCGACCCAGTTGGCAAAGTTGCACCCTATTTGCCGGTTATGCCGCAACGCCCCTATTTTTAGCCGGTATGGTGGCGCTCTACCCTATTATCTGGCTGTGCTTATTCGTCGGGATTATCGCCCTTTGCTATGCCGGTTATCTCTTGTATTTGGGGATCCCAACCTTCCTGAATATTGACCGGCAGGAAGGGTTTATTTTCTCCGGCTCCACCTTTGCAATTGGGGTGTTGGTATTAGAGCTACTCCTTGGCCTGACCGTGCTACTTTGGGGTTACAGCTCGCGCCTGTTATAACAGTTATTTTTCCGCACCGCTCTGCCTCGCTATTTGCAAAGCGGTGCCTCTTTAATTCTGCGCGGCGGCCTAAAGGGGCCAAATAGCTTTCCGGGCCCTGGATAAAACAGCTAACAGGCTTTTATCGTAATTAATGTCGCCCAGATCGCAATCTCTTACATCCCCGCACAGAATAAGGTTGTACACTGGGTGGGACTGATGCAAACAAGGCGAAAAAAATGAAAAAGCTGACATTAAAAGAAATGACCGAAAGTGAGCAACGAGACGTCAAAACACAACTCGACAAAGCCAGAATAAATTTAGGAAGGGCATTAACCAACTCAGAACAGAATAAAGTGAAAGACGAAGCCATAGAAAAAATCATGAACGCCCGAGAACAAGTCGCCAAGTTAACCCGCGTCGAAAGAAAACCAAAAAACAGCACCAAGCACCACAACTTTTAGCTGGTCTTCATCTATCAGCTCTCGCCCACCACGGTAATAGATTTCTACTGACAGAAAATACCTGTCATGGATGACCTACGGCGGGGAATATTCTCCGCTGCAGGAAAACCTTATTTTTTACAAAGCCATTAATTTCCAGCACAATAGTATCTTAGGATTAAAGAAGCTTTTTTCTTTCAGTACTCTATTAAGGAGTTTGTGATGAAATTGTTCTATAAACCCGGTGCCTGTTCTTTATCACCGCATATTGTATTACGTGAAGCAGGATTAGACTTCAGTATTGAAAGTGTCGATCTAGCGACTAAGATAACTGAGACGGGTGAAGACTATTTAAGCATCAATCCCAAAGGCCAAGTGCCGGCGTTATTGCTTGATGATGGCAGCCTACTGACTGAAGGCGTTGCTATCGTGCAGTATCTGGCGGATAAAGTTCCAGATCGCCATCTCATTGCCCCTACGGGCACTCTCTCCCGCTACCATGCTATTGAGTGGTTAAACTTCGTTGCGACTGAGTTACATAAAGGATTCAGCCCGCTATTTAACCCCAAAACACCGGAAGAATATAAAGTTATTGCCCGTGAGCGGCTGGATAAACAATTCAGCTACGTAGACCACGAATTATCACAGCATGATTATCTGTTAGGCAAAAAATTCAGTGTCGCCGATGCTTATTTATTTACGGTAACCCGTTGGGCGAATGCGCTAAATCTAGAAATCACCCAGCGCAGCCATCTGGATAAGTATATGGCCCGAGTTGCTGAACGCCCGGCAGTCAAAGCCGCGCTGGCAGCAGAAGACGCAAAGAAATAAAACATTAGCCTAATAGCAGCGCCCTTATTAAAGGGCGTTTTTTCTAGGTATTCAATTCGTTGATTATTTTATCGACTCGCCAAACTCAATAGATTTCAAGTTGTCGCCAAGCGGTAACCAAATAAATCCAAAGAGTTGATATAACTCAATGACTCAGGTGAGTGATAGCCGCTGACTCTGCAATATCTTGAACGATGACCGGTATCGCCGTGAAGTGACTATCAGGATTAACAATCGCATCCTGGGCCGCAACAATCTGAAGCTCATATTCACCCATTTCCTGGGTTTTTAGCATCACTTCATAAACCGCGGCCGTTACGTGCTCCAATGCTTTTACCAATGGCTCGCCTTTCAGCAAATTGACCAACAATAAACCACTGGTCAAATCACCGACACCCACTGGCTGGCGGGCACCAAAGTCTACTAACGGGCGGCTGATATGCCATGCTTCATCGGCGGTGACCAATAACATTTCAAAGCAATCCGCACGATAACCCGCACGACTCAGGTGTTTCACCAGCACCACTTTCGGCCCTTTAGCGCAAAGCTCACGGGCAACCTTAACTGCTTGCTCAACATTTTCAACTCGGACACCACTGAGTTGCTCCAGCTCGAGCAGATTTGGCGCAATAATATCACTGGCCGGTAACGCTTTCTGGCAAAAGAATTCGGCAACACCGGGGGCGACGATACAGCCTTTTTCAGGATGCCCCATGACCGGATCACAAAAATACCAGGCAGCAGGATTGGCCTGTTTCACTCGCTCGACTGCCGCCAGAATATGTCCACCTTGTTCAGGGGAACCAATATAGCCACTCAAAACTGCATCACAATCTTTCAGCCGACCAATGTCAGCAATTCCTTGCACAATTTCAGTCAAATGACTGGCTGGCATCACACATCCCGTCCAGTGACCATATTGAGTATGATTCGAAAACTGAACAGTATTGAGCGGCCAGACATTGACTCCCATCCGCCGCATAGGAAACTCTGCAGCACTATTCCCTGCATGGCCAAAAACAACATGTGACTGAATTGAAAGTATATTTTTCATTGATGCGGCCTAAAGTCAAGGGCGTCTACCCCACTCACAGACAGGGGGGAATTGATAAGTTAATAAAATATCGGCAAAAAAATAAGGGACATTTCTGCCCCTTATTTTATTTTACGCTTACAACCAGCTAATCAGGCAATAATGTTTTTTGCCCCGGCGCAATAAAGTGTAGCGGCCAAATAGACGGTCGGCATCGGTGAAAATATATTCAGGATCGGATTGCTTCTCGCCATTAATCGCCACGGCATTAGAGTTAATCATGGTGCGCGCCTGACCACGGGAAGGAACCAACTCGGCATTCACCAGCGCCTGTTGCAAATCTGCATCACGGGCCAGTTCAATACTTGGCATACCATCTTGCGCCAACTGGGCAAAATCCGCCTCCGTCATCTCTTTTAAATCACCGGAGAACAAGCTGTCGGTAATACGTTTAGCGGCCGCTAAACCTTCAGCACCATGCACCATCCCGGTCACATTCTCTGCCAGAACATATTGGGCACGCGGCGCTTTACCACTGTTTTTATCTTCTTCTTCCAGCGCATTAATATCTTCTATGCTCATGAAAGTAAAGAATTTCAGGAAGCGGTAAACGTCAGCATCCGCTGTATTGATCCAGAACTGATAGAATTTATAAGGGCTGGTTTTCTTCGGATCAAGCCACACAGCACCGCCTTCGGTCTTACCAAATTTGGTGCCGTCAGCTTTGGTTATCAGTGGCACTGTCAGACCAAAAACTTGCTGCTGGTGCAGGCGACGTGTCAAATCTATACCTGAGGTAATATTACCCCATTGGTCAGAACCGCCGATTTGCAGCGCCACACCGTGCGCCTTGTTCAGACAGGCAAAATCGTAGGCTTGCAACAAGTTGTAGGAGAACTCGGTAAATGAAATGCCGCTGTCATCGCGATTTAACCGCTGTTTGACGGCTTCTTTATTAATCATCTGATTAACAGAGAAGTGCTTACCGATATCACGCAGGAAAGTCAGCACATTCATGCCACCAAACCAATCATAATTATTGGCAGCAATAGCGCTGTTTTCGCCGCAATCAAAATCCAGGAAAGGCGACACCTGACGGCGGATTTTTTCAACCCACTCATTGACGGTATCTTCGGTATTCAGTTTACGTTCGCTGGCTTTGAAGCTTGGGTCACCAATCATGCCAGTCGCGCCGCCGACCAAGGCAACCGGGCGATGCCCTGCCAGTTGGAAACGTTTCAGGCATAACAATGGAACCAGATGGCCCAAATGCAAGCTGTCTGCGGTAGGATCGAAACCGCAATACAGTGAAATTGGCCCTTGCGCCAGTCTCTCTGCTAACGCGTCTTCATCCGTAACCTGGGCAACGAGGCCCCGCTCTTGCAATTGTTTAATCAGGTTGCTGCTGGTCATCAATGACTCCATTATCTGCTACAAAAATTGTCTTTTACACAAAATTGCCTTTTGCAAAAAAATGTCTCTTACAAAAGTCACTTCACGAGAAATCCTCAAGGAAGCTATAGAATAAAGCGCACTTCACACGAGCGCTAGGTTTAACCACAATTATTTCATCATTCTCAAGGGGCTAAGCGGTCAATTTTCCAGGCATCGGCATCCCGTTGATAAATAAAGCGGTCATGCAGCCGATGTTCACCGCCTTGCCAAAACTCGACAGAGTGGAATTTAACGCGGAATCCGCCCCAAAAACTGGGTAAGGGAACGTCACCTTGCTGGAATTTTTGTTTTAGCTCGAGAAATTTACTTTCCAGCACGCCACGGGCTGAAATCCGTGAGGATTGTTGTGATACCCAGGCACCAATTTGACTGTCTTTAGGGCGGGAACTGAAATATTTTAGAACTTCGAGGGTGGAAAGCCTTTCTGCCTGACCGAGGAAAATCACTTGCCTGTCCAGCATATGCCAAGGAAATAACAAGCTAATATGTGGGTTTTGTGCCAATTGCTGTGCTTTACGGCTGCCTAAGTTGGTATAAAAGACCAACCCCTGCTCATCATAATGTTTCAATAGCACAATGCGCTGGAAAGGTTGGCCGCTGGCATCCACGGTTGCTACACACATTGCGGTTGGATCCGGTAACCGGGCCTCACAGGCCTGTTTTAGCCAGCGCTCGAATAATTCCAAGGGATTTTCGGTTAAATCGCTACGGCGTAGTCCGCCACGAATATATTCACGACGTAACTCTGCAACATCAAATTCATTATTGTCAGTCATATAAGCTCTATAACGCGCAGGAAAGCAGTGATTGTCATTCTGCCTTTGCAGCAACAGAATCACAATCACACTTAGCTATAACGGCCTAATTACTTGATCAAAACACAGTCATTAATAATGACTTTCTCATCACGTTCAACAAAAGCGCTGTTTCCCTTTGACCAGAAAGTATAGCGACCATCACTGTATTTAGCGCCAGATGCCGCGCGCACTTGTGGCAAGCTGAGTTGTTTGCCATCCAAAATCAAACTGACTTTATCTTGCTGGTTATCCTGCATGACGGTCAGTTGGGTGCCACCACATTGATAGTGTAAGGTTTCATTCTTCGGTTGCACCAAACTACATCCTGACAGCAGCACCAGTGTTGCTACGCAAAAAAAAGGTTTTGTTGCACCAGAATAAATTGTTGTTGTGCCAGAATTAATTGTTGTTGTGCCAAACAAAAGTTTCATCATGCCGCCCTCATTGAGTAAATAAGCCACCCTAATCCAGGGCAGCTTAGCACTCTCATCGGCAGGATACAGGATGGACTGCTCCTAAAATGGTCTCACAACTGGCGCCAGTCACTGACGGGAGATTGCCAGTTTTCCCTGATAAAGTACGAAATGCCAGCCAGGCAAATGCCAGCGCTTCCATATCATCACCACTGACGCCAAAATCATCCGTCACCCCCACTTCCGTCCCCGGTAACAAAGCAGACAATCGCGACATCAGCAATGGGTTGCGCGCCCCGCCGCCACACACCAACAGGCGATCGCAGCCCCCCGCCAGTTGAACTTGTTCTGCAATGGAAACCGCCGTTAGTTCAGCTAAGGTCGCTTGCACATCTGCAGGTTTTATTCCTGGCATTGTCGCCAGTTGTTTATCCAACCATCCGGCGTTGAAATACTCGCGCCCGGTACTTTTCGGAGCGGGTAAAGCAAAATAGGGATCACTGAACATCAGCTCAAGCAGTGCTTGATTAACCTGCCCGGACAGCCCCCATTCGGCATCTTTGTCATAAGCCAAAGCCCGGTTACGCCAAATCCAGGAATCCATCAGCATATTCCCCGGCCCAGTGTCAAAACCGCGCACCGGTAAATCAGGGAGCAGCAGAGATAAATTTGCGATCCCGCCAATGTTCAATACCATGCGCCGTTCAGTTGCATGGGCTAATAATGCATAGTGGAAGGCCGGCACCAAAGGCGCGCCCTGCCCGCCATATGCCATATCACGGCGGCGGAAATCCCCGACAGTGGCAATTTTTGTCAGCGCAGCAATACGATTGTTATCACCTAATTGCATGGTGAATGCGGGTTCGCCTAAAGGCTCATGCCACACCGTTTGCCCATGACAACCAATCGCCGTAATGTCCTGTGCCGTTAAGCCCTCTTGGCCCAATAACGCCAGCACCGCCTCCGCAAACAAGATCCCGAGTTGAGCATCAAGCTTGCCTACGGCAGATAACGTGGTCGACTGCCCCTGACACATGCCGAGAATGTCTTTTTTCAACTGTAACGGCATGGGGTGGCAATAACTGGCCTGCTGGGCCACCATGCGCTCATCAATAGCCGCCAGCACCACATCAACCCCATCCAAACTGGTTCCTGACATCACTCCAATAAAACGGCCTGATTTCATAGCAATGACCTTATTTCCCCTTCTGGGGTCAAATAGTAACAAAACTTGTCGTGAGTCACGTCAGAATAATAAAATTAACATCATGAAAAGATATACTTTTTTAAGTGTATACCGCCATTGGGCCTTGTCTTAAAGAATGCTTTTTATTTGCAAGAAAGGTCACATAAAAGTCACTCGTTCTGACATTTTCATTTACGGGAGCATTATTTCTCACTTTAAGAAAGTTAAACTGCCGTTTAATATTGGTTGAGGTATAAACCGCTAAGCTTCGCATCCATTGATAGGGTAGAAAAAATAAGCACACAGCCAAATATCAGTTAAGTAGTGAAATAAACATTGGGGTAAGCCATACTTTACGCAAATACTAGACCGTCAATGGACTGGATTTGGATATCCCCGGCATACTGAACCGAAACACGGTTATGCATTTTTAATAGGAGTTTTTAAATGATCAAGCCATTAATTGCCGTTGCAATTGTCGCCGTTACACTGACCGGTTGCGCTAACAACAGTACCTTGTCTGGTGATGTATTCAGCGCATCACAAGCCAAGCAAGTACAAACTGTAACTTACGGCACATTGATCTCAGTTCGTCCTGTCACCATTCAGGGCGGAGACGAAAACAATGTAATGGGTGCTATTGGTGGTGCGGTATTAGGTGGTTTCCTTGGCAATACTGTCGGGGGTGGTACGGGTCGTAGCTTGGCAACTGCCGCAGGTGCGGTTGCGGGTGGTATGGCAGGACAAAGCGTTCAAGGGGCAATGAACCGGACTGACGGGGTGCAACTTGAAGTGCGTAAAGATGATGGCACCACCATTCTTGTGGTTCAGAAACAAGGCCCAACTCGTTTCAGTGTTGGTCAGCGTGTAATGCTCGCCAGCAGCGGCAGCACAGTAACGGTTAGCCCACGCTAATCCTTCTTCTGACCCTGCATTAAGATAGTGACCATTAAAAGCCAGGGGTCGTTGCGAACCCTGGCTTATTTTTACTACCAAAAATTCATTTCTGCTGTGAATAGAGTCGTAACGCTTTATTATTACTTGCTTTGTAATTGAATAATGTTTCTTTCGAGCTTATCAATCAAACCAGAGAGCAATGCAATTTCATCTGGTGAAATTCCCCCAAGAATCTCTTTGCGGGTGGAACATATAACGCCGTCAACTTGTTCTATTATCGGTGAAGACTGTTCCGTCAGTTTTATTCTCTTTGCTCGTCGGTCATTTGCGCAAGTATGGCGTGTGATTAAACCTTTCTCCTCCAGTTGATCTAAGGTTCTAACCAATGATGGTTGTTCGATACCAATCGCTTTTGCCAGTTGAATCTGTGATTGCTCAGGTGGTAAACGATTAATGTTATGCAAGGTAACCCAATGCGTTTGGGTCAGCTCCAGCGGTTTCAACCGATGGTCGATAAGTGCGCGCCAAACGCGAACTAATCGTGCTAAATCAGATCCTAATGTCGATTCCAATTGCCCCTCCTTTTATTTAGCGTGCTAGCATAACTACCAGAGTCCAGTCTATTTTGAGTAATTAACATTAAAAACACAAATGTATATATACCGTCGATGCTAGAACAATAGCAATAAATACGGGAAATCCTTTAGTAAAAATGATGTATTTACTAAAATTACCTCTTAGGGATTAACCATATGTATGTATCAGTATTATCCGCAAATGCACCCCTTTCAGACTTGGTTTTTGGTGCCTCAATTTATTTCCCGCCGATGTTTAAGGCGGTTATGCTAGGTTTAGTGTTATGGCTATTAATCCATCATGTACTACGGAATTGGATCTACTCTGGTGACATCTGGCATCCAATATTAATGGATCTCTCCATTTTTGTCATTGCGGTCAGTGTTTCTTTATGGATATTAGCCAGTTGGTAAATTGATATGAATCATCAGTCTTTTAAATACTTCAGCTCAGTCATCGTATTCGCCCTCGCACTTTGTGCTGGTTGGTGGATGTGGAATTATTATATGCAATCGCCCTGGACTCGTGATGGCAAAGTCCGGGCTGAAGTCGTCAGTATTACTCCGGAAGTCTCTGGCAAGCTGGTTCAAATAGCCGTTCATGATAACCAACTGGTCAGTTCGGGGAGCTTATTATTTGTGATTGACCCGCAACCCTATCAGTTGGCACTGGATAATGCTCAAGCCGCAGTGCTACGGGCTCAGGCTGAATTAGCTAAAGCAAATCATGAAGCCGAACGCCGCCGTAATTTGCCTAGAAATATCATTTCTGGCGAAGATCTCGATATTGCCAATTTAACCGCAGAAAGTATGAAAGCGGCTTATCAAGGTGCATTATCCAACCTTGAACAAGCAAAATGGAATCTCAGTAAAACGCGGATATATGCCCCTGCCAATGGCTATATTACCAACTTACAAATCCGTGTAGGCAACTATGCGACCGCTGGCACTCCTTTAGTCGCGCTAATCGATACCGACTCATTCTACGTGATGGGGTATTTCGAGGAAACCAAACTCAGACACATTAGCGTCGGTAATGAAGCTAAGATTGTGCTCTATAATGGCAATATTCCTTTACGGGGTGTGGTAGAAAGTATTGGGCGCGCTATTTATGACCAAAGTGTCGACACTAACGACAATCTGCTCGTCGATGTAAAACCTAATGTCCCTTGGGTGCGCTTAGCACAGCGGGTTCCCGTGAGGATTAAATTGCTGGATGTCCCTGCGGATGTCACCTTGATTGCTGGCACCACCTGTACCATTTCGCTGGTAAATTAAGCCATGCGTCTTACTTTTCCCTCTTGGCAACAGACCCCTTGGGGTAAGGCCAATGCCGGTCAGTGGCGTTATGCACTGCGCAACGCCTTGGCGATGTGCTTATCACTGTGGATTGCGTTTGCACTGAATTTAGACGAGCCCTACTGGGCGATGACCTCGGCGGCGGTAGTGAGCTTCCCTACCGTCGGGGGGGTTATCAGTAAAAGTATTGGCCGGATTATTGGCAGCCTCATAGGGGCGACCGCATCCCTTATCATTGCTGGCCATTGCTTAAATGACCCTTGGTTATTTACCTTGGTCATTGCCGCCTGGATTGCCTGCTGCACTTTTGTCTCCAATCATTATCAGAATAATGTTTCTTATGCTTTTGCATTAGCCGGTTACACCACCGCAATCATTGCCTTCTCAACGGTCAATATCATCGATACACAGCAAATTTTTGATATTGCCCAAGCCCGGGTTTGTGAAGTGATTACCGGCATTCTATGCGGTGGACTCATGATGATGCTGCTGCCCAGCACCTCAGACGGTGAGGCATTACTGACCTCATTGCGCCGCATGCAATCGCGCTTATTGGAACATGCCGCATTACTGTGGCAAACCGAGCAAACCCCACAAATTCGCACGTCTCACGAGGGATTGATAGGCCAGATCCTCACCATGAATCTACTGCGGATCCAGGCTTTTTGGAGTCATTACCGCTTACGGCGACAAAATAATGTATTGAATTTTATGCTACATCGCCAGTTACGCCTCACCAGTGTGATTACCAGTTTGCGTCGCATGTTAGTTAACTGGCCATCACCGCCAGAAAATCTGCCCGCGGTGCTGGCACAATTACTGGCCGCCCTGCAACAACCGGACTGTGATAAATATCAACTGGCCAAAATACTGCAACGCATTGCCCCACAGGATGAATTTGATTATCGCCACCGGGCATTTTGGTTACGATTACGCCACTTTTGTTGGTTATATTTGCAGGTCAATCGCTGGCTGGCGCAACTGGATAAAGAACCGGAAAGTGGCGTATTTTTACCGCCCCCAGTGGCATCGCTGGCTCGCCATACCGACACCTACGAGGCCGCCTATAACGGCCTGCGCACCTTTGTTTGTATCGTTATCGGCTGCGCATTCTGGATCAATACGCAATGGAGCGCAGGCAGTGCGGCACTGTCCTTAGCCGCCGTCAGTTGCGTGCTGTACTCCGCCACGCCCTCGCCAACAGACAGCATTGCCACACTATTAAAAGCCATTGTATTGCTCTCCATTGGCTGCTTTATTCTGAAATTTGGCGTGATGGTACAAATTGATGATTTTTGGCAATTTGCCCTGTTGCTGTTCCCGATTTTAATCACCATGCAGATGATGAAACTCCAGCATCCGGCGTATGCCTCTCTATGGGGGCAACTGATTGTATTTATGGGGTCATTCTTAAGTGTCACCAACCCACCCAGCTATGACTATCAAGAGTTTCTGAATGATAATATTGCTAAATTGGTGGGTGTGATGTTGGCCGGTGTGGCCTTTCAAGTCCTGCGCCCCAGCTCAGACAAACGCAAAAGCCGGCGCATTATTCGCATGCTGCGGCGTGATTTTATCGACCAAATCAGCAGCCACCCGCGCCAAAATCAAGATCAATTTGAATCACTGATATATCACCGCATTAATCAGCTAAATCTCAGCAAAGACCAGCCCGCTCGCCTGTGGTTACTGCGTTGGGGAATGGTGCTGCTCAATTGTAGCCATGTGGTGTGGCAGTTGCGTGATTGGCAAACCACCTCTGCGCCGCTGTCAGCAGTGCGAGATGTTTGTATTCACTGTCTGAAGGGGTGTATGACCGAGAAAGGTGTGCAGCCAAGTTCTTTGCAGGCCACATTACAAGAATTGCAACGGATGAGTGCAACTTTAGGACAATATCCGGACGCCTCGGGCCGAGAGCTCGCGGGGTTGATCTGGCGGTTATATTGCTCACTAACACAGCTCCAACTGGCGGTGCCGGGGGCGGAACATAACACTGCGCCAGCGTAAAACCCGCTGGCGCAAATCACCCGACTTAAGGCACGTCATAGCCCAAGGCAGCACGACGAATACGGAACCATTGCTGGCGCGTCATCGTCAAAGAGAGCGACGCCCATGCGGCTTTAACGCGCTCAATTTTACCGGAACCAATAATTGGTAACGGTGCGGATGGCAAACGCAGTACCCAGGCATAAACCACTTGCTCAATACTTTCGGCCCCAATTTCATCGGCAACGGTCTGCAACTCATCGCGTAAAGTCTGGAACTCAGGATCACTAAACAAGCGGCCACCGCCCAAACAAGACCATGCCATTGGCTTAATGCGCAACTGCTGGCAGGCATCAAGTGTGCCATCGACAATCGCGGGCTGATGCAGCGGTGAAATCTCTACCTGATTCGTCACCAATGAGAATGGCAGGCGGGATTGCAACAAATTAAATTGCGCAGGACTAAAGTTGGACACACCAAAATGTTTCACTTTGCCGCTTTTATGCAACTGGGTGAATGCCTCAGCAACTTCATCAGCATCCATCAAAGGATCTGGCCGATGAATCAGCAATAAATCAAGATAGTCAGTATGCAGATGCGTCAAAGATTGTTCTGCACTTTCAATGATATGGGAGCGGTCAGTAATATAGTGACCCAGCGCATGCTCTGGTTTGGCGGTAGTCGCAATACCACACTTACTCACTAATTCCAGTTGGCTTCGCAGCGACGGCTTAAGACGTAAAGCTTGCCCAAAGGCCTGCTCACATTGATAACCACCATAAATATCTGCGTGGTCAGCAGTGGTAATGCCCAATTCAATATGTTGCTCAATAAAAGCCAACAATTGTTCGGCGGTCATGTCCCACTCCATCAGACGCCAATAACCACAAATCATTCGGGAGAAATCAGGCCCAAGGGGAGCCAGTTGGCTGCGTGTATCCATTATTAGCTACCTCATTTTGTTTATTTGCTCACCAGCATACACAACCAGGCAAAAGGATCATCCTCCCTATTCCATGAATTCAAGGTCAATTGGGGGCTGAAGAGCGAAATAGCCACAAATGTTAAAAATTAAAGCCCCAAAAGGGCGAATTAAAATAATGACGGCTGCTCTGGCAAGGGTTCATCCGGCTGTTTATTGGCCCGCTGTATGCGCAATAGCCGTTGGCGACACAGGCGCAGCACATCCCGTTTTTGCGGGTCACTCATTTTTATCCAATTAAACCGCTCATCCCGGCTGCGCATGCAACCACGACAAAAACCGCGGTCATCTGTTTGGCAGATACCACGGCACGGGCTAGGAATGTCAAAAAACTCAAGTTGCTGAGACACTGCGCCTCCTGCTGTTAATACCTTAATTGAAGACGGCTTCGCCATTGCTGGCAAGTCCTTATTTCTCTCGACAAGAACGCCTGCTAACAGTTAGCCGTAAATGGCTCGCTAACCGCTAAGGTTATCTTAAGTTTCGTTCGATAACATTTAGGCAATTAGTGAACTCCAGGGTCTTATTTTCACAATGAATGTACGATACAAGTTACAGTGTAACAGCTTAGTTTTTATTCTCGCCTGCGCACTCTTTTTTACACTCTGCCAAAATGCACTTTTTATCCACCAAGCCTGGTCGCTGATCCGCTTTGATAATAGTGATAGCTATTTTTTTGCCGCGACGATCCCACTCGTGATTTTCTGCGCGCTTAATATCATATTTAGTTTATTGGCCATCCCTTTACTGCGTAAGCCCATCATTATTTTGTTTCTGCTCGGCAGTGCAGTAGCCAACTATTTTATGTTCAGTTATGGTGCCGTAATTGACGCCAATATGATGCAAAATGCGTTTGAAACTAACGCACAGGAAGCCACCGCCCTTTTCACCCCGCGCATGGCAATCTGGTTACTGGTGTTAGGTATTCTCCCTGCTATTATTATTTGCTTTGTGCGTATTCGGGCGACCCGCCCCTGGTGGTATATGCTGGGGTTGCGAATGGCCAATATACTCATATCAATCGTAGTTATCCTATTGGTCGCGGCCTTCTTTTATAAAGATTACGCCTCACTGATCCGTAATAATAAAAGCATCGTGAAGATGATTACGCCGTCCAATTTTGTTAGCGGCAGTATTCAATTTGCCAAACATAAGTATTTTGCCAGCAATATGGCATTGGTCACCATTGGCGATGACGCCCATAAAGGCCCGTTAATTACAGGGCAACCAAAGAAAACACTGGTGATTTTGGTGGTTGGTGAAACAGCCAGAGCCGAAAACTTTTCGCTGGGTGGTTATGGGCGAGACACCAACCCTCGTTTGCAAAAACAACAGGTTACCTATTTCAAAAATGCATCATCTTGTGGAACTGAAACCGCTGTTTCCGTGCCATGTATGTTTTCGAATATGCCGCGTGAAAATTACGATGCCACATTGGCCAGCCATCAAGAGGGCTTGATGGATATACTTGCTCGCGCTGGCTTGAATGTCTTGTGGCGCGAAAATGATGGTGGCTGCAAAGGGGCCTGTGACCGAATTCCCCATCAGGATGTGACACAACTGCAATTAACTGCCGATTGTGAAAAAGGGGTTTGCCTGGATAATGCATTGCTCTATAAATTGGATAATTATATTAATGGGCTCCAAGGTGACGCGGTCATTGTATTACATCAGATGGGCAGCCATGGCCCTGCGTATTACCGTCGATCTTCTCCAGAGACTCGCCAATTCACCCCAACCTGTGACAGTAACCAAATTCAGGATTGCACCGCCCAAGAGCTGGTTAATACCTATGACAATTCGATTCTTTATACTGATGCCATGCTGGACAACACCATCAAATTACTGCAACAGCACCACAATAAATTTAATACGGCATTAGTGTATCTCTCCGATCATGGAGAATCTTTAGGGGAAAATGGCATGTATCTGCATGGCACGCCATATATGTTCGCGCCTCGCCAGCAGACACACATCCCATTGTTGATGTGGCTCTCTCCTGAATATTCCGCAAGCTACGACATTAATCGCCAATGCTTATCCGACAGTGCACAACATGACTCCGTTTCTCAGGATAATCTCTTCCACACCCTATTGGGGATGATGAATATTCAAACAACGGAATATCAGCCTGGCATGGATTTATTGCAGAAATGCCGAAATCAAGGCTAGCCGTTAACCCAGCGGTTAAATAATAGTAACTTATGATTTTGATGCCAGACTGACGCGCAACTAAACATGCCAGTCTGACATCAACCTCAACCTCATCGAGACAGACTGACATTTTTTTCTTGCTCTAGACCAATCGGTCTATTACACTCACTGACATGAACAAAATACAGCATCCCCATGTAGACACCCGCGAGCATCTATTAGCGACCGGTGAGAATCTCAGCCTGCGCCTTGGTTTTAATGGCATGGGTCTTAGCCTATTACTCACCACTGCGGGTATCCCCAAAGGTTCGTTTTATCACTATTTCCGCTCAAAGGAAGTGTTTGGTGAGGCGATGCTACAACGTTATTTTGATCGTTATGACGCCAAAATGGAAAGCCTGCTAACCGGCGCCCAAGGGGATAAGCGCCACCATCTACTACAGTATTTTGCTCAAGCCATTGCTAACTATTGTGGCAGTGAATGCCACAATGCTTGTCTGGCGGTTAAACTATCAGCCGAAGTGAGTGATTTATCCGAACCCATGCGCCATGCATTGGATATCGGCACCGCTCGCGTGATTGGTCGTCTGCAAGATGCCATCGAAGCCGGAATTGAAGAAGGCTCGCTGCGCATCACGCTTTCCCCTGCCGCAACCGCAGAAACGCTCTATGCCTTGTGGCTTGGTGCATCATTGCGGGCCAAGGTGAAACGATCTGTTGCTCCGCTGACCTGTGCGCTAGAAAGTATCGAACTGATTTTACAACCAACCCCATAATCCCATGATTCTGAAACTCAGATTAGTTTTCAGAATTCACCCAGCCACTAGTTGACTGGTCTATTAATATAGGATGCATTATGACGACTGCTAAACTGTTCTCCCCCCTGAAGGTTGGCGCGCTCACCTTGCCGAACCGTGTCTTTATGGCACCACTCACCCGCTTGCGGAGCATTGAACCGGGTGATATCCCAACGCCTTTAATGGCTGAATATTATCGTCAACGGGCCAGCGCGGGTTTGATTATCACTGAAGCAACCCAGATTTCTTTCCAGGCGAAAGGCTATGCGGGGGCTCCGGGGTTACATACTCAAGAGCAGTTAAACGCATGGAAAAAAATCACTCAGGCGGTACACGAAGAAGGCGGACATATTGCCGTGCAGTTATGGCATGTTGGCCGGATTTCGCACCAAAGCCTGCAACCGGGTCAGCAAGCGCCTGTCGCCCCGTCGGCTATTGCCGCAGATACCCGCACCACGGTACGTGATGAAACCGGGGCTTGGGTACGTGTTCCTTGCTCTACCCCGCGCGCGCTGGAAACCGAGGAAATCCCTGGCATCATCAATGATTTCCGTCAGGCGACCGCCAATGCCCGTGAAGCCGGTTTTGATTATATTGAACTGCATGCCGCTCATGGCTATTTGCTGCATCAATTTATGTCTCCGGCATCAAACCAACGTACTGACCAATACGGTGGCAGTATTGAAAATCGTACCCGTCTGACACTGGAAGTCGTCGATGCGACCGTTGCAGAATGGGGTGCTGAACATATTGGCATCCGCATCTCGCCACTGGGGCCATTCAATGGTCTGGATAATGGCGAAGATCAGGAAGAAGCTGCGCTGTATCTGATTGATGAGCTAAATAAACGTCACATTGCATACCTGCATATCTCCGAACCTGATTGGGCCGGCGGCAAACCTTACTCAAATGCATTCCGTGACGCAGTGCGGGCCCGTTTCCAAGGTGTTATTGTCGGTGCGGGTGCTTATACCGCAGAAAAAGCCGAAGACCTGATTGAGAAAGGATTTATTGATGCTGTCGCCTTTGGCCGCAGTTATATTGCCAACCCGGACCTCGTCGCTCGTCTGCAACAACAGGCACCACTGAATGAACCCGATGGCGAAACCTTCTATGGCGGCGGTGCGAAGGGCTATACTGACTACCCGACGTTGTAATTTATTCGCCCACTAAGTCGTGAAATAATAGCCAGTTAGATTAACTCTCTCACTGGCTGTTTGGTTTTTGACGGCAAAATGACGACATATCTTTCAACCGGCTAGCGCTCTGAATTGTCAGGGTAGTGAGCGTGGTAATAATGCTATATGATGATAAATTAGTTTTGATTTACCATGATTTTAACTTATTAATTATACCCCCAACAGGCCTCAGGGTGCTGGGTAGCGCAAGCCCAATAAATTAATACAACTCAAAGGGTTGGGTTAATAATGGCAGCCAACACACCAGCTCCTTGAAAAATGACGGGTAACAAGAGGTACATATGAAGCGCTTACTCCATACCATGATCCGCGTCGGGGATCTGCAACGCTCCATCGATTTCTACACCAAGGTATTAGGGATGCGTTTACTGCGCACCAGCGAAAATACCGAGTATAAATACTCACTGGCCTTTGTTGGCTATAGCGATGAAAGCGAAGGCTCAGTTATCGAACTGACCTACAACTGGGGTGTCGAGAGCTACGAAATGGGGACGGCGTTTGGTCACCTGGCGCTAGGCGTGGACGATGTTGCCGCCACCTGCGAGCAAATTCGTCACGCGGGCGGAAAGGTAACCCGTGAAGCCGGCCCGGTTAAAGGCGGCAACACCATTATTGCTTTTGTGGAAGATCCCGACGGTTATAAAATCGAGTTAATTGAGAATAAAAGCGCCGGACACGGCCTTGGAAATTGATTAACCTAAAGGCACTGATAAGGTGCCTTTTTTCTCATCGCGATATCCCCCTGCATCCCGCGCCAAAATTTGACATAATGCGCACTGAATTCGATGAAGATAAGAAACTGATGGCAGACAAAAGTGACCTTAACGCCCTGAGTGGCCGTTTTCGTGGGTATTACCCGGTAGTAATTGATGTAGAAACCGCCGGTTTTAATGCTCAGACCGACGCATTATTAGAAATTGCCGCGGTAACCTTGCGCATGGACAAGGATGGCTGGTTGTTGCCGGATCAAACTCTGCATTTTCATGTAGAGCCGTTTGAAGGTGCCAATCTGCAACCGGAAGCCCTGGCATTTAATGGGATAGACCCAACCAATCCTTTACGCGGTGCGGTAAGTGAATATAACGCCTTACATGCTATTTTCACCGCAATACGCAAGGGGTTGAAAGAACAAGGTTGTAACCGGGCAATTATCGTCGCGCACAACGCCCATTTTGATCACAGCTTCGTGATGGCGGCAGCTGAACGTGCCAGCTTGAAACGTAACCCTTTCCACCCTTTCGCCACTTTTGATACCGCCGCCCTTAGCGGCTTGGTTCTGGGGCAAACTGTGTTGGCAAAAGCGTGCCTAACGGCGGGCATTCCATTTGATAGCAGCCAAGCGCACTCTGCGTTATACGACACCATGCAAACCGCCACATTATTCTGTGAGCTGGTAAATCGCTGGAAAAAACTGGGTGGCTGGCCAGTACCGGCGGGTGAGTCGGAGTAATACTTCGTCAGGTAGCACTGGATATTTTTAATGAAAAAAGGTGGCTCACAGGCCACCTTTTTTTACTGTATTCACCCGTGAACGCCTTACTCAGCGGCAGGTTTTTCTTCTTCTGTACGGTATTTATCTGCTGTTTCTTTCAGCAACTGTTGCAGTTCGCCGCGCTGATACATTTCCATCAGGATGTCACAACCGCCAACCAATTCACCATCAACCCACAACTGCGGGAATGTTGGCCAATTAGCATATTTCGGCAATTCAGCACGAATATCTGGATTTTGCAGGATATCAACATAGGCAAAGCGTTCGCCGCAAGCGGATAACGCCTGCACAGCCTGAGCAGAGAAACCGCAGTTTGGCAGCTTAGGGGAACCCTTCATGTAAAGCAGGATCGGGTTTTCTGCTATCTGGCGTTGAATTTTATCAATCGTGGTCATTTCTTGCTTCCTCAAGCTCTGTGGCTACAATACTTAATGCTTAATTTAATTATTCCATCCGGTCTATTGTAGCGACTGTCGCGACAGGAATAAAACGCCATCTTTTGCAGGGGCTTTACTCTGTAGGCAAAGGGTTACATTGTCAGCTACAAGAATGTGCATTTATAATAACATTTTTGATCCCATGACTTCATTATTATCTTCTTCATTGTCTGTCTGAAATTGATACTCTCTATCACGTTGACGTATGGTTGATTTAAGGCCATTAGCCGTGTGAAAAAGCGACAATTGCGACGCCATTAACGTTTTCTCACAATATCGACTAAAATCATGTCGCTCTCTGCTTTTTTATATCCGGAGTTTCGGCAATACTGTGACTCTTCATATTCATTTCAGGGTTAAGGTTGGTAGCGTTATTATGCGTTTAATACTTACGCTGTTTGTGCTGCTGTTTACCCAGCTATTTCTAAACTTGGCGCATGCGTCGCCGCAGGCTCACGTCTCTGCTGAGCAAAAGAAAGGTCAGGTTGTCCAGGCCAGTCCTGATGACCGTAAAAAGCGCAAAACAGATAAAAGCATTAAGAAAACTAAAATTGCCAATGATAAGACCAGCACCAGTAAAAACATCACTAATAAAACAGCAGCCAAAAACGATAAAAAGAAAATAACGGCCACGGCTAACAACACAAATAAGAAAAAAGCACCGGAAGTCAGCAAAACTACCAGCAACAAATCAACTCGCAGCAAAACCACGGAAAGTAAAAAAACAGAGCTTAAAACCCAAGCCAATAAAACAGGAAAGGCAGCAAAAACAGAAAAAACAGCCTATGGCCGACACAGAAATAAATCACAAGGGAAAGCCAGCACAGAATTAGTCGAAAATAATAAAATAAAGCTCAGCCCTGCACATAAAAAACGCTATCAACACGCTAAACAAACCGCCATGAGCAAACTGATGAAACAAGTCGGTAAACCTTATCGCTGGGGTGGCTCCTCCCCTAATACCGGTTTTGATTGTAGCGGGCTTATTTATTACGCTTATAAAGATGTCATCAGAATAAAAATGCCTCGCACCGCCAACGAAATGTTCCATTTGCGTGATGCCGCGCCAGTGAAACGCGGTGAATTAGAAAGCGGTGATCTGGTGTTCTTTAATATTGCTAATCGAGGTGTTGCCGATCATGTCGGTGTTTATTTAGGCAACGGTAAGTTTATTCAATCCCCGCGTACCGGTGAAGAAATTCGCATCAGTATGATGGATAATGACTACTGGCAAGATCATTATGTCGGCGCTCGTCGAGTCGTGACACCAAAAACTATCCGCTAATTCTTGCTCTCCGCACCCGGTAACACTATCGGGTGCAACATCCCGACCATCACCTGACTCTCAGGTAACAAAGCCCCAACCTTACCCTTTCTAATAATGTGGTTATCTCTGTTATTTTTGGTGAAAGTTGTTAAGATTAATACCCACAACAAAAATACAACATTTACGTTTTTAACCGCTCTTCGCCACATCATAGCGACAGCCAATGGGTGGACTTGAGGAGCAAACACCCTGAGCAACCCCGAAAGGAGAGAGCCATGTCTTTTGAATTACCTGCCTTACCTTATGCGCAAAATGCGCTGGAACCACACATCTCTGCTGAAACACTGGAATACCATTACGGCAAGCATCACAACACCTATGTGGTAAACCTCAATAATCTGATTAAAGACACTGAGTTTGCCGGTAAGACGTTGGAAGAAATAATAAAGACGTCTAGCGGTGGCATCTTTAACAATGCGGCACAGGTCTGGAATCACACCTTTTACTGGCATTGTCTGTCCCCCAATGGCGGTGGCGAACCTACCGGCAAAGTGGCCGAGGTCATCAATAAATCTTTTGGCTCTTTTGCCGAATTTAAAGCGCAGTTTACCGATGCCGCAGTAAAAAACTTTGGTGCAGGCTGGACGTGGCTGGTAAAAAAAGCGGATGGCACACTGGCAATCGTCAGCACATCAAATGCGGCGACCCCCTTAACCACCCAAGATAAGCCGTTATTAACGGTGGATGTCTGGGAGCATGCTTATTATATTGATTATCGTAATGCGCGACCAAAATACCTGGAGAACTTCTGGGCACTGGTTAACTGGTCTTTTGTTGAGAAGAATTTAGCCTGATATAGCGCAAATAATTAAGGGCGGTTATTCCGCCCTACTTAAACACTGGCAAGCGGTTTAATTAATTCATGACCGCTACGAAGCTAAAGACAATAATCATCGCCAGCGCGCCAACCGTCGTAATCAGCGACATTTTCAGATTGGTATCCATAAAAGCTCCTCAGCCAGTTAATGTTTAGTAAGGAAAAGGCACATAATTAGTGCGTCAAATTATTTTCCCACAGATAGGAAAAAAAATCTTGTGTTCATTACACACTTTTGCATAATCAATTGCATTAGTATTACTAATAAACCACAAGGAAAATACATCCTGTCGCGCTAACACAAACACCAAATCTGGGTGTATCTGCGCAGCTTACCCTCGACAATTTCACCTCCGAAGGGGATTACGTTGATTAACTCTTCCACTTTCCCTCCAGATCAGACAAAATTCGCCATTCATAACTGCATACTGACTAATAACGTCCAATAATTACACTCAGACGACCCGCTGACTCAGCCACCCAGCCTACTATCGTGTTTCTGTCTGAGCGATTGTCGAGTAATGCAGGCAAACGATTAACATAATATTTACCTGCGATAACACAGGTAAGTCCAGGAGTCATTTTTTGTATGGCAACGATTAAAGATGTGGCCAAACACGCGGGGGTTTCGACCACCACCGTTTCGCATGTGATAAACAAAACGCGTTTCGTCGCCGAAACCACCAAGGCCGCAGTGTGGGCCGCCATTAAAGAACTGCATTATTCGCCCAGTGCGGTGGCGCGCAGTTTAAAAGTGAATCACACCAAATCTATTGGTTTGTTAGCGACATCCAGCGAAGCTCCCTATTTTGCTGAAGTGATTGAGGCTGTTGAAAATAGTTGTTATAGCAAAGGCTACACCCTGATTTTATGTAATTCTCATAATAATCTGGACAAGCAAAAAGCCTATCTGGCTATGTTGGCACAAAAACGTGTCGATGGATTATTGGTCATGTGCTCAGAATATCCTGACCAACTGTTAGGCATGCTGGAAGATTATCGCAATATTCCAATGGTAGTAATGGATTGGGGCACCGCGCGCGGGGACTTTACGGATTCAATTATCGATAATGCATTTGAAGGTGGCTATTTAGCTGGCCGTTATCTGATTGAACGCGGTCATCGTGACATTGGTGCCATTCCCGGTCAGCTATCACGCAACACGGGCGGTGGACGCCATCAGGGCTTTCTCAAGGCCTTAGAAGAAGCCAATATTCAGCTACGTGATGAGTGGGTAGTTCAGGGCGACTTTGAGCCCGAATCAGGTTACAAAGCCATGCACCAAATACTGACACAAAAACACCGCCCTACCGCCGTCTTCTGTGGCGGCGATATTATGGCGATGGGCGCGATATGCGCCGCTGATGAATTGGGGCTGCGGGTGCCACAGGATATTTCGGTGATCGGGTATGACAATGTGCGCAATGCCCGCTATTTCTCACCGGCATTGACCACCATCCATCAGCCCAAAGAGCGATTGGGTGAAACGGCATTTGCCATGTTGCTCGACCGCATTGTCAGCAAACGTGAAGATTCACAAACCATTGAGGTGCACCCTAAATTAGTCGAGCGCCGCTCAGTGGCTGACGGCCCGTATCGCGATTACCGCCGTTAATCCTCCTCTGCCGGTAACTGCAATGTTACCGGTGGCTACTCCCCGGTATTTTTGCCAACCACCGCAGTAACGTCTTTCAGCCACTCCTCATTTAACGTGACACTGTCACCCAGATAATCTAATAACCATGCCAAGGCGGGGGAATGATTTTTTTGTTCCCAGGTTAAACAGCAAGGGCTTTCCGGTAAAGGCGCTGCTAAGGTCAACACCGCCAGTTTCCCTTGAGCAATCAAGGGTGAAACCATATGAGCCGGTACCATGCCAATACATAATCCGTCACACAGGCAATCAATGCCGGTTGTCCAATCAGGGGCGACTAAACGCTGTTGGTTATCCAATGTCCAGGTGTCGCGTTTGGGTAAATTACGCGCCGTATCCTCCAGGCAAAGTGAAGGATAAGTGCGCAACTGATTATCACTCAGGGGGCCGGTTAACTGGGCTAAAGGATGATTGACACTGACCACACACTGCCATGTCAAAAAACCCATATCACGGAAGAGGAACCGCCCACCCACTGGAATAGCCCGCGTCGCGCCGATGGCCATATCAGCCTGCCCATCCACTAACGCATCCCAAACGCCATTAAAGACCTCATAACGCACCCGTAACTCAACATCAGGGAAATGGCGATAAAAATCCAACACTAAACGACGGCTTCGCTGTGGTTTAACAATCTTATCGATAACAATATTGAGCTGCCCACGCCAGCCGTTGGCCACTTGTTGGCACTGGCGGCGTGTGTCATTCATTTTTTTGATGACAAGCCGGGCTTCTTTGATAAATACCAGCCCCGCTGGCGTCAATTCCACATCGCGATGACGCCGCTCAAATAACGGCACCGCCAACCACTCCTCCAGTTGCCGCACGGTATAACTGACCGCAGACGGCACACGGTGTAATTCTTGTGCTGCGGCACTGAAGCTCCCGGTACGCGCCACCGCATCCACCACATCCAACGAGTATTCAGACCACATTATATTTCGCCCATTCTCATACAAATACTTGCCATCAATTATTTTGATAGCATGACGCAAATATTACCATTTCACAACCGAACAGCTCGGCGGATAGAATGCCCCCCGCAATAATTTCCTAACAACAGCAAATTGCCTGCAACATTATGATAAAGAGAAATAAAGAATGAAGACGTCAGCAAGTTTCATGTTCTATCTGGCCGGGCTAAGCATGTTGGGCTACTTGGCCACCGATATGTATTTGCCCGCCTTTGGTGCTATGCAGCAAGAATTACACACCTCCGCAGGAGCAATCAGTGCCAGCTTGAGCATTTTTCTGGCGGGCTTTGCTGTGGCCCAACTTATCTGGGGGCCTGTCTCTGACAAAATCGGCCGTAAACCGGTATTGTTAGCGGGGTTAGGATTATTCGCCCTCGGGTGTTTGGGCATTTTATGGGTAGAAACCGCCACCCAACTATTGGTGCTGCGCTTTATTCAAGCCGTCGGCGTCTGTTCAGCCGCAGTAAGCTGGCAAGCATTAGTGGTAGACCGTTATCGCGACGGTAAAGCTAACCGCGTCTTCGCCACCATCATGCCCTTAGTGGCATTATCCCCTGCGCTGGCCCCCCTATTAGGGGCTTGGTTATTAAACCATTACAGTTGGCGGTCAATTTTTGTGGTATTACTCGCGGTGACATTGCTGCTGCTGATCCCAACGGCCTTACTGAAAGAGCGGAAAAAAAGCCCCTCAGCCAGTGCCGCTCAAAGTAAAAATGCCATCAGTTTCTTGCAGTTACTGAAATCACCGGTGTTTAGCGGCAACGTCATTATCTTTGCGGCATGCAGTGCTGGGTTTTTCGCCTGGCTCACTGGCTCACCCTTTATTCTCGGCGATATGGGATATAGCCCTAATGCCATTGGTTTAAGCTATGTTCCACAAACATTGGCTTTTCTGCTGGGGGGTTTTGGTTGTCGCAGCGCCTTGACACGCATTAAGGGAAATACCCTGCTGCCCTGGCTGTTAAGTGGTTATGCCGTCAGTATGATAGCGCTCTACCTGATAGCTACCTTGACGACACCGACACTGACAACCTTACTAATTCCCTTCTGTTTAATGGCGCTTGTGAATGGTGCCTGCTACCCTATTATCGTAGCGAATGCATTAACCCCTTTTCCGGCGAATACAGGGAAAGCGGCAGCACTGCAAAACACACTCCAACTCGGTGGCTGTTTTGTCGCAAGTATGCTGGTGTCGGCGTATATCAGCCAACCCTTACTGGCAACAGTCACGGTAATGCTGGTCACTGTCGTTTTAGCCGCGTTGGGTTATGCCATTCATTGCTATGCCTTGTGCCAAGAAAAGAGCCATACCGAGAAGGCTGCGAATACTTGCACTGAGTTATAATTACCAATAAAAATAGTTACTAACAAACATGTTGGCCGGGAATAATTTATTATTGAGAATGCTTCCCGGCGAGCCTATACTCGATTTAACAGATAAAAATATCATCAAAAAAGAGCATTATCTTAAGTTCTTTCTGTGCGCGTGGATTGCGTCACATTTACTCTTATGGATGAGTTGCCCTAACACAAAAAATAATTAGGGTTTCTTCTTAATCTTCCTTTTTACCCCAGGTAATTGGCGTTGCAGGTAAGTAGCAAATCAACATAGCGAACACCGCGGCAACGTCAAGTACAAAAGGTATATCCATTAATGGATATCAGACACCAAGGTCACAATAACCTAATTGGTATGTATCCGAGCATATTAGACAATTTGCGCGGGTCATAAGTCAGAAGAAAGTGATGGAGAAGCTATGAGTTCATCCTGTATAGAAGACCAGAGTATTCAAGAAAATCCGTGGTTTCGCATTGTACAAGAAATGCTGACCCGGGCTGATATTGAAATCAATGGCTCACGCCCCTTCGACATTAGAGTTAATAACCCAGAGTTTTTTAAGCGGGTATTACAAGAAGGATCCTTGGGATTAGGTGAAAGTTATATGGATGGCTGGTGGGAATGTGACCGCCTGGATATTTTCTTCCAGCGCGTTCTCAGAGCCGGGCTGGAACACCAACTACCACATCATCTCAAAGATACTTTACGCATCGCTGCTGCCCGCGTTATCAATTTACAGTCAAAGAAAAGAGCCTGGATTGTCGGCAAAGAACATTATGACCTCGGTAATGATCTGTTTAGCCTGATGCTTGACCCCAATATGCAATATTCTTGCGCCTACTGGAAAGAAGCCACCACACTTGAGCAAGCGCAGGAACATAAATTGCAGATGATCTGCGAGAAACTGCAATTAGCGCCGGGGATGAAACTACTGGATATCGGATGTGGTTGGGGCGGGCTTGCCGCCTACGCCGCCCGTCATTTCGGGGTGTCCGTCACCGGTGTTACCATTTCTGCTGAACAGCAAAAATTGGCGCAAAAACGCTGCGAAGATCTAGATGTGGCTATTTTACTGCAAGATTATCGTGACCTTGATGAGCAATTCGACCGCATTGTTTCAGTTGGGATGTTCGAACACGTGGGGCCGAAGAATTATCACACCTATTTTGAGGTGGTAAACCGTAATCTTAAACCTGACGGGTTATTTTTGCTGCATACCATTGGCGCTAATCGCACCGACCTTAGTATTGATCCGTGGATCAATAAATATATTTTCCCCAATGGTTGCCTGCCGTCAGTAAAACATATTGCCCAAGCCAGCGAACCTTATTTCATTATGGAAGACTGGCATAATTTTGGCGCAGATTATGACCGAACGCTGATGGCATGGTATGAACGTTTCCAGGCGGCATGGCCGAGTCTGGCAGAGAACTACTCGCCACGATTTGAGCGGATGTTTAGCTATTATCTGAATGCCTGTGCGGGTGCATTCCGCGCCAGAGATATTCAATTATGGCAAGTTTTATTCAGCCCCAATGGCGTGGACGGAGGTATTCGGGTTCCACGTTAATAGGCTGAGTCAGTAATTTTTTGCAACTTACAGGCAGCGGGCATCAGCCCCCTGCCTTATTTATTTTCGCTCTCACCGAATCACTTTTTCGACTGCTGCCGCTGCATGTGCAATATCACGTTGCGCCAGAACGCGCTCCACGGTATCCACTACCGCCTGAGTTTGTGGATCGATCTCGATATTTACCCGATGACCTAAACGTTTTTTACCTAATGTCGTGCGGGCCAACGTTTCCGGAATTAAATGTACACAAAAACGATTCCCAACCACTTCGCCAATAGTCAGGCTTATCCCATCAATACCAATAAACCCCTTATGTAATACATATTTCATTAAATCGTCGCTGGGCATGCGAAACCAAATCTGCCGATTATTTTCTGACGTATATATTTTAGCTATTTCAGCAGTACACATAATATGGCCGGACATCAGATGCCCACCAATTTCATCACTAAATTTCGCCGCCCGCTCCAGATTAACTACATCACCCACCTCAATATCACCCAGATTAGTAATACGCAGTGTTTCCTTCATTAAATCGAAACTGACCAAGTTCCCATTAACTGCAGTGACTGTCAGACAGCAACCATTGTGGGCAACAGACGCGCCTAAGGCTAATTCTGGCAACATCTCACTTGGCATTTCCACCACATGGGTGCGGAAGTTGGATTTTTCCTCGATGGCAACCACTGGCGCGGTGCCTTGAACAATACCCGTAAACATACGCCATGCCTCTTATCTGTTATCTATAGAAAGAAAAAAACTTTGCCTTGATTTTGCCTCAGAAGATAAGGAAAACCAAACCACTTAGATGAAAAATTCACAGAGAGGCCATTTAGCTAATATTTAACAACAAACATTGCTTAAGCACTGCGAGCAGGTACAATCTTATTTCGCTTTTCCGCTATTTTATTTATCTCTCGGTAAGTCGTATCAATATACCCAATAGATTTCAACGTACCGGCTGGCGGCGAGCAAATGTATCTCAAATCACTGACATAAATCAGTAATTCGAGTCAGTATGCGCGGCCCCCCGTAACGTGAACAATAAAGGGTATTAATTAGAAAGGTGCATACGTGCAGAAGTATATTATAGAAGCGCGTAGCTTATTGGCTCTCGCTATTCCTGTTGTCATCGCGCAATTGTCCCAAACCGCTATGGGCGTCGTTGATACTATTATGGCGGGTTCTGTTAGTGCAACGGATATGGCCGCTGTCGCCGTGGGTACCTCTATCTGGTTACCCGCAATTTTATTCGGCCACGGTTTGCTGTTAGCGCTAACCCCGACAGTTGCTCAACTTAACGGCTCCGGACGCCGCAATCAGATTGCCCATCAAATCAGACAAGGTTTCTGGCTGGCCTTGTGTGTTTCGCTGCTAATTATGGTGGTTATCTATAATAGCGACCACGTTATTAAGCAAATGCACAATATTGACCCGCTGCTGGCGGATAAAGCCGTTGGTTTCCTGCATGCCATTATGTGGGGTGCGCCCGGCTACCTATTTTTCCAAGTATTACGTAACCAGTGCGAAGGGTTATCCAAAACGAAACCGGGAATGGTGATTGGCTTTGTCGGTCTGCTGGTCAATATTCCGGTCAACTATATCTTCATCTACGGGAAATTCGGTGCTCCGGCATTAGGAGGCGTAGGCTGTGGGGTAGCAACCGCGACCGTGTACTGGGCCATGTTCCTGATGATGCGCTGGTATGTCAATCGCGCACGTTCACAGCAAGACATCAAACTGGAAAAAGGATTTGCACCGCCCGATTGGCAGGTCATGAAACGTCTCGGAAGCTTGGGGCTACCGGTGGCACTGGCGCTATTTTTTGAAGTCACCCTGTTTGCGGTGGTCGCGTTGCTGGTGTCGCCACTGGGAATTGTTGCCGTCGCTGGCCATCAAATTGCCCTCAACTTTAGCTCATTAATGTTTATGTTGCCGATGTCACTAAGTGTGGCGGCAACTATTCGTGTCGGTTTCCGCCTGGGTCAGGGGTCAGTGGATCACGCCAAAGTCGCCGCCTATACCAGCATTGCGGTCGGCTTAATGCTGGCTTGTGTCACTGCAATCTTTACGGTGATTTTCCGCGAACATATTGCCCTGTTGTATAACAAAACACCCGCAGTGGTTACGATGGCTTCCCATTTGATGCTGCTGGCGGCAGTCTATCAATTATCTGATGCCGTACAGGTCATAGGTAGCGGCGTATTACGCGGCTATAAAGATACCCGCTCAATCTTCTTTATTACTTTTACCGCCTATTGGCTGCTGGGGTTACCAAGCGGTTATATTCTGGGCTTAACTGATTACATCGTGCCGGCGATGGGGCCAAGTGGTTTCTGGATAGGCTTTGTTATTGGCCTGACGTCCGCTGCCATCTTGATGGCGCTGCGTATCCGTTGGTTACAAAAACAACCCCCGGCATTTATCCTGCAAAAAGCGGCTCACTAGCGGCGTAGCAGCTCAATACAGGCTGCGTTGCCGCTCGGTAGCACAAAAGTGAACCCAAGGCGTTGAGATACCGCAATGGCTTGGGTTCGCCCCCCCCACAATGCCCTCGATAAAAACACGCTTAAAAAATAAAAAAATGGAGAAAAAAACAGCGCAATGGATAAAAGCACAGCAATTACGTGAGTTTGCGGTGAATATTATGTTTTTCTCCTTGCCAGCAGACGGGCAGCTCGTTAATATTCGTCCCCGCTGTCAGCATTGATGGCGGCGTCAAAAAGGTAGCATGTGCGTCCGTAGCTCAGTTGGTTAGAGCACCACCTTGACATGGTGGGGGTCGATGGTTCGAGTCCATTCGGACGCACCAAATTTAGTGTTACCCCAGTAAAGTGAGTAAAGAGTTTATTGTGCGTCCGTAGCTCAGTTGGTTAGAGCACCACCTTGACATGGTGGGGGTCGATGGTTCGAGTCCATTCGGACGCACCACTCTTGCACTTACACATTATCTTAGTGATACAGCCTCAATATGCGTTCTTAGCTCAGTTGGTTAGAGCACCACCTTGACATGGTGGGGGTCGATGGTTCGAGTCCATTAGAACGCACCACTCTGCAATTTGTTTATCCCCTTGCTAATTAAAATGACGTTGTCACCGCTCGCATGACTCACTGAAAATATTGATTTATGGCCGCTGAGCGAAATTTATAAGACATTGCCACCAGCAACTGACATCGGTTCTGTGCTCTCCCCCCACCCACAGCCTACTTTATTTGAGGGTGTGCCCGGAATTAAATCGATGAATTTGTTAAAATTCATATCAGTTGCGCAACAAACCCGGCAATATCCTCTGTGTTTGCGCGACGAATCGGCCCTTTTTATAAAAAACGGCAATGAGTTTCTTTTTTCTATTTCATTTCCCGCAGCTTACCGCTTATAATACGAACCGTTGTTTCAGTTGAATGGTTTCAGCATCTTGATCTACAGATACGCTAAAAAAATACAACTCACATTTACGCCATCGTACATCGGTCATGCGTTTAACCTCGTGCTAAAGTTTTCCGTCCAACTTCCGCAACTGTCATCTATTCTTAGTAATGTTTTGCTTCTTGGTTACGTTTCGCTACACCAGACACTATTCAGATCTCACTCCGTTGCGGTATGTAACGGAATTTTCGCTTTTTATCCATCACAACTTGTAGAAAAAATCCGTCATGAAAAAGACTAAAATTGTTTGTACCATCGGCCCAAAAACCGAATCTAAAGAAATGCTGACGAACCTGCTGAACGCAGGTATGAACGTTATGCGCTTAAACTTTTCTCACGGCGACTATGCAGAGCATGGTCAACGCATCAAGAATATCCGTGATGTCATGGCAGAAACTGGCCTGAAAGCCGCTATCCTGCTGGATACCAAAGGCCCAGAAATCCGCACCATGAAACTGGAAGGCGGCAAAGATGCGGCGCTGGTCGCGGGTCAAACCTTCACCTTCACCACTGATCAAAGTGTCATTGGCAACAACACCACCGTTGCTGTGACCTACCCAGGTTTTGCTGCTGACCTGAAAATTGGCAACACCGTGTTGGTTGACGATGGTTTGATCGGCATGGAAGTGACTGAAGTCACTGAAAGCACTGTGGTATGTAAAGTGCTGAACAACGGTGATTTGGGCGAAAACAAAGGCGTTAACTTGCCGGGTGTTTCTATCCAACTGCCAGCATTGGCTGAAAAAGATAAAGCTGACCTGATCTTCGGTTGTGAGCAAGGCGTAGATTTCGTTGCGGCATCCTTTATCCGTAAACGTTCAGATGTACTGGAAATCCGCGAACACCTGAAAGCTCACGGTGGCGGCCATATCCAGATCATCTCTAAAATTGAAAACCAGGAAGGCCTGAATAACTTCGACGAAATCCTGGAAGCCTCTGATGGCATCATGGTCGCCCGTGGTGACTTAGGTGTTGAGATCCCAGTTGAAGAAGTTATCTTCGCGCAGAAGATGATGATTGAGAAATGTAACCGTGCGCGCAAAGTTGTCATTACTGCAACTCAGATGCTCGATTCCATGATCAAGAACCCACGCCCTACCCGTGCAGAAGCTGGCGACGTTGCTAACGCCATTTTGGACGGTACAGATGCCGTGATGCTGTCTGGTGAAAGTGCTAAGGGTAAGTACCCATTAGAGTCTGTCACCATCATGGCGACCATCTGTGAGCGCACAGACCGTATCATGCCTAGCCGTATCGAAACGCTGAGCGACAACCGCAAAATGCGCATTACTGAAGCGGTTTGCCGTGGTGCTGTAGAAACCGCAGAAAAATTGGAAGCCAAAGTCATTGTTGTGGCGACCGGTGGCGGTAAATCTGCCAAATCTGTGCGTAAATACTTCCCTACTGCCACCATTCTGGCACTGACCACCAATGACACTACCGCCCGTCAGTTAATCCTGACCAAAGGCGTTATCACTCAAGTGGTCAACGAAATTGCTTCTACTGATGATTTCTACCGCATCGGTAAAGAAGCGGCTTTGGCCAGCGGCCTGGCACAGAAAGGTGACGTTGTTGTCATGGTCTCTGGTGCCTTGGTTCCAAGTGGCACCACCAATACGTCTTCTGTGCACGTCTTATAATCTCGATTCGCACTACAGAACACTAATTAAAAACGCCGCTTGCTATAGCGGCGTTTTCTTTTTGAGCTACCAATAAATAAACTTTCTGAAAAATCCACTTTATCCTAAGCAGCCGAAAGTTTTTTTCGATTCAGAGTTATCTGAAAGAATCCGGCTGTTTTGCCTCGTTTTTTTAACTTTTTTTTAAAACAAGATGCTTCTTTGAGCGAACGATCAAAATAAACCCCTCTAATACTAAAAATTTATTCTCTTTCGAAAAAACTTTGTGTAATACTTGTAACGCTACATGGAGATTAACTTAATCTAGAGGGTGTTAATAATGAATCGTACTAAACTTGTACTGGGCGCGGTAATTCTGGCTTCTACTATGCTGGCTGGTTGTTCAAGCAATGCTAAAATCGATCAACTGTCTTCTGACGTTCAGACTCTGAACGCTAAAGTTGACCAACTGAGCAACGACGTGAACGCAATCCGTTCAGACGTTCAAGCAGCTAAAGACGATGCAGCACGTGCTAACCAACGTCTTGACAACCAAGCTCACGCTTACAAGAAGTAATATTACTTCCTGAATGAAAAATGGCGCACATTGTGCGCCATTTTTTTTACCTCGCTAAAACCGGTTACTGACTCTTCCCTGCGCTGATATTTCCTTTTCCCTTTGCTCCTCTCCAGCAACCTGTTTCACCCTACCGGGTACGCGCTAAACTTTGCCGAGGCAAACTGACTGCCGCCCCGACAAAGGGACATCTAATGCTTAATTCGCAGCAGAGTATACTGGGCCTGGCTGAACCAGCTTAGGCGTAGCTTCTTCTGTAGGTTGCTGCGGCTGCGCCTCAGGCGCGTTCTGCGGCGCTACAGCAGCCGGAGCATCAACAGGGGCAGTCTCACCTACGGTAACGATAACCGGCATGCCAGCACGGCGTACAATCGCTTCCTGAACTACTTGTGCATCAGTCTGGCTGTCATTCATAAACTTCTGCAAGCTGCTGCTGATCGCAATTGGCATCGTCTGCGGATCATCACTGTCTACACGAGACAACGGCTGATGAACTTCCACATAACGTTTGCCATCGGGCTCTACAGAATATTTAACCGGCTCATTGATAATTTGTACGCGCGTACCTTTAGGCACGGATTTGAACAGCGCCTCAATATCATCCGGACGTAAACGAATACAACCAGAACTCACACGCATACCAATACCGAAGTTAGCGTTAGTACCGTGGATCAGGTACTCACCACCGCCAGCGGCCAAACGCATGGCAAACAGACCCATAGGGTTTTCTGGCCCAGCAGGAACCACTGCAGGCAAGGTAACGCCCTCAGCCAGATAATGCTTACGGATGTTGGCGGTTGGTGTCCAGGTTGGGTTCGGGATCTTCTGGCTAACAGAGGTGGTCATGGTTGGGGTATTACGCCCTAACTGGCCGATACCGATTGGGTACACCACCACTTTGTTCTGGTCTTTAGGATAATAATAAAGACGCAGTTCAGCCAGGTTGATGACGATGCCTTCACGTGGGGTATCCGGCAGCAACATCTGCGTTGGGATAGTTAGCACTGAACCCGGCAATGGCAGATACGGGTCAGCACCTGGGTTTGCTTCCAGCATACCCAACAAACCGATTTTGTAATCGGCAGCAATAGCCTCCAGCGGACGGCCATCATTTGGAACAACATAAGTGGTATTTTCACCAATAAGACGGCTATTGGCGGGCGGCAGCGGATACTCGGTCGCATTGGCAGCGGTGATACTTCCCGCCAGACAAGTTGCGAATAACATACCAATCAAAGTTAATACGCGTTTCATACTTAGTTCCTACATCACTTCTTAAAATTCGGTTCGGCTATCTACGTTAATTTTAGCAGCCAATAATAAGGCCGCCATATAGTAACAGCCCTCATTATAAAGGCAATTTATATCACTAGAAATCAAGGTGTTACAAAGTAATTTATTTGACTCATTCCAGCAGGAAGGCCGATTTAACCTGCTGAAATTTCACCATTTTAATACTGTGACCACTGCCGCAAAAATGCTCAGTGACTGAGGGATAAAGCACGAAATGTGGCGGGGATCAGTGGGTATTTAATGCCGCGGCTTTAACACGAATAGCCCGGATCATGGCTTCCAGCCCTTGCGAGCGCGAAGGCGTCAAATGTTGGCTAAGGGCTAAATCGGCAAAGAATGGCCGAACATCTAACTCAACTATCTGCTGCGGGGTCAAATCCTTATAAAGGATAAAAACTACCGCCACCAAACCTTTGACAATAGCGGCGTCGCTGTCGCCAGCAAACACCACCTGCCCCTCGGCAGAAAGCGCCATGTCTATCCATACCTGGCTTTGGCAACCAGAAATCAGGTTTTCTGGTTGGCGTTGTGATGCCGTTAACGGGGGTAATTGCCCGCCTAACTCGATAACATACAGGTATTTTTCTTCCCAATTTAAACAACGGGAAAAATTACGGATCAATTTATCTTTATCTGGCAAACCAGCCATACATACATCCTGTTCCTAAAGTGGGTATAACAGCCCAAAGAAAAGCCGACTGTTAAAATCATAGTCGGCTTTAGGGGGCATTGTCGCGCACTGTCTGCGCTTAGCCCAGTAATTTTTCGATGCGCTGTAACCCACTCACCAACCGGTCAATTTCTTCTCGGGTGGTATACAGCGCCAGTGAGGCACGGCACATGCTCGGCACTTGATAAAATGCCATCAGCGGCATAGCACAGTGATGGCCGGTACGAATAGCAATGCCATATTGGTCAAGAAAACTGCCCACATCATAGGCATGGTGCTGACCCAAGTTGAAAGCAATCACCCCGGCGCGCGTCTCAGGGCCATAGATTATCAGGCTATCAATCTGAGCCAACTGCTCTAGCGCATACTGCATCAGGGCATGTTCATATTGTTGGATAGCATCCAGCCCCAACTGATTCACATAGCTGATTGCCGCTCCCAAGCCCATAATCCCGGCCGTGTTCGGCGAACCGGCTTCAAAGCGCCAAGGGGCATTGGCAAAGGTGGTGCCTTGTGTCAGGCTAACGGTGCTTATCATCGCGCCGCCCCCTTCCCAAGGTGGCATTTTCTCTAGTAAGGCACTTTTGCCATACAAGACGCCAATACCCGACGGCCCATATAATTTATGGCCGGAGAACACATAAAAATCGCAATCCAAATCCTGTACATCGACAGTTTGATGCATCACCGCTTGTGCGCCATCCACCAGCACCACGACACCAGCGGCATGGGCTTGAGCCACAATGTCTTTAATCGGGTTAACCGTGCCCAGCACATTGGACACCTGAGTTACCGCCAGCAGCCGGGTGCGGTCATCTATCAACCCCGCCAATGCGCTAAGCTCCAGCTCCCCGCTGGCCGTCAATGGCCAAACGCGGATCTCAATACCAAGATCAGTTGCCAGCATCTGCCAGGGGACAATATTGGCGTGATGCTCCATTTCGGTAATGATAATGCTGTCGCCCGCCGTAAGAAAATGGCGGCCATAACTGTTTGCCACCAGATTGATGGCCTCAGTGGTGCCTCTGACAAAGACGATTTCTTCCGCCGATTTGGCATGGATAAAATCCGCGATTTGGCTGCGCACGGCTTCCATCTGTTGGGTCGCTTCCCCGCTCAGGGTATGAATACCGCGATGGACGGCGGCATAACCCTCACGATAGAAATTAAGCTCCCGGTCAATGACCATTTGGGGTTTCTGCGCGCTGGCAGCGCTATCCAGATAAGCCAGCGGCTGCCCGTTAACCTGACGGCTCAGCAGGGGAAAATCCGCCCTTACTTTCTCAATAGGGAAACTCATAGCGACTCCTGTGCCAACCTATCGGCAATCCGCGCCAAGATAACTTTGCGGATATTTTCGTGATGTATCGCCTCGGTCAATTCAGCAGCAAAGGCAAAAATAATCATCTGCTGAGCATCGGGCTGGCTAATCCCCCGCGACTGAAGATAAAACAGCTGCTCAGCATCAATCCGCCCAACTGTCGCGCCGTGGCTGCACTTCACATCATCCGCATAGATTTCCAACTGCGGCTTGGTATCAATCTCTGCCAACTTACTTAGCAGCAAGTTATTGTTGGTCATCTGACCGTCAGTTTTTAGCGCGTGTTGAGCCACTTTAATCATGCCATTGAAGATGGCTTTGCCCCGCTCACGGACAATCGTCTTATGCAATTGGCGGCTTTCACAATAGCCTTTGTTATGTTCCAGATAAGTGCGGGTATCGCAAATTTCGCGCCCGACCGGCAACAGCAGGCTATTAATAGACAAGGTGGCACCCTCGCCATTTAATTGCGCGCTGGTGTTATGGCGGGTCAACCCGGCACCGAGCAAGAAACTGTAACTGCGCGCCCGCGCATCACGGCTTAACACTAAATCGTTATGCGCAAAATGGTAACTGTGCGGTGTTTCAAACGCCAGTTTGCAATGGTTCAGTTCAGCATTGTCGCCCACCGCCAGGGTAAGCCGCGCCCCGGTAAAGTGCGCTTCGTCATTAAGGCTGACAAAATGCTCAATAACTTCGGCCTGTGCGCCGCTCTCAATGGCCAAATGGTGGCGATAATGACTGGTATTCACCACCTCAGTCCCTTTACCAGAGCTAATATGCAGCAAATACAGCGGTTTATCACTGTGTTTCCCCGCCGGTAACCGAATGTGCAGCGCTTCCTGAGCCAGGCTTTCGGTCAAATGCAAAAAGACTTCTGACTGAATGGCGGCAGGGATCGGGGTATTTTCCGTCAATGGCGTCAGTTGATAAGGGCCGCATTCGTTATCACTTAATTCTGGCGCATAACGCCCATCAATGAAAACCAACCGGTGGGCATCTTGCACCAAAGACAATTGGTCGCGCTGCGCAGCCGTCACCACCGCGGTATCGGCAAAACTGAAGTTATGGGCTAATAACCGCTCCAATGGCGTGTATTTCCAGTCTTCATGTTTAATGCTGGGAAAACCCAGTTCCAGCACCTGCTGCCAATGTGCACTTGTCCCAGCACCCAGACTGCTCTGGCGCTGTTTAAACAACTGACCAAAATGCGCTAATGCATCTGTGCGCTGTTGTTCCAGACGCTGTTGCTCTTGTATTTTACTGTTGGTCGGTAAGCCAGCCATAGCCTTGCTCCTCCAACTGTTTCACCAAGGTGAAATCACCTGATTTAATAATTCGGCCCTGATACAACACGTGCACAAAGTCAGGTTTGACATAATCGAGGATGCGCTGGTAGTGCGTCACAATAATAAATGCGCGGTTTTCATTACGCAGCGAATTTACCCCATTCGCCACGATTTTAAGCGCATCAATATCCAGACCAGAATCGGTTTCATCCAGAATACATAAAGACGGCTCCAGAGCGGCCATCTGCAAAATATCATTGCGTTTCTTTTCGCCGCCGGAGAAACCCACATTTACTGAGCGGGTCAGCAAGTCGGCCGGCATTTTCAGCAATTCAATTTTTTCTTCAATAAAATCAGAAAAGTCGAAGCGATCCAACGGTTCCTGTTGGCGATACTTCCGCACGGCATTAACCGCGGTTTGCAAGAAGAAATGGTTACTTACCCCGGGAATTTCCACCGGATATTGGAACGCCAAAAACACGCCTTCACCGGCACGGTCTTCTGGGTCTAGCTCCAGCAAATCTTTGCCTTTAAAGGTCACACTGCCTTGGGTGACTTCATATTCTTCGCGCCCAGCGAGCGCTGCTGACAAGGTACTTTTCCCTGAGCCATTCGGCCCCATAATGGCATGCACTTCACCGGGTTTGATCTCTAAATCCAAACCTTTGAGGATCTCGTTACCTTCAACACTGACTTTTAAATTCTTGATGCTTAACATAGGTTTCCTTGGTGCGCCGGAGCGCAAAACTCTGCGGATACTTTCAACTCACGCTTAACCGACACTGTGTTCCAGGCTAATGGCTAACAATTTTTGTGCTTCGACGGCAAACTCCAGTGGCAATTCGGAGAACACATCCTTACAAAAACCATTAACAATCATTGAAATAGCATCATCTTCACTGATGCCGCGCTGTAAGCAATAAAACAGTTGGTCATCGCCAATCTTGGAGGTTGTCGCTTCGTGTTCCAATTGCGCCGTATTATTGCGCACTTCCACATACGGGAAAGTATGAGCGCCGGAGTCCGGGCCAATCAGCATCGAATCACATTGGGTGAAATTACGGGCGTTATCCGCACCAGGTAAGATTTTCACCAACCCACGATAGGTATTTTGGCTGTGTCCGGCAGAAATCCCTTTGGCAATAATTGTTGATTTGGTGTTTTTGCCAATATGGATCATTTTGGTGCCGGTATCTGCCTGCTGATGGCCATTGGTCAGTGCAACTGAAAAGAATTCGCCGATGGAATTATCACCCTGCAAAATAACACTTGGGTATTTCCAGGTAATAGCTGAACCGGTTTCAGACTGAGTCCAGGACATTTTCGACCCCGCCCCTTCACACAAGGCGCGCTTGGTGACAAAGTTGAGAATACCGCCGGTGCTGTCCGCCCCTGCAAACCAGTTTTGCACTGTTGAGTATTTTACTTCTGCATTTTTATGCAAAATAACCTCAACCACCGCCGCATGTAACTGATAAGTATCACGTACTGGCGCAGAACAACCCTCTATATAGCTGACATAACTGTCTTCGTCGGCAATCAGAATGGTGCGCTCGAACTGACCCGTTTTGGCAGCATTAATACGAAAATAAGTTGATAACTCCATCGGGCAGCGCACCCCTTTGGGCACATAAACAAAAGTGCCATCAGAGGCAACCGCCGCATTCAGTGCCGCAAAGAAGTTATCTTTCGCCGGCACTACGGAGCCCAAATACTTACGTACCAAATCTGGGTATTCCTGAATAGCTTCACCGAATGAACAGAAAATAATGCCCTGTTCCGCCAGTTTCCCACGATAAGTGGTCGCCACCGACACCGAGTCAAAAATGGCATCAACCGCCACTTCGGCTCCTTCCCTTACCGGAACCCCTAACTGGGCAAAAGCCGACTCGACTTCTGCGGTAAGGTATTCATTAATATTGTGCTGGGACATATCCTGCGACGTGGTGCCATCAGCAGAAGATTGTTGCACCGCACCGGGCTGCGAATCACAGCTATCATCACAACTGCCACAAGAAGGGGCTGAGTAATAGCTATAATCCTGATAATCCAGGCTCTTATAATGTGCTTTCAGCCAGTGTGGCTCTTCCATCTGTAGCCAACTGCGATAGGCCCCAAGACGAAACTCCAGCATCCATTCAGGTTCATTGCGTTTTGCTGAAATAGCGCGAATCACATCTTCATTAATGCCTTTCGCTAATTCGTCAGTCGCAAGCTGAGTAAAAAAGCCTTCTTTATAGCGACCCTCGCTGACCCAAGCCTGCACATCATCTGGAACTTCTACATTGCTTCGTGTCATTTCGTTTACATCGCTCAAACGCCAAAGCTCTCGCCACACCCGCAGGAATGCTGAGCTTTAGGGTTATTAAATTTGAAAATCTGATTTAGCCCCTCACGAACATAATCCACCTCGGTGCCATCAATAAATGGCATCGCTTTGAGAGGGACATACAGTCGGGCGCTGCCGTGTTCAAACACCAGCGCATCGCTATCAGGTTCTTTAGCCATATCCATCACATAAGCAAAACCGGCACAACCGGATTGCTTGACCCCAAGCTGCAAGCCTTTGATGTCAGGATCCTGCTGCATAAGTCGTGAAATTTGTGCGGCTGCACTCTCAGTGATGGTCACGCCTTGCCACACATTGTCGTCGAGTGAAAATGTCCCGACTGATTCCTGTTGCATATGCCCTACCTTATATTCGTCCTTTATACTCGAAACCCTAGAGGTATTAGCGTCCCCTATGTCTGCGGGTAGAGTATTTTCAGGTTAACAATTAGCCGGCTGATTATTGAGAAATCAACACAGGTTTTTCACAATGGTAGTGATAATAATTATCACTTCAACCGTTTGTTTTGCAGGGATATTAAGAAAAGTGCCGTTTAAACCCCGAATGAGGCGGCAACGAAGAGAACATGCTGCGATGGCCGAAGATGTCGGGAAGAACAAGCACACTTTTATCACCATGAATTAAAACAATAATTTACAGGGTGATACTCGAATCCCTTGCTATTTCAGAGGCTAATCGCAGTCAGCCTCTGCGTTTTTTAAACATTCATAAAAAATACCTATTTCTGCATTAACTTTAGCTGAAAACCCTCTCTGGGGAAACCTATCATAGAGATTCGCCGCAATTATCGGATAAACAAAATGACGACGCTAACGAAAAAAGCCACGACACCCCAAAGTCAATTAATGGCCTTGGGGGTGAGGGAATTACTTATATTTCGCAGGGTTATTAACTGGCAGAAAACAGGGACTCTAGCGCGTGAGCACGGCGGTAGTTAAGCGGGAGGTACAACACAGCTGGTTTTGTTCATCAAAAATATCAATCTGCCAAACCTGATGACTGCGGCCCGCATGAATAGCACGGCAACAACCACGGACGCTACCGGCACGCACGGCTTTAAGATGATTGGCATTGATCTCCAACCCCACCACTTGCTGCCCTTCCTGGGTACACAAATATCCCGCCATTGAGCCGAGTGATTCAGCTAACACCACCGACGCCCCGCCATGTAGCAGCCCAAAAGGTTGCTTGGTGCGGTTATCGACCGGCATAGTGGCTTCCAGCTCATCATCTGACAATCGGGTAAATTCAATGCCCAGATGCCCAACCATACACTCCCGGCTGTGTTGATTTAATTGTTCTAGGGTTGCAGTACGTTTCCAGAGCATTCGTATCCCTTCCTAATTGAAGTTACAGCCTGATTTGTATCAATAAATATTAGCTGCGCTCACTTACCCGAATCACCAAAAAAGTGGATTAGAGGGGAAGTGTTCCTTATGGGTCGTAGCCGCGTAAGCGGCCGGAGTGCCCATAGGTACAGTCACCCCGACTGACACTAAACTAAAAATCTCGCTTTAACATCAACCTCATACACGGCGGGATGCACGATTTCACCGCCTAATTGGGATCAATAAATATTAGCGATGCTCACTTACCCAGCAAATCACACCAGCTCAAGCAAGGCCTGTAACGGATGACGCAAACCACTGCCCTCAACACGTTTAACCTGACTACGGCAAGAATAACCGGTGGCTAAACAACGTTTACTTGGCAATTTTTGTAATGCTTGCTGCCAGGATAAGGCATAAATACCCAACGAATTATCGATATTCTTCGCCTCATGGCCATAAGTCCCAGCCATGCCGCAACAACCCACACTGACGTTTTCCAGTTTAGCACCATAGCGGGAAAATATTGATGCCCAGTGCTGACTACTGGCAGGCAGCGCCGTGGTTTCAGTACAATGACCAAACAAATACCAAGCTTCGCCGCTCAAATGCTGCACGGGCACTTCCGGCTGTTCCGCCAATGCCAACTGCAACCATTCATGCACCAACTGCACATTGAAATCCCCACGGGAATCCCCCAGAATCTCATTATATTCATCGCGATAGCAAAGTACCAATGCGGGATCAACCCCCACCATAGGCATGCCCAATACAGCAATGCGATTTAAAAAATCTGCGGTTTTGCGTGCCGTTTTAGCAAAGCGCTGTAGGAAACCTTTAATATGTTGGGCTTTACCATTGGGTGAAAATGGCAACAAGACCGGATTAAAGCCCAGCTTTTCAACCAGACGGACAAAATCGGCGACCACCTGCGCATCATAATAACTGGTGAAAGGATCTTGCACGATCAGCACATGCTGGCGGCGCTCCGATTCAGGTAATTTTTCCAGTTGCTCCAAGGTCATGGTATTGGCGTAATGCCCCGACAATGACTGCTTCAGCGTCGGGCTGGAAAGCAAAGGCAAATCCACCATCCCGATACTTTTACGGCTTAAGCTACTGACCCAAGGCTGTTTAAGGAAGAAATTAAACAGTTTCGGGTTTTTTGCCATCAATGGCGCATAGCTTTCAACCCCGGCCACCACATAATCTCGCAGCGGGCGGTGATAGCGCGTGTGATACAGCTGAAGAAAACGCGAGCGGAATCCCGGCACATCAATCTTGATAGGGCATTGCGTCGAGCAAGCTTTGCAGGCCAAACACCCAGACATCGCCTCTTTAACTTCATGAGAAAAATCATAATCCCCATGACGGGCATGCCAGCTATTACGCGTCTTTTCAATCAGATTGCGCAGACTTGGGCGCTGACTTGCCAGCCCTTGCTCCAGCGCCACCGGATCAACACCTTGCTCCGATAACAACCGCAGCCATTCTCGCACCAACGTGGCCCGGCCTTTAGGCGAATGAATGCGGTCACCGGTTATCTTCATTGACGGGCACATAGGGCTGCGGGCATCAAAATTAAAACACAACCCATTACCATTACACTCCATTGCCCCGCGAAATGCGGTTCTGACCGTCAATGGAATACGCCGGTCTAATGTGCCGCGCTTATCCGACGAATCCACTGTCATCATTGGCGCATCGCTGCCTAGCGGTGAACAAATCTTGCCAGGGTTAAGTCGATTATCCGGATCAAATACGGATTTAATGCGCCGCAGTTCCGTGTAAAGTTCCTCACCGAAAAACGCCGGGCTATATTCTGCCCGGAACCCCTTGCCGTGTTCCCCCCAAAGCAAACCGCCATAGCGCGCGGTCAGTTCCACCACCTGATCCGAAATCTGTTTCATCAGCATTTCTTGCTGCGGATCGCACATATCCAACGCCGGCCGCACATGCAATACACCGGCATCCACATGGCCGAACATGCCATAGGTCAGATTATGGCTATCTAACAGCTGGCGGAATTCCACAATATAATCGGCTAAATGCTGCGGGGGCACACAGGTGTCCTCAGCAAAGGGAATAGGTTTGGCCTGACCTTTACTGTTACCGAGCAAACCCACGGCTTTTTTGCGCATACCATAAATGCGCTCAATACCGGCCAAGTCATTACAAAGCTGATAACCAATCACCCCACCCTCATGGGTTGACATCAAATCATCCAGACGCAAACAAAGCGCCTCTATTTGGCTATCAATCAATTGCTTATCATCGCCGGCAAACTCAACAATATTCAGCCCCAACATCTCTTTTGCCGGCACATCAGTAATCAGTTCTTTGACCGAATGCCAGACAATATCTTCTTTTGCCAGATTGAGAACTTTGGAGTCCACCGTTTCAACCGACAGGGCTTTAGCTGCCACCATAAAAGGCGCATTGCGCAGTGCGGAATCAAAAGAGTCATACTTGATGTTCACCAAGCGGCGCACTTTCGGCAAAGGTGTAATATCCAGTGTGGCTTCAGTGATAAACGCCAACGTCCCTTCCGCCCCGGTTAAAATCCGAGTCAAGTCAAAGGTTTGTAGGTCATCACTGAATACATGGCGCAAGTCATAGCCGGTGAGAAAGCGGTTTAATTTGGGGAATTTATCCAGGATCAAGGCGCGCTGCTCGCGGCAACGATTCAATACGGTGTGATAAATGCGGCCGGTGACGGAATCTTCCTGCGCAATCGTTTCCGCCAATGGCGTCGGCATCGCGCGGGTGTCCAACATCTCGCCACCGAGTAAAATGGCACGCAACCCCAGCACATGGTCAGAGGTTTTGCCATACACCAATGAACCTTGGCCAGAGGCATCCGTATTTATCATGCCCCCCAATGTCGCGCGATTACTGGTTGATAATTCCGGTGAGAAGAAATAACCCAATGGCCGCAGATATTGATTAAGTTGATCTTTAATCACCCCAGCCTCAACCCGCACCCAACCCTGCTCGGGGTTAACCTCCAAAATGCGATTCATATGGCGCGACATATCCACCACAATACCGGTGTTCAGCGCCTGGCCATTGGTGCCCGTCCCGCCGCCACGGGGGGTGAAAACCAGTGATTTAAAATTATCCTGCCCCGCCAAACGGCCGATCAATGCCACATCAGCAGTTGAACGCGGGAAAACCACGGCATCCGGTAGCAGTTGATAAATACTGTTGTCCGTCGCCATTGTCAGGCGATCGGCATAATTAGTGGCGGTATCGCCGGTGAATCCGTTTTGCTTCAAAGCATCCAAAAAATCCAGCACCAACTGAATAACACCCGGTGCCTGAGAAATCTGTGGGATCATTAGTGTGACCCTATCTATAGGTGTGTTTGTTTTAATAACCGTTCCACTGAAAGATTATCTGGTCGTGGCAACCTTTGTCGAATAATTTATGCCAATTCAGAATGATGGGAAAGCACCGGCTAAAGACCAAGGATAAATACGGCAATAAACCTTTGAATATCAAAATTTTGCATTGTACAAATAACAACCAGCCCAACTCGGAAAAATATTATTCCCACCCGTTAATCATTGTCGGATTCTTATTATTGCGTAGGGATAACCCTTTTTTTATCAAATCACGAGAGTAATACTCTAACGGCGCTGTTAAAAATTGGGGAAATACACCATGATTACTCCTAATACTTAATACGCTTGGCGCAGTTCCCCTTGCCATGATTGTCGAAGTGAGAGCCCACAGATGAATTACCCGCAGATACGTCGTTTCGATTTACCCAGACTGATGTTTGGAGTGATATTCATTTTAATCATGATTCTCGCCAGTTTTTGGGTGATACAGCCCTTCGTGATGGGCTTTGCCTGGGCAGGGATGGTGGTGATTGCCACTTGGCCACTGTTGATCAGACTGCAAAATCTGCTCTGGGGTAAACGCTGGCTGGCAGTGATTATTATGACCCTTCTGCTGGTGTTACTGTTCGTTATCCCCATTGGACTCTTAGTCAGCAGTCTGGTTGAAAATAGCGGCCCGCTGATTCAATGGGCATCCAGCCCCTCGAATTTACGGATGCCAGATGTCACCTGGCTGAAAACCATCCCAATGGTTGGGGACAAACTTTATAGCGGCTGGTATACCTTAATCGCCGGCGGCGGCAATGCGCTCATCGCCAAAGTTCAACCTTATATTGGTGCTGCCGTGACCTGGCTGGTGGCGCAGGCGGCCCATGTGGGTTACTTCTTAATTCATATGGCATTAATGCTGCTGTTCAGTGTGCTGCTTTATTTCCACGGTGAGCAAGTGGGCTTAGGCATCCGTCATTTTGCCGTGCGGGCGGCGGATAAACGCGGTGATGCCGTGGTGGTCTTGGCAGCCAAAGCAATCCGTGCCGTGGCGCTGGGCGTGGTGGTCACTGCGCTGGTTCAAGCCGTGCTGGGCGGTATTGGCCTGGCGCTGGCCGGAATTCAATATGCCACACTATTAACCGTATTAATGTTTATTTGCTGTGTTGCCCAACTCGGGCCACTGTTGATACTTATCCCCGCCATCATCTGGCTCTATTGGACGGGTGACAACACTTGGGGCACCATTTTGCTGGTGTGGAGTTGTATTGTTGGCACCATGGATAACGTGTTACGGCCTTATTTAATCCGCATGGAAGCCGATATGCCGATGATTTTAATTCTGTCCGGTGTTATTGGTGGCCTGCTCTCATTCGGCATGATTGGCTTATTTATCGGCCCAGTGGTACTGGCAATTTCTTACCGCCTAACTGCGGCCTGGGTCAGTGAGGCCCCGGAGCCTGAAGAAAGCCTGCAAGAAGTCGCCAAACACTTAGAAGAGCTTTAACCTGAATATTCGATAACATGCAACAGATAGGCGGCCCCGGCAAATTGACTCAGGTCAAAGCGCCGGGGAATTAACCGCCGCCAGTCTCTGTAAGGTACGCCAATATTCGCAATGTAAAAGAGACAATACTCAGGGTGGTGATTATGCTGCCACCTTCTTATTATTCAGCAATATTCTCTATAATAAATAAGAAACAGCCATTTAAATTCCCAACTTTATATTCTAAGCGACCAATCATGTTAGTTATTAAATAAGGTGATTATTAGTGCCAAGATAAAATCACTTCTATCCTAAGTCTCTATTTTACTTATTTTATTCAGATGATTCTTAATGACTAACAGTGCAGATTTACTTATTATTATAATTCGTTAGTGCTTTCCCCTGTAATATTTAAATAGTTCATCTCAAAATGATTTATTTAAATATTTGTAACCGAAGACACGTATTGCTGTGTGTAGTCTTTGCCTGTCACCTAAGACGGGCTTTTTTTTTATCCTTACTTTTACCCCTTCCTTTTTAATTATCCTCTTAGCTGGGTTATATTCTTCCTCCTCAAGGCCAAAATAACATCACCGCAGCCCTTTGCCGCGTTGCTTCCACAGACTGACCTCACCGAATGAGAATAAAAAAATCCGCAACCTAAGCTGCGGATAGAGGGCAGTATCTCGGCCTAACCACGCCAATTAATGTTTGGTATGTTGCGCCAAGCTCAGCCAGGTTTGCACTACGGTATCTGGATTAAGGGACAAACTGTCAATACCTTGCTCCATCAGCCATAAAGCAAAATCTTCGTGGTCTGAAGGGCCCTGACCACAAATCCCGACATATTTACCCTGCCGTTTTGCTGCTGTAATCGCCATTGATAGCAATGCTTTTACTGCTTCATTGCGCTCATCAAACAATTCAGACACCACGCCAGAATCACGATCCAACCCCAGCGTTAACTGAGTCATATCATTGGAGCCAATGGAGAAACCATCAAAATGCGCTAAGAATTGATCCGCCAGCAAAGCATTTGATGGGATTTCACACATCATAATGATTTTCAGGCCATTCTCACCACGTTTAAGACCTTGTTTCGCCAACTCTGCCACCACCGCCTCGGCCTGTGCCACTGTCCGCACAAAAGGCACCATAACCTCGACGTTAGTCAACCCCATGACATTGCGCACCCGTTTAACCGCCTCACACTCCAGCGCGAAGCAATCACGGAAACTGTCTGCCACATAACGCCCCGCCCCACGAAAGCCCAGCATAGGGTTTTCTTCATGTGGTTCATAGGCCTCACCGCCCACCAGATTGGCATACTCATTCGATTTAAAATCTGACAAACGCACAATCACGCGTTTCGGCCAAAAAGCGGCACCCAGAGTGGAAATCCCTTCGGTTAAGCGACCGATATAAAACTCGACCGGATCGTCATAGCCGTTCATCAAGGCTTTAATCTCGGCCTGAATAGCCGGTGATTGGGCATCAAACTCCAGCAGCGCCTTGGGATGCACACCAATCATCCGATTGATAATAAACTCCAACCGTGCCAAACCAACACCTTCATTCGGCAAACGGGCAAAATCAAAAGCCCGGTCAGGGTTACCGACATTCATCATGATTTTCAATGGTAAATCAGGTAATTCAGTGACCTGTGAACTCTGAATCGAGAAATCAAGCAGCTCATGATACACATAGCCGGTATCCCCCTCAGCACAGGAAACCGTCACATTCTGCCCTTCTTTCAGAATATCAGTCGCATTGCCGCAACCCACTACCGCCGGGATCCCTAACTCACGGGCGATAATTGCCGCATGACAGGTTCGCCCACCCCGGTTAGTCACAATGGCTGATGCTTTTTTCATGATAGGTTCCCAATCAGGGTCAGTCATGTCTGTTACCAGCACATCACCTGCCTGAATGCGATCCATCTCGCTGATATCATGAATAACCTTAACCGGCCCCGCCCCGATGCGATGCCCGATAGCACGGCCTTCTACCAGCACATTACTTTGATTATTCAATTGGTAACGTTCCATCACCTGCTCGTTGGAACGCACGGTTTCGGGTCGTGCTTGCACGATATACAACTTACCGGTGTGGCCATCTTTCGCCCACTCGATATCCATCGGACGGCCATAATGCTCTTCAATTAACAAAGCCTGATGGGCCAAGGCTTCAACTTCGTCATCGCTGAGAGCGAAACGATTGCGTTGTGCTTCTGGCACATCTTCAATCTGCACTTGTTTGCCATGCTCTTGGCTTTCGGCATAAATCATCCGAATCTTTTTCGAGCCCATATTACGCCGCACAATGGCAGGCTTGCCGTTGCGCAATGTCGGTTTATGGACATAGAATTCATCCGGATTTACCGCGCCCTGCACCACCATTTCTCCCAACCCATGAGCGGCAGTGATAAAGACCACCTGATCAAAACCTGATTCGGTATCAATGGTAAACATCACCCCCGCAGAGGCAAGGTCTGAACGCACCATCCGCTGCACACCCGCAGACAGCGCCACGCCGCGATGGTCATAGCCTTGATGCACCCGATAAGAAATGGCGCGGTCATTAAACAGTGAGGCGAAAACATGCTTGATGGCAACCATCACCGCATCAATGCCCTGCACGTTAAGGAAGGTTTCTTGCTGCCCGGCAAAGGAGGCATCCGGCATATCTTCTGCAGTGGCGGAAGAACGCACCGCAAAAGAAGCCTCTGACCCATCAGCCAATTGCTTATACGCCTCATGAATTGATTGTTCGAATTCAGGATGGAATGGCGTCTCAACCACCCATTGGCGAATCTGTGCGCCGGCTTTCGCTAACGCCGCAATATCATCGACATCGGTTTGATCCAATAATTGATAGATACGGTTGTTAACACCGCTTTGCTCCAGAAAATCGTTAAACGCCTGTGCGGTAGTGGCAAAACCATTGGGTACCGAAACACCCAACCCTGAAAGATTGGTTATCATTTCACCGAGGGAGGCATTTTTACCGCCAACCCGATCAACATCGTGCATGCCAAGCTGGTTGTACCAAAGCACATTACACAGATTTAGGCCATTGTTGGACATCGAAACAATCCTTTTGCATTTTTATTAATTACGGACATTCAGTAGGGTACTGCTGAGGGTATCGTGGCTGCCCATCAGCCAGTGCAGACTAGCACAATGATCCATAGTCCATAGACAGGTGAATCGATCAAGCCAACCAGAAAAATTATTTTCGGGCTATTCTGACCGCCAACACTTTACCCAGAAGCCGAATAAGGCACACTGACACCAGAAACGCATCTCGCCAACAGTGAGTCAGTGGCATAAATCGGCCGTCAATATTTAGGAGTCAATGTGGAAAGAAGTGTGTTTTATATCTCAGATGGCACCGCCATCACTGCGGAAGTCCTTGGCCATGCCGTCCTGTCTCAGTTCCCGGTTAAAGCCACCACCTTTACTCTGCCCTTTGTAGAAAGTGCCGAGCGCGCCCAAGAGGTGTGCGAAAAAATTAATGAGATATACCGGGAGACAGGGGTTAGGCCATTGGTTTTCTATTCAATAATCAGTGCCGAAGTGCGAGAACTCATTCAGCACAGTGAAGGATTCTGCCAAGATATTGTGCAGGCACTGGTGGCCCCCCTGCAGGGCGAACTCGGCGTCGCGCCGCAACCGGTGCTCAACCGCACCCACGGGTTAACCGAAAGTAATCTGGGTAAATATGATGCGCGCATTGCCGCCATCGATTATGCCCTGGCCCATGATGACGGCATTTCACTGCGCAATCTTGACCAAGCCCAGGTAATTTTATTGGGTGTTTCCCGCTGTGGTAAAACCCCCACCAGCCTGTACTTAGCCATGCAATTTGGTGTTCGGGCCGCCAACTACCCTTTTATCGCCGATGATATGGACAATTTACAGCTTCCCGCTGCATTGAAACCCTTTCAACATAAACTGTTTGGCTTAACCATCAACCCGGAGCGACTGGCGGCCATTCGCGAAGAACGGCGCGAAAACAGCCGTTACGCCTCTTTGCGCCAATGCCGGATGGAAGTCGGCGAAGTCGAAGCATTGTTTCGCAAAAATCAGATTCGCTATCTGAATTCCACTAACTATTCCGTGGAAGAGATCTCAACCAAAATTTTGGATATTTTAGGCATGAGCCGGCGGATGTTCTGATTAAAATATTTATAACAGCGATTGTTTACAGTTTATTTCAACGAAAATTATATGAATCAGGCCTGTGGCGGTTGAATTCGTTCAATTTTGGTTTATTGTGATCGCCATCACTTCCCGGTATTCCTGCCGTAGAGAAGAACAGCTCTAGAGAATCTTCATGCACAAAACTGATGAACTGCGAACCTTGCGCATCGATAGTTTGATAACACCGCAGCAACTGGCGGAAAAGCTCCCTATTTCAGAGGCTGTCGCTGATAACGTGACAGCGTCACGCAAGCGAATCGAAAAAATACTGACCGGTGAAGACCCACGACTGCTGGTGGTGGTTGGCCCTTGCTCTATTCACGACCTTGATGCCGCCATTGATTATGCTACTCGACTGAATGTATTGCGTGAGCGCTACCAAGACAGTCTTGAAATTGTGATGCGCACTTATTTTGAAAAACCCCGCACCGTGGTCGGCTGGAAAGGGCTAATATCAGATCCCAAACTTGACGGCTCATGCCAGGTCAATTTAGGCATCGAGATGGCACGCAGATTATTATTATCTGTCAATGAGTTAGGTTTACCTACTGCCACAGAATTTCTTGATATGGTGACCGGGCAATATATTGCCGACCTAATAAGTTGGGGCGCTATTGGTGCACGCACCACCGAAAGCCAGATTCATCGGGAAATGGCATCAGCCCTTTCCTGCCCGGTGGGTTTCAAAAATGGCACTGATGGAAATACTCGCATTGCTATTGATGCGATTCGTGCCGCACAAGCAAGCCATATGTTCTTATCACCGGACAAAACTGGCCAAATGACGATTTACCAAACCCGCGGTAACCCGCACGGGCACATTATTATGCGCGGCGGAAAGACGCCAAATTATGGCGCATCTGATATTGCAGCGGCCTGCGATAGCCTGCGTGAATTTGATTTACCGGAGCATTTAGTGGTGGACTTCAGCCACGGCAATTGCCAAAAAATGCATCGCCGCCAGTTAGAGGTTGCGCAGGATATCGGTCAACAAATTCGTGCCGGATCAACCGCGATTGTGGGTGTTATGGCAGAGAGTTTCCTGGTGGAAGGCACACAGAAAATTGTGGCTGGCACCCCGCTGACCTATGGGCAATCCATTACCGACCCTTGTCTTAACTGGGCGGATACAGAACAGCTGTTAAGCTTGCTGGCTGATGCGGCTAGCAGCCGTTTTAAATAACAGCGGCAATGAGCATCTACTGTCATTTGCATCAATTATCATTAACCATGCGTTAATAAATACAGTGATTAAATGGCACTCACCCCTGTGACCAGGAAGCAGTGCCATTTTAATCACTGAACTCAATATACTCGCCCCATTCATTCCTCTCGTGCTGATCTTTGGTCTATCAATCCTCCCTAAAGAATTAACAAAACTAATTACTAATGAAAAGAAAGACATTGGAATAATAACTAATCGATATTGGCTTGAAGTGTTAGTCAAACGCAGATGATAATCATTATCAAGTTAAAAGTGATACGAAATCTATCGATAACACCTTATGCACAATGCAACTTATGGTACTCAAATCGTCAATAACGCCACTGACCAAACACATTCTCAGTTGGAATACCCTTGTATTAATAGCCAACACTTACTTGGGCGACATGAAGTGGTGGCAATCAATCACCACGGCCAACTGTATTATTTGCGCCAAACCAAAGCCGGGAAACTGATCCTGACAAAATAATGTTTAGCCCGTTTCTATTACCAATAGCAGTACGCCAGCCACCGAATGTTAAACACTCAGGCAGCCAGCAATCCATTGATTATATTCAACAATATATGGAGAGTTGTTCATGCCTCGTTTTTTTCGTTTATCCTCATGCTGTCTGGCTATCACCTGCGCACTATCTTCCGCTAGCATAGCCAGCACCGCCCTGGCGGCTGATACAGAGACCTTAGTGGTTAAGGGGACTAAAGCTGATACTGACAGTTATCGCACCCCTGGCATTCTGACCATCATTGATGCTTCACAGCCACAAAAACAGACCGCCACCACGGCCACCGACATGCTCAAAAATATCCCCGGCGTGAGTGTCACCGGTGTGGGCCGTACCAATGGGCAAAATGTCACTATCCGCGGTTACGATCAATTCGGCGTGCTGGTACTCGTGGATGGCATCCGCCAAAGAATGAATGGCGCACATTTTAATGGCACCTTTCTCGACCCCGCATTAATCAAACAGATTAAGGTGATTCGCAGCCCAGCAACATCCCGCTATGGTAGCGGTGCTATGGGCGGCGTGATTGCCTATAAAACAGTCAATCCGGCTGATTTACTGGCTCAAGATCAAGATATTGGGGTTCGCGTCAGCAGCTATGGTGCCAGTGCCAATCATAGTCAGGGCGTCGGGCTGTCTGTTTTTGGCCGGAGCGATAACCTGGACGGCTTATTGGCGCTGGGAACACGCCAAGCAGGTAATATCCACCAAAGTAATGGTTATGAAGCGCCTAATAAAGAAGCCATTAATAACCTGATGATAAAGACCACCGCTTATCTTTCACCGAGCCAATCGTTAACCGCTGCCCTGCGCTATTACAACAACCGCGCACAACAACCGCGCATGGCCAATCATAGCGCCCCAAACTTTAAAAACCCTATGATGCAGCGCTCGACTATCCAACGGGATGCCGAACTGACCTACCGGTTACAACCGCAACAGCTTAATTGGCTGGATGCCAGCACACTGCTCTATATTTCCGAAATAAATGTCAACGACGATGTGAGAAGTGAGGGTTATGGCAGCCGTCAGCAAATAACCCGTGGGATAAAACTGGAGAACAGCAGCTCGCTATTCAACACCAGCCCGGTGGCGCATCTCTTGACCTATGGCACCGAAGCCTATCATCAAGAACAAATCCCCCAAGGGGTTATCCGCAGCTTTCCCCCAGCTGAAATTAAATTTGCTTCAGGTTGGTTACAAGATGAAATGACTCTGCGTGACCTGCCGGTGACCTTATTGGCGGGTACCCGTTTTGACCACTATGAAAACAGCCGCGCAGGATTCGCGACTAAAGAAGTCCAAAACTGGTCAACACAGGGGGCGATAACCCTCAACCCGACGGATTGGTTGATGATGTTTGGTGCTTATAGCCAGGCTTTTCGCACGCCAACACTGAATGAGCTTTACAATAACTCACAACATTTTTGGATAAACTTTTGGCGGCCTAACCCGAATTTAACCCCCGAAACCAACCTCACCCGTGAAGCTGGTTTTGGCTTACATTTCGATGACTTACTGACAGAAAATGACGCCTTTAACTTTAAAGCCAGCTATTTCCATATTGATGCCAAACAGCGCATTACCCCTAAGGTCGAACCATTTAACTCGACCTATATTAATATTCCACAAAGCAAAACCTGGGGATGGGATATATCGCTAGATTATCAAAACCCGTGGTTTGATTGGTCGCTGGCATATAACCGCACCCGGGGACTCAATCTCAATACGCGCCAATTTATTGACAGCATCAATCCTGACACCCTTACCAGTAGCCTCAACCTCCCTATTGCCCACACCGGTTTTAGCACCGGCTGGGTGATGACCTTGGCTGAAAACACCCAGTTCATGCAAAAGAATAACCCACAATATAAAGCCCAGGCGGGTTATGCAGTACATGACTTTTACCTGAGTTATCAAGGGCAAGGCAGCTTAAAAGGTATTACAACCACCGCCGTGCTGAGTAATGCTTTCAATAAAGAATATTACTCAGCGCAGAACACGCCACAAGATGCACGGAATGCCAAATTCCTGGTCAGCTATCAGTGGTGATATTTCACTCGTTTTGTTTATAGCCCCAAAACTAGCAGCTAGCCATACTCATATGGCTCAATGGAACCCTGCCGTTTGCTGCTACACCGCGGCGGCACAACAGAAAAGGAATTAATAGATGGAAATGCCATTGTATCAACGCTACCTGGCAATAAAGCATGCCAACCCAGAACTCTCTGCCTGGGATTTGGCAAAATTACTCAATATCAGTGAGGCAGAACTCACCCATGCCCGTGTTGGCAAGGAAGCCGAGCGTTTAGATATCACCGCCAGTGCTTTATTAACGGAGTTAGCTGCCGTCGGCGTGACCCGCTCAGTCACCGCCAATAACTCTGCTCGCCATGAATTGCTGGGCGAGTATCAAAATTTGCGGTTACATGGGCATCTGGGGTTGTTGCTTAACCCCAGAGCACTTGATTTGCGGCTGTTTTTTCGCCACTGGGATGCGATTTTCAGTTTGCGTGAAACCACCCCACAAGGTGAACAACTCAGCATTCAATGCTTTGATTTTCAAGGTAATGCAATCCATCAAATTTATTGTACTGCTGATACAAACCCTCATGCCTGGCAAGCATTGCTGGCAAAACACCGCGCGCAGGAAAATCCCCCGCTGGCATTACAGCCGCCAGTTGAGGAACCCACGCCAAAGCCACCGGGTAACAGTGCCGCTATTGATGCTGAATGGCGCAACATGAATGATATCCATCAATTTTTTATGCTATTGAAACGCAATAATATTACGCGCCAGCAAGCTTTTCGGGCCGTGGGAGATGATTTAGCTTACCGCGTCGATAACCAGGCTTTACGGCACATACTTGACGCCGCCCACTCTTGTCAGAATGAAATTATGCTGTTCGTCGGCAACAGTGGCTGCATGCAAATCTTCACCGGCGTGGTGGGCCAGTTAACTCCCTCTCAGGATAAAAATCCGCCTTATGCCCAGTGGATAACCCTGCAGGAACAACAATTTAGCCTGCACTTAACGACCAGCGCCATTGCGGAAAGCTGGGTGACCCGCAAGCCCACGAAAGAGGGCTTGGTGTCCAGCTTGGAAATACTTGATAAGCAAGGAAAACACATTTTACAGGTCTTTGGTCAACGCAGTGAGGGCCAGGCCGAGCAACATGAATGGCATCAGCAGTTATCCAAATTGACGGCGATAGGTTCACCAGATGAATAAATGGCTAGCGGCGCTCGCATTTATCATCTCAATGAACTCCATCGCCAACACCCGAATTGTCACCATTGGTGGCGATGTCTCTGAAATTACCTATGCACTGGGTGCGGGTGAGCGCATTGTGGCGCGAGACAGCACCAGCCTAAATCCCGCGCCATTGCGGGATTTACCTGATGTCGGTTACATGCGCCTGCTCAATATTGAAGGTATTCTGGCCATCAAACCCACCCTGATCCTGAGCACGGAGCGCGCGGCCTCATCCAGGGCCTTAACCCAGCTGACGGACCTCGGGATTCAGCTGGTCTATGTCCCCGCCGATAAATCCCCCGAGGGCGTAATAGATAAAATACAATTGATCGCCACAACCTTAGGGCAAGAAGCGCAAGGCCAACAGCTGATACAACATTACCAACAGCAGTTGGCCACGGTGGTATCAACCCCCCTGCCGGTAAAAGTGTTATTTGTTATGAGCCATGCGGGAATTCCCCCCTTGGCTGCGGGGTTAAATACCGCGGCCGACAGCATGTTCAAGGCCGTCGGGCTTAATAATGCCATTCAGGAATTTAAGGGTTACCGCCCACTGTCACAAGAAGGGATTATCGCCAGTGCGCCCGACTTATTGATAGTCACCACTCATGGAGTAAAGTCACTTAATGGTGTGGAGAATGTGTGGCGGTTACCGGGGATGGCACAGACGCCCGCCGGTAAACACCAACGGTTGCTGGTGCTTGATGATATTGCCTTGCTGGGTTTTGGATTACAAACACCGGAAATTCTTAAACAGCTTCGTGCCGCGGCAGAGTCAATTTGAAAAGTAAACTAGATTAAAAAAGGCGGTTATTGGAAAGGAATATGCGCCCAATGGGGCACTCAAACTGACGCTGTCAGTTTGCCATCAACCTCAAGTGGGGGAATATCCCCCACTGTGCTGGCTAACTTGAACAGGAGATTTCCAGATGCTTTCCCCAATCGGGGGGAAGTGCCGCCAAATCATTAAACTCGGGGTTATCCGCAAACGGCTGCTGCAATGCTTGGTGTAACCGCTGTAATGGCTGAATATCGTCTTTTTCCGCACTATCAATCGCCAACTGAGCCAAATAGTTGCGCAATATATAGTGCGGATTTACCGCTTTCATCAATTGCTGGCGCTCAGCATCATCAATAGACTCTTGCTGCAAACGCGCGCGATAACGGCGATACCAGCTATCAAAAGCGGCCCTATCAATAAAATCATCCCGCAAAGCGGAGTGGGATGACTGCATCTCAACCTCGCTCAGCAAACGGAAGCTACGAGTATAATCTCGCTTCTCTTTAATCATCAAACTCAAGAAGCCCGTCAGCACATCATTATCTTGGCTGTCACTCTGCGAGAAGCCTAATTTGGCGCGCATTTGTTGGCCATAGGCCGCCATTAATTCGGGTTCATAAGCCGCCAGCCCCTGCTGCAACTGTTCCGCAGACAGCAAATCTGATAGCGCTTGGCCCAATCGATGCAGATTCCATAACGCCACCGCAGGTTGGTTATCAAATGCATAACGGCCTTGATGATCAGAATGATTGCAAATATAACCGGGATCATAATCGTCGAGGAAACCGAATGGGCCATAGTCCATAGTGATGCCAAGTATCGACATATTGTCAGTATTCATCACTCCGTGGGCAAAACCGACTGTCTGCCAATGGGCCATTAGCCGTGCGGTGCGCTTGACCACATCAGTAAACCACAGCAGATAACCGTCTTCCTGCCCAGCCCACTGCGGCCAGTGCCGGGCAATAACATAATCTGCTAATTGTTTGACCTGGGCTGGCTGCTGTCGATAGTAAAAATGCTCAAAATGACCAAAGCGCACATGACTTTCTGCCACCCGCAGTAGCATGGCTCCGCGCTCTGCTTGCTCGCGATACACCGGATGGTCGCTGGTCACAATCGTCAGCGCGCGACTGGTTGGGATCCCTAAATGATGCAAAGCTTCTGAGGCCAAAAATTCGCGGATAACTGACCGCAATACCGCCCGCCCATCGCCCATACGCGAATAAGGCGTTAATCCGGCACCTTTCAAATGCCAATCCATACTGCGGCCATCACTGAGTTGCTGCTCTCCCAATAAAATACCGCGACCATCGCCAAGCTGCCCCGCCCACATGCCAAACTGGTGGCCGCTGTAAACTTGGGCCAGTGGTTTCATCCCGGGTAACACTCTTTCTCCGGCCCAGACCGCTGATTTAGGGGCGCTAAACCAGCTGGCATCGAGTTCTAACTCCTGCGCCAACGGCTCACTGTGATACAGCAAACGCGCCCCTTGCAAGGGCGTCGGCTGCAATGGCGTGTAAAAACCGCTTAATTGCTGCTCATAGCTATTATTAAATTGAAGAGCATTATTAAATTGAGGAGCATTATCAAACTCAGGCCCATTATCAGCGCCGGAGTTTGATGCAGAGTGAATCATATTAGTGTCAGACATTAGCGCAATACCTCCGCGAGCCAGTGACGAACTTGCTGTAATTCCGCTTGTGATTCAGGAAAATCATCACTTAGCTGCTGGCAAACCGCATTAATGGCATCAGGGCGATAAGCTACCCCCTGAAGTTGTTCAGCCAGTGCCTCCAGCGGTGTGGGATTCAAGCTATCTGTAAATATTTGGCAGCGATCAATTGCGCCGTGTAATACATCAAAATGCAGTTCAATTCCGCCCCACACAAAACGGGTATCGACTAAATGGCTAAAAGCGGGTGCCTGACCAAAATTCCACTGCCAACTGCTCTGCTTGGCAAATTGCTCGGCGAAACCGGGCAAATCGGGCAATGCTTGCGGCGAGATAATCTCTGCGGGCACTTTTTCATCATAATAAGCAAAAAAGGCCTGCTCGATAGCGGCGCAGATTTGCTCGTGGTTAATCCCCGGCAATAACTCCACCAAATTAGTGACACGCGAGCGCACTGATGTAATGCCTTTGGCCTGTAATTTTTTGGGGTCAGGATTAAGATAATCAGCCAAACGATTGAGGTCAGCATTCAGTAATAAAGTGCCATGATGAAAACCACGATCTTTGGTTTCTTTATAGGCAGAACCTGAGACTTTACGTTCGCCATCCTCTTGCATCACCACCAAATCATTGCGCCCCGACGCCGTGGCCTGCACACCAAGAGCGGCTAAAGCATTGAGAATAATTTGCGTCGAAATGGTTTTATCGTATTCAGGTTTACCGGCCATAAAGGTAAAACAGGTATTTCCCAGATCATGGAATACCGCCCCGCCGCCACTGCTGCGCCGGGCTAAGGTGATACCGTCTTGCTCCATGCGCCGGGTATTACACTCTTTCCACGGGTTCTGAGCGCGGCCTATCACCACGGTGTCTGCATTACGCCACAAAAATAGCACCCGTTGGTCTGGTGACATTTGGCGGAAAATACATTCTTCTACCGCCAGATTGAACCAAGGATCATAAGAGTCAGAAATGAGTAACCGAAGGGATGACATAAACGCGGCTCCAAACCAAAATAAGCAGCCACTAAGATAACATAACCGGCGGAGATATCTTCAGACACAACCTATCGATTCAATGCCCGAATTAAATACGTCTTGCTTGCCAATACACCCGCTTCCAATACACATTTTCCAGCGATGAACGTATCACCCCTTTACTCGTCGAAGCATGGATAAATTCATCATTGGTATCATAAATACCAACATGTAACCCATTTTGACCGCTGCCGGTTTTAAAGAAGACTAAATCCCCCGGCATCAGTTCATCACGGGAAACTTTAGTGCCTAATGAGGTTTGCGCCAGCGTAGTGCGCGGTAATTGCATATCAAAACGATCGCGGAAAGTGCGGTAGACAAAACCAGAACAGTCAACACCCTGTTGATCCAGCCCGCCATTACGGTATGGCGTCCCTTCCCATTGGCGCAATTGTTCATTGAGTTTGGCGACCACCACAATAGAATCTGACAAATGACCACTCGGCGTTGGAGCATGGCTGCTACAGCCCGCCAGAAAGGCAGTTATCAAAAAGATCCAGTAACGTATCCGCATCAATATTTCACCAAAAGTAAGACACAGCCCATCACTCTCTTCCCAAAGGATGTGGCGTAGCAGGTTAACTCATCCCGAGACACTTACTCAGGTAAGTGATTCAGGTGCTTGAGTGCAGCGAACACTCCCACAGCGCCAAGCCCGCAGGGTTTATTCGCTAATAAAAGGCATCAATAGAGTTAATTTAGCTATCGAGTTTGGAAAAAACAAGTTATATGAAGGAGATAATAGATTTAGCCGTTTTTAGTCGGTTGGGTATGTATCAACCAGATACCCAATAGAATGAAACCTGACCCCAATGTTTTCAATAAAGTTGCTGGCTCCTGGTACCAAGGCAGTAAAACTGCCGCCAAATAGACCAACACATAGCTCAGGCTCAATAAGGGATAAGCACGATTAAGCGGTAAAAATCTTAGCGCAAAGAACCAACACATCATGGATAATGCGTAGCCAAACAGCCCACAGATGACGGCAATGAGCTGTGTCAGATGATTGACTAAGAATGGCCAACTGATATCTGCCCATGACATTAATGGCGTATTCATCATGCCCCACTTCAGCATTAATTGCGCCACCGTCACCAGCACTACACTGCCGAAACCCCAGCAATAACCTTTCATAAATGCCAACTAATCAATAAGATGCCAAACATAATGGCGGCAATGCCCCACCAGTGGCGCGAGGTAGTTTTTTCGCCATAAAACCATTTTGCGGCCAAGGTCATCAGTACGAAATTAAAACTGAGCAGCGGATATGCCACACTCAGTGGCAAATGTTGCAATAACCGCAGCCATAACAGCATGCCCAGGCCCAGCAGCAGCACCGCAAAAGCCAACCAACGCAGTGCCGGGGCCAGTCTTTCTGGTGCTGACCGCTCCCAACATTGCGCTGCTTGTTTTTGACATAATTGCCCCGCGCAGGTCAGTAAACTGACCATTATCAAGAGCATGATACTGGTCATGGTGTTTTTGAATACCACAAAAGTGCTAGCCGATTCATCAAATTAACCTTATCCGCTGCCGGTAAATAGGCGGGAAGCGGCTCGTTGCGAGATAATTGTATCACCAGCGAAACAGATAAACTAGCGCAAAAAATAATGCCAGCAGAGCTGCGCCGCCTTCTTTTAACAATCTCATTACGGATCCTTTAACTCTGACTGACAGCCTAACCAGCCTTCTCGCCCCGGAAAAGCGGCACGAACAACTTTACCCACCGGCAGTGAAGCCAGATCCTCGGGTAACAGTGCACTTAGCGGGCAAAATTGAATATTGAGTTTTTTTGCCATGACCAACAATTGCTCGAACATAGCGGCTTGCGACATTCCCTCGACCTCGGCATGAATGGTGTAAACCGGCACACCCTCGTCATGCAGTATCGCGTTCATGATGAAATCGTTAAAATTCTCGGCGCGCACTTCGCTACCGACGACTTCATCGTAAGTGGGTAATGTCACAGGGATTTGTACCGTACCAAGGGTGCCGTCGGGTAATAATGGGCGGAAAGGATGAGTACCGCGACAATCACTGTTATAGCTGAAACCAAAAGGCTCTTTAGCCGCTAAAACACGGTCATCGGCACGCCAGCCCGCAGCGGCAGAACAAGTAACCGGTTGCTCAATGCTGCGTTGCAATGCGTCCACACCCCATTGGATTTGCTCCGTCAGTTGCGCTGCTGACCACACCGCGACTTTCGCTTGCCAGCCTTGGTGATCCCAGGCGTGTAAACCAACTTCATGCCCCGCCTGTAAGGTTTCTCGCATCAATGGGCCACAATCTTTGGCAATCTTTTTGCCCGGCCAGGCAGTGCCGGCCAGCAAAATATCCCAACCATAGAGTGACGCGGCATTCGAGCGCAGCATTTTCCACAAAAAGCGCGGACGGAAAAGACGCCATAAATGGCGCCCCATGTTATCCGGCCCGACACTGAAAAAAAAGCTGGCGCTGACCGCATGTTTTTCCAATACCGCAAGCAACGATGGCACACCTTCCTTTGTTCCACGGTAGGTGTCCACATCGATTCTCAAACCAACTTGCTTCATACCTGCGACTCATCCTTTTGGGCTTCAATTTGCTCCAAGACCACCCCACGCAGGAAGAAATCCAAGGTCTCAGTCACGGTTTGTTGCAAGGTAATATCCGGCTGCCAATCTAACAGACGGCGCGCATTGTTAATGCTCGGCTTGCGGTGTTCTACGTCCTGATAACCCTTGCCGTAATAAGCGCCGCTTTCAATATCTTTAAAGCCAGCAAACGGCGGGAAATGGCCGCGTAATTCATGTTTTTCGAAACTGCGCAGCAGCATTTCTGCCAGTTCGCGAATACTGGCTTCATTGGTTGGGTTACCAATATTGATTATTTGACCGTCACAATTCCCTTTAGGGTTGTCAATAATGCGGTACAACGCTTCGATACCGTCATTAATATCAGTAAAGCAGCGTTTTTGTGCCCCACCATCAACCAATTTTATCGGAGAACCTTCAACCAAATTCAAAATAAGCTGGGTAATAGCACGAGAACTACCAATACGTGCAGCATCCAGGCTATCCAGTCGTGGCCCCATCCAGTTGAATGGGCGGAACAAGGTGAACTTAAGGTTTTCTTTCGCACCATAAGCCCAGATAACACGGTCTAATAATTGCTTAGAAACTGAGTAAATCCAGCGCTGCTTATTGATAGGGCCAACAATCAGCCGCGAATTGTCTTCATCAAATTCTTTATCATCACACATGCCATACACTTCAGACGTGGATGGGAAAACAATACGTTTATTGTATTTAACGCAGTCGCGGACAATCTTGAGGTTCTCCTCAAAATCTAACTCAAAAACACGCAGTGGATTACGGGTATATTCAATTGGCGTCGCAATGGCCACTAATGGCAGGATAACGTCACATTTCTTAATGTGATACTCAATCCATTCGGAATGAATACTGATATCGCCTTCTACAAAGTGGAAACGCGGATTCCCCAAGAAACGGCTGATCGCATCAGAACCAATATCTAAACCATAAACTTCGTAATTTTCGTCGCGTAACAAGCGCTCAGTTAAATGATTACCAATAAAACCATTTACACCAAGAATTAACACGCGGGTGCGTCTTTTCTTATTTTTGCTCGGCTTACTGCCTAAACGCACGTCCGTGACGATACCCATATCTTGGGTCAGACGGCTGCCCTGCACATATAAGCCCGCTTCACTCTGCCCGGTAATAATCTCCAGAGCACCTTCGCCGCAAGCCACAATCAGGGGTGATGTCGATAATACGGTGCCCGGTAATTTCCCGTGCGCCATATCCAGTGGACGCGAACGCCAGATAACCAATTTACGCTGCCCCAGATAGCTGAAAGCACCTGGGTAAGGTTCGGTTACCGCGCGGACCAGATTATTAATCTCTGATGCGGATTTTTGCCAATGGATTTCACCATCGGCCTCCGTGCGACGCCCAAAATACGTGGCATCCGCCTCATTTTGAGGCACTAGAGGCAGCGGTGCCTGTTTCATTTTAGGCAAAACATCACGCAGCAACGCTTGGGCGAGATCTCGCACTTTCGCATGTAAGGTTAAAGCCGTATCAGTATCACTGATACTCACTTTATGTTGCCCAACAATAGGGCCAGCATCCGCTTTGGCGACCATTTGGTGCAGAGTCACACCGGTTTCTTTCTCGCCATTAACCAATGCCCAATTAATAGGTGCACGCCCACGGTATTTCGGTAATAGAGAGCCGTGTAAATTAAATCCTCCGCGCGGGGCGGAAGATAAAATCTCCTCACAAATCATATTGCGATAATAGAAAGAGAAAATAACATCTGGCTGCAATTGTTGAATGCGCTCAATCCACAAAGGATGATTGACATCTTCTGGTGCAAAAACAGGCAGTTCTAAATCAGCGGCCACTTTAGCCACAGAGGAGAAAAAGCGATTCTCATTGGGGGAGTCAGTATGGGTAAATACCGCCTGAATATCATATCCAGCTTCAACCAGCGCTTTCAGACCCACGCAACCAATATCGTGATAGGCAAATACAATCGCTTTCATTTTTCTACATCCTGATTATTTTCGGTCTGCTCAGCGCAAACCACTTTCTGTATGAAATAACGTGGACGCGCGCGCACATCGTTATAAATACGACCGATATATTCACCGAGTAACCCCATACCAATAAATTGGGCACCAATGAACATAAACAACACGGCAAAGAGGGTAAAGACGCCGCCCCCCGCCCATTCCGGGCCAAATACCAACCGTAAAACCACTAACAGCACCGCGAACGTAAAACCAAAAAGTGCAATGACACTCCCTACCAGACTTAATAAACGTAACGGTGTGGTGGTCAGGCAGGTAATCAAGTCATACATCAGGTTGATGAGTTTCATCAGGCTGTATTTTGAATCACCGAACTCACGCTCTGCATGATGAACAGTAATTTCAGTGGTACGGCGGGCAAAGGTGTTAGCCAGGATAGGTATAAAGGTGCTGCGCTCGTGACAGTGTAACATTGCTTCGACAATATGGCGGCGATAGGCGCGCAACATACAGCCATAGTCACCCATTGATTTCCCTGTAGCCCGCTGGATCATCATATTAATCATGCGCGAAGCGGTTTTACGAAACAGGGAGTCCTGGCGATTGGCTCGCACAGTTCCCACCACGTCATAGCCCTCTTCTGCCACACTGACCAGCCGTGGAATTTCCTCTGGCGGATTTTGCAAATCGGCATCCAGGGTAATCACCAAATCCCCGCTAAGCTGATTAAATCCCGCCATAATGGCTGAATGTTGGCCATAGTTACGATTTAACAACACCGCAATGATGCAATTTTCCGGCACATTAGCCGCGGCGGTCAAAAGCTCTGCCGAGTTATCGGTGCTGCCATCATCAACCAAAATAATCTCATAAGATTGAGTGAGTAATTTACAGGCAGCCGTTGTCCTCTCTATTAATGCAGGTAAGCTTTCTTGTTCGTTAAAAACCGGAATAACGATGGAGACTTTCTTGATTGGTTCATTTTGTAACACGGTGTGGCCCTATAATAGTTGCCAATGCATCGACGACCCGATCAACATCGCTGTCCAGCATGTCGGGGAAAAGAGGCAAAGTGCATAGTCTGGCAGAATTCCACTCGGTATTAGGTAAGTGCAAAGAGGGATAGCGCTCGCGATAATATTTCTGGGTATGCGCTGCACGGAAATGCAGGCCAGTACCAATGCCGACCTCTTTCAGGCGCGCCATCAGAGTATCCCGGTCAATACCACAACGCTCTTCATCAACACGAACCATGAAAAGATGCCAGGCATGTTGATGGTCATATTCAGGGACAGCCAGCGGCTGAAGAGGTGAACCCGCTAATGCCGCCTGATAGCGAGCAACTAATGCTTGCCGACGGGCATTGATTTCAGGTAACCGCTGGAGCTGAACCACCGCAATTGCGGCGTGAATATCAGATAAATTATATTTGTAGCCCGGTTCCACAACTTCGGCCTGTGGGCTACGCCCTTGAATCTGGCGGTCAAAGGCATCTACGCCTAAACCATGAAACTTAAGGCGGCGAACCCTCGCGGCTAACTCGTCGTCATCTGTTGCGATTAAACCGCCCTCAGCACAGGTAATATTTTTAATGGCGTGGAAAGAGAAAATAGCCGTGCCTTGCTCGCCAATCCATTGATTTTTATAACGAGTGCCAACCGCATGAGCGGCATCTTCAATCAACGGAATCCCGTGTTTGGTGGCAATTAAACGCAAGGCATCAAGGTGACAAGGCGCGCCAGCATAATGAACAGGAATAATAGCTTTGGTTTTGGGGGTGATGGCGGCTTCAACGTCAGCAGCACTGACCATAAGAGTATCGCGGTCAACATCAACCATAACGGGTTCAGCGCCCAGCAACACAATCATATTCAGTGTCGAAACCCAGGTTTGGGACGGTGTAATAACCTCATCACCGGGGCCAACACCTAAAGCCATCAGCGTAATATGCATTCCGGCAGTGGCAGAACACACAGCAATGGCATGTTTACAGCCGAATGCAGCACAAAAATCAGCTTCTAACTGCTGATTCTGTGGGCCTGTGGTAATCCAACCGGAATTTAGCACCTTAGTGACCGCATTAATTTCATCACTGCCGATAGCAGGACGAGAAAATGGCAAAAAATTCTGCATTAATAAAAATCCCTAGGATACCTTAAGCTGCAGGCAACTATATGCCCAAGTAAGTTAACGAAAACTAAACGCTATACAAATAAATGCATTAGTTTCCAAGGGTAACTCTAGTCCATCAACCTTAATTAAACCTTAAGATTAGGTTATTTTCCCAATATATTTACAAAAACTAATACATATTGAAACTATTCAATCCGCAACAAAATCAAATGGCTAGAGAATTTGACTTATCTCCTGTTAGTAGCAAGGTGATTTATTGTGTCATTGAAGAGAGCATAAAATAGGCAGGGGAATAATGAGCGAAAAAAAACAAAAATAAGGGATTTTTGATTTGATAGCACCGGATCAAATAAAGAGAAAAATAGCAGTGTTACGCCTTGGTTGTAATAATCCAATTCTGCTGATTAAAACTATGAATTTGAAAATCCACTTCGAACACATCAGATAAAATAGTTGCCTCCATCACTTGCCTGGCTCCTCCTTGCGCCAGCACTTCGCCACCGGCCATTAACCAAACCTGATCGGCTTGTTGCAAGGTATGGTTGAGGTCATGAGCGCTGATGATGGCACTGCGCCCAGCAGAGCAAAAATCATGTAATAAACTGTCCAACGCCACTTTTTGCGCGACATCCAAGCCAGTGTATGGCTCATCAAGTAATAATAATTTACTGTCCGGATTAATATCAGGCCATACCTGCAAAAATACGGCTGCAAGACGGACACGCTGCCATTCGCCCCCTGAAAGTTGCGACAATAAACGGGGCAATTTATCCGTTAATTTTAATCGTTCACAAAGATAACCAATAGTTGCAGCCACGGCCTCAGCAGCAACCCCCGCAGGCTGATACAAAGCAAGGTATTGGAAAACGGGCATCATTGTCAGCGCTGACTGCTGTTGACTCAAGTACGCCCGTAATCGTGCTAATTCATGCCCTGAATAGTAAGGTAATAACTTCCCTGCTAACAGGATCTCGCCCTTCGCAGGTAGCAAACCAGCCAATGAAGCCAATAAGGTACTTTTCCCTGCGCCATTAGGGCCTATAACATGAATTTGCAACCCAGCATCCACCTGTGTTGAAAAAGGAGCCAGCCGAGTTTTCACATTGACGTTACTGAGTTGCAACAGCATCAGAATACACTTTTCATCCGTAATTAATGCGCCGCTAGCGCCTGAGTAATAGCACTGACCAGTATGGCGTCTTCTGGCGTCATATCTGGTGCAAAACGTTCAAGCACCACACCGTCCCGCCCAATCAGGAATTTTTCAAAATTCCACAGAATATCCCCGGCCTGCTTTGGCTCGCGCCCCTTGCTGGCTAACCGCTGATAGAATTCGCTCCCTGCCGGTTTCACCGCCACCGGTTTTGCGGCTATCAACTGCTGATATAGCGGGTGGCGCTGCGGGCCATTCACTTCAATTTTGCTGAACATCGGGAAATCAACCCCGAAAGTACCCCGACAGAATGCTTGAATCTCCTCATCACTGCCTGGCTCTTGCCCGGCGAACTCGTTACTGGGGAAACCCAACACCTCAAAACCTTGCTGCTGATAGGTCTGGTACAGACTTTCCAACCCTTCATACTGTTTGGTTAATCCGCACTGCGAAGCCACATTAACCACTAACAATACCGAACCTTTATATTTTTCCAATGTAATTAACTGGTTTTCAATGGTTTTTACCGGAATGGTATAAATGGAATGACTCATTTGGACGTGTCCTTATTCAGCGATGATAAACAGGTGAGTGAATCGGTTTAAAACAGATCACTTGACAGATTTTACCCTTGTCAGCAACCAGATAAATAGCGGAGAACCTAACGTGGCGGTCACCACACCAATCGGCAATTCTGCAGAGAATAAAGCAATACGTGCGACCACATCAGCCAGTAACAATATCCCCCCCCCGGCCAAGGCGCACCCGATTAATAACCGACGTTGGTCAGTTAAACCGGTCAATCGCAAAATATGCGGGATAACCAAGCCAATAAAACTGATAACACCGGCCAGAGCCACGCTAATTCCCACCAGTAGGCCAATAGCTAACACCAATAAATTACGCCACAGATGGAGAGGTATCCCCAATTGCCGGGCTTGCTGCTCACCAAGAGACATAAAATTAAGCACCCGCCCTTGGCAACAGAGCCACACCACAATGGGTAACAGAGCTAGCACTAATCCTTGTTGTCGCCAATCAATGCCACTAAATCCCCCCATCATCCAATACATTAACTGGCGCAAATCTAAGCTGGTACTGAAATAAACCGCCCATGTCATAATGGCACTGCACACTATTCCCAGAGCAACTCCCACTAATAACAGACGGGCATTGGTTAATAAGCGCCGCCGTGCAAACCCCAACAGCAGCGCCGTCATAAATAAAGCTCCCGCAATGGCGCAGGCACTTAAAAACCAAATAGGCAATAACCCATGACCGAGCAAAACAGCCATAACCAATGCAACACCCGCGCCATTAGCCACCCCTAAAAGGCCCGGCTCCGCCAGCGGATTTTCAAATAACGCCTGCATCACTGCCCCAGAAACAGCCAGACTGGCACCGACCATCATGACAGCCAAAGCCCTGGGCAAGCGCAGTTGCCAGACGAATAACTGCCCACTGTCACTAAACCACTGAGTCGGCCAAATCCACATATCACCGGCACATAAGCCGATAACTAACGCGAATAATAATATGACAACCAACCCTTTGAGATAAAGGTAATCGCGTTGCTGCTGTCGCTGTTGAAGTGCAGTAAATAACTGACTGGTCTGCATTACATCCTCGGTCATTACCTCAGGGTAAACCTGAAGAGATCTGATAAGAATCAGAGTCTGATACCCATTAGGCAAAGATACTAGGATGTTAACGCAATAAGGGGAAGAGATGCATGATGAATATGCTTTTTTATTAATGAAAAGCGCTAAGCTTGCCTCTGAAAGTAGCAGCAAACTTAGCGCTCATTTTACCTGGCACAGTATAAATATTAAGCAGCGCATCAACTTAATCTGTTAATCAGCGGTGCCCTTTATTCTGTTGCGGGTAAACTTGCTGCCCGCCAGGGCCGCCATTATTATTTGGGCTGGCATGATTATTTGAGCCACCCGGCTTACCATGGTTGCCCTGCCCGTTATTATTAACTGGTTGGCCATGCCCATTATTATTGCCCGGTTGACCATGCCGGTTATTATCATTGCCTTGCGCTGGATTACCCTGATTACGGCCCTCATTATGTTGCGGCCCCTTAAATGGATTATGCCCATTTGGGGCTGATGGCGGCTGCCAACGGCTACCATCCCAATAATAACCCCGCTCATTGTGGTCGCCGATATGCCCCCCACGGTGTTCATGCCACCATTGTGGTGGACGCCAATCATAACCATCCCAGTAATTACCGCTCTTATCTTGGTCGCCTAAATGCAAACTGACCCCAGGAACATTGATATCAAGTGACATATCTGCCTGTGCAACCAGCGGCATTAATGACAAAACACCCAGTAAAAATAGATATTTCTTCATATACATCCGAATATATTATTAACAGTTGATAAATTTATATCAGCGAAAATAATCACCTTCTATCAGACAACTTCTCATTTTCTCTTTCATTGCTTAACCTTTACGGAATTCATACACTCATGCATAAAGGCTATTATTACCCTCCATTATTTCAAACACATCTTAACAATAAACTGCCAGTCTCTTTTTTTAGATTGAATTACAATCTTACCCCATCCAATATAATTTATATTTTGAGAAAAACATAATGTGCCGTATTACATTAATGATAAGTGTGCTTTTATTAAGCTCTATGCTGTCCGCTTGCTGCATCTTCCCGCCACATGGCGGTGGGCACAGCGGAGGCCCAAGGATGCATTATAACAATAACTCGTCTTACTAAAGAAAAATGCCTGATTAATATCATTTAACTTTCAATAGGAAAATTCTAATTCCACTCTTAGAAAGTTAACAAAATATTAACTCAGGCAATTTCACCAAGTACTTTCTACACCAGCGAAGCTTTATTCCGTAATGAGTTTATTTCCTTTTAATAATTAAGCTTAATCATACTTATAATTAATTGCTAAACAAGATAACGCATAATACTTCATTATCAGCAGAATATTCACGGCCCAACAATCGGCAATAAAACCGCCAGCCCCAGCAAAAATGCATTTAAAAATGTCTAGATCAGGGTGGCGATCCAGACATTGTTAGCTGGCAAGATATAGGTCAGTGGCTATTGGCAGGGTAAAAGCGCGAATTGAGAACTTACCGGCGCACCAACAATCTTATTTGCTTACTGCGATAGGAAGCATAAGTTTGAAACTGGAAACCAAAACGCTCAGCCAAAAGATTTGAACGCTTATTTTCTTCATCAATAATACAGCATACTGGCGAAGAAAATGTCTGGTCAGCCCACAGTAAAATTACGGCCAGTGCTTCAGTGGCATAGCCTTTGCCACGAGCTTCTGAAACTAAAGACCAGCCAGCCTCAGGATATTCCAACTCAGGCGTGATATCGCGATGTGCATTCTGAAAGCCAAAGGAACCAACATAACGATTTGTTGTTTTTTCAAATGCGGCCCAGTAGCCATAACCCAACGCATGCCAATGCCCGATATAACGCAGTAAACGAGACCAGACCATTTCTGCCGTAGGACTTTCGCCGCCATTAATCTTAGCCATTTCAGGGGTGTCCCAGGATGCCTTTAGTGCCGGAAAATCATCGAGCGTAAATTGCTTTAATATCAAGTGCTCTGTTTCAAGTTGAGGCGCTTGCTTGGTAAACATTATTTCCCCTTAAATAACACCATAATATGGCTAACTTATCACCGTACGCTATTTTATTGCTAACAAATCACGCACGGCTGGCAACAGCTAACATCGCGCCATAACCACACAGAATAATCTGCATCGCTGATAGCCGCCCGTTAAGCTAATAGCCCGATTCGCCAGTCGGCTTAAAATTCGTTATCATCCGCTCCCACTCTTCATCCGGGTTGCCTGATGTCTAAGATTATTGATACCTTTATTGCCCCGCCGTGCCATGACAAGATTGAGACTCTCTATCAGGACGACCACCTGGTGCTTATCAATAAACCCGCTGGGTTACTCAGCCTTTCAGGGAAAAATCCGCAAAATTTGGATTCAGTGCATCATCGACTGGTGCAGATATTCCCCGGCTGCACTCTGGCTCACCGCCTGGATTTCGGGACTTCCGGGCTGATGGTGATTGCCCGCAATAAGGCGGTCAATGCCGCCCTTTGCCAACAGTTCAGCCAGCGCACAGTAACCAAAGTGTATAGCGCCCTGCTCTGCGGCCATCTGGACAACAACGAAGGGGTAATAGATGCAGCTATTGCCAAAGATCCGGCGCTATTCCCAGTGATGTCAATTTGCGCCCTCCACGGCAAGCCCGCGCGCTCCGGTTATCGCGTTGTTGAGCGGTTTTATCATCCGTTGGAAGACGGCACCTTACTGCCATTGACACGGGTACAGCTAACGCCAGAAACCGGGCGCACTCATCAACTCCGCATCCACTGTCAGCTGCTGGGCCACCCTATTTGGGGCTGTGACTTGTATGGCGGTCGCCTACTGCCAGGTACCGAACGAACTCCGCGGCTGATGCTACACGCCAGCGAGCTGCATTTTATTCATCCCATTAGCCAAGAATGGGTCAACACTCATAGTGCCAGCCCGTTCTAAAGCAAAAATATTAATCACGATGCCGCCGCAAAGACACTCCCGCGATACCAAAATGCACATTGAAATGTTTAATTAAATAAGGGAGTGAGCCTAACTGGGTTACTGCGCAGGGATTATTTAATGGCCTGACTTGGCATATCATTTTAATGAAAAGCCCTGAGGGACTTTTCATATATAAGCATCCATGAAACGTTAATTACCACATCAAATCATCGGGTACTTTGAAATCGGCATAGGGATCTTCTTCATCTTGCTCTTCCTGACTAAGCGCACTATTTAATACAATACTGTTCGCATCTCGCTGCGCAATTTTATCGGCGACAATTGCGGGGATAATGGCGTATTCACTCTCACCATGGTTATCAGCAACCAACCGAGCAATGGCGAGACGACCACTGATCAGCTGAGCTTGAGTAACCTTATCCACGACTATTTTTTTAATTAAATTATTATCGGTGAAGTTAAAACCAATATTGCCTTTTGAAATGTCGATTCGGTTCATTTCAATCAGCTGCTTAACTTGCGCCTTATGTTCTTTAGATAAAGCTGCTTGTTTTTGTTGTTCACTTAACTGTTTATCGCGCTCAACTTGTGCCTTTTTATTTTCTTCTACAATCTCTCTTGCTTCACGGGCTTGAACTCGTGACTTCTTAGCTGTTCTTTGGACTTTAGCCATTTTTTTGCTGCTGACTAATCCCGCTTTTAGCATCTGCTCTTGTAAGGTAAGTTTTGTCATCTTCGCTTCTAAACCAATTGAATAATTTATGGGATTATACCTGTAATTTTTCAGGCTGTACCCAGTTGCAGAACCTTTCCACCGTGCGGATTGAGGTATAAATTGCCCAAGCATGCCGCCAACCCATGAGCAGTCGAAAAATAAAATCGATATCTTTCAATTTATTACAGGCAAGAAAAAGGCCGCTTGCGCGGCCTTTTGTTCAGAAAACACTCACTCTTTTGGAGTGGCACTCTCTACCCGGCTTTTTAGCTTTTGCCCTGGACGGAAAGTCACCACACGGCGCGCCGTAATAGGAATGTCCTCACCCGTCTTCGGATTACGGCCCGGACGTTGGTTCTTGTCTCGCAGATCAAAATTGCCAAAGCCAGACAGTTTGACCTGTTCGCCATTCTCAAGAGCACGACGTACCTCTTCAAAGAATAACTCAACCAGATCTTTGGCATCTCGTTTGCTAAGCCCTAGCTTTTCAAATAGATGTTCTGACATTTCAGCTTTAGTAAGCGCCATAGGTTCAATCCCTCAAGGATGCTTGGAATCGCTGTTTTAACGCCTCTACACATCTTGCGACGGTCGCGGCGATCTCCTCTTCTTCTAGTGTACGGGCGGTATCCTGCAACACCAGACTAATAGCCAGACTCTTATAACCTTCTGCTACGCCCTTGCCACGGTACACATCAAACAAGTTTACGCCAACTACCTGATTTGCGCCAACTTTCTTACACTCTGCCAAAATATCTTCTGCGGGAACGTTTTCAGCTACCACAACAGCAATATCACGGCGGTTTGCAGGGAAGCGCGAAATATCGCTGGCCTTAGGCACGACGCGGTCTGCAAGCTTGTTCCATTGCACTTCAAACACCACGGTGCGACCATTTAGACTCAGCTTACGTTCCAGTTCAGGATGAACTACACCAATGAAACCAATGTGTTCCCCTGATAAATAAATTGCAGCACTCTGCCCTGGATGCAGTGCAGAATGCGCTTCTGCACGGAACTGAACATCAGATAATTTTCCAGTAAGTTCCAGAATTGCTTCTAAATCACCCTTCAAATCATAGAAGTCGATCGGCTGGCGTGCCAGATCCCAATGTTCATCGTAACGGTGACCCGTAATCACACCAGCCAGCATGACGTCCTGTCTAACGCCAAGATCTGCGGTGTTATCAGGGACAAAGCGTAAGCCACTTTCAAATAAACGTAAGCGCGTTTGCTGACGATTCTGGTTATAAACCACCGCCGACAGTAAACCTGTCAACAATGACAAACGCATTGCAGACATATCAACAGAAATCGGGCTTGGCAAAATTAATGCGTCTTGTTGTGGGTGAAGCAGCGCCTGCACTTTAGGGTCAACAAAACTGTAAGTAATTGCTTCCTGATAGCCGCGATCAACCAAAGCCGTCTTCACACGCTTGAGTGACAAGTCCGCTTCACGGTGCTTAGTCATCACCAGATTAGCTTTAATTGGCACATCTGGAATGTTGTTATAACCGTAAATACGGGCAACTTCCTCCACCAAGTCTTCTTCGATTTCCATATCGAAACGCCAGCTTGGTGCTACAGCCTGCCAGTCAGAACCTAATTCTGTAACCTGGCAACCGAGACGACGCAAAATATCACTGACTTGTTCTGAAGGTACATGGTGCCCTATCAGTCGATCCAGTTTTTCACGACGTAACTTAATCGTGGCGCGTTTTGGCAATTCTGCCGTTGCGGTTACATCAATAACCGGGCCGGCTTCGCCGCCACAGATATCAATCAACAACCGCGTAGCACGTTCAATCGCCTTATGTTGTAACTCAGGGTCAACACCACGTTCATAACGATGAGAAGCATCAGTATGCAACCCCTGACGGCGGGCGCGCCCAGTGATTGACAGCGGATTAAAGAAGGCCGACTCCAGCAACACATCGCGGGTCTCTTCATTAACACCTGAATGCTCACCACCGAAAATACCGGCCATCGCCAGTGGTTTTTGCTGATCAGCAATAACCAAAGTGTCGGCACTCAGTTTGGCTTTGGTGCCATCTAATAACGTGAGTTCTTCACCTTCGGCCGCCAGACGGACAATAATCCCCCCATCGATGCGATCCAAGTCAAACGCATGCATCGGCTGGCCTAACTCCAACAACACAAAGTTCGTGACATCAACCACCGGATCAATCGAACGAATGCCACAACGACGCAGTTTTTCGCGCATCCACAATGGGGTCGCCGCCTTGACATCAATCCCTTTGACCACACGCCCCAGATAACGAGGGCAAGCTTGTGGTGCATCGACCCGAATGGGGAAAGTGTCATTGATGGTCGCCGCAACTGGGCTCATATCAGGTTCAATTAATGGCAGCTGATTAACCACGGCCACATCACGCGCAACACCGATAATCCCTAAGCAATCAGCCCGATTGGGTGTCACACTGATTTCAATGGTTTTATCGTTCAGATTCAGATATTCACGCAGATCTACACCAATAGGCGCATCAGCAGGAAGCTCAATAATCCCATCACTGTCTTCTGAAATACCCAGCTCAGAGAAAGAGCACAGCATGCCCTCTGAGGGCTCGCCACGTAACTTGGCAGCTTTAATCTTAAAATCACCTGGCAGTACAGCGCCGACAGTGGCCACCGCCACTCTCAAACCCTGACGGCAATTGGGTGCACCACACACGATGTCCAGCAAACGATCGCCGCCAACATCAATTTTGGTCACACGCAATTTATCCGCATTGGGATGCTGACCACATTCAACAACCTGACCGACTACAACACCATTAAATTCGCCGGCAACCGCATCGATGCCATCAACTTCTAAGCCGGCCATCGTAATTTGATGGGCTAAATCATCACTGCTAATGGCTGGGTTTACCCATTCGCGTAACCAAAGTTCACTGAATTTCATGAGATATTCCCGCCTTACTTAAACTGTTTGAGGAAACGCAGATCATTTTCAAAGAAAGCACGCAAATCGGTTACGCCGTAACGTAGCATGGTCAAACGCTCCATCCCCATACCGAATGCAAAACCTGAATAAATCTCAGGGTCAATGCCTACGTTTCGCAATACATTTGGATGCACCATGCCGCAGCCCAGCACCTCCAGCCACTTGCCATTTTTACCCATCACATCCACTTCAGCGGACGGTTCAGTAAACGGGAAATAAGACGGACGGAAACGAATCTGCAAATCTTCTTCAAAGAAATTCTGCAAGAAATCATGCAATGTGCCTTTCAGATTGGTAAAGCTGATATCACGATCAACGATAAGCCCTTCCATCTGATGGAACATTGGGGTGTGAGTTTGGTCATAATCATTACGATAAACGCGACCTGGCACGATAATCCGAATGGGTGGCTGCTGACCCTGCATGGTACGAATCTGTACACCCGAGGTCTGCGTGCGCAGCAAACGGGTAGCATCAAACCAGAAGGTGTCATGATCGGCACGTGCTGGGTGATGAGCCGGGATATTCAATGCATCAAAGTTATGATAGTCATCTTCAATTTCCGGGCCGGACTCGACGGAAAAACCCAACTCACCGAAGAAGGTTTCAATACGATCGATAGTACGTGTTACCGGATGCAACCCACCATTCTCCATACGACGCCCCGGTAAAGAGACATCAATAGTTTCGGCTGCCAATCGAGCATTTAGAACTGCTGACTCCAACTTATCCTTACGAGCATTAAGTGCTTCTTGTACTTCTTGTTTGGCCTGGTTAATGACAGCGCCAGCTGCAGGACGTTCTTCAGCTGGTAGCTCGCGCAGCGATGTCATCTGAAGGGTCAAATGGCCTTTCTTGCCTAGATATTCGACGCGCACCAAATCCAACGCGGCAACATCCTGGGCATCTTCTACGGCTGCTTTAGCTTTGGCAACCAGCTCTGCGAGATGTGGCATTGTTCTTGTTCCTCTGGCCGGTATGGCCCGCTTATAGTTATATCCGTCATACTTCAAGCCGCATGTGCGTTGGCTGCTTTCGTTCACCCCAGTCACTTACTTGAGTAAGCTCCAGGGGATTCGCTCAATTGCCGTCTTCCTGCAACTCGAATTATTTAGGATACATGTAATTAGTTAAAAACCGATAAGTAAACTAAATTTATCACACAAAATCAATAAGGTACCACATCTGCGATACCCTTACTCTCGTCATCATAGATGCTATAGAGTAAAAACAAAAAAGCCTCCACAATGGGAGGCTTAGGCGCTATTTTTCGTTTCTATTCTTACGCGCAAGCCTCCTGAAATCAGGCGCTAAAGTAAAAAAAGAAGCGAAAAGTAACGGCATACATCATAAAGATAACCTTCTTAACCAGAAGATAAAGATTAAAAGAGGGAGACAAGCTCCCTCTTCAATTCTGACTTACGCCAGAGCTGCTTTCGCTTTTTCGACCAGTGCAGAGAATGCCACTTTATCGAATACTGCGATGTCAGCCAGGATCTTACGGTCGATTTCAACAGAAGCCTTTTTCAGACCATTGATGAAACGGCTGTAAGACAGACCATTTTGACGAGCAGCTGCGTTGATACGTGCAATCCACAATTGGCGGAATTGACGCTTCCGTTGACGGCGGTCACGGTAGGCGTATTGGCCTGCCTTGATTACTGCCTGGAAAGCAACACGATAAACGCGCGAACGGGCACCATAGTAACCCTTCGCCTGCTTTAAGATTTTTTTGTGACGTGCACGAGCTACCACACCACGTTTTACGCGAGCCATTTACTTCTCCTATCGTCTTAATTCAAACCAAAATTACTTATGCGTATGGCAGACATGCTACGACCAAACCTAGATCGTTCTTAGATACCATGCCTTTTGGACGTAAATGACGTTTACGCTTAGTAGCTTTTTTGGTCAAAATATGACGCAGGTTGGCATGCTTACGCTTAAAACCACCGGCACCGGTTTTTTTAAAGCGCTTAGCGGCGCCGCGTACTGTCTTAATTTTTGGCATTGAATATATCCACTTCGCATTGTTAATTACAACGAGCTAGCTAGGCGAACAGACTTCTTGCTATGCAAGCATAGAGAAGCCTGTTACTTGAGTGCCTTACTGTCTCTTCTTAGGTGCGAGCACCATGATCATCTGACGGCCTTCGATACGAGTCGGGAAAGACTCCACGACAGCCAAATCAGAATCTTCAGTCAGATCTTTTTTGACACGGTTAAGGACTTCCATGCCGATCTGTTGGTGCGCCATCTCACGTCCACGGAATCGCAGAGTGATTTTGGCTTTATCGCCATCTTCCAGAAAGCGAATCAGGTTGCGTAGTTTGACCTGATAGTCGCCATCATCGGTACCAGGACGGAATTTAATTTCCTTGACCTGAATGACTTTTTGCTTCTTCTTCTGTTCTTTTGTCGACTTGCTCTTCTCATAGAGGAATTTGCCGTAATCCATGATTCGGCAAACCGGCGGCTCGGCATTCGGACTGATTTCTACTAAATCAACACCGGCTTCCTCGGCTTTTTCAAGAGCTTCATTCAGACTGACAATGCCAATCTGCTCACCATCGACGCCTGTTAAGCGAACTTCTGTGGCGCGAATCTCTTTGTTGATGCGATTAGGACGCGCCGGTTGAACTCGTTTTCCGCCTTTAATACTTTATTCCTCCAGTTGATGAAGACTACGGCTGCGAATTTCTGCTAGCAGCTGGTCTACGACCACGTTGACATCCAAGCTTCCTAAATCTTTACCGCGGCGGGTACGAACGGCAATTTTGCCTGATTCGACCTCTTTATCGCCACAGACCAGCATATATGGAACCCGACGCAACGTATGTTCACGAATTTTAAAGCCAATCTTCTCATTTCTCAAGTCCGCTTTTGCCCTAATTCCTGCATCTTGCAGTTTTTTGGTCACTTGTTGGACATAATCAGACTGACTATCAGTGATATTCATCACCACGACTTGTACCGGAGCTAACCAAGTTGGGAAGAAGCCTGCATATTCTTCGGTTAAAATACCGATGAAGCGCTCCATTGACCCCAAAATAGCCCGGTGAATCATTACTGGCACCTGGCGATCGTTATTTTCGCCGATGTAAGACGCACTTAAGCGGCCCGGTAATGAGAAATCGAGTTGTACGGTACCACACTGCCACGCACGATCCAAACAATCATGCAAGGTAAATTCAATTTTCGGGCCATAGAAGGCACCTTCACCCGGCTGATAATCAAACGGAATGCCGTTTTCAGTCAGCGCAGCGGCTAAATCGTCTTCAGCACGAGTCCATAAGTCGTCGCTACCGATACGTTTTTCAGGACGAGTAGACAATTTAACGACAATTTTCTCGAAACCAAAGGTGCTGTACATATCGTACACCATCTTAATGCAGCTGTTCACTTCATCGCGAACCTGCTCCTCGGTACAGAAGATATGAGCATCGTCCTGAGTAAAGCCACGAACCCGCATGAGGCCATGCAATGCGCCTGAAGGTTCGTTACGGTGACAACTACCGAACTCGGCCATACGCAACGGCAGGTCACGGTATGACTTCAACCCTTGGTTGAAAATCTGCACGTGTCCAGGGCAGTTCATTGGCTTGATGCAGTACTCGCGGTTTTCCGACGAGGTGGTAAACATATGCTCAGCATAGTTTTCCCAATGCCCGGTTTTTTCCCACAGGACGCGGTCCATCATAAATGGCCCTTTTACTTCCTGATACTGGTACTCTTTGAGCTTCATACGCACAAAGGTTTCCAACTCACGGAAAATAGTCCAGCCGTCATTATGCCAAAACACCATACCTGGCGCTTCTTCCTGCATGTGGTAAAGGTCTAACTGCTTACCAATCTTACGATGGTCGCGTTTAGCCGCCTCTTCCAGACGTTGCAGATAAGCATTCAGTTGCTTCTTATCACCCCAAGCCGTGCCGTAAATACGTTGCAGCATTTTATTCTTGCTGTCGCCACGCCAATAAGCACCGGATGTTTTCTGCAATTTGAAGTGATGGCAGAAACGCATATTCGGTACGTGCGGGCCACGGCACATATCAACGTATTCTTCATGATGATATAAACCAGGACGATCATCGCGGCTGATATTCTCATCAAGAATAGCCACTTTATAATCTTCACCACGAGCAGCAAAAGTGTCGCGGGCTTCTTGCCAGCTCACTTTTTTCTTGATGACATCGTAATCTTTATCGGCAAGTTCATGCATCCGCTTTTCCAGCAGATCCAAGTCTTCCTGCGTCAGGGTACGGTCGATATCAACATCGTAATAGAAACCGTTGTCGATAACTGGGCCGATGGCCATCTTGGTATCGGGCCAAAGTTGCTTGATAGCGTGCCCCAACAAGTGAGCACAAGAATGGCGGAGAATCTCCAGGCCTTCAGCATCTTTGGTGGTGATAATGGCCAACTGAGCATCAGATTCGATCAGGTCACTGGCATCTACCAATTCGCCATTAACTCGGCCAGCAATACAGGCTTTCGCCAGGCCAGGGCCGATGTCTAACGCGACATCTAGAGCAGAAACGGCGTGATCGTACTGACGCTGACTGCCGTCAGGAAGGGTAATAACGGGCATTCTAATTCCTTATCTACAGTGGTGACCCTCACGACAGATCACATGCAAGACGTAATTATTGTTTAATATCAAAAGATTGCGAATTCAATTTAACCCACGTTTGTTATATTGATACGCAACGGTATAAAAAGTTCTCTTTGTGACACAGATCATGTCGCAAAGGGGATTCATATTATCACTACTGAGTGCAATGACAAGTATCTGCCCATCGGTTAATTTATTGAGCAATATTGATGATATTCAGCACTCAATGAACGCCAAGTCAGCCACCTGACCCGTTTTATTCTTGATTTTTTTCAAAATCAGCGGCCAAATCACTGCCACAATGTTTACACTTAATGGCTTCTTTTTTGATCAACTCCGCACAATACGGGCATTTTTTATGTTCCGTAATTGTCATTTTTTCTGCAACGGCCCTGCGGCCTGCCTCATACACCTCACTGTCATTAGAGACAAAAGCCCACACAAATGCGATAGCCCAGCCCACTAATGACCAGCCTAAAAGGAGGTTAAGCAAAAAAATACCACCGATACTTTTGTGCTTACGATTATTTGCAATAAGCGTCGGTAAAAAATAGAGCGCTAACCCGAACCCAATCATCAAAAGTGCAAAAATAAAATCCATAATGACTCTCGACACTCCCTATTTTCATTGTTTTATCAGCAAGTAATGGAAAAAAATCACCGCCAATAGTGGTTATCAATAAAATATAACTCGCAAATAATCTATTAATGCTATCACCAAACAGTGATAATGATCGCCGACAAAGTTATCATGCTTAAATTGCTCTACGATCACTATAATATCAACACTGTATAACTGAGGGTCAACTATTGCAGCGACAACCTGTTACATCCTCCAGAATTTTGTCGATTGGTTATGATCCTGAAAATCGCATGCTGGAGATACAATTCCGTGAACAAGGGATTTATCAGTATCTTGGTGTCCCTGAGCGTGTTCATCAGAATTTTATGTCGGTGGTTTCAAAAGGGCGTTTTTTTGATGGTGTAGTAAAAGGCAAGTTTTTGTGCCGGAAGATTGGTTAAACCTAATTACAATCCATAAAATAACAATCATACTGAACTGAAACGGTCGCTTTGATGAGAATCTTTGCAAAGAAGCCTACCGTTTCAGAAACCGGCTATGTCATCTTTTTATCCCATTAAATAACGCCATAAATAAGATATTGGGACGACAAAGAGTAATGCTGGCAAGAAATTCACTACCGCAAATATTTTAATTTGTGCAATCCGCAATCCCACTGCAATCATAATAATCCCACCGCAGGCAGAAAAGTCAGCAAAGGCGATATCATCCATATAAGGCATAATGAGTTTTGCCAGTAGCACCAATGCAATCTGAATGAGCAATTGCGGAATAGCAATCGCCACCAATGCAATACCCAAGGAAATAGAAAATATAAATGCCGTGAAGAAGTCCATCAGCGCTTTAACAAACAGCAGTTGAAAATCGCCCGTAATACCTTCAGTCAAGGAACCAACCACCCCCAACCCACTCGCACAAAACAACACAATCATTGCCGTAAAACTTTGTGCAAACTCATGAGGTGGCAATGTGCTACGTGATGGAATAATGCGTTCCAACAAAATACGCGTTTTATTTGCACCCCATTTTACGCCCTGCTCCAGAGATAATAACTCCCCTACCGCGGTCCCAATTATTAATGCCAAAATTACAGCGGGCATAAAATGTACTTTAACCACCATCACAATACCGATAGAGATAGAAGCCAGGGCAAATGTGGCGGGCAACCCCTCTTGCAATCGCTTGGGAACATGGCGGGCTAATAGTACTCCCACAATGCCCCCGAGGATTATCCCCGCACTATTCATAAACGGGCCAACCATAGCATGCTCCCAAGCGCTAAAAGCGCTCTAAATATTTAATATCCTGTTTATTTTTAGCAAAGTATTTTCGATGAAAACCCAATACCGCCGACTGAATCGCCAGAGCAATTGTTGAAATGCAACGTTATTCGAAGAGGTGTGGATTTTATCATACAGACCGCTGAAATCAGTTGTGTAATGATGTTTATCAGTACCAACAATGATTTACATTATGTTCTATTGCTTTTGAGTAGCGCTGGGTGTATTGCTATTTCTGTAGGAAGTGCCCATAATCAGTTTCCGTTTCCGTGTAGCAATGGTTACTGGAACGCCGCCCCGATTGTTTACGCAATCGGGGCGTTTTATTTGGTCATTACCCTCACGACCACACACCCTGTGTTATCCCCCAAAGAATATGCCCTCAGCGAGAAACGCAGCAATTTATTGCTGGTAAATACTGAACAATAAAATCAAACACATCCGTTTTTCTTCCGCATTTTATTGCCTATGATTTACTCACTGGTCAACAAGGGGAGATAAATGATGAAAAACATCGCCGACGTGCTGTCAGGTCTCGAACTTTACTTTCACCACACACATCAACATTGCACTGAGAAAACGCCTTGGTTTACGCGCTGGCTGTATATTCCAGTAGAAGAGAGGATGCGGATATTGGATGACTTACTGATGCCCTATCCCACCAAGTCACAATAAATGGCACTGAGCCGCACCTGGGAATACAAAGAGCAAAGAAGAGAGATAAAAGAAGCAAGTTTTGGCTGGAACACATTCACTCAAGTGAGTACCTTTCAGCCAACTTTATTGCGACCTAAATAGCCCGACAAGCTTTCCTGATGATCAAAGCCGTTTGCGGCTGGCATTTTCCGCACTGAAAAACCAAAGTTCGGGTAATCGGTTAGGATAAAAACGGATTTCATAGGTATCTTTGAGGGGGGCTAAGCGCCAACGTGGGCGAGCTTCACGTTTAGGTTTTAAAAAACGTAAACGACCACGAGCACGAGCAGCTTGTGTATCTAGCACCCACGCAGCAGAGGCCGATAATGGCTGGCGAATATATTCATCTTCAACACTGATATCACAAATGCACAAAACCCTATTCCTTGCAGAAAATTAATGCTGACATGATTATTCTGGATCTGCGGCATTGAACCAACTGTTGCCAACCAAAGGTTTGATCTGCATCACATATCCCTTTTGCCCCAAATACTGCCTTCCCGCCACACCAAAAGCTTTGGGTAAGCCTTTTACCCAAGTGTGATAAGGTTCGCAATAATTTCGCATGCAAGCCTATTCGTCGCTATGCAATTAAATGCCTAATATGTTCTATTCTCATCAGGTATGTTTGTTCGAGGTCATTTTCGGAGCAAGATTGATGCACAGTATTCTTGAATTATTCAAAGCTATTGGCTTGGGCTTAGTGCTCCTGCTGCCCTTGGCAAACCCATTAACGACAGTGGCCCTCTTGCTCGGATTATCCGGCAATATGACCAAAGAAGAACGTAATCAACAATCAAAGATGGCGTCTATCTACGTCTTCTTTATCATGACTATCGCCTATTATGCTGGCCAGGTTGTCATGAATACCTTCGGTATCTCAATACCCGGTTTGCGAATTGCCGGTGGGCTGATTGTGGCATTTATTGGTTTTCGCATGCTTTTCCCACAACAATCGGCTGAAGATACCGAGTTAGAAGAAAAATCGCTGGACTTGAAAAAACGCAAATCCATCAATATTGCCTTTGTGCCGCTGGCAATGCCAAGTACCGCGGGGCCGGGAACTATCGCCATGATAATCAGTTCCGCCGCAACGGTAAAAGACACAACCCTATTTAGCCCGTGGGTGGTCACAGTAGCACCGATATTGATTTTTTTGAGTGTCTCTTTAATCCTGTGGGGATCACTGCTCAGTTCCGGCGCAATCATGCGCTGGGTAGGTAAAAGTGGGATTGAAGCGATTTCACGTTTGATGGGATTCTTGCTGGTGTGCATGGGCGTGCAATTTATTATTAATGGCATCCTGGATATTATCTCAAACTACCAACCCGCTATTGCCTAACGAAGAGCAAAAATTGAAAAATAAACGCTAGCCGATGTTTATACTGATGCCCATTAAGCACCCATAAACGACATCGGTTAGCGTTTTAATATTACTCTGACATCGCCCGGTACGCAGTATCCACTTTCCACAAATAACGTGGTGCTTGCGCGGCCGGATGTTTCTTTTGTATATGCTGATAAAATTCGTTCGGGCTAAGACTATTAATTTTATTCACTGCCAGACGTTTATCTGATGAGAACGTCCGTAGCATCGCGCCCGCACCATTAGCATAAGAAACTATGGTTGCATAACGTAATGTCTGCGGATCACTTATGCCCGCTAACTGTTGATTTTGCAAAATATTGATATAAGCCGTCCCAATATCAATATTCTTCACCGGATCTTTTAATTCGCCAGAACTAGGCTGACCATTACGCCCTTTCATTCGATACGCATCACGTCCTGCAGTAGACGCTTTAATCTGCATCAGACCTACGGCATTTGAGGTGCTCACTACATCAGGATTATAACCAGACTCCACCTGGATAATGGCTTTAATTAAGGTTTCATCAACACCATAATGGCTGGCTGCTTGTTTAATTACATCGCTGTATGCAACTGTAGTTGAACCTGCGCTGCTTTTCGGTGCATTAAGAAAACCACCTTGTGGCGCGTTCTTCAGCCACCCGTTTTTTGCTTGCGGTGGAGGGGTTGGTTTGGCACACCCCGCCAGCAAGATAATTGCCATTAGGCAACCGACCTTTGGATTCACAGTATTCCCCGTGCTGATAAGCCGTTTTGTAGCATATACAAGTTGTCTCCTCGTCCAAATAGATTTTTTGCCCTAGTTTGACCATTATCGACATAATTAACAGGCTATATTCGGTAACTATTGGTAAGTTTTAGTTTATTGTAGGGCAAAGCTTGACACTAGCGCAAATGATATTGATAATCATTTTCATTTAAGAAAAGGGAACATCGCCATGTTAACTAAGCAAAAAATACCCTACCTGCACCCCATTAGCCGTTTTACACCACGTTTTTTACGTACCCTAACGCTGTTTATGCTTGTTGCAATTTCATCATTGCTCAGCACTGCGGCGATGGCAGAAAGCCAGCCTAATGACAGCAATAAAAAATTCAAAATTGTGACCACCTTCACTATTATTCAGGATATCGCGCAAAATATCGCCGGTGATGCTGCCGTGGTTGAGTCAATAACTAAACCTGGGGCAGAAATTCATGACTATCAACCTACGCCACGTGACATCGTCAAAGCACAGTCTGCAGACTTAATTCTCTGGAATGGCATGAATCTGGAGCGCTGGTTTGAACGCTTCTTCGAAAACATTAAAGATGTCCCTTCTGTCGTGTTGACTGATGGCATTACACCCTTACCTATCCGTGAAGGGCCTTATAAAGGAATTCCTAATCCACATGCCTGGATGTCCCCCTCAAATGCACTTGTCTACATTGAGAACATTCGCAAAGCACTGGTAGAGCACGACCCCGCGCATGCTGAAACCTATAACCGCAATGCCAAAGCCTATGCTGAAAAAATTGCCGCACTAGATGCCCCACTACGTGAACGTTTATCCCGGATCCCAGCAGAGCAGCGCTGGCTGGTGACCAGTGAAGGCGCATTCAGTTATCTGGCAAAAGATTATGGTTTTAAAGAAGTGTATTTATGGCCAATAAATGCTGAGGAACAAGGTTCCCCGCAACAAGTCCGTCGTGTTATTGATACTATCCGCGCCAATAAAATCCCGGTGATATTCAGCGAGAGCACTATTTCGGATAAGCCCGCCAAACAAGTCAGCAAAGAAACCGGGGCACAATATGGTGGAGTGTTATATGTTGATTCCTTATCAAATGAAAAAGGGCCGGTTCCCACCTATATCGACCTGATTAACACCACAGTACAAACTATCGCGAAAGGATTTGGTCAATGAGCCATGCTGTTTTTGTCCGCCCGGAGCTGATGGTGGATAATGTCACTGTCACCTATAACAATGGGCATACTGCTATTTATGACGCCACATTTTCCCTGACTGGCGGCACTATCTGCGCGCTGGTTGGTGTCAATGGCAGCGGTAAATCTACCCTGTTTAAAAGTATTATGGGCTTGGTCAAACCCAGTGTGGGCAAAGTAGAGCTGAGTAATAAGCCGATTAGCCACGCGCTGAAACAAAATACTATTGCCTACGTCCCGCAAACAGAAGATGTGGACTGGAACTTCCCAGTGTTAGTCGAAGACGTCGTGATGATGGGCCGCTACGGGAAAATGAATTTCCTCCGCATCCCAAGCCGCGAAGATAAAGCCATTGTGGATAAAGCGATTGAAAGAGTCGGTTTGACGGCATTACGATCACGCCAAATAGGCGAACTTTCTGGCGGGCAGAAAAAACGGGTGTTTCTGGCCCGCGCACTGGCCCAACAAGGTTCAGTATTGCTCTTGGATGAGCCATTCACTGGGGTAGACGTCAAAACAGAAAATGCCATTATTGATTTATTGCGCGCGCTGCGTGATGAAGGCCATCTGATTTTGGTTTCAACACATAACCTTGGCAGTGTGCCGGAATTCTGTGACCACGTTATCCTAATTAATCAGACGGTGTTAGCTGCCGGGCCAACCGAAACCACCTTCACCCAAAAAAATCTGGAAATGACCTTTGGTGGTGTTCTGCGCCATATCAATCTGTCCGGCACCACACTGCATGACGACAATGACCCGCGCACGGTGACGGTCATCACCGATGATGAGCGCCCTGCGGTATTTTATGGTCACACCAAAAATGATCCCCCGGCCCAGAGCCAGTCGAAGGAGAAGAATCCCTGATGCTGGAAATCCTACTGCAACCCTTTAATTACAATTATATGGTCAAGGCCATTTGGGTCAGCGCGATTGTTGGTGCGGTCTGCGCATTTTTATCAGCTTATCTGATGCTGAAAGGCTGGTCATTGATGGGCGATGCGCTATCGCACTCCGTCGTCCCTGGGGTTGCCGGTGCTTATGCCCTTGGCTTGCCCTATGCCGCTGGCGCATTCTTTACCGGCATGCTCGCCGCATTAGCCATGACACTGGTTCGCCATATCACCCGCCTGCGCGAAGATGCCATTATCGGTTTTATTTTCTCGACGTTTTTTGCCGTCGGTCTGTTAATTGTTTCCCTCAATCCAACCTCAGTAAATGTGCAGTCGATTATTTTCGGCAACATCTTAGGCATAGCGGATGAAGACGTCTTGCAGGTAGAAATCATTATTCTGGTTTCTTTTGTGATTTTATGTCTGATTTGGAAGGACTTACTGGCGGTATTTTTTGATGAAAGCCATGCGATGTCGATAGGGCTGTCGCCCTTACGACTAAAAATCCTGTTCTTCACCCTGTTAAGCGCCTGCACTGTGGCAGCCTTGCAGACGGTCGGCGCAATTTTGGTGATTGCAATGGTGGTGACGCCAGGTGCAACCGCCTATTTACTCACTGACCGCTTCGGCCGTCTACTGATAATAGCTATCGCCATCGGCGCGTTTACCAGTGCCTTTGGTGCTTATCTCAGTTTCTATCTCGATGGTGCCACTGGCGGGGTAATTGTGACATTGCAAACGCTGGTATTCCTATTGGCCTTTCTCTTCGCCCCTAAACACGGCTTACTGGCAACCCGTTATCAAACTCGCCAAAAACGCCGCCACCCGGCAACGCCGCATCCGGAGGATAATGTATGAATACATTTTTCAGCCTGATCAGTGAACCCTTTGCCTATCCCTTTATGCAGCGGGCTATTATCGCCGCCATAGTGACCGGTGTGGTCTGCGCCATCTTATCTTGCTATCTGGTGCTAAAAGGCTGGTCACTGATGGGGGATGCTATCTCTCATGCGGTATTACCCGGCATTGTATTGGCTTTTTGGCTCGGTATTCCATTGGTTATCGGTGCTTTTATCTCAGGGATTTTCTGCGCAGTTGCCACTGGCTATTTAAAAGAAAACAGTCGGGTCAAAGAAGATACGGTGATGGGCATTGTGTTCTCCGGTATGTTCGCCTTTGGACTGGTGCTGTTTTCTCGTATGGATACAGACCAACATCTTAGCCATATTTTATTCGGTAATATGCTGGGTATTTCACTGGCCGAGCTGAAACAAACTTTATGGATCGCCGGATTCACACTGCTGGTGGTGCTACTAAAACGCAAAGACTTTATGCTCTACTGCTTTGACCCAAACCATGCCCGCGTGATTGGCTTACCGGTTAAGTTATTGCACTACGGTTTACTGTGCCTGTTGGCCCTGACTATCGTGGCCTCATTGCAGGCGGTAGGGGTTATTTTAGTTATTGCCATGCTGATAGCACCCGGAATTATCGCCTTTTTGGTGTGCCGCAGCTTTGACCAAATGTTGCTTGTGGCCACACTGGTTTCCGTCACTGCCTGTGTGTTAGGCACCTTGATAAGTTTCCATATTGATGGAGCCACTGGCCCCTGTATTGTTATCATTCAGGCATTATTCTTTGTCGTTGCTCTGATTTATAACCATATAAAACCCGTAAAAAGTCACCCAATAGCGGCTAAAACCCAGGATATTGGCACTGAAAACACGTCAAAGGGCAACCTGCTATAATCAATTAGAGTTGCTGTATCTGATAAATTTAAAAATATAAAACTGCTGATGACGTTGATTGAAGAGGTAATGTGCCGCAGGGGCCTCTATTTCTTAAAATAATAAGTGCTGTAAGCAGCCAGAGCGCCCATAGATGCAGTTGCCCAGACTGACTCGGAGCTGAAAACGCCGGTTTGTCATCAACCTCAGATGGGGATATTTATAAGCCGTAATGTATATTTGCTTTACGGCTTATTTATCACCTCATGTTTTCCTTGGGCTATTTCACACACTGCTAATTGGCGTTATAGAAAATATGTGCAAAATTGGGGTCAGAATTTGGCTTTTATTTGATCCGGCACGGGTATGCTCATGTATCAGCGCTTGTCCTTCACAGGATAAAGACGCTAACCTAATGATTGAGATCCAAAGAAACTCGAATTTACAGGTAGGTAGCTAATAGGGGGTGAGTCATGTGGCAAGCTGTGAATCGTCTGTTAGGTGAGTATCTCGGCCCGGCTGAAATTCGGGAAAGAACTGAATTACCCGGCGGTGACATTCACGAAGCCTGGCGTCTCAGTTATGGTGAAACTGAGGTTTTCGTCAAATGTGATACCCGTGAGATGCTGCCCATATTTACCGCCGAGGCAGATCAACTCTCTTTATTGGCCCGCAGTAACACAGTTCAGGTGCCCGAAGTTTATGGGGTCGGCAGTGATCGTGATTACAGTTTTCTGCTACTTGAATATATCCCCCTAAAACCACTCGATGCCCATAATGCCTATTGTTTGGGGCAACAATTAGCTCATTTACATCAATGGAGTGAGCAACTGCAATTCGGGCTGGATTTTGATAATGATTTAGCCACCACTGTGCAGCCTAATAGTTGGCAGCGCCGCTGGGCGCAATTCTTTGCGGAACAGCGCATTGGCTGGCAATTACAATTGGCCGCTGAAAAAGGCATGTCATTTGGTGATATTGATCAGATAACTCATTTCGTCCACGACCGCTTACAAAACCACCAGCCGCAGCCGTCTTTATTACATGGCGATTTATGGCCCGCTAACTGTGCTGCCAGTGCCAATGGGCCAGTTATTTTTGATCCCGCCTGCTATTGGGGTGACCGGGAATGCGACCTTTCCATGCTCCCCCTCTACCCCACCTTACCGGCTCAGATCTATGACGGTTACCAAAGTGTCTGGCCTCTCCCCGCCGGATTTATTGAGCGCCAACCTATTTACCAACTTTATTACTTATTGAATCTAAGCAATTTATTTGGTGGGCAACATTGGATAAATGCACAAAAAGCCGTTGATAAACTGTTACACCCAGAGCGATTTTAATCGGCTCAATCGCGATAACCGTCAATCGATATAGCCGTCAATCGATATAGCATTAACCGCCCCCTAAGAATTGGTGAGCCCACTTTTAGGGGGCTTTTTTATGTCTGTTTTTTATGATTATTTCGGTCAATACCCCTCATTTTCTCTAAAAAAAGCATGAGCAAAATCCCATTTTAACTGCATTTCCACTGTCCAATAATGACAGCTAACCCTGTTCTTTTTTGCTCGCGACAACCCCCACTAAAAAGCGCTTACTTAAATAAAATCAAAAGCCTTTATTGAGGAATATTCACTCTCCTTGATAGGAATTCTATTGCTAATTATTGGGAATAAAACACATGGTGGATATTCGCGAGTGGGAAAAACTGGCTAATAAAGAGCTCAGTAGACGCGGTAAAAATATTGAAGATTTAGTCACTAAAACACCGGAAGGCATTACGATAAAACCACTGTATACCGCCAGTGACCTTGATGGACTTGAGGTAACCGGCACCCTTCCCGGTATTGCCCCTTATGTCAGAGGGCCTCGCGCCACGATGTATGCCGCCCAGCCCTGGACTATTCGTCAATATGCTGGTTTTTCAACTGCAAAAGAATCAAATGCGTTTTATCGCAAAAATCTGGCTGCCGGGCAAAAAGGCCTGTCGGTGGCATTTGATCTTGCGACACATCGTGGCTATGACTCAGATAACCCACGGGTTTCTGGTGATGTAGGTAAAGCGGGCGTGGCAATTGATAGCGTCGAGGATATGAAAGTCTTGTTCGACCAAATCCCGCTGGACAAAATGTCGGTTTCTATGACGATGAATGGTGCAGTATTGCCGATTATGGCGTTTTATATTGTGGCGGCGCAAGAACAAGGTGTCGCGCCCGCCCTGCTGACCGGCACTATTCAAAACGACATCCTAAAAGAATATCTCTGCCGTAATACCTATATCTATCCGCCCAAACCCTCCATGCGCATTATTTCAGACATCATCGCCTGGAGCTCTCAGCATATGCCGCGTTTTAACACCATTAGCATCAGCGGCTATCACATGGGTGAAGCCGGCGCTAACTGTGTGCAACAAGTCGCCTTTACCCTCGCGGATGGTATTGAGTACATCAAAGCCGCGCTCAATGCCGGTTTAAATATTGATGATTTTGCCCCGCGCCTGTCCTTCTTCTTTGGTATTGGCATGGATTTATTTATGAATATCGCCATGTTGCGCGCCGCCCGCTATCTCTGGAGTGAGGCGGTGAGCGAATTTGGGGCCACTGACCCTAAATCATTGGCGCTGCGCACCCACTGCCAAACCTCGGGTTGGAGTCTGACGGAGCAAGACCCTTACAACAATATTATTCGCACCACCATCGAAGCACTCGGTGCCACCCTAGGCGGAACACAGTCTTTACATACCAATGCCTTTGATGAAGCGCTCGGTCTGCCGACTGATTTTTCGGCGCGCATTGCGCGTAACACCCAGATTATCATTCAGGAAGAGTCTGAAATATGTCGCACTATTGACCCACTGGCGGGTTCTTATTTTGTCGAGTCTCTCACAGATCAAATGGTCAAACAGGCCAGAGCCATCATCAAACAAATTGATGAGGTGGGCGGAATGGCCAAAGCGATTGAAGTCGGGCTACCTAAACGCATGATTGAAGAAGCCTCTGCCGGTGAGCAATCCCTTATTGACCAAGGGAAGCGCGTCATTGTTGGGGTCAACAAATACCAACTAGCACAAGAAGCCGACACCCCAGTACTGGAAATTGACAACATTAAAGTGCGCAATGAACAAATTGCTCAATTGACGCAAATGCGGGCGACGCGGGATAACAAAGCGGTGCAGCAAGCATTGGTTAATCTGCGCCATGCCGCCGGGCATCAGGGCAACTTACTGGAAGCGGCCATTCAAGCAGCCCGCCTTCGGGCAACATTGGGCGAAATTTCCGATGCCATAGAAATAGAATTTGATCGCTATCTGGTACCCAGTGAATGTGTCACTGGCGTCATTGCCCACAGTTACCACCAAAGTGAAAACCACGCCCGAGAGTTTGACCAACTACTGGCTCAAACTCAGCATTTCCTGACAGAAAATGGCCGTCGCCCTCGAATTCTGATTGCAAAAATGGGTCAGGATGGTCATGACCGAGGTGCCAAGGTGATTGCCAGCGCCTATTCCGACCTCGGTTTTGATGTTGATCTCAGCCCCATGTTCTCTACGCCGGATGAAATTGCCCGTCTGGCGGTGGAAAACGATGTCCATGTTATCGGCGCGTCATCACTTGCGGCCGGCCACAAAACCCTGATTCCTGAATTGATTAACGCCTTGAGCCGATACCAACGCCAGGATATCTGCGTGGTCGCAGGCGGGGTTATTCCCCCCCAAGATTACGCCTTTTTACGCGAGCACGGGGTTGCCGCCATTTACGGGCCGGGTACCCCAATGCTAACCAGCGTGCGTGACGTGTTACAACTCATCAGTCACCACCATGATTAATAACAGCAATCTTGACGATTATATTCGTCGGTTGCGCCAAGGCGAACGCGCGGCCTTGGCGCAAGCCATGACCTTGGTCGAAAGCAGCCTCCCCCAGCATCAGCCATTAAGTGCCCGCCTGCTGGATGGCATTATCCCCTACACCGGGCAGGCCAAACGCCTGGGGATCACCGGCACACCGGGGGCGGGGAAAAGCACTTTTCTTGCCGTGCTGGGAGAAGAACTGTTATCGCAAGGACATAAAGTGGCGGTCATTGCCATCGACCCAAGCAGCCCCGTCAGCGGCGGTAGCATCTTGGGCGATAAAACGCGCATGCTGAATTTGTCTCGCGCCGATCATGCCTTTGTCCGCCCCGTCCCCTCACGCGGCCATCTTGGAGGGGCAAGCCAACGCACCAGAGAGCTCATTTTACTGTGTGAAGCCGCAGGCTATGACATTGTTATCATTGAAACCGTCGGTGTTGGGCAATCTGAAACCGCCGTCGCCGCGATGGTGGATTGCTTTATCTCATTGCAAATTGCCGGTGCGGGCGATGACTTACAAGGCATCAAGAAAGGCATTATGGAAATGGCAGATTTTATCATCATCAATAAAGATGATGGCGAAAATCACCGCAATGTCGAGATTGCTCGCCATATGTATCACAGTGCGCTGCATATTATCCGCCGAAAATACCCCCAATGGCAGCCGCGCGTGCTCACCTGTAGCGCCCTTGAAAAGCACGGTATTGGCGAGGTATGGCAAGCCGTACAACACTTTTTGCACCTCATGAGCCAAAGTGGGCAATTAGCCACTTTGCGCCAGCAACAAAATTTAGCCTGGGTTCGCCAGCAAATCGAAACCAATGCCCTCACCGCGTTATTTGCTCGGGCAGATGTTCGCCAGCATTGCCAGCAGATTGAAGCGCAATTACATCAAAATCACATTTCACCACGGGCGGGGATCTGCGCCGTAACCCAATTTATTACACAAAAAGTCTTCAAATAAAGGGAATAAACCATGTCTTATCAGTATGTCAAAGTATTGATTGCCAATCGGGTTGGCATTATTGAGTTCAACCACGCGCGCAAACTTAATGCATTAAGCAAAGTATTTATGGATGACTTAATGCAGGCCTTGCATGACCTCAATAACACCGATATTCGTTGCATTATTTTGCGCGCGGCGGAAGGTTCAAAAGTATTCTCAGCCGGCCATGATATTCACGAGTTACCTACCGGCCGACGGGACCCGCTGTCCTACGATGACCCACTGCGCCAAATCACGCGCGTCATCCAAAAATATCCTAAGCCAATCATTTCAATGGTGGAAGGTAGCGTTTGGGGTGGAGCATTCGAGATGATTATGAGTTCCGATATCATTATTGCCTGTAGCAATTCAACCTTCTCAATGACACCGGTAAATCTGGGCGTTCCTTATAACTTAGTGGGGATCCACAACCTTATTCGTGATGCCGGATTCCATATTGTGAAAGAATTGATTTTCACCGCCGCCCCCATCACCGCCCAGCGCGCCCTGTCCGTTGGCATTCTCAATCATGTAGTTGAACCCGCAGAACTGGAAGACTTCACCCTCAAACTGGCACATGTTATTGCCCAAAAAGCCCCTTTAGCTATTGCCGTCATTAAAGAGGAACTTCGCGTATTGGGTGAGGCCCACACCATGAATTCGGATGAATTTGAGCGCATCCAAGGTATGCGGCGGGCAGTCTACGACAGTGCCGACTACCAAGAAGGCATGAGTGCATTTATGGAAAAACGCAAACCAAACTTTCTGGGACATTAACCCTGCTCAGATAAAGGATTTCTCTATGAAAAAGTCATTTTGTATCATGAACGCGGATACTGCCGCTGAGTGTATTGAGCATGGGAATATGGTGGTATTCAGTGGTTTCACCCCTGCGGGGGCACCGAAAGTGCTTCCGAGTGCCATTGCAAGGCGCGCCACCGCACATCACCAACAGCAAAAAGCATTTCAAATCCGCTTACTGACCGGCGCATCCATTAGTGCCCAGGCGGATGATGAATTAGCCCAAGCTGATGCACTGGCCTGGCGGGCTCCGTATCAAACCGCCTCGTTATTGCGCGAAAAAATCAACCAAGGGGTCGTCAGCTTTGTTGACCTGCATCTCAGTGAAGTGGCACAAATGGTCAACTATGGTTTCTTTGGCGATATTGACGTGGCCGTGATTGAAGCCTCTGCAATAACCGCCGATGGGAAAGTCTACCTCACCAGCGGCATTGGCAATTCGCCCATTTTCTTGCAAAAAGCGAAAAAAATCATCATTGAATTAAATCATTATCACAGCCCACGGGTTGCCGAACTGGCCGATATCGTAATGCTGGGCGCACCGCCACGACGCAATATCCTGCCGATATTCCATACCTTGGATAAAGTTGGCCAGCCTTATGTACAGGTCGATCCCAGCAAAATTATTGGCATAGTAGAAACCGAATTACCGGATGCCAGTAACAGCCTTGATCGCGAAAACCCATTATGCGAACAAATTGCTGACAACGTGGTTAACTTCTTGCTAAATGAGCTCAAATTAGGCCGCATTCCACCCGAATTTCTCCCATTACAAAGTGGCGTGGGCAACATCAATAATGCCGTGATGAAGCGCCTGGGTGAAAACCCCCATATCCCAGCCTTTATGATGTATTCCGAGGTGTTGCAGGAATCCGTCGTGCCGCTGATAGAAACGGGAAAAGTTCTGGGTGTTAGCGCCTCCAGCTTGACGATTTCGCCCGCATCATTAAAAAAAATCTATGACAATATGGATTTCTTCGCGAGCAGAATTGTACTGCGCCCACAGGAGATTTCTAACCACCCGGAAATCATTCGCCGCTTAGGTGTCATTGCGCTCAATGTTGGGTTGGAATTTGATATTTACGGCCATGCTAATTCCACCCATGTTGCGGGCACAGAACTGCTCAACGGCATTGGCGGCAGCGCAGATTTTGAGCGCAATGCCTATTTATCTATCTTTATGGCCCCTTCTATCGTCAAGGGGGGCAAAGTCTCCACCATTGTGCCGATGTGCACTCATGTTGATCACAGCGAACACAGCGTAAAAGTGATTGTCACTGAACAAGGTGTGGCCGATTTACGTGGCTTATCGCCGATGCAACGCGCCAACGCAATTATTAATAACTGCGCGCATCCAATGTATCGTGATTATCTGCATCAATATCTGGCGCAGGCCAAAGGGGGACATTTGCACCATAATCTGGCACAAGCTTTTCAGTTACATCAAAACCTGTTCGAGTCTGGCTCGATGTTGGTGCCCTAATCGCCATTACGGTCACTATGGATATAGCCCATGACGCGTTCAATATGGTGATTATTTTTGAGTGAATAAAGATACTCGCGCATATACATGGGCTGATTTGGCGCATCAAAATATTTCAGCTTCGCCGGATTCACCAACCGATAAGCAAACTGCGGAACCACTGTCAGAAATTGCCCCTGCTCGACGGCGCTAATTTTCGCCATAAAACTGTAAGGCCGATAAATAATGGTCGGATTAATACCAATCGCGCGAAAATGTGCATCTAATATGGATTCAAAATTAGCCCGATTTTGAAAACGCATTTGTAACCACGGCAGAGTATTTAATAATTCCAAGGCCTGACAATTTTCAAAACGCCTCGATACTAAAAAACCCAGTCGCAATGCGGGCAATTCCGTGGTCTGTACGCTATCAATATGTGTTACTCGCGGCGAGGCTTGCTGCAACGAGATAATAAAATCCACACGGTGATCCAGTAAGTCATCAATAACCGCATTTTCACTAAACTCAAAAGGTTGTGCGGTCACTCCATCAAACTTATCACTGAGGCTAAATAATTGATCAAAAATTATCGTGGGATAGGTGTTATCGATACCAATTACAATATTTTTCTGCCGATGGGACAAAGAGATAATGGTGTTATCAATGGCCGATAACCGTTGATAAATAGGGAATAATTCCTGATAAAGCTCCTGCCCGGCTTTGTTTAAACTGATGTTTTTCTCATTCCGAGTAAAAAGCGAATACCCGACCAATTCCTCCAAAGCTGCAATACTTTTACCAAAAGGTGAAGCGGTCATGTGTAATTTTTCAGCGGCTTTTGCCATGCTGTTTGTTTGGGCCAGAATAATAAAATTACGCATTTTCTTAGAGATAAAAACGTTCATTATGTTGCTGATATAACAAAGAGAAGAGACTCACAGCATAAGGGAATTAGGCAGGCAAAATTGTGAGTGCAAGACGAGAATGGCATTCCAGTTACCAGAAAAGTCTTTCAAGAGGTTAATGAAGTTAGATATCAAAGAAATAGGCAATAAAAAGGCCCTAAAATTCGGGCCAATTCATTGTTCTGTCGCTATGAACAGATTCGGAGTTTTATCAAGTAACTGTGTTACCCCTGAGCCATCAGCCCCAATAGCTTAATGACAAAATAGGCGACCCCCGCTATCACTAATGGCAGAATATATAAGGTAAAAAACTGCAAAAAGATGGTGTGATGCGGTAAGACTATCTTTTCTTCCAACTGTTCCCGGCTGCGGCCTTCACTGCCTTTCGCCTGTTCTAAAATCAGTTGGTCTTCAATACCCTCACGAATATGCCGCACTTGCCGAGACATACGCGCCCCCGAGGCCTGTAATGACAAACCAACAAATATCAGCATATAAATGATAAAGAACATAATGTTAGATGCCGAAAAACCCTGTTCGAAATCAGGTACCGGCGAGTTATACCAAAAGATATCCAAAAACGTGGTATTGAAACGGATCATGTCGGTCATGACGTGGATAAAATCCAATATAACCGCATTCACCCCGGTGCTTTTTTGACTATATTGATAGGCAAAATTGATAATTGAAATCAATGTTGACAGCAGTGCTGGAATAAAAACGAGCCACCCGGCTATCCGTTTGATAACAGCGACACGCCCAGCCTGTTGATAGGTCATGACTTCTCCTTGTAAATACCACCACTTATGTGGCCTTAGTTTACCCGTTAGGTGCCATTTTTGTGCAAGATTTTTGCTTTTACTCTTTTGATAAACTCAGATTAAAGCCTAGCTCATCTCGCGGAATATCATTAAGTTAATAAATTAAATTGTCAGCGTAACAAAGAATCATCTTCTCCCCGTTCAATCATTACGAACCAATGATAAAGTAGTAAACCCGTAGCGAGACACCAACAGGAGTGATGCTAAATGGCGACCCCTAACAAAATTAAGGCCGCAATTTTCGATATGGACGGCTTGCTGATTGATTCAGAGCCTTTATGGTTACAGGCCGAGCTGGATATTTTTAAATCACTGGGGCTGGATACCACCTCTCGCGATACCTTGCCCGACACTCTGGGTTTGCGCATCGATTTAGTGGTAAAAATGTGGTATCAGGCGATGCCCTGGCAAGGGCCGAGTCAGGCCGATGTATGCAAACTGATTATTGCCAGAGCAATAGAATTGGTTGAGGAGACGCGCCCGGTGCTACCGGGGGTCGAATATGCATTGGCACTGTGCCGCCAGCAAGGACTGAAAATTGGCCTGGCTTCTGCCTCGCCGCTACATATGCAAAAACGCGTGCTGGCGATGCTGAATATTGAAAAATATTTTGACCGCCTGGTGTCAGCAGAATACCTGCCCTACAGCAAACCGCATCCTGAAGTCTATTTAAATGCAGCGGCGGACTTGGGTGTTGACCCATTGCAATGTGTCACTTTAGAAGATTCAATAAACGGGATGATTGCCACCAAAGCAGCCCGGATGCGCTCTATTGTTATTCCATCCGCAGAGTATCGCGCTGATCCGCGCTGGGCGCTGGCCGATATTCAATTAGCATCACTGGAACAACTGCGCCCAGAGGATATTTCGTAACTTTGGCGGTGGCTCACTCAGGATTTTCGCTGGCACTATTTTCACGAAGATAAATGTTTGCTCGAGGATAAATGTTTGCTCGAGGATAAATGTTTTCACGAAGATAAATGTTTTCGCGAGGATAAATGAGTAGCCTGACAATTCAGGCGGCTGAGGCTCAGCCGCCTGCAGAGATATTAGAGGAAATCATCCCGTTTAGGGGTAAAGGTGTCGATCAGAATACTGTTATCTTCCAGTGATACCGCGCCGTGCATTTCATTTTTAACCGCACGATAGGCATCCCCTGCTTTCAAAATACGTTTCTGCCCTTCAATTTCTACTTCAAAGCTACCTGCCGCAACATATGCAATCTGGTCATGAATGTCATGCTTGTGCGCCGTCCCTATAGCACCTTTGTCAAAGTGAACACAAACCATCATAAGCTCATCGCTCCAGGTCATCACTTTACGTTTGATGCCATTACCGAGTTCTTCCCACGGCGCTTCGTCATTAATAAAAAACATCTTCATTGTTTCTCCTCATTATTATGCAAAATAGTTTGTGCTGTAGCCGAGTCACAGTTTTACGCTGAATTCAGTTTATTCTACGGGCAAAATCCTCAGTTTGATCATAATTAATCCAAAAATCATGACGCCCCTCAAAAATTAATAAAACATCATTTCATTTTTATTGAATTAACTTCCCGCAAATACTATCATCACCGCATTAAAGAAACACTCAGTCAGAAAATAAACCTACGCACGGGGCATTTTTATTTCAGACCTCATGCAAATTTTCTTAATCTGGCAGGTTATCTGACTTGGGTTACCCCCAAAAGATAGGGTTTTGCAAGAGAGGCACCCACATGCAAGTTCGTCAAAGCATCCATAGTGAGCACGCAAAGCAACTTGATACCGCCGGTCTGCGTCGTGAATTTCTGATCGATAATATTTTTGTCGCAGATGAATACACCATGACCTATAGCCATATTGACCGCATTATTGTCGGGGGCATTTTACCGGTCACCCGCACAGTCAGTATTGGCGATGAAGTGGGCAAGCAATTAGGGGTTAGCTACTTTCTGGAACGTCGGGAATTGGGGGTTATCAATATTGGCGGGCCGGGCCAGATAAGTGTTGATGGGCAAAAGTATGAAATCGGTAACGAAGAAGCCTTGTATGTGGGTAAAGGGGCCAAAGATGTGCAATTTTCTAGCCTCGAGGGGTCGAACCCTGCCAAGTTCTACTACAACTGCGCCCCGGCACACACCACTTATCCAAACAAAATAATCACACAGGCAGATGTCACACCGCAGACCTTGGGTGATAACGCCAGCAGTAACCGCCGCACGATTAATAAATATATTGTGCCGGATGTATTGCCAACCTGCCAACTGACCATGGGACTTACCAAGCTGGCTCCGGGAAACCTCTGGAATACCCTGCCTTGTCATACTCATGACCGTCGCATGGAAGTGTATTTCTACTTTGATATGGACGAAGAAACGGCAGTCTTCCACATGATGGGCCAGGCCCAAGAAACGCGTCATTTGCTGGTTCACAATGAGCAGGCTGTTATTTCACCGAGTTGGTCTATTCATTCGGGTGTCGGCACGAAGCGCTACACCTTCATCTGGGGCATGGTGGGTGAAAACCAAGTCTTCGGTGATATGGACCACATCGCGGTAAGCGAACTGCGCTAACTATTTACCAACAGTGTTAAGCATCACCAACCAAAGCCGTCTTTTGGGCGGTTTATTCCCAATATTATAATCGCGGTAATCATTGACCGCCTAGAGAGAGATGTGAGCTATGATCTTAGATTCCTTTGAGTTAAAGGGCAAAATTGCTCTGGTTACCGGCTGTGACACAGGTTTAGGCCAAGGTATGGCCATCGGTTTGGCTGAAGCGGGTTGTGATATCGTTGGTATAAACATTGTTGAGCCACTGGAAACTATCGAAAAAGTGACTGCATTAGGCCGCCGTTTCTTGAGCCTGACTGCCGACCTGAGCAAAATTGATGCAATCCCTTCCTTACTAGAACGCGCGGTGCAGGAATTTGGTCAAATCGATATTCTGGTCAATAACGCCGGTATCATTCGCCGTGAAGATGCGATCAACTTCAGCGAAAAAGACTGGGACGATGTCATGAACGTTAACATCAAAACCGTGTTCTTTATGTCCCAAGCGGTTGCCAAACAATTCATCAAACAAGGCCACGGCGGCAAAATCATTAACGTTGCCTCAATGCTGTCTTACCAAGGCGGTATCCGCGTCCCTTCTTATACTGCATCGAAAAGTGCGGTTATGGGCGTTACCCGTCTGTTAGCGAACGAATGGGCTAAACACGGCATCAATGTTAACGCGGTAGCGCCGGGTTACATGGCGACCAATAACACCCAGCAATTGCGCAAAGATGAAGAGCGCAGCAAAGAGATCCTTGACCGTATCCCAGCAGGCCGTTGGGGTTTACCTGACGATCTGAAAGGCCCGGTCGTCTTCCTTGCTTCTAAAGCCTCTGATTATATCAGTGGTTACACCATCGCCGTTGATGGCGGTTGGTTAGCGCGCTAATCATCTGATACTAACTAATTTGAGTTAAGGTCTATTTTCTGCAGTTATGCACCTTGAACAACTCAAAATAGCCATGAGGCACAACATAAGTTGTGCCTTTTTTATTAGTTATTTATCAAATAGTTAACAAATAAAATCTGTCTAAAAAATCTGCAAAAACAGTAAAAATAAAAAATTCAAAACAACGTTCCGACTCCGATCACACTTTTGTCATTCGCCCAATGACTCGCCGCCAAATACAAATATAATAGATTGAAACGATGTTTCTATTTATAAGGAACCTTAAACCGGTTCCGTCCTGGCGTTTCGATGATGGGGTTACAGTGATGGATTTTGTAAGCAACATTAAAGGCAGCGATGCAATGATGATTAACTGGCTCAGTGCTATTCGCAGCTATGTTGATTTAGTTCAATCCGTTGGCCACAGCATGCAAAATCCAACCCCACTGCTGGCTGATGGTTTTGATGTTTTAACCCATCAACCGGTCACCTGGAAATTTCCTGATGGTCGCAATACGCCAATATCTAACTTTGCCAGCCAACAGAACTGGTTACGGACATTGGATGCCCTCAGTTTGGTTACCCAAGACCCGCAATATCACCAACAAGCACGGGTGCAAACTCACTATTTCATGCAGCTGGGTGTTCATGACCAAAGCGGATTATTTTACTGGGGTGGCCACCGTTTCCTGAATCTGGATACCCTGGACACTGAAGGCCCTGAGTCAAAAGCACAAGTCCATGAACTGAAACATCACCTGCCCTATTACAACCTGCTGGCTAACGTTGACCGGGAGAAAACGCTTAATTTCCTACAGGGATTTTGGCATGCCCATGTAGAAGACTGGCAAACATTGGATTTGGGCCGTCATGGAAGTTACGACAAAAAACGTGACCCGCATGTTTTCACCCATCAGCGCCATGACGTGGTTAAACCAGAAGCATTGCCACAGTTACCTGAAACCAAAGGCCTGACATTTGTGAATGCAGGCACGGACTTGATTTACGCAGCTTATAAATACGCCGAGTACACTGGCGATATTGCCGCAGCAGCTTGGGGTAAACATCTATACCGTCAATATGTTTTAGCCCGTAATCCAGAAACTGGCTTACCGGTGTATCAGTTCAGTTCACCACAACAGCGCCGCCCCATACCGGCAGATGATAATCAGACCCAATCCTGGTATGGCGATCGTGCCCAACGCCAGTTTGGCCCTGAATTTGGTGAAATTGCTCGCGAAGCCAATGTATTGTTCCGCGACATGCGCCCATTATTGATTGATAACCCATTGGCAATGTTAGATATTTTACGCCAACAGCCCGATACTGAAGTGATGCAATGGGTCATTGATGGATTAAAAAATTACTATCGTTTCGCTTATGACGTCGAAAGCAATACCTTGCGCCCGTTATGGAACGATGGCCAGGACATGAGCGGCTACGTGTTACAACGTGATGGTTATTATGGCGCTAAAGGCACGGTTATATCCCCCTTCCCATTAGAAGTTGATTATCTACTGCCATTGGTTCGCGCCTGGCGCTTAAGTGAAGATGACGAATTATTAGATTTAATCGGTGCATTACTGCATCGCTGGCAGTTAGCAGAATTAAACAAACCAAAACGCCGTGCCGCGCTGGTAGTTGGTAAAAAGCCTGCCGCGACGCCCTCTCTGCTGCTGGCTTTAATTGAACTGGCTGAACATTGCCAATGTGCACAATTATTTGAATTGGCCTGGCAAATGGGCAATGACTTATTTAAACAACATTATCATCGGGGCCTGTTTGTCGAATCAGCACAGCACTGTTATTTCCGAATTGATAATCCAATTGCTTTAGCTTTATTAACTTTAGTGGCTGCTAAACAAAATAAGTTGGCCGCAATTCCTCAATTTATTACCAATGGTGGTTACATACATGGAGATTATCAGGTAAACGGTGAAAGCCGCACCCTGTATGACATCGATTTTATTTATCCGACGCTTTTGAATCAGTAGTTTTTATCTTTCATGTTATTAAAAATAGGTAAGCATTATGAATGAAAACAGAATGCTGGGGTTAGCCTATTTATCACCTTATATTATAGGGTTGATAATATTTACGGCTTTCCCCTTTGTATCATCTTTCTTTCTCAGTTTTACTGAGTATGACTTAATGAACCCTCCCGTTTTTAACGGGATCGAGAATTATCGTCATATGCTGTTGGAAGATGATTTATTCTGGAAATCCATGGGCGTGACATTCGCTTATGTATTTCTGACTATTCCTTTAAAATTAGCATTTGCTCTGGGGATCGCTTTTGTACTGAACTTTAAATTACGCGGTATCGGCCTGTTCCGTACTGCTTTCTATATTCCATCAATTCTCGGCAGCAGCGTTGCAATTGCTGTGTTATGGCGCGCCTTATTTGCCATTGATGGTCTGTTAAACAGCTTTATTGGTGTATTCGGACTTGATGCCATCAACTGGTTGGGAGAACCCGCACTGGCGCTGACATCCGTAACATTATTACGTGTCTGGCAGTTCGGTTCCGCCATGGTTATCTTCCTGGCCGCATTGCAAAACGTACCACAGTCGCAATATGAAGCAGCCATGATTGATGGTGCCTCTAAATGGCAAATGTTTATGAAGGTTACCGTGCCACTGATCACGCCGGTTATTTTCTTTAACTTTATTATGCAAACTACGCAGGCATTCCAAGAATTTACTGCGCCATACGTCATTACTGACGGCGGGCCAACCCATTACACGTATTTATTCTCGCTCTATATTTACGATACCGCGTTTAAATACTTTGATATGGGATACGGCGCTGCACTGGCATGGATATTATTCGTGGTAGTCGCCCTCTTTGCCTCAATTGCATTTAAATCATCTAAATATTGGGTCTTCTACTCCGCCGATAAAGGAGGAAAAAATGACTGACGTACAAAACTCCAACCAGAAGAAATTAGATCTGGCGCAGGATATTGCTGATGCGGAAATTAACCGTACATTACGCAAAGCAAAAGTCAGTGCCATTATCCGCTATGTTGTATTGATTTTTGTCGGCTTATTAATGCTGTACCCATTACTGTGGATGTTCTCCGCAGCCTTTAAACCTAATAACGAAATTTTCACCACATTAGGTTTATTGCCAGAGAACCCAACCAGTGACGGTTTCGTTAACGGCTGGAAAACCGGTACTGAATATAATTTCGGTCATTACATGCTTAACACCTTTAAGTTTGTTATCCCGAAAGTTCTGTTGACTATTATCTCTTCCACTATTGTGGCATATGGTTTTGCCCGCTTTGAGATCCCGTGGAAGAAATTCTGGTTCGCAACATTAATTACCACCATGTTGCTGCCAAGCACCGTGCTTTTGATTCCGCAATACATCATGTTCCGCGAAATGGGCATGTTGAATAGCTATTTACCACTTTATTTACCGACAGCCTTCGCCACCCAAGGATTCTTCGTCTTTATGCTGATTCAGTTCCTGCGTGGTGTACCACGTGACATGGAAGAAGCTGCGCAAATCGACGGATGTAACTCCCTACAGGTGTTGTGGTATGTGGTAGTGCCAATTTTAAAACCGGCCATTATCTCTGTCGCACTGTTCCAGTTCATGTGGTCAATGAACGACTTTATCGGCCCACTGATTTATGTCTACAGCGTAGATAAGTACCCGATTGCGCTGGCATTGAAGATGTCAATTGACGTGACCGAAGGCGCACCTTGGAACGAAATTCTGGCAATGGCAAGCATCTCCATTCTGCCGTCCATCATTGTTTTCTTCCTGGCTCAACGCTACTTCGTGCAAGGCGTAACCAGCAGCGGAATTAAAGGTTAATAGAGGATTTATCATGGCTGAAGTCATTTTCAATAAATTAGGCAAAGTTTACTCCAACGGTTTCCGCGCGGTTCATGGCATTGATCTGAAAATTCATGACGGCGAGTTTATGGTTATTGTTGGCCCATCAGGCTGTGCTAAATCCACCACCCTGCGCATGCTGGCAGGCCTGGAAACCATCAGTGATGGTGAAGTTCGAATTGGTGATCGGGTCGTCAATAACCTGGCACCAAAATCTCGTGGTATTGCCATGGTGTTCCAGAACTATGCGTTATATCCCCATATGACCGTTAAAGAAAATCTGGCCTTTGGTTTGAAGTTAAGCAAACTGCCAAAAGACCAAATTGAAATGCAAGTTGCTGAAGCAGCTAAGATTTTGGAATTAGAAGACCTGCTAGACCGCTTACCACGCCAGTTATCTGGTGGACAGGCACAGCGTGTTGCTGTTGGCCGTGCCATTGTCAAAAAACCTGATGTATTTTTGTTTGATGAACCCTTATCAAACCTGGATGCCAAGCTACGTGCATCAATGCGTATCCGCATCTCCGATTTACATAAGCAGTTGAAAAAGAGTGGTAAAGCAGCCACCACTGTTTACGTAACCCACGATCAGACCGAAGCCATGACGATGGGTGACCGTATCTGTGTGATGAAACTGGGTCACATTATGCAAGTTGATACCCCAGATAATCTCTACCACTACCCTATCAATATGTTTGTTGCCGGTTTTATCGGCGCGCCGGAAATGAATATCAAACCGAGCATGCTGGTAGAAAAAGAAGGGAAAATTGGCCTGACCGTTGGCCAATACACTTTGGTATTAAATGATAGACAGCAGGCTAAAGTTGCCGCCCACGCCGGGGAAAAAGTGTTCTTTGGTGTACGTCCTGAATTCGTCAGCATGTCCTTGCAGCCATTCGCTGAAAACCATTCGCAAGGTGAATTAGTGCGAGTGGAAAACATGGGGCACGAATTCTTCATGTATATCAAGGTTGACGACTTTGAATTGACTTGCCGTTTACCCTCTGATGAAGCAAGACCCATTATTGATAATGGTCTGCATCGCACGGTGTACTTCCAATTTGATATGGATAAATGCCATATCTTTGATGCTAAAACAGAAAAAAATATCTCTCTTTAACAGGAGCAGTACCTAATGAAAAAAGCGATCCTACACACGCTGATAGCCTCAACTCTGGCATTATTATCACATCAGGCCTTTGCGCAGGATGATGTAACCCTGCGCATGTCTTGGTGGGGGGGCAATGGTCGTCATCAAATGACCCTTAAAGCCCTGGAAGAATTTCACAAGCAGAACCCAAATATTAATGTTAAAGCAGAATATACCGGTTGGGATGGCCACCTTTCCCGTCTGACCACTCAGATTGCGGGCGGAACTGAACCCGATGTTATGCAAACTAACTGGAACTGGTTGCCAATTTTCTCCAAAGACGGCACTGGCTTCGTTGATTTAAATACCGTATCAGATCAAATTGATTTGTCTCAGTTCAATCCTAAAGAACTGGAACAAACAACTGTTAATGGTAAATTAAATGGTATTCCAATTTCAGTTACTGCACGTATTTTCTATCTCAATGATGATACATGGGCTAAAGCCGGTTTAGAGTATCCAAAAAATTGGGATGAATTACTTAATGCCGGTAAAGTATTTAAAGAAAAACTGGGTGACCAATATTACCCACTCGTATTAGAGCACCAAGATACTTTGGCATTAATTCGCTCTTATATGACCCAGAAATACAATACACCGACGATTGATGAAGCTAATAAGAAATTTGCTTATACACCAGAGCAATGGGTTGAATTCTTTACTCTGTATAAGACAATGGTTGATAACCATGTAATGCCTTCCACTAAATACTATGCATCATTCGGCAAGAGTAACATGTACGAAATGAAGCCATGGATTAATGGTGAATGGGCAGGGACTTATATGTGGAACTCCACCATAACTAAGTATTCGGACAACCTGACCAAACCAGCAAAACTGGTGCTTGGCCCTTATCCGATGTTGCCGGGTGCGCAAGATGCAGGTCTGTTCTTTAAACCGGCTCAAATGCTTTCTATTGGTAAATCAACTAAATACCCGAAAGAAAGTGCCATGCTGATCAACTTCCTGCTGAACAGCAAAGAAGGTATTGATGCTATGGGCCTGGAACGTGGTGTTCCTCTGAGTGCAGCTGCTGTGACCCAGTTACGTGCCAGCGGTGTAATTAAAGATGAAGATCCTTCTGTTGCTGGCTTAAATATGGCGCTGGAATTGCCACATAAAATGACCACTTCGCCTTACTTTGATGACCCGCAAATCGTTTCACTGTTCCGCGACGCCATTCAGTACATCGATTATGGTCAAAAGTCTGTTGAAGAATCTGCGGCATACTTTAATCAGCAAGGTGACCGTATTTTAAAACGTGCAATGCGTTAATAATATAATTTATATTAATTTAACTTATGTCGAAATTAAACCCTGCCATTAATTTGGCAGGGTTGTTTTTTTGTAAATAATTAAAATAATAACCAACCAGACCGACATCACAAATTAATATTTGTTTAAAAAATTAATCATCAACAAAGATCTAGATCACATAATTATTTATAAAAATAAATAGAATGTACATCCACAGCAAATGAAACATTGTTCCTTTATTCGTGAAATTGTTTTCCAGTCGTATGTTGAATTTTATAATTTTGTTAATAACTGTTGATTTAAATAACCGTAACTCTGGGATTATATAAAAATGAAAATTAAATTACTTACTCTGGCAGTGGCATCTGTAATCAGTTTCAGCTCTATTGCGACAACAATTGATTACCGACATGAAATGAAAGACACCAGTAAATCTGATCATAAAGACCGTTTGCTGTTCTCTAACCGTTTTGCGAATGGTTTTGGTCTGTCTTTAGAAGGGAAATGGGGCCAGCACAGCTCTGATACTACGCCAAATAAACCTTTCAATGAGCAAGTAAGTAACGGTACCGAAGTGGTTGCCAGCTATGTTTACCAATTCAGTAAAACATTCTCACTGGAGCCAGGTTTCTCATTAGAGTCCTCTTCTGACTCCAACAATTACCGCCCTTACCTGCGCGGAAAAGTAGCCTTCACTGATGATTTCTCCACCTCTCTGCGTTACCGCCCATATTACAAACGCAACCAACCCGCTCAGACCAAATCTACCGAGAAAGGCCATGAGTTCACCATGTTGTTTGCCTATAACTTCCTGAAAAACTATTCAGCTGAATATGAGTTGAACTACAAGAAGTCAGAAGACGAAATTCTGGCAAATAAAGAAAAAGAAGAATGGAGCCATGACCTGAAGATTGCTTACAAGTGGGATAAAAACTGGAAACCTTATGCGGCGATCGGTAACGTTGCTGGCAGCAAAACAACTGACGAACGTCAAACTCGTTACCGTGTCGGTGTGCAGTACAGCTTCTAATTATTAGTACATCGTGATTAATACGTAGTTATTAGTACCCTCATCATTATTTATTAAATTATGTCTTACCCGTATTACTTTGGGGAAAAGTTGACTCCCAGTCACTTTTCCCCATTTTTTGACTTAACGACAACCCACTCACCTACCGCCCATCCCTCTTATTTCTTCCTGATATTTCAACCTAATACCTGATATCACCGTTCTGAATACTCATGTGATACTCATCACTCACAGCCAGTGAAAAATGAGACATTTAGTTACAGCGTAACGGCTATTCATGACAAGATAAATCTCATATACTGGATAAATCAACAGCTACAGATTCGGAATTCAAGTATGACAGGGGAAGGACACCTTATTTTTTCTGTCGCCTGCGTTATTTTTGCCAAAAAAGTCGGACTTACACCTGAACTGGCACATGGCGATTGGTGGCATGTTATCCCTGGCGCCCTGCTAACATCGCTACTGCCGGACATTGACCACCCAAAGTCTATTCTGGGCCAGCGGCTAAGGTGGATATCAACCCCTATTGCCCGCGCATTTGGTCATCGCGGCTTTACCCATAGTCTGTTGGCGGTGATAGGTGGCATTGCCCTATTCCAAATGGATGTTTCGCGGGAATGGATTATTCCAGCCGATGTATTTCATGCGATGATTGTTGGCTATTTCAGCCATCTATTGGCCGATATGATAACACCCGCTGGAGTCCCCCTTTTATGGCCCTGTCGCTGGCGTTTTACTGTGCCAATATTACGCCCACAAAAAGGCAACCAACTGGAGCGTGTATTATGTGTGCTATTAGTCTGTTTTTCAGTCTATTGGCAAACTGACACCACTATTCCACTGTTATCCTATATGGAGCAATTGAAAAATTTTAGACTTTGATCACACTTATTTGAGTAAATAATAATCAATTTGTATGTGTTTAATACAAATCATGGCAAAAGCTTATATACCATTCTTTTTGGATATAAGTGGATGCTGTGAGGAGCTGCTAACATACGCGGCTAATTGCATCATTGGCTGTGTCTGGCGGCGATATTTTCTATAAAAATAGCAGCAGAATACCTCGCCAGTATTTAAATAATAATTTGGAGATTTGGGGATGAACCTACCGCTTGTGATTAACGTGCTGGTATTTGTAGCACTGCTATTACTGTTGGCACAAACCCGACATAAACAATGGAGCCTGGCCAAAAAAGTCTTGGCCGGCTTGGCGCTGGGCGTCGTCTTTGGGTTGGGTTTGCAATGGGTTTACGGCGCAGACAACCCGGTGCTCAAAGAATCTATCACTTGGTTTAATATTGTCGGTAATGGTTATGTGCAATTGCTGCAAATGATTGTTATGCCGCTGGTATTCGCCTCAATTTTAAGTGCGGTATCCAAACTGCATAACGCCTCTTCGCTTGGCAAGATAAGCGTTTTGACCATCGGCACCTTGCTATTCACCACATTAATTGCTGCGTTGGTCGGGGTTTTGGTCACCAACCTGTTTGGCTTAACTGCCGAGGGCTTGGTTCAAGGGACACAAGAATCAGCACGTTTGAGTGCCATTGAAAGCAATTATATTGGCAAAGTCACTGACTTAACTGTGCCGCAGATGATTCTGTCCTTTATTCCTAAAAATCCGTTCGCCGATTTAACCGGTGCTAGCCCAACATCTATCATCAGCGTGGTCATTTTTGCCACTTTCCTTGGCATCGCCTCACTGCAATTACTGAAAGACGATGTGGCGAAAGGTCAGCGCGTACAGGTTGCTATCGACACCCTGCAAGCCTGGGTAATGAAATTAGTGCGCCTGGTCATGAAATTGACCCCTTACGGCGTATTAGCATTAATGACCAAAGTGGTTGCTGGCTCTAATATTCAAGACATTATTAAGTTGGGTAACTTTGTAGTGGCATCCTATGTCGGTCTGGCCATTATGTTTGTCGTGCATGCTGTACTGCTGTCTTTCACCGGCATCAACCCGTTGAAATTCTTCCGTAAAGTATGGCCGGTACTCACATTTGCTTTTACCAGCCGCTCCAGTGCTGCCAGTATTCCGCTGAACGTCGAAGCACAAACCCGCCGTCTGGGTGTACCTGAGTCTATCGCCAGCTTCTCAGCATCCTTTGGTGCCACTATCGGCCAGAATGGCTGTGCGGGGCTTTACCCTGCCATGTTGGCAGTCATGGTCGCGCCAACCGTTGGCATTAACCCACTGGATCCTATATGGATTGCAACACTGGTCGGAATTGTCACCATTAGCTCAGCCGGTGTTGCTGGTGTCGGTGGTGGTGCCACTTTTGCCGCGCTGATTGTTCTGCCCGCGATGGGCTTACCCGTGACTCTGGTAGCCTTACTAATCTCTGTAGAACCCTTAATTGATATGGGCCGCACAGCATTGAACGTCAGTGGCTCGATGACTGCTGGGACAATTACCAGTCAATTGATGAAACAAACAGACAAAGAAATTCTTAACAATGATGATGATGGCGATTTAGCCCATCAGTAAATGCCGCAGATTGTAACCTAAGTGGTGTTCCAATAAAGCCCGTCATAATGACGGGCTTTATCATTTCAGACCTTCGCCTATTATCTTTTGCTCAGTGGCTAGAGTTGGGGGCGATATTTTTCAACTAATGCTAACGCAATAGCTTCCGTTTCTACATCGGGTTCGCCACTGAAATCCTGCGCCCTGAAATGCATCTGAAATGCTTTAATAACCTGTCGCGTTTCACTATCCAGTCTACCGCTCTGTGGTATTTGGTAGCCATAGCGCGCCAATGTTTGCTGAATAATACTTACAGAGGCACCATCTTGCTTATTTCGGCCATTAATATATTTATTGACCGTCGCGTCATCTGGCCATGCACCGACACCCTGTTGCGCCAGACGTTGCCACGGGAATAATGGGCCAGGATCAGATTTTCTTAATGGAGCAATATCGCTGTGGGCAACAACATCAGCAGGATTTATATTATAACGCTCAACAATGTCCTTAGTGAGCCGCTCAATCAATTTAATCTGTGATTCATTGTACGGGTACCACTGCCGGTATAACATCCTCTTAGTGAAGCCCTTATTGACGATTTCAATCCCTATTGAAGTATCATTAAGGCCAGTATGCCCTTGCCAATAACTGACACCGGCATGCCAGGCGCGTTGCGACTCAGGAACCAATTGCAAGACAATAGGCTTACCATCAAGATGGTGTGGATGGGTTTTTACCAAATAATGGGCGCTAACATCCCCTTGCGTCAGCAATCTCAATGATTCAACATCATTTGTTGCGGTATAATGCAAAACTAAAAATTTCACGCGTGTATTTTGCGCCACAGAAGGTGTTGCGGTATCAATTTTATAATCACCGCGATCAATCAATTCATGCGGTTTACCACTACGGGGAGTGCTGCACCCCGCCAACAGTAATATTAATCCCGCGCTTAATAACGTCCTCATCATCCTACTCCCTATAATTATGCTTAAGCACAGTTATAGTGAACTAATTGAATTAAATGGACTGTAAACAATACATTTAAATAATAACGCAGAAAATAGAATACATCTTATACCAAGAAATGCACTGATATTGCCGCTATATGGGGCGGCTTGAAAATAAAAAACGGCACCTGACAACAGGCACCGTTTAAGATAGAAAGGGATAAATAGTTATAATTAACAGATATTTATAAATATCCAATAATTATACAGTATTTACCCTAGTGAATTATTTCCTTAAAAAGGATATTCGCGATAGCCCATCTGCTCAGAAATATTACGCGCCGCACGATGTAACGATTTTACAATCTCACTCTTATTGTCTTCAGAGAAACGTAATGTCGGATATGAAATACTTAATCCAGCAATTACAACACCAAAACGGTCGAAAACAGGCACGGCGATGCAACGCAAACCTTCTTCTTGCTCTTCGATATCTTCGCCAAAACCTTGTTCACGAACCAAATCTAACACTGGCAACAATTCTGCAGCGCTACCCAACGTATGCTTAGTACTACGGGTAAACTCGATATGAGACAAGATTTCTTCTACTTCACCACGGTCACGCCACGCCAGCAGCACTTTACCAATCGCAGTACTGTGCAGTGGATTACGACGCCCAATACGGGAATGCATCCGCAGGTTATACATAGAATCAATTTTATGGATATAAACAATGCTGTCTTCGTCCAATGCACCCAAGTGAATAGTTTCACGAGTTTCATTAGATAATTCGCGCATCTGTATATCTGCACTGCGGATCAAATCGACATTCTGTAACGCTTTAGCCCCCAGCTCAAACAACTTCAACGTGAGGGAGTATTTCTCTGATTCGCCTTCCTGTGCCACATAGCCCAAAGACTTCATCGTTTGAAGGAAGCGGTACACAGTACTCTTAGGCATCATTACACGTTGAGAAAGCTCGGTAATACCAATTTCCCGCTCCTCACCCAATGCTTGTAAGATGCCAAAAACTTTCAGAACCGACGATACAGAGTCGGGCTGTTTATCTAAATCTGCAATAGCCATTTTTGGGTTACCCTACTCAGTTTTCTGTGTTTTATAAAACAATATGTTTTAAAAAAAATAGAACAGTGGTTTTATTATAAAGGTAAGTCGTAAGACTGTGCAATAAACCAATGTGAATAATCGGATAAAAGCTTTGCAGACAGCAAATTAGCCTCTTTCCATAAAAGAGGCTAGTGCAAAACTCAACTATTGCCAGACAGATTCAGGTAATGTGACTAAATACAGTGCCGGTTTGCCATGAACATCTGATGTGAACAAAATTTGCTTATCATCAGGTGTAAAGGAAGGATGGGGATGTGTCACCTGGCGGTCACCTTCAAACACTTTCCATGAAGTATCGTGGCGAGCAACTTGATGTTGAGTCCCATTCTTCATATTGAAAACATACAGAAAAGGATCATTTTCGATCTTATAACCACTGTCATCCTGCACATCTACTGGCGCATCAGAACCATCACCCACCATCAGACTGCCGTCATAGTTGCTCATCAGGTGAGAGCAAGCTGGCATGGAGGTCAATTGGCGGTTTTCCAGTGTCTCTGGGTCTGCACTGTAAATAAAGCGATCTGGGCTCGCTTTCATATAAGAAACATACACTAAGGCCGAGCCATCTGGCACCCAGAATTCATGAGTGCAGCTTTCACCTTCAGCATGCGTTTTCACCTTGCGCATATTACTGCCATCTTCATTAATTAGCCACATACGCGCATCAACCAAATCGTGTGGGCCTTCATGGCAGAACGCCACTGTACTGTCATCATAAGGGCGATAAATTGGATGACCAAGCCACTGATTCTCTTGCAAAATAACCGTTGATTCACCCGTTTTCAGATCAACACGCATCAGACGACAGCAAGGTTTAGTGAAATAGAACTCATGGAATTTCTTCCAATCAGTCAATGGCTGCCAGTCTTCACGTTTAATTTCAATGCCGACTAACTTGGTACAATCTGAGTTTGCCACCCAAGTACCGTAACCCACCCACTCTTCCGGCACCTGATAAACCACGTTTTCTGCCAAAGAGGCTAAATCGACGCGCATCAGATTGCGGCCCTCTTTCACATAGAACAACGCGTCATCATCTGGTGATAAGAACCCCCCAAAAGTATTGTCACCATGCCCTTCTGTCAACTGTGTTGCCACCTGGGTATTGAGATCCAACAAATAGTAGTTCCACGGGCCATCAAAAGCGCCACCAAACAACAACTTGCTGCCATCACGGGTGAAACATTTTTGATAGAAATAGTTACGGTGGCAAGTCACATCAGGTGGCGTTAGCCGTGTCACTTGAGCACCGGTAGAGGCATCCTGATAAGTATGAAATGTCAGGGGGATTTGTTTACCTTTGGCCATCCGGAAAGTCCTTAAAATCATCAGATAATTAAAATTTGCCCACAAGGGGAACCCGTTAGGCTAATACTACCTCAAATTATAGAAACGATGTTTCATTTTTACGTGATCGCGGTTCTGTTTTTACTGATTTACCCAAAATACGGTGCTTATCAGACTGTTAATTTGGTTCGAAGGAATACCTTCACCTTTGATAGCGCCAATACTCGTGTTTTATAAATAACCCAGTCCACAGGGATGCATTCAGACACAATAATGGTTAGCATAGAAAAATTCGCCTACCTGATTATTTTTACAGATAAAACCTATGAACCCAGCAGCAACCGATGGAATGCCGGTTCCTCAGCGCTATGCCGCAATACTGGTTATTGCTTTAGGCATTACCATAGCCGTGTTGGACGGGACAATTGCCAACGTCGCACTGCCCACGATTGCCCGTGACCTAAATGCCAGCCCGGCGACCTCCATCTGGGTCGTCAATGCTTATCAGCTCGCCATTACCGTATCTTTACTCTCGATGGCCTCACTGGGGGACATTATCGGCTATCGGCGGGTGTATCAGGCCGGTTTACTGGTATTTAGTGTAACTTCACTGTTTTGCGCCCTGTCAGATTCCTTATGGACACTGACATTTGCCCGCGTGCTACAAGGATTTGGCGCGGCGGCATTGATGAGTGTGAATACGGCCCTAATACGTATTATTTATCCTCGAGCACAGTTAGGGCGTGGCATTGGCATCAACTCATTAATTGTGGCAGTTTCGGCGGCGGCTGGGCCAACCATCGCCGCCGCCATATTGTCCGTTGCATCCTGGCAGTGGCTATTTGCTATTAACGTGCCAATTGGGTTACTGGCATGGGGGTTGGGCATGAAGTTCCTACCCGCTAATAATATGAAGAGCAATGGTAATAGCTTCGATTTCACCAGCTGTATAATGAATGCGCTGACATTTGGGTTACTTATCACGGCCATCAGTGGTTTTGCTCAAGGGCAAAGCCCAACACTGATTGCAGCCGAAGTGATTGCATTACTGTTGATTGGCTTCTTCTTTGTACGCCGCCAACTTAAGCAGCCGTTTCCTTTACTGCCCGTCGATTTGCTGCGTATTCCTATTTTCGCCTTATCGATCGGCACCTCAATTTGTTCTTTTGCGGCGCAAATGCTGGCCATGGTTTCACTGCCATTCTTTTTACAAAGCGTCTTGGGCCGTGATGAAGTCGCCACTGGATTACTGCTAACCCCCTGGCCGCTCGCCACTATGGTTGTGGCCCCTATTGCGGGCAGACTCATTGAACGTTACCACGCAGGATTATTGGGCGGCATTGGCCTGGCTGTTTTTGCCAGTGGTTTATTCCTGTTGGCTTTATTACCTGCCAACCCAAGTGATATTGATATTATCTGGCGAATGATACTCTGTGGTGCCGGCTTTGGTCTGTTCCAGTCCCCCAATAACCACACCATTATTTCTGCCGCCCCGCAACAGCGCAGCGGGGGTGCCAGTGGCATGCTGGGCACTGCACGTCTATTGGGCCAGACATCAGGGGCAGCACTGGTTGCATTAATGTTTAACTTGTTTTCAACCAATGGAACCCACGCATCACTGATTTTGGCTGGCTGCTTTGCCAGTATCGCCGCCTTGGTCAGTGTGCTGCGCGTCAGCCAAAAACGCAGTTAGCCTTATAATTGCCACAACATTATTACGCCCCCGCTCAGCGGGGGTTTTGTTGGCGCTTTAAAATTGTTATTCATGTAATTATTGTTATTCATGTAATTATCCCTGCAGTTTGGCCAATAGCCGAATCTCGTGTAGAGAAATAACCCAAACTGATTAATCAAAAAATATAATGTAGTGAATAAATAACAATGTAATATGCGAATTACCGATGTAATTGATGAAAATAATAGACATGACAAATCATACCAAATACAAGATTACTCAATATCAATCACAGCTTACTAATATACTTATGGCAAACCTCTGTTAACCCCTATTTCAGATCTTGTTTTTCATTATCTTTAGTATTTTTCCGAAACTAATCGTTTTGCTGCCGACTTTAACCATTCCTTCTTCGGGTAAATAACTGAATTTAACATACAGTATTTGCCCGCTTTCTTTTTGCTTTTTATTTAATTGATGCAAGGCGTCATATAACTCTTTAAGGTCACCTGGGATACCTGCAGCATCGGTAATGAGAGTTCCAACAGGTAAAAACTTCTGTACCTGTCCAACTGACTGCATTAACACATCATTGAGTGGGAATAAGCCCGTAAACCGCTGGTGAGCCACATAAGGCGCAATACCCATATAGATATCAGGGAGCTCAGGGATATGATTTTCAATGCCACTGGTTTCATTGCTTAGCAGAAACGCCATAATTTCAACCGCTGTCCCCACCAACACCAACGGTTTAGTCCCCGCGCCTTTTTCAGAAAAAACATATTCGTGGTTAGAATCTTTAATCGCTTTTTGCAATTCACCACGATCGACTATCAGGCTGTAATATTTCCCATTTTTAATTTCCGGGACAGGCTCTCGCCACATATTCGCTGCAGTAGAAAGAGGAATACTTACCCCTATAATACTTATTATGAACAGTATTGATGATGACATTATTTTCAGCATAATTAATCCATATTTAATAAATAAACACATTCTTCCATAAATGAAATAAACGTATTTAATCAAGGTTGAGAGAAATAATATCACCAAACCTCAGACTCAACGACATGATAGCCAAATAGAATGATTTTCATACTATTTTCTGTCACTAAATCCTGATTAATCATTATAAATAAGGGGAGAAAGGATTTTTTATTTGCGGAAATAAAGAGGTATATCAGAGCTATCAAGGCAATAGTTTTACTCTCCTGGCGGGTATCACTTTACTGGCCTCTGCGGGGAGTTTGGTATGAGCGGAGGTATCTTGCGATACACCCCGCTCAATTTAATGCAATACTTTATGATTCAGACTCAATACTGGCTATTTCAGATATTGGCCTGAGCGCAAAGCTTCAATACGTTTGTCCAGCGGCGGATGCGACATAAACAACTCGCTGAATGATTTAGATTTACCATTAATGCAGAAAGCCATCATACTGCCAGCTTCCTGTGGTTCATAGCTGGTTTTCAAACGCTGCAATGCCGCAATCATCTTCTCACGGCCCACCAGTTTTGCTGAACCCGCATCGGCATAGAATTCACGATGGCGCGAGAACCACATGGTGATAATGCTGGCAAGAATACCAAACACCAACTCCAATACCATCGACACGCCAAAGTAAACCATTGGGTTACCCGCGCTGCTCCCTTCGTTATCACGATCACCTGACAAGAAGCCAGCGGCAACCTGTGCAATCAGACGTGAAATGAAGATAACGAATGTATTCACAATCCCTTGAATTAAGGTCATGGTGACCATATCACCATTGGCCACATGGCTAATTTCGTGGGCAATAACCGCTTCTGCTTCATCGCGGCTCATGTTCTGCAATAAACCGGTACTGACTGCCACCAAAGAAGCATCACGGCGTGCACCGGTCGCAAAGGCGTTAATATCAGGTGCCTGGTAGATAGCCACCTGCGGCATAGCAATACCCGCTTGTTGAGACTGGCGACGTACGGTCTCCAGCAACCAACGTTCAGTTTCATTGCGTGGCTGTTCAATAACTTCACCACCGACTGAACGTAAAGCCATCCATTTGGACATCAGCAACGAAACAAATGCGCCGCCAAAACCAAACAGACCAGCCATGATCATCAGCCCCTGCACACTGCTGGACTGAATACCTGTCAGGCTAAGTACCAACCCGAACACCAACATAACGGCCAGGTTGGTGAGAAGGAACAGAGCGATACGCATCATAAAAATTTATTTCCTTATTGTGTTAATTGGCGATCGTATTAAACCGACACTGCATTAAGTCATAATGGATTACGTCACAATTGCCATAAACCTGAAAAATGACTTAGCCAAATTACTGCTGAGATATGCTGATCGTATGGGCATCTGATAAATTTTCAAGGCTTGTTAAGTTCTAAACGAGTAAATCAACATAACTTTACAAATTTGGATACTTTTTATTACATATCCTGCTGTTTTTTCGCCAACTAATCAGTCCAGCAATGAAAAAAGGTAAAAAAAATCCGGGCTCTATTGAACCCGGATCATTGATAACAACCGCGAATTATTTCTCGGCAGTTGCCGCGGCCTCAGTTGGCGTCATTTGAGGCTCCACCTGTGGCTGCAATTTTTGCTTATGGGCTAAATCCAACGCGATATGAACAGTTTCATCCAGATAAGGGTCTGGCTCCTGATAGTCTTTTGGCAAATCATCCAGTGACTTCAGAGGCTTTTTACCTTCACGTTTGAAGCGCTCATTTAAGCGATTCAGGCGCGTGGCATCATCATCGTGATTCTCTTTTTCGCGTTGAGCGTAATTAAGAGAGACGATATTGCGCTTATCTTTCATTGCCTTATAACGTTCAATATCTTGTTGAATATGCTGGAATTCAGCATCAGCTGCGATACGGGCCGCGTGCGTTTTTATCAACTCTGGCGTAAAGGCTTTCAGATCGCCAGTCTTGGTATAACTGGCCGCATTGATGCTGTCCCAAGGTAGGGCATTATCTTCGAAGCTTTCACCGGTTTCCGCCGGATCCACACCTGTTGGCATCACGATATCTGGAGTGACCCCTTTACGCTGAGTACTGCCACCATCTACCCGATAAAATTTCTGGATAGTGTATTGCAGTGACCCCAGTGCTGGCCATTCCGGGCGCAGCATTTGATCATAAATACGATTCAGCGAACGATACTGTTGTACTGTCCCTTTACCAAAGGTGGGCTCGCCGACAATTAATGCGCGGCCATAATCCTGCATTGCCGCAGCAAAGATTTCAGACGCTGAAGCACTGTAGCGGTCAACTAACACCACCAGCGGGCCTTTGTAGTACACCACGCCGTCAGTATCACTGTCTTCACGTACTTTGCCGTTGTTATCCCGCACCTGGACCACTGGGCCACTTGGAATAAACAAACCAGACAGTGCCACGGCCTCGGTTAACGCCCCACCACCATTGCTACGCAAGTCAATGATAATACTGCTGACATTCTGTTTTTCCAGCTTCTGTAATTGCACCTTAACGTCTTCAGTCAGGCCAACATAGAAACCTGGAATATCCAGCACACCGACACGTTCGTTGCCGATAGTTTTCACCGACATCTTCACCGCGCGGTCTTCCAGACGGATCCGTTCACGGGTCAAGGTCACAGTGCGAGGTTTAGTTCCTTTACCCGCAGGTAAAATTTCTAGCCGCACTTTACTGCCCTTCGGCCCTTTGATTAAGGCGACGACATCATCAAGACGCCAACCAATCACATCAACCATAGGTTTACCGGTCTGACCCACACCTATCACTCGGTCACCCACAGCGATAGTTTTACTTTTCGCCGCCGGGCCACCTGGAACCATAGAGTTGATTAAGGTGTAATCATCATCCATTTGCAAGACGGCACCAATACCTTCCAGAGACAAGCTCATTTCGGTATTGAACTGCTCAGTATTACGTGGCGACAGGTAATTGGTATGCGGGTCAATTTCGTGGGCAAACGCATTCATAATCAGCTGGAAAACATCTTCGCTGTTACTTTGCGTCAGGCGCTTAATCGCAGCCTGATAGCGTTTCGTCAGCGTTTCTTTGATTTCTTTATCCGTTTTACCGGTTAACTTCAAATTCAGCTGATCGTATTTAACTTTTGCGTCCCAAAGCTTATTGAGCTCAGCTTCGCTGGTCGGCCAGGGCGCTTTGCCGCGGTCAATATCAATGGTGTCATTACCGGAAAAGACCATAGGCCGGTCCAATACTGACAATGCATATTGATAGCGCTCAAAACGGCGTTTTTGCGCCAAATTAAATAGCGCGTATGGCGTTTCTAATTGGCCTGATTTTAACTCATCGTCCAGCGAATTTCTTTTATTCGCGAACTGTGCCACATCTGATGCCAACAACACATTATGGCTGTAATCCAGCATGTTGAGGTAGCGATCAAATATCTTGGCCGAAAACTGATCGTCCAATGCAAACTGACGATAGTGAGAGCGAGTGAAGCGCGATGTTACGCGCTCACTCACGGTTGCATGCTCTGGTTCCTGGTGCAGTTGAGGAAGTTGATCGATGCGATACGTCGTATCAGCCGCGTAACTTACCCCCGCCAGTAACAAGCCTGCGATTGCTGTTAGTCTGACAAATTTGTTCATGCCTAGGTTGGCCTCCGTATCAGAACTGCAAGTGTTCTGCGCGCACAATCATCGCCAGACCGGAAGATAGCTGCACCCGTACGCCATCTTTAGCGATTTCTAATACGGTTGCGTCCATCGCACTCTTACCTGCTCTGACTTTGATTTCTTGACCAATTTGCAGTTTAGAGATATCTGTGACCGGCACAGGGCGTGGTTGATTTTCCTCAACCTGTGGACGAGGTGGCCGAGCTTGTTGCGGACGCTGTGGCTGACGAGGCTTGCGGTTCTCCACAGGCGCACCCGCTTCACGACGTGGCGCAGGTTTTTTTACCTGCTGGACGTGGGCGACGTGGCTCTGGGGTTTCACCCGCAGCAATGGCAGCTTCGCGTTTTTTAGCTTGTTGTTCAGCACGTTGTGCTTGAACACGGGCTTTCGCCTCTTCCAGCTGTTTGCGGGCATGTTCTACATGTTGCTCTTCCAGCACACCACAAGGGTTGCCGTCCAAATCAACACGTTCAGCACCGACTTTGACCCCATAAAGATAACGCCAGCTTGAGGTGTAGAGACGCAGCGCAGAACGCAATTGCGTTTTGCTTAAATTCTCTTCCCCCTGAACACGTTCGACCAGATCTTGAAAAATACCGATCTTGAGTGGACGTGCTTCGCCTTCGGCGGTGAAGCAAAGCGGGAACCGCTCAGCCAAAAAGGCTATGACTTCTTTACTACTGTTCAACTTAGGTTGATTTTCCATGAAATTTCCTGATTACAACGGGTTTGCCAACCAGCGCAGGCATGAACAGGCGTCATTATAATGACGCCATCAGCAATTGCCACGTTATCCGTATATCAACTTGCAGTCTGTGTAACATATTTTGTACTGTCACACAGTTCCAGATGCTCGCAAAGCCCCGCCACAACTGAGATCAAGCCCAATTCGTCGTCTTCATCAAAGCGATCATAAACAATACTGTCGATATCCAAAACTCCGATAACTTTTCCCTGAACTGTGATTGGCAGCACAATTTCAGCATTACTGGCGGCATCGCAAGCTATATGGCCGGGGAATTCGTGCACATCACCAACCCGCTGAACGCGATTTTCTGACACTGCAGTTCCACAGACCCCTTTCCCGACAGGAATTCGCACACAGGCGATTTTCCCCTGGAAAGGGCCAAGCACTAATTGCTGGCCATCGAGCAAGTAAAATCCTGCCCAATTTAATCCATCAAGGCGTTCATAAAGTAAGGCACTGGTATTCGCTAATGTGGCGATGAAATTAGTTTCACCGGCAATCAGGGCACTCAAATCACGTTTTAATTCCGCGTAGAATTCTGCTTTTTTCATGTAATGACCGTTAGAAACCTAAGAATAGCCAAGGGCGATGAACACGCCTAGCTTATACAAAATAATCATTAAATGCGCTCGACTACAAGGTTATTCAGCGCGAATAAAGCAAAAGAGTCGTCAATATTAGTAATTTGACCCGTTTTGCCTCTTGTTTTGCGTGATTGCTCTGCTACCATCCGCGCTATTCTTTATAAACCAGTGTCGGTGTCAGGGTTTGATTATATGAAGATACATGCCATTCAACGCCCCTTATCCACCGCACGGATCCAGCGCTGCTGCCAATGCGATGCACTTTTTAGCTTGCCGCCATTAAATGGCAGGCAAAGTGCTTATTGCCCACGTTGCAGTGCGAAAATCACCAGTGGCCGTGATTGGTCACTCACCCGCCTGACCGCCATCGCGGTTGCCATGCTGCTGTTGATGCCCTTTGCTTTTACCGAACCGCTGATCACTATCCGCCTGCTCGGGACGCGTATTGATGCCAGCTTGCTCGGGGGAATTTGGCAGATGAGCCGTCAAGGTGACCCCATTACCGCCAGTATGGTGGCATTTTGTATCCTTGGTGCGCCCATTACCCTCACGGTCTCAATTCTTTATTTACGTATCGGCAGCCGTATTGGTATGAATTTACGCCCAATTTTGCTGATGCTGGAGCGATTGAAAGAATGGGTGATGCTGGATATCTATCTTATCGGCATGGCGGTGGCTTGTATTAAAGTCAAAGAATACGCCGACGTGATGCCAGGAATTGGGTTACTTGCCTACCTGACACTCACCTTGCTAAGCATTCTGGCATTGGTACACCTGAATCTGGAACAGCTATGGGAGCGGTTTTACCCGCAAGAACAGCCCCCCGGCCCCAGAGAAACACTGCGCGTTTGTCTTTCTTGTCATTATACCGGGCATTGTGATGCGCATGGCCGCTGCCCGCGTTGCCATATTCCATTGCGCCACCGACGCCGGCACAGTATCCAAAAAACCTGGGCGGCGTTAATCGCCTCTATTGTCTTGCTGGTGCCTGCCAATCTATTGCCGATATCAATTGTTTATGCCAACGGCTCTCGCCTGGAAGATACTATTTTCTCGGGTGTGGTCTCTCTGGCGTCATCCGGCAATCTGCCCATCGCCGCCGTGGTATTTATTGCCAGCGTATTGGTGCCATTTACTAAAATCATTGTCTTGATAACATTGCTGCTTAGCATCCATCTAAAAACACAGCATAGTCTGAAAACTCGCATGCGGTTGCTGCGGATTATCACCTGGATTGGCCGCTGGTCGATGCTGGATCTCTTTGTTATTGCGCTAATGATGTCGCTGATTAACCGTGATCAGCTGTTTTCTTTCACTGTGGGGCCGGCAGCCTTTTATTTTGGGTCTGCGGTTATTTTAACTATCCTTGCTGTTGAATGGCTGGATAGCCGATTGATTTGGGATGCACATGCAACAGGAAACGCCGAGTACACCGACTGAGGCACAAATTAAACATAAGCGCCGGATCTCGCCGTTCTGGCTACTGCCTTTTATCGCCCTGCTCATCGCTGGGTGGCTGATTTATAACAATTGGCAAGAACGCGGCACCGAGGTCACTATCGACTTCCAGTCTGCGACAGGAATTGTGGCTGGCCGCACGCCGATTCGTTATCAAGGTGTTGAAGTCGGCATGGTGCAATCCATCACTCTGGATGATGACCTGCGTAATATTAAAGTTACCGCCAGCATCAAAAATGATATGGAAGACTCCCTGCGGGAAGGCACACAATTTTGGCTAGTGACCCCCAAAGCATCATTAGCCGGTGTCTCTGGGCTGGATGCATTAGTGGGCGGTAACTATATCGGCATGATGCCCGGTGAAGGCAAACCCCAAAGCCATTTCACCGCACTGGATACCCAACCTAAATTTCGCATGAATACCGGTGAGTTAATGATTCACTTGCATGCGCCAGATTTAGGATCACTGAATAACGGCTCACTGGTTTACTACCGCAAAATTCCGGTGGGTAAAGTCTATGATTACAATATTGCGCCAGATAATACCGGTGTTGTCATTGATGTGTTGATTGACAGACGCTTTGCCAAACTGGTTAAAAATGATACGCGCTTCTGGAATGTCTCTGGTTTCAAAGGTGATTTCAGCTTAAGTGGCGCTTCGGTACAAATGGAAAGTCTGGCGGCATTGGTGAATGGCGCTATAGCTTTTGACTCGCCACAAGACAGCAAAAATGCCCAGCAAGACCAACCCTTCCAGCTTTATTCCGATTTGGCACACAGCCAGCGCGGGGTCGCCATCACACTGGACCTCCCCAGTGGCAGCAACTTGAGTGAAGGCCGTACCCCGCTGATTTATCAAGGTTTACAAGTCGGCACCTTGACTAAAATGACCCTCCAACCGGACAGCTTGGTCACCGGCGAACTGACAATTGACCCGTCAGTGGTGGATTTAATGCGCGCCGGCACACGCATTGAAATGAATAGCCCGCGTATTAGTCTTAATAATGCCAACCTGAGCGCACTGTTAACCGGAAATACCCTGGAGCTCATCCCCGGCGAAGGTGAACCGCAACAGCGTTTTACCGTCCTGCCCAGCAGCAAAAGCCTGTTACAGCAGCCCAATGTGCTGGAGCTGCAATTAACTGCGCCACAAAGCTATGGCATTGATGTCGGCCAACCTATCTCTTTGCATGGTGTTAAAATTGGTCAGGTATTAACCCGAGAATTGTCTGCTAAAGGTGTCAATTTCACCGCAGCAATTGAGGCGAAATACCGGGATTTAGTGCATAAAGACAGTAAGTTTGTCGTTAACAGTCGTCTGGATGTCAAAGTGGGCATTGATGGCATTGAAGTGCAAGGTGCCAGCGCTCAGGAATGGGTGGATGGCGGTATTTTGATCCTACCGGGCGGTAAAGGTGAGCCACTCAGCCAATATCCACTGTACAGCAGTGTGAGCAAAGCGATGGACGGAATTTTAGGGAATGGCCCTGCTACCACCCTCACATTAACCGCCAACAGTTTGCCGGATGTCCAGGCAGGTTCCGTGGTGTTGTACCGCAAGTTTCAGGTGGGGGAAATTACCCATATCAAACCTAAAGCTAATGAATTCGAAGTAGAGGTCTACATCCAGCCGGAGTATCGCAACCTCCTCACTGATAAGAGTATTTTCTGGGCTGAAGGTGGGGCAAAAGTGCAACTGAATGGCAGCGGTTTGACCGTGCAAGCCGCCCCGCTCAATCGCGCGCTAAAAGGGGCTATCAGCTTTGATAACCTTGAAGGCGTTACCCTTGATAAAGGGGCGAAACGCACTCTATATAGTAACGAAACCGCAGCACGCGCTGTCGGCAGCCAGATTATGTTGCGCACCTTTGATGCCAGTAAACTGGCAGCTGGCATGCCAATTCGCTATCTGGGCATCAATATTGGTCAGGTTGAATCCCTAAAACTGGCACCGGAGCGCAATGAAGTCTTAGCCAAAGCCGTGCTCTATCCTGAGTATGTACAAAGCTTTGCCCGTGCGGGCACTCGCTTCTCCATTGTTTCGCCGGAGATTTCGGCGGCAGGGGTAAATAACCTCGACACCCTGTTCCAGCCATACATTAATGTAGAACCCGGTAGCGGCACGGTATTGCGCACCTTTGAGCTGCAAACAGCAACAATTACCGACTCCCGCTACCTTGACGGCTTGAGCATTATTCTTGATACCGCCGAAGCCGGATCCTTGCAAATTGGCACACCGGTGCTGTTCCGTGGGCTTGAAGTGGGCACTGTCACTGGATTTAATCTGGGGGCAATGTCTGACCGGGTACAAGTCTCACTGCGAATTAGCCAAAAATTCCAACAATTAGTGCGGCAAAACACCGTCTTCTGGTTGGCATCGGGTTATAACCTTGAATTTGGCCTCACTGGCGGCGTAGTAAAAAGCGGCACCTTCCAGCAGTTTATTCGCGGCGGTATTGCTTTTGCGACGCCACCAACGACACCACTGGCACCCAAAGCTACTGTAAATCAGCACTTTTTACTGAACCCCGCAGAGCCAAAAGACTGGCGAAATTGGGGAACAGCTATCCCGCGGTTCTAGTTCTGATAGCAGGGCGGTGGATAATCCACTGCCCTGCACTGCCAAACACCGCCACCACAAACTCCCGTCCCCGACACCGCGGCTTATTTATGGTGCAGGTCTGAAATCAGAAAATGCGAATATCCCCGCAACATTTTTCCACTGAATCTCAGTTACAAACTCATTGCGGCTAACAGCAAGCCATGGTTAGCGCTGCCTAATCAAGGCCATACCCACGCGCGAGTCTCGCAAGCCACTTTGCTGAACACCAAGATTACTCGTGGGTTGCTGGGTTATGTGCTCACCAATATAAGAATAGTGTTTATTGCTGGTCAGCCAAATATTACCTTTACCCGCACCAAAAGCTCGACGTCTAAAACCTATATCACCCCCGGTGATAATACGCCGACTAATGGACAGTAAATGAAACGAGACGCTTCAATAGCCACTAACTATCTGGATATATTAAGGATGACGCTCCCGAGACGGCCAACCAAATAGATTTACATATAATTATTTTCATCTTGTTTCTCAGTGAGATAGAAAATAAATAATCATTAATAGTTAAGATTATTCCGAATGATCTGTACTAAATCTGTCCCTGCTATACAATCTGCGGCTTAAATAATAGCCGACAGCCTTCTATACCCAATAAATTTAGGCCACAGCTGGCGGATAAAAAAATCAATTCACAACATGGGTATAAATCAATTAACTGAGTAAGCAGTGGTAACCAAAAACCTGCATCTTGCAGGATGACGGGAACATCTAAGGAAAGACGCGATTAAACAGGAGTGGGCATTATGACTGATTACGATAATCAGGAGAAATCAGCTGACATTGCGCTGTTAAAAGAAATGAACAACTTGCGGGACATTATCGAAAATAACTCAGACTGGATCTGGGAAGTTGATGCTACCGGCAGTTATATCTTTTCATCGGCAAGATCTATTGAGCTTCTCGGCCGCCTTCCTCATGAAGTGATCGGCAAAACCCCGTTTGATTTTATGCCCGCAGAAGAAGCCCATCGGGTAGGGGAAATAGTTGCTAAAATTGCGGCGGCGCGCCTTCCTTTTACTGGTTTGCAAAACCGTAATATTCGCGCCGATGGCAGCGAAATATTAGTGGAAACCAGCGCTATCCCGCTGTTTGACGAACAGGGAAATTTCAAAGGTTATCGGGGTATCGACCGCAATTTAAGTGAGTTACCTTGTCATGCCGGTAAACGCTTATTTGAGTTGGAATCAATTTATTCCAATGCCCCGGCGGGCCTGTGTTTTATCGACTCGGCACTGAGCTATGTCACGGTAAATGACTATCTGGCTGAACTGTTGGGTAAAAATACCGCCGAGATTAATGGGCGTAAAGTCGCTGACTTCTTACCTGGCATTATTCCTATTCTGCAAAATGCCCTATTAATGGCTTATTGCAATGAAAGTATTCCCGATGCTGAGTTCCAGATGCCGGATAAAGCGCGGGTCTTTTTTATGCGGATAAACGCGGCCAAATACCCTAATGGCCAAGTCAGTGGTCTTTCAGTCGCCATGATTGATATTTCACCGCTAAAAGAGATGCAAGAAAAGCTTCGTAGCAGTCAGCAGCATTATCGCAATATGGTCGAATTGAACCCACAGATCCCCTGGACTGCCTCGCCAGACGGGATGATTACTGACGTCAGCTCGCGCTTTGAAAAAATCACCGGATTAACCCGTGAGGAAGCGCTGGCGGATAAATGGCTGCGAACCATTCACACTGATGACCGTCATCCGACACTGGTAAGTTGGGAGCATTCTCTCCAAACCCAGGAACCACTGGATGTTGAAATCCGTTTTTGTCATGTGGAGAAAGGCTGGAACTGGATGCGTATTCGCGCCGTGCCCAGTGTTGATGCTCAAGGGCAAGTGCTGTGTTGGTATGGCACAGTCGAAGATATTCATGAGCGTAAGCTTTTGGAACTTAAGCTAATTAAAGCTAATCGACGCCTGGAAATTCAAGCCAGCACCGATTCGCTGACCAAATTACCCAATCGCCGAGAGTTCAAAAAAGTGCTAGCCCATGAATTTATGCGAGCAAAGCGCTCTAGTTCCCCATTGGCAATTTTAATGATTGATATCGATTACTTTAAGAATTTCAATGATTACTATGGCCATATTTCTGGTGATGCCTGTCTGCGTCTGGTTGCAAGAGCATTACGTAAAGCCTTAAAACGCAATACCGACATTGTGGCGCGCTACGGTGGTGAAGAGTTTGCCGCTATTTTACCTGACACTGATCCCACAGGCGCTAGCCTGGTCGCAGAGCATATCTTGCAATCTATTCGCGCGATGGGAATTAAGCACTACGACAGTAAATTTCGCAAAGTGACCATCAGCCTCGGTGTAACTGTGTATCAAGCACCACTGCATCCTGGCATCAGTGATCAAGCTGATTTAATGTTGGCCGCAGACCAAGCACTCTATTACTCGAAAAAGAATGGGCGCAACCAATTTAATGTGGCTGAACTTGCCCGCTAAAAATCGACATTATTTTTGCGGACAACATCTGGCACTTTTTTTTAGCTCAACTATTCTCAATAAGGCGGCCAAGCTGGTCATACCTCATACCACTGAGTAGCAAGGGGGCTTTATGGGAAAAACTGTGGTGAAAATCCGCGATTTTGAAGTTGATGACGCCGTGTTATCCACTGCACTGGCGAAAGGCGAACACACACTCAGTATCCCTTGTAAATCGGATCCTGATTTGTGTATGCAATTGGATGGATGGGATGAGCAAACAAGTATTCCAGCGACATTAGATGGTAAAGACCGGCTGTTATACAAAAAACATTATGACCAACATCAAGATGCCTGGGTGATGAGGGTAACTTAATTGCTGCATCAGAAGATCCGTCAAACCATAATTGTATTTATGACTGACGGTTTCTTCTTTTACAATATTACCCTGCCGCAGCACCTAAAAACCGAACAAATAAATCGGTTATCAGAATTTCTCTAATACTTTAAATTTCATGCAGATCAACATCATGTCTGGGGAAAACATCTCGTATTCCTCAAAAAAACGCTGCTGTGTTTTACGCCAGTAAGCCAGAGTCCGGTCACCCTCACCTTCCGCCAAGGCATGTGCCTCATCGACTTGGTCAAAGGTTTTCAGTTCAACATCAGTCAGTTCGACAGCACAGGCAGGCTCATTGCGGCCATCAACCACCACAAACACATCCCCTACTTGTGGGACACCTTCTTCATCCAATGGCGCACAGGTCGCAATTTTCGTCCCATTGAGAACCAGCGCCAATAACTCATCGGCCACTTGCTCAGTATCGCCAAAAGCCCAACGCTCAGTGTTTTCATACTTTTGTGGAATGGTAGCCATAATCTTATTATTCCTATTCGTCATATTTTTGATGCAGCGCATATTACACTTTATCGCGGCGAACTAACTCTCGCATCAATAAAAAATTTCGCTACTATACCTAGGTTGCGGTGAATATATAAATTCCGCAAAGTGGTTTTACATCAGCCAACAATATTAAGATAAGGACCGATTGTGAGCAAACGCCTGCATACCAAACATTGGAAAATGTTTTTGGTGTTACTTTGCATCTGTGGCGCATTAATGCTGCTGCGCTGGGCATCGATGATCTTTGGCTGATAATGGCATCACTGTGGTTTGTCTTTGGGCAAAAATAAGCAGCCGCACTTCGGGCAGACTAAAGCGGTATTTTTATGCACTTTTTCTGTGCTCTGCTCAGAAGTTCCACCACAATCCGGACACTTAATTTTTACTTTGGCGCTGCTAACCAGCTTTCTAATGCTATCAAGAAATGACATATGCTCGCCTCTCAGTTGTACAACCTTATTAGATTACGTTAACTGCCGACATTAAACCGTGCCGTGGTCAGCGTTACTCAGATTATCTGTGCCGGATCAGATTTCGCTTACTGGAAAAGAACCGGTTTTGCAGGAGACAATGGAAAGAAACAAGCAGAAAGAGGAAAAATACGAGGAAAAAATATTCACCACGCAGCATGGCTGGCATGCTTGGCGTAGTGAAATGGTAAGCAGATTATTGGAAGCGATGACGCTGGGATCAGTGGTTCCATAATTCTTGGATCAACCCTCTGACCCGAACCTTGGAAGCACCCGCGACCAGGCTAATAACACGGTTAGCACTCAACGTAGAAACATCAGTATTCCATTCATCAAAAGAATGATCGGCATAACTGTCGTTGAACACCTTTTTTATCGAGGATTCAGCTTCAGACATCTCACTGAAACTCTTAGCGTTTATTAAGCACTGAGCAATGATTGAGACTTTTTTCATGTTTTATCCTTGATTATCGGTCGCATAGTGTAGCACAATTAGTCCCTATCTGCTCATATGCTGCTTAAATTGTTTTCAATTGACGGTAACACATTGATAAGATTCTGGTTTTATGTATCTCCCGCCAATCGCCCTCAATTTCAGTCTCCCCCTTTTTATGTTTGTTATGCGCCGAATTTTACCTGCTCAGACTGGCGGTTATGCCACTGTTGCTGTGAGATACGATACCAACAATGCTGACTTAATGGGCTATCAAGGCTGACATTGGGATGAGGAAAACACGTTGGCGCAAGTTGCATTCCAATTCGCGCCATCAGCGCTTGCGAACGTAAGTTAACTGATGCCGTAAATGAAACAATCTCTGCCAAATTGAGTTGCTCAAAACCCACCCGCAATGCCGCTAATGCTGCTTCAGTTGCCAACCCCTGCCCCCAAAATGGATAAGCAAAGCGCCAACTGATTTCAACACAAGGTGAAAAAGGCAAATTAGCGCTAGGGATATGCAACCCTAAAGTCCCGATAAACTGCCCGGAGGCTTTGAGCTCAACCGCCCATAACCCCCAGCCACGCTGCGCTATCAATAGCTGACAGCGGTCAGCCATGGCATCGCTTTCTTCACGGGTTAACACAGAGGGAAAGAACGCCATCACTCGGGGGTCGGCATTCAGCGCGGCAAAAGGTGCCTTATCGGCAGGCACCCACTGTCGCAGCCATAAACGCTCAGTTTCAACTTCAATCACCGGCTTCATTTGCTGCCCATCTTTGCTGCTACCCAGTGAGGTAAAAAGTGATAGTCGGCCATGCTGGATGCTGCTTATTTTTGTGACAAAGCACGCCACTGTTGCACTGACGGCCGCTGCCATTGATAACTTGCATATTTTTGCAGATATTCTGGCAATACATCGCCATGCAGTGCCAAACGATTAAGCATTAGTGCCAAATCAGTATCTGCAATACACCATTCGCTAAAGAGGTTTTTTCTACCATCCGCAAGTAAAGGTTCCAGTCCCGCAATAAGTTTATGCGCGGCTTGCTGACCACTGTCTGATAATGGCGACAACTTCGCTCCTGCAAAAACAACCTCTGTAGAACGTTCGACACGAATCGGCATAAAATCACTGCGCAACCAAGCTTGAATTTCGCGGGCTTTCGCGCGCTCTTGCCTATCTTGCGGATAAATTCGCGCATATTCAGGAGAAGGAAAACGCTCTTCTAAATATTCGGCAATAGCGGAAGATTCTGCCAATTGAAAATCATCAATAACCAAGGTAGGAACCCGACGCGTCATTGAAAGCCGACCAAACTCATCTTGCAAATGCTCCCCCACAGCTAAATCGACGGGATGTAATGAAAAAGGAAGCGCTTTTTCTGTCAATGATACGAATACAGACAATACATAAGGGCTAAAAAAATTGGCATCGCTGTACAACTTGATTGTTTGATGACTCATTGAGACTCCCGTTGGTAATTGCAGTGTAAAGTTACATTAGTCGGTCTTAAGCTAACTGAACAACCTCCCTCACTACAATTAATTTTCGAGAATAATACCTTGAAAATTACGCCGGTTTATTGCGCAACCCTCCTGAGCAAACAATTAAAATTGTAAAGATTACTCCGCGTCAGGTTCCTCATCTAAAATCGTCAATAAAATATCTGCATCTGGCGTTGTGATATGTTTTCCCTCAAGGAAACCGGCCAATTTCCCCTCAGCATCATGCTCAAAAACTTCATAACCCGCGATTCGATAGCCCGGTATACCGTCCTGGCCTCGAATATATTCATCACCATCGATATAGTACTCAACCACACCGCTGGCATCTTCAATTTCATAGCGTTTATCAAAAGGGAACTGTTTCATTACTGATCCTAAAAAAACTAAACATCGCTATATGATGCCAATTTCTGGCTATTTAAGGAAGTGGTAGCCGCTCCCCCACGTTTGCGCATCCCGGAATAGAAATAACCGCTAACGTTAGTCGCATTCAATCTGGCGAAATCTTAATCACATGAGGGTATTACCTATTACTTTGATAAAAACACGGGGACGATACTTTAATAAAAACACGGGACGACCTCTGCGATAAACGCGCTATACTCATATAAATCCTATAAATAAGGAGAATCTATGCTCATAGGATTTGTCTTACTGGTTAGTACCTGCGGAATGGATGCTTGTGAGGCTCTGCCCGTGACTGAAGATATCTATGCCACACGCCACGAATGTCTGGCTGTAGCGGCTCGCCTGCATGAAAGAAGACCTGATGTGGTGCTGATTTGTGGAGAAGTCTACCGTGATGATCCCTAGACGGCATAGCGACATGTAACTCACTTATCTGTGGTTATGTGCCACATTTTACTGATTGATTGCCTGCCATCTTTTTGTTTTCCTGTGTGTTTTTCAACGAAACGATAATATTCACCGCTATTATTTTCATAGTGCGGATAACCCTGCCTAATCGCCAAAATGAAATATCGCTACATTCTTCTCTGTGTAAACAATATGTTATAAATAAAATTTATAAACTTGGAAACAAGTAAAAGCAAAGTCATGCTACGCTTTAATAAAGTGAACATGGCAATTTTAACGAATAAGTTAGTGGTATTTAATTGCTTATCCACTCTGTGCTTTAGTGTCACTAAAAAATATTAGCGACCTCTCTCACCTTTTTTTGGGGCATTGCAATGAATCCTCCTTTATAGGGCCTGTAAACGTGCATAAAGAATCATGTAAATAGCGGTCAAGGTCTTAACTTATAGAGGATTTCAACATGTTCCAGCTTGATGCTTATGGCACACTCGTGGCCGCAAGTTTAGTACTTTTGCTCGGCAGACAATGTGTCCATAACATTCCTTTATTAAAAAAATATGCCATCCCTGACCCCATTGCTGGAGGCCTGTTGGTTGCCCTAACACTGCTTATTATTCATCAAACTACCGGCTGGGAAGCTAATTTCGATACCTCATTACGTGACCCCTTGATGCTAACTTTCTTTGCTTCTATTGGCCTTAATGCCAATTTGGCGAGTTTAAAGGCCGGTGGCAAAGTATTAATAAAATTCATCATCGTTGTGATTGGCTTGTTACTACTCCAGAATACCGTTGGTATCGGCATGGCGACACTCTTGGGGCTAGAACCCTTAATGGGTTTACTTGTCGGGACAATTACACTGTCTGGTGGGCATGGCACCGGAGCTGCTTGGGGCAGTGTATTTGTTGAGAATTATGGTTTAATTAATGCCACCGAAGTCGCGATGGCTTGTGCAACTTTCGGCCTTGTATTGGGGGGATTAATCGCTGGCCCTGTTGCACTTTATCTTATTAAGCATTCAGCTACCCCCAATGGCCGACCAGAAGATGCCCTGCAACCCACGACTTTCGAAAACCGACAATCAGGGCGCATGATAACCTCACTGGTCTTGGTCGAAACCATCGCCATGATTACCATTTGTTTAATGCTTGGCGGCTATATAAGAGAATTACTTGCCGGGACAATATTAGAATTACCCATCTTCGTTTATGTCTTATTTATTGGGGTCATACTCAGTAACATCTTAAGTTACACTGGATTTTATCAGGTATTTGACCGCGCCGTTTCTGTGGTGGGTAATGTGAGCCTTTCCCTGTTCTTGGCAATCGCATTAATGAGTTTAAGACTGTGGGAATTGGCTTCTTTAGCACTCCCGATGCTCGCGATTTTATTAGTCCAAACACTGGTAATGATCTTATATGCCATTTTTGTGACCTACCGAGTGATGGGAAAGAATTACGATGCGGCGGTGTTGGCGGCAGGGCATTGTGGTCTGGGGCTAGGTGCCACCCCCACCGCAATTGCGAATATGCAAGCTGTCACTGATCGTTTTGGGCCCTCTCACGTGGCGTTTTTAATTGTGCCGATGGTTGGCGCTTTCTTCTTGGATATCACCAATGCTATCGTGATCAAATTATCTTTATTATTACCTATGTTTGCACAATAAGGTTTCAAGTTGCCCTGTTACCTATCTCACTAACCTGCCATATTAGGTGTAAGGTTATGCGCTAATCACAGGGCAATATATAGTAAATATCCTTACGACGGCTCTTTGTTCATTTTATCGACGTAATTAGAATATAAGACGACGGCGCTACCCATCAACATCATAAGAATAACGATAAACATCTTATCTTCTTCAGTCCCACCAATTCCGCCTGCCGTGAGAAAATACCCGGCAGCAAAAATAGATTTCCCGACCTTCTTTCCGGTGCTTTGCTGTTTAAGGCAAATACCACGCACGGCCCAGGCACCTAAAATTAATCCTAACAAGCCAAATACAGTGCTCATAAGCCCAACCTCTACAGATTTTCCACCCGATATAATCAGGCGGTATTATTAAAGTAATAGATAAAGAATGCAGCTTTCGCACTCATGGGTCGTTAGTGACAGTGTCACTAACATCAATTAGCAACAACCATTAAGTATGCAGCTTCACCTGAGATGTATTAGTAAGTTGCCTGATCGCGGGTGTGAAACTGACCGCTATTGTCGCGAGCACCACCGCCATTGCCGAGGCTTGCAATACAGTCGCACTGCCATAATGCATCGCCAGCGGGCCTGCGGCAATCTCCCCAACAGGAATGGCGACAAATGACCCCATAGCATCATAAGCATAAACTCGCGCCAACTTCTCAGGAGGAATATGGCTTTGTAATGAATGCGCCCAAACCACCCCGAATTGCCCGAAACCCACTCCTGCAATAAAAAATGCGCCCATCAGCAGTGGCGTTGAAGCAGCAATACTCAGAAAAACAATGGGAACGGCGCAAAGTGCGATCAGCATTACCCCAATAAACAGGTCGCGCCGTGGACGCCATCGAAGTGCAATAAATGAACCGACGATTAAGCCCAGACTTTGCGTAGCCACAATCATCCCCCAGCCGGTTCGGCCAAATGATGCATCCGCGACAATTGGGCCAAGCACCATCACCACACCGCTGAAAGCCGCATTAACAATAGTGAATTGTGCCACAATCGCCCAGACCCAGGCGCGTGAGATAAACTCCTTCCAGCCATCCCGCAGATCCTGCAAGATATTCGTCTGTGATTCGACAGACGGCACTGCGCGAATACGAATCAAGCTATACAGTGGGGCTGCGGCGGCAAATCCCAATGCATCAACAGCCAAACCCCAACCCGGCCCAATCGCACTGGTCAGAACACCCCCCAAAGATGCGCCGATGACCGTGCCGGCATAAATGCTCAACTGGATAAAAGCGTTAGCTTCCCGCAGGTTACGCGTAGGAACTGTTTGTGGAACCATCGCTGATGAAGCCGGCAATGCCATACCCGCCGCCGCGCCATTTACCATCCCCAGCACCGCCAACCACATAATTGTTGCGGTTCCATCAAGCACTAACCAGGCCACCACCCCTTGGGACAAGGCGGCAATCACCGACGAAGACAGCAGCACCAGACTTCGGGAGTAACGATCTGCCAGCACCCCACCAATCAATAAGAAAGCAACATTAAAAATGGAACGGGCTGCCACGACCAATCCTAAATCGGCCGCAGTGCCGCCTATATCCAACACCGCAAAAGCCAGTGCAATAGGTGCAATACCATTGCCTAATACCGTCAGCAGACGGGCAAAAAATAAGTTTCGAAAGGGTGCGTAACTAAACGCATGTCGCGAAGATAACCCACTGGAATTCACATTCACACACTCTGCCCCACACTGATTTCGCTCTATTGCAGACTCGCGCTGCCTTTTTGCGCCATTCGTCCATGGTATTTATTGGCACAACAGTAGCCATTTTCTCTTTATATTTTGATTTATAAGATAATTTTTTCTTCGCAAAAAGCAAGGTAATTTCTTTCCTGTTATTGATGGAAACATGAGAGGCCCACCACCCAGGTTTCTCGGCAATAAAGGCAGCACTGATATCAATAGCGAAGATAGCGGCAAGATCTGGCGCGGTACTTTACTACACTCGCTTTTATTGACTTTGTATCGCAGGACTGCGGATTGCATTCACAATGTCAGTCCATGTAAACCGGAACTGCATCAATGGCAAACAATGGATTGTACGCAACAGGAGTCGGTTCGCAAATTACCGCTAATAATGGTGATATCTACATAAATACTTATGCAAAAAACTTTTTGGAATTGTTAGGAGAGAATGCTTCTTATACTGAAGGCGCAAGTGCTGAATATGGTCGTGAGTTCTCAATCGGTAACGGCAATTTCATCGAACCGCAAGGGCAGTTGGTTTATACCCACATCAATAAGGCCAATTATGCCACCAGCAGTGGGTTACAGGTGAATCAGGATAATATTAACAGTGTTATTGGCCGTGCCGGTATGCGTGTAGGCCATAGGTTTGAGGAAAATAGCAACAATGATATTTATCTGAAAGCTGATTTACTGCACGAATTTGCCAGTGACCGTAATGTCACTGTTCGAGGTAAAGATGCCGTTCTGGTGAATAACCAAGATGGCAAAGATAGCTGGATAACTTACGGTATTGGTACCAATATTCAGTTAACAGAGGACAATAACTCTCGTTTTTATCTCGACCTGGAGAAATCCTCTGGTGGGAACATCAACACGAACTGGCAGGTAAATGCTGGCTTGCGTTGGGAGTGGTAAATCTCACGAACAAAACCGGGCAACTAAGCCCGGTTTTGTCTTTTATGCTGCCGTTATTGGGAACGCACTCGCCAAACGAATAAGCCAGTTCATCTGCTGCGACCATCCATATCCTGCATATTGAACTATTGCACACCGCGCGGGGAACCAAGACCACTTCCCCGCCTTTGGTCATACTCAGTTTATTTATCAAAGTGCTAACGGTTTTATTTGTGATGATGTGCTTAACCACTATCCGCAAAATCTTACCGTTAATTAGATATAGATCATTGACAATGAAAGCCTGTGTGGAAAACAATATGCTATTATTTTTTTCAATGAGCTGGCCATGCTTTTTACCAAAAAAGAAACAAATTACATCAAAGGGATTGCAATAATTTTGATGTTAATGCACCACTTGTTCGCATTTCCTGACCGTATTCCCCATGATGCCAACATCATTAATTCACTTCCTTTTATTGGTGCAAATGTAGATAGCTATCTGGCAAATTTTGGCAAAATATGCGTAGCTATATTTCTGTTTATATCAGGGTATGGATTCGCGTTTAAAAACAAAATAAATTTCAATTACTCAATTGAAAAACTTAAAAAAATATATTTTAGTTTTTGGTTGGTTTTTATTATATTCATCCCAATAGGTTTTGTTTTTATAAATAATGATTGGAGTGACAGCACACCGCTGAAGTTAGCTAAAAACATATTGGGAATCACATCTAACTACAATGGTGAATGGTGGTTTATAAGACTGTATGTGATATATGTTCTCGCGCTGCCTTTAATTTCAAGACTAAATTATCTTGTCTTATTAGCCATAGCACCGCTATCTACTTTAGTTGGCTATTACTTTGAATCGTCAGGCGGCATTTCCGTTATCTTGATATGGTTATATCCATTCCTTATAGGATATTTATCCGGAAAAGAAACAGATAAACTATCTATTTTAATAGGCAGAGTAAATTCAACCTATACCACTTTATTATGCATCATTTTGACTGTCATTCTATTTCACTTATTTAATATATTTGGCTTGATTTTAGCGTCTCCCTTATTCGCTCTCGCAATGAGAAATGTATACAGAGGAACCACACATCACAAAGTAATAAACAGCCTTGGTAGTCACTCAATGTATATGTGGCTAACCCATTCATTTTTTTGTTACTACTATACGCCAGAGTTGATATATTCAGTTAAGTACACCCCGGCAATATTAATTCTTTTAATCTTTACTTCATATATTGTAAGTGTTCTTTTGACTTATATAGAAGTCATGATAAGAGATTCATACACAAAATTAAAAAAATCATTATCAGCAGTTAACTAACCAGTCGGACTATTAAGTCCTGATTTTGTATTTTACTACTCACTCAATCTGACCATCGGCAAAGAAAATGCATTGATATAATTAAAGAAAAATAAAATACAGCCGATAATGCACCTGTCTACTCATTATTGTAATTAACATGGCAACGAACTAACACACAATAAAGGATGATATGAAATTAAATAAAACCGTCATCGTAGCTGCAATCTCTCTGGGACTTACGGGGTGCGCTAATGTATTACCTCTTGATTATAAAGACTACACGGGAAGCGATGCTGCGACCTTGTATGTACTTAACAAAGAGGGAAATGTAGGCACCATCTATCTAGGTTCTTACACGTTCAACAGCCAAAGTAATTGCTACGATATGTCTGATCGCTATGAACTTGACTCAAATGTCTTTCAAGCTAAGGGTAATATAGTCGTTAGTAAGATAAAACCTAATGTCCTATACTCTGTTTCGCAGATCAAAAATGAAGGGGGAGGATATATTCGAAACTCTCATTCGTCATTCATTCCGCAAGCAGGGAAGTATTATTATATCGCCTCGGGAAGCAAAGCCATTCAGGTCCCTGCAGACTTCATCCCGGACGCATCAGTAAACTCCGATGATGTAATCAAAAATCATGCTAAGAACCCAGTTAAATACTGGAATGTAAAAAATATTTGCACCCGTCCATTCTGGAAAATTGGCTGATTCATAGAGTTATGATTCCCTGATAAGACTACTTTTGAGTTGGCAATTCAAACCATCTATAAGCGCGGCAACATTGTCTTGCTCAAAGATTTATAAATTAGGGAGTCTTTCCAAACTCCCTTTTTAAAAAAACCATTCACCCGATCCACCGCGTGCTATACCAGTTTATTTCTGGCCGCCATCATTCTGTCGATTCTTTCCCGTTGCTGTTAACCCCTGACGCGGTGACAACTTATCCCTATTTTCCTTAACCAATTCATTGGCATCATCACCCCACCCCCGCTTACGGCAGCTATTAATGGTGCTGTTTATCTGATTGGCTTCGGTCATCATGTAATAAAAACCTTCGCTGAACTGGGTAGACTTAGCCGGACCTGAACCGCGGAAGAAGAATTTAATTTAAGGCGCATAACTACCTGGCTTCGAGACAGAGCAGGTTTCACAGAATATAGGCGTAAAGGTTGATTTGGTTCTATTATCAGAATATACGATAAAAAATGCAGCTTGTTGCTTTTTAGTGTTGTGATATGGGTTAATGTTAATAATTATTACTGGTGTCGTTAATGGATTTTATAGGTATCACTAATAAAGGCAACTGGCATAACCAATAAAAATAGTCAGTGTAGCAAGGTACGATTAAGCCTGACTGTCAGCTATGAGCGAGGAGCGGAAGATTAGGATTCGGCTATTTTCTTGGTTTCTTTTTCAGGAAGAATTACCCTGTAGCATAACTTCTGTTATCCCAACCACTCCCCCGGGTATATTGAGCACATGCGTAAATTACAAAAACTAATTGCAGCCGAATATACCAACCCTTCACCTCAATCCAATCTCCCTTCGACAGCGATACCTCGTATTGCATTAAAATGTCGAAATGATGAAGTTAGCATATTTCAATGCTAGCTTCTGGCACAGAGCGGCTATTCAGTTAGGTTACCTTTTGTGTCTAGGTTCCTAGGGTGAACGATGATGTTTTTGCTGGATATACTCAAGTAGGATGCGGGTAAAATTACCGAACAAGCAGATTCAGCCAATCTGGGTTTTCAATTTTATGGGAATAAGGCAGCATCGCATGATTAATCCGCTCAAAGAATTCTGACTCCTCCATCCTTACTGCTTCGCTTGTACCAGGTCCCTCCCATTCATCAAAGAGATGCCAGTAAAGCGATTTCAGGGTATCGACCACCGCCGCGAAAATCTTTACGTCAGGTTCAAGCCAATGACACACCAGAAAATACATTTTCTGTTCTGCATCATGGATGGACGCGCACTGGGAAAGTTGACTCATAAATAGCTTGATCCAAACCAATGCTGCTATTTTTAGCGATGGCAGATCTATCCGCTGCTCTGCAATGTACCGTGACATATATAATTCAACCTCGGTCCGTTCAGGTTGCTTATCAAGCCCCAGTGAAGCGAGAATTAGAAGAGTCTCCGAATCATTTCCTTCGGTGACTTGCTCTTCAGCCCATGCAATGATCAGGCAGTCCAGATCATTGTGGAGAAAGTGATATTTCCTTGAAAAAACAAGCAGCCCGAGCAGGTCATTGAATGCGTATAGAGATGGCATCTGATATTCCCTTACCTGTATTGTTTACATGAACCCTAGCAGTGATAATTTCTGAGTCCATCATTAATTGAACAGTGGGTCTATGTAACCGAATGAAACTCTAATTAACCTTCATTTTATCTTAACTATTGATATAAATTCTATAGTGTAGTTGCATACCGATTTTGGCTACATAAGCAGAAGTGTGAAATGTCTGCTCCTGGCGCAGAGCAGACAAAAAGCAAGGTCATAAGGTCCGCTTTGAGCTAGGAGCGGAAGTTCGAAGTTAGATGCCAACTAAAAATGATACCGAAGCCATGGTGATTCAAGAGTTGGGGAGTCGAATTTGCTGCTATTTCAGTGTGATGGGATTTGATATTCTCTGCATACATGGAAACAAAAATAAAAAAGGACACATCCTGTGCAGTCAAAACATCGCATTATCGTTGATTTTTCCTTGTCCCTACTTGAGCGCAGTGAGGCTGCAAAGCACATAAAGAGCTATAAGGAAGCGAGCTTTAAGCCGTACAGATATATTTTTCTTATCAAGAAAGCCTCTGTGTATAGCTTTATTTTCGCAATAATGTTCACGATACTGCAGATGATCATGATTATCCTGAAAGCGCCAGACGATGGCAGTTTTATGGCGAGAGCCAAAGTCATCAGCTGTATTCTTCTGGCCTTATTTGGCGTATCTCTGGCATTGTCTATTATTTATGATGCTGTCCTGAACAGGGTGATGAAAAAGAATCAGGCATCAGAACAAGCCGATGAAGAGCTCTCTCAGAGAGTGAAGCTCACTCGGTATTACGTCGAGAATATTACTCCTTCAGTTACCGGACGGGTTTACTGGGAACATATCAAGTCGAGCTACAGAAATACTGGATTCATCTATATTCACATGCTAAATGACAGTTGTGTTGTCATACCAGAGCGGGTTTTTGCATCTGAAGACGAAGTGGCTAGTGCTGCTGAATTTATCCTTACACAGATGGCTCAGAGGAAACAACTGGTTGGGTAAACTGCATCGCCACGGCATATGCAGCCATCTTTTAGTTGTTAGATAACCTCCGATTTCCGCTTTTGGCACAGAGCGGACGGGAGCTGAAGGTCCGCTTTGAGCGAGGAGCGGAAGTAAATCACATACTTAGGTTATTTTTTTCTTTATTAAATCTTTCAGTTCTTTTTTTGATGGACGGTTTTTTAATCTATGAAGCATGGCATGACAGTTGGGACATACAGTAATTAAATCATCTTCAGGATCAACATGATATTCTTTATTTATTTCATGCAGTGGTTTCAAGTGATGTACGTGTATAAAACCAACTCCGATTTCCCCATATACATCTTCAAAATTCATATCACAAACTGAACAATTCAATCCGTGGATTTCAATGGCTTTATTTCTTGCATCTCGGTCTCTTTCGTATGAGTTAACAATAATTTGTTTCTTTGCACCTTCGATATATTCGGAGTGGTTGAGTATTTCATCTGGATAATGAAAATAACTTAACTCGCTGTTAACAAAGGAAAGATATCGTCTCATGGCTGTACTGCAATTACTTACAAAACTATCCGCATAATATCCTCCTGACATTTTACTAATAAGACGAGTAATTTCTTCATTAGAAGAAATTGTGGTTCTATTTATATCTATTTTGAGATGATTTGACACAGAAATTAAATAGCGTCTGTAGCTATTTGCACTCTGACGCTGTAGACCGCTAGATACCAAAAAATCTATATAATCAAATTCATATTCAACCATAAAATATCCTAAATATATTGAGCTAAAGCAGATTGAGCAAATGTCAGTCCCGATGTAAAATTGTCATACTTTTTCAAAGGTTTAGTGACTGTACCAATCCTACCATAAGAAATGAATAACATGTGCAAAGTCCGCTCCTGGCGCAAAGCGGACAGGCTGGATAGTTATAAGGTCCGCTTCGAGCGAAGAACGGAAGTTGTCATTTGTCATGACCGCCGGGATGCAGGACTAACATTGGCGTGTGATAATCAACGGGGAACAAGTCACCCCAAAGTGTATATAGGTTTTGAGCGGAGAATTTTGAGTTTTACTCCTCACTCGGTTTATTGCAATATCTAACAATATAGCTCAAAGGTATAAAACCTAAAGGTCAGTCTGATGCAGAAAACAAAAAATAAAAAGATATTAATCCTTATATTCTTCTTACTCTTCGCTCAATTACTGAGCGGGTGCTCATTGACTCGAGTTTCTGAAAAATCGCATGCCAAAGAAGTCGAGAGCCTAAATCTTATCGGAATGAGCCTGGATGCGGCGAAAGAAAAGTTAATTAAAGAAGGATTTAATTGCAGCGACTATCCTGAGACCAATAGGGTGCAAACCCAATCCGGCGTACGCACTTTAATACAGCTTGATTGTAGCAAACGAAGCTTAGAACTGATTTGTCCGCAGATACGCTATGCGGTACTCAATGTCGACCCCCAAAGCTTCAAAGTGGTATTGATGGGAAAACGAATAACTCAACAAGCATGTTTTTGATGATTAATGATCCTACCTCTGCTCTTGGCACACAGCAGACAAACACCTGACGCTGAAGGTCTGCTGAGAGCGAGGAGCGGACATTCTTGTGCAAAATATGCCGCTAAATCACAGTGAAATTATTTTCGACCAACGCTATAGCCAACTGAACAAGCAGGAAGTTAAAAAATATGAGCAGGCGATTATGTAGGGATAACCGCACCAAAATACGAAACATTCCCCGTCGTATAAAATCACTTAACCGTTGGTCTGAAACTTTTCATAACCCAGTTCGTGCCGTTTTTCCGGAAGATCAACATTACTGGAATTACAAGATACCTGTAGAAATTAATCTTGTTCAAGGAAAATACAGCAAGCAGGAAGTTAAGGCAGAGTGTGCGCAAGCCATGATCAATGCCTGTTCCAACTTGATGCTCGCCACAGCAGATTGCGATGATATCCCTCGAATTACTGCCGTAATTTGCCTCCCGGATATGTTTACAAGTGAGGTCTGTTTATTTCGTTCAGAGGAATACTTTCAAAGCTTCATTACAGAGGGGAGTTCTGAAAATGGTTCATCGGTACTCCTCAGGGAACGAAGCCTTGCCCGGGAGTGGGGACTTATTCTTCCAGATGGGGTTCAGGAATTAGGTATTACACTTGATTACTATGGTGGTGACGACCCAGATGAGTGGTTTTCAGGCGAACGCTGGTATTATGGGCAATTATAGTGACCTGGCCATTTAGCGATATACAAGAGTAACTGACTTCCTGTTGAATTGGAGCCGCTGTGGGAAGATAACTAACTGTATTTACTTGATTTGACAGCTTTCAGTGCAACACTTAATCCACGCTATAGTCAGCGAGGAGCGGAAGTTAATTTTATGGCTATAGGATATAACCATTAAACTATGTCGGTCGTATTTACCATAACTGATCTATGGCTAATCGACTGCAAAGATATTAAAAGCACATAGAATGTGCCGTGCTCAAGGGGTTACACAACAGGGGTTGCTGGAGGTCATAACTGCAAGGGCAGTTTTTTTAACATGCCAGATAAGGGAATTAAAGACGAAAGCGTAAAGTATCATTACAGAGTGCCGATAAAAATTGCGTCTTTTTTATTATATGGATATTACATGCATAAAATTATCTGCTCCATTGTGCTCATGCTAGGAATGACAGGGGCTACGTTACCTGTTTATGCCAATACGTTGACGCAAAGCCTGACGCGTTGCGACACAACATTTTTCAGTGAGATCTATCATCAGCGAACCACACTCAGCCGCGTAGCACCTTTAACGGTTGACCAGCAATTTCACGCCTGGTTCAAAGCGCCGATTGACGGTAATGGCATCGTCTGGTTTGCCCAACCTCTACATGAATTAAATCTGACGCTAGCGGGATATTTTCTGCAAACCAGCAACCTCAATGAAATCAATTATGGTAAGTACTATTACTGGGGGCTGATTTTCAAAGAATCGCCTGAAGAGGTCATGTCCAAGCTTGATCATTTAACCTGGGGCAAGGCCGGAGATGATTATCTCTCTCAGGCGATGATTAAAGTAGACCCCAACAGTGCCTGGAGAGAAAATGCGCAAGCGGTGTCAGGTATTGCTCCGGCAAAAGAAAGCACCGAAAAGCTGTTAATGCTCAGCAAAGGCAAAGAAGGGACATTATTGCTCTGTTCCGTTCAGGGAAATGTAACGCCTGATATGCTCGCGACATTACGACCTGATTTAACCGGCGGGGTAGCGAAATGAAAAAGCTGATATGGCTGGCATTACTTATGCTGGCGGGCTGTACTGGGATCAGTAAACCACAGCCGCAAGCGCCCGCCCAAGCACCGGCTGGTTTAATAAAAATTCTTGCAGATGATAGAGTGACTTCGTATGTCGATTTCAGGGTGATTTCAACTTACCAGGGTAACAGTCACTTGCGCCGGTTTTATTTCATCAATAACTACGCGAAGCAGACACTGATTATAAAAAACCCACCCGTCTACGTTTCCAGTTCCCGAGCAATCGATGTGATTAACTGCGACAAAAACCAGCGGGCGGTTATGGGACGTACGCTTTTTTCCAAACCGTTTGCGGAAGGCGATCTTATACATGCGGAGCTGGATGTGGGGCAATGGGAAACCTTCCAGAAAGACTCTCTTTTTGGGATAATAGCTGAAACTATGTGCAGTATTCCCGTTGAAAAACTCAAGCCAGAGCCGGCGAAAGAAAACCGCAAGCCGCTACTGGATTAATTAGCATTAATCGGAACCCGACGGTCCACGCTGAAGCAGATGGCCTGTATTGGTCGGGCTATCTGCAATAAGTAAAAGGACAGAGCGCTTATCTGGCGCGCCCGCTTACGCTTAAATTGGCATTCACCGAGAATGGAAACATTGCGAGTCATCAGGATAACAAAGCCAAAAAGCTCTATCGCAGAGTCAATACGACCACACGCTATTATTCGTGGCTATTTGCAAAGCATTGGATAACTTGAGTCCCACGTCACCTTAGAGTGCGATCCTACTGATAAAGGAATGATTAATGAAAGCAAGGGTGCTTTTAAGTCTATTATTTTTGGCAATATCATTTAATGTCGCTGCATTGACTCAATTCAAACCGGCGGTCTTAAATGCTGCTCTTTTGTTCGAGCATGATGCAACTACCGGGAACGTAAAACATAGCATCCAGTGGATCCGAGATGTTCACGGTAAACTTCAGGCTATGACAGAAGTTAGATACGATCAAAGCGGGTGCTTTACTAATATCAACATGGTTGATAAGGCAAATGACCGAGAGTTCCATTTGGTAAACAAAGATGGTGCACTGACCTCTTTTAAAGGCCTGCGTATTACCGGAAAAATCAATGAACTTTGCGAAATCACTGAGCTTGAGAATGAAAAGGGCAAATATGTGCTCAGCTATAATGTACGTGGGTTGCTTGAAACAATCGTGGACAAAGACACGGGCGAAGTTGTAGAGCGATATGAATATCACAATAACCAATTCCCTGTGCGTGTAAGAAACTATAAAGATCAAAAGGATACTCGCATCCTTTACCCATCCGGAAGCGCGCAATTCCTTGACTTAGAGAGTGTATCAAAAAGAGGAGAGTTAACTGTCCGGGTAAAGCAAAGTTGTGCTTACACCGCTGATGGTAATGCAGATAAATGCTCGTTGATAGCCTCCACTAATGACGACTATCGTGGCTCAATCCTCATCTGGATTTCTAATCATGAAACAGAATATTTCTGAATCTATTAAAAATGGCCGAGCCAACACAACCTCACTCGTGAGGTTGACCTGCTTCCTAATTTTTAACGCAATGTAATATTATCAATGTCCGCTTCTGGCACTTCGCTGCCTATCAGTATAGAGGGCGGCTATCAGCGAACAGCGGATATAATTAGCAGCCTTGGCGCTCAAATTCCTAGGGTTCTCTAAAGATAATGGCGGATATCATTATCAAAATTTATTATAAAACATGGAGTAAGACTAATGAGTATCAATGTAAGAACAGCTCAACTTTCTGATATTGACGGTATGTTCGACGTGAGAACAGCTCAACGTTCTGATATTGACGGTATGTTCGACGTGAGAACATCGGTAATCGAGAATCATCTGAGTCGTGAAGAAATGCGGCAGATGGGGATTACCGAAAGCGTCGTGGCCGATATGATTGAGAAGAATCATTGCGCATGGGTTGCGACTGAAAACGACAAAATCATCGGCTTTACAATGATTTTACCGGATGAAGGTTGTCTTTTTGCGGCCTTTGTTCTCCCGGAATATGAAGGCAGAGGTGTAGGTCGCAGGCTTGTTGTGCTAGCTGAGCAGGAATTATTCAAATATCATGAGATTGCTTGGCTGGAAACCGATAAAAATAGTCGCGCGGCGAAATTCTACATGCAACTGGGCTGGGGCAATGAAACAAATATTAACGGCACTGATATCAAATTAGAAAAACATCGCGGTATTTAAACCAATTCAACTTCCATCAATGTCCACTCTTGGCACTGAGCGGTCTAGAACGAAGTCCCAGCAGGTCTGTTATGAGCGAAAAGCGGGCCTTACAATCAGATCGAGTTAACAGGGCTGCACATGGATAGCCAAGTGCCCAGCTCAGCTTTCCACATCCTGTTTAGTTTTAGCCGTCAGCAGGTATCTGCCTGTGAGCGATGTTTTCGTTCATGTTCGATTAACCATTCTTTGCGCGCAATGCCACCGCCGTAACCGGTCATCGCACCATCTTTGCCGATGACTCTGTGGCAAGGAATAACTATAGCTATTCGGTTTGCTCCATTTGCGGCGGCCACCGCGCGTGCTGCGTTAGGTTTTCCAATCTGCCCGGAAAGAGCTTGATAGTGTGACGTTTGTCCATAAGGAACAGCACGCAACCCCTGCCAGACGGAGCGTTGAAAATCACTGCCTGGAGCATCGAGCGTGAGCTCAAACTGTTGTCTCGTTCCGGAAAAGTATTCACTAATCTCTTTTTCCGCTTGTCGAGTATGGCTGTTTTCCCCTGATATTATTCGGGCATTCAGCAGACGTTGAAGGTCACGGAATTCCGTCTCCAGCATTCGGCGGTCGGTAAACTCCAGCAGGCAAACTCCCCGTTCCGTAGCACAGACGAACATTGGCCCCAGTGTCGTGGTAAATCGTTGAATTATAATTATCTGAGTCTGATCTGTTGGAGCAACACCCGTAAGTCGCTTATAGGTATAAGCAAAACCACTTAATGATTCATAGCCATTATCAAAAGCCACATCGGTGGCAGCAGACCCACCTTTTAGTTCCTGAAGTGCGATATTCACCCGCTGCATTCGTTGAAATGCCTGGAAGGTAATACCGTGGTTTTGTAGAAACCAGCGTCGTATCCGCTCGGGGCTGATATCGTGCTTACGTAACTCAGTGTCGCTTATGCGTGTTTTAGGGTTGGCGCGCACGAGTTCGAGTGCTTGTTCGATAAAAAACGGAGCAGTGTGCGCATTTTCAGTGGGTCTGCATACTTTGCAGGGGCGAAAACCTGCATCCAGAGCAGATTTTAAATCTTTATAGAACTCGACATTCTCACGTTTTGGTTTCCTCGCCCGACATACCGAGATACAAAATACCCCTGTCGTTTTGACACCAACGAAAAACACCCCTGTATATTCCGAAGCGCGCTCGAGTAATGCCTGATACCAGATGTTGCACTGGGTATTATCGAGAACTTTCATCAATGAAAACTCCTGCAAATGTTTGCTGCGACTGGATAAGTAGCATTAAATCTTTAAGCTTCGATTGAATGGCTGAATGAACAAAATTCCCCATAGAAATACGCCTCACACCCATTTCCCCCAGCCTTTCGAACGTGGGAAGATCTGGCATACACATGACGTTTAATGGAATATTAAGCTCTTTGGAAAAGGTCTTAATATCTTTTTCTGACGTCAGACATGGGACAAAAAGCCCGTTTGCCCCCGATGCTTCATAAAGTCGGCCACGTAAAAGCGTTTCCTGTAAAGCATGTTCATGATTAAGCAGGTATGTATCAGTACGGATATTAATAAATAGTTGATAACTCTCGTCGTCCAACGCATCACGAATTTCTTTTAATTGACTAGAAAATGCAACCGCATCAACAAGTTCTCTGACACCGTTAACAACTCTGCTGTCCTCAATATTTACACCAACAACTCCTCGCTGCGCGAGACGTTTAAGATGGGTCGTTATCTCATCAGCTGTGCCACCAAATCCCGCTTCAACATCAACACTTAATGGTAAGTTACTGACAGATTGGATACGAGTGACAATGTAGAGCAATTCATCAAAAGACATTGCTTCTCCATCTTCGTAACCTAACGTCGCGGCAATCGCTGCACTTGAAGTACCCATGGCCTGATAGCCCGACTGGTCCGCCAGAATTGCACTAGCAGCATCCCAGACATTGGCGATGAGTAATGGTTTGTTCTGATAGTGAAGTTCAGTGAAGTTCATGATCCTCTCCTTTAATAAAGTACAGGATGAATCTTGAACATCCGATGAAATCCTCACAACCGAAAATTGGACGACCATTTTTTTAAGCCGCGATAAGAACTGATCTGCTCGCTGTTGATTAACATAACCGGTGTTAGAACGTCCACTCCTGGCGCAAATTAGACTAACGATGGCCATTAGCCTAATTGAGCGAAAACGGACATCCTAGCCTATTAGCTTGAGTGATGGGCATTCCACTCATCACGAGTAATCTCCCACAACTCTGAGTCCAGAAGGCCGCTGACAAACTCTTTCTTTTCCGTTCTTATTAAGCGCATACCGCTACTGACTGAAATGCGCTGAGAGCGGATATTTTCAGTTGCTTTTGGAGCACGCAATACTGCCCTGTTCAAAGTGTTAAACCAGTAATCTGTCGCGGCAATACTGGCTTCGCGCATTAATCCGTGCCCCTGACATTCAGGAACCAACCAGAAACCACGATTATTATCTTCCCCATCATCCAGGCAGATAACACCTATTAAATTGTCAGGATTATCCCGGTGTCGTATGGTCCAAACCCAGGCGACTCCTTTTGCCATAGCTGGCAGCACGACGTTATTAACATAGTGTGCTGCGCCATCGTCAGGATAGGGCCAGGGAACCGATGACACCATATAACGGACAATTTCCCAGCGTGGATAGCGCTCTTGAATTTGTGATGCATCTTCGGCAACTATTGGCTTTAACAGCAAACGCTCTGTTTCTAGCATAGGTATTTGCATGGATCTTCTCCTTACTGGTTAACATATCCATTACCATTTTTTACTGGTTCAATATTTACTGTGATTTATTTGGATGTACAGAATATATTCAGGTAATCGGACGGCAGACCAACTGGGAAGTTGGCTTGATACTTATTGAATATAAACTGTCTGCTTCTTGGCACAAAGCAGACTGCCTGAACTAATTACACCCACACGAGGTTACTACAGCGCTGGCAATTCAAATCATCTATAACCATAACAAAATCACTTTACCCAAAAGTTAATAAATCAGGGAGTTCTTCCAAACTCCCTTTCACTTCACTTATTAAAATACCCATTCACCCTTTCCACCGCCTGCTGTACCAGTTTGTTTCTGATTGCCATCATTCTGTCGATTCTTTCTCGTTTCTGTTCTGAGGTTAGAATGCCATCACGTCGTACCATCTCAATCTGGGCATTCAGTGCTTTCACTTGTTTCTGCGTTGTTGTTAACCCCTGACGCTGTGACAACTTGCCCCTGTTTTCCTCTATCAACTCACTGGCATCATCGCCTCGCCCCTGCTTACGGAAACTGTTAATGGTGCTGTTTATCTGATTGGCTTCGGCCATCATGCGGTAAAAATCTTCAGTGAACTGGGTAGACTTAGCTGGATCAGAACCGCGGAAGAAGGATTTAATCACCGGCATTTCATCCAGGCGCATCGCTGGGGTTTCGCCGTAGTCTTTCAAATTACGCATCAGAATGTAGCAAAGCATCACATTCAGTATCGCTGTAGCACTTACCGAGGATGATGTCTTTGCCGGTGTGGCCATCGCAGACTGTCAGCACGCCAACCACATCGTAATAAGGCACATACTCGCGCCCTTCTAATCCGTCATGACCGCCGATTAGAGCAATGGCAATAGCCATGGCTCCACCCGCAACAACACTGGCAATCTTCGTCATAAGACGTTGGGGAACTGCCATTACTTTGATCCCCGTATAATGGCGTATCCTTCGCGGGCTGCTTTCTCTAGCGTTGCTCGGCTTTACAGTCATTGCGGTATTTGGTCATCAAGATATCGAACCCGACAGGGTGACTATGCTGGCAGGTTGCGAAAGTCCCTACTATCTGGCCATTGGTCAGTCCTGTGTTTTAAAATCACAAGACTGATTGTATAGTTCATTGCATAAAACACAACGCAAAACACTTTCATTGCTAACAGTGAAATATTTAAATGTCATCTTAAGTTCAGAGTGGAATTTTGAAATGGAATCAATTAGCGGCGAAATATTCACAATCCTAAAATACTTACTGCCTGGTTTTGTCTGCTCATGGATATTTAATGCTTTTACTTCCTCCCCAAAACAAGCCCAATTTGAACGTGTTATTCAAGCTCTTATATTCACTGTGTTTATCCAAGCTTGTGTTTATTTAATCAAACCAGTAATGATTTATTTAGGTAAATTTAAATCTTTCGGGATATGGGACAGTAATTCACATCTAGTTTGAGCTTACATTTTTGCTGTCATAGTGCCGAACTGTAAAAATGACAAACACCGAAACCAGCCATTAGCACGTTTTTTATTTTAATAATTTCTGGTAAATACTTAATCTTTAATTAGATTTAAAATTATGATTGTTGTTAATAATGCTAATTTAATTGAAAATAAAATTTATTATTTTGGAAGTAATTATTTTTACATATTCCACGATGCGCTAATTAACTCGTAATTTTATATTTTTTATTGCGGTATTTTTATTTAGTGCTAGGGTTTAATTGTATGTTAATTGGGTTTTTATGTATATGAAGGGCTAATTTTTTACGCCCTTATCTCTTAGTGATATAAATGGGGTAATATATTATGAGACAGGTTCAGAAGATTACTGTGAATAACAACGGTGGTTATGTATTTAATTTCTCAATTCAATGGCTTAGCAGTGATGGGCACTGGAATACTACAGACTGGAATAGCGGTAATTACCCTGTTGCACAATCCAGAACGACACCCCCTCTCAATGAAATTGGCGTTCCAGAGAGTGCTTCAGCTGTAACTCCATATGGCCATGCAGTATTAGGTAGTTCTGGTCAAGGAACACCCTTTGTTGGTTTTTCCAACAATGGGCAGATTGCGACTTATGAGGCGGTTGGAACAACTATCATTGGGTTTGGGGTTCGCTTGATCGAATAATTGGCTGATTGTTCTATTTACCCTCAATAAGAAAAAGACTACGTTAATTCGTAGTCTTAATCACCTCGCCAAAACCTACCGAAATATGGTTTTGGTTTATTAGCGCTGACTTGTGGGGATCCCTCAGAGCACTCGCTGGGTTTATATTTATATATTCAGTAATCGTTTTCGCCGTTTCTACGCAGCTAAACTTTATAGTTGCAAGATAGCCAATTTCATTCATTTTATTTAGCCAATGGTTTTGATCTGGTGTTGGCTTTCCATTCAATGTCTTCATCTCTATCCACAACCCCGCATACCCACCACGCGGCAGCGCCAGAAACAAATCCGGTACCCCCTTCCTCAACCCAAGCCACTTAGCATCCCTAGCCGCCTTTGGCCCGTGCTTCCCCTCATTGGGTATATGGATCAGATACTCGCCGATACAAATACCATCAATAATAGTTTTATCTGCCCACTCAATCAGCGCGGCCTGTTCCTCTGTTTCCGCCTGGTGGTTAACTTTACGAACTCTCCCGTTACGCACTTCCAGCTTGGCTGCTGTTCCGATGATGCCAATGGCATCTATGCTATTAAGCAAACTGGCCCCCTTTAGCGGTTACCAGCGATTCCTCCAGTCAAATCCTAAGAGTTGCATATAATGCCAGTAATATCGTGTCCTCAAGCTCTCCGGACTGCCATTCATATGGTACCCGACCATCAATAACATCATGACAATCTGAGCAACCATATACTGCCCAAAAATCATCTGACTTATATCCCATTCCATGGGTAGAACTGGATAAATGACAAAGCACCGTTGTTTCGGGGTTACTGTTACAGATACCGGGGATCTGGAGTGTGCAGCATTGGCCCCGCGCAAAATCGCGTAGGGCTTTACTTCTAGATGCCGGAGATTTCATATCAATACTCCAGCAGTTGGTTAACTGCCTGTTCCATTTCATATTCATTATCGAAGTGTTGGGCTAACGCCTCATTCCAAATAACACCGGCCACACCTTTATAAACCCGGTCAAAAGCACCCCATTCCATGTTTCACGGTCATGATCAGTCGCATATTTAATGCCACCGCCTGGTAGTCATACTCCCAGAACCTCTGTCTTTTTCTTTCTCGGGGACTTAGTTCGCGAGGCTGTTGTCATGCTGCCACCATTGAGGCCAAACGCGCGGCCTCTCTGCGGATCTGCGCTAAGAATACCTCGCCAGTAGTCATCAGTTGATCCAGTGAGGCATAACTTGTTGCTGGCCCGCGCCGTGATGATGTACGCCAGTTGAAAAGAAGCGATGTACATGATGGTAAGCTCTGGGTAATCCAGGGTAAAACTAAGATGCAAATTGCTATATCGCTATCACTACGGTTGGAAATAATGAATACCACCGTTGGCGAGATTATAGAAAAGTGCATGAATGAAAGTAAAAGCGAATATCTAATAAGTTCGTCCAGTAAAAGTTCTGGCAGAAAACTCGGAGCCTTAAATGCAGACTCGCTCACTAAATCCTTTGTTAAAGCATTGAAGGCTACCGATCTGGTTTATGAAATATCCCCTCCCAGTTTTCACGAGATCCGCAGCTTGGCATCACGGCTTTATGAAGCAGAATGCAGTAAGGAATTTGCTCAGAAACTACTCGGACATAAGTCGATGAAAATGACTAATGTGTACCTTGATTCACGTAAAAATGAGTGGATAGAGATTTAGACCGGATATAGGATTTCGGGGAAATTTCGTTTATTTTCGTTTGTTATAAAATAAATTATTTAAAATCAACAACTTAAAAAGAGACCGAATACGATTCCTATATTCGGTCTAGGGAAATGGCTCTTGGGAGAGAGCCGTGCGCTAAAAGTTGGCATTAACGTAGGCTTATTCAGCCGTACTCCTTAACTGTAGTCGAGTACATGTGTTTCGCCAACTTAGCAGCAAAAGTAATTAATAACGGTTGTAAACTAATTTCAGCTAATAAAAAAAACCGCTCACAGCAGGAGCGGTAACTATTTGTTAAACTTAGATTAATATGAGTAAAACTGATAATAATAAGCTTATTTTTGACATAATGTCATGGCGCGTTGCTGGAAGGGCTCCAGGCTCATCTTCACACCCGGCTGCTCACTGTCATCCAATAGCAGCACATCCAATGGCTTAGCCAAGACATGCCCCGCCTTCATCTGCTCTGTCGCAATATCATTTAGCGGATATTGCGCTAATGTGCTTGGGTTTATTACAAACAAAGCCCCGCCTGAACGGCATTCCAACATCACTTCTTCGCGAGTAAATGCCCATTGCTTACCAAACTCAAACTTACTGACGGTAATAATCTTCCCTGCAGCAATGGCATTCGCCGATAACATGAGCAACGATAGCGCCAGCACAAAAACCTTCATTTAAATTACCCTCAATTAACTGATTATTGTGATTTTCTCGCATATTGAGGAGCTGATGCAAGTTTAGTGGCAATAACCATTAGATATATTTCGTGTTATACCGGTGCCATTGTGGCAAAAATACTCACTAACAGTAACACCCCTGCCCCCAGAATAATTTCAGCACAACTGTTGACCACTAGCCAATAATGGGCTTTGGTCGGCAATTGTCGAAGCATTGGAACAATCAGATAGCGATTAACCAGCGCAATAACAATCATAAATAGCACCAATACCACTTTGTTAAACAATAACATTTGATAGGTGGATGTGAGTGTTAGAGGGGTTTCTTGCAGTAAAATAATGCTGTTAATCACACCGGTCGCCAAGACTAAAGCCACCGCCCAATGGCCCCAACTTGAAAAACGAATCAGCGTGGTTATTGCTTCGAATTTAACATCACTCTTTCGGGTATAAGCGAGGCAAATTAATAGTGGGGGTAAGCATCCCAACCAGTAACCTGCACTGAGCAAATGAATGATTTGGTTGACTTGATGAGCCCATCCCAAAATACCATCGTGCATGGCTGCATGGCCGGTAAAGGCCAAGCTGGCCAGCAATACTGCTGAACAAATAACCATTAGCCGGGCGTGAACACGGGTTGAGTCGAGTAATACTAACCACATGCTCAAGATGGATAAACCAAGATGCCATTGCCATACTTGACCAAAGCGAGTGCTGAATACGGCCCACCATACACTTAACCGATAGGTATCAACCCAACCATCACCCATCATACCGGCCTGAATAGCTAAAAGACCGACAGCAGAAATTAGCCCCAGAAAAGTACTGAAGATAAGTAGAGGCGAGAGCCGATTTTTTAGTATTGAAGAGAAAGGGTCTGGTGCTAATAAGGCGGTGAAGATACTGATGCCAAACATCAACATCACCGCCCCAAAATGCAAAAAGCGACACAGAACAAACAGAGCCGCCAAAGACATATTATTTCACTGTGAAACTGTAAGTGCCTTTGGTTTTATGACCATCAACAGACACCACATGCCATGAGACATTATATTTCCCGGCGGTTAATGCATGGTCAATCGGCAGAATTAATTGCGTATTATTGACAGGATCCAATGTGAGCGCACCGGTTTTTACCACATTGTTATCAGGGCCGGTAACTTTTACACCACTGAAATTCAGTTCAATTCCTTCGGAGAAACCGAGTGTCAGGGCCTCAGGGGCTGAACCTATAGTGGCATCAGCCGCTGGTGACTCGATTTTCAGATGTGCATGGGCCAATGCTTGCTGACTGGAAAGTCCAACAAATAACACAATAAGTGCCGAAAGCATGCGGCAAGAAGAACGTACTTTACGAATAAACATAATATCCCTTAATCGATGGGGGAGAAGAATCAATCTGCTACCAACATATCCTATATTGGCAGCGTGAACCCCTATCACTTCCAGTCAATTGCACTACCTGTGAGGTAGGGCACAAAACAAAACGCCAGATTATGAGTGGCGATTGAAATATAACCAACAGTAGAGCAATAATTAAGCTCATCTGTTTTTCGTTATTGCAAATGATAACGATTTGTATATCGCAAGTCGAGCAACCTTAGTTAAACAGTTTGCTTTTAGCACGAAACAATAAGATGGGGGAGGTGTGAGGATAAATGTCATGGGGCAACGAAAAACCGCAGTTTCAGACCCCGCGCAAGGGGGATTAGAAACTGCGGCGAAGATTAATCAGGGCTAAACTAGCCTATAATTACGGTTGGATGTGATTTTGAGCCGACATTGTTTTCAGATCTTTATCAACAAAGAACAATGAATTGCCGCTATTACCCACCAGTGCCAATTTATCCATAATAGATTTGAACAATTTTTCTTCTTCATGTTGTTCAGCAACATACCATTGCAGGAAATTAAATGTGGAGTAATCTTTGCTGGTCATGGCGACATCAGCAAGTTCATTAATTTGAGCAGTGATAAGTTGTTCATGCTCATAAGTCAGCTTGAATACATCGGTCAGTGAGGCAAAATCAATTGGTGGCGCACTGATTGTACCTAAGATTGGCATGGAACCTGTTCCGCTAAGATATTCAAACAAGCGCTGCATATGCTGCATTTCTTCTTGAGAATGTTTTTTTAAAAATGCGGCGGCACCTTCAAAACCTTTATCGCTGCACCAGGCACTCATCTGCAAATAAAGATTGGCAGAATAAAATTCAAGATTCAGTTGCTCATTGAGCTTTTGAGCCATTTCTTTTTTTAACATATTAATTCCCTTATTTTTATAATGCAGGTAAGCAACGATTAACTCGACTCATTATGCCAAGATAAAAACAAAATAAGAACACCCTATTTACACCAAGAGTAAACAAAAACAATAAAATCACGTAATACACTGATAATTAACACCATTTATTTAAAATAAATATTATCTTATTTATTGTGGAAATAATTTTAATTAGTGCGCAAATACTAAAAAGAATGATTCTTATTTAATGGCGAATTTAATAAATAATCTCATTCTCATCCTAATGTAGGATATTTTCCCATGAGACATTTTATAAATACAGTTTATTTAGCAATAGCTGCCGCTTGCCAATCTCCGCCGTCTGCATTACCTTTTGCGCCATACCCCCACGCCCCAAGAAGGAGAAGACAATGGGATATAATCTGGCAGAGCTTTCTGATGAAGAAACGGCAAAAATGAATGTTGATCTGGCTGCTTCTGGTGTCGCATTTAAAGAGCGCTACAATATGCCCGTCATTCCTGAAATGGTAGCTCGCGCACAGCCAGAGGCGCTGCGCGAATATTTTTTGCAGCGGCTGGCACATTATCGTAACGAGTCAAATAAATTCTCGCGGTTGCCGTATGAACCCAAGATGAAGTAATGAGTCATCGACTCCCGCAAGCCGAACCTGCGGGAGTTAATCAGATAAAAATGTTAGGATTTACGCGCATATTTATCTGTTGCTAAAATTAACTGATGCAAGATTTTGGGTTCATCGAAGGAATGCCCCGCGCCTTCTACAATATGCAATTCAGCTTCCGGCCAGGCTTTAGCTAAATCCCACGCGTTCTGTGGTTGGCAAGCCATATCATAGCGCCCATGAATAATAACCGCAGGAATATGGCGGATACGTGTCACGTTATCCAATAATTGGTTATCGTCGTCTAAAAAGCCCAAATGAGTGAAATAGTGATTTTCTATTCGGGCAAACGCCAGCGCAAATTGGTCTTCACCGAAAGAAGCAGAATTTCTGGTCGGTAACAAAGTGACCGTCTCACCTTCCCACAGGCTCCAAATCTTAGCCGCTTCCAGCTGCACAGCTTTATCGTTTGATGTCAACCGCTTGCGGTAAGCTGCGATGACATCGCCCTGCTCTTCTGGCGATAAAATGGAGAGCACTCGCTCCCATTTATCCGGGAAGAAATGTGAAGCGCCCTCTTGATAATACCAAGACAACTCTTTCTTGCGCAGTGTGAATATCCCACGCAATACCATTTCGCTGACCCGGTCGGGATGTGTTTCACCATAAGCCAGTGCCAAGGTTGAACCCCAAGAACCACCGAATATCAGCCACTTATCCACACCGGCCATTTTACGTAACCGCTCAATATCATCGACTAAATGCCAGGTGGTGTTGTTGTCCAAGCTGGCATGAGGTTGTGAGCGCCCACAGCCACGTTGATCGAACAGCAATACTTTGTATTTTGATGGATTAAAAAGTTGCCGATGATAAGGTGCTATTCCTCCGCCGGGGCCACCATGAATAAATACCGCGGGTTTGCCCTCAGGGTTGCCACAGAGTTCCCAGTAAATCTGGTGGCCATCGCCAGTGTCTAATAACCCACTGTCGTAAGGTTCATACGCTGGATAAAGCCCACGTAACTGTTCCATTTTTTTTCCATGTTTGTTAAGACATTAAAATTATCAAAGCCTATACAGCACATAGGGTCAACGATAAAACATTACATTTACGCCAATCAGCCAATTAATTCCACCAACTGGTGATAATTACGCCATATCTCAACATATTTTCGCGCGCTGCATCGCAAAACACCAAATATTAAGCCGCAATAAGAGAAGCTAAGATTTAATAATGCTCATGCTAAACAATACATTAAACACATTGATGCTTTCTTCCCTTGCAACTCTACCCCATAAGGTGGTTAATAGGGGTGCGTACCAACCTAACCGCAGGTAAAGAGAGGCAAGCCATGAGTAAGGGAATGGACAGCAAAAAGAACGCGAAGAAAAAGCCACTAAAAACACCAGCTGAGAAAAAAGCTGATAAACGTGCTAAGAAGTCATCTTCTAGCAGCGCTGAATAACGGGCTTTTCGTCTCGTCAGTCAACCCGCCTATAGGCGGGTTTTTTGTTGTTTATCGTGAACTATTACGGGGATAAGTATGAATTTGCGAGTCATTGATACTGAAACTTGTGGCTTAGACGGCGGGATTGTCGAGATAGCGTCTGTGGATGTGGTGGATGGGGTATTGAGTAACCCAATGAGTGACCTGGTTAGCCCAGACAGACCAATCAGTCTCGATGCCATGGTTATTCATCATATCACTGAGGAAATGGTAGAAGGGATGCCAAGGATTGCCGTCGCGGTGAGAAAATACCAAGGCAGCCCTTATTATGTTGCCCATAATGCCCCCTTTGATCGAGGTGTATTGCCGGAGATGGGCGGCCAGTGGATTTGTACTCTTAAGCTGGCACGTATGCTGTATCCTGACATCAAGCACAGCAATCAATATCTGCGTTACGCATTGCGCCTGAATGTTTCCATTCCTGAGAACCTGTATCCGCATCGCGCTTTATATGATTGCTATGTCACTGCTGCGCTGTTGCAGCGCATTATGCAAGATTCTGGGTGGAATGCTGAGCAAATGGCAGAAATGACACAGCAGCCGCTGCTATTGCAGACATTTAAGTTCGGGAAATATCGCGGAAAAAATATTGAACAGATAGCCCGACAAGATCCGGACTATCTGCGCTGGATGTTAGCCTCAATTTCTGACCTTACGCCAGATATGCGCCATACCCTGACTCATTACCTGGCGTGATATTTCAGATCAAGCCAGAGCAAGAATAAATGCATATTCCAAAGCTATATCTTCATAAGCTTTAAACCGCCCGGATTTGCCACCATGCCCTGAATCCATGTCGGTATAAAGCAGCAATTGGTGGTCATCAGTCTTCATTTCACGTAATTTAGCGACCCATTTAGCCGGTTCCCAATATTGCACCTGAGAATCATGTAAGCCCGTGGTGACCAACATGTGCGGATAATCCTGGGCTTTAATCTGGTCATAAGGGCTATATTGCTTAATATAATCGTAATAGGCTTTATCATTTGGATTACCCCATTCATCATATTCGCCAGTGGTTAGCGGAATAGACTCATCCAACATAGTGGTGACCACATCAACAAAAGGCACTTGCGCCACAATACCTTTATATAATTCAGGGGCTTGGTTGATAACAGCGCCCATCAGCAAACCACCGGCACTGCCCCCCATCGCAAATACTCGGTTAGCATCACCATACTTCTTGGCCACCAGCGCTTTAGTGACATCAATAAAATCGCTAAATGTATTTAACTTATTGAGCAATTTGCCGTCTTCATACCATTGCTGCCCCAGCTCACCGCCCCCCCGAATATGCGCCAGCGCGAAAACAAAACCACGGTCTAAAAGACTTAAACGGCTACCACTGAACGCAGGGTCCATGCTGCTACCATAAGAACCATAACCATAGACCAGCAGAGGGTTGTTACCTGGCACAAAGTGCTCACGGTGATAAACCAAAGAAACTGGCACCTTGACCCCATCAGAGGCCGTGACCCAAATCCGTTCACTGCGATATTTTTCTGGTGTGAAGTTTTTCACTTCTTGTTGCTTGAGTAACTGGCGCGCCCCGGTGTCCATATTCAGCTCATACATGGAACTAGGCGTGGTCATGGAAGAATAGCCATAACGCAACAGTTCGGTTTCTGGCTCAGGGTTATATGCCAGCCAGGTGACATAAGTTGGGTCATCAAAAGTAATAGATTTCTCTTCATTAGTGACCCAATGAATTTGTCGCAGCTGGGTTAGACCTTCGCTGCGCTCTTCCACGACCAGCCAATCACGGAATAAACTGAACCCTTCTAGCATCACTTCAGTTCTTGGTGCGATTAATGATATCCACTGCGATTCATCAGCAAAATCACCTTGCGCGTTGCCCTCTTCAGCGATTTTATAGAGGCCGAAATTTTTGCCGTCTTTATTTGAACGCAAATAGAAATGCTGTTTATAGTGATCTAAACCATATTCATGGTCTTTACGGCGAGGGGCGAACATCTGCGGTGCGGCGTCTGGCTGATCGGCATCCAACAGTAGAATTTCAGATGTTGTGGTGCTGCTCAGGTGGATGACAATAAAGCGCTCAGATGTGGTTTTTTCCAAGCCGACGTAGAATGTATCGTCCGTTTCCTGATAAATCAGTTGGTCTGATTGCGGGTCTGTTCCGACCACATGACGATAAACTTGATAAGGCAATAAGGTTTTTTCATGTTTGCGTACGTAATATAGCGTTTTAGAATCATTGGCCCACTCAAAGCTCCCCGACGTATTGCCAATAACTTCCTCGTGCCAGGTATCACTTTGCAAATGCTTTACCCGAATATCATATTGGCGTCGTGATAAAAAATCTTCAGCAACAGCCAATAAATGGTTATCCGGGCTCACATCCAAACCACCCAAAGTATAAAACTCACTGTCTGCTGCCCGCTGATTGCCATCTAGTAGCGTCTCCCAACTGCTATCCGCCCACACTGGCTGGCGCACGTAAATAGCATATTCATTACCCGGTTCAAAACGCGTTTGGTAACGATAACCGTTGCGAGTATAGGGGACAGATTCTTCGCGGGGAGGAATGCGCGATACCATTTCCTGATACAAGGTCTCACGCAGCGGCTGTTGCGGTTTTAGCACCGCCTCGGTGAACTCATTTTCAGCTTGTAAATAGTTCAGAACATCCGCATCGGTGCGCTCATCATCACGTAACCAATAATAGTCATCCGTGCGGGTATCACCGTGAATCGTCATTGGATAAGGGCGTTTGTCTGCCTTTGGAGGTGTGGTCATTAGTTAAGTTATCCATCTGTGTTCGTTACCACGAGAGTGACACGATTATCTGCTGATGCCAAGCATCCACAGATGCTTAAAACTTAATAAAAGAGGGCTAAATAAATGATAAATAAGATGTTAAAAGCGTGTCAGGCAGCATATTGAATGGAGGAAATATAGACAGGCGCAGAACAATGCGCTCCGACACCTGTTTAGCAAAAATACATTTTACTCAGTCGCGGTTATTGAGGGCCATTATAGGTAATAGAACCCGCCTTGCAGTCGAGTACCACCTGATAAGTTTTATCGCCCTTATTGCCGCGGGCGGTCAATGGCACCTGCCAGACATCATCCTTGCCTGTAATATCTACCGCGCTAATCCAAACTACCGGGCTATCCGTTCCCAGTTGTTTTTTATCCGCTTCCCAACGCGTTATCCGATTTTGCAAAAAATCCCGTTTAACTTGCGTTGCAACCTGAGATTGATTTAAACCGGTACAAGCAGGTATTTTTGCTACCCGTGGCTCTTGGGCCTGTACACTCTGGCTTATTCCTGCCAGTGCAGTGAGCAATATCAAACCGAGTTCTGTCTTTCTCATCATTCCTCCAGATATTATTATTTCTATCCTATGGCTGGAACAATGATTGAAAAGAGGGTTACAGAGTTAATACGGCTTAATTAACTCGACGATGCTAACTCAGCTAAGTTAACACCGCGTAAATTCAATCACATAAAACTGTTCCTGACCCGGATAGATATCCTTAATGACTTTTTTCAGCTCATCCAACGGCATATTTTCTTGCTCTGCATGGCGGTCAGACAGGGCATCCAATGTAACCGGAGTGACGGACTTGACCACTATGTGGCAGAAGAATACGCCGTCTTCATTACGGCATACACGCAGGGTTTCACCTGGGTGGAAATCAGATTCACTGCTATCGCGGATAGTGATTGTTTTACGATCCGCCAGGATATCTGCCTCAAACCGGCGAAAAAAGGTGATTTCACGATTCATTTTAGATCCCTTTTTCATTTTCTGCCGCAAGCTGACAGATTAAGCCGCTTGATTTTCTTCAGGTTTGGATTTTTTCTCTGCTACATTTTTTTCAGCGGTTAGTTTCAGCGCTGGATCAGCCGGCGTGCTCGGGCTGGCACCGCGCAGAATTTGCCCCAATGCATCTTTATGCTCGGCAAGGAAGAAACTCAATGCCTCGCGTTGTTCTTCTTCAAGAGTTAACGGTGCTTGTGACAACCATTCAGACAAATTATCAGCCAAATCAAGCATTTTATCGTAGGCATCGGCTTCTTTTTTGGTTGTGAAAGTCATTTTTTCCTCACCCTGTCTTACCACGACGAATTTTATTTCAACGGCCATTGGTACACGTCCTTTTCACTTACAGATTACTGTACATAAACACAGTATAATGTAATTTATTGGGACGATGCAACCGCCATCGTCCCGTGGTGATTATTTTAATAATCGGGCTTTGCAGTTTTTGCCTTTGATTTTACCCTGCTGTAGCTGAGCAAGAGCACGTTTGGCGCAAGACTTGCGGATAGCAACATAGGCATGCACTGGGAACATGTCGATTTTACCCACATCCGCGGCAGTCAGGCCGGCATCCCCGGTTAATGCGCCCAGAATATCCCCAGGGCGAATTTTGGCTTTGCGCCCACCATCAATGCATAGCGTCACCATATCGGGTTCCAGCATGGTGTTCGCACTGCGGCTGACTTGATCTGCTGGCGTCCATTTCAGTTTCATTTGCAGATAATCTTCAATGGCATGTGCGCGTGTCATTTCTTGTGGGGTACACAAACTCACTGCCAGCCCGCTCATCCCTGCCCGCCCGGTACGGCCAATGCGGTGCACGTGAATTTCGGGGTCAAACGCCAGTTCAAAGTTGACCACCAGCGCCAGATCTTTGATATCCAGACCACGAGCTGCAACATCCGTGGCCACCAATACCCGGCAACTGCGGTTAGAAAAACGCACCAGCACTTGATCGCGATCGCGTTGCTCTAAATCACCGTGCAAAGCCAACACACTGATACCGCGTGACTCCAAGGCTTCATACACATTTTGGCAATCTTTCTTGGTGTTGCAGAACACCACACAAGATTCGGGCTGATAGTGGCTAAGGACAGAAATCAGCAGCGGCAACCGTTTTTCACGGGTGGTTTCGAAAAACACTTGCTCAATTGCAGGTGCTTCATCACCATCATCAACCTCAACATTGACTGGCTGGCGCTGAACTCGCGCACTGATTTGCTCAATCCCTTGCGGATAAGTGGCAGAGAATAACAAGGTCTGGCGCTGTGGCGGGGTATAAGAAATAACGTCGTCAATGGCGTCGGCAAAACCCATATCCAGCATGCGGTCGGCTTCATCCAACACCAGAATTTTGAGGTCATCAAGTATCAGCGTTTTTTTGCGTAAATGTTCCTGAATTCGCCCTGGAGTTCCCACCACAATATGCGGCGCATGCACCAGAGAATCCAGTTGATGGCCCATAGGTTGGCCGCCACACAGAGTCAGAATTTTAATGTTTTGAGTGAAACGGGCCAGGCGGCGCAACTCTTTGCTAACCTGATCAGCCAGTTCGCGAGTGGGGCATAAGACCAGGGCCTGAGTAACAAACTCGCCCACGGCAATTTTATCCAGCACACCAATACCAAATGCTGCAGTTTTGCCACTGCCGGTTTTGGCTTTTGCCCGGACATCCTGCCCATTGAGGATTGCCGGTAATGCGGCGGCCTGTACCGGAGTCATTTCGGTATAGCCAAGTTCATTAAGATTGGACAGTTGCTCAGCAGGCAGTGTCAGGGAAGAAAAGGACGTTGTGCTCACGGCAGTAACTCTTATATAACTGAATGGAATGGCAGCGATGCCCTGAAGGCAAACGCAAGATTTTGGCGCGATAATACCAGAGTTAGGGCCATTGCCGGAAATATACTGCAAAAAACCGCGCAAAAAACCCACGTTATAGAGCGGTTACCCTTTTCGTCTCAAATTACCCAAGATAAACATCAAAAAATTCACTCACTAATGAGCTCATTTGCCACAATTACTTAGCTACGCAATCGTTTTCGTTGCTATTTTACCTTATACTAGCGCCCGTAAAATCTGTCTCGCGTCAAATGAATGTGTCCCTTTCCCACTGATGTAGGTACCTAATTATGCTGACTATTGGAACCGCCCTGCGCCCAAATGCCACTCGTGTCATGTTGCTTGGCTCTGGAGAGCTGGGCAAAGAAGTGGCTATTGAATGCCAGAGGCTGGGGCTGGAAGTGATCGCAGTTGATCGCTATGCCGATGCACCCGCGATGCATGTCGCCCATCGTAGCCATGTGATTAATATGCTGGATGGTGCGGCGCTGAAGCAGTTAGTCGAACAGGAAAAACCGCACTATATCGTGCCGGAAATTGAAGCTATCGCCACCGATATGCTGGTTGAATTGGAAAAAATGGGCCAGCGGGTTGTGCCTTGCGCCGAAGCCACCCGCCTGACGATGAACCGCGAAGGTATTCGCCGTCTGGCGGCAGAAACCTTGCAATTACCGACGTCCAGTTACCAGTTTGCCGATACTGAAAGTGCATTTCGTCAGGCGGTCAGTGAGATAGGTTATCCCTGTATTGTGAAGCCGGTTATGAGTTCTTCCGGCAAAGGCCAGAGTTTGATCCGCACGGAAGATCAACTGCAAACTGCATGGGATTATGCCCAACAAGGGGGGCGTGCAGGCGGCGGCAGAGTGATTGTCGAAGGGCTGGTGCACTTTGACTTTGAAATTACCCTGCTGACCATCAGTGCCGTCGATGGCATTCATTTCTGTGCACCTATTGGTCATCGTCAAGAAGACGGCGATTATCGTGAGTCCTGGCAGCCGCAGGCGATGAGCGACACGGCCTTAGCGCGCGCCAAAGCTATTGCATCACAAGTGGTGACCGCCTTGGGTGGCTATGGGTTATTTGGTGTGGAATTGTTTGTTTGTGGTGACGAGGTTATTTTCAGTGAAGTGTCTCCACGCCCACATGATACTGGCATGGTGACTTTAATTTCGCAGAATATGTCTGAGTTTGCCTTGCATGTACGGGCATTTTTGGGGCTGCCGATCGGCACTATTCGTCAGTATGGCGCGGCCGCCTCTGCGGTTATTTTACCTGAATTAACCAGCCAGAATATTATTTACCACGGGCTGGAAACTGCCTTGGTCGGTGATACGCAAATTCGCCTATTTGGTAAACCGGAAATTGCCGGGAAACGGCGATTAGGTGTGGCGCTGGCCGTGGCGGATGACATTGAGACCGCCATTGACGTAGCCATACGGGCGGCGGGCGCAGTGGTGGTGAGTGGTCAGTAATCCCTGATAAATAAACCCGCCAGCTTCGGCGGGTTTAACCACATTAAAGAGCAGTAACTTGGGGCTTAGCCCTCGTAATGGTCTTCTATTTCGTCTGCATCTTTCTCATTATCACGACGATAATCAGAATCAGCATGGTCATCAAAGTCAGAATCTTCAAAGATAGGCATGGCTTGTGGATCATTTTGGTGCCGCTCGCGAATTTCCGCTGCCACCAAGGCAATCGCCTCGCCGCTGCTCATTCCTTCCGACATGAATTTGTGAATACGTTCGACAGCCTCTTGCTGTTCCTCATGAGAAAGTGAAGGCATACCCGCTAACATTGATTTATCTCCTGCATATAATTGATTCAGTATACCTGTTTATTCTGATCTCCGGTGAATTCACTGCTCAAATGCTACTGACGCCAAATACTGTGATAATTTATGCTAATCTTCCGCACCACCCATTGCGGACATGCAATGACGCCGCCTAATATAGCTTGTCGAAAGAAAAGAATAGTGACCCATGAGTGTGAAATCCCTGACCTTCAAAACATTACCTTATCAGCCTGACGCCCTGCTTTTGCAATTTGCCCCCCTCGCCCATCAAGCTTGGGCCATGCTGCTGCACTCTGGGTTTGCTGAACATGAGCATAATCGTTTTGATATTCTGGTGGCTGACCCGCGAGTCACACTCACCACGCGTGGTGCGCAAACCGAGATTATCAGTGTTCAACAGCGGATAACCTCCCGCCAAAATCCTTTCTCTTTATTACAGCAGCAGTTAGATAAATTCTCACCCGCCTTAACGCCCCACCCCGATCTGCCGTTTTTGGGCGGTGCCTTGGGGCTATTGGGTTATGATTTGGGCCGTCGGGTTGAAGTGTTACCTGAATTAGCCGAGCAAGATATCGCGCTGCCGGACATGGCAATAGGTTTGTATGATTGGGCATTAATAGCCGACCACCATTTGCAGAAACTGACACTGGTGTGCCAGGGGGATGCCGAGCAACGCCTTATTTGGTTACAGCAGCAGAAAAATACCGCCGCCCCCCAGCCCTTCAAGTTGACCAGCCGGTGGCAGGCTAATATGTCGCGTGAACAATATGGCGAAAAATTTCGTCAAATTCAGGACTATTTGCACAGTGGCGACTGCTATCAAATTAATTTGGCCCAAAGATTTAGTGCAGAATATCAAGGGGATGAATGGCAAGCATTCCTCTCTTTGAGCCGCAGTAATAGAGCGCCGTTTTCAGCTTTTATTCGCTTAGAACAAAACACGGTTTTATCTGTGTCGCCAGAGCGCTTTTTATGGTTGGAAAACCACCAAATCCAGACCCGCCCAATCAAAGGCACTTTGCCGCGCTTAGACGACCCAGAACAAGACCGTTTACAGGCGGTGCGCCTGGCCAATTCCACCAAAGACCGCGCTGAAAACCTGATGATAGTTGATCTGCTGCGCAATGATATTGGCCGCGTGGCACAACCCGGCACGGTGCGGGTGCCAGAGCTATTTGTCGTCGAACCTTTCCCGGCGGTACATCACTTGGTCAGTACCATTACCGCGACATTACCGGCAGAAACACCACCAACCGACCTGCTGCGGGCCTGTTTCCCAGGGGGGTCAATAACCGGCGCACCAAAAATTCGGGCGATGGAAATTATCGAGCAATTGGAGCCACAACGCCGCAATGCCTATTGCGGTAACATTGGCTATATTAGTTGCTGCGGCACTATGGATACCAATATCACCATTCGCACGCTACTCACCGAAAACGGCAAAATCTATTGCTCCGCTGGCGGGGGAATTGTCGCAGACAGTCAAGAACAGGCTGAATATCAGGAAACATTCGATAAAATCGCCCGCATATTACCGCAATTGGAAAATCCTTAATGACTGAGTGGCCATGCTATGAGTGACTTGACGGCACATAAATCTCTTTGCGGGCAAACTTTGTCTGAATTTATTAGCAGATTCCAGTTGCAGCAGCCACAACCGGGGAGTTACTCGACCAATAACCACCATGCAGCGGTATTAATCCCCATCATTTGCCGGCCAGAACCCACATTACTTCTGACCCGGCGCTCGGATAATTTACGCAAGCATGCCGGCCAAGTGGCCTTCCCCGGCGGCAAAGCCGATCCCCAAGATTGCTCGCTAATTGAGACTGCGCTGCGAGAAGCACAAGAAGAAGTCGCCATCCCCGCCTCGGCGGTACAGGTATTAGGGCAATTGGCACCACTGGATAGCTCTAGTGGGTTTCAGGTCACGCCAATCGTGGGCTTAGTTCCTGATAATATTGTCTTTCATGCTAATGAAGATGAAGTTGCTGACTGGTTTGAAATCCCCCTGCGCGAGGCGCTAAGCTTGTCACGCTACTATTCGCTGGATATCCATCGAGGAGGAATCAATCATCGAATCTATCTTTCATGGTATGAAAGCCAATTTATCTGGGGTCTGACCGCAGCGATTATTCGCCGCCTGGCGCAACAGGTCAGTATTTAGCACTAAGGCCACACAGCAAATATGGTTAATGAGTGACCAAGGTCACAGCATGGTCGCTAAAAAATCCGAATTACAGAATAAAGCGATCCCTATCACCTCATTATCTCGATTTTTACTCTATTTTCTCTGCACATCCATTTTAAAAAAACTGTAAACTGGCCTGTCAGCGTTATGAAATATCTGTAAAATATCGTTCATCACTATAAACCACTATAAAACTAGGGTTAAGGCCTGATAGTGATAGCGATACAGACCCAATAGATTTTGAGTTACAGCAATGCAGTAACTGAATCAATCCAAACGTTGAGATAACTCAATGAGTTGGTTGCGAAATGGCAACCAACAACCCTGCATCTTTATAGATAAAGGGCATAAATTAGTAGCGATATATCACTGTTGCGGCATCAAATTGAGACCGCCAACACCAGTAGACCCAAATTAACAGGGGCTGTGGTAGCAAGGCTTTATCTAAGTAGCCTACTGCTGCCCACAGAAACCCTATACTTAATACAAATATTCTCAGCCAGATACATACGGGTCAGGAATAACAAAAGGCGTTGTTAAGGAGTTTTAGCGTGATTAGCGTATTTGACATGTTCAAGATTGGTATCGGCCCCTCCAGCTCTCACACTGTTGGCCCAATGAAAGCTGGCAAAGAGTTTGCAGATTTGCTGGTAACTCAAGGGTTGATGCCGTCAGTCACGCGTGTAGCCGTTGATGTTTATGGCTCATTGTCCCTGACCGGGAAAGGTCACCACACCGATATCGCCATTATTATGGGTTTGGCAGGTAACATGCCTGATACCGTTGATATCGACAGCATTCCGGCGTTTATTCGTGATGTTGAATTGCGGCAGAAACTGATGCTGGCCAATGGGTTGCATGAAGTTGACTTCCCTCGAGAAGGCGGGATGGTCTTCCGCAGCGATAACCTGCCACTGCATGAGAATGCTATGCAGATCCACGCCTTTGCTGGCGATGAAAAAGTGCTGAGCAAAACCTATTATTCCATTGGCGGCGGTTTTATCGTTGATGAAGAGCATTTTGGCAAAGCCGCCGTCAATGCCGTCAGTGTGCCCTATCCATTTAATTCTGCTGAAGAAATCCTGGCGAACTGCAAGGAACATGGCATGTCCATTTCCGGAATGGTGATGCAGAATGAACTGGCAATGCACAGCAAAGAAGAAATCGAGTCTTACTTCACCGCGATTTGGCAAACTATGCGAGCCTGTATTGATCGCGGTTTGAATACCGAGGGCGTACTCCCTGGCCCATTGCGCGTCCCGCGCCGTGCCTCTGCGCTCCGCCGGCTGTTAGTTTCGTCCGATAAACTGTCCAGTGACCCAATGAATGTCATTGACTGGGTCAATATGTTTGCGCTAGCGGTCAACGAAGAGAATGCCGCAGGGGGCCGTGTCGTCACCGCGCCAACCAATGGTGCCTGTGGTATCGTCCCGGCGGTATTGGCGTATTACGACCACTTTATTGAGCCGGTGACACCAGACATCTTTATTCGCTATTTCCTGTCATCAGGTGCGGTCGGGATTTTGTATAAGATGAATGCCTCTATTTCAGGTGCTGAAGTGGGCTGTCAGGGAGAAGTGGGTGTGGCTTGCTCTATGGCTGCCGCGGGCTTGGCTGAATTGCTGGGTGCCAGCCCGGTGCAAGTGTGTATCGCCGCTGAAATTGGCATGGAACACAATTTGGGTCTGACTTGTGACCCGGTTGCCGGTCAGGTTCAAGTGCCTTGCATTGAACGTAATGCGATTGCATCAGTTAAAGCGATTAACTCAGCGCGCATGGCCATGCGCCGTACCAGTGAACCGCGCGTCTCATTGGATAAAGTTATCGAGACCATGTTTGAAACCGGTAAAGATATGAATGCCAAATACCGCGAAACGTCCCGTGGTGGTTTGGCCATTAAAGTGCAATGTAATTAATTTTTTTGCCGAATACACACACAAATAAGGGGAGCCGAAGCTCCCCTTTTTATCGGCTTTTACGCCGGTCTTACTCTTCCTGCTCGTTGTTCAATTTAGTGATGCGCACTAATTCGATACGGTAGTCTGAAACTTCCATTATCTCAAAACGCAGGTTATGCAATTCAACCACATCACCCGCCGTTGGCATATGACCTGAATGAGACAACAGCATTCCAGCCAGCGAAGCATAATCTGCGGTCGGGCTTACCAGTTCCTGGCAATCCAGTGCCTGCTCCAGCGAGTGCAAATCGGCCCCGCCTTTCACCAACCAACCATCACCATCGGTGATAATATCCGGCGTTTCATCTTCGTCAGGGAATTCACCGGCGATAGCTTCCAACACGTCCAGCGGTGTTACCAACCCTTGCACCACACCAAATTCGTCATTAACCACCACCAGGCGGCCTTTTGCTTTGCGCAAGACGCCTAGCAGATTAATCACGTCCATAGTATCAGGCACAACTATAGGTGGTGTCGCCGCCGCAAACTCAGAGATAGAGTCGCCGCGTTCAATCGCCACTAACAGATCTTTGGCCCGAACCACGCCGACTATCTGATCCAGTGAGTCACGACAGACTGGGAACAAGCTGTGCGGTGTGTCCAGCAGCTGTTCGCGGATTTCGGCTTGTGAACGATTACAATCCACCCAAGAAATCTCAGTTCGCGGTGTCATCACGCTGCGTAATGAACGGGAGGCCAACGTCAGCACGCCACTTATCATATAGCGCTCTTCTTCCGCAAAGGCCTCTGTTGGCATCACCAGCGGCGAGTCACCCTTTTGCGGCTCCTGCTGTTGACGCCCACCCATTAACCGGATAATGGCTTCAGCCGTGCGCTGGCGTCTTGGCAAGCGAGACTCTTGTTTAATGAAGTTGCGCCGTGCAATTTGGTTAAACAGTTCAATCAGGATAGAGAAGCCGATGGCCGCGTAGAGGTAACCTTTTGGAATGTGGAAACCAAAACCTTCAGCGATTAGACTCAAACCAATCATTAACAGGAAGCTTAAGCACAGCACGACCACGGTCGGGTGCGCATTCACGAAGTTAGTCAGTGATTTTGATGCCAGCAGCATCACACCCATCGCTATCACTACCGCGGTCATCATAATGGCCAAGTCATTGACCATCCCCACCGCAGTAATCACCGCATCCAGGGAGAAGACCGCATCCAACACGACAATCTGTGCCACTACAGCCCAGAAGCTGGCATAACCTCGATTCGCACTGTCATCGTGCTGGTTACCCTCCAGCCGTTCATGTAGCTCGGTGGTAGCTTTAAATAGCAAGAACAGCCCCCCCACCAGCAAAATCAGATCTCGTCCAGCGAAACTAAAACTGCCGACACTAAATAGCGGCGTGGTCAGCGTTACCATCCAGGAAATGACCGACAGCAGCCCCAAACGCATAATCAATGCCAGAGACAGGCCGATGATTCGAGCTTTATCTCTTTGTTTAGGCGGTAGTTTATCGGCCAGAATGGCAATGAATACCAGGTTATCAATACCCAGAACAATTTCCAGCACCACCAACGTAAATAACCCTGCCCAGATTGAGGGGTCCATTAGAAATTCCATATCAGACTCCGAGAATAAGAACACGATTGAGATGATGTGCGACCACTGACAGAAACAGCAAAACGCCGCAGTACGGTTGTCAGTATAGATACGCAGAAAGATCGGGTGAAATTATACGCAGCAAAGGTGCGTGATTTGATTACCAGATTTAAACCCACTGGTTGGGTTTTAACGCTAGAGAAACAGTAACTTCGGTGACAGTCCATAGGGAGAGCTGAGGCCCTTAACTCCTGACAATTAATAGAGCCGTTAACTTTATCAGGAATTGTTTTGTCAGCATAGCCTGATTTATAACCCCGCCCCTTTAGAACTCTTCGGCATGCATCCGGTTATTTTTTCGATACTAAAATTTCTCCTGCGAAAAAAGAGGTCAGCAGTCAGTATTCATACTGATCGCCCTAATTATAAACATAAAAATAATTCTGTGATGAGCGGCTTAGGGGCTTAAAACATCAATATCACTCATATATGTGTTTATTAATTATCCAAATAAGCCAAATCATTAATAACATGTCCCAATAAATGAGCATCGTCACATAATTTATTTTTTCACTGACTAAAATAAATCACATCCAGTACATCGAGGTATGTACCTGAATCGATTCATTGTCATTGTGAATAAATCGCCAGCAGCGAGCTGACATTGTGACTATCATAATAGATTCAAGGTGTACTGAAATGTTGTTGGGGAATACTGGTTTTTCGGTTACGTGCGAGAACTCAATTCTGAGTTAACAGAGGGGGTAGCGAGTGAGTATAGCTATTATCATTGGCACACATGGGGCTGCGGCAGAACAACTGCTGAAAACAGCTGAAATGATTTTAGGCGAGCAAGCTAACGTCGCTTATATTGATTTCATCCCTGGTGAGAATGCCGAAACGTTGATTGAGAAATACAACGGTAAATTGACCGGACTGGACACCAGTAAAGGTGTGTTATTCCTGGTTGATACCTGGGGTGGTAGCCCGTTTAACGCTGCCAGTCGTATTGCCATCGATAAAGAAAACTATGAGGTCGTCACCGGGGTTAACATTCCGATGCTGGCTGAAACCTTTATGGCCCGTGATGATAATCCATCATTTGCCGAATTGGTTGCAGTGGCAGTAGAAACGGGGCGTGAAGGTGTTAAGGCACTTAAAGCGGCTGAAGTGAAGAATGATAAGCCCGAGCCGCAACAAACTGCTCCAGCACCAAAAACCCAAGCTCCGGCTGTCGCGTTAGGCCCGAACGATCATATGAAGATCGGGCTGGCACGTATTGATGACCGCTTAATCCACGGGCAAGTCGCCACACGTTGGACTAAAGAAACTAACGTAAACCGCATCATTGTTATCAGTGATGAAGTTGCTGCTGACAAAATGCGTAGCACCTTACTCAAACAAGTTGCTCCTCCGGGTGTGACGGCGCACGTCGTTGATGTTGAAAAAGCAATTCGCGTTTACAACAACCCGAAATATGCCAAAGACCGAGTAATGTTGTTATTTACCAACCCCACTGACGTCCTGCGTCTGGTTGAGGGTGGCGTAGACATTAAGTCAGTCAATGTCGGTGGTATGGCATTCCGTCAGGGTAAAACCCAGGTGAACAATGCTGTTTCCGTTGATGAACAAGATATTGAAGCTTTTAATAAATTAAATGCTCGCGGTATTGAACTGGAAGTCCGAAAAGTGTCTTCGGATAGCCGGCTCAAAATGATGGACTTGATTAGCAAACTTAATAAATAGCTTTACTCAAAACGACGTAGCAAGGTTATGCCCTGTTCTGCTTTGGGACTCGGTTATTTTTACTCAGCTTTTTTGGTCATAGGAGAAGTACAATGGAGATCACAACTCTTCAGATTGTGCTGATATTCATAGTTGCATGTATCGCCGGGATGGGCTCCATTCTGGATGAGTTCCAATTTCACCGCCCCCTGGTGGCCTGTACCTTAGTAGGTTTGGTTCTGGGTGACATGAAAACCGGTATCATCATTGGTGGTACTTTGGAAATGATCGCACTCGGCTGGATGAACATCGGCGCCGCAGTGGCACCGGATGCAGCTCTGGCATCGATTATTTCTACCATCCTGGTTATTGCCGGCGGTCAAGACATTGGTGCGGGTATCGCACTGGCCATTCCATTGGCAGCCGCAGGTCAGGTATTAACCATCATCGTACGTACTGTTACCGTGGCCTTCCAGCATGCTGCCGATGGTGCCGCCGAGCGAGGCAGCCTAAGAGCGATTACCTGGATTCACATCTCCGCACTGTTCTTGCAAGCAATGCGTATCGCAATTCCTGCACTGATTGTGGCTCTATCCGTCGGAACATCTGAAGTTCAGATGATGCTCAGCTCGATTCCTGAAGTGGTTACCAGCGGTCTGAATATTGCTGGCGGTATGATTGTTGTAGTTGGTTACGCCATGGTTATCAACATGATGCGTGCAGGCTACCTGATGCCATTCTTCTATTTAGGTTTCGTTACTGCCGCATTTACCAACTTCAACCTGGTGGCATTGGGTGTTATTGGTGTGGTTATGGCCCTGCTTTATATCCAGCTCAGCCCGAAATACAACAAGTCTCAGGTTGTCGTTCAGTCTGGCCCGGCCAATAACGATCTTGATAACGAATTAGACTAGGAAAAGGTGAGAGAAATGGTTGATACAACAACTGTTACTGCGACAGCTACAGGTGAAAAGAAACTCACGCCCGCGGATATCCGTGGTGTGTTTCTCCGCTCTAACCTCTTCCAAGGGTCGTGGAACTTTGAACGCATGCAGGCGCTCGGTTTCTGTTTCTCCATGGTGCCGGCGATCCGTCGTCTGTATCCAGAGAACTCGGAAGAACGTAAACAGGCTATAAAACGCCATCTGGAATTCTTCAACACCCAACCTTATGTTGCGGCCCCAATACTGGGCGTAACACTGGCGATGGAAGAGCAGAGAGCCAATGGTGCCGAGATTGATGACGCTGCAATTAACGGGATCAAAGTCGGTCTGATGGGGCCATTGGCCGGTGTCGGTGACCCAATCTTCTGGGGTACTGTGCGCCCAGTGTTTGCGGCCCTTGGTGCCGGTATCGCGATGAGCGGTAGCTTGCTGGGGCCATTGCTGTTCTTCATACTGTTTAACTTGGTACGTTTATTAACACGTTATTACGGTGTGGCTTACGGCTACAAAAAAGGTGTCAATATCGTTAGCGATATGGACGGTGGCCTGCTACAAAAACTGACGGAAGGGGCGTCTATCCTCGGCCTGTTTGTTATGGGGGCCTTGGTTAACAAGTGGACGCACGTCAACATACCGGTAGTGGTGTCCAAGATAACCAACCCGAATGGCGAAACCACAGTTACCACGGTGCAAACCATTTTGGATCAGTTGATGCCAGGCTTGGTGCCATTGCTGTTAACCTTCGGTTGTATGTGGTTGTTACGCCGTAAAGTTAACGCGTTGTGGATTATTATGGGCTTCTTCGCCATCGGTATCTTCGGTTACTGGATTGGCTTCCTGGCACCATAAACCTAACGTTAGGTCGCGATAAAACCGGGGGCATGCTCCCGGTTATTTATTTTTGACACAGTTCGATACCCAAAGACATCGGTGTTGCGGCAAAGAAAATAGCCCCGCTGCGCCAAGTTCAAAGGATATATGCATGTCGGTTACTGATTTAGTATTAATTGTTTTTATTGCCCTGCTACTTGCTTATGCCATCTATGATGAGTTCATCATGAACATGATGAAAGGCAAAACCCGGCTACAAATTCACCTAAAACGTAAAAACAAAATCGACTGCGCAATCTTTGTCGGGTTAATTGCTATTCTTGTTTACAATAATGTCATGGCAAAAGGTGCGCCATTGACCACCTATTTATTAGTAGGATTAGCGCTAGTTGCGGTTTATATCTCTTATATCCGCTGGCCTAAATTGTTGTTTAAAAATACAGGTTTCTTCTATGCTAATACTTTTATTGAATATAGCCGAATAAAAAGTATGAATTTATCGGAAGATGGAATCTTAGTCATTGAGTTAGAGCAGCGTAAATTACTAATCCAAGTTAAAAAATTAGATGACCTAGAAAAAATTTATAACTTTTTCATTGAAAATCAAGCATAAAGAAAAACTTAGTGGGGAGTGAGTTAATTAATTATTTTGTAAACTGATTAATTTCCCAACATAATCCCCCTCCCTTCCCTGCTTATTTCCATACCATTAATGATGCTTATCTGTGCTATTTTTCGCCCAAGCCTCGATAATGAAAATCATTATCAATAGCATTAGTTTGCCATATTATTTTTGGGGTTGTCGCAATTAGAATTTATATGTTAAGGTTGCGCCGTTCATGGGGAGTAGCCGGTTTCTATGCAGTAAATAGAAACGCCCGTATCAACATACTCGTTCTTTTTCTAGAACGTGGTGCGGGCAGCCAGGTAAGGTTGGCGAGACCATAGACACGTAGCTCCGTCGTTAGGTTGGGGGTGGGTTACGTGTATATGGAGCCGCCCGGCCGAGACTATTTCTATGAATTTATCTGCAACTGTTGTTCTTGCTTTAGCTATGTCTATGGATGCGTTTGCCGTTTCTATCGGTAAAGGTGCCAGTCTACACAAACCCCGTTTTAGAGAAGCGCTGCGCACCGGTCTTATTTTTGGTGTCATCGAAGCAATAACCCCATTAATTGGTTGGTGCATTGGCCTGTTCGCCAGCCAATATATTTTGGAATGGGATCATTGGATTGCCTTTAGCCTGCTGTTTATTCTGGGTTGCCGAATGATTTTTGAAGGCACGAAACAGCACGTCGAAGAAACCGAAAAATTGCGTAGCCACAGTTTCTGGGTCTTAGTCATGACCGCCATCGCCACCAGTCTGGATGCTATGGCTATTGGTGTCGGCTTGGCCTTCTTGCAAGTGAATATTCTTCACACGGCGATGGCTATTGGGATGGCGACCATGATAATGGCCACACTCGGGATGCTGATTGGCCGCTATATTGGCCCGCTACTGGGTAAACGCGCTGAAATCGCCGGCGGTATTGTGCTTATCGCTATCGGCTTTAATATTCTATACGAGCATATTTATCGTGTCGCAGCCTAATGCGCAGCGTTTCATTCTCGTCATAAAATAAAGTCAGCGGCCATCACCCAGAGCCGCCAAAAATAAACCCCGCATTCGTGAGAATAGCGGGGTTTATTGTTATGTAGAGTCCAATTAAGCAGACTGACATCAAGGCCTTATTAGAAGTCCATTGCGACAGAAAGTTTCAGCTCGCGCGGGTTCCCTTGGTACATATAAGTGCCTGTATCTTCAACAGATTCCCAATAGCGTTCATTGGTTACGTTCTCAACGTTAGCACGCCATGTCAGGCTGGTATCTTTCAGCGGCATGGTGTAGCGCATACCTAAATCCAGACGTGTCCAAGGTTTCAATTTTAGCGTATTGGCATCGTTAGCATATTGCGAACCTGAACGCGTCACAGTACCGGTGGCCGTTAAACCTTCAACTGTTTTAATGTCGTATTCACCACCAAACACCAACTGATAACGAGCGACACCCACAGCATAATTGCCATTATTTTTGCTATCTTGAGCCTGTGTCAAGATTGGATCTAGCCAGACTGCACTACCTAACAGACGGGTACCAAATACCGGCTCACCGAAGACATTCAACTCGACACCACGGTTACGTTGTTCGCCACCCAGCGAGTACACATTGGTGGTTGCATCAATAGAGCCTGCTGGCCGGGTAATTTCAAACAATGCTAACGTGCCGCCGTAGCGTTTGTTATCAAACTTCACCCCAACTTCATTCTGCTTAGCATGAATAATACCGGTTACATTACCCGCATTAGCAGTGTACCAAGGTGCAACTTTACCCGGAGATAACGACTCAATATGGTTAGCATATAGAGAGACATTTTCCCATGGTTTAACCAACACCCCGTAGACTGGAGTAACTTTCATTGCATCTTGCACATTGGTGCTGTCAGGCACACCATTGTTAAAGTTGCGGATAACCAGATCCTGACGGCGCAGGCCTAACACCAACTGCACTTTTTCATCTAACACCGATAAAGTATCAGATACAGAGATACTGCTAGCTCGAACCTGACTGTTTAGTATTGGGTTCTGATTTGGGCTACTAGATGATGTTGGCGGGAAAGGGACATACCCAGGGTTATAGATGCTGGTATCTACTGGGTTTGACATATTCCAAGCAGATTTAGCCGTACGGTAGTTGGCAGCATAACCAAAGTTAACTTTATGCGTTATCGGGCCAGTATCGAAATGCCCACGTACACCACCTAAACCGGCGATAGAGTCAGAGATATAGGGCACATATAAGCGGCTGATAGTGGCGTTACCATTATTATCCGTCAGTTTAGGTGAACCGTATTGACCGGTTTCATCATTATGACTCGCGCCAATAGAACCATAAACAGTCCAATTCTGGCTCAGGTCATATTCACTGCGCAACATACCAAAAGTCGTCGTCATATCCGTATAAATCCACTGCTGGCCGTAATTTAAAGTGGCTGCAGGCGGTTCCGGGATAACTGTGGCGCTACCAATAGCGACATCAGTACGCATACCATGGACAGTTTGTTTTTGGTAACCGACATCAAGAGAGGTGCGAGCACGCTCACCCCGATAATCTAAGCCGGTTGAGAGAGCCGTAGTACGATCTTTTTGGTCATGAATGGCAGTTTCGCCTTCTCGATGCAAAGCATTAACCCGCACACCGAATTGATCATTGTCACCAAAGCGGCGGCCTACATCCAGCGCCCCGCCGATTTTGGCGGCAGAAGTATAATCAACGCTAACGCGAGTCAATGGCGTATCACCCGCACGTTTAGGTTCCAGGTTAATCATTCCGCCAACACCACTACCACTTGGCGAAATACCATTTACAAATACGTTCGGGCCTTTAAATACTTCAACCCGCTCAACCATGCTGGTATCAATAACCTGACGTGGCAATACGCCGAACAACCCACCAAATGAAATATCATCACCATCGAGGTTAAAACCACGAATACGGAAATTTTGCGATGCATTACCATAGCCGCGAACATTCTGCACTGACGCATCATTACTCACCACATCGGCCAGTGTCCGTGCCTGCTGATCTTCAATCAGTTTAGAGGTATAACCAATCACGTTAAATGGCACGTTACGGGCATCTTGCTGCCCAAGGAAGCCAATTCGACCGCCATTAGCAACCTGACCATCTAAATAAGTTGGGATGAGAGAATTGCCCCCCGCCCGGAAAGTATCTTGCGTCCCGACTACCGTGATGGTGTCGTTTTTTTTGCTCTCGTCAGTCTGTCCGGTTTCAGCTGTAGTATTAGTCACCGCAGCCGCCCATGAAGATGCCGATAACGTACCGAGTGCCGCACCGATCATGACACACAAAATACGTGGCGCAAGATGCTGCTGGCCCGCGCGGATAGCGCTAGTTCTATTCATCGTGTTGATGCCCCTGAATTTTTTAAATATTATAAATGAGAACGCTTATTATAAGGATTCAGGATTATCCGGATAACACTTGCCGATGCAAGCATTTCCGCACTTCGCGGGGATTATTTTTCGATAGGTAAAAGATTTAGATATATTCTGTGATCAACATGATCTTTAGCGGTGATGTTATTTTAACTAAGAATAATCCCAATGCACGTAAGCAGTGGCTACGCCTATGACTCAGCATCATCTGATGGGGATAACCTGATTTTTGCAAGGTTATTTTTATCCTATTTTCCGCAATTAGACCCCGGTCAAAATATCTATTATCACGGCATGATATATAAGCATTATCATTTAGAGATGGGAAACATAGATATGCCGTATTTTACGGTCAGTGTGGTTTTGCATAATGCAGTAGAAGGCGATTACGATACCCTGAATAAGAAAATGATTGATGCAGGATTTACCCGCTTTATCGGCAGGGAAAAAGTCTATAAATTGCCAGAAGGAGAGTTTAACTTTGAAAATGGTGCATTTAACAAGCAAGAAGTTGCTGATTTAGCACTAAAAGTCGCGGAACAGATAAGGTTTATCCCCTCAATTCTGGTGACTGAATCGGGCGGAAGAACTTGGCGAAACTTGGATCTTAAATAAAACACCCAACTATAGATATAATATCCTATAAATTTGACTTAAGTTAATTACTGATCCCGCACCAGGGGTTTATTACACGTTTATATTATTATAATAATATTTCTCCTAAGAGAAATGCTGTGCCCGTTACTTAATAGTATTTAATAACGAGCATTCGTTTATATATACCCGTGGCCCGAGATTTATTAGGCCAAAACTAAGCACATATATGTTCTTCGTCACTCTCTAGTCTATTACTGTCAATAGTGGAATCAGCTTTGCGACGATGCAAAGCAATAACAAAATCTGTTTCACAGACAAATGTCTGTCGTGTAGCCAACTCTTGCCCGACCTCAATAGAGGCGCGCCAGGCAAACGGCGTCATTTGCAATAAGTTAACGCCTTGCTTGCCGGTCAATTTCATTTCATAAGCCAATCGTTCACTACTGACTAATTCAAACCCGTCCAGATGCTCTTGTGCATCATCATGGAGTTGTACTTGGGCATAAATCAGGGCTTTTAATTGGTACAGATGACGTGGGCCGGGCACCACGGTAACCACTATTCCGCCGGGTTTTACCGTGCGAGCTAATTCAGCAGCCTTGCAAGGTGCATAAATACGCAAGACAGCATCAAGAGACTGATTGTTAAACGGTAATCGGTGACTGGAGGCCACACAAAAATTCACCTGAGGATAGCGTTTTGCACCATATCTTACCGCCACTTTGGCAACATCTAAACCAAACACGCAAACCTGACGCTGGCGATTTAGCCGTTCTGCCACGGCGGCAGTGTAATAGCCTTCGCCACACCCAATATCAAGCAACATCGCGGCATCCAGAGGAAGCGCCTTATCCAGAATCTCACAAACGCGCTGCTGCAAAGGCTGATAACAACCCGCATCAAGAAACGCCCGGCGGGCCTGCATCATCTCGGGGCTATCCCCCGGTTGTTTTGATCCCTTATGTTGCACCGGCATCAAATTGACATAACCCTCTTTGGCGCAATCAAACTGGTGATTATTACAACAACGCCACTGTTGCTGGCTTTGCTGCAAGGCCTGATGACAAAGGGGGCACTGATAAGACATGGTTGAATTCCAGATAACTGATGAATAACCGCCAGAAAAACCGGCAGACGTCGCGTTAGTCTAAAGAAGCCCTGGTGCTGTTGCAAGCAGCTGTTTGCCCTGGTAATCAACAGGATCAGCCCTACCAAAAGAACAAATGGTAAATAAGACAAAAAACGATTTACACTGACTGGCATCCTTATTCTTCATTAGGTAAGCCTTATGACTGATTTTTCCCCGCAACTTAGCCGCATCGCCACTATCCGCCACGGGTTTGGCGATAAATCCGCGCTATTACCCGACAATCTCAAACCTTACCAGGCTTCTCAAGCCAATAAAAAACAGGTTCATGGCACCACTATTGTTGATGTCACAGCACCGGGACAAGAATGCGGCGCAGCCGATGGCCTCTATACCACTCAGGCCGGCATTCTATTGACAGTCCTGACCGCAGATTGCCTGCCGGTTATTTTCAGTCAACGCCAAGGGAAAGCTATAGCTGTGGTTCATGCCGGATGGCGCGGCCTGTTAGATGGCATTATCTTAAAAATGGTTGAGCGCATTGCCCGCGATGACGACCCGGCAAATTGGGTTGCCGCTGTCGGCCCCGCCGCTCGCTCTTGCTGCTACGAGGTTAATGAAGAATTAGTGGAGCAGTTTATTAAACAACTCCCATTGGCGAAAAATATTATTTCACCTCGCTTTCGCCACCTTAACCTCGCCGCGATTGCCGAGCACCAATTACAAGGGGCGGGTATCCCGCAGATTGACCGCGTCGGCAACTGTACAATATGCACCACAGCGCCGCATGACGAAGGCCACTTCAAATACACCAGTTTCCGCCGCACCAGCCAACAACAAGCTATTGACCCAACCCACCCTGGCATTAAAGGTCGCAATCAGTATTCTGGCTTAATTATCTTGCCTTAACTTACTGACGGGGAATGCCATAGAAACAAAAAAACCCGCACAAAGGCGGGTTTTTAACAGCAAAAGAGCCGATTAGATTGCAGTAACGTTTACTGCAGACGGACCTTTCTGACCGTCTTGGATTTCGAACTCTACGTTCTGGCCTTCAGCCAGGGTTTTGAAGCCATTACCCTGGATTGCAGAGAAGTGTACGAACACATCTTTGCTGCCGTCAGCTGGAGTGATGAAACCGAAACCTTTAGACTCGTTGAACCACTTAACTTGACCTTTGATCTTTGCCATCTTGAGTATTTCCTTTGGATTGTTTAACTCGCCCTTGGGCGTTTACATAGACAAACTAGAGTCGTTACTGCTTGAGGCACTAAGATAAGGATCGGCAGAGAAGCGGTATTCAACGCTAACGTCTTTACTCAGAACTTCTTTACTGAAAATGCCACACATATACAGAACTGTACCTCGTTTTACCCATATGCGTTATCACATACTCTGAATTCGATGGCAAGCCATTTTTAATCAAGGGTGAACCTGTCGCACATATTTGAAACGGTTGCACATAAAGAATGCGTAAATATGCTAAAATTTGTTGAAGGTCATCGTATTTTCTGCTCTATTTTTTTATACTGTCTTGTCGCGCTTTCTTCCTTGTTTTTAACATTTAAGCTAACTCTTTTTATAATTTTTCTTACGTGGTTTCTTGGTGATTTCTATCTCAGCTGGGTGACTAAAAACTACAGCGGTATAAAATTTATTAGCATTAAATATATAATAATCGAATATATCGCTGCTTCTGTTGCGATAGCCCCTGACCCCAGCGGCAGAACGATATCCACCCCACCAGCAAGCTAACTCCTTACTTAATATCAGGTTATGTTCAAAAAAATAATCATAATGGCAATAAAAAAACTTTATATTTTACGACAAAAAGACGAGGTTAAAAAATAACCACTTCAGTTAGGATGCTTCAAGGCAGTTTCTAATAAAGAAGAACAAGTAAAATATAATTAATTAAGAGTGAGAATATGTAATACAAGTGAGATTTTATTGTGCCATATAGGTGCAATAAATTAGCTTAGTTAAATAAAATGCACCAAATGAGTGCCAGCATCCTTTATGTTATTTGTATAAATATACAGAAAAACACTCATTTTTAGTCATGAGAAATGTAATAAAACTCATCTAAAAATGCCAATAATTCGTGCTGAAAAAGCAAATTAAGACATTTCCTGACGCCATCATGCTAAATTTAATTTACTCTCTCGCTAGTCAAAAACTCTATTTTACTTTCTCGTTATAGCATTGTTTAAGTTTGAGGTTATAACCTTTACTCGATTATAAATAAAGTTTATTAGTCATTAATTTTGATAGGTACAAAGATTATCTGATACCAAGAGATCTTATTTCACCTTATCAGTATCAGAGAATCACACCATGGATTATAAATATATTATCACTGTTTCTTTTGTCAGTAGCCTATGGATGAGCCAAGCTTCCGCAGAGCCTGCGGATGACAAATCTTCACCAGAGCAATCCTCCAGAGTGCAACAAATTGCACCTGCGGTGGAGACTGATAGCCTATGGCAGCGCCTTATGCACAATATCTCTGTCACCTGGGATTCGCCCAATCAAGAGCTGTACATCCCGCTGAATACTTGGCATAACCGCTGGACTTATGATGATGACAAGATTGAGTCATACAATGAGAGGCCCTGGGGTATAGGTTATGGCAAGTATCGCTATGATGAGAATAACAACTGGCATTCAGTGTATGCCATGGCATTTATGGACTCACACAATGAAGTTGAGCCTATTATAGGTTATGGCTATCAGAAAATGTGGATCCCGGGTGAAATGGACGGCTGGCGTTTTGGTGTTGGTTTTACGGCCAGCATTACCGCACGCCATGAATATCATTACATTCCTATCCCAATACCTTTGCCGCTTGTTTCGATCGAATATAATAGATTTGCGTTACAAACCACCTATATTCCCGGCACTTATAATAATGGCAATGTCTTGTTTACCTGGATGCGCTGGCAATTCTAATTGACTCTATTCTATACAATATTTAACCATGCTATCTGAATGGTTAAATATTCTTGTTAAGAATTAATCTCAACTTATAAGACTTATTTTGAAATGAGGCAATAGTTATCGGCTGTAATTACTACGTGGTTTATTGCAGAGAATTTAAACAAGATATTCATCTTTGAACAACCCTATACTGTAAAAAAACCGGGTATCACTATTTCTACCCGGCTATTTTTCCATCATATAACGTTCTAATTAGATTGTATTTGAATCCTTCACTTCCGGCAGGTTCTTTTTATCTCTACGACGAGTGAGCATAAAACCGCACCACAATAGTGCAATCCAGGCTGGCATCATCAGCACAGAGATCTGAATACCGTCCGTAAGATACATGATGACCAAAATCAGCATCAAAAATACCAGACACAGATAATTACCGTAGGGATACCATAACGCTTTAAAACGCGGTTCTACGCCTTCCTGCATTTTTGCTGCTCGGAATTTCAAATGAGCCAGGCAAATCATGACCCAATTGATGACCAAGGTTGAAACAACCAGCGCCATCAGTAATTCAAAAGCTTTCCCCGGCATGACATAGTTAATAACTACACCGGCAGAGGTCGCCAGCGCCGACAGTGCGATGGACAAAATAGGCACACCGCGCTTATTAACTTTGGTCAGCACTTTAGGCGCATTACCCTGAGATGCCAAACCAAACAACATGCGGCTATTACAGTAAACACCACTGTTATAGACCGATAACGCAGCAGTCAGAACTACCACATTTAGGATTGTCGCGACCAGATTACTGTCTAACGCATGGAAAATCATGACAAAAGGACTGCCGCCTTCAACCACTTTGCCCCACGGATAAAGGGAAAGCAGTATCGCCAATGAGCCAATGTAGAAAATGAGAATACGGTAAACAACCTGATTCGTTGCTTTAGGAATACTATGCTGCGGATCTTCGGCTTCTGCGGCGGTAATACCCACCATTTCCAGACCGCCGAAAGAAAACATAATAACCGCCATCGCCATAACTAATCCGCTAAGACCGTGAGGCATAAAGCCCCCCTGCGCCCAAAGATTGGTGACAGAAGCATTTGGCCCACCAGACCCCGATGCTAGCAAATAAGCCCCGAATACAATCATACCGATGATGGCAGCAACTTTGATAATGGCAAACCAGAATTCGGTTTCACCATATATGCGCACATTGACTAAATTGATGGCATTGATCACAACAAAGAATATTGCGGCAGAAACCCATGTGGGTATTTCCGGCCACCAATATTGAATATAGATGCCGACGGCGGTCAATTCGGCCATACCGACCAAAATAAACATGGCCCAGTAATTCCAACCCGATAAGAACCCGGCAAAATCGCCCCAATATTTATAGGCAAAGTGACTGAATGAACCAGCAACAGGCTCCTCCACGACCATTTCGCCCAGTTGGCGCATAATAAGAAAGGCAATAAAACCGCCAATGGCATAGCCCAAAATTACCGAGGGGCCGGCCATCTTAATGGTTTGTGCTATTCCCAAAAATAATCCCGTACCAATCGCGCCGCCTAGCGCAATAAGTTGAATATGACGATTTTTTAAACCGCGTTTTAGTGTTGAGTCCTGCAACTGCTGCTCCATCCTGTCCTCTGCCGCACCTATTACAAACAGTGCTGTCATAAATGAATCTTCGGCGGTTTTTTAACACTTATACCTGCTGGCATCAAGGATAAAGGTGGTTAGCTGACAATTGGGCAGGAATCAATCAGCCTGAGCTATATAAGCTCAGTTTTTCATTGATTCGTTCTTTCAATACTATTCAGGGATGTAATGTAGATATACCACATAACTTGCTTAAATTTCGTGCGCCAATCATTAACGTGGCAACATATGACTGGCGACGAGTGACGACCTCAACCGCAACACGATTATTTTTATAACGGATAAGATAAGTTGTAGGCCAGCCCTGACGTCGCTCCCCATAGGATTTTTGATGGTGGTCAATTGCAGCATGAGCAATAACCAGATGTGATAATTTTGAATCCCCTTTAATAATACGTTTCATCATCAGCTCCACGAAAGCAGTTAAATAACGTTTTACTCTTGGTTATCCCTACCCCTTAATTCCGGCAGGATAGAGGCATTGGTTGAAAACTATCGACACCGCCGATTAAACGTTCTGGCTCAGCAGATAACAGATCATGGCCGCACGTAGTGGGCTTTGACTATAGGCTTGCCATTCCCCTTGTGGATTAGTAATTTTAGCATTCCACTGATTATTATCATTAATCTCAGGAGAATAGAAGCCGATTTTATTGGCACAGATGATAGGCCATGCATCAGAAGGGTTTTTACAGTAATCCTTACCTTTAATTCCGCCATAAGGGTACCATTTAGCGGGATCTTCCCCAGTAAGTAAGGCAATACTTCGATTCACTTCGCTGTCACTTTCTTCATACCATTTAATCATCTGAATCACCGTTTTTCTGAAAAGTTCTGACCACATTACGGCGAAATTAAGACAGATTTATGACATAAAAAGAGGTTATTTCAACCTGAGAACATATCAGTCGGATATTGCTTGAGGGCGAAGAAGAGAGAGAGGAAGAAAGAAAAGAAGGAATAAAGAAAAAGTATATCGCCTGACTGATAGCACCCAGAGCGCATCACTCTGACACTGCCCTTAAGCAGCGCCAGAATAGAGATGAGTTTATCTCTCTGGAATGACACCTTTAAAATCGAGTGGGGAAAGGATATCGCTGTCACTTTGCCCATCACTGACACCAGTGGCATTTTCTAGCAATGACTTGAGCAATTCAGTTTGCTGTCTCTGTTGTTCGACAATATCTTGTAACAAGCGGATCTGTTCATTTGCTCGCACACTGGCACGGCTCAAAAAGAACCAAACTATCAAGAAAAAAATGACGGTAAATAGCGACAAAGCAATTGGAATGGCACCAAGTGCGCCCATATTTGTATCTAACATTGACTACCCTATGACAAATTACCTGTGTGGTGAAGATGCTATCTTATCACTCCCCCCACTACAAAGGTAAATCCATGCTGACTATTAACAATAAATAACAATCACCAATAGTAACTGTTTCATTTGTTATTATAGATAAAGTCAGTAGCCTAGCCTTACCACGGAATAATCGAAGTAATTGCACAAATACCGGTAGAGAAAGATCCCCCCTGATCACAGTAACTATCAAGGGCTAATAGATAAAACAAGCAACAAACGGCGATGATACCTACCGCTGCAACAAGTTTCTTTATGTTCAAATCAGGCACCTTATTTAACATTTTTTTAATTATACTGTAGTAAACATCAACCATTTATAGCCAAGATGTTATTACTTATGTTGAGTACTGTCTTAGAAAAACACGTTAATTTCGTTTTTACTCAATAAATCAAAAACATTTAAGATTTTTACTATTAAGCCGCTTATCATTACAAGTTAAAGTGTTAAATATATTGAGTTAAAAATAAGTAAAACTAATTACAGGGAGTAACTACATGAGTTTATTCAGATGGTTCTTGGTCGCTGCAATCCTATATCTCGGTCTGCTCTTTTCTGGTTATGGTGTACTCATTGGCAGTGAGAAAAATGCCGCGGGTATAGGGTTACAATGTAAATATCTGACAGCCCGAACAGTTGTAACAGCTCAATTTATAAACGGCGAGAATGGCATAATTGGCGTTAGCAATTGTCCTTTAGTGAAAAAAATAGGGAATAACATATTTGAATGATAGGTTCGCGGGCTTGCTATTAACCCGCAACCCATTCTACTTATTGCGCTATGTTGCTCTAATGCAGGTTGGGTCGATTAACCCTGAGTAAACTTCATATCAATCAATGCAATAGCTTTTTCTACCGCCCGTTTAGTCACGGGATCTGCTCCCGCAGGATGTGCAGAAAAATCAATCGCTTTGAGTTGATGTGACATTTTATCCCGCACTTCAGCTGGCGCAATAATATCAATCACATCAAGAATCTGTTTGATAACCAATTGGCAGGCAACCAGATCAGAGACCAGTTCTTGGTCATTAGTGAACATTTCGGACATAAATAATTCCTTCACAACAATATTGTGTAAGGATATCACGCTCACTAAAATATATCTTTAGCCTACAGTGTCATGCTGTCGCATTTATCACTAAGCAGTTATGCAATTATCTTTGGTTAATTAACAACCTACAAAGAATAAATCATTTTTTAAGTCACCAAAGTACATGGGGGAAAAGCGCTGAGTCACTGTGCTAACGGCACAATTTAGGCATAAAAAAACCAGGTATGATGGCTATCAATCACCTGGTTCGAGGGATACATCATAACGTCTATATCGGTCACAATATTCCTAACCTCACAGTTCATCACCTCCTGTGCCTTTACCTTTATGTAAAACCATTACTGGCATCTTTAGAAAAACGGTTACACCTACAACCGCTATCAGAGTCATAATCACTGTTATCAACATGCGATCACCTCATCATTTTTAATTTCTATTTTCCCAAAATCGGCCTTTTATCCTCGGGATGCCTCCCTTTCAGATGACACTACCCTTTTACTATGGCACCAGAAAATTCTTTTGCAAATACTCGCTGAAAAGTCTTTATGCTGCATTTCATGCGATCGTCATTAATTTGGTGTTTTGTGTTGTTAGATTCAACTTGTGTATACTGCACTACTCCCAACCAGAAAAAACAGACTAAATAATGTCACAAGAAAATCATCTCGCGTTAGTCTGCGCCCTCAGCAAATGGGTTGAAACCCATCTGGGGCGAGTCATTTATCTCGAAGAATTAGCTGCATACTCAGGCTATTCGCTTTGGCATATGCAGAAAATATTTAAAGAAGTAACGGGCATATCGCTAGGTAAATACATTCGAGAAAGGCGCTTAGCAGGGGCTGTTTATCAACTAAGAACGAGTGATAGCACTATTTTTGATATTGCTTTGGACTTTGGTTTTGGCTCACAGTCCCACTTTACTTATATGTTCAGAAAACGTTACGGCATAACACCGTATGACTTCAGGCAAAATACCGACATTGACCTTAATATTGCCTTGCCTTTGCACGCCATTAACCAAAAGTTGGCGTAATATCCGACCAAGGTATTATTCGTCTGAATGTAGGTCTGCACCCTCAGGCGAATAAAGTTTTCAGATTTTTTTGTAGCAGTTTTGCACGTCGATGACTTGTACTTCGTTGCGCTGACGGTCTGCCATATATGTCATCACAAACATGGTACTCACCACAATAAGTGCAGCCAATAACAACCCAATCAGGGCAATGACTTTGTTGTCATCAAACAAACCCTTATCCATACATTCTCCCTAATTTCTATGGCGCTCAGATTAACCATAGGATCACAATCAACGTTATTGCAATCAGCAAACATGATGTTGTCAGTAAAACTACGATCGCAAATTGTGCATCGCCAATTCCCGTAGAATAATCTCTCTTTGGGGTGATATTTTGTTGTTTTTTCAAAGTAATACCTACTGGTAAAAACATACCAGCCGTGGCTTTGCATAAGAAAATTGCGTTTTTATTGGACTCATTTTTATTACAAATCAAACCAATCCCCGCCTAACAGCAGGTGATTTCAACGCAATCCTGTCGTAGTCTGTGTTATAGATCAAGCCCAACCATTGTAAAAATAGGGAGATTATCTAAACGCATTAATATCTGTAATGTATTACAGACAATTTTCGGCTACTTTTGGCTATCTGATTCTCTTCACTTAATAGCACAATCTTATCACACCGTAATTATGCCTGTCGCAAGACAGTAGAGTGCAATCACCGCAGCAATGAGCGCCACGGCAAAAAGGCATTTCTCTGTGAAGGTAAATATAGGTTTCGTCTGCTGGCGTTTGGCAATAATAAACAATAACGTTCCTGGGCCGTATATCACGGCTGACAATAATATATATTTTAAGCCCCCTGCATAAACCATCAATAGGGCATATAGCGTGGCTATCAGGGCAAATATTAAATCTTTCTTACGTTCTGTTGAATCTACAGGGTAAGTTTCTCTGGTCCATGTCAGTTTTAGCCCATAGGCTGCCACCAGAAGATAGGGGATCAAAACCAGTGAACTGGTTAACTCCAATGCAAGTTGGAAAGCATATTCGGTGAAAAGCGTAACAATTAAGAATAATTGTATAAAAATATTCGACATCCAAACAGCCGCTGAAGGTACGCCGTGTTTATTCTCCGTCGTAAACAGCCGCGGCATAATATCGCTTTTGGCTGCGCTATAGAGTGCCTCTGCCGCCAATAAAGTCCATGACAAATAGGCTCCCATGACAGAAATAATCAGCCCAATACTGATAAATATGGCACCCCAGCGCCCCACAATATGCTCTAAAACGCCCGCCATCGACGGCTGACGTAAAGCTGCGAGATCGGGGCGAAGCATCACACCATAAGAAAGCATAGTGACCAATACCAGCAGACATAACACACCAATAAAACCTAAAACTGTCGCGATACCCACATGCTTTCTTTCTTTGGCGTAGCGGGAATAAACACTCGCCCCTTCTATTCCAACAAAAACAAATACGGTAACCAGCATAGTGCTGCGAACTTGAGAAAATAAGCTTTCAGAACCCGCAGCTATTTCCAGGGCAGCATGGCCGGTATAACCATAATCATCTAAATGGGATAGGTCACCAACCGCCCCTAAAGTTTGCGTACCCCAAAAGTTTAATGCAAAGGTATCGGTGTGAAATGCAAATGCCAACACAATGATAAATATAAATATCGGAATAACTTTAGCAAAAGTGGCAATGGTATTAATCGCGGCGGCTTCTTTAATGCCACGCAATACCATGAAATGGAAGCTCCATAAGATTAATGAGGCAATCAAGACGGCGGATAATGTATTTCCATCACCAAATATCGGGAAAAAAGCACCCAATGTTGATTTGATCAAAATAAAATAAGAGACACTGCCGATACAAGCGCCGGCCCAAAAACCAATGGCAGCAGCAAACCCGGCATAATCGCCAAACCCGGTTTTAGCATAAATATAAACGCCAGAATCAAGATCAGGTTTACGTTGGGCTAATGTTTGAAAAACAAAAGCCAGAGTTAACATCCCTCCCCCGGCAATAACCCATGCAATGAGAGCGCCAAAGCCCCCCGTGGCACGACCAAAGGTCGCCGGTAGAGAGAAAATACCGGCACCTATCATGGAACCAACGACCAGTGAAGTTAATGACCATAATGACAGTTTCTTATTTGAGGAGGTCGTCATATCCATTTCCTTTTACATGAGTTAATTCCATATAAATTAGATTAACCTAGTATTTGAAAATGCTCAAAATTTAAACCAAATAAACTCATAGGTAACACATTTAGCTATTCAGATTTTTAGTTAAATAGTAGCGGTGATACTCACCCACCACATTTTCTAGCGTCATTTTTAATTGATAACCATGTTTCTCATAGAAAGGTCGAGCTTGAAAACTGAAGGTATCCACTTGAGCAAATTGACATCCTCGTTGGCGCGCTTCGTGTTCAACCGCATGCATCAATTTACTGCCTGCCCCGGAATGACGTAATGCATCTGATACCCATAATAATTCGATACTTAGGCAATTACCTAGTGTATAGCCAGTAATTCCCCCCAACTTTTCACCTTGCTCACCAGTGATAAAAACAGCTAATGGTTTGCGGCTATTATCGCCAACAAAATTACGATTAAAGGCCTTTAAACCCGCCATGATTTCTGCAATGTCTTCAGGGGTCGGGGCATCAGTCTGTGTCTGTGTCAGTTTCATTAGCATCACTCCTTGTTAAAATTTTATTAACAATACTCGATATTCGCTTTGATTCAATACCGCGCCACAGATAGGAATTCTATTATTTACTAATCACTAATGAAATAAATGCTATTAAGAACCATTTACATTTATAATACCGAAAACTGCTTTTGCTCTCGATTTTTCTTCTGTAATTGTAAGGATGCCTTAATGCTCCGCCGTTTCTTTTCTTATTACACGCCGTATAAAAGACTTTTCTATCTGGATTTTGGCTGTGCGATTTTGGCCGGATTGTTGGAACTGAGCTTCCCGATGGCCGTAAAATTGTTCATTGATAAGCTGCTCCCTAATCAGGATTGGGTGTTAATTGTTTGGGCAGCAACTGGGTTATTGATGATTTATCTGCTCAATACTGCGCTGATGGCAATAGTAAACTATTGGGGCCACGCACTTGGGGTCGGTATCGAAACTGATATGCGCCGTCAGGCATTTAGCCATTTGCAAAAATTGCCCTTTAGTTATTACGACAATGTGAAGACCGGCCATATTATTACTCATGTGACGAAAGATCTTGAGGAGGTAGGGGAAATTGCCCATCACGGCCCGGAAGATCTTTTTATTGCTGTCATGACCTTTATTGGCGCATTTATCCTGATGGCCTCCGTGCATTTGCCACTGGCCATGCTCACTATCATCATAGTGCCATTTATGACGTATTTGGTTAGCCGCTATGGCGCACAAATGACGGAAACTTGGCGCAAGCTATTTGGTCAGGTGGGTAATTTTAATGCCCGCATTGAAGAAAGTATTGGCGGTATTCGTGTGGTGAAAGCTTTCGCTAATGAAGCCCATGAAAAGAAATTATTCGCCAAAGATAACGAAGATTATCGCACCACTAAACTGCGGGCTTACCGCATCATGACCACCAGTATGACCATGAGCTACCTGAGTACCCGTCTGGTGCAGTTGATTGTGATGGTGGTGGGCACCTGGTATGTGGTGCATGACCAATTAAGCTATGGCGGTTTTGTCGGATTCTTGCTGTTAGTTGAAGTTTTTTTCCGCCCAGTTGCCAAAATCACCTCCGTGCTGGAAAGTTATCCGAAAGGAATTGCCGGATTTAAAAGATTCACTCAACTGATTGATACACTCCCCGAGATTATCGACCAACCGAATGCAATCCCGGTCGGCCATTTACGCGGTGATATTTGCTACCAAAATGTCAGTTTCGGTTATTCAGCGCAGAATAAAATTTTCACGGATTTGAACTTACAAATTCGTGCGGGTGAAACCGTGGCCTTCGTTGGGCCATCTGGCGCGGGTAAAACCACCTTGTGCTCATTGCTGCCCCGTTTCTATGAGCTCAACGATGGCATCATCACCATTGATGGTATTAATATCCGTGATATGACCCAGCAATCATTGCGTAATAATATCGGTATTGTTCAACAGGATGTTTTCTTATTCGGCGGATCAATTCGCGAGAATATTGCTTATGGCAAGCTGGATGCCAGTGATGATGAAATCATGGCTGCTGCACAGCTTGCTCGGTTGGATGAGCTGATTAATAACTTGCCGGATGGCCTTGATACTGTGGTTGGTGAGCGCGGAGTGAAATTATCTGGCGGCCAGAAACAGCGCCTATCAATTGCGCGTATCTTCCTGAAAAACCCTCCTATTTTGATTCTTGACGAAGCGACATCCGCACTGGATACTGCCACGGAACAAGCCATTCAATTGGCATTGACTGAATTATCTCAGGGCCGCACCACATTAGTGATTGCTCACCGCCTGGCCACCATCCAAAATGCCGATCGCATCATTGTGGTCGATAAAGAAGGGATTGTTGAGCAAGGTGGTCATCACGAATTACTCGCCCGTAAAGGGGCCTATGCAAAATTGCATAATGCTCAGTTCAGTGCGGCCTAATATGCAGTAAAAACCCACCCGCAGATGGACTCGGATGATAAACTGGAGGAAAATTCAGCCAAAGCCATTCCATCGCGGGCTTAAATAGGGTACAAGGACGCCATGAAAATTCCAAAACGAATCCAACCGCTGGTTGATGACGGCTTGGTTGACGAAGTCATCCGTCGTTTAAAAAGTGGCAAAGAAGCTGATGTCTACGTGGTCCGGTGTGGGCAGGATATTCGCTGCGCTAAAGTTTATAAAGAAGCGGAGAACCGCAACTTCAAGCAAGCAGTGCAATATCAGGAAGGCCGCAAGGTACGTAATAGCCGTGATGCCCGCGCCATGGCGAAAGGGTCTAAATTTGGCCGCAAGCAACAAGAAGAAACCTGGCAGACCGCCGAGGTGGACGCCTTGTACCTGTTAGCCAATGCCAATGTGCGTGTGCCCCAACCTTATGCATGTCTTGATGGCGTGCTGCTTATGGAACTGGTCACTGATGCTGATGGGCTTGCTGCGCCTCGGCTTAGCGACGTCCCCTTTAGCAGAGAACAAGCCCTGATTGACCACGCCATCATGATCCGTTATGTGGTTCGGATGCTGTGCGCTGGCTTGGTTCATGGCGACTTGTCAGAGTTTAATGTCTTAATTGATAAAGACGGCCCGGTGATTATCGACTTACCGCAAGCGGTCAATGCCGCCGCTAACAATCACGCGAAAGCCATGCTGGAGCGCGATGTCGCGAACATGACAAACTACTATGGTCAATACGCTCCTGAACTGCTTAATCGTAAATATGCCAAAGAGATGTGGGCGCTATATGAAGATGGCAAGCTGCATCCTGAAACGCCATTAACTGGCGAGTTTGCCGAGAGTACACAAGCCGTTGATGTTGAAGGTATATTAGAGGAGATCCAAGCGGTCATCGAAGAAGAGCAAGAGCGTCTGCGTGAAGCCCAGGACCCTTATTAGCGGCTATAACTGACTGTAATCATACGAATAAAAGAATAAGTGAAATAGCACCTAAGGTTATTTCACTTACTTCACCCTGCCCCATTCTTCTCTCATGATATTGAACCGGCAATCCGCTCCCTTGTTATCTGATTAATGGGGGCTTCTGCCCGCTGAAGTTTGACCTTCAGAAGGCAGTTTTATGGTGTTTTTAATCTGTCATCAACTGGTGACGGCTACAGATCCAAAGAGCGTTTCCACAGCAAGAAATCATATTGCTCTAACCTATCTGACTTCACCACATAATCACGGCTCGCTGTCTCTATAACCCGCTCAAGCAACCCCTCACTGATATCCTGTAGAGGCACCCCTTCAATGACCGGCCCACAGTCGAAATCAATAATGTCTTGTAAGCGCTCGGCAATGTCAGTATTCGTCGAAATTTTAAGAACAGGGACAATAGGGTTACCTGTCGGCGTACCTAAACCCGTCGAAAAAATAACCACATTACAGCCCGCGGCCACTAATCCAGTTACAGCAATAACATCATTGCCGGGGGTACAAACCAGGGACAACCCCCTGTCAGGCATAGGTTCCGCATAATCACAGACCGCCCCAATGGGCGCGCGTCCGCCCTTCTTCGCAGCACCCGTAGATTTTATTGCATCGGTTATCAGGCCATCTGCAATGTTACCGGGACTCGGATTATCGGCAATTGAGGTATCGAAAAAGTTGGCTGTTTTCTCATAATCCGCCATCAGATTCAAAAATTTCTTTTTATCGTCAGGATTACTGCAGCGCTTGATCATATCGCCTTCCGCGCCACAGAGTTCTGGGAATTCTGCCAAACCAGAGGCCCCGCCCAATGTCACTATCCAATCAGAAACCAAGCCCATAGCAGGGTTGCCAGAAATACCCGAAAAACCATCAGAAGCGCCGCATTTCACCCCAAGTTTGAGGTACGAGAGTGGAAGATTAACCCGCGGGGTCGGCTTAACCTGATTCATACACGAGAAGGTTTCTTGCAGCGCCGACTGCATCATTTGCCCTTCGTTTTCCCATTCTTGTTGTTTGAAGTACAACGCCGGCTTATTGAATTGCGGATTACGTTTTTTGAGTGCATTTCTGAAATCAATAACTTGGGCTTTCTCACAGCCGAGACTAAATACCGTGATGCCAATAACATTAGGATGATCAGCATAGGCCGCCAGCACCTCACACATACTCATGCTGTCTGAGGCCGCGCCCCCACAACCACTACTGACCGTAATACTGCGAACCCCCTCAATATGTGGGAGCAGTTTTTCACTCACCTTGGGTGCATCACCGCCGGCCAGCCCCATCGCAAAGCGAGTTAACGAGTGATCGGAGTATCCCAGAGCATCATTTAAGGCATCGGTCAGCTTGGTCACATTGCGATTTTCACAAAATACCAGTGGGAACACCAACCAATAATTGGCTGTCCCAACGCGACCATCATCACGCATATATCCCTTGAATGTGCGGTCAACATAAGGTGAAATATCAGGTGCTTGCCAATAATATGGCTCATCATTGAGTTGCACTGGCGCAGCATAATGTTTGATATTATCGACGGTAATAGCCTCACCCTGGCTAATAGGTTTTGTGGCTTTACCCACAGCGGTGCCATACATTGACACAATGCCATCAATGGCGATGTCTTCAACTGCAAACTTGTGTTTAGCCTTAACATCCGTGACCAACGTAAAATGGTCATTCCCCCAAGACACCCTCTCACCTCGCTGTAAATTCTTCAGGGCTACAATCAGGTTATCGCTTTCATCAATTTTTAGAATTTTTGACATACTCTGCTTCCTTAATCTTAATAAATGAAATTGCAGATACGTTATGGATGTTTGAGATGCTATTGCTCTACTGAATGATTATTTTTTAACATGCTAATTAAAATGGCGCTGATGAGTGTAATTAGCGCGAGAACCACTAAACCGGCGGTGGTGCTATTCATCAATTGGTCAACTTCAACACGTATCATTGGTGCTAAAAATGAACAAAATGCGCCCATTGTGGTGCAGAAGCCTATCCCTGCGGCTAATGCAGAACCTGACAATATTTGTGATGGAAAAGTCCAGAAAATAGGTTGAACCGACAGGAAACCAATGGCAGATAAACAGAGCGCCGCGATAGCAAATACAGGGCCGGCATAAGCAGAGATGACCAACCCAAGAGCGGCGGCTATCATGCACATTACCGAGATCCTTACCCGATATTGTGGGTTGCGATCCGCATAGCGAGGAATGTAATAGACGCCAAATGCAGAACATGCCCAGGGAATAGCGGCGACCAACGACTCTTTAAAACCCAGTGTTGACCCCATTAACGCGGCCACTTGAGAAGGCAGGAAAAACATCAAACCGTAGACTGAAATCTGGATGGTGCCGTAAATAAGAGCCAGATGCCAAACTTTGATACTTTTCAGCGCAGTTCCAACTGAACTGGTATCTGTTTGCTGGCGTTCACTTTCAAGTTGGGCATTGAGGGCGTCTTTTTCTTCTATTGTCAAAAAACGTGCTTTAGCCGGATTATCATCCAGGTAGAAAAAGGCAAAAATCCCTAAGAATATTGCTGGTAGCCCCTCGATGACGAACATCCAGAACCAACCAGGGCGGCCTAACCAGCCATTAAGTTCCAACAATGCACCAGAGATAGGTGAACCTAAAGTCAGCGCCAATGGGACCCCAAGGACAAAAATCCCAATGACAGAGCCACGTACCTTATTCGGGAAATAAATCGAAGCCAGTAGCAAGATGCCCGGATAAAAGCCAGCCTCACCTAAACCCAACAGAAAACGTAGAATGATAAATTGGGTTTCATTGGTGACAAAGCCGGTGAGTGAAGACAACACGCCCCATATCACAGTGGTGATACTTAACCACTTTTGAGCGCCAATTTTCGTTAAAATCAGGTTAGCGGGAATACCAAACAGCGCATAAGCGGCAAAGAAAATACCGGCACCAAAAGCAAAAGCTGAATCAGACAGTGAAATGTCCAGTTGCATGGCACTTTTGGCAAAACCTACGTTTACCCGGTCAATAAACGCAATAAAATAAAGCATAAACATTAAAGGCACGAGGCGTTTCCATGATTTTCTGATCGCGGAATCGAGTATTTTATTATTATAAGAGGTGATGTTCATTAAACTCTCCTTATTCTGTTTCAGATATATTCCATATGCAGGGGTTATAGTTTAATATTTGCTTCTTTGAGCAATGAGATTATTAAATTATTTTCTTTCTGATCCAGAGAGGTAAAAGGCGAGGATATCAAGTCTGACTCAATCACCCCACGAATTTGCAGAGTTCTTTTTAATGTAGAGATGAACGGGTCATGTATCTTATAAATAGCCATCAGTTTATCTACGGTCTGTTGATGCGCAGAAACACTTAATAAATCATTTTCTGCAAATGCATTTTGCCATGATTTGAAAAACTCAGGAACAATATTAGACAAACCACCAATACAGCCATTCCCACCGGAAATAATATTGTGCGCGAAGTTATTATCATATCCAGCATAGACTTCAAAATAAGGAAGCTCTTTTTTAACTGTATTTATTATTTCACAGGTGTGGGCAGTGTCGGGAATGGTGTCTTTAAAACCAATAATGTTTGGGTACTCCATTGCTAATTTAAAACATGTTTCAGGAGATATGTTATAGCCCGTTTTTTCGGGGAAATTATAAATAAAAATATTAGCTTTAGTGTTCTTAGCTATCTTGCTGTAAAAATCATAAATAGACTCTTCGGTTAACCTAAAGTAATAAGGGCTGATGATCATTACGCCATCTAAACCGCATTCATAAGCATAGTTTGCTAAGGCGATAGATTCATTTACATCCATCCGACTCGCCCCTGCGTACACTTTCATACTGCCTTTTTGGAAATCCGAAGCCAGTTTGATCAGTTGCCTGGACGTCTCAAGACTCAATGAGAAGAATTCCCCGGTGCTTCCCATCACTACAAATCCAGAGACATAACCTTTAATAAAATCATATAGCTGCGTGTTTTTATCTAAATCTAGCCGACCCTTTTTATCAAACACTGTCACAGTAGGAGTGAAGTAACTGCTTTGCATATTAACCTCTTTTTGTATATATGAACATGGTTTTTATTTACGAATAAGCTGAGTTAACCACGTGCTCAAAAAAGAGTCAAAGAGAGCAATGTTTTTTTCTAAATGATCGGAGCTACATCACAGTATTTATGACATAACTTTAGGGATTGCTGCTGCTTAATTTAATATCTTGCAGATTATTTAGTGCGTCTTCAATCCGCGTCTTTGCATCAAGAAGCACACCAATAACTTGTTTTATTTTATCTTCGCTGGCACGAAAATAAGGTATGGAAACACTAATTGCGGCAATATTTCTCCCTCGTTGTTTCAGAGAAACAGCATAACAAACCGTTTCTTCATTAATCTCGCGATCATCAACAGAGAAACCGCTACTCATTATTTGGTTGAATTGCTTGCGTAAAGTATCAATATCTTGGGCGCTATAAGGTGTTAAAGCTATAAATCCATCTGGATACATCTCTTTTATCTGCTCATCAGTAAATTCACATAGCATTGCTTTACCTAGCGCTGATAACGTAGCGGGTAATCGAGTACCAATATTTGAAACTAGCTGTACTGCCTGATCTGATTGGACTTTATCAATATATAACACCTCGCCACGATCAAGAATACCCATTTGGCAAACTTCATTGCACGTATTGACAATGTTTTGCATCTCTTTATTAATCACTTTCAACCAAAATGTTTTTTCAAAGAATGAGCGCGATAATGTAGAGCAAGAGATTCCAAGATGATAAAGGTTATTAGATTTATCAAAGTTAGCATAATTATACTCAACTAAGGTTTTGAGTATTGGATGAATAGTCCCTTTATTAATTCCTGTTTTTAATGATAGCTGAGTTAAGTTAATACCGTCATCCATAGATGAAATGGTTTCTATTATATTTAAAACTCGAGCTGTCGGCATATGTGTATTTTTCATTATAAAATCGCATTTCTCTGAATTAACGTGAATTAATACAGATTATGCTGCCGCGTCCCTCACAAAATGTCTAGGTGTTTTGTTTCTTTGACTTGGCTTTATCAACACTGACTTTATTGAGTAAATCGAAATTTCGGCTACCATGAACACTCAGGAGAGCAGCAGGATATGTTTCATTGGGAGATGAATCAGTCAGGACACAGAACAAATCAGGTCTAAAAGTGTAGTGGCGCAGTGAAATTGACCATAAAAACAGAGAGAATATTATTATTTCATCGCCAAGATAGGCGAAATATAACCCTTTAACTGGTATCAGGATGCTACATCATTGTAGGGTTTTAGCGCCGGTACCCTGCCCCACATATTATCAAGTCACCTTTATGTATCATTTAGCACGATGACCTCGACTCGGTTTTTCCCGGCATTTTTTGCCCGATAAAGTGCTTTATCCGCAGCATTGGACAAATCTTTTGCTGAAAGATGTCCACCAGGCTGAGAAACTGACGCCACACCAATACTGATAGTCACTCGCCCTTGAGGTGACATTCCGTGAGGAATATCCAACTCTTCAATGGAGTTACGCATACGTTCAGCAACAGCCGTTGCATCGGCCAAGGTACTCGGGGCCAATAAAACAATAAACTCTTCACCACCATAACGCGCCAAAATATCTGAATCACCACGAATAGATTTTGATAAATTTTCAACAATAGACTTCAGACAAACATCGCCCATAGCATGGCCATAAAAGTCGTTAAAACTTTTGAAGTTGTCAAAATCAATCATCAAGACAGAAAGTGCGCCACCTTTAATGCAGTTTTCCTTCCAAACCCGCTGATATATTTCATCAAAGTGACGGCGGTTTGCCACACCAGTCAAGACATCGGTTTGTGATAATGCCTTAAGAATCGATTCAGACTGCTTAAGTTCTGTGATATCAAAGAATGAACCATACCAAATTACGGCCCCATCCTGTTGTAGAATAGGGAAAGACTCACCATGAAGCCAATGAGTACCTTTACCCGGCAGCACAACGCGGAAATCACAACTCCAGACAGAGAGGTTTTGCTGTGAAGCAGTAGAAGCTTGTTTTAGTACATCCATATCATCGGTATGAATACGACTAAACAGTGGGTTTGCCTCTCGAGTCACATTTAAAACATCAGCGGGAGCAAGATCAAATATCTTACGAACTCCCTCACTGCAATATTTAAAATAAGACTTGCCATCAGATTTCAAATAATAAGCATAGATCATCGCCGGTAAGTTTTTGGTTAATCTGTCCATCAACTGTTTATTTTCTTCAAGCTCTATCAGTAATGATTTTTTTTCTGAAATATCAGAAACAATGCTGATGTAACCAATATTACTGCCAGTGTCGGATATTATCTCGTGAACACTTAAAGACCCCCAAAAACGTTCACCATCTTTACGCTGATAACGCCACTCACTGGTATCACGTCGGTTAAGCAATAAATGATTCAACGTCTCTTGGGCTTCACCTTTTTCTGGAATATTCAATACAGTCGAGATAGGACACCCTAAAACTTCCGTTTTGGAATAACCAAACATCCTTTCTGCACCCACATTAAATATGGTGATACAGTTATCCAAGTCAGTCGTAATGATTGCGACATTTTTTTCTGCATTTAACAGTGCATCTAGCTTAAGATTTGATAATTTATCTTTCTCATTTCCGCTCATCACTGGCTTATCTTTGGGGTATCTTCCAGAGACCTTCTTGGTAAGAGAATTCCAATGGCCATAAAAAAATGAAAATAAAGACATAGAGATAAATTACCTATTATTAAACAACGTAGAACATAAAAAATGAAACAAAATATTGACAACTATAACACAATCCAGAGAGACGGGGTAGAGCCACACTATAGATGTGCCCTATTAGATAAATAATGAAACTTAACTTGATTAAATTATTACAAAACCCACCAAGAAAACGTAGACAATAACACTCTATGATAATAGGGAATATCTATTTAACCCAGTTGGAGCAAAAATGAAAATGTTACAGATGATTTGTCTGTCTATCCTATTACTATTAAATGCCACTATGAATTTTGCAGAATAATCTGCGAATAAACAGCCGATAAATAGAGATATACAAAAAAAAACACAAAAAAAACACAAAAAAACGGGTAAAACCTATCAACGTCCACCTGCCCTCCAAAAGAAAAGGATGGTCGGCCCCTGCCGCCCACCAAAGATCATAACAAGAGTCAACCATCAACAGGGCAACCACCTCATGATGGCAAACACACCTGCCCGCCACCGCGAACTGATAAAAAGCCTTAACGATTGAGTCTATTTAATAGGCTATATGTTTATATCGGAAGATAAATTTAATCATGTATAGCTTTATTTATCTTTTTTATTATTAAGTTAGTATAAACATAATATGCAACTTATTAATCAACAAGCATTAGTAAACAATTACATTAATAACCTAAATATAATAAAAACACACTTCAGATCTCCACATTAAAATCAGACATATAACCAACTTTAACTATAAAAATTAATCGCATGTATTATTACTTAATTAAATTATCACTCAACATGGAAACATATATACTTATAGTCCATACTCAACAACGAGATAATCTCATACTTGCACACCGATAATATCAGGCTCGAAATAGCAAACAGAAGAAGGGATATATTTATGCTTTATAAATCATTAAGTAATACTATTGTAGCAGCCACTTTACTGACAGCAATGACGAGTGTATTTGCTGCCTCTTCGCCCACTATGCCAAGTGATATGACGTGTAAAGAATTTCTTGACCTTAATCCTAAAAGTATGACTCCAGTGGCCTTCTGGATAATCAATAAAGATACCCAGTTTAAGAAAGGAGATACCATCGCTTTTCAGGAGGTAGACACGGTTTACACCCCGAAAATAATTGATATTTGTAAAAAATCACCTGACCAAAAAGTCACAGATATTAAAAAGACATGGTGAGGGATAACCAAGTCGTGAGTGCCATATCATCATTAGCCTCATTTGGGATAGATGGGGCTATTATTTAATGAATAGGATTTGAGGAATAAGCATGATTAAAAAAATCATCTTGCTGTCATTGTTGATATTACCTATTAGCCAGACTTTCGCAGTTGACTGTAAAAATGCATTAACCCAAAAGGAGATGAATCAGTGCGCCAATGCAGATTACAAAAAAGCCGATACTGAACTCAATCGTATTTATAAAGAGATTTTTGCCAAAACATCTGCAGATATAAAGCCATTGCTAAAAAGTGCTCAACTCACTTGGATAAAATTCCGTGATGCCGATTGTAGATTCCAATCCTCAGCCACTGAAGGGGGTTCAGTACACCCGATGATTATCTCTGCTTGTTTGACTCATAAAACTGAAGAGCGTATTTCACAGCTAAAATCTTACCTCAATTGCCCTGAAGGTGAATTAAGTTGCCCACTTTAGCGGCTTTACTGGCAATTATTGCTTTTGCCGCATCAGAGAAGGTGTCACACCATACGCGGTTTTGAAACAATTGCTAAAATGGCTGGCGGAGCTAAAACCACACTCCAAAGCAATATGAGTGAGTGGTATCGTGCTATGTCTTAGTAATTGTTCTGCATGACGTAAACGTATTTTCAATACAAACTGATGCGGTGCTAACCCCGTGCTTTGCTTGAACATTCTGGCAAAATGAAACTCACTTAGCCCAGCCTGTTCGGCAAGATCTGCCAACAAAAGTTGCTGCGAAAGATGGGCATCGACATATTCTTTTACTCGTTTTAAGGCCACTGGTGCCAAACCACCACGGATGCTGGGTATTGCCCACCGCAATTGCGTGTAACTCTTCAGCAGATGGGTCATCAGCAAGGTTGATGCACTACTGAGTGCCAAATGATTCGCCGAGTCTTGCCAATTGCAATTGAGTAAAAACTGGCGATATAACAGCGTTATTTGCGGATCTTCGGCAAAAATGCGTTCATCTAGCTGGATAGATTGAGGGCTTCGTTCCCAGATTTGCTCGGCCAAATGGCGCAAATGTTCATCTGTGCAATACACATGGACAAATGATAAATCGTCGCGCACATCCCAACTGGACACACTGTGCTTTGGCATAATACAAAAACGATCTGGCCCTCCGCCGTTTTTCCACCCTGCCCTTGTTTTGTGGTAGCACTCATAGCCATCTGCAATATAGAGACTCAGTGTGTGATGGTCTGGATTTTCTTGAGTAACGCAGTCATCGCGATTAGACCAGGCCGCCAATTGAATACCCGAGCCGAGTTGCACACTGTCATGCAAGTGAGCTTTATGTGTTCTAAGGGTTTCAAAGGCCTGATACCGCTGCAACATCGTACTGACTTCCTGTGATAAGACGAATAAATCCAGTCTAATGGCTTGCGGTGTGGCAAACCATAATTTCCACTTTTTTATCTCAAAAATGCGCAAGATTTTGCAATTCTCCGCAAGCCGCTGCAAGCCCGCCTCCTGCGCATAGTTGATACTGATGTTTTTCGGCGGTAATGAGAAATCACCATGAATGCGCTGCTTTATTTGTTAGTTGTACTGATTTGGGGAACAACGTGGATTGCAATCACCCTACAGCAACAAGGGGATGTTGCTATTACGGTATCAATATTTTATCGATTTGCTTTGGCGGCAGGAGTGATGATGCTGGTTTTATTGTTGGTTCGCCGCTTGCGCCGCCTCGCACTCCGTGACCATCTTTTTTGTATGGCACAAGGTTGTTGTGTTTTCGCCTTTAATTTTTACTGTTTTTATCATGCAGCAGCATATATCAGCAGTGGTTTGGAATCGGTTATTTTCTCAATGGCGGTGCTATTTAATGCCGTCAACAGCATGATTTTCTTTCGTCAACGTCTTAGTCCTAATTTGTTGCCGGCCAGTATTCTCGGGATGTGCGGTATTGTCGCGCTCTTTTGGCAAGATTTAACCGCGACGCAAATTGCGCCGGAATTACTAACCGGAATCGGCCTGAGTCTGTTGGGCACTTATGGTTTTTCACTGGGCAATATGATTAGCAGCCGCCACCAGCGGCGGGGGTTAGATATTCTCTCAACCAATGCTTATGCAATGACATATGGCGCTATATTAATGGGACTTTTTAGCCTGATTCAACATCAATCCTTTACTCTCGAACTCAGCCCGCGCTACCTGGGTTCATTGTTGTATCTGGCCATTTTCGGCTCGGTCATTGCTTTTGCAGCTTATTTCAGTCTGATTGGGCGCATCGGAGCCAGTGGCGCGGCCTACAGCACCTTATTATTTCCCTTAGTTGCATTAACCATATCCACTTTCTATGAAGATTATCACTGGCATCTGAATGCCATTATTGGCCTGATTCTCATTCTCTTGGGTAATTTGGTTATGTTTTCTCGCCCAGGGATGCTGCAATCTTGGTTTAAACGCGCAGCGGTGCAATAAATAAAATCAGCGTTAGGGCTTTTTATTAGTAAATTTTAATTTTTCCGGTGCTGACTTGAGATAAAGATTAAAAATTTATCATTTTAAGGATGCCAGTGGTGCTTCAAGGCGTTATCTTGAATACACCATTACTCCCAGAGGAATAGCTCATGTACGTTGTCACTCTCACCTATCATCAACCTATTGATGTTGTTGAATCTCTCGCCGACAATCATAAAGATTGGCTGAAAAAATATTATGCTCAAGGTGCATTTATTGCCTCTGGCCGTAAAGTCCCGCGCACCGGTGGCATTATTTTGGTGAAAAGTATCGCCCGCGAAGAACTGGATAGAATATTGGCAGAAGATCCGTTTAATGCCGTGGCAAAATATGATGTTATCGAGTTTATTCCCTCTATGGCTATCGAGTCGGTTGCCGCATTAACTACCTTGTAATCCAGTTTATTGTTCGGCGACTGGCGGACTGGCAGCCTCTGCTGCTACCCGCTGTTGCCTTTGTTCCATAATGCGATACAGATTTTCCTCAAGCCAAAGCGCCAATCCTTCTACCTGCTCCTGAACCTCTTTCCCCAGTGGGGTTAATTGATATTCCACATGAGGTGGCACGACCGGATAAGCAATGCGGTCAATAAAACCATCTTCTTCAAGATTCTGTAGTGTTTGCGCCAACATTTTTTCACTCACACCACCGATTTTGCGTCTTAAGGCACTAAAACGTAGCGTTTCATTACTCAATGCAATGAGAATCAGCACCCCCCAACGGCTAGTAATCCGCTTAAGAACCTCTCTTGAAGGGCAATCTGCATTGAGCAGCTCACCACGCCGCACTTGTTCCGGAAATGAAATAGGGGAATTCACATTTTGCGGTTTCATTATTTTCATACTAACCTTTTGGTATGTACTTACTTAAAGTTAGTATATTGCATATGATGATCTTAAGGGCGATTTTTTAACGAGTAATTGCGTTTTATTCCTTAAAGAGGCCCGCTATTTTCTCTCATACTCAACATCATTGGAGCCTCACTATGATCGCAGTAACCGGTGCCACAGGCCAATTAGGTCGCCTTGTTATCAATGCATTACTGAAAAAAATCCCTGCCAGTGAAATTATTGCCGCCGTCCGTAGCCCGGAGAAAGCCAGCGATTTGGCAGCACTCGGTATTCAGGTACGTAAAGCGGATTATAGCCAGCCCGCAACCTTAGATAGCGCCTTCCAAGGTGTTGATAAATTGCTGTTAATTTCATCAAGTGAAGTGGGCCAACGGGTTGCCCAACATACTGCGGTTATCAATGCGGCTAAGCGCGCTGGGGTGAAACTCTTGGCCTATACCAGTTTGTTGCATGCCGATAACAGTGTCTTAGGATTAGGCGAAGAGCACCGCGCCACGGAAAAATTGTTGCGAGAATCCGGTTTGCCGGTGGTGCTGTTACGTAATGGCTGGTACACCGAAAATTATGCGGCCAGTATTGCCCCCGCCTTAGCCCATAGCGCATTTATTGGTGCCGTGGGAAATGGGCGAATCGCCTCTGCCAGCCGTGAAGATTATGCACAAGCAGCCGCCGTAGTGTTAATCCAGGCAGATCAAGCCGGTAAAGTGTATGAATTGGCCGGTGACGACAGCTACACCTTAGCTGAATTCTCAGCAGAAATTGCCCGTCAATCCGGTAAGCCGGTGGTATATAAAGATTTGTCTGAAGCTGATTTTAAGCAAGCGCTGCTCGGTGCGGGCTTGCCAGAAGGGCTGGCTGCCATGTTAGCCGATTCTGATGCCGGGGCTGCCAAAGGTGGGTTATTTGATGACAGCCATACATTGAGCAAACTGATTGGTCGCCCAACCACACCTTATGCCAAGGTCATTGCCGCCACATTGGCAACTCTGTAACGGTTTTCGCTATGCTAAAGACCGGCAACCCAGGGCTGCCGGTCATTTTTTCGCTGTTGTTAAGCTTTCGCGGCATCCAATGCTTGAGACAAATCATTAATAATATCGTCAATATGCTCAATACCAATAGACAGTCTTACCATATCCCGTGGCACGCCCGCTTTGATAAGCTCTTCATCATTAAGTTGGCGGTGAGTGGTTGACGCAGGATGGCAAGCCAATGATTTGGCATCACCAATATTCACCAGCCGCACAATTAGATTCAGCGCATCAATAAATCGCCCCCCTGCTTCCTGCCCGCCATCAATCCCAAATGACAATATCGACGACGGCTTGCCGCCGAAATAGTATTGAGCCAACTGATGCTCTGGATTATCTGGTAAACCCGCATATTTGACCCAGCTGACTTGCGGGTGATCTTGTAAATAATGTGCCACTTTTAGCGCATTTTCAGTATGCCGTTCCATACGTAATGCCAATGTTTCCAAACCTTGCAGAATCAGGAACGCATTGAATGGCGACAACGCCGCCCCGGTATTTCGCAGTGGGACTACCCGGCAACGACCAATGTAAGCCGCCGCGCCAAATTGCTCGGTATAGGTCACGCCGTGATAGGACAAGTCTGGCGTATTCAATTGCGGAAAACGTTCTGGATATTGTGCCCAGGGGAATTTCCCTGAATCGACCACTATGCCACCTATGCTAGAACCATGACCGCCAATATATTTCGTCAATGAATGAACCACAATATCGGCACCGTGTTCGAATGGCCGACAAAGAATAGGTGTCGCGACCGTATTATCAACAATGAGCGGCACGCCGCGACGATGCGCGGCATCCGCCAGTTTTTGTAAATCAACAATATTACCAGCCGGATTACCAATAGATTCACAGAATACGGCCTTAGTTCGCTCGTCAATTAAGGCTTCCAAAGCATCGATATCATCATGGTCGGCAAAACGGGTTTCAATCCCATAACGTGGCAAGGTATGGGCCAACAAGTTATATGTTCCGCCATATAATTTGGCCACCGACACAATATTATCCCCTGCTTCTGCAAGGGTCTGAATCGCATAAGTAATCGCCGCCATACCCGAGGCCACCGCCAGCGCTGCAATTCCCCCTTCCAGAGCTGCAACCCGTTGTTCCAGCACATCATTAGTTGGGTTCATAATGCGCGAGTAAATATTGCCCGCAACTTTTAAATCAAATAAATCAGCACCATGCTGGGTATCATCAAAGGCAAAAGAAGAAGTTTGATAAATTGGAACTGCAACAGCCTTGGTGGTGGGATCTGGCGAATAACCGGCATGAATGGCTAATGTTTCTAATTTCATTCTTTTTCCTTTAATTAAATGGCGATGAACTGATACAGCGTGGGCAAGAATTGATGCAAAAGTGCTGCGCCTTCTTAATGAGACCAAGAGTCTATTGGCAGCTGAGGGAGTAGAAAAATTCTCAATAGCGCGATTAGCAATAGTGGAATTAACAATAATGGAATTAACCCGCTAAACCTAGGTGAAAAAGTAATCATTTAGCTATTAATTATAATTAAAAGTTATCGGCATTCATGAGCTTGATGAATGCCGATAAGTTGACATAACACTGTTTTGGCCACTTGCGGCTATCTGTTCTAATGGTCTAAGTAGAGATAATGCATCCAACTTGTCATACGTAACAATACCTTACGCATCACCGCCACATGGGTGAAATGGTCGGAATACACCGCCACCTGAGCATAGATCCCGTCCGGTAGTGCATCAACATCACTATTAGGCGTCAGTTCAATAATCGCCAGCACACCATCACTGCCGGGAATAATAGACAACGATTGCAACATTCCCTGCGCCTGGTATGACCCTCCGGGCACCACTGGAATTATGCTGCTTAGTTTGCCGGAGAAAACCTGCCCAGGTAAGGCATTAAATACAATCTCCGCTTCATCGCCATGTTTCAGACGTAACAGCGAGTTTTGCCGAAATTGAGCAATAATTTGTCTTTTTTGTTGTGGAATGAAGACCATTACGGGGCGCAACGGCAAGGCCGCCGCGAAGGTTCCTGGCCGGATAAGTACCTGAGTCACATAGCCATTACTGGGCGCGCGGATCACTGTTTGCTCAAGATCATATTTAGCTTCATTTAACTGAGCTCTGAGACTCACAATTTGTGATTGCTCCCCATTTAGGACACTGTCTATCTGACTTTTTATTTGTGACTGTTCAGCCACGGAGGACTTTACCAACGCATCTTGTTCCAGATAATTCTGGCGAGCATTATCAATGTCACTTTCGGAGAAAGGATTTACTTTCGCCTGGCTTCCTTTTAAATAGCGCTGATAGTCTTTATTTAATCGGTCACGTTCTGCAATAACACCGGACGTATTGGCGATAGCCTCTTCAAGTTGCCCTTTGAGAACATTAACATTATTAATAGCAGTTACTAAATCTGCTTCCAGTCTATTAACTCTGGCCTGATAGCGCGTGGGATCTAATTTAAAAAGCATCTCACCTTTTTTAATTAATTGATTTTGTTTATCTGTCACTTCGATAACAACACCGGTCACCTGTGGCGTAATTGGAATAGAAATAACCGCCTTCTGTGCCAGGAAGGTATAGGGATGGTTATAATTCATTAATAAAATCAATGCGCCAATTAAAAATACCCCGCCCAAAGCCGCTGTAGGTACAGTCCATTTATTTACCGGTATTTTAAAAATCTTAAATATAGCCCAGGCAAAAGCGACATACGTCAGGATAATGAGTAAATCCATGATGGTTACTCCGTTGGAGGTGTATTTTTGTCGGCCAGTTTCAGTTCAAGATCCACCACTCGTTGCTGTAATTGCGCCAGCGGGCCTTCCTGACCATGCATGCCCCAACCGCGTTCAGGGCGGTATAACGTTGCCCATATCCATAGAAATGGCCAGATTACATGCAAAGTGAAAAGGCTCACCCACCCCGCGACATGAATAGCATCGGCATGTGGATGATTTCGTGATAAAGCAATAAGATAGGGAATATCATGAAGAATAATAATCCCATAGAAAATAATGAGAAAAACGACAATAAGTACGCCCAATGCAAAATAATTAAGAAACATAATTGCCTCTATTTTATGAGCTCAGTGTTCATAATAAAGATAGACGCAATCATTCTGTTTGTAATCAAGCGCGCGAAGTTTATTAATTAAAGTGATAGCCGAAAATATTTTATTACGTCAACTAGCTTAAAAGTAGTTTTAAATATCACTTTTGAGGCTGGATAGGCTATAAGAAGTTGCGCCAAAACAACCAATAAAAATCACTTAGCTTGCTATGTTAAAATATTTAATTAGCTTTATGACAAAGCGATAAAACAGCATGCTAATTCAACCATTCCTGGCTGTGTTTCTTTTTTAATATGGTGCTATATTTTTTAAGTACCAGGCCAATTTCATCATAGGACGCATATGAAAAAGAATCGTTTCAGTGTTGCCGCGGCTATTTTAGCTGTGGGGATGTTATTGGGAGGTTGCGCTTCCAAGGTAACACAAACAACTCAATATTCAGGATTCCTTCCCGACTACAGTAAACTACAAGAAATAGAAACCGCCAGTGGTCATAAAGTTTTACGTTGGATATCACCTGACTTTAAAGAATCTAATTATCGAGGCATTTACTTTGCGCCGGTAATTTTCTATCCAGCGGCCAAACCGACTGTCAGGGTTAGCGAGGAAACCCTGAACCAAATCCGACACTATGCAAGTACACGCATCAAAGCCGCCATTGCTGAACGCACTACAGTCCTATCTAGCCCAGCAGGCCCGCGGGTGTTGCTCGCCAAAGTGGCTATCACGGCGGTGAACTCTGAAAATGAAGATGTCCAGTTCTATGAAGTTGTCCCGGTTGCTGCCGTGATTGCCACGACAATGGCTGCCAGTGGGAACAGAACACAGAACGTCACATTATTCCTCGAAGCCCAATTAATCGATCAGGATACTGGCAAAACGATGATGTATGTGGTTCGTAAAGGCTATGGTAAATCAGTCAGTAATGATTCAGCTCCTATTAATCTTAGTGATGTTAAGAAAGCCATTGACGATATGGTGGTAGATATTGCGAATTTCCCAAAACAATAATGCGCCAGTAAAATGGGGAAACATCAGTTTCCCCATTAATTTTTATTCATAGCCACTTGTAACAAATAATCATCATGGGAAACATAATCAACAAACATTGCCAACATTCTGCAAAAACACATGATACCACACAACTTTTAAGCAAAATCTATACATATCTCATTAAAATAAAAAATAAAAAACATCACTTATTAACCTCGATTAATAAACCGCACCAATCAATCACACAGTTAAACAGAATCTAATTACATATCACTGTTTTAATTACATTTAATTTCTTGCAATAAAAGAAAAACGACAAGATAGTTAAATATAAATAATAAATATCATTTTATTAATCATTTAAAAACCAGAAAAAATGCACTAAAAAAGAGCAATAATACTAATAAACAGCTCTTTAATGCTGCAATAAAAATTTAATATATAAAGGCATAAAGTTTTATCCAAGAGTGCCGATGACGCTCAGTAATTATTGTATTTATTTGTTATCAGGGAACTCCCCCTTTACTGAGGTTATTATGAGAGTCAACAAGCCTGTCAGTCGGCAGGAGTATCCCATTGGAAGCGATATCACCTTGCAATCCACTACGGATATTCACGGGAATATTGCTTATGCCAATGCCGCTTTTGTTCGTGCTAGTGGCTTTGAATATCAGGATTTGCAGGGCCAGCCCCATAATATGGTGCGTCACCCAGATATGCCCGCGGCCGCATTTGCCGATATGTGGCAAACGTTGAATGACGGGCTTTCATGGTCATCTTTGGTGAAAAACCGCCGCAAAAATGGTGATTATTACTGGGTGCGAGCAAATGCTACCCCATTGCGCCATCAAGGCCGCTTGACTGGCTATATTTCCGTGCGTATAGCCCCGACTCGCGAAGAAGTGAAACAAGCCGAAACACTGTATGCCGATTTTAACTCGGGTAAGGCCAGGCAGCGCCGTATTGCCCTTTATCGTGGGTTAATTGTTCGCACCGGTTGCCTTTCTTTATTATCAATATTCCAAACCCTGCCGCTGCGTTGGCGTTTGCGCGGTGCATCATTGGTTGCAGCATTGCTGCCAACTGTGGCCGCCGGAGTGATGGGGGTGACGGGTTTGCCGCTGTTGACTATGGGCGCAGTTACCCTTGCCAGCAGCATCATCACGTCATTTTGGTTGGAACGTCAGGTTGCTCGCCCAATAGCCGCTATTTTGCAACAAGCACAAGATGTCTCTTCTGGCGAGGCGGGAGATTATGTGCAGTTGAATCGTGTGGATGAAATTGGCTATCTGATGCGCAGCGTCAATCAGTTGGGCTTGAATTTGCGTTCACTAACCGATGATGTCAGTAGTCAGGTTGATGGTATTAGCACTGCCAGCCGTGAAATTGCGGCCGGAAATCGGGAGCTAAAAGTCCGCACGGAGCACGCCACGGCCAACTTGCAGCATATTGTCAGCGCCACAGATCAATTGGTCGCGACAGTACAAAATAGCGCCAACACTGCGAATGAGACGACCTCACTGGCGGAAATGAGCAGCCATGCGGCAGAGAAAGGCAGTGAATTAATGCATCAAGTTATTGAAACAATGGGAACAATTAATGCTTCCAGCCACCGCATTGTCGATATTATCAGTGTGATTGAAGGTATCGCCTTCCAGACCAATATTCTGGCACTCAATGCGGCCGTTGAAGCCGCCAGAGCCGGTGAACAAGGTCGCGGCTTTGCCGTTGTCGCCAGTGAAGTGCGCCATTTGGCACAACGTTCCTCAACTGCGGCTAAAGAAATCAAACAGTTAATAGAAACCAGTGTGGATCGGGTTCGTGATGGTAGCGCACTGGTACAAAATGCCGGTGCGACTATGGATAATATCGTCAAACAGGCCGGTCAAGTTTCCACTTTAATCAATGAGATAAGCACATCAACTCATGAGCAAACGCAAGCGCTAGGTCAAATTAGCCAATCAATTGGTCAGTTGGATCAAATGACGCATCAGAATGCAGCAATGGTTGAACAATATGCCGGGGCGGCGGAAGAATTGGCCCATCGCACTCTACGTCTGACACGAGCGATTCGAATTTATCGCCCGATAAAATAAGACGAAAATAATAATGATAACCAACTGAAATAGCGTGAGTAAATTGGATAACCCGACTCCAGCATGACTTTATCTGTTATGGGTTATATGGCAAATTTTTCATCTGTCATAGCAATAAACTCAAACCCCGTTATAGTGGTCAGTTGGTTATTTAATTATTAAATAAGGGGTTTTATGTCATCAATTAATCAAACATCTGCTCGCGCTAAACAAGGTGAAACCGATGCAAACTTACCTGGTGAAGATCATTTGATCGCCCATGAAGCTTTGCTTGTCGCCTTAATGGTTGAATGTGCTAATGAGTCAGATAACGATCAATTCTTGTTTACCGTCCGCGAGACCCTTAACAGGGTATTGAGCTCCTCACGTTATCTTGATGCCAGCAAGATAGCTAATGGCCTGCTTGATGAAGCTGATGATAAAGCGAACCGCTAATCTCTAGCCCTCATTTGCTGAGGGCTTTTTATTGGCCCTTTGCTGATGATAATGTCACCATACCTGTTGCCCAAGGCCGACAAGAAAACGATAATTAGCCGATGATAGTGGCAATATCACTCATTGAGGAAAGTAATGGCTTCGCTGAAAGAAGTAGCACATCTGGCGTCAGTTTCATTAATGACCGTTTCCCGGGCAATCAATAACCCGGAACAATTGCGCCCGGAAACCTATCAGCGAGTCATGCAGGCTATTGAAGCACTCAATTATGTCCCTGATTTTTCAGCCCGAAAAATGCGCGGCAATACCACCAAAACCTCTACTTTGGCCGTGCTCGCCTGGGATACTGCCACCACCCCTTTTTCAGTTGAAATATTACTCTCCATTGAGTTAACGGCGCGTGAATTTGGTTGGAACAGCTTTCTGGTCAATCTGACCTCGCAAGAAGATAGCGAACGCGCGGTTAATCAACTGCTGGCCCAGCGCCCCGACGGCATTATTTTTACCTCGATGGGATTACGACAAGTCACCATTCCTGACCGCCTGCAAGATAAAAATATTGTGCTGGCAAATTGTGTCAGTGAAAACAAGTCAATTCCCAGCTACATTCCTGATGATTTTGATGGCCAATATCAGGCAATGAAATTAGTACTGCACCGAGGATACCGGCGGCCACTGTGCATCTATCTCCCCGAGCAAACGCTGGCGGGTATTGCGCGCCGCGCTGGTGGCGAACAAGCATGGCGCGAAGCCACATTACCTATGGATCAATTGCGCCAGTGCCACTTGGCCCTAGGGGATGAACATTATCAGGATGTTGTTGCTCTGTTAGACCGCTTCTGCCCGGAAGGGAAACCTGATTTTGATGTGCTTATTTGCGGTAATGATCGCATTGCTTTTCTGGCCTACCAGGTGCTGTTAGCCAAAGGTATCCATATTCCACAGCAAGTTGCCGTCGTCGGTTATGACAATATGGTGGGTATTGGTGAATTGTTTTTACCGCCACTGACCACAGTGCAACTACCCCATTATGATATTGGCCGAGAAGCCGCACTCCACTTGATTGAAGGGCGTGAGTCACGATTAACTCATCGGTTGCCTTGCCCACTGCTGGAGCGGGCATCCATGTGATACCCGCCCGCCAACTTGCAGATTAAGCCCCTACCGCCAAGTACCAGAACTTGCCACTCAACAGTTGCGCCTGACCATTTTCAGCAAACAGTGATAAGCGCCGCTCATGTTCCGCCGGATAAATTCGGCTGCTCATACAGGCCTGCCCATTATTGATGAATACCTCCAAAGACGAGCTATCAATAAATACTCGCAATGATAATAATCCCGATTCGGGCAGTGAAACACTGCGATATCCGGTCACACCCTGCTGCGGATAATGCCGCTCTAAAATCAACCTATTTGCCTGATTATCGACATAGACCGAAACACGACCACCGCGCCCCTGGCCATCGCCCAACTGAAAACCATACTTTTCGGCCTGACTTGCTGTCGTATCCCATTCCAGTTGCAACTCAATACTACGGCAATTGTCCGCCAAAAATTGTTGCTGTTGTACTAAGGTTAGCGGCAGGATGGATTGCTCAGACTGCCTTAATGCTTCAACCTCGCGCACCGGTTGCATCAACAACTGCCCCTGCGGGTCAAGACTTAACTCACGAGGTAAGGTCAGGCAACCACACCAATTATCTGCTTTTGTCGGCATCGGAGATTGCCACATATCCATCCAACCAATAATAATCCGTCTTCCATCGGCAGCTAACAGAGATTGTGGCGCATAGAAATCATGCCCGTGATCCAGCTCAGTAAAGGGGTGAGTGGCGATAAAATCGGCTCCTGGTTGCCAGTTACCGCGCAATATTCCACTCTGGAACAGGTTGCGATTGTCATAACCTATGGCTGCCAGCCCCTGTGGTGAGAACATCAATATTCGTTCATTACCCAGGGGAAAGAAATCCGGGCATTCCCACATATAACCCATGCCGTCATCTGCCCGAGCCAATACTTGCATGAATTGCCATTCTCGCAGTGAATGGCCGCGATAAAGTAACACTTGCCCGTGATCTTGTGCATCGCGCGCCCCGACCACCATCCACCAGTAATCGTCCTCAAACCACACTTTGGGATCCCGAAAATGCATGATGCCCTCAGGGGGGGTCAACACCACACCTTGCTTGGTAAAATGGATCCCATCGTGACTGGTCGCCAGGCATTGTACCTCACGGATAGCGCTGTCATCCCCCTCCCCACTGAGCCACACATGCCCGGTGTAAATCAGACTTAACACCCCATTATCAGCCACTGCACAACCGGAAAAACAGCCGTCTTTATCCCAAGGATCGCCCGGAGCCAATGCAATGGGCTGATGCTGCCAACTGAGCATATCGCGGCTGGTCGCATGCCCCCAGTGCATCGGCCCCCAATTCTCATCATAGGGATGATGTTGATAAAATGCGTGATATAGCCCTTGGTGAAAAATCAATCCATTCGGATCATTCATCCACCCTGCTGGCGGCGCTAAATGAAAATGTGGATAAAAATTTGGGTTAACTTGAGTTGCTAAAGTGTGCAGCGCATCATTTGCCCGCTCAATTAATGGATTCATAATGATTCACTTAATAGTTAGTTGTAGCGAAGAGTCATCCGTCCGCGGCGCATCACGCAGCAGCAAACAGGAGATTGCGGTTAAGCCGAGAACAATGCCCCCCATTATCATGTAAGTATCGGCAAATCCTATTTGGTCATAGCTTCTACCTGCCAGCGGCGAAAATACGCTGGCACAAACTTGGGTGACAAACTGGAAGCCCACCAAATAAAGTGTGGCTGATAAACGGGGGTCAAAATTGGCGGCGATATACTTAAAGATGGCAATCAGCAAAATAGGTAATTCAACTGCATGTAATAGTTTCATCAGGGAAATCGTGACCGCATCTTGTGCCAACCCTGAACCAAAAATGCGTATTGCCATAATTAACCCACTGAGCAGCAAGCCATTTTTCGCACCAATTCGGTTGACCAAAAACGGCGCAAGGAACATACCGCCCGCCTCTAGGAATACCTGCAATGAATTCAGAAAACCGTACATCTCATTGCCGCGCCGAGGATCAGCAAACAAAGAAGAGAAATAAACCGGAAATTGCTGATCATAAACGTTATACACACTGACACCGGTAACAAAAACCACCAGCGCCCAAAAACGCGGCAGACGGAATAATGCCCCGGTATCACGCAGTGTTAGGGCGCTACTCTTGCCATATTCTAGCTGCCCCATGGCCTCGGCTTTCACTTCATGCAAATGCCACAGCAGCAATAAAAATAATGCCGCAGATACTGAAGCCATCCAAAAATTAATGTTGGGATTAATATTAAATAACATTCCAGCAAAGAAGGTTGCGCCCGCCCACCCTAATGATCCCCACATGCGAGCTTTGCCAAATTCAAACCCACTAATACGGCTGACTCGCTCGGTATAAGACTCAAGTGCTCCAATACCGGCAAAAAATGTCATCCCCATATATAAACCGCCCACTATGGCACCAGCCAACATATTGACGCGTAATAAAGGGGCATATACGTAAATAAAAAATGGGCCACTGATCAGCAGCAAAATACCAATAGCCCACAAAAGATGTTTTTTCAGCCCTAGCTTATCCTGTATCACTCCATATAGCGGTTGAGCACACAGCGCCGTTAAAGCAATAGCAGAAAAAGTGGCCCCGGTTGCTGTTCCTTTGAGTCCCACATATTGATTTAGCCATATGGAGAATAAAGAAAATGCGGATGACCAGGTAAAGAAAAACGTAAACAATAAGCCACTTAAAATTAGATACTGATTGCGGGCAGAGTGTCTCATGGCGATGTCCAGTGGTAGATTTACAGCCATTGTTAACGTTAACTTTAAAGCTTGAAAAGACCTCACAAGATAAAAACGTGATGTTAATCACTAATGTTAACGTTAACAACTTCATTGTGTGACAACAAGCACATTACAGGTGTTAACCCTATCTAGACCTTTATTCTTGTTTTCATTTTCTGCATATTGCAGAGCTGCAATGGGTATAATGAGCCAAGTTGATGAGACTTATTGGCCTACAGGTTATAAGGAGGGAAAGTGCTGCTGGATAAAATCCTACTGGTTGCCATTATGGTTTTATTATCACTTTTTGCCTGGATGTGCTTATCGCCCTATCATATGTACATAACAGTTTATGAATTCTTAGAGTTATTTGGTTTTAAAGAAGGCTATAACAGTTTTAGTTTCGCAACAGAAACCTCCGAATAAATAGAAGAATAGATAAAAAAACAGGTGCCACTTTGGGCACCTGTTAATGAAATGGCTTATGTATCTGTAAACAGCTTTATTCTATTGGCCCTGTAGCGCCTGATTCTTTGACCGGGAAAACAGAATAACTGGCAACAATAGCCGTGAGGATAATAAATAAATGCCCTTCCGAGGAATCGAGCAAGAAAGAATTAAACAGATGGCAAGCCAGATAACCACCGAGCAAAGCAACTAGCACATTTCTGGTATAAGGTGGTAAACGCCAAGCCGAGCGGAAGAAACACCACATCCACCCTAGGAATATCGCCAAGCCGACAATACCCGACTGAACAGTTTGCATCAGATATTCATTGTGCGGATTAATGCTGTATTCGTCCTGTGAAAAACTTAACCAGAACCCACCAGCACCGTGTCCCAAAATAGGCGCAGACTCGATTAATTTCACCGACTCAAGCATAAATGCCGTGCGCAGCCCCATCGAACTGTCGCAGGACTCTTTATTATTCAGGCAAGTTTGAATCTCGGTGACACCTTGATGCAACCGATCCACGGCCCGATTAGGCACCATAATCACCACGGCGGCGACGATAACTGCACCGACAAACATCCCCATCCGTTGACGATTTGACAGTGACAATAACCCCCAAACCCCGAAGGTTGCCGCTAATGCAACATAACCGGTGCGGCCCTGCACCATAAACACAATGTTATAAACAGCCAGCACCACCAGTAGCGCATAACCCCAGCGCCTCATCCCATGATGTTTGAAGGCCAAAGAAAGCCATATCACCGCAGCCAGCGCCATAAAGAAATTATGCGTAATTTGTAATTTAAATACCGTCGGATTGACTGGGTCAATATGGCCTAGCGGCATATGCAACACACCGACCCAAAGGCTGGCCACTAAAATCACGGCATTCGCCAGTAAAAAACCTTTGGCGAAATAGCTGGCCAGTGAGCGAGAAAGGACAAAAAACATCGCGAGCGGCAAAATATACAACAATTTCGAGTACTTACTGACCATCACTTTGCCGTACAAATTGTGATGCCAAAGTAAAGATATTGCCAGCAGCAATACCATCAGGGCAGGCAGCCAAATCAGCGGATTTTTTGCCAATACTTTCACATAGCGGGTATCGCGGCTCAACAGTAAACAAATGACTGCCAATACCATCGACACATTCATGATGAAATTAGAAGTGGGCAGACCAATACCTAACAGAAATGCAGTTGCACAAGACAACATACCGACATATCGATGCGCTGGCGGTGAACCGGGCAAAGAAGCAGGAGAAATCATAAGTCACTCACTTCAGATTAAAAACCAGCAGAGACTGCCGGCACGGGTTTACCGAGCCTCACAATCCCTATCTATGATATAGCCAGCCATAAGATAACGGCTGGCTATGGAACTTTGACACTATGTCATAGTGGCACTATGTCATTATGGCACTGTGTCACTGTGTCGCTATGACAGTGCGCCGTTATGCCGCGAGTGACCGGAACAAGTAACGGAACCACCATATTGGACGCCACCATATCTTACGTTCAGGCACTGTTGGTGGGCGCGAATGCACTTTTTTGATTTCCCAATTAAAGTTAAGGAATATTCTGCTGTGGCCATATTCCGCCCCAAATCGGGCAATTTCACTTTTCTTACGGTCATCAATAGGAGCGTTATGTGTCAGGTCACGATTCAATGAATGGTAACTTTTCTTCCTATCAACATTTCGTTCGATACAGCGGTATTTCTTAGGCAGATAACGAGGTGTAGTGCCATGATCTTTATGGAATTTCACAAAACGATAATCTTCCGAACCGTAATGGCCGGCAAACTCCTCGTCATAACCATAAAGTCTGAAGAATCGTGCTCTGGACATAAAGAACAAATTAGGATGACCACGATAGGCTTTGCCTGTTTCTTCATCGGTGCGGTAAATACGATACAGTGAGCGCCCCGGATTGCCCGCATTCACCAGGTAACGCAGAGTATCTTCCGGCAGCAAACAGTCTAAATCGGTAATAATAATCTTATCTGATTTAGCATAAGTCACACCAAGATTGCGAGAACCCGCCTGATTCCACTGAATATCTGTGGTAATTCTTAACCAAGTGAAATTCAAATCGTAATCTTTAACGTCATACTCTAATGGTGAGCAATCATCAACGATGACAAATTCGACAGCATCCTTAATATCATCTGGGTAAGATTCATATTCTTTCAACAAAGACTCGACAGAGTCCATATTTCCCTGATTACAATAAAAATGAGTTACATAAGTCAGCTTGATGTGCTGCTTATCTAACGGATGCCGTGCCTTAACAATTTCTACATCCTTTGTCACTATATAAGCCTCTGTTTTAAGAGAGAAAATAAAAATAAATTTTTATGATTTCTTGGGAACTGATGATTAAATAAACTCAGTACGAATAAATAGCCAATATATGCCGAATAACTTTGCGGTAAAGGATAAAGAGTTACCATAAGCAGTCAAATATTTTATTCGAATTCTTGTTTCAATGCCAACATGGCGCGAATAACAATTAAGTAACATTTATCACTGGCGGCAGCACAGTTACTGACCATTATAGTTTTTCATCTCTGATAATTGAACAGCGATACCAGCAAGATAGCCAGTTTATTGCACGCCGATGTTTTGCAGGAGTTTTGCAGAGGAAATGTAAGAGGGTTGAAAACTCACGGAAACCTAAGTCCCCGTGAGAGAATGCAGTAACTGCTAAATTACATGTGTTGAATTATGGCGTCGCCAAATTCGCTGCATTTCAACAGTTTAGCGCCATCCATCAAGCGCTCGAAATCATAAGTCACGGTTTTGGCCTGAATTGCGCCTTCGGTGCCTTTGATAATTAAATCAGCCGCTTCGAACCAGCCCATATGACGCAGCATCATTTCTGCTGACAGAATAATAGAACCAGGGTTCACTTTATCCTGACCTGCATATTTTGGTGCCGTGCCGTGAGTTGCTTCAAACAATGCGCAGTCATCACCAATGTTGGCACCAGGGGCAATACCAATACCGCCAACCTGTGCAGCCAAAGCATCAGAAATATAATCGCCATTCAGATTCATACAAGCGATAACATCATATTCAGCTGGGCGCAGCAGAATTTGTTGCAGGAAGGCATCAGCGATGACATCTTTAACAACAATCTCTTTGCCAGTATTTGGGTTCTTGATTTTAACCCAAGGGCCGCCATCGATAAGCTCACCACCAAATTCCTCACGCGCTAACTGGTAACCCCAGTCTTTAAATGCGCCTTCAGTGAATTTCATAATGTTGCCTTTATGAACCAGAGTTACTGATTCACGATCGTTGGTAATAGCATACTCAATCGCAGCACGAACCAGACGTTTAGTCCCTTCCTCTGAACAAGGTTTTACACCAATACCGCATTGTTCAGGGAAACGAATTTTCTTCACGCCCATTTCTTCACGCAGGAACTTAATCACTTTTTCAGCTTCTGGCGAACCGGCTTTCCATTCGATACCCGCATAGATGTCTTCTGCGTTTTCGCGGAAAATCACCATGTTGGTCAATTCTGGATGTTTTACCGGGCTTGGCGTGCCTTCATAATAACGCACCGGGCGCAGACACACATACAAGTCGAGCTGTTGACGCAAAGCCACGTTCAGAGAACGAATACCACCACCGACGGGAGTGGTCAACGGGCCTTTAATTGCAACACGGTAATCACGAATCAGATCTAATGTTTCTTCTGGCAGCCACACATCTTTGCCATATACATGTGTTGATTTCTCACCGGTATAGATTTCCATCCAGGAGATTTTACGCTCACCTTTATAGGCTTTCTTAACCGCAGCATCCACCACGTTGATCATGGCTGGGGTCACATCGACGCCAATACCGTCACCTTCAATAAAGGGAATAATCGGATTATGCGGAACAACCAGTTTACCCTGAGCATCGACAGTAATTTTCTTACCTTCTGCCGGAACAACTACTTTGCTTTCCATCAACCTCTCCTTCAGCGCAATTTTGTTAATGCCTTGTAAGATTCGTGTCAATACTACTTGAATATTCGTCCCGCGCCAATCCGAAACGGATTGAGGTATAATGCGCTAATCATTAGGAATCGCAATAATCATGAATAAATTCTCTGTTAAAAATCACAAAGTTAACCGATTCAGCACCAAGGCACTGGCGAGTCAGGGGAAACCCGCATCCCCGAGAAGAGTGCTGTTATTCAACAAGCCATTTGATGTATTACCACAGTTCACAGATGAGTCCGGGCGCACAACTTTGAAGGGATTTATTCCTTTTACAGATGTTTATGCTGCCGGCCGGCTTGATCGTGATAGCGAAGGCCTGCTGGTATTAACTAATGATGGCAAGTTACAAGCTAAACTCACACAACCGGCCCAGAAAACCGGTAAAGTTTATTTTGTCCAAGTGGAAGGCACCCCAGGGGATGACGCACTTTCTCAATTAAGGCAGGGCATGGTATTAAAAGATGGCCCAACGTTACCCGCCGGAGCGGAGTTGGTAGATGAGCCAGAATGGTTATGGCCACGCAACCCGCCAATAAGGGAACGAAAAACCATTCCGACCTGTTGGATGAAAATCACTCTATTTGAAGGGCGTAATCGGCAAGTTCGCCGCATGACTGCCCATATTGGCTTCCCTACCCTGCGCCTCATCCGTTTTAGTATGGGAAATTTAAGCCTTGGCGATCTAAAGCCCGGCGAATGGAAGGAGATAAACCATGTTTAAGCCCCATGTGACCGTCGCTTGCGTCGTGCATGCCCAAGGGAAATTTTTAGTCGTTGAAGAAACTATCAATGGCAAAAAGTTATGGAATCAACCTGCTGGCCATTTAGAGGCAAATGAAACTTTGCTGCAAGCCGCCGAAAGAGAGTTGTGGGAAGAAACCGGCATCCGTGCTACCCCGCACACTTTTCTGCGTATGCATCAATGGATAGCGCCGGACAACACGCCCTTTTTGCGCTTTGCTTTTGTCATTGAATTACCCGCCATATTGCCCACAGAGCCCCATGATACTGATATTGATTGCTGTTGGTGGCTGACGGCAGATGAAATACTGCAATCGTCTAATTTACGCTCGCCCCTGGTAGCCGAGAGTATCCGTTGCTATCAGCAGCCAGAGCGCTATTCACTTGATCTGGTTGGCCCATTTAACTGGCCGTTATAAAATGCAGATGTGATTTTTCTGTTGCGCTATCGGGTAGATTTCAAGGTGCAGCAATGCAGTCAACGTGATAAAATCCGGCGCTTGTTTTTATGATGCCTGACCTGTGCTGAAAAGTTATTCACATAACTTCTCATTGGAGAGTGAGGTATTTACGTTAGTGAGACTCCCATGTCAGATAATAGCCAGAAAAAAGTGATCGTCGGAATGTCCGGCGGTGTCGATTCTTCCGTTTCCGCCTACCTGCTCCAGCAACAGGGTTACCAAGTTGCTGGCTTGTTCATGAAGAACTGGGAAGAGGATGATGGCGAAGAGTATTGCTCAGCAGCGACCGACCTGGCCGATGCTCAAGCCGTATGCGACAAACTGGGCATGGAGTTACACACCGTCAATTTTGCTGCAGAATACTGGGATAACGTGTTCGAATTGTTCCTGGAAGAATATAAAGCCGGGCGCACCCCTAACCCCGATATTCTGTGCAATAAAGAAATCAAATTTAAAGCTTTCCTTGAGTTCGCGGCCGAAGACCTCGGGGCGGACTATATTGCCACTGGTCATTATGTCCGCCGCCAGGATGTTGACGGTAAAAGCCGCTTATTGCGGGGTTTAGATGGTAATAAAGACCAAAGTTATTTCCTCTATACTTTAAGTCATGAACAACTGGCTCAGAGCCTGTTCCCGGTGGGCGAATTAGAAAAACCTGAAGTTCGCCGGATTGCCGAACAACTCGAACTAGTGACCGCAAAGAAAAAAGATTCAACCGGTATCTGCTTTATCGGCGAGCGCAAATTCCGTGATTTCCTGGGCCGTTATCTGCCCGCGCAACCCGGCCCAATCATGACTGTTGATGGCAAACATGTCGGCGAACATCAAGGGTTGATGTACCACACGCTGGGTCAGCGCAAAGGTTTGGGTATCGGTGGCACCAAAGAAGGCGGGGACGACCCTTGGTATGTGGTGGATAAAGATGTCGCCAATAATATTCTGTTGGTCGCTCAAGGACATGAACATCCGCGATTAATGTCTGTGGGCCTGATTGCCCAACAGTTGCACTGGGTCGATAGACAACCTGTCACGGCCGCTTTCCGCTGTGTCGTGAAAACCCGTTATCGCCAGCAAGACATTCCTTGCACTGTGACACCATTAGATGACGAACGTGTTGAGGTGCGGTTTGATGAGCCAGTAGCCGCAGTCACTCCCGGACAGTCCGCGGTCTTCTACCAAGGTGAAGTCTGCCTCGGTGGCGGCATTATTGAAGAGCGTTATCCACTGACTGGCGCGGTAGCACGCTAAATCGGTCATCAACCCAGTTAGTTATCTTACAGGAGTAACCGTGGCGAAAAATTATTATGACATTACGTTGGCATTGGCGGGAATCTGCCAGTCAGCTCGCTTGGTTCAGCAATTAGCCCATGAAGGCGTTTGCGATAACGATGCTTTGAATACTGTTCTGGGTGGGTTGCTGCAAACCAACCCCCCTTCAACCCTGGCGGTGTATGGCGGCAATGAAGAGTCGCTGAAAATGGGGTTGGAAATACTGCAAAGTGTCCTCAATGCCAATCGCCAGGGGCCAGCGGCTGAATTGACCCGCTACACCCTGAGCCTGATGGTGCTGGAAAGAAAACTTAATGCCAATAAATCCGCCATGAACACCTTGGGCGAGCGTATTAGTCAACTTGATCGCCAATTGGCACATTTTGATCTTGAATCTGAAACCATGATGAGTTCACTGGCAGCGATTTATACTGATGTTATCAGCCCGCTTGGCCCGCGGATTCAGGTGGTGGGTTCACCGGCTATTTTACAAAGCACCTTGGTGCAGGCAAAAATCCGCGCTGCCCTACTGGCGGGGATCCGCTCAGCCGTGCTTTGGCAACAAGTTGGCGGAAGCCGCTTGCAGTTAATGTTCTCGCGAAATCGTCTGTTTAAACAGGCACAGAGTATTCTTGCTCATAATTGAAATCCTTCCTCAGGAGTTGCCACCAATGGAATTATCCTCACTGACCGCCGTTTCCCCTATTGATGGACGCTACGGCGACAAAGTCAGCGCACTGCGCCCAATCTTTAGCGAGTTCGGTTTGCTGAAATTTCGCGTGCAGGTCGAAGTACGTTGGCTGCAAAAACTGGCCGCCTGTGCAGAAATCAAAGAAGTTCCGGCTTTTGATGCCAACGCAAACGCTTACCTTGATAAGATCGTGCAAGAATTCAATGAACAAGATGCACAACGCATCAAAACCATTGAACGCACCACTAACCATGATGTGAAAGCAGTTGAGTATTTCCTGAAGGAAAAAGTAGAAAGTATTCCGGCGCTGCATGCCGTGTCAGAATTTATTCACTTTGCCTGTACTTCAGAAGATATCAATAACCTGTCACACGCCTTAATGCTGCAAACCGCACGTCAGGACGTGATTTTGCCAATGTGGCGTCAGCTTATTGACTCGATTAAAGCGCTGGCGCACCAGCATCGTGATCTGCCGCTGCTGTCCCGTACCCACGGCCAACCAGCGACACCCACCACGATTGGCAAAGAATTGGCGAACGTAGCCTACCGCATGGAGCGCCAGTATCGCCAACTGTCACAAGTCGAAATTCTGGGCAAAATCAACGGCGCAGTCGGCAACTATAATGCTCACATCGTGGCGTACCCGGAAGTTGACTGGCACCAGTTCAGTGAAAGCTTTGTCACGTCACTTGGGATCAACTGGAACCCATACACAACGCAAATCGAACCTCACGATTATATTGCTGAATTATTTGATTGTGTTGCGCGTTTCAATACCATCCTGATTGATTTTGACCGCGATATTTGGGGTTATGTGGCACTGAATCACTTCAAGCAAAAAACTATCGCCGGTGAAATTGGTTCCAGTACCATGCCGCATAAAGTGAATCCGATCGATTTTGAAAACTCTGAGGGCAACCTTGGGCTATCTAACGCGGTGCTTGGCCATCTGGCCAGCAAACTACCGGTTTCACGCTGGCAGCGCGACCTGACTGACTCCACGGTATTACGTAACTTGGGCGTGGGTTTGGGTTATGCCGTTATTGCCTATCAGGCCACACTGAAAGGCATCAGCAAGCTGGAAGTTAATGAAGCGCATCTGTTAGATGAATTGAACCATAACTGGGAAGTTCTGGCTGAACCAATCCAGACGGTTATGCGCCGTTATGGCATTGAAAAACCTTATGAAAAATTAAAAGAGTTAACACGTGGCAAACGTGTTGATGCTGCGGGAATGCAAACATTTATCGACAGTCTCGCCCTACCGGAAGAAGAAAAAACTCGGTTGAAAGCCATGACCCCAGCCAATTATATCGGCCGGGCCACGACTATGGTTGATGAACTTAAGTAATAGAGTTATACCCAATGTAACTGGCGTAGCAGGTAGCTAACACGTAGTGGCCCAAGGATGGGCCCAGTCACTGATAACGCAAAAAACTGCGGTTTCCCCTGGAGGATTCAGGTGTAACTGGTATTTATCTCTCTTATCTTATTCTCTTACGGACGCCCCCCTGTTTAGCCTTGGTTTAGCTGTTGTCACTGATAATACCGGCGGTATCAAAAGGTGTTAGAACTGCAGGAGCCATTATCTCTGAGTTAAAACAATCACTAAGTCCTTCGCCTTGATAAACACGAATACTGTCGCTATGGCGGCTGGCTACCCAGAGGTTACTGGTGCTGTACAATAGCCATGCATTCCATACAGCGCGGAACATGACAAATTATTCAGTAACACAAAACCTTGCAGTAGAAGTCGGCTATACCGACCATAATTGGGCGTTAGCGGTCAGATAGACCAGTAGGTTTGGGTTACAACTTCTAAGTCACTGTTTTAATTTTTAATTGTCGGGTAACATTAGATTACCCGGTTAACGAATATCGAGGAATGTGGTATGCGGGTTCTGGTTGTCGAAGATAATGCTTTGTTGCGTCACCATCTTACAGTGCAAATGCGCGAAATGGGCCATCAAGTTGATGCAGCAGAAGATGCCAAAGAAGCAGATTATTTCTTGCAGGAACATGCACCAGATATCGCAATTATCGATCTCGGCTTACCGGGTGAAGATGGATTGAGTCTTATCCGTCGCTGGCGTAGCCATCAAACCAATCTGCCCATTCTGGTATTGACGGCGCGGGAAAGCTGGCAAGATAAAGTCGCGGTGCTAGAAGCCGGTGCCGATGATTATGTGACCAAACCTTTTCATCTGGAAGAAGTGATAGCGCGGATACAGGCCCTGATGCGCCGTAATATTGGTTTGGCATCTCAGGTGATTGATTTCCCTCCTTTTCAGATTGATCTTTCGCGTAGAGAGTTGTGCGTCAACCAGCAACAGATTAAACTGACCGCCTTTGAATACACCATCATTGAAACCCTGATTCGTAATGCAGGCAAAGTCGTCAGCAAAGATACCTTAATGCTGCAACTGTATCCTGATGCAGAACTACGTGAGAGCCATACTATTGATGTATTAATGGGCCGTTTACGTAAAAAACTGCAAGCCGAACATGAAGGTGAAGTGATTACTACCATCCGTGGTCAGGGATACCGTTTTGACACCAACTAAACGACATGTTCAGGAAAAATAACAAGCCGTTCTCTCTTCGTGCACGTTTTCTTATGGCAACAGCGGGTGTCATCTTAGCGCTGTCACTCTCTTATGGTATGGTCGCGGTCGTCGGCTATATCGTCAGCTTTGATAAAAATACTTTCAGCGCGCATCGCGGTGAAAGTAATTTATTTTTCAGCTTGGCGCAGTGGCATGACAATAGACTCAGCATCTCCGTACCACCAGAGCTTGAACTCAATATTCCAACCCTGGTGCTGATTTACGATAAAGATGGCAATATCCTGTGGCGTCAACGTCATGTCCCCGAACTTGAGTCTCATATCGAAAAAAATTGGCTACAGAAGCCGGGTTTTTACGAACTTGATACCGGGACACAAATCAGTAGCATGATGCTGGGCGATAACCCGAAAGCCCAAGACCAGCTAAAAAAATATGATGATACTGACAGCAGCGCTCTAACTCACTCGGTCTCGGTCAATACTTACCCCGCAACATCCCGCTTGCCGCAGCTCACCATTGTCGTGGTCGATACTATCCCGCAGGAATTGCAGCGCTCAGACTTGGTTTGGAACTGGTTTAGCTATGTCTTACTGGCTAACTTGCTGTTAGTTGTTCCATTACTGTGGCTCGCCGCCTATTGGAGTTTAAGACCGATTAAGGCCTTAGTTAGCCAGATAAGTCAGCTTGAAAAAGGCGAACGCGATCAACTGGATGAGAACCCACCCCGTGAGTTGCAAAGTTTAGTCCGAAATCTCAATATTTTGCTAACCAATGAACGCCAGCGTTATACCAAATATCGCACCACATTGTCAGACCTCACTCACAGCCTCAAAACCCCGCTGGCCGTCTTGCAAACAACGTTGCGCTCTTTACGTACCGGCAAGCAGACCACCATTGAGGAGGTCGAGCCCATTATGCTTGAGCAAATAAGCCGTATTTCTCAACAGATTGGCTATTATCTGCATCGCGCCAGTATGCGCTCCGAACATAATGTCTTAATTCGTGAAATTCATTCGGTTCCCGCACTGCTTGACAGCTTGTGCAGTGCGCTAAATAAAGTTTATCAGCGCAAAGGAGTGGTACTCACACTGGATATCTCCCCTGAAGTGACTTTCCTTGGCGAGCGAAATGACTTTATGGAGGTCATGGGCAATGTTCTGGAGAATGCCTGCAAGTATTGTCTGGAATTTGTCGAGATAACCGCCCTGCACTCTGAAAAACAACTGACTATTGTCGTTGACGACGATGGGCCAGGTATTGCCGAAAGTAAACGACAGTTAATTTTCCAACGAGGCCAGCGAGTAGATACCTTGCGCCCCGGTCAAGGGCTTGGGCTGTCGGTTGCTGCCGAAATTATTGAGCAGTATCAGGGCAAGATAACCATCACTGAAAGCCCCTTAGGTGGCGCGAGAATGATGGTGACCTTCGGCCAGCAACATGATTATCACACTGATTAACACGCTAATTAACAAAATTGCCTATTAACCCCTGATACTCTGGGCAGGCATCCGTTATAATCACTGGCAAGTTCACCCCTCTGCTGGAATAAACATGGATTACCAACTCAGTCTCGATTGGTCAGATTTTCTGCAACGCTATTGGCAGAAACGTCCCGTTATACTCAAACGCGGCTTTAAAAACTTTATTGACCCACTTTCGCCTGATGAGCTTGCGGGCTTGGCTATGGAAAATGAAGTCGATAGCCGGTTGGTAAGCCATGAAGATGGCCGCTGGCAAGTCAGTCATGGCCCGTTCGAGAGTTTTGATCATTTAGGCGAAACTAACTGGTCACTTCTGGTACAGGCTGTTGACCATTGGCATGAACCTGCCGCCGCATTAATGCGGCCCTTCCGCGCACTTTCAGATTGGCGGATGGATGATTTAATGATTTCCTTCTCAGTCCCTGGTGGTGGCGTTGGCCCACATTTTGACCAGTATGATGTCTTTATCATTCAAGGGACTGGCCGTCGCCGCTGGCGAGTGGGTGAAAAAACGCCAATGAAGCAACATTGTCCACATCCTGACTTGCTGCAAGTTGAACCTTTTGACGCCATTATTGATGAAGAAATGGAGCCGGGCGATATTCTCTATATCCCACCGGGCTTCCCGCATGAAGGCTATGCACTTGAAAATGCATTGAATTATTCGGTTGGTTTCCGCGCGCCTAACGCACGTGAGTTAGTCAGCGGCTTTGCCGATTATGTGCTGTCCCGCGAGTTAGGCAGCCATCGCTACAGTGATCCAGATTTACAATTGCGAGAAAATCCGGCAGAAATTAAGCCACAAGAAGTCGATAAACTTCGTTCGATGATGTTGGATTTAGTCCAACAACCGGAGAACTTCCAAAATTGGTTTGGTGAATTTATTTCCCAATCCCGCCATGAGCTGGACTTGGCACCACCAGAGCCGCCATATCAAGCCGGCGACGTCTATGATTTACTCCAGCAAGGCGAAGAATTACATAGATTGAGTGGCCTACGTGTATTGCGTATTGGTGACCAGTGCTTTGCTAATGGTGAATTGATTAATACACCGCACTCACAGGCTGCGAACGCATTATGCCAATATTTCAAGGTTGATGCTGAGAAGCTGGGGGACGCACTGGAAGATCCATCGTTCCTGGCAATGCTGACCGCATTGGTTAACAACGGCTATTGGTATTTTAACGACTAATATTGCTGTTTTCACATCAGATACCCTCACAGTGCCGGGGGTATCTGATGAAATCACCGGTGCATTACTCTGCTGCGCGTTGCGCTGTCAGTTCAGCAATTCGCATAATAACTGCAACGGCTTTCTCCATCCCTTCCAGGGTTATAAACTCATGTTTACCATGATAATTATAGCCACCAGTGAAGATATTTGGACAAGGCAGCCCCAAGCAAGATAACTGCGCGCCATCAGTGCCACCACGTATCGGCTTCATGATCGGCGTGATATCACAATCTTTCATTGCCTGTTGTGCCAGTTCGATAATATGTGGGTGCTTGATAATATGTTCGCGCATATTGTAATAACTGTCATCCATAACGATTTCTATATAACAGTTGGGATGCAAACCTTTGCCGACTCGCTTGGCGATATCGACCATATTTCTCTTCCGCGCTTCAAACCCATCCAGATTAAAATCTCGCACAATATAGTGCATTTCTGCCCGTTCTACGGTGCCTTTAATACTTTGCAGATGATAAAAACCGTCATAGCCTTCAGTGCATTCAGGGGTTTCATCGGCCGGGAGCTGCTGATGAAAACGAGTCGCCAGCGATAATGCATTAACCATAACCCCTTTGGCACTGCCGGGATGGACATTGTTACCCACAATTTTTATCGTCACCGCTGCTGCATTAAAATTCTCAAATTCCAGTTCACCAACACCGCCACCATCCACGGTATAAGCCCACTGAGCACCAAATTCTGCCACATTAAAGAAACGCGCCCCTTTGCCCACTTCCTCATCCGGCGTAAAGGCAATGCGGATATCTCCGTGCGGAACATTGTGGTGCTTTAAACGCAGCATAGCGGTAATGATTTCTGCAATTCCGGCCTTATCATCCGCACCCAATAAGGTCTTACCATCCGTGGTAATCAGTGTTTGTCCAAGTAACTGATGCAATATCGGGAACATGACCGGAGACAAAATCTCGTCGCCAATCCCCAAGGCAATATCACCACCGCGGTAGTTTTCGACGATTTGTGGATTAACATTTTTGCCCGAGAAATCAGGCGAAGTATCAAGATGAGCAATAAAGCCAATAGTGGGGACTGACCAGGAAACATTTGCCGGTAATGTGGCCATCACACAGCAATGGTCGCTCAAGCTAACCTGAGAAAAACCCAATGTCTGTAACTCAAGTTGTAATGCCTGAGCAAGCTTGCGCTGCCCTTCGGTGCTCGGCACGGATTTTACATTGGCTTTTGCTTGTGTATCAAAAGAAACATAGTTGAAAAAGCGGTCGAGTAATTTGTCCATGGTTCCCACCCTCATAATAGTAAATATCATTATGGGGAAGTGATCACTGTCAAATATTGCGTCAGGTCAGCTTTAGACAAACTTAAGTCAGAATAATAACGCGCATCATGAAAAACGTACCGGATGAGTTATTCCTCAACCGGTACCGTCTTGCTAAAAGTCAGCGGCATGGATGCAATGGGCAAAAACATTAGTCGCCTTGACGATTTTCTCCACGTGTAGTGAGAAATTCCCGCACATAATCTGGAACAACTTTGCTGGCTAAACCATAGTGTTTTTCATCAAATTGGCTTTCTACCTGACTGGGTTCCAGGTTCAACTCAACAGTATGGGCCCCGTGTAAGCTTGACTCATGGACAAAGCCAGCGGCAGGATAAACATGGCCTGAGGTGCCAATAGAAATGAAGAAATCAGCATCTGCCAGTGCCTGGTAAATCTCATCCATCCCCATCGGCATCTCACCAAACCACACAATATGGGGGCGCAGTGGCGATGGGAATTGGCAGCAATGACAACGTTCATCAGCACTGAGGTCACCTGGCCAATCCAGCACCTGACCTGACTGTGTGCAACGCACTTTCAGCAGTTCACCATGCATATGAATAACCCGCTTGCTACCAGCCATCTCATGCAGATTATCAATGTTTTGGGTGACCAGCACAAAGTTATCACCCAGCACGGCTTCCAAATCAGCTAAGGCGAAATGAGCCGCATTCGGTGCAATGTCCGGCTGCTGCAACTGGCGACGACGCGCATTATAAAAAGCCTGAACTAACTCAGGATCGCGACGATACCCTTCAGGGGTGGCGACATCCTCCACCTGATGTTCTTCCCACAAACCATCCGCAGCCCGGAATGTACGAATACCCGATTCGGCCGAGATCCCAGCGCCAGTAAGAACCACCACAAACGGCTTCTTCATTGCTGATGTTTCAGCACTATCCCGATGAAAAATGCGGGAGCGAAAACGTTGATGCCGCAAATGCTTATTCTTGCGAAACCGACATAGCCGATGGCGAATGCGCATAACTTTTTCCTTTTTTTATACCCTGCCACTTAAAGTGTGGATATTGAGTTTGATGACAAAGTGACATTATCAGCGCCGAGTCAGCCGGGATGGCTGCACCTATGGTGCGCTCTGACGGCGGCTCCATTGGGTACACATCCCCTCTCATCAACTTTGTCAGCAGTCTTGGTATTGCTATTGTCTATAATATTATATTTATAACAGTATGTTTATAAAGATTATATCTATAACAACTAGCGCTCAGCCAAATGTAAGAATGCCGCGCCACGCACACCGCCCGCATCACCATAACGCGCTTTTTCAATCCGTGGTAATCGAGCCACTCGCAATAAATGCTGCGGTAAACGTTTTGGCAGTTCCTGATAGATCAACTCAAAGTTTGATAAGCCCCCGCCAATCACCACTAAATGAGGGTCAAGCATGGTCAATAAATTACCCAGGCACACCGCCAGAACATCTAAAAAGCGCTCAACATGTGCCACGGCTTTGGGTTCACCGGCATGGTAATGGGCAATTATCTCTGTCGCGGGTAAGGACTGCTGATTGAAATGCTGATACATCCATTCAAAGCCGCGCCCGGAAATATAATTCTCAATACAACCATTATGCCCACAACCACAAGGCACCCGTGGGATATCTGCACCCAATATATCCAGCGCATCGACTGGCAAGCGGAAATGGCCGAATTCACCGGTAATATGATTACGCCCACTGACAATATTGCCATTCACAATCAGGCCACCACCCACTCCGGTACCAAGAATCAACCCCAGTACCGTGGGATATTGGCGAAACTCAGGATCCCAGGCTTCAGAGAGTGCAAAACAGTTAGCATCGTTATCAATTTTGACATCGCGCTGGATCAATGCAGACAAGTCACCCTGCAATGATTGGCCCATCGCCGCTGGCACATTCGCAGTAAACACGGTGCCGTCATCCGCAATAGGCAAGCCCGGGATGCCAATACCCACACTGCCTTTAACGCCACAATGGGCATCTGCTTCTAACGTCATATGGTGCAATGTTTGCAGCAATTGCGGGTAATCTTCGCGCGGCGTAGGGACTCGCTTATGCCAGATTCGTTGCAGGTTGGCATCAAAAACACCTAACTCAATCTTGGTGCCGCCCATATCAAAACCGTAATACATAGCCCGCCCCTATTAATTATTGCCCACTGAGCACACGTGCCGGATCAATACGACTGGCGCGACGCGCAGGATACCAGCTGGCAATTAAGCTCAATACCAGCGCAGTTGCCAACACACAGGCCACATCAAACCAATGTAATTCTGACGGCAAGAAATCGATGAAATAGATATCGCCCGACAAAAATTGATGCCCGATCAGCGTTTCTAACCCACGGATAATATTGGTCAATTGCAAAGAGACAATCACACCCACCACCGCCCCGCTGATACTGCCAATAAGCCCTGCCAGCAAACCATACCAGATGAAAATGGCGCGGATCAGGCCATCTTTGGCCCCTAATGTGCGGAGCACCGCAATATCACTACTTTTATCTTTAACTGCCATGACCAATGTGGACACAATATTAAAACTGGCCACGCCAATCACCAATATCATGGCCAAGTACATGATAGTGCGGATCATTTGTATATCACGATACATATAGCCATAAGTACCAATCCAGCTGCTGATATACACATACGCATTGGTGACTTCACCGGCGCTGCGAACCAGTTTATTGGCGTTATAGACATCATCTACCTTGATAGCTATACCAGTGACACTGTCACCCATGTCTAAATATTGCTGCGCATCAGCCAACGGCACCAATGCCAGACTGTGATCCAGCTGCCCGCTCAATTCAAAAACACCTGCGACCTGCAAACGGATGCGCTTAGGTTGCAGCAATTTCATTTCAGGATCGCTATTGGGGATCATGACCGTCAACCATGACCCCTGCTTCACCCCTAAGGCATCTGCCAACCCTTTGCCTAAAATAATCTGCTGGTGACCCGCTTTGAAATTATCCCAAGCATGGTCAAGCACAAAACTGGGTAAGGCGCTAAGTTGCTGTTCTGACTGCGGATCAACACCTTTTACCTGCACCGCACGTAACTGCGTCGCGTTTTCAATCAAGCCCGTGAAGGTAATATAAGGTGCGGCAGACAGAATACCTGGAACTTTCTCAATGCGCTGCAAGGTGGCTGACCAGTCGCTGAACGGCTGATTCACCACGGCAATTTCACCATGAGGTACTACCGCTAAAATGCGGTTTTTTAGCTCCCGTTCGAAGCCGTTCATTGCACTTAAGCCGACGATCAACACCGCGACGCCCAAGGCGATACCCAATGTTGAAATCACCGAAATTAACGACACCATGCCGCCACGACGGCGACCTCGGCTAAAGCGCAAACCAATTAACAGTGAAAGTGGCGAAACGCCCATTACTCGGCCCCCACCAACGTCAAGTGTTGCTGGAGTTGGCCATCACGCATTTCCAACTGTCGACTCATTCGTTTCGCTAATTGTAAATCATGGGTCACCACCAAAAATGCGGTGCCCTGGCGCACATTCAATTCACCCAACAGATTGAAAATGCTATCGGCATTGCGTTGATCCAGATTACCGGTAGGCTCATCAGCCAACACCAAAGACGGATTATTGACCAGTGACCGGGCTATCGCCACTCGCTGGCGCTCCCCACCGGATAACTCTGACGGGCGATGTTTGCTGCGTTTTTCCAGACCGACGGCCACCAGCATGGCCCGCGCTTTATCTTGCGCTTCACCCGGTTTAGCGCCACCAATTAGCAATGGCATGGCGACGTTTTCCAATGCGGTAAAATCGGGCAGCAAATGGTGGAATTGATAGATAAAACCTAATTCGCGATTACGCAGCTCCGCTTTCGCCGCAGAAGAAAGCTGATTCAGGGAGCGCCCTTGATAAATAACCTCGCCAGAAGTCGGGGAATCCAGCCCACCCAACAAATGCAGTAAGGTACTTTTGCCCGAACCAGAGCTGCCGACAATCGCCATCAGTTCGCCCGCATCAATATTAAATGACACGTCGCGCAATACGTCAGTATGCAGTTGGCCTTCCTGATAGCGCTTGCACAGGTTTAAACACTGTAATAAAGGATGGTTACTCATAGCGTAAAGCCTCGGCAGGTTGTGCGGCGGCAGCGCGCCAGGAAGGGTAAAGCGTGGACAGTAAGGCAATCGCCATCGCCACCAGGGCAATCAGGGTCACCTGAACAGGGTTAATTTCCACCGGCAAGGTCGCGCCATCAATCAATAAACCGAGCACCGGAATAATGGTATTCAATTGACTGGCAAGTAAAATCCCCAGCCCGGCACCGAGCAATGCGCCAATCACTCCGGCGGTGGCCCCTTGCACCATAAACACCAGCATGATTTGCCGACGGCTTAGCCCTTGGGTTTGTAAAATAGCCACTTCGCCCTGTTTTTCCATCACTAACAGGCCCAGCGAGGTAATGATATTAAAGGCGGCTACAGCAATAATCAGGCTAAGCAGCAATCCCATCATATTCTTTTCCATTCTTACCGCCTGGAAAAGTTCGCCTTTGCGATCACGCCAATCCTTCCATACCGTGCCTTCCGGCAAGGTCTGCTGGCTCAAGCTATCGACAGTAAGTGGCTGGGAGAGAAATAAGCGCCAACCGGTGATATTGCCAGCAGGATAGCGCATCATGCGCGAGGCATCTTGTTGATTAACCAAGATTTGATAGCCATCAACTTCGCTATCTGCAGCAAATGTTCCTATAACATTAAACAGGCGCTGGCTGGGAATACGCCCCATTGGCGTGAACTGGCTGGCACTGGGCACCATCAAACGCAGGGTTTCACCCCGTTTGACACCCAGTTGACCGGCAAGCTTTTCTCCGAGAATCATATTGTAGCTACCTGGCTGTAAATCTTTCAGTTTCACATTCACCAAGTAGTCAGACAAGGGCTCACGCTGCTGTGGGTCAATCCCCAGCATCACCCCAGCGGCCAGATTGCGCGCACTCTGTAATACCACATCAGCAGTGGTCAAAGGGACAATATCAGTGACACCCTCCAATGATTTCAAGCTTGATGCAGGTATCTTACTTGGGTCGAGAGAACCTTGCGGCGTAGTTATCAACGCCTGTGGCATCAGCCCCAAGATATTATTTTGCAAATCGCGCTCAAAACCATTCATTACAGACAGCACTGTAATCAATGCCATCACGCCCAGCGTAATGCCGATGGTAGAAAGCCATGAAACAAACCGACCAAAACGGTCAGATGCACGCCCGCGCATATAACGCAGGCCAATAAATAATGCGACAGGTTGATACATGAAATCTGTTTAGATCCTGTTGCTAAAGCAAAGTGATCGAGGATAATAAAGGGTACTACCGCTTTATGGAACCACTAACCGCCTATATCTCTGGCTTTTATTCCAAATCAGAGCGCCAATCTGTGGCTATGCCCTCGCACGTGCTAGGATAATTGCCAAGATAATTTGTCGTCTGTTGTGCTAAAACTGTGGTGCTAAAACTGTTCTACTGCAACAAAACACGGGTAACTCTACCCAAAGTGATTGGATACCAAGAGACTGTGTAACTGCTTATGCCCCAACAATATCGTTATTCATTGCCACAGCGACGTGGCGATACCCGCCAGTTAGGCCAGTTGACCGGTTCGGCTTGTGCTGTCGAATGTGCGGAAATCATTGAGCGCCATAATGGCCCGGTAATGTTAATTACCCCCGACATGCAAACGGCGCTGCGCCTGCGAGATGAGATTCAACAATTTTCTCCTCGCCCGGTGAGTACCCTTTCCGATTGGGAAACACTGCCTTACGACAGTTTCTCACCCCATCAGGATATTATTTCGGCCCGCCTTTCTTGCCTGTACCATCTTCCAGCAATGGAACGCGGCGTAATTATTCTACCGATTAATACACTGATGCAACGGGTTTGCCCGCATGAATTCCTGCACGGGCATGCGCTGGTAATGAAAAAAGGCCAGCATCTGTCACGAGATAAATTGCGGGCGCAACTTGAGCAAGCAGGCTACCGCAGTGTCTCTCAGGTGATGGAACACGGTGAGTTTGCGACCCGTGGTGCGCTGCTGGATTTGTATCCGATGGGCAGCGACGAACCTTATCGCATTGATTTCTTTGATGATGATATTGACAGCCTGCGCGTATTTGATGTTGATTCGCAGCGCACACTGTCAGAAGTTGAGCAGATTAACTTACTGCCCGCTCATGAATTCCCGATAGATAAGACCGCAATTGAATTGTTCCGCAGCCAGTGGCGCGAACAGTTTGATGTTCGCCGCGATGCTGAACATATTTATCAGCAAGTCAGCAAAGGTATCTGGCCCGCTGGTATTGAATACTGGCAACCCCTCTTTTTCAGCCAGCCATTGCCTGCGCTCTTTAGCTACTTACCTGAAAATACCTTATTGATTAATACCGGTGACCTGGAAAGCTCGGCAGAGCGTTTTTGGCAGGATGTTAACCAACGTTTTGAGAGCCGCCGTATTGACCCAATGCGCCCATTGCTCCCACCCGAAGCTCTCTGGTTACGGGTCGATTCGCTGTTTAGTGAGCTAAAAGCATGGCCGCGGGTGCAATTTAAAACCGAGGCGCTGCCGACCAAAACCGCCAATACCAATCTGGAATATCAGGCCCTGCCTGATTTGTCGGTTCAGGCGCAACAAAAAGCCCCGCTGGATAATCTGCGCCGTTTTATTGAATCTTTCCGTGGTAGCCTGGTGTTCTCTGTCGAAAGTGAAGGTCGGCGCGAAACACTGCAAGACTTGCTGGCACGGATAAAAGTCAGCCCGTCACTGATAACCCAGCTATCTCAAGCCACGGCTCCCGGCCATTATCTGATGATTGGGGCCGCCGAACGCGGCTTTTTGGATACCGATAAACAGCTAGCGCTGATTTGTGAGAGCGACCTGCTGGGTGAGCGCGTTAGCCGCCGCCGGCATGATAATCGCCGCACCATTAATACTGACACCTTGATCCGAAATTTGGCGGAGCTGCGCCCCGGTCAACCGGTGGTTCATCTGGAGCACGGCGTCGGGCGCTATCTGGGCTTGACCACCCTCGAAGCAGGCGGCATTAAAGCTGAATACTTGATATTGACCTATGCTGGCGAAGATAAGCTGTATGTGCCGGTGTCGTCTTTGCACCTGATCAGCCGCTATTCCGGGGGAGCAGATGAAAATGCGCCGCTGCATAGACTGGGGGGCGATGTCTGGAGCCGCGCGCGGCAGAAAGCCGCCGAAAAAGTGCGTGATGTGGCCGCTGAACTGCTGGATATCTATGCGCAACGCGCCGCCAAGTCCGGTTTTAAATTCAAACTCGACCGTGACCAATACCAGCTCTTCTGCCAAAGCTTCCCCTTTGAAACTACGCCAGATCAAGAACAGGCCATTAATGCCGTTCTCAGCGATATGTGCCGGCCTCTGGCGATGGATCGTCTGGTGTGCGGTGATGTTGGTTTCGGTAAAACCGAAGTTGCCATGCGGGCGGCCTTCCTTTCTGTTGCTAATAATAAGCAAGTAGCAGTATTGGTACCGACCACCCTGCTTGCCCAACAGCATTTTGACAATTTCCGCGACCGCTTTGCCACTTGGCCGGTGCGGATAGAAATGATGTCCCGCTTTCGCAGTGCTAAAGAGCAGCAGGTCATTTTGGAACAAGCCGCTGAAGGGAAAGTCGATATTATTATCGGCACCCATAAATTGCTGCAAAGTGACTTGCGCTGGAAAGATCTCGGCCTGCTGATTGTTGATGAAGAACATCGCTTTGGGGTGCGCCATAAAGAGCGCATCAAAGCCATGCGCGCAGATGTTGATATCCTAACGCTGACCGCCACACCTATCCCGCGCACGCTAAATATGGCGATGAGCGGTATGCGTGACTTATCCATTATTGCCACACCACCAGCACGCCGTTTAGCGGTAAAAACCTTTGTGCGCGAGTATGACAGCTTGGTCGTGCGAGAAGCTATTCTGCGTGAAGTGCTGCGCGGCGGGCAGGTTTATTACCTTTTCAATGATGTGGAAAATATTGAAAAAGCCACTCAGCGGCTGGCAGAGTTAGTCCCGGAAGCCCGCATCGCCATCGGCCACGGGCAAATGCGCGAGCGGGATCTTGAGCGCGTGATGAATGATTTCCACCATCAGCGCTTTAATGTTCTGGTCTGCACCACCATTATTGAAACGGGAATTGATATTCCTAGCGCCAATACCATTATCATTGAACGTGCCGACCATTTTGGCTTGGCTCAGCTGCACCAATTACGTGGCCGAGTCGGGCGCTCCCACCATCAGGCCTATGCTTACCTGCTAACCCCCAATCCAAAAGCCATGACCACCGATGCCAAAAAACGGCTAGAGGCCATTGCATCGCTGGAAGATCTCGGGGCCGGTTTTGCATTAGCGACCCATGACCTGGAGATTCGCGGTGCCGGTGAGTTACTCGGTGAAGACCAAAGTGGCCAGATGACCACCATTGGTTTCTCACTGTATATGGAGCTATTAGAAAGTGCGGTAGATGCGCTAAAAGAAGGCCGGGAGCCGTCACTGGAGGATTTGACCAGCAACCAAACCGAAATTGAAATGCGCATGCCGGTGCTACTGCCAGACGACTTTATTCCTGATGTGAATATCCGGCTTTCGTTCTATAAGCGTATTGCCAGTGCACGCGATGAAACCGAACTCGATGAGTTAAAAGTGGAGTTAATTGACCGCTTTGGCACCCTGCCAGATGCCGCCCGTTATTTGTTGCATACCGCGCGGTTGCGCCAACAAGCACAGGCGTTGGGCATCAAACGTATTGAAGGTAATGAGCGCGGGGGCTTTATCGAATTTGGTGAGAAAAATAAAGTCGATCCGGTCTATCTGATTGGTTTGCTACAGCGCCAGCCGCAAATATTCCGACTGGAAGGGCCAACTAAGCTGAAATTTATGCAGGATTTAAGTGACAGGTCGCAACGGCTGAAGTTTATCAGTGAACTGCTGGCGGCATTTGCTCAACATCGCGCGGCATAGTAGAGGCATAGTGGGATAATAAGCACGGGTTTCAGTAAGGAGAAACCCGTGCCAATGCTAATGCCACTCGCTTAACAGTCATACCGGTTATCTTGCAAATTGCAGCCAGGCGGCAACTTGGAATCTACTGGGTATATCTGGTGTTAAACGATCAGAATTAACACTAAACACGGGTTCTTAATTCAAGGCCTGAACAACAATAATAGATTCTTGGGCAACAGACGTTGGATTTATGCTTTGTTGTTCAATATCAGTTGACCATTTTTATCGATTGGGATCTGCGTGCCTGGATCACGATCCATGCGAATTTTCCCCTGCTGATCGCCAATTTTGTAGGTTACGTCATATCCCAACATTTTCTGTGACTTATCGTAAACAGTTTGGCAACGTTGCTGGGTGGTCGTATAGGTATCACTTTCCTGCATATTACTTTGGACACGATTACCCGCATACCCACCCGCTAAGGCACCCGCAACAGTAGCAATGTCTTTGCCTCGACCGCCACCCACTTGATGACCCAGAACCCCACCCGCCACAGCGCCTAGCACTGAACCGGTAATCTGATTTTCATCCTTCACCGGTTGACGGTGCGTGGTGGTCACATTCCGACATTCCTGCCGAGGCGTTTTAATCGTCTCTTTAATGGGTGTCGCAGTAAGAACTTGTGCATATTGAGGTGCACTGGAGAACACATTCATACCCGCAACAGCGGCAATACCCAAAGCCGCAGCAATACCGACACCCACACCTGCTAACATTGATTTGTTCACAGGAAATCCTCCTGAAAGTGTTACCACGCATCTTCTGCCTCAGAATTTCAACGTAAAATAGAAAATCTGACAACCTCCGGTATGGAAGGATTTACCTCTCAATTTCCGGAATACGGCGTGCGTGACTCGCCGTTTATAAACTCAGTAGAGTCTGCACAATGTGCTTTGACCTAGCAATAAGATAAATGGATGAAACGCTAGGATAGTAGGTGTGAATAGGTATGTTTAGGAAGAATCCGACTGCGTAAATTTGTTACAGCAGAATTTTATGCTAAATATTTAGCATTGTGTGCGGAAATTTTTAGCATTCCGTGCGCGAGTAAATCCTAAAAAAAACCGCCACTATTATTAATAGTAGCGGCTTTTCAGTAAGAGAGTATTCCTCAAAGGCAAAGATGAACTTAGGCGGCTGATAACAAACCGCCATTCTCCGCTCCGAGTCACTCGGGGTGGCGGCACCGATGGCCGCGCCAGTTGCTTACGCGGCTACGGCACATGGCCCCGTCCCTGCAACAGAATCTGTTAGTGGAGTTTTAATCGCGGGCGAATAACCCGATTAATCCCGCCCACCAGCATCATCAAGCCGGTCTTGGTGTAACCATGCAATGCCACCTGATGCATACGATAGAGTGATATATAAACAATACGCGCTACACGCCCTTCGACCATCATAGAACCGCGCATCAGGTTACCCATCAGGCTGCCGACAGTACTGAATTTCGACAGTGAAACCAGTGAGCCGTGGTCTTTATAAATATAAGGTTTCAGCGGCTGGTCATTGAGCAATGCCAGAATATTGCTATAGCAGCGGCTGGCCATTTGATGGGCAGATTGCGCCCGTGGTGGCACAAAACCGCCATTAGGTTGCGGGCAAGAAGCGCAATCGCCAATAGCAAAAATGTTCGGATCACGGGTAGTTTGCAAGGTCGGTTCAACCACCAGCTGATTAATCCGGTTAGTTTCCAACCCGGCGATATCTTTCATAAAGTCTGGTGCTTTGATACCCGCAGCCCATACCATCAAATCGGCATTAATAAATTCGCCATCTTTGGTATTCAAGCCCTTTTCATCAGCGCTGGTTACCATAGTTTTGGTTAATACACGGACACCCAGTTTAATGAGTTCCTGATGGGCTGCGGCTGAAATACGTGGCGGCAATGCGGGCAAAATACGCTCCCCGGCCTCAACCAAGGTGACATTCAGCGCGTGATTGTCTAAGCCCTCAAAACCATAGCTATGCAGCTGTTTCACCGCATTGTGCAGTTCAGCAGACAGCTCAACACCCGTCGCGCCGCCCCCGACAATAGCGATATTTACTTTGCCCTTCTCACCCGGTTGCGCTGAATATTTCAGGAACAAGTTGAGCATTTCATTATGGAAACGATGCGCCTGATGCGGGTTGTCCAGGAAGATGCAATGGTCTTTCACCCCCGGGGTACCAAAATCATTCGACGTGCTGCCCAGTGCCATAACCAAAATGTCATAGGTCAATTCGCGTTGCGTCACCAACACATCGCCATGTTCATCGCAAATTTCTGCCAGACTCAGGGTTTTGGTTTCACGATTAATATTAGTTAACGAACCCAACTGGAAATTAAAATAGTGGTTGCGGGCATGAGCAAGGTAGCTCAATGCATCAACACCATCATCCAGCGAACCGGTTGCAACTTCATGTAACAGTGGCTTCCACAGATGGCTGTGGTTGCGATCCACCAAAACAATGTCGGCTTTTTTGCTGCGGCCCAGTTTATGACCCAGACTGGTTGCCAGCTCAAGACCGCCGGCACCACCACCAATAATAACGATTTTTTTCTTCGGCGTTGTCAAAATGACCCCCTAAATGTGAACCAATTGTTAGCTAAGGGTAAACAAATAATATCCTTAGATAACATAGGGTTCGCTGATATCAATTCAATAAACTGTAGTCAGAATATCATGCAGGGTTATTTGGTCATACCAAAATTGATATATATCAACTTTATTTGATTAAGGTTGCAGCACAGAAATTTTTCTGGAATAAGATTCAAATAGTTAGCGCCAGGTCACAATTTGCAATTTTTCTATTTGATAGGAGATAAAGCGCGATTTTAGCCTTTTGCATCATAAAAATGGCCTGAAAAAAGCAACCGCAGTGCTTTTTCCAAGCCACAGAGTAAAGAATGAGCCGTATAATAATTAACCCGTATTTAACAAAAAAACGCATTAATTACTGGCTGCCAGCTGGCCCTATACTTTTTTCACCTGTCTTCCACTCTCTTACTCTTTTCCACTAACCAAGAGTCTTAAATGCCTTGATCCGCTGAAGATGGGGGGAAAGGTCTTTAAATTTGTGGTTTTGTTTTTCATCCCAGACAATTTCATAATAATGATGCAAATCACTGGCCGTGCGCTGACTATCGAGCATTTCATCATGGCGCGACAGCACCACCAGGCAACGATCGCGGTTTTTCTCACGAAAGTCATTGACGCACTTACTGGCGATATCAATATATTCTTCTGGGCGATCAATTTTACCGCTCATATTATCTTGCGGATAAAGATTTGGGTTAAAAGCGACCTGGCGGATCCCACACAAAAAACCAATACGTTCAGCCCAAAAACCACCTAATCCCACCCCACAAATCAGCGATTTTTCATCACCGCCTTGCTGAATGGCTTTATCGACTTCTTTCAGTAAATACTGCATATCGTGGCGCGGATGCAAGGTGCTGTAACTGATAAAACGCACATCCGGATCAATGAATTGCAGTTGCAGGACTTTCTCGTGATTGCCAGGGCTGGTGGAATCAAAACCATGTAAATAAACGATCATATTTATCCTCGCGACTTAGAACCCAAGTTCAAAATGGCAAATAAAACCGCCCTAATGAGATTGGCTCTTATGAGCATCCCAACGTTCGCTGAGTGCAGTTAATGCCTTATTCGCCTGCTGCCAACGCGATGATGCCATCAACGTCTGACGACTAAACTGCCCCGAATGATACAAGCGCGCCAGTTGGTCTGCTTTGACCGGAGACAGGTTATCTAACACACTTACCGCGCCCTGACGGTTATTACACACCAGAATCATATCGCAGCCCGCATCCAAAGAAGCTTGCCCACGCTCGGCGTAATTCCCCATGATAGCAGCGCCTTCCATTGATAAATCATCTGAGAAAATGATGCCATCGAACCCTAGCTCTTGCCGCAGTATCGTTTGCAGCCAGTAGGCCGAACCACTCGCCGGACGTGCATCAGCTTCAGTATAAATCACGTGCGCGGGCATAATGGCGTCCAATAATCCCCGCGCAATCAGTTCGCGAAATATAACCATATCATGAGTGCGGATTTCTGCCAGTGGCCGATTATCCCTTGGCGTTTCTTTATGTGAATCTGCCGTCACGGCACCGTGCCCAGGGAAGTGCTTGCCGGTGGTTTTCATGCCCGCGCTATGCATCCCGCGAATAAAACACTCGGCCATATTCAGCGCCTGCTGGGGGTCGCTGTGGAATGAGCGCTCACCAATCGCTGCGCTAACATGACCAATATCCAATACTGGCGCAAAACTGATGTCGATATCCATGGCGACCATTTCAGCCGCCATTAACCAACCGGCCTCTTGGGCCAATTGCGCTGCTGTCGCCGCATCATTGATAGCCGCAAACGACTGAGCCGCAGGCAAGCGGGTAAATCCTTCACGAAAACGCTGCACCCGGCCCCCTTCCTGGTCAACGGCCACCACCAACCGCTCATGGGAGGCTGCTCTTATCTGACGAACCAGCTCGCGCAACTGCTCGGCGTCATGAAAATTGCGGCTAAATAAAATCAGACCGCCCACCAGTGGGTGTTTTAGAATTTCACGTTCTTCAGCATCCAGCTCATAGCTGGCAACATCTAGCATTACTGGGCCCACGACAACTCCATTTCATTCCTCCAGATATTTGACGCCGCAGGGTTGCTCACCGCAGCGCCAATTCATTGGGAGGTATTGTTAAAAATCAAAAGGATAAATTAAAACGCTGGCGCAAAGGTGCCGCCCATTGTAAAAACTCGTGACGCCCGGTCTGCTGCCAGCGCACTTCAAACCACATCAACATCAGGTAATCAATCCACGGCAACCATTGCTGTATCTGGCAGGATAAATAGTCAATATCATGATAACCCTGCTCACTGCGACAATAATGCTGTAAAAAAGTCTGTTGCTGTGGCCTAGACCAACCATTACCGCCAAACAATGCGGCGAGTTCGAGGGCAATATCGCCATCCGCCGCATATTCCCAATCAATTAATTTTAGCCCAGTTGACGTTACCAAGAGATTGCCGGGGTGAATATCCATATGTAGAGGTGCCAATTTCACCCGCCGTGGCAGCGCTCGGCGGACAAAGTCATGTTGGCATTGCTGCCAACTTGGTGAGCGGCGTTTGGGGTCAATCATGCCCCAATAGCGGATAAGCTGAGCACGTAAATTCAGTGGGTAGCCGCTGGCAGGTAAATGATGCAGACGGGCTATAAGTTGCGGCAGCTGAGAATTATTCGATAATTCAATAAATTGGTCTTGAGTGACAACGTCACCTTCAAGCCAGTTGACCACCAGCCAGTGCTGATTAGCGGCAATAATCGTTGGCGATAAATGGCAGCCCGCCACATGCCGCAACAGTTTTCGCTCGCGCCGCCGATTCACTCCTAGCTGGGTTTTCTGTGCCGATTGTTCGCGCGCCAGCCAGTCAATATTGGGGCCGGTGGATGAGCGGTAACAAATGCGCCAACTTTCGCCGGTCAAACCCACCACTGGGGTAATATGACAATCGGCGATTTTCACCGCCGAATTTATGCTATTGATTAACGCCAGCAAAGAAGAATTAGCGGTTAACCGGGCCATTACCTGACCAAATGATTTCGCCGGTTTGTACCTGCATCAATTGCATTTCAATGGTCGGCGACTTCACATCTCCCCGCACATCACTGTACAGCACATATTGGGCGCTAACATAACGGGCCAGACCAATAGCTTTACTGCGCGAACCCAGGCTATCTTCTTCTGATAAACCCAGTGTTTGCTTAGCAACAGCCAATTGCTGCGGTGAAATCAACACAAACTTTTTATTGGATGCCAGCACTTTATGCAAGGCTGAGGTGGCTTTTGCCGTGGGTAATGCCCCATTAGTGTTATTTTTAACGCTATCGAGCAACAATATGCTGCCATTCGCCACTTCGTTGCTATTTACCATTTGAGCAACCAAAGGTTCCAAACTGGCGGCCCAGTCCATTGATGGCTGCATTTTAGGTGGTTGCGGCACAGTATCTACCGGTGGAGGTGTCTCAACAACGGGTGGTGTGACCGGTTCAATGGTAACGGGGGGCGTGGTTGGCTCAACCGGTGGACGAGTCATACACCCCGTCAGCACCAGTGCTGCCAGAGCCACAGATAAATACCTTTTCATTGTCCCACTCCACTTGCGATTTGTTATAAGAATAGATAGAGGCGCGCACTGTGCGCATTAAAATTATTATTAACAGATTGGATATCCACATCATCACCTGGCGCAAGGATAATAGAGCGCGGTGCTTCCAGCGGCGGCACATCCAGTCCCTGCTTATCATACCAATAAAAACGATAGTTTATTTTTATTGGTTTATTCTGGCTATTGGTGACAACCGAACGAGCAATATTATTGCCCCCTGAGGAGGAAATAGCCGGCTGGGATGCCAAAATCCCCGCCGTCAGTACCGACGAGTCCATTACCACGGTTTGCTGCTGATTAACCGCAATCCCTTTTGGGCTACTGCACCCCAGCAATGTCACTATGCTCGCGAACACCATTACCGGTAAAAACGCCTTCGAACAGCGCATAAGCGCTTACCTCAAATCGTTATGTGGCTATAAATCGTTATGTGCCGATAAATATTTATCTAGCTTTAAATAGTTATGTGACTATTTATGCGCCAGTAAAGCACCCAAATCGCGACCACCGACTAAATGCATATGGATATGGTAAACCACCTGCCCGGCATGACGATTGCAATTGATAATGAGACGATAGCCGTCCTCTGCGATGCCTTCCTGCTCAGCAAGTTTTGCCGCCACAGTTATCATTCGGCCCAGTGTTGCTTCGTGTTCAGCAGTGACGTCATTCACTGTAGGAATCAGAATGTTGGGAACGATTAAAATATGGGTTGGTGCCTGCGGCGCAATATCACGAAACGCGGTCACCAGTTCATCCTGGTAAACCACGTCGGCAGGAATTTCACGGCGGATAATTTTACTGAAAATCGTTTCTTCGGCCATAACGCATTTCCTTGAAAAGGATAACAATGGGAATACGTAGTATGAGCGACAATTTCTATTGATTTCAACCTCAATCATTAGCCACGGGCATAAGCTGCTGCTTTTTCAAACAAAGCTTGTTCCGGGCGAATCCCCGTATACAGCACAAATTGCTCAACCGCCTGAATAGCAAAGACTTCAGCACCCGTAATGACTGTTTTACCTTGCGTTTTGGCATAACTTATCAATGGGGTGATCGCGGGCAATGCCACCACATCAAAAATAACCTCAGCCTGACTCACCGCCGCTTCAGTAAAGGCCATGCTATCGGCAGCTTTACCGCCAGACATGCCCACAGGAGTGGCATTGATTAACATGTCAGCCTTTATACCGTGCATATCGGGTTGATACTGATAACCAGATTGATCAGCTAATTGCTTACCGGTTTTTTCATTCGTCGCGACAATAAACCCCTGCTTAAAACCGGCATTTTTTAGTGCAAATGCCACTGCTTTGGCCATACCACCACTGCCACGCAGGGCAAAAACCTTATCGGTCGGGACGCGATACGCCTGTAACAATTTGGCGATGGCAATATAGTCCGTGTTATAGGCTTTCAGATAACCATCAGTATTAACCAAGGTGTTAACCGAATTAATTGCAGCGGCTGATGAATCCAACTCATCCACCAGGGGAATAACAGCCTCTTTAAAGGGCATAGAAATGGCGCAACCACGGAACCCCAGCGCCTTGACGCCACCAATTGCCGCGGCCAGGTCGGTGGTGGTGAATGCCTTATACAAGTAATCAAGATCCAAGGCGTCGTACAAATAATTATGAAAACGCGTGCCAAAATTGCTGGGTCTGGCCGCCAGAGAAATGCACACTTGGGTATCTTTGTTTAAGTAGCGGGTCATATTTTCACCTTTAATCATCATGTTACTTTGCCAGCTACCGCCTTGCTGCCTACGCGGTAAGCCGCCAACACTTGTCGAGAGGAAAATTATCGGCTAAAAAGATGATATGAAAAACTGCTGACTTTCAGCCAACTGAGTTCCTCTTTTATGACCAGCCGCCGTCTTGAACAACAATATTTGCGCTTACTGAATCTGGTCGGTGTGCAATCGATTGAAATTACACTGCAGGAATTGGCGGATAAACTCAGCTGCACCAAGCGCCACATGCGGACTTTACTCGTTCAGATGCAACAAGCTGGCTGGTTAACCTGGCAAGCAGAAGCGGGTCGTGGCCGCCGGTCACATTTACAACTATTGCGGAACACTCATCAATTATTGATTGAAAAAGCGGAACAGTTGCTAGACGCCGGTGATTTCAATGGCGCTATTGCATTGTTGGGTAAGGATAAACAGCTCATTACCCCTTTGCTGCGGGCCAAGTTAGGGTATCGGGTTCGTGATGACTACCAAGCCTTACGTATTCCTTACTACCGCAGCATGCCAAATCTTTATCCCGGCACCCCACTTCGCCGCTCTGAGCTGCACTTAGTCCGACAAATATTTAACGGGCTGACACGGATTAATGAAGAAAATGGCGAAGCGACCCCTGATTTAGCGCACCGCTGGCGTAATCTTAGCCCCCTACACTGGCGTTTTTATTTACGTCCAGGAGTGCAGTTTCATGATGGGCGCGAGCTTTCCAGCCGTGACGTCGTCAGTTCATTAACCCGCAGTGCCACCTCGCCCCTGTTTGCACATATCCAACAGGTCGAGCAGCATGGCGCACTCAGCATTGATATCAAACTTAGCCACCCAGACCCTCAGCTCCCCTTACTGCTGGCCCATCACCGCGCCCTTATCTTGCCAGAAGACCATGCCTCACAGCCGGATTTTGCCTCTCACCCCGTGGGCACTGGGCCTTATCGGGTAGCTGAAAATGATGACTGGCATTTGCAACTGAAATCCTTTGACCATTATTTTGGCTTTCGTGGTCTGCTGGATGAAGTCGAGGTGCTCATCTTCCCTGATCTGGCGCGCCAGCAAGAGCGCCTCCCTGCTGATTCACCGGCGGTGCTATCAGAACAACTGAATATGGCCAATATCCAAAGCGCCACCTGGCTGAGCTCCAGTATTAGTGATATTGATTATGTTGCTGGTTTCGCCGCCAGTCTGACGGGTAAACCCTCCGACTCAACACAGGAAATGTTTCTCGAACGCGGCGGATATTTTTTGCTCTGTGATAGCCGCTCGCCCCACTGGCACAACATTAAGCAGCGGCGCTGGCTGCGAGAAACACTCAATCCTTATAATCTTATCCAACGTCTCATTGAACCCATTCGCCCTTTTTGGGTACCTGCCAGCAGTGTATTACCCACATGGTTTCACATGATTGATTCAGGCGATAAATGCCCCCCTTTCCCTGCAAGAGCAGAGCTGGCGGTTCATAACATGCCAGTATTAACCATGGCTTATCATAGCCAGCACCCTGAATACACAATGCTAATCGCTGAAATAACACATATTTTGGCCATGCAGGGCATTAAATTAGATGCTATTGAGTTGGATTACGCAACCTGGGCCAGCGGTGCTGCCAATGTGGATTTATGGTTGGGGACGGTGAATTTTTCGGTTCCGGAAGCATGGAATGTCGGTGCCTGGTTATTGGGTTCCCCACTGCTGCACCACTCCATTACTGGCGGTGACCAAGCCAAATTACAGGCCTATTTACACCAGTGGCGTAGCCAATCCCTTGATAGTGAACAATTAATCAGAAAAGTAATTGGCAGTGGTTGGTTACAGCCATTATTCCACCACTGGATGCGCCTAAAAGCCCCCGAGCAAGCCCAAGGGGTACACTTAAATAATCTGGGCTGGTTTGATTTCCAAACCACCTGGCTGGAGCCAGAATAACAATGGCTGATATTAACCCGCTAGAATCAATTGAGAATAAACATTAATATCGCAGAAAATAGTGAGTTATTTTATATAGATACTTAATTTAGAACAGGCAATAACATAACTTACTTTCCTTAATGGACTAAACCAAGAAATCAACCTTAACATCTCGCTGATGATCGCCCTGATCCGCTCACGGGGGTTGGGTAAATGCTTTTTAAACTGGCCTGGAAGTTTTTAGATTTAAATGCTAAATGGCGAGAGTCGGTAAAATAGTGTCCCGCCCCAGCCGCAATAATACCGCCACCCTACCCCGTGTTCTGTTTTTGCCGGGGCATTTGGAATCAATGTAAAAACCACAAAAAAAGGGAGGCTTTCGCCTCCCTTTTGCACTCCCCGAACCTGAATTAATGGTTACGAATATATTCGTCCATATCTGTTTTCAAGTTATCAGATTTAGTCCCGAAGATGGCTTGAACACCGGAGCCTGCAACAACCACGCCCGCAGCACCCAGTTTCTTCAGACCCGCTTGGTCAACCTTGGTGATATCCGCCACGCTGACACGCAGACGGGTAATACAAGCATCCAAGTTAGTGATGTTTTCTTTACCGCCGAATGCATTGACCAGTGCCGCAGACATTTCTGTGCCGCCCTGTACAGTCTGCTCGGTAGCATTGTCTTCACGACCCGGTGTTTTCAGATTCAGTTTGGAAATCAACACACGGAAGATGGTGTAGTACACCAGACCGTAGCAGATACCTACCAGAGGGAACAGCCAGATACGGCTACTGTTGCCACTCAATACCACGAAGTCAATCAAGCCGTGGGAGAAGCTGGTACCGTCACGCATGCCCAACAGAATACAGATTGGGAAGGCCAACCCTGCCAAGATTGCATGAATAACATACAAAATTGGTGCCACGAACATGAAGGAGAATTCGATTGGCTCGGTAATACCGGTCAGGAATGAGGTCAGTGCTGCGGAGATCATGATCCCGCCCACTTTTGCCCGGTTTTCAGGTTTAGCTGAATGCCAGATGGCAATCGCTGCTGCTGGTAAACCGTACATTTTAAACAGGAATCCACCAGACAGTTTACCCGCAGTTGGGTCACCCGCCATATAACGTGGAATGTCACCGTGGAATACCTGGCCCGCAGCATTGGTGTATTCACCAATTTGCATTTGGAATGGTACGTTCCAGATATGGTGCAGACCGAATGGAACCAACGCACGTTCAACAACGCCGTAGATACCAAAGGCTACAACAGAGTTCTGGTAAGCTGCCCATTGAGAGAATGTCTGGATAGCCGTGCCGATAGGTGGCCAGATGAAGGCCAGAATCACACCCACGAAGATCGCGGTGAAACCAGAAATAATCGGAACGAAACGTTTACCCGCAAAGAAGCCCAGATAGTCAGGTAACTGAATACGGTAGAAGCGGTTAAACATGTAGGCGGCTATGGCACCAGCAATAATCCCGCCCAGTACCCCAGTATCAGCCAAATGCTTAGCAGCAATTTCTTCTGCTGGCAGATGCAAGACCAGTGGCGCGACAACCGCCATGGTTTTTACCATGATGCCGTAAGCAACAACTGCCGCTAACGCCGATACACCGTCGTTATTGGTAAAGCCAAGTGCAACGCCAATAGCAAAAATCAATGCCATATTAGCAAAAACGGAACCGCCCGCTTCTGCCATCACGTGAGAGACTACCGAAGGTAGCCAGCTAAAATTCGCGGAACCGACACCCAGCAGAATACCTGCGATGGGTAAAACGGATACCGGTAGCATTAGCGATTTACCGACCTTTTGCAGGTTTGCAAATGCGTTCTTAAACATAGTTGAGTGAGCTCCTGAGTAATAGTACTTTTCTGCTTTTTCTCGCGTTTTTTGGCATTACAAAGTGGGGAGTAAGCCTTTGCGAATAAGGGTGTCTAAAGCACCCCTTTAATTTTTACGAAGAGTAAAATAAATAGCCTGCTTAATGTTTGATGGCAGTCACGTTTCTTTCAAGAAGGCGCTTATAATGTTCCAAAACGCGTACTTTTTGTAAAAAAACGTCAATAAATTCTACTCTCACCCAATAATTCGGGTGAGAACAGTACTCGTTTCGGCGATTAATTACGAGCTTAAAAAAAAGTATTATTAAGGAAGTGGCTGCGATTCATTGGCGAGGGTAGAGGACTCCAGATGAAACAATCGGCAGAAGTTATCGGTGGTGGCTTGCGCCAGGGATTCAAGACTCACCCCTTTCAGCACAGCCATATACTCTGCAACATCACGAACATAGGCGGGTTGGTTCTCTTTACCGCGATGAGGGACGGGGGCTAAATAAGGTGAATCAGTTTCCACTAACAATCTATCCAGCGGCACATAACGGGCAACATCTCGCAGTTGCTCAGCATTACGGAAGGTGAGAATGCCAGAGAAAGAGATATAAAAACCGAGATCCAGCAATGTCTCTGCGGTCGCTTTGTCTTCAGTAAAGCAATGTAAAACACCGCCACAATCTTGCGCCTGTTCCTCACGCAAAATTGCCAAGGTGTCTTCACGGGCATCACGGGTATGCACGATAACCGGTTTATTGAGCTGGCGGCCAATGCGGATATGTTCACGAAAAGAAGCTTGTTGCAGTGGGATATTGTCTTGCTGATAAAAATAATCGAGCCCGGTTTCCCCCATCGCCACCACATTATTTGCCGCGGCTAAACTGGCAAGCTGTTGAAAATCATAGCCGCCATCCAGATTTAGCGGATGAACACCACAGGAAAACGCCACATTTTTTCGCTCCCCTATCAGGGCTGTCATCGCCGAAAAACCCGGCAAGGTGGTGGCTACCGCCAGCACAAAACCAACATCGCGCGCCTTAGCTTTGGCTAATACATCGTCAACACTGCTGTGCAATGTCTGGTAATCAAGGCTATCAAGGTGGCAGTGGGAATCTACTAACAACATAATATTAAACTCTTTCCTAATTGCTGTGAGTCATGGGTGGTTATGGCTCTGAAAATGAAGTGGAATACGTCCCGGTCGTCAGGGCTGTTTCCCAGTTGAGCAGTAGCTCAGTGAGTAACAATTCGCGGTTAACCCCCACCACAGATAATAATTGATGGCGACAATGGCCTAACTGTTTTGCCGACTCGAGCAATACTGGCGTAGTCGCTATTTGTGCTAATTGTTGCACCAACGGCAATCTATCCTGATTGACCGCGAATTCACCCGCACCTTGCTGCCACTTAAGCGCATCCAGCACTAACGAAGAGAGCCACTGTAAGCGCTCAGGAGCATCATCATGATTAAGTTGCGCCATCAAGGACAGTAAGTCCGAGTTGTGCAGTGAATGACTCAGCGCGCTACATAGGCTGGATCTGATGGCCCAATGCTCAGGTTGCAGCAAACGCTCGGCGGCCAGTGGCGCGCCCTCACTTAATTTAAGGGCGGCCAGCAGTGAAACCGGTTCAGCCTGAGTCTGCCGTTGCAACCATTGCAAACTGAGCGCCGTCTCCGGGCAGGCTAAATACCAGTAAAAACAGCGGCTGCGCAAGGTGGCTAACAAGCTGGCGGGTTGGTGGCAATCCAGCAGGAAATAGGTTTTCGCCGGCGGTTCTTCCAGTGTTTTCAACAAAGCATTGGCAGCCGCGTCGGTCAGCAATTCCGCATGGGGTAACCACACGACTTTTTCGCCGCCTTGCTGTGCATGAGAATACAGTTTTTCTATCTGCTGGCGCACCAGTTCAACGCCAAGGCTGCTTTTGCCTTTCTCCGGGGCCAACACATACCAGTCAGGATGGTTACCCGCCAACATCAGACGACAACTATGGCATTCGCCACAACTTTTCTCACCTTGTCGCTGTTGGCACATCAACCAGCGGCTGATGCCATAAATTAGCGCCTCCTCACCATTACCGGGTAAAGAGTGCAGCAATAATGCATGGTGACCACGCCCGGCAATATGCTGCCCTACCCACTGGCGGTAAGGTGCGGTAAGCCACGGATACCATTTCATGCTGCTGTTTCCAGCCGTGCCAACCATTGCTGAAGCACCTGACGGATAGATTCACTTACCTGCTCAAGTGGTTGGGAAGCATCAACAGTTTTGATGGTGGAGTCTGCGGCGGCTAATTCAAGGTAACGCGCACGGGTGCGCTCAAAAAAGGCCAGCGACTCTTGTTCAATGCGGTCTAATTCGCCACGGGCACGGGCACGCGCCAAGCCGACCGCCGGAGGTAAGTCCAGATACAGTGTCAAGTCAGGACGAAAATCGCCTAATACCGTGTCACGCAATGAGGCCATTAGTTGGCTATCAATCCCTCGGCCCCCGCCTTGATACGCCTGCGATGATAAATCATGACGGTCACCCACCACCCAACTGCCGCGCGCTAATGCAGGTTTAATAACATTTTCAACCAATTGCACGCGGGCAGCATACAACATTAGCACTTCGGCTTTATCTGTCAGGACTTCCCCGTCAATGCCTTGCTTAATCAAATCACGTAATTTTTCTGCCAGCGGTGTTCCGCCAGGCTCACGGGTAAAAACAATATCGTTAATCCCCTGGGCGCGTAACGTGGCAACCACCTGATCTCTGGCGGTGGTTTTCCCTGCCCCTTCAAGCCCCTCAATAACGATAAATTTACTTTTCATTTTTATCCTTTAGCGATTGACGATAAACCCGTACCGCTTGGTTATGACTGGCTAAATTGGTAGTAAAGGTGTGGCCGCCCTTGCCGTCTGCCACAAAGTATAAATAAGCCGTTTTAGCCGGATGAGCGGCAGCGGTGAGCGAGGCCAACCCCGGCATGGCAATTGGTGTTGGCGGCAGACCGGAAATGACATAGGTATTATAAGGCGTCGGGGTTTCTAAGTCTTTACGACTAATATTGCCATTATAGTTCTCACCCATACCATAAATCACCGTCGGGTCGGTTTGCAGCCGCATACCTATGCGCAAGCGGTTAATAAATACTGACGCCACTTTGCTTCTTTCTTCATTGACGGCGGTTTCTTTTTCAATGATTGACGCCATAGTGACCAGCTCGTCCGGGGTCTTATAAGGCAACGACTTATCGCGCCCTTGCCAGATTTCTTCGACTGTTTTCTCCATCTTCACATGGGCACGTTTAAGTAACGCCAAGTCGGTGGTTCCGGCAGTATAAGAATACGTGTCTGGGTAGAGCCAACCCTCAGGGTGTTCTCTGTCTTTTAACCCCAGCAATTGCGCAATTTCAGCATCACTCTTTCCGGCCAGTTCGTGCTTAATATATTTTGATTGTTGCAATTCATCCAACCACTCTCGCAGCCGTTTTCCTTCAATGAGACGCACGGTAAATTGGGCTTCTTTGCCACTGGCGAGAAGCTCTAACATCTCGCGCACGGTCATTCCGGGAGTAAAACGATAAGTTCCCGCCTTAAATTTAGCCAGTTCAGGATCAATACGCAGTAACCATGGGAACCAACGCGTATTTTTAATCAGATGGTCACGTTGCAGTAAATTCTCCAGTGCAACTCGGCCAGTACCGGCGGGAAGTTTAAAAATAGTTTCTTGCGCGATTGCCAATGGTTGATCCGCAAAGTGCTGTATTTTTTGGTAGCCCAATAGCAGCAACCCTAAACAGACAGCAACCAACAGGATTAATGGTCTGATACTTTTTATTTTCATCGGGTGGCCATTTTCACATTAAAAGTAGTCATAAATCACAATCTTCATGGTGCTCAGACATCACAACAATGCTGACTGAGAAAATCAAACAATTGGCGCGAGTGATACTCCCACCCATTAGCCCGGTTTACCGGCAATAGCGGCATCAACGCATTACAAACGATAATTTCATCTGCATCGGCTAACACACTCGCCGGCTGCGCAACAACCGCCACGGACTGGCCATTAGCCGCCAGGCAAGCCATAATTCGCTGGCGCATGATACCATCAACACCAGATTGGCTCAGGTTCGGCGTAAATATCTCATCACCTGTGCGCCAGAATAAATTAGCCGCACAGCATTCCACCAGCTGGCCTTCAGTGTCAAGTACCAACGCCTCATCCGCATCAGTGTGTTCAAGATGCGCACGAATCAGGACTTGTTCCAGTCGATTCAAGTGTTTAACACCGGCCAACAGCGGGTTGCGCGCCAAAGGCACCGGGCTTAGCGCCAATGAAATTCCGCGTGTGCGCCAATTATTATATTGAAGCGGATAATCACTGAGAGAAATAATTCGCGTTGGATGCTGGCATGCGGTACCGCTATAGCCACGCCCGCCACTCCCCCGGCTAATAATGACTTTCAGCACTCCTTCTTCAGTATGATTTGCGGCTTCAACCATTTCCCTGGTCAATGCACTCCAATTGACACTGGGCATCAATAGCCGCTCAGTGGCTTGCTGTAGCCGCTGTATATGCTTATCAAGCCACACCACTTGGCCGCGCAAGACTCGGGCGGTGGTAAAGCAGCCATCACCAAACTGCACTGAGCGGTCTGAAGCTGAAATCAAATTTTGTTCAATACCATTAATCCAGAACATTCAGATTCTCTTTAAATGGGGACTGTTTGCGCTATGCCCAGTTGCAAAATAGACAATGCCTTTAATACCAGCAGACAGTATCAGATTTAAATCAGTGGCTGTGTTCAGATTTATCTCTTTTAAGAGAATTATTATGGAGGGATGTTATGAATAGTGCGTGGTTATGCTAATAAAAGACCCGGAAAACCGGGTCTTTTTAGCCGCTGGCAAGTAACAACCCAAGTTAAACCTTACGGAAAACTAAAGAGCCGTTAGTGCCGCCGAAACCGAAGGAGTTACACAGGGTGTATTCCAACGCTTTCAGCTGACGAGCTTCATGCGGAACAAAGTCCAAATCACAACCTTCATCTGGATTATCCAGGTTAATAGTTGGAGGAATGGCTTGATCACGTAATGCCAACACCGTGAAAATAGACTCAACTGCGCCTGCGGCACCTAATAGATGCCCAGTCATGGATTTGGTGGAGCTGACCATCACTTTGCTGGCGTCTTCACCAAATACAGACTTCACTGCTTGTGTTTCGGCTTTATCACCGGCAGGAGTTGATGTGCCGTGGGCATTGATATAACCAATTTGAGAGGTGCTCACACCCGCATCACGTAAAGCATTGACCATTGCCAGAGCAGCACCAGAACCATCTTCCGGTGGAGAGGTCATATGATAAGCATCACTGCTCATCCCAAACCCAACAACTTCTGCGTAGATTTTTGCGCCACGTTTCTTCGCGTGTTCGTACTCTTCCAGCACCATCATGCCAGCACCGTCACCTAGCACGAAACCGTCACGGTCTTTATCCCAAGGGCGACTTGCTGCCTGTGGGTTATCGTTGCGGGTAGACAATGCACGAGCAGCACCAAAACCACCGACACCTAAAGGCGTACTGGCTTTTTCAGCCCCACCTGCCACCATGACATCGGCATCATTGTAAGCAATGATACGTGCCGCGTGGCCGATATTGTGCACACCAGAAGTACATGCCGTGGCAATAGAAATGCTTGGCCCACGCAGACCATACATAATGGTCAAATGGCCGGCAATCATGTTAACAATGGTTGAAGGCACGAAGAATGGACTGATTTTACGTGGCCCACCATTCACCAATGCGGTGTGGTTTTCTTCTATCAGACCCAAGCCACCAATACCAGAACCAATAGCGGCACCGATACGTGAAGCATTGGCTTCTGTTACTTCAAGCCCGGAGTCTTGCATGGCTTGCATACCAGCAACAACACCGTACTGTATGAAAGCATCCATTTTGCGTGCATCTTTACGCGAAATGTAATCTTCACAATTAAAATCTTTTACTAAGCCAGCAAATCGAGTTGCGTAGGCACTAGTATCAAAATGGTCGATCAGGCTGATGCCACTCTGCCCGGCAAGAACAGCTTTCCATGTGGATTCGACTGTATTACCGACAGGAGACAACATGCCCAGTCCAGTCACAACAACTCGACGTTTAGACACGGTTGTCCTCCAAGGAGGGAAAATAACACTTAGGACAAAAAAAACTTAGGCGGTCGAGTGACCGCCTAAGTATCTAAACTTAAAGCATGTACGCTTACTGTTGGTTAGCGTTGATAAAATCAATAGCTGCCTGAACAGTAGTGATTTTTTCTGCTTCTTCGTCTGGAATCTCGGTATCAAACTCTTCTTCCAGAGCCATTACCAGCTCAACGGTGTCCAGAGAATCCGCGCCAAGATCTTCAACGAAAGAAGCGCTGTTCTTCACTTCGTCTTCTTTAACACCCAGTTGTTCAACGATGATTTTCTTAACGCGTTCTTCGATAGTGCTCATACTCTTAAATTTCCTATCAAAACTCGCTTTCGCGATGGTTTTCGTAGTGTATAAAATGTTGAAAAAGATGCAACTAAATCTCGGCTGGTCAAACCACAAATTTACGCTATTTTGCGGTTTTCACCTCAAATAACGCAAATACTTTCGTGATTTTTAAATCATATACATGCCGCCATTGACATGTAACGTTTCACCAGAGATATAGCTGGCCTCGTCAGAGGCTAAAAATGCAACAGCGCTGGCGATTTCTTTTGCTTGCCCAAGCCGGTTAGCTGGTACTTGGGCTAAAATGCCTGCGCGTTGATCATCTGTCAACGCCGTCGTCATGTCCGTCTCAATAAAGCCAGGTGCCACAACGTTGACAGTAATGCCACGTGAAGCAACCTCACGCGCCAAAGACTTGCTAAAACCGATCAGACCCGCTTTAGCTGCCGCGTAGTTAACCTGCCCTGCATTGCCCATTGTCCCAACTACAGACCCGATGGTAATGATACGCCCAAACCGCTTTTTCATCATAGCGCGCATTACCGCTTTTGATAGGCGGAATACAGAAGTCAGATCGGTGTCAATAATATCCTGCCACTCTTCATCCTTCATACGCATCAGCAGGTTATCACGCGTAATACCTGCATTATTCACTAAAATGTCGACTTCTCCAAATTCCGCACGAATCGTTGCCAAAACAGATTCGATTGACGCGGGATCGACGACATTCAGCATTAAACCTTTGCCCTGCTCACCCAAATAGGCGCTGATAGCTTCAGCCCCTTTTTCGCTGGTCGCCGTACCAATAACACGGGCACCACGTTCAGCCAATAATTCTGCAATAGCACGGCCGATACCGCGGCTAGCGCCTGTTACCAGCGCAATTTTTCCTTCGAAGCTCATGTTATCCTCTTTTCTTAGTTTTCAAGCGCGTTGGTTAGCGTGGCAACATCGTTTACCGGTGCGGCCGCTAAGGTATCAACAATGCGCTTGGTCAAGCCAGTCAAGACTTTACCCGGCCCAACCTCTAACAGCAGCTCAACACCTTCTGCTGCAATAAACTCAACACTTTCAGTCCAACGTACTGGATTATATAACTGACGCACTAGCGCGCTACGGATAGCCTCTGGTGACACTTCAGTTTTCACATCTACGTTGTTCACCACTGGGAATAGCGGAGCCTGGAATTCAATTTCTTCCAATGCAACTGCCAGTTTATCTGCAGCTGGCTTCATCAGCGCGCAATGGGATGGCACACTCACTGGCAAGGGCAAAGCACGTTTCGCGCCAGCGGCTTTACAAGCAGCACCCGCACGCTCTACTGCCTCTTTGTTACCGGCAATAACCACCTGACCAGGTGAGTTAAAGTTGACTGGCGAAACCACCTGACCTTGTGCGGATTCTTCACAAGCTTTAGCAATGGAATCATTATCTAAACCAATGATTGCGTACATCGCGCCAGTACCTTCAGGCACGGCTTCCTGCATCAGTTTGCCACGCAATTCAACCAGACTGACCGCCTGTTTGAAATCCAACACACCCGCACACACCAAAGCTGAGTATTCACCCAAGCTATGGCCTGCCATCATCGTAGGCAGTTTACCGCCCTGATGTTGCCAAACGCGCCAGATAGCAACAGAGGCCGTAAGCAATGCCGGTTGTGTCTGCCAGGTTTTATTCAATTCTTCAGCCGGGCCCTGTTGCACCAACTGCCAGAGGTCGTAGCCCAATACCGACGACGCCTCACTGAATGTCTCTTCAACTATCGGAAATTGTGCGGCCAAATCAGCCAGCATGCCAAGGGCTTGAGAACCCTGGCCTGGAAATACCATTGCAAATTTCGACATTTTGCTTTCCCGTTAACAAAAAACTGCTTGTTAAATCAAAAACGAACCAGCGCGGAGCCCCAGGTAAAGCCGCCGCCAAACGCTTCCAGCAACACGAGCTGCCCACGTTGAATACGACCATCTCTTACCGCTTCGTCCAGCGCCGCAGGTACGGATGCCGCAGAGGTGTTACCGTGACGATCAAGTGTGATCACCACTTTATCCATCCCCATACCTAATTTTTTAGCCGTCGCGCTGATGATACGCAGGTTAGCCTGATGTGGCACCAACCAATCCAGCGCTGAGCGATCCAGATTATTGGCCTGCAAAGTCTCGTCCACAATGTGAGCAAGCTCAGTCACCGCAACTTTAAATACTTCATTACCCGCCATCGTAACGTAGGCAGGTTGGTCTTGCTGTTGGCGATCCTGATACGGCAGTGCCAGTAATTCGCCATAACGGCCATCGGCATGCAGATGGGTCGAAATAATGCCCGGCTCTTCGGATGCGCCCAAGACGACGGCACCCGCACCATCACCAAACAGAATAATAGTGCCACGGTCTTCTGGGTTCAGTGCACGAGACAAAGCATCTGAGCCAATCACAATGGCATGCTTTACCGCACCACTTTTCACATACTGATCAGCAACACTCAGCGCATAGGTGAAACCCGCACAGGCCGCTGCCAAATCAAAAGAGGCGGCATCTTTAATGCCCAGCATTTGCTGCACCTGGCAAGCCGAGCTTGGGAAAGCATGGCTTGAAGAGGTGGTAGCAACGATAATCAGCCCGATATCATTCTTATCGATACCGGCCATTTCCAGCGCTTTTTCAGCTGCATGGAACCCCATGGTAGCAACTGTTTCATCCAGGCCAGCAATACGCCGCTCACGAATACCTGTCCGGGTGACAATCCACTCGTCGGAGGTATCCACCATTTTTTCTAAATCAGCATTACTGCGCACTTGTACGGGCAGATAACTCCCCGTACCGAGAATCTTAGTATACATGTACGATCAGTCACTCTTGGGTAATACCGCTTCAAGGCGCGCGGCAATCCGTTGAGGGACTTGCCGCTGCACCGCCTGCACAGCCTGTTCGATTGCGACAGCGAATGCGCGTTGATTCGCAGCACCGTGGCTCTTGATTACGATGCCACGTAATCCTAACAGACATGCGCCATTATACTGGTCGGGGTTCAAATGACCGAACCGCTTTGCCACCCGTTTTTGCAGCCAACGCCCGATGAATTTAAGCCACCAAGACTGTTTACTGCCATCATTTGATGATTTTAGCAGTGACAAGAACATTCTTATCACACCTTCCATGGTCTTTAGAGTGACGTTACCCACGAAGCCGTCACAAACCATTACATCAGTCTTCCCAGTTAGCAAATCGTTGCCTTCCAGATAACCAATATAGTTGATAGCCGGTGTATTTTTTAATACTGCGGCGGCTTCGCGGATATTATCCAGCCCCTTAGTTTCCTCTTCGCCGATATTCAGCAAAGCAACTCGGGGATTAAGTATCCCAACAACCTCTTCTGCCATCACCGAACCCATGACGGCAAATTGCACTAACATCGTGCTATCACATTCAACGTTGGCCCCTAAATCCAGCACCACAGTCTTGCTGCGCTGCTGATTTGGGATGACTGTCATTAACGCCGGGCGCTCTATGCCATCTAATGGCTTGATAGTCATCTTCGCCAACCCCATCAATGCCCCGGTGTTCCCTGCACTAACACAGGCCTCTGCCTCACCATTTTTAACCAGTTCCAATGCTATACGCATCGAAGTACCACGGCTGGCTCGAATAGCTTGTGAGGGTTTAGCATCGCTGGCAATAACATGCTCAGCGGGGATTACCTGTAACCTTTCCAGCAACAAAGGATCGGCATTAACAAGTAACGGAGTGATGGTGTCGGGGTTTCCGACCAGCAAGAGTTTAAGCTTTGGATTAGAGGCCAGTGCCTGCAATGAAGCAGGCACTGTGACGCAGGGACCGAAGTCCCCACCCATTGCATCTAACGCTAGGGTTAGACAAGTCAAGGTATCGCCTTGCTAAAGATTAGCAAGTACTACTCAGCCGATAACCTTGCGGCCGCGGTAGAAACCGTCGGCTGTGATGTGGTGACGCAGGTGAGTTTCACCGGAAGTTTTGTCCACAGACAGAGTGGCAGTGGTCAGCGCATCGTGTGAACGGCGCATGCCACGTTTGGAACGAGTTGGTTTGTTCTGTTGTACGGCCATTGACCTTACTCCTTAATTACTTTCTTTAAACTGGCTAATACGGCAAATGGATTAGGTTTCTCCGCCTCTTCAGGCAGTTTGCCAAATACCATGTCCGCCTCGGACACTTCACAGTGTTCAGAATCATGTACCGGAACGACAGGCAGTGAAAGAATAATTTCGTCTTCAATCATTGCCAGCAGATCAACTTCGCCAAAATCGTCGACTTCGATCGGCTCGTACGCTTCCGGTAATGCTTCAGCCTGCTCGTCATTGACGACCGGGCTAAAACAATACGTTGTATGAACATGGTGTGCAAACGTGTTACCACAGCGCTGACACATCAATGTGACATCGACGTCTGCATGACCTGTAATAACCGCCAGGCGCTGATTATCGATATTAAACGATAATGAGGCCACAACATCGCTGTCCACACTTACCACTGAGTCGGCTACACGTGTAACCTGCTCAGGTGAATAGATACCTGCGTAATCTAAACGTTTCTGAGCGGTACGAACCGCATCAATGGTCAGGGGTAATTTTACCTTTTGCATAGGGCGCGCATATTAACTTTGTAACGACATAGAGTCAAAGAAAAAGGCCTTTTTACTGCACCTTTCACCAATATTCGCTTCCGAAGCGACAGACAGTTTAAAATGCCTGATTAAATTACGCTACGTTTTATGGAAAATATTATGCCGCAACTGGTTCTTGCTTCAACATCATCATACCGCCGCGCATTGCTGGAAAAACTGCAATTACCCTTTATCACTGCTGCGCCTCAAACCGATGAGACGCCATTACCCGCTGAAACCGCCAGTGTTTTGGTGCAAAGATTAGCCCTGGCGAAGGCCACGGCATTAACTGCGCGTTACCCGCAACATTTAATCATCGGCTCTGACCAAGTCTGTGTTATCAACGGAAAAATCGTCGGAAAACCACACAATCAGGAAAATGCGATAAAGCAATTAGAGCAAGCCAGTGGTCAATGTGTCACTTTTTATACTGGCCTGGCGCTGATAAATACAGCAACGAATAGCCAGAATTGTCTTTGCGAAACATTTGATGTTTATTTCCGCAGCTTGAACAGCGCAGAAATAGAAGGTTATTTAACGCGAGAACAGCCGTGGAATTGTGCGGGCAGTTTTAAAAGTGAAGGTTTGGGGATTACATTATTTGATAGGTTATCAGGCCGCGATCCAAATACTCTCGTCGGCCTGCCATTAATCGCCCTCACCCAAATGTTAATTGAGCAAGGGATAAATCCCTTACTTTAAAGCTGATAGCCTTAAAACTAACTATGCTAAACCGCTGCTTTCTTACGTAATACCGCTAAACAATGACGTAACTGATTATCCAATGGCGCTTCGACACGCATGGTTTCACCGGTATTCGGATGTTCAAAACGTAAGGCGGCAGCATGCAGGAATAAACGGTGTAATCCCGTCCCCTGCAATTGTTGATCAAATTCAGGGTCACCATAACGATCATCAAAAGCAATAGGATGACCCGCATGCAACGCATGAACACGAATCTGGTGTGTCCGGCCAGTAATAGGGCTGGCTTTGACCAAAGTGGCATGCTCAAAGCGCTCTTCTATTTTAAAGCGGGTTTCTGAAGGCTTACCTTCGCTACTCACTTTCACCATCCGCTCGCCACTTTGCATAATATTTTTCAGCAAAGGTGCCTGTACTGCTTTGCAATGAGGCTGCCATTGGCCCCGAACTAAAGCCAAATAGTCTTTCTGCATCCCTTTCAAACGCAATTGTTCATGTAAAGAACGTAATGCCGAGCGTTTTTTGGCAACCAATAAAACACCGGATGTGTCTCGGTCAAGGCGGTGCACCAATTCTAAGAAACGTGCCTCAGGGCGTAGCGCCCGCAATGCTTCAATAACACCGAAACTCAAACCGCTGCCGCCGTGTACCGCAGTACCCGAAGGTTTGTTCAGCACTAATAGATAATCATCTTCAAATAAGATGCAATCTGCCAGTGCAGCAACTTTATCAAGTTTAGCTGATACCTGTATCTCATCGCGTTCTGCAACACGCACTGGGGGAATACGCACCACATCACCGTCAGCCAGTTTATATTCTGGCTTAATGCGCCCTTTATTAACGCGAACCTCACCTTTGCGAACAATACGGTAGATCATACTCTTTGGCACACCTTTCAATTTAGTGAGCAAAAAGTTATCGATCCGCTGACCGGCTTCGTCGGCAGAAATGGTGATTAATTGTACTGCTGGATTATTCGTTTTCATGGGGCGCGATTCTAAATACACCGAGGAATTAGCGCCACCCCTTTTTATGTGCTTAACTGTCAATCTGGCTATTTAAAGATAACGTTTGCGTGCAATTATTGTTTAATAAGACAACGATAGCGGCCAACACTGTGAATACAGTAAAATAATCTTTACGTAGACAGCTAAAGTCATCTTGCTATATCAGTGTCAGCAATGGAATAATGGTATTAATTCTGCGTTGATTCTCGTTAGACCAAGAGACTTGTGGAATAATATACTTTGCCTGATAGCACAAAAACGCAGCAATGGCGTAAGACGTAATGTGAAATCAAGCAATTAGCGGGCTGCGGGTTGCAGCTTGGCCGGCAAGTGGTAAAGCTCTGTTGTCTTATAGTCAGAAGCTACCCTTTATATAAAAAGCGCTGTTTTTCAGAAAGAAACACAGGCTTACCGAAATAATGCGCCCCTATGCAGGCGACAACCGTGAGGTTGACGGCTTTGCGAGAAGACTCGGGGTCATCGGTTTACCCGGCCATGAGGTTATTTTGCCCGCAGTTCTAACGCCAATGTAAAAATAACGAGTAAGTTAAAGATGAAAAGAATGTTGATTAACGCAACTCAGCAAGAAGAGTTGCGTGTTGCCCTTGTAGATGGACAGCGGCTGTATGATTTGGATATTGAAAGCCCAGGTCATGAACAGAAAAAAGCGAATATTTACAAAGGTAAAATCACCCGAATCGAACCCAGTCTGGAAGCGGCTTTTGTTGATTACGGCGCTGAACGTCATGGTTTCCTCCCACTAAAAGAAATTTCTCGCGAATATTTCCCTAGTAATTATTCTTCCCATGGTCGCCCGAACATCAAAGATGTCCTGCGCGAAGGCCAGGAAGTTATTGTTCAGGTTGATAAAGAAGAACGCGGAAATAAAGGTGCCGCACTGACAACCTTTATCAGTCTGGCGGGCAGTTATTTGGTTCTGATGCCAAACAACCCACGTGCCGGTGGTATTTCTCGCCGTATCGAAGGGGATGACCGCACTGAACTGAAAGAAGCGTTATCTTCTCTGCAATTACCTGATGGCATGGGTCTGATTGTGCGAACCGCAGGTGTGGGTAAATCTGCTGATGCGCTGCAATGGGACTTATCATTCCGTCTTAAGCACTGGGACGCGATTAAAAAAGCGGCTGAAGGTCGCCCTGCTCCGTTCCTGATCCACCAGGAAAGCAACGTGATTGTCCGTGCTTTCCGTGATTATCTGCGCCCCGATATCGGCGAAATCCTGATCGACAACCCTAAAGTTCTCGAACTGGCTAAAGAGCATATTGCCGCGCTCGGCCGCCCAGATTTCAGCAGCAAAATCAAATTGTATAGTGGTGAAATTCCATTATTCAGCCACTACCAGATTGAGTCTCAGATAGAGTCGGCGTTCCAACGTGAAGTGCGTCTGCCTTCCGGTGGCTCCATTGTTATCGACACCACTGAAGCCTTGACCGCGATTGATATCAACTCCGCCCGAGCTACCCGTGGTGGTGATATCGAAGAAACGGCCTTCAATACTAACCTTGAAGCCGCGGATGAAATTGCCCGTCAGTTACGTTTACGTGACTTGGGTGGCCTGATTGTTATCGACTTCATCGATATGACGCCAGTACGCCATCAGCGAGAAGTGGAAAACCGGTTACGTGATGCCGTCCGTCAAGACCGCGCACGAATCCAGATTGGCCGCATCTCCCGTTTTGGTTTACTGGAAATGTCCCGCCAGCGCCTCAGCCCATCACTGGGTGAGTCAAGCCACCATGTGTGCCCACGCTGTAGCGGTACCGGTACAGTTCGTGACAATGAATCTCTGTCACTTTCCATTCTGCGTCTGATTGAAGAAGAAGCGCTGAAGGAAAACACCCATGAAGTTCACGCGATTGTGCCAGTACAGATTGCATCGTACTTGCTGAACGAAAAACGTGAATCGGTTAATGCTATTGAAAAACGCCAGGGTGGTGTGCGCGCAGTGATCGTGCCAAACGATCAGATGCAAACCCCGCATTATTCTGTGCTTCGTGTTCGTAAAGGTGAGGAAGTTCCTTCTCTCAGCTATTTGTTGCCACAGCTGCATGAAGCAGAAATGGCGCAGCCGTTGGAAGAAGCGACTCTCGAGCGCAAACGCCCAGAACAACCGGCGCTGGCGACTTTCTCTCTGCCAACTGAAGTGCCACCAGAATCAGCCCCTGCGGCTGAGACGGTGAAACCCGTGGCACGGCCACAAGCTGTCGCATCAACAACAGCAACAACAACAACTGAACAACCCGGCTTCTTTAGCCGCCTGTTTAGTGGCCTGAAAGGGCTCTTCGGCGAATCAGCTGCTGCTGAAGTGAAACCCGTTGAAGTTGAAAAAACTGAAACCACCGACACACGTCGTAACGATCGTCGCAATCCTCGCCGCCAGAATAATGGCCGCAAAGAAAGAGGCGAGCGCACACCACGTGAAGGCCGTGACAATAACACCCGCGACAATGGCACTCGTGACAACGCTAACCGTGATAATTCGGTTCGTGACAATGCTAATCGCGATAATACTAATCGCGAAGATCAACGTCGCAATAAGCGCCCTACTCAACAAGCCACTGCGCCACAAGCGCAAACTGAAGTAGTAGAGGCGGATAAAGCACTGCGTGATGAGCAGCCGCAACGTCGTGGTGATCGCCAGCGTCGTCGTCAAGATGATAAACGCCAGGCACCACAGGATGTTAAAGCCACTGTTGATACTGAGATTGCCGCCGCCATTGTGGTTGACGATGCGCAGCCAGAGCAAGAAGAACGCCAGCAGGTCATGCAGCGCCGTCAGCGCCGCCAATTGAATCAGAAAGTCCGGATTCAATCTGCGAATGATGAGCTAAATGTTCTGGAAAATCCTGTCAGCGAGCCAGTGGCAAACATTGCCGCGCCAGTGGTTCAGGAAGAAGTGAAATTGTTACCGCAGGTCAGCGCTCAAGCTGATGACGAAGTAGCTAACGATCGTAATGCCAATAATGAAAACGGCATGCCGCGTCGTTCTCGCCGGTCACCGCGCCATCTGCGCGTCAGTGGTCAGCGCCGTCGTCGCTATCGTGATGAACGTTACCCAACACAATCAGCTATGCCTCTGGCAGGTGCTTTTGCCTCTCCAGAAATGGCGTCAGGCAAAGTGTGGGTTCGTTACCCGGTGGCTCAACCCGTTGAACAAGCCTTTGTCGAAAACCCGGTTGAAGAACAGCGCCCAGTGGAACAAGTACCGGAAATTGTGGTTGCACACACCCCTGTAGTTATTGCTCCCGTCGTTGCGGTTCCGGTGGTCGTGGCTCCTGTTGTCGCGGCGGTAGTTGAGGTTGCAACCCCAACACCTGCGCCACAACATAAACCAGGCGGTTCTTCATCTTCAGCCGCAGCCGTTCCTGGCCGTGCGCCGGTTGTTGAAACTCCGGCGGTTGTTGAAAAAACCATTGTTGAAGCACCGGCAGCGGTTGTTCAAGAACCCATTGTTCAAGAACCAATTGTTGAAGAACCAATTGTTGAAGAAACTGTTGTTGAACCCGCAGCCACAGTTGAAACTCAAGCTGTGGAAGAAATAGTGGTTGAGCAAGCCGCTCCGGTTGCAGAAACTGCACCAGCTGAGGCTGTTGCTGTCGAAGAAGCCGCTGAAACTGTGGCTCAAGACAACAATGAGTCAGCCGTTGTCGAGGAAGAATCAGTGGTGATTGAAGCTGCTGTTGAAGAGCAAACTGTGGTTGAAAACACCCCTGAAGCCGCTGTTGTGACTGAATCTGTCACCGCAGTTGCGCCAGTTGTTGTTCATCCTGAAGGTGTGGTCTTCAAACATTATGCCTCTGCACCTATGACCAAAGCGCCAGCGCCTGATTACGCACCGGCATCACCAACCAAAGGTCATTGGGAACGCCCTGCCTTTGATTTTGCAGGCAAAGGTTCTGCAGGTGGCCATGCTGCGGCAACACAAGCAACGGCTCCGGCAACAAAACCGCAGTCAGTCGAATAACAACAATATTGTTGAGTTCGAAAATGACAAAACCCGCCATTAAGGCGGGTTTTTTATTGCGTCGAGTTTCTCAAGCAATCTGTTTTACTTTCTTAATCTCAAGGCTTTCCAGCTTGCCCTCTATCGATTTCACCAATGCTTTAAAGTGCTCAGTATTATTGTGTTTCTCCAATGCATCCTCAGATGCCCAGCGCTCGAAAAACACAAAAGAACCCGGCTTATCACTTTCAGCATGGAGATCATATTGCAGATTGCCATTTTCCTCACGGCTGGGTTCTATCACTTGATGAACCGCAGCTTTGACGTCTGCAATAAATTCGGGTTTTGCTACCACACTCGCGATGATACGAACTTCCATAGTTATTCTCCCATGTTATACATTCAATTAGCCTATCTGGCGGCTAACTAATCGCTTACCCTGCGGGTAATTTAACTCAGAGCCCCTCTATAAGATGCCCTTTTGACATTGTTTTCAACTTAACCCTAACATTCAGATGCATCTGAAGCACTTTCCGCTTATCCTTAGACCCCGCCAGAAACAGCATATAAATCCCGATATCTCATCATGACTGCGGAGCCCGTTGAATGACTGCACAACCTAAAACCCTGAAAATTCGCCGCCCAGATGATTGGCATATTCACCTACGTGATGACGAAATGCTCAGTACCGTGCTGCCCTATACTTCCGAGGTATTCGCCCGGGCCATTGTAATGCCAAATCTAACGCCACCTATTATTAGCGTTGCGAGCGCCATTGCTTATCGGGAGCGTATTTTAGCTGCAATACCAGCAGACCATAAATTCACGCCACTGATGACGTGCTACCTCACCAATACGTTGGATGTCAACGAGTTGACTCGTGGTTTTACCGAGGGCGTATTTACCGCTGCCAAACTCTATCCTGCCAATGCGACGACTAACTCTACCCACGGCGTTTCTGATATCCCGGCGATTTATCCGCTGTTTGAACAGATGCAGAAGCTAGGTATGCCACTATTAATTCACGGTGAAGTCACTGATGCCGCTATTGATATTTTTGATCGTGAAGCGCGCTTTATTGACCAAGTTCTGGAACCGATACGCCGCACCTTCCCTGAGTTGAAAATTGTCTTTGAACATATCACCACCAAAGATGCCGCTGATTATGTATTGGCCGGTAATCGTTTTCTGGGGGCAACCATTACCCCCCAGCATCTGATGTTCAACCGCAATCATATGTTGGTTGGCGGCATTCGCCCTCATTTATTCTGCTTGCCAATACTAAAACGCAGCACTCACCAAGAGGCATTGCGCCAAGCGGTCGCCAGTGGTTCAGAACGTTTCTTCCTGGGAACAGATTCAGCGCCTCATACCCAGCATCGTAAAGAATCTTCTTGCGGCTGTGCGGGGGTCTTCAATGCGCCGGCAGCCCTGGCAGCTTACGCCACAGTGTTTGAAGAAATGAATGCGCTACAGCATCTCGAAGCATTCTGCTCCTTAAATGGCCCCGCTTTCTATGGATTGCCAGTTAACCAAGATTTTGTTGAATTGATCCAAGTGCCATTCCAGCAACCAGAAGAAATCTCATTAGGAAACGAAGCTATTATCCCTTTCCTTGCCGGTCAGACCATCAATTGGTCAATTAAAGCCTAATAATTATCACTGTAGAGAAGCCCCTTCTCTACAGCTGAAATTTTTTATCTTCGTGAGTTGCAGCTTGAATATTTATACTGTATAAATAGACAGTATAAATATTTGGGGGGCCTTATATGCGTGTTGAAGTCAGTATTGATAAAAAAAACCAGTTACCCGCAGGTGCTGTTGAAGCACTCACCAATGAATTGAACAAACGACTGAATGATAAATTCCCAGACACGACAACAACAGTACAAGTTCGTTATGCCAGTGCCAATAATCTTACTGTTTTAGGTGGGGCCAAAACAGATAAAGATCTGATCTCTGAAATATTACAAGAAATATGGGAAAGCGCAGACGACTGGTTCGATGCGCAGTAACCCAGTGTAATGCTGTTTTTGCCGGGGAGTCGTTCCTCGGCTTTTTTAAATTAATCATCAAACTGCTTATTATTAATTTCCTTTCATCATCTTTTTATTGTCGATTAATTAATCATCAGAAAATAAATAATTTGTAAAGATCCGTTGATATTCACCAAACTCATCAACAGTTGCGTATACTGAAAAAGCTCAGTCTGTAATTGGGCCGCATTGATCCTCGTTAGTCACTCCAGTCAGTAACTACTATATAAGGGGTCTTTATGGACAGAAATGATGAAGTTATTCAGACTCACCCTCTCGTAGGTTGGGATATCAGCACTGTAGATGTATATGACGCGATGATGATACGTCTTCATTACCTGTCTTCCATGGGTCAACCGCCAGAAGATGCACTGGTTGATAGAACACTCTGGTTAACGACTGATGTTGCACGCCAATTAATAAATATCTTAGAAGCAGGCATTGCTAAAATTGAGTCATCAGAATATCAAGATTTGGATCACCGTAAGCATTAATTTTTTCTACCAGTTAATTTCTCAACGCTGTAAAAAAGGCACCCGTGAATATCACTTGGTGCCTTTTTATTAACCATTCCAACAGTAATAGGGATAACATCCCTTTTTCTCCTCTGAATCCCGTGTTATTACTATTGTTTTAATTACTATCGGTTTAATTACTATCACGGTTTGCTGGCGTTAATTTAAATCGCACTGATCATGGTCACGATAAAAATGTGTTACTCATTAGAGCGGATTAAATAAGGTCTGCGGTGATATACCCCAGGGTGCAAAATATGGATTATGATTTAATTGTCATTGGTAGCGGATCTGTCGGCTCTGCCGCAGGTTACTATGCCTCACAAGCTGGCCTAAAGGTGTTGATGATTGACAGTGCCATGCCGCCACATCAAGCGGGTAGCCATCATGGAGACACCAGAATCATTCGCCATGCTTATGGTGAAGGTGAGAAATATGTTCCTTTAGTATTACGAGCTCAAGCATTGTGGGAGCAACTGTCGTCTCAAAGCGGCGAAAAGTTATTCCAGGCCAGTGGAGTGCTGAATTTGGGGCCGGAAGATTCCCTTTTCCTGCAAAATGCCCAGCACAGTGCTCAACAATATAATTTGCCAGTAGAAACCTTAAATGCAGCGCAAGTGCGAGAAAAATGGCCCGTATTTACTCTGCCGGAAAATTATATTGGTGTGTTCGAACCACAAGCCGGTTTCCTGCGCTCAGAACTCGCGATAAAAACACTGATTAAAGCGGTCACAGATGCCGGTTGCGGAATTCTATTCAACTGCCCGGTTACCGCGATTGAGCCAATCGATGGCGGTGTTGATGTCGTGACCATTGATGGCACCTACAGCGCCCGCAGAGTGGTTGTCACCGCAGGAACGTGGGTCAAAGAATTATTACCACAGTTACCCGTGACAGCAGTTCGCAAGGTCTTTTCCTGGCACCACGCTGATGGCCGCTACAGTGAAAATAACCATTTCCCAGCATTTACTGTCGAAACACCGGATAATATCCACTATTACGGTTTCCCGTCACAAAATGACGAGCTGAAACTCGGCAAACATAATGGCGGGCAACCCATAACCTCGGCTGCAGAACGTAAACCCTTCGGCAGTTATGCTGAAGATGGCACTGAAGTATTTGGCTTTTTGCGTAACTTCTTACCCGGCGTTGGCGTCTGTTTACATGGTGCGGCCTGCAGTTATGATATGAGCCCTGATGAAGATTTCATCATCGATACTTTGCCGGATAACCCCAATATTATGGTGGTAACTGGCTTAAGCGGGCATGGCTTCAAATTCGCTACCGCTTTGGGTGAAATAGCGGCACTTTTTGCGCAAAACAAACCCTCGCCCCTCGATATTTCGGCATTTTCCCTGTCTCGTTTTACCGCTTCTTAATCCTTCAAAGGGCCAGCAATCATTTCAATTTTAAATGAATGCTGGCATTTAATTCATATTACTGACAACATCTATTAAGTATGAAACACTGTAACCATGCTTATTATTAGAGACTTTAATCGTAAAATACGAAAAAATACTTCGTAAATCCCGAATTGACGACTGAGTCGCCAGAGGATTACCTTATCCTTGTATGCAGTCAGGTATGACTGCTGTTAGACAAGGATGTATGCCACATGAAAATATTAATTATCGACGAATGCTTTTATACCCGTTCCGGGGTAAATACCTATTTAAACAACTCAATATCTCTTAATTTAATGGATGTGCCAACGGTTGAACAAGCGACATTGGCTATTCAAGATTTTAATCCCGAGATTATCATTGTTAATCTTACGCAATATTGTCGATTCGGTGGGCATTGTCCTTTATTAGAACAATTCCTCAGTTACTGTAATCAAGCAAAAGTCTATATTTACCTGGATGCATCATATCCATTCAGTGACACGCCTATTCCGCTGACTGATTCAGTCTCAATTTTAGCGAAAAGACATTTACCTAAACTATTAAAAACCTTATCTGACCGTTCAGATGATACCGGCAAGTTAGACCCGTCCAGCTCTGCATCACTTTTTAGCCCGCAAGAACACAAAGTGATGTGCTATTGGATGACGGAGATGCCCAATTATCGAATAGCCAGAAAATTGAATATCAGTGACAGTACAGTTTATTCACACAAACGCCATATTACTGAGAAAATAAAAGTCAGAAATCGCCTGGAACTCTGTTTTATTTATAATGTCTTTAAATATTTATATTAAGATCAGTTATACCGTTAGAGATCACTCTGGATAAAATATATATCGTGCAACAATGCAATTTAGAATATAAATATTGAGTTATAAATGATGTAGCCGGGAATACAGCGTTAAGCTATTTTCGTTAAAATCGGTTACATTAATTTCATTAAAGACACAGAATATCAAGACGATGCTTCACTGATTACAATTTACAGGAGGTATTAACGCACAATTTTTTACAGCTTAACTATTTAATTTGTCAGTTAATTGTTTATAGAATCAAAACAACCTATAATGGGCAACTATTTTAACCGCAGGTAACCGTAATCGCATGTTAAATAAATTGCTCTCGATGGTTATCAATAATGTACGCGAGCATTTAGTGCTCTATATCTGCCTATGGTTGATACTCCTTGTGTTAGATGTTTTTTTCATTTTCTATTAGCCCTACTGGTATTCTTTTCGTTTAGGTCGGGCCAGCAGATATCAACCTGCCTGTGGCCCTCTCCCGTGTTACCTTTTGCTATCAGTCAACCTTATCAGGTTCAATTGTGCTGGGTTTACCGTCACTCAATAACACTGCAAATTTATAGCCCGCAGGGGTTAACTCAAGTGCAATTTTGGCAATAATGGTCAAGGGTACTGAGAGCAGCATACCGACAGGCCCCAATAACCATCCCCAAAAAATTAATGACAGGAACACCACCAAGGTTGATAGGCCCAATCCTCGGCCCATCATTCTAGGGTCAATAATATTACCGCCAATCAGGTTAATGAGAATATAACCGCCAGTTACGGCAAAGGCATCAGCAAAACCATTAAATAACAAAGCTTGAATAATAGGTGGAATAGCGGCCAATACAGAGCCAATATTGGGGATGTAATTAAGAACAAAAGCCAGTAAGCCCCACAAGAAGGCAAATCTTATCCCCATTGCGGCCAAAAATAGCCAAATAACTATCCCTGTCGCAATACTGATGACGGTTTTAATAACCAGATAATGCGTCACGCCATTCAGAGCACGTTTAAGAATAGCATTGCCTTGCGCAGGATTATCAAACATCAGCTGCATTTTATAAGGCAGGCGTTCTACTTCAAACAGCATAAATACCACAGTCATCAGCAGTAAGAAGGTGCTCGCCATCGCGCCGGATAACTGACTAAGAATGCGGGTAATAAAGTTCATAGCCGTACTGGGATCGACATGCTTCATAATGTCATCCACAGAGAAATCAATATTAAAGCGCATAGCAAATTCTTGCAGGTCGCGCATTTTTTCCAGCATCATGCCACGATATTGCGGCAGTGAGCGGGCAAACTCATTTAATGATGAACCTAAGCGGCTAAACAGTAATGCCATCAGTAAAACAATCAAAGTCACCAATAAAACAATAGCTAATGCTCGTGGGATTTTTATTTTCTCTAATAATTTTACTAATGGGTTCAATATGATAGCGAGAAATATTGCCAATAAAAATGGAACCACAATAGGTGAAGCGGCCTTTATTCCAGCCATAATCACTACCAGCATTGCCAACATTGCAACTAACCGTAACCCTTGGTTACCTACCACAGGTGTTGTCATTATCAATCCTTGTATGGAAACCGCCACAGCTAAACATGGCAAAAAAAAGACGCTACCGGATAAAATAACCGACAACGTCTTATTTTAATAGCTCAGTCAGCAGCTTAAGTGATGTATCCCCGATCAATCAAACGTTGCAGAACTGTTCGCTGCAATAGCGATAACTTTGGGGATGATTATTTCTTATCTTCACTGTTTTCTGGCATTGGAATATGCATAGTTGTTTGCAATAACCCTTTTGATTTATTAAAAATCTTAATGCCGTTTTCACGTCCTGCCCGACGAGAGCGCTGTTCTTCTTGCGGCAACTGCAATTCTTCCTGACAAATCTGACTACAACAACCTTCAAATTTTGCCGCACAAGCTGGGCACTGAATAAACAGCAAGTGGCAACCATCATTTTTGCAATTGGTATGCGTATCACTTGGAGTACCACACTGATGGCAATGTGCAATAACATCCTCGGAAATCCGCTCGCCCATTCGCTCATCAAAAACAAAGTTCTTGCCGATAAATTTCAGTGGCAAACCTTGTTCTTTCGCTTTGCGGGCATATTCGATAATTCCGCCTTCGACGTGATAAACGTTTTTAAACCCTTTATGCAACATATAGGCGCTGGCTTTTTCGCAGCGGATCCCGCCGGTGCAATACATAACAATATTTTTCTCTTTGTCATGTTGCAGCATATCAACCGCCATCGGCAGCTGTTCACGGAAAGTATCCGAAGGGACTTCTATCGCGTTTTCGAAATGGCCCACTTCATATTCATAATGATTTCGCATATCCACAAATAAGGTATCAGGGTCATCAATCATTTCATTGACCTGATCGGCCTTCAGATAGTGCCCGACATTACTGGGATCAAAGCTGTCGTCATCAATGCCGTCGGCCACAATACGTTCGCGAACTTTCAGGCGCAGCACCCAAAATGACTTACCGTCATCTTCATGAGCCACATTCAGCCGCACCTGATTTAGCGCAGGATGTGCCGCAAAGAGTGCAGTTTTGAACTCATCATAACGATTCGACGGGACGCTAATTTGCGCATTAATCCCCTCTTTCGCCACATAAACCCGACCAAAAACACCGAGTTTAACAAATTGGCTATAGAGGCTATCGCGGAAGGCTTTCGCATCTTCCAGCATGAAGTATTTATAAAAAGAAACTGTGGTGCGCGGTTCGGTTTCAGCCAACATGCGCGCTTTAAGTTCCTCATTAGAAATCCGGTTATGTAACACTGGCATGGTGTACGTTCCTGTCTTTCAGTGAGGTTACTGATTAATATTTAATTACTGCTCAATGGGTTACGTATGTTAACCAGAGTAAATCATCGCGCAATAGAACTGAGGTTTGGGCACGTATTTCCTCGTGCGGCGCATATTATACCTGAAACAGCGCTACGGCACATCGTCACCCTGGAGTAAAAATAATTCGGCCAGTCGCTATGACGGGCTGTTGCCGACTTAATTATCATTGTTGGGAATGGGACTGGTGGGCATGATTGCTAACAGTGTTGCGCCGTTCATTGGCCGGCGGTTTTGCCCCTACCGGTCACCCCTATTTGCAGCGGCGGGCATAATCAGTAAAACCAGAAGCAATAATACCGGCCACAAGGCTAATCGCGGCGCTAATCAATAACGATTTACTCTGCCATTCGGCACCCCAATAGCCTAACAGACCGCCCGCAAGCAGTAGTGCGGCACTGAGTTTCGCAATTGACATGGTTTTCCCTCTCGCAAATAGTCATACACCGAAAGTATATCAGACTGCTGATAACCTTGATTAGCGGGGAAGTGTGCAAAAGCGCTACAGCTACAGCCGCCCCGACTGACCCGGAATTAAAAATATCGGTTCGTCTTTGCCTTTATATTAACGCATAAACAATAAATCCCTCTCCAGTGGCGAGGGATTTATTGTTTATGCGGTTAGCCCACCGTGCACATTAGCCGATAAGCTGCAATTTTGCCGGTAACCCTTGGCGCACCGCCGCACCACTCACCCAATCCAACCAGGTATTGGGCACTTCGCGCGTTGGGTCAGTAAATCCTAAATCATTCAGGTTGGTTCCCTGACCAATGCGCGGGTCTGCCGCCATCATAACGCCATCGAGTGAATGAGTTCTGGCCCCCATTTCACGATGCCCATAGCCATGCTCAATAGCAACAACTCCCGGCATCACGCCATCTAATAGGCTAACCTGCACTTCCATTTTTCCTCCCGGCGTCATCAACTGCACAATATCACCGTGCTGTATTCCATATCGACGCGCATCTGCCGGATTGATGGCGACCAAATTGGTGGCTTTAACCGCCCGCAGGCGCTCAATCATTGCCGTCGAGCTGCTCATCAGATGGGATTTAAATGACATTAAACGCAATGGCCAGTCAGCCAACGGATAATGCGCTAACACATCTGAACCGTCAGCCAGACGAGGGGGATACCACGTCGGGCAGCCACTATAGCGCTCACCGGTAATGGCATGGCGATGTTTTGCCACATTTTCATTCCAGATTTGTAGTGGTTTTTTCCACTGCGGCCCTGTGGCATCGCCATTCCAACTTTTCTCATAAGGCGCAAAACGCCCGCCGCGAGCCAGTAAATACGCCACGCGGCGCTGCTCATCTTGCTGCAAACTCTGTTGTAGCGCTGGCCATAAACGATCAACACCGGTTAAGCGCAGTTCATCATCCGCCGCCGGTGGCAAGGGTTTCTCGCCGCCATAGGCAATATTGGCGGCCGCGCGTAAGTAATAATCTTCTGCTTTCTCCAATGGCCAGCTATTGCCCTCACTATCCTGCATAGCATTAGCACCAAATCCCGGTAATTGCAGTGCTTTGGCAACTGCAATCAAAAAGCTTTCCATCGCGACAGGTTCACCCTGGGCCGTGCGAGCGGTGCGCGACTCCACGATAGGCCAGCGGGCGGTGCTGGCTTTCACCAAGACCCCAGCCCAAGGCGCACTAAATCCCCAGCTTTCAAAATTGTGGGTATCAGGGACGATATAATCTGCCAGCGCGGTAGTTTCATTCATAAAAGCATCAATGGCGATAAACAGCGGTAACTGGCGCGGGTCTTGCAGTTTTTCCTCAATGACATTGCGCAACCCCGCCACACCATACAGCGGATTGGTCATGTGGCTTATCCAGGCTTTCAGTGGATAAGGATAACCCGCCAGTGCTGGCGCTAACTGTTCAGTTATTTGCCCGCCAACAAAGGGATACCACGGCCCACGGGCGGGATAAGCCGGCTGCCCTTGTTGGATTTTCTGCTGGTATTCTTCAGATTTCTCATAGGGTTGTTTGCTACGTGACAAAGGTAACCCTTTGGGTTTCACCATGCCCTCGAAGGTTGCCAACTGGTAGCGCGGCCCATCGGCAAAACCATCAAATTTACCGCCGCCGACAGCAACCCCGCCCTTTAAGTTGAGGTTGCCAATCATGGTATTCAGCATCATCACCGCCCAAGTGGTATAAAAACCATTCCCGCCCATCATGCCGCCATGAGAAATCACGGCGGCCTGGCGTTGATAAGCGGTGAACTCGCGCGCCAACCCAATAATTGTGGCCTCCGGCACGCCACATTGCTGGCTGTATTCTGCCAATGAAAAACGCCCGGCGGCCTGTTGTAAGCACGTCATGCCGGATTGCACTTGAACGATTTGCCCGTCATGTAAAGTGACCTGCCGCGTAACAAACAGCTCCGCCTGTAGCACTTGTGCCGCGGGCTGCAAGCTCCCCTCGGCCACTTGCACTAATACCGGGCTTTCTTCCTCTGCCGCCAGCGGCTCGCCATTCAGGTGGTTGGCGCGCAGGAACTGCCCTGCCAGTGGGTGAGTTTCGCTGGTAATCACCAAATGGCTGGCGTTAGTCCAACTGCGCTCACCGGCGGCTTGCATTGCCAGTTCACCGGGAATAGCCAGATAACTGTGATTAAAACGATTTTGTTCAATAATCCAGTGCAGCATCCCCATCGCCAGTGCCGCATCTGTGCCGGGGAGCACCGGTACCCAGCGGTTATGCTGATTGGCCAAAGTGGTGGTCAGCGGCAAGGCGGGGGCCACCACCACATAATTAAAATCATCGCGCTGGCGAGCATTAGCTAACTGACGCCCCTGGCGTTTGAATGGATTACCGGACTGTGCCGGTGACGTGCCAAGAAACAGCGCAAAACGAACATGATCCCAATCCGGTTTCACATGGGCATTTTTATCTAAATCTCCCATCAGCGCCCCAGAACCGGCCCGGTAAGCTAGCCCGCAATAGGCCCCGTGGCTGCCCAGATTTTTAGTCCCAAATGCTTTGTTAGCAAAACGCTGGATAAACGCATCGCGCCCATCATCACCGGCGTTGGTCACCAGCAACTGATTGGCTTTCGGGCCCAGAGAAGGCTGTTGGGCATCAATCGGCGTGACTAAATCGCGAATGGCCCGCAACCCCTCAACCGGCCCTTCGCCGAACAAATCCCCGCCGTCGGTGACCTCGGCAACTAATTGCTCAAAACTGATCCGCTGCCATTGACCACTGCCCCTTGGCCCCACCCGCTTCATCGGCTCGGTGATACGATAGGGGCTATCAACCCCTTCCAATAAGGTTGCACCTCGAGCGCAAGCAGTTGATCGCCCTGCCATTCCCTGTTCGCCTCCCAGCCGTTGCAGTGCTTCACTGAGCGGCAACTGATAAGGAAAATGGTGGTCATGAGATAATGGATGGTAAGGATTACCGGCGATCCGCAGGATTTTATTCTGTTGAGTATCAACCCGTACCCGCAAGCCGCACAGTGTCCAGCACCCAAAACACTGGGTCATGGAAACCGCCTGCTGCGCATTGGCCTGCCACTGTTGCCCAACACGCCCTTCCGGCGCCAAAGCATTGGCGCTAATAGGGTCGAGGGTGAGTTTTCCGGCACTGCCATCCACCAGCCCATCCAGTGTTTTGCGTGCCACGGCAGCATAACTGGCCCCGAACGCCACCACGCCCCCCAAGGCCAAACTGCCTTTTAACCATTGACGACGTGTAGACTTAGCCATGATGCATTTCCCCTTCAACTCTGTTTGCCATTAATGCTTTTTGTTCCAGCCACCGGACACCTTCACGCATCACAATGATGGTGGTGACCCATAATCCGAAAGTGCCAATAATTGCCAGCAATCCCTCGCTGCCCAGCGGCAATGAGTAAGGGTTGGCTAACACGTTGTATTTCGGCAAGGTTTGCGTTTGCATCAATAATAACCAGCGCACTGACCAACACAGCGACAGGGCGACCAACACCTGCAACACAGCCACCGGGGTGGGGATTATTTTGTGCCAATTAAACAGCGCCAGCCCAAGTAAAATCAGCCACAGCGCTGCGGGAACAAGCCCCACTTCCGGCGACTGGGAGACCCACTGACGTAAAGCTTGCGCGGAGGAATTATCACCGCTGGCCCAGAGCAAAGTGACCACCGCCAGCGCCACTAACAGGATACATTGCCCACCGGCCAATGAGTGCTGATACTGCGGCTCACGCCATAACCACATCGCCAGCAGGGCGGGAATGGCCTGACAAGCTGTTAAGAAGATAAATAAGGGCAGCCACCAGCTGAACCACAGCGGCTGGGCGCGCAAGATTGATACCTCGCGGCCGGTATAAAGCACAATGCTGATAGCAGCAAGTGCACATAACAGTGCGCAAGCCGCAAGCAATCGTGGCAAGGGTTTGGCGGTCAAGCGGCTGTAAATCAGCACCACAAAGTAGCCCACAACCAGGGCACTAAACAGTGGCAAGAACAGTGACCCCCACGACATCCACGACCACGGCGTAAAATGGGCATAAAAATGCCAGACACGGGCCGGTTGGTGCAGGTCGGCATTGAGCGCCAGTGGAGCAACCACCACCGCCGTCACCGCCAGCATCAGCGCGGCAAATTCCAGTTGGCTTTGTCGGGCGGATAATGGCCCTCGGGGTGAAAATATCCGCAGGCCACCAGCAAACAGCACCGCGCCACAAGCTAACCCTATAAAAAAGAAATACTGCACTGCCCAAGGTAGCCAGGCGAGCGCCTGTGGACGGGCTATAATTTCGCGGATCATGGATGTACCTCCTGCCAAAGTGCGGGTTGGCCCTGTAGCGGCTGGGTAAACACCTCGTCTAATCCGAGGTAAAATACCTGCGGCTGTGTCCCTTGTTCTGGTTTCAATACTTTGATGTCACCGGCATGTTCGTGCAGCATTTGGCGTAATATGCTGTTGTCGTCGCGCAGATCACCAATAATTCGCGCCCCGCCGACACAAGATTCCACACATGCTGGCAATAACCCCGCATCAAGACGATGCACACAAAAAGTACATTTATCCGCAGTTTGGGTGCTGTGGTTGATAAAACGGGCCTCATAAGGGCAAGCTTGTACACAATATGCGCACCCGACGCAGCGGGTATTATCAATCACCACAATGCCATCTTGCCTTTGATAAGTGGCTTGCACCGGGCACACCGGCACACACGGCGGGTTATCACAGTGATTACACAGGCGCGGTAACAACACGTTCGTTACACTTTCAGCCCCAGACAGTGCAATCTGATATTGATTGACAGTGGTGCGGAACTGGCCCTGCGGCAGTTGGTTTTCAATGGCGCAACTGACCGTACAGGCCTGGCAGCCAATGCAGCGGCGCAAATCAATCAACATGGCATAACGCCGTGTGATATCACCTTGTTTTCGCACCGGCTCCATTTGCCAACCCGCGTCTGCCAATGGCACCAGCGCGGCACCGGCAGTTAACACCCCCAGCCGCTGTAGAAATGCTCTTTTCCCTTGATCCATTGTTCTTCTCATATTTTTAATAAGAATCTTTTGGTGAAGAGAGTGTAGAAATTACAAAACATAAGCCCTATTGTGGTTTTCCACATTCCCTTTAAGGACTTGATCCAGGACAATTAAGCACCGCGATCGGGATCATAAAAAGGAACTTGCATGCACTTCAGAATACTGGCGCTCATGTTGTGGTTGGCTGTTTCTGCCGCCCATGCCCGTGACTGGACGATTGGCATATTGGCCTTACGCGGTGATGCTCAGGTGCAAACACATTGGCAGCCATTGGTTGATAGCCTCAACCAGCACTTACCGGGGCAGCATTTTCAGTTATTGCCACTGGATTTATCGGCAATGAAAAACGCCGTAGCCCAGAACCGCATTGATTTTTTGCTCACTAATCCGGCGCAATATGTGCAAATTGATAATAACTACCCCCTGCGCTGGCTGGTGTCTTTGCGCTCGAGCCATGAACCCAATGGCACCAGCCGCAATGTGATTGGCAGTGTGATTCTGGTGCGGGCGGACAGTGATATCCATTCACCGCAGGGGCTTATCGGCAAACGCGTCGGCGCAGTATCCCCCGAGGCATTTGGCGGTTATTTGTTAGGATACAAAGCATTACAGGATGCCGGGCTACAGCCAGAACAAGATTTTCAGTTGCACTTTTCCGGTTTTCCCGTGGATGCGTTGATTTACCTGTTACGCGACCGCGCGATTGCGGCGGCTATCGTCCCCACCTGCTTGCTGGAAGATATGCAAGCTGAAGGGTTGGTTCATGCCGGTGATTTTCGGCCATTACTGGCAAAACAGCCCCCTATTCCGTGCCTTACCAGCACCGAGTTATATCCAAACTGGTCATTTGCGGCGCTAGCCCATGTTCCTGATGAACTTGCCGATAAGGTGACACGAATGTTACTGACCCCCAGTAACAGCACCGCGCCACAGTGGGGCGCGCCTGCCTCTACCAGTCAGGTCGAAAATTTATTGCGGTCGGTTAATCAACACCCGCAGCAGCCACATTTTTGGCAGCAAATTATTGACTGGGCACAGCAGAACCGGCTATTGATCGCGGCTATTGCAGTAGTTTTGCTCTTGCTTGGTGCCAATCATATTTGGGTGGCTTTTTTGGTACGCCGCCGCAGTCGCCAGTTAGAACATTTACACCAGCAACTGCGCATCAGGGAAAGTGCTCTGGAACAGGCCCAGCGCCTGAGTATTTTGGGTGAAATGGCATCAGGTTTTGCCCATGAGCTTAATCAGCCACTCTCGGCAATTCAACACTATGCCGACGGCTGTGCCATTCGCCTGCAACGGGAACAAATCGACCACCCTTTATTGCCGATTCTGGGGCAAATCAGCAGTCAGGCCCAGCGCGGAGCCGCGACCATAGCCAACTTGCGCCTATGGGCCGGAAAAACACCCGCGCAGGATTCGCCCGCTAACCCTTGTACTCCGCCACTGCACGAACTGATTACCCATCTGTGGCAATTATTAGACGCAGAACACCAGCAACCCCCTTGCCAATTACACCGGGATATTGACCCACATATCGTGCTGCATTTGCCGCCGACCTTGCTGGATCAGGTTTTGTGTAATTTGATAACCAACAGCTTGCAGGCCGGTGCTCGCCAATTGTGGTTTAGTGCTCATCAAGCCGCAGACGAGGTGATACTGACATTGCAAGATGATGCCGGTGGCTTAACGGCGGAACAACTCAGCCAACCTTTTGCTCCTTTTCGCACCACCAAAAGCGAAGGACTCGGCTTGGGTTTGGTCATCTGCCAGCGGCTGATAAACAGTCAGGGTGGGAATCTGACTTTACAGAATAAGATTGCGCCCAATGGTACGCCAGGGCTGCAAATCACACTGTTCTTTCCCCGAGAACCCAAGGGGCACTGATGCCCAGCAAGGAGCTTAGTTTTGTCACTGATTCATCTGGTTGATGACGATATTGCCGTTACTGATGCCTGCCGTTTCTTATTGGAGAGCCTTGGCTACCCAGTGAAGGTATGGCATGACGGCGAACACTTTCTGGCGCGGGCAGATTTATATCAACCCGGCGTATTGCTGCTAGATATTCGTATGCCATTACTTGATGGCACCGAGGTTTATGCCCAAATGCGCCAGCGAAACAGCACACTAGCAGTGATATTTCTCACCGCCCACGGTGAAGTGCCACAAGCGGTGGAACAAATGAAATTGGGAGCAGTGGATTTTCTGCAAAAACCGGTCGCCACTGGCCCTCTCATTGCCGCCTTACAACAGGGTTTGCTGCACGCCGAGCACCTAAGCACTCGTCGGCGAGTGCAACTGCGCTATGATTCCCTGACACCACGGGAACAAATGATTGCGCAATGGGTGGTGCAGGGGTTACTGAATCGTGAGATTGCCGAACAGGCCTGTGTGGCGGTCAGAACCGTAGAAGTGCACCGGGCAAGAGTGATGGAAAAAATGGGCGTGAACAGTTTGGCGGAGTTAGTCAGCTTGTTAAATCCGTTGAAATAGCCCCACTTGCTTTGATTATATAATCACCAACCCTGTGATTAATTAGGCTATTTTTTAACAAAAAAGCACAAAAATGGTTTTTTAGTGCGGTCTTTTTTCCGGAAAACCGCTAAAAATGCCACAATAGTCTACCTTAAAACGACAGATACACAGGTTGGTACCGGGCTGGATTTATGTCCACCATCATAATATACCCAAAGAACAGGGTGCTGCCGATTGGCGGCAAGTCCCAAGGGTATAGATAGTTAACTGTCCGAATGAATTAACATAACTCTGAGAACAGATATGCAAGTTCCTTCTTTTGATCGCTCACTACTGCACCCTCGCTATTGGCTGACTTGGCTCGGCCTCGGTATTCTCTACCTGCTGGTGCTACTCCCCTACCCGGTTATTTATTCCTTTGGCACCTCTTTGGGCCGTTTTTCCATGCGTTTTCTCAAAAGGCGCAAGCGCATTACGCAACGCAATCTGGAACTGTGTTTTCCCAACATGCCCCAGGCCGAGCGCGATGAACTGCTGGTTAAAAATTTTGAATCCGTGGGGATGGGGTTATTTGAAACCGGCATGGCGTGGTTTTGGCCAAACTGGCGCATTGAGCGCTGGTGCAGTGTGAGTGGATTGGAACATATCCAGCAGGCGCGCGATGAAGGCAAAGGCGTGTTATTGATTGGTTTGCATTTCCTGACACTGGAGCTCGGCGCACGTATTTTTGGTATCTACAATCCCGGTATCGGCGTCTATCGCCCCCATGATAATAAAGCGATGGACTGGATGCAGACCTGGGGCCGGATGCGATCCAATAAAGCCATGCTGGATCGCCGGGACTTGAAAGGGATGATTCGTTGCCTAAAACAAGGCGAAATTATCTGGTATGCACCGGATCATGATTATGGCCCACGCAGCAGTGTCTTTGTGCCCCTGTTTGCTGTCGAGCAGGCCGCCACCACCACCGGGACTTACCTGCTGGCGCGCATGGGTAAACCCGCAATTATTCCTTTCACCCCCCGGCGGTTACCTGACGGCAAAGGTTATCAACTGATGTTACAGCCCGCGGTGGATAATTTCCCGCTGGAGGATGAAGTGGCAGCCGCGGCCTTTATGAATAAAGTCATCGAAAAAGAGATTACGCGCGCCACAGACCAATATATGTGGCTGCACCGGCGTTTTAAAACCCGTCCCGAAGGCGCGCCTTCACTCTATGAGTAGCGAGCTGATTGAAAAATACCGGCAGATGATAATAAGAATTATTCTGTGTCAATTTTTTTGATGTAGTCTGTCAGATTTATCCGCTATGAATGTGGTATTTATCTAAATGATAATGAAAATAATTAAGCTTATTTATTATATGGTTATTTTTCTTTATTAAGGATAAATACATGTTGGCAAATTTAAATCTCTGGTTCACTCGGTTAACTGACCATCCGGATGGCGGCAAGTTATTACTGCGCCTCACCTTCGGTATTTTAATGTTATTTCATGGTGTTGCAAAAATTCAGCACGGCACTGACTGGATAGCGGCCTCTTTACAGGCGCAGGGGATCCCAGGTTTTGTCGCGTATGGCGTTTATATCGGCGAAATTATCACCCCTCTGCTGATGATCCTTGGCCTGTTTACCCGCCCGGCGGCATTTATTTATGCCGTTAACTTAGTGGTGGCGGTATTGATGGTCGGCACCGGTAAATTCTTTACCCTGACGAAAGTCGGCGCTTGGGGTTTGGAAAACGAAACGATGTATATCCTTGGCGCGGTGGCTATCATGCTGTTGGGTTGCGGCCGTTATTCCGTGACTAAAAATGAAGCTTATCGCTAAGGTTTAATGCCCTTCTGGCCACTCGATACCCTGAGTGGCTTTTTTATTCTGCTATTTCCCCAGTGCCACGCCCCGCTATCTGCTATCAGTCCACATCCATTCGCTATATGGAATAAGCTTATTCCAATCTTTCAAACCACCTTTCCATTTTAATAAAAACTAACATTCATCTCATTGATGTCACTGCACTATGGGTGCATACTTACCAGGCTAACTATTTTAGTTTTGTGCTTTCCTGCTGATTCAAATGCCACTTTTTGACGAATATTGAGAGATATCGCCCTCACTTGCTTAATCGGTAATTTATGACCTCGGCGCCACAACCTGTTAACTGGAAAAGAAACTTATTTGTCACCTGGTTAGGCTGTTTTCTAACCGGTGCGGCATTCAGTTTAATCATGCCTTTCCTGCCACTGTATGTGGAGGAATTAGGGGTGAGCGGCCACCAATCTTTAAATATGTGGTCAGGTTTAGTCTTCAGTATCACTTTCCTCTTCTCGGCGATTGCCGCGCCATTTTGGGGCAGCCTGGCCGACCGTAAAGGCCGTAAAATCATGCTGTTGCGCTCTGCGCTCGGTATGGGGATGGTGATGGTGTTAATGGGGATGGCGCAAAATATCTGGCAATTTTTGGTGTTGCGCGCACTTTTGGGATTGCTGGGTGGATTTATTCCTAATGCCAATGCGCTGATTGCTACCCAAGTTCCTCGCAACAGAAGTGGCTGGGCGCTAGGGACGCTCTCAACCGGTGGAGTCAGTGGGGCATTAATTGGGCCAATGATAGGTGGTCTGCTGGCAGATAATTATGGCTTACGGCCGGTATTCTTTATTACGGCGGCGGTTTTGTTCGTCTGTTTTGTGATGACCTGGTTGTATGTCAAAGAACAATTTGCGCCGGTGCTAAAGAAAGACATGCTCAATAACCGGCAAGTTTTTAATTCGCTTAAAAATCCTAAGTTAATCCTTAGCTTGTTTGTCACCACCATGATTATCCAGGTCGCCACTGGCTCTATCGCGCCAATTTTGACCCTGTATGTGCGCGAGTTGGCCGGTGATATCCATAATTTGGCATTTGTCAGTGGCATGATTGCTTCTGTGCCGGGCGTCGCGGCCCTGATCAGTGCGCCGCGCCTGGGTAAACTGGGCGATAAAATCGGCCCGGAGCGTATCCTGGTCGCAATGCTGGCGTTATCTATCCTGATTCTTATCCCCATGGCCTTTGTGCAAACGCCTTTGCAACTGGGTATTTTGCGTTTTTTATTGGGTGCGACGGATGGAGCATTATTACCCGCCGTCCAGACGCTATTAATTTATAACTGTACCAATCAGGTTGCTGGCAGGATCTTTAGTTATAACCAATCATTTCGTGATGTCGGCAATGTCAGCGGCCCGCTACTCGGTGCCGCAGTTTCTGCCAGCTACGGCTTTCGCGCGGTATTTTGTGTCACGGCATTAGTGGTTTTATTTAACGCCATTTACTCTTATTGGTGCTTACAGCGCCACCCCCTAAAAGCACGTCAAAACAATATTGAGCAACAACAAGACCGCTGAAAATTAATCGCCAAAAACAGAATAAAGCCAGACATATAAACCTGATAAATGTAATCAGTATCGACATTTCATCTAAAAATACGCTATAACCCCCGGTGGTAATTTAAAAATAACGTTATTATTGCGTTAAGCTTTACTGTAACGAGTGTTAAACCTGAAACTGGCCGCAGTGCCAAAAGGGTAACAGTCGATGATGGTTTATTCGCTCATTTTATGGCGATTCTATGGGAAGACTTTATGCAAACCTCTGTTAACAACCAAGGCGGCCGTACCTTCTTTGGCCATCCTTACCCGCTCAGCGGACTGTTTCTTTCCGAGATGTGGGAGCGTTTCTCGTTTTACGGCATTCGCCCTCTTTTAATTCTTTTTATGGCCGCCACTGTTTTTGATGGCGGCATGGGGCTGCCCCGTGAGCAAGCCTCTGCTATTGTCGGGATTTTTGCCGGGAGTATGTATCTGGCGGCTTTACCCGGTGGTTGGTTGGCTGACAACTGGCTCGGGCAGCAGCGCGCAGTGTGGTATGGCTCAATTCTGATTGCCCTTGGCCATCTGTCAATTGCCTTATCCGCCTTCTTCGGTAACGACCTGTTCTTTATCGGTTTAGTGTTTATTGTGCTGGGTACCGGTTTGTTCAAAACCTGTATCTCGGTGATGGTTGGTACTCTTTATAAGCCGGGCGATGCCCGTCGTGACGGTGGTTTCTCACTGTTTTATATGGGTATCAATATGGGGTCATTTATTGCACCGCTGCTGTCGGGCTGGTTGCTGCGCACCCACGGCTGGCATTGGGGCTTTGGTATCGGCGGGGTCGGCATGCTGGTGGCATTGCTGATTTTCCGTGGTTTTGCCATACCGTCCATGAAGCGCTATGACGCCGAAGTGGGTCTGGATTCCAGTTGGAATAAACCCACGGTGCAACGCCAAGGTGTTGGCAAATGGGTTACTGCCATTATGCTGGTGGTAGTGGTGATAATTGCCCTGATTTCACAGGGGATTATTCCCATTAATCCGGTACTGATTGCCAGCTTACTGGTTTATGTTATTGCCGCGTCAGTGACACTCTATTTTGTCTACCTGTTTGCTTTCGCCAACATGAGCCGTAAAGACCGCGCCCGTCTGCTGGTGTGCTTTATTTTGTTGGTGTCGGCGGCCTTCTTCTGGTCAGCCTTTGAACAGAAACCCACTTCATTCAACTTGTTTGCGAATGACTATACCAACCGCACAGTGATGGGTTTTGAAATCCCAACGGTGTGGTTCCAATCAATAAATGCGCTGTTTATCATTCTGTTAGCCCCAATATTTAGCTGGGCCTGGCCTGCTTTGGCGAAGAAAAAAATACAGCCAAGCAGCATCACCAAATTCGTCATTGGTATTTTATGTGCCGCCGCTGGTTTCGGTGTGATGATGATTGCCGCCCAGCATGTGTTGAGCAGTGGTGGCGCGGGGGTTTCGCCTTGGTGGTTGGTGATGAGTATCTTGCTGTTGACCTTGGGTGAATTGTGCCTAAGCCCTATTGGGCTGGCGACCATGACCTTACTGGCACCGGACAGAATGCGCGGTCAGGTGATGGGGCTGTGGTTCTGCGCCAGTTCACTGGGTAATCTGGCTGCGGGCTTGATTGGCGGGCATGTTAAAGCTGACCAGCTTGATATGCTGCCAACCCTGTTTGCCCGTTGCTCAATTGCCTTGGTTATCTGTGCCGCGGTATTGATGCTGCTTATCGTGCCGATTCGCCGCTTGATGAATAATACTCAGGGCCAGCAAACCGCCTGATAATTATTGCTCACCGGATATGACTTAAAAATCCGCCCTAGTGGCGGTTTTTTTTTGACGATGAATCACTGTGAAGCAGGGGCTGAGCGCGCCTATGGGCACTCTGGGGGTTACACCACTTACGACCCTAACAGCACCTTTCTCCTTTGATGATACTTTTTCATTATTTGAGCCGGTACTAAAGCCTTATAGCGGCCATTCCCGTTGCTGCAATACCACCCGATAACCATCGGTATCTTCGAAGGTTTTACCGCTAACATCCCAATAAGGATTATAAGACACCACCGGCAAAAAACCTGCGACGGCCATTTGCTGGCATTGGCGGGCCCATTCAGCCTCATCCGGTAGATAAAATACCAATAAGTTATCCTGCGTGGGTGCTCGCCCAACCTGAATACCACGGTGATGAGTAAATTCTAAATGATAAGCATGATGTGGATGACCAAGGATAATGCCGTCAAATCCCTGATGATCACTAAAGCTACCGAGTTGGCTGAACCCCAAGCCACAGCAATACATCTCACTGATAATTTTAAGATTATCCGTCGCTCTGGCAATACGCATTACTGTATTTTGCGGTAATACTGACAAATGATTAACCGAGTTTGTAACGAGTTGCGCTGGCATATCAATATCACCTGATTTATTCATATGGGCCGTGGTGGGCATCAATCGGGAGCATAAAGGTATCAACAATCATTGATAAGGGAACATCAATTACCGTGACATATTTCCACGGCCCTGCGCGCATATCCCATTGCACACCGGGGTAATATTGGTGGCCATGCCCCTGCCCTGGGAGGGTGCGGCTAATGATACTGCCACAGCCGGACAACAACATAACCGCCATGCCCAACAGAAAAATCTGGCGCGCTATTGGCCGGCGGTGAGTTGATTTCAATTTGAGTTCCACACTATTAGCTCTAGCAATTCAGCATGAATGGGCAGTTTAGCATAATGCCATCTGAAGATGCCGGGCAGCGCGTGTTAAGAAAACCGCAGATGCACGACAAAAAAATGGGCCGTACATGATGTCGGCCCATTATTGATGGTAAAAGATATTATTTGGCTGCTGGGAAAGCCCGCATATTATGTGCCAGTTGGCGATAATAGCCATTCCAGACACGATACTGTTCCGGCTGCTGCCATACTTGCTGGTGCAAACGCGAAATCAGCACCGGATCACTGAGCAGTTCCAGCCGCTGTAATTTACCCAATCTCTCCGGCCCTGCATCCAGCGCATGTGCCACCCGCTCGGCACGAACTTGCTCGATAATCGCGCGAGTGTGGTGCCGGGCTGTTGCCATCGCCGCAACCAAGGCGTTATAAGATGGATTCATCACCGCATGGAAGAAACCATTATTCAGTGAGCGCTGATGGTTAAGCTTCAGATATTCCTCTGTCGCGACCAGTTCACTTGGCGGGCTATATTCCTCTGGGATAAAGAACAACTTAGCGCGTTTACTGGCCAGCCCCAAGGTGCGGCGGCTAGACAGCACTGAGACTATCGGCGACAGAATCAATGAGAAGACAATCGGCGATAACCACCACAGAAAACGCAGATCCAGCCACGCCACGCCACCGGCCCAGACCAATCCCAGCAACAACTGTGGCCCATGCCGCACCATAGCTTCGCTCCACGGAGTGGCATCATCGTCACGTTGTGGTGAGTTCCATTGCACCGACCACCCGAGGAAGGCGCTGACCACAAATACCGTGTGGAATAACATCCGCACCGGTGCCAGTAACACTGAGAACAGCATTTCAGACAACATCGACAGCAACAAACGGATGGCCCCGCCGTACTCTTTCGAACCCTTGGCCCAAATCAAAATGATGCTGAGTAACTTAGGCAAGAACAGCAATACCAGGGTGGTGGAAAACAGGCCAATCGCCAATTCCGGCCGCCACTGCGGCCATACCGGGAACAATTGGCGCGGTTGCAGGAAGTATTGTGGCTCCATCAGGGTGTGTACCGCTTGCAGCGCAGTACACAGCACCAAAAACATAAACCACAATGGCGCTGACAAATAAGACATGACCCCAGTAAGGAATACTGCCCGATGAACCGGATGCATGCCTTTTACCAAAAATAGCCTAAAGTTCATTAGGTTACCATGGCACCACCGACGGTCACGTTTTAGCTCATCGAGCAAGTTAGGTGGCAATTCTTCATAGCTGCCCGGCAAGTCATAAGCAATCCACACCCCCCAACCCGCACGGCGCATCAAGGCTGCTTCGACAAAGTCGTGGGATAAAATCGCACCGGCGAACGAACCTTCACCCGGCAGCGGGGCCAAGGCGCAATGCTCAATAAAGGGTTTTACCCTAATGATGGCGTTATGGCCCCAATAGTGAGATTCACCCAACTGCCAGTAATGCAGACCGGCGGTAAATAAAGGGCCATAAACCCGGGTGGCAAATTGCTGAATTCGGGCATACAGCGTATCCATTCCAGAGGCTTTCGGCGCAGACTGAATGATACCGGCATTAGGGTTGGCTTCCATTAACCGCACTAAACCGGTCAGGCAGCCGCCGCTCATCACACTGTCGGCATCCAAAATCACCATGTAGCTGTATTGGCTACCCCAGCGGCGGCAGAAATCATCAATATTGCCACTTTTACGTTTCACCCGACGGCGACGGCGGCGATAGAAAATTCGGCCATGACCGTCAACATCACGGCATAGCTCCAGCCAGGCTTTTTGCTCTGCCACACAGATATCCGGGTCATAGCTGTCACTTAAGACATAAATATCAAAGTGTTCCAGTTGCCCCGTGGCGGCGACTGACTCATAGGTTGCCCGCAAGCCCGCAAATACCCGCGCCACATCCTCATTACAAATGGGCATAATCAGCGCCGTCCGATGCTCTGGATTTAACGCCTCATCCCCTTTGATAGTGGAAGAAATGCTGTATTTATCCTTACCAATCAGTAATTGCAGGAAGCCCATCAGTGCCGTCCAGAAACCGGCGGAGACCCAGCAGAACAAAATGGCGAACAAAATAAGGATGCCGGTTTGCAGTAAATAAGGCAGCAATTGCATCACCGAAACTTGCCAGTTCTGTTGCCAGATCTCGAAAGGATCGATTAATGCCCAGCCCTGATAGGGCAGGATGGTTTTCATATAGCTGGTGGCGATGGCGGTTTGCAGCACAATCAGAATCAGCAAGATGTAACGGCGCAATGAACCTACCCGCCGCCATTTTTTCTCGGCTGCGGCCTCGGCATGGCTCTGGGCACGAGAAGCCGGGCTGCGGCCTAACAAGGAATCCCAAAAACGCCCAACCGGATTGGTACGCCAAGCTTGTGGTGCCATACTGGTGCGTTTGATGGGTGGCACCGCATGGATAACCGTGCGCCCTTCAGAATCTTGCGCCAGTAACTTGCCATCATTCAGAGCATCCGGCCATGCGGCCTGCAACCGTGCATCAACAGAAGCCAAAGCACTGTCTTGCTCGTCAGAAACCCTATTTTCGGCGGTACTCGCCGCCAGTAATTGATGCAACCGAGGAATGCCATCAGGCGTGCTACCAAGTAGCACATCCTCAGGTAGCGCCTCACGCAATGCCCCTTGCTGCTGAGCAGTCAGGGGCAAGTCCGCAATATAATCCTGTACAGGAGATTGATTTGACTTATTCATCGGCAGGTAACTGATAGCTCCAGGTTTCTGTCAGGGTCTTATCACCATTAACCAGCGCGGCACGCATTTCTATCGGTTTTTTGGCATCCTTAACTTTCAACCGCAATGTCAAACGCCAGCCCTTAGTCACCGGGTTGTAGCGCAGCGCGTTTTCGATCAATTCACCGTTTTCGTCAATACTGACCTGTGAAGTCAATGGCGTATTTTCATCCAATGATTTCAGCACCGGGCCAACAAAATCAACCAGGAAAGCCACACTGCCATCAGGTTGGCGGATCAGATTTGACTGTTTCACATCACCGGTTGAGCGCAAGGTTTGTTTCACATACCCCACATCCGCTGAATGTAATTTTTCTTCATCACGGGTGAAATGCACACGGTAATTCAAATCCAGCGATGTTTTTGCATCCGGCAACACATCCGGTGTCCAGAAAGCCACAATGTTATCGTTGGTTTCATCTGCAGTCGGGATCTCCACCAGCTCCACTTTACCTTTACCCCAATCACCACGAGGTTCAACCCAGGCACTTGGACGTAAATCATAACGGTCGTCTAAATCCTCATATTGCGAGAATTCACGGCCGCGTTGCAGCAAACCGAAACCTTTAGGATTTTCAACTGTATAGGTGCTGACCGATAAATGTTTAGGATTGTTCAGTGGTCGCCAAATCCATTCACCATTGCCGGCATGAATAGAAAGACCATTGGAATCATGCAGCGCCGGACGATAATTCAATACTGTAGATGGCTGGTTTGGCCCAAACAGGAACATGCTGGTTAATGGCGCAATACCCAGTTTCTCAACTTTATCGCGCAGGAAGACTTTAGCTTGCACGTCAATAGTGGTATCGCGGCCCGGATAAATCACAAACCGGTAAGCACCGGTGGCACGCGGGGAATCCAGTAGCGCAAAGATAACCAGATGTTTATCATTTGGTTTGGGTCTTTCAATCCAGAATTCGCGAAAACGCGGGAATTCTTCACCCGAAGCCAGGGCGGTATCAATCGCCAGCCCGCGAGCAGAAAGGCCATAAATCTGCCCTTTACCAATCACTCGGAAATAACTGGCCCCGAGCATACTGATGATTTCGTCTTTTTTATCCGCCTTGTTAATTGGATAAAGCACTTTAAAACCGGCAAAACCTAAATTTTTCACTGACTCTGGGTCATGCTTGACCGAGCCAAAGTTAAAATAATCCGGGCTGTAGCTGATCGGCTTAACACTGGTCGCAGTGACTTCATTAATTTTCACCGGGGTGTCGAAATACATCCCTTGATGATAAAACTCTAACTTGAAAGGCGTATCCAGTTTGTTCCAATAGGACTTCTCGTGGTTAAACTGAATCTGCTGATAGTCGGCAAATTTCATGTCGCGAAATTGCGATGGAAGATTACTTTTCGGCGCTTCGAAACTTTTACCCGCCAGCTCCTGTGCCTGTTTAGCCACATCATCTAACGAGAAAGCCATAGCCTGAGAAGTGAATAATGACAGCAGGAGAGTGACCCCCAACCATCTAACGCTATTCGCGCGTGACCCTTTTGACATTTTATTTACGTCCGAAAAAATATTAACTCGCACATCTTCCCCCTAAATCACAACTGCCAAATTATTGACGGTTTATCCAGCAGGCCAGGCAGATAAATCCAGGTTATTGTTACACTCAGAGTTATGCTACCTGCTCATGGTGTCAATCCGTGGCGATGCCACAAGCATAGCTCAAATACGTTCTGGAAAATCATTAACTCTTATAGTAATGTTTCTCGCCGTCCTGATCCATTGTTAACGTATATAGTTATCGATGAATATTTACTATAAAGAAAAACTCCGGGAAAAATCAGATTCGTTATTCTAATTCAGATAACAAACTGCGAATAAGTATGAAAAAAAACACTAACCAACGGGAGTACTTTTTAGACGCTATTCGCGCCTATTTGATGTTACTCGGCATCCCTTTTCATCTTTCTCTTATATACTCCAGCAATCATTGGGCAGTTAACAGCGAACAGCCTTCACTCATATTAACCTTACTAAATGATTTTATTCATGCCTTTCGCATGCAAGTATTTTTTGTTATTTCCGGCTATTTTTCGTTCATGCTCTATCAGCGCTATGAGCGCCAGCGCTGGCTTCAGGTACGCTTAGAGCGGGTGATTATTCCATTAGTTGCCGCCATCCCACTGATTACACTGCCACAATTCTTTTTACTTAAAAATTACACTAATAAATTGCAAGATTGGAATTCATTTACAATTTATCAAAAAATAAATATTGCTATTTGGGAAGTTGTTTCGCACTTATGGTTTTTGTTAACTCTCGCCTTACTGACAGCTATCTGTTTTTATCTATTCCAGAAAATGAAGAATAAAAAAAAATCAGTTCCTGCATTGATAAAAGGAATGAATAATATAGGAAAAATCTCACTATTATTGTTTCTATTTGTGTTTGTTTATTCTGTAATACGGCGAATCATATTTCTTCTTAACCCTGAAATACTCTTTAATAGCATCTTCAATTTCTTTGTTATGGAAACCCTGTTTTATCTGCCTTTCTTTCTTATTGGCGCTTACAGTTTTATCTATCCCCCACTTAAACAAGTATTTATCACCTTTTCGCCCGTAGCATTAGTTGCCTCCGTGCTATTGTTCTGTGCTTACTATCTAAACCAACATATTAATACTAATGCGTTTTTTTCCTTCGAGCTCGATCTCATTATCAAAGCATTAATGGGCGTCACCATGACCAACGTGGTTTATTCTCTTGGCTATCGGTTGCTCAATTACCCCTCACCGAAGGTCACTTACCTGGTTAACGCCTCACTCTTCATCTATTTGGTGCATCACCCCCTCACCTTAATTTATGGTGCATTCATTACGCCCAAAATTGACAATAACGCCCTGGGTTTCATACTAGGAATAGTCTTTGTTTGCTTAATTTCGTTTATGCTATACGAGGTTCATCGCCGAATTCCGGTGTTGAAATTCTTGTTTTCCGGCAAGCCGCAGCAGCAAACGGCGTAATCATCGTATTCTGTAAACGAATAATGTTATTGCGAATCGGTCTACTTCTCTGCATACCGTTTTGGTCATAAAACCGCTACACTGTCAGACCATCATGTTGATGCGGGATGGCAAATGCTTCACTGTGCGCTCTGCTTTCAGAGCACCTATCCTGTTGATTCCTTTTCAGGATTTGTTTCACTTGCAGTGACAACAAAAGAGGAATTGTGATGAGTAAGCAAGAATCTGTTGAGAATAACTCCGCATCTGATGCTACACCAGTCATTGAGTTCAACATCTTATTTGCCTTGGTTAGCCGCCTAAGTGGTGCACTGGATAACGCGATTAACGGTAAAGATCGCAGCGTATTAATTCATGAGCTTTCACAGCTATCTGTCGATAATCTTCCTGAACAGGAAAAGTGGGTCACCGCTGAAGCGCTGCGCCGGGCTTTAGACACACTAAAACGCGACTAGTTTTTACACCAACGCTCACCCTTGATTCCCCGCTGGGCGATTAAAGGTGAGCGACCTGCCTATTATCCATACAATTTCGCGCCCTTTCTTTGGCTGTCACCCCAAAAGTTGCTTCAGGTTCAAAGTAACGCATTGAATTAGGTCATATCTTCCCATTGAACGCAGCAAATCTGTGTATAATAATTTCATTCGCCCCCAATTTATTTATGTTTTACATCAGGAGACCTCCCACCTTGGACGCCATCACTATTAATAGCCTTTTTCTGATCGGCGCAGTGCTGGTGGGAGCCAGTATCTTACTGAGTTCACTCTCTTCCCGTTTAGGCATTCCAATTTTAGTTATCTTTCTCGCCATTGGTATGCTGGCGGGGGGCGACGGTATTGGGGGCATTGCTTTTGATAACTACCCCGCAGCCTATCTGGTCAGTAACCTGGCATTAGCCGTTATCCTACTGGATGGCGGCATGCGCACCCGGGCCTCATCCTTTCGCGTCGCACTGTGGCCCGCTCTTTCACTGGCTACCGTCGGCGTCTTGATTACTGCGGGCCTGACCGGCATGGCGGCGGCTTGGCTATTCGATTTGGATATTATTCAAGGCTTACTTATTGGTGCAATCATAGGTTCCACCGATGCAGCCGCCGTATTTTCACTGTTAGGTGGCAAAGGCCTAAATGAACGTGTTAGTGCGACGCTAGAAATAGAATCCGGCAGTAACGACCCCATGGCTGTCTTTTTAACTGTAACCCTAATCGCGATGATTTCGGCGGGTGAAACCAGTCTCAGCTGGATGTTTTTGGTGCATTTAATTCAGCAATTTGGCTTGGGGATCCTCATCGGATTAGGCGGCGGCGGGTTGCTATTGTGGTTAATCAACCGGATGGAATTGCCCAATGGTTTATATCCATTACTGGCGGTCAGCGGCGGAATTTTAGTCTTTTCATTGACCACGGCAGTCAATGGCAGCGGCATTCTGGCGGTCTATCTCTGTGGCCTGTTGCTTGGCAACCGCCCCATCCGCAACCGCGCAGGCATTTTACAAACTTTTGATGGCTTGGCATGGCTCAGCCAGATTGGCATGTTCCTGGTATTGGGCTTGCTGCTTAACCCAAGTGATCTGTTGCCAATTGCCATTCCTGCGCTGCTCCTCTCATTGTGGATGATTCTGTTTGCCCGCCCTCTTTCGGTGTTTATTGGCTTACTGCCCTTCCCGAGCTTTAATTTACGTGAGCGGATCTTTATTTCATGGGTCGGGTTACGCGGCGCAGTGCCGGTAATTCTGGCAGTCTTCCCCATGATGGCCGGCATACCCAATGCGAATTTGTTCTTTAATGTCGCCTTTTTTGTGGTACTGGTTTCGCTGCTATTACAAGGCACCAGTTTGTCATTTGCTGCCCGCAAAACAAAACTAGTGGTGCCGCCAGCTCTGGCTCCGGTGGCGCGCATTGGTTTAGATATTGATAAAAATAACCAGTGGGAACAATTTATTTACCAACTTAGTTCCGACAAATGGTGTATCGGTGCCACATTACGCGATTTGAAAATGCCGAAGGGCACCCGAATTGCAGCGCTGTTTCGCGGCAAAGATTTATTACACCCGACCGGCAGTACCCGTCTGAAAGAAGGCGATATTTTGTGCGTTATTGGTCAGGAGCATGATTTGCCGGCACTAGGGAAACTCTTTAGTCAGTCACCCAACATCCAGCTGGATGAACGTTTCTTCGGTGATTTCATTCTTGATGCTGATGCAAAACTTCAGGATATATCGCAGATTTACGGTCTTAATCTGGAAGCTGGGGTCGATAAACAGCAAACCCTGGGGCAGTTCGTGCTTTATCTATTTGGGGGCGAACCGGTTATCGGCGATCAGATTGAATGGGATGGTCTTACCTGGACAATTGCTGAAATGGAATCTGACCGCGTAACCCGCGTCGGGGTTAAGATAGTGACAGATAAAGCCTGATTATGTCTTATTATCTTGGCATGCGCCGCGACAGGCGCATGCCAAGATGGTCACTCAACATTAATCATCCAGCCCACACCGAATTTGTCTGTTAGCATCCCAAAACCTTGCGCCCAGAATGTCACGCCAAAAGGCATTATCACCTGGCCGCCTTCAGATAAACATTTAAACAGCGCCTCGCCTTTGCTCATATCGGTCACATTAATTGACAGCGAATAGCCCTGGTGTGGCTGACCGCTATCATTTGGACAACTATCCGAGGCCATAATGACATTGCTGCCCACTTGCAGGCGAGCATGCATAATAGACTCAGGATTGGTGTTTGGTGGGCAGTTTTCTGGGTTGGGAATTTCTTTATAACGCATCATGGCAACCACATCACCGCCCAATTGCTGAGCATAAAAATTGACCGCTTCTTCACAGTTACCATTAAAGAATAAATAAGGCTGAATTAGCATAATTTTGCCCTCTCTTCTGCCCGCACCTCACCCTCATTGTAGTGCAATACGAGCCATATCATTATCACTAACAATAATTACTGACCGTGACTTATTAGTGTAGTGCTGAACAGAAAAAAGAGACAAAAATGCGCATTTTTTAAACAACAAAATGATTACGATTGATGACAGACCCACATTTTCAGTTCCCTATCTGTCGGGGTGACGGCACCCAGTCACTAATGCAGCCCTGCCAATCAACGTTGCCCGCATGATGCACTAAAATCAGGCCCTGACTTGCTTAATCCGGTTCACCAAAATAATCCCGACACAAACCAACGCTAAGGCGACGGCATTTTTCCACTCCAAAATACTTTCGTTCAGGAAAATGGCAGACAGCACAGCACCAGACACAGGAATAAGGAAATTAAATGGAGCCACCATCCCTACCCGATTATATTTGAGCAATAAACTCCATAATGCAAAAGCGGCCGATGACAACAGCACCAAATAAGCTAACAATAGCAGGGCCTGCCAACCAAACTCACTTAAATTGCCGCCAAAGAAATAGCCGCCCACCGTCAGCACCAACCCACCAATAGCAAGCTGGTAGCCGGTCATTACCGTGGTATCCATCGTTTGTGAAATTCGCTTACCATAAATACTGGCCGCAGAAAGAATGAATGCTGCCAAGACGACACAGCCTTCTCCCAGCAAGGAAAAATTAAAGTCCATCAAATCGGAGCCGAAATTCACCACCATAACACCGGCAAAACCTAATGCGCACCCCATGATTTTATTGAATGTTAACCGGTCATTTTTATAAATATAATGGGCTAATAACACACTAAAAAATGTGCCGGTCGCATTCATAATAGAGCCTTTCACCCCCGTGGTGTATGCCAGGCCAATATAGAAAAATACATACTGCAAGGTGGTCTGGGTCAGCCCCAAAATAGCAATCTGCTTATATTGGTTTTTTTGTAGGCGACCAATCGCCTTGCCGCTGGCCACGGCAAAAATCAGTAATACAATTCCGGCTAATAAAAAACGATACCCGGCAAACACCATCTTGCTGGGAATATCATCTGGTGCAATATGAAACAGCACATAACCATTTTTAATCGCGGGATAGGCACTGCCCCACAGCAAGCAACAGAATGTCGCCACCAGGAAAACAAATTTTTTATTAGTAAAAAGCGGAGGACTACTGTCCACATCAACATCCTTTTCAATTAGGAAATGAAACATTGTTTCGTTATAACCATTTCTTAATGAAAAGTCCTGTCTGATGTCTCTTTTTCCTTAAAAAGATCGTCGCTATCCCATTTCAGCGCCCCCATAGCGCCCCCCTAAAAACCGCGCTACGTGGATATGAGCTCGGTAGAATATTTGCACAATGATGTGCAGATTTATTTACCATTTAGCGGGCAATTTAACGTCGTTCAAAGTTTGCACTGATAGACAAAGATCGTGTACGATGTTGTTTTGATTAAATAACTTTGGTTTTTATTATGTTAAAACTCTTTAACGTAAACTTTAATAATATGCCTGAAAAAAAGCTGGACGAGATCTTTTCACTCAGAAAGATAACATTTAAAGATCGTCTCGATTGGAAAGTAACCTGTATAGATGGCAAAGAAAGTGACCAATACGATGATGAGAATACCAATTATATATTGGGAACAATAGACAACACTATAGTTTGCAGTGTTCGATTTATTGAAATGAAATATCCGACCATGATCACTGGCCCTTTTTCTCCTTATTTCGCTGATGTTGACTTACCTATTGATGGGTTTATTGAATCCAGTCGTTTTTTTGTAGAGAAAACACTCGCTCGCGATATGGTGGGTAATAACAGCTCACTTAGCACGATACTTTTTTTAGCTATGGTCAACTACGCTAAAGATTGTGGATATAAAGGGATATTGACCGTCGTCAGTCGAGGAATGTTTATTCTACTAAAACGTTCAGGCTGGAATATTACAGTACTCAATCAAGGTGAATCAGAAAAAAATGAGATTATTTATTTGTTACATCTTGGCGTAGATATTGATAGCCAACAAAAACTCATAAATAAAATACGTCGGGTACATCAACTCGAACCGGGCGTCCTTGAAAGTTGGCCATTGATTGTCCCTGAGATTATTAAATAGCTTTAATTAGTTTCAATTCGATGCCAAGCCTAATTGCATGCTTGGCATTTAAAACACCCAATTTCCTGACGACATTACCAATATGGAATTTTACCGTACTCCGTTTTATTTCCAATATGATTGAAATCTCAGAATATGTTTTACCGACACTAGCCCAATATAAAATCTCATTCTCTCTTGGAGAGAATATATCTTTCTTGATATTACTTCCATGCAACTCGTTGTTTATACTGTTGTTATGGTAGAGCCCTAACATTTTCTCATGTGTTAAAATGAGTAGCATTTGAATTTTTTCTTTATATTTTTCAATATTTTCATCAAAGAAAATGCTATCGTCATTGCCATTAGAAATATTCAGCGTCGCCATATTATTACTATTATCATGCAGAACAAATGTATAGCCATTAACAATGTTATATTCTCTGGCCAACTTAAAAACAGCAGATTCAGTTGATTTCTTATTAATAACCGAGTTGTCATCCCATGAAAAGGGGGAGATTTTATCTCTCGCCGTTAAAATAACGGGGTCGATAAGGTGATAACTGTTTTTTTGGTATTCTCTCACCCAATCTAACGGGTAGTTAGAAATAATAGCCGGATGCAAGGGTATTTTCTTATTCATAACTAAATAGGAATAACGAAGATCACCATAAGCTTTTATTCTTCGCTGAATATAATTATTAATATCTTCATTAATACTTTCATTATCAAAATAATAGATTGTCATAATAACCTAGAAATCACCCAATGCATCATGCAACAATACAATTTTATAGCATTGTTTTCAATAGGAAATACGGTATAACATCGTCTAAAGAAAATCTCTTATATGGCATAGACTGGCAGGATATAACTACAAAAACCTAGACTAAAGGTTAGTTTTGAAAGCTAGACTAAAGGCTAGCTATTATTATAGCCCTATGTTAATTATACTGTTTTTGCTTTATAGAATTGATTTAACTTATAATAGAACTAGTATATTAGCGCACTGCCGCTAAAAAAGTTAGTCTGATCATAATATATTTTCGCCAACACCAGGGGACTTTTAGTCCACCCGTCTCAGCTTTACCCCGCCATCTGGGTGCTTTTACATTCAGGTGGCGATTATCTCTCTCACTTACCTCTGCTCTGCCCGTAACGACTCTTTTGCTCATTTTTTTCCGCTCGCAGATTGCCCTATTCTCCTCATACCAATCCATGATAAAAACATATCCGTGCCAAACCACTTGAGCAACATGGCCCGCACCGGCCCCCATTTTCTCAAATATTTTCTGGTCAATTATTCGCCATTCTCACGGCAGCAATAATCCGACGTAAAAAAAATTATTAATAATATATAAACATTAACGATATTAATGTAATCTAGATGAACTTGATTTAAGTCATGTAACTAACTCAAATTAATCGCATGATAAATAAGCGGTTATAATATTTCCCTGGTGTTGGCCGAATTGGCATCCCTTACTAAATGAGATTAGTAAGGGTTTTTTTTACCTGTAATTTAGGCCCACACCCACGGCATGACTAAGATGGCGGCTGCATCACCTGAGCTAAGGCAATAGCACGGATTATCATCGCGCGATCGGCCTCTGGATTATCACTCTCCAGTAGCCGTTGCCACACAGTAATGGCTTCGGCGTAGTGCCCCTGGGTAAAACTATCATTCGCTTGCAACATCAATGCGCTGTATTGCAAAGGATCTTTGGTCAGCGCCTGCTGTAGCCAATAGCTCACCTCACCGGTTATTTTTTGCCCGGATTGATAATAGAACACCACCGCCCGAGCGGCATCTAGCGCGGCGCTGGCCCCCTGTAAACGTTCTGCCTGTTGCAGTGCAATCAAGGCGTCCTCAAATTCATTTCGATATAAATATTGTTGCGCCAAACTGAACCACAATTCGCCCTTTTCCGGCTCCTGACGAATACGTTGCTGTAACCGAAACAAGGCCGGATCACGGCTCTGCTTATCCAACATGGAATTTAGCCGTGTCGCCTCAAGCTGGCGCAAAGTCTCGTGTTGTACCAAGGCATAGTTTCCAAGCTGCTGATAACCAATAAGAATACCGCCTCCAATCAGCAAGCTGAATCCCAGTGGCCAGCGCCAGCTCAGGCGGCCATATTGCACCAGCCAAGGCCACCATATTCCCAGCAGAATCAGCAGCGAAAAAGTGGCTAACCCCATTGCCAGCAGCATCAGCGCGAACCTCTGCTAGCGGATAGCGAGCGGCGATGTATTCTCAACAGTAGCCCGCCTAATACGCAGCACAATAGCACCCCAGGCCCAAACCAAAGCAGCCATGTTGCACTGCGCAGCGGCGGCCGATACAGTACAAAATCCCCATAGCGCTGGGTCATCAGGGCCTTTATCTCCTCAGAACTGTGCCCGGTTTCCACCAAGCGGTAGACCTCTAACCGTAAATCCTGTGCAATTGGTGATGTTGATTCCAGCAAGTTTTGATTTTGACATTGTGGGCAACGCAATTCTTTGGCTAACGCCACAGCCTGTTGTTGGTTTTGCGACGAGCTAAAATGATAGGTATCCACCAAATCGGCCCATGCCCAAGGTGAACAGCTCAGCAATAGCATTATTATTAAGGTTTTCATCGGCGACTGGCCTTAGTGGCTTCCACCAGTAATGGCATAAATTGCTGCTGCCATATTTCTGCTGTCATTTCCCCCGCATAGCGCTGGCGAATAACTCCGCTGGCATCAATTAGCCAGGTTTCTGGGGTACCATACACCCCCATCGCCAGTGCCAAGGTGCCTTGGGGATCGTAAAGACTTTTTTGATAAGGATTGCCGTAGCGTTGCAATGTAGCCAATGCCGCCTGACGAGAATCCCGGTAATTCAGCCCATAGAACTGCACCCCATCCAGGGTGCTGGCTATCTGCCCCAATGCCGCCAGCTCTTGCTTACAACTGGCACACCAACTGGCCCAGACATTTATCACTGTCACTCGCCCCTGCAAGTGTTCCCGGGTTATTTTCTGGCTAGGTTGCTGTAAGTCAGATAAAGAAAAAGCAGGGAAAGGCAGGTATTGCTCAGCTAATTCAAGCCGATGCGGATCACGATGTAAGCCGCTATACAGCACGCCGCCCAAGATTAGGGCCAGCAGTGGAACCAGCAACCAAGGCCAGCGTTGTTTCATTTTTCACCTTCACTGGCATCACCTGCCCGCCGCCAAAATGCCAGTAAGCCGCCCAATACCATCATCAGAGCGCCGCCCCAAATCCAACTGACTCGCGGTTTATAATACAGACGCACGCTGTACTCCCCGGCACCTAAATTATCCCCCAGCACGGCATAAAAATCGGCCAGTGGGCCACTGACAATTGCCGGTTCAATCATCAGCATTTCGCGCGCACTGTAATGCCGCCGCTCCGGTCGCAATGTGGTTACCGGTTGCCCATGCTGACTGACCTTAATCTGCGCCCGTTCACTGGTGTAGTTGGGGCCAACCAATAGCTCAGTTTGATGATAAGTAAATTGGTATCCGGCTAAGCTAACCTGACGACCGGGAGACATGCGGCTGCCCTGCTCCACGGCATAATTTGTGGCGAACAACATGCCCAGTAAGCTCACCGCCACCCCGCCATGTATCAGCCATGATAGCCAACGTATCTTGGGGGCGAACAGCGGCGCACATAATGCCCACCAAGCCAAGGTGACACCCGGCACCATACCAACTTGCCAGCTGGCCTGAAACAGACCTGAACTGTACAGGCCAGCGCCGATGGCAAATAACGCCGGGATAACCATGCGCCACATAGTGGGGGCGGGGCTTTGCCGCCAATGAGCAAAGGGAGCCAACCCCATCAGCAACAGCAATAACAGCATAAAAGGTGTCAGTGTCTGGTTAAAATAGGGTGCGCCCACCGACAGCGAACCTAAACCTAACGCACTGAAAATTAATGGATATAAGGTGCCGATTAGCACGGTAATGGCAGCAATGCTCAGCAATACCATTGCCGCCAATAGCAGGGTTTCTAAGGAGAAAAGTGTGAAATCAGCTGGCCGGTTATTCCCCTGAACTCGCCAGGCAAACAGAGATAATGACGCCAAGGTCACGACACCCAATAGCACCAGTAGCGCCTCGCCACGAGCGGCATCCACAGCAAAAGCATGTACCGAGGTCAACACGCCGGAGCGGACAATAAAAGTGCCCAACAGGCAGAGTTGAAAGGTCACTAATGACAGCAACACGCCCCATTGATGATAGACACCGCGCCGCGCGCTGATAGCCAACACATGCAACAAGGCGGTGCCAGTAAGCCAGGGCAATAATGAGGCATTCTCAACCGGGTCCCAAAACCACCAGCCCCCCCAACCCAGCTCGCTGTATGCCCACCAAGCGCCTAATAATATCCCCACTGTTAATAGGCTCCAGGCGGCCAATACCCACGAGCGGCTATAACGCGCCAGGTACAGGCCACTGTTCCCCTCCAGTAAGGTGGCACAGGCGAAAGCAAAGCTGATGGCAAAACCGCTATAGCCCAGATAGAGCAGTGGCGGGTGAAATATCAGTGCCAAATCCTGCAGCATCGGGTTCAAATCACGCCCCTCTGCTAAGGTAGGAAATAGCCGCTCGAAAGGATTGGAGAAAAAGAGGATAAAAATGCTCAGAATAACTAGCAGCCAGCCCATCACCCCCAGTGAGCGGGCAAAAAACCGCAGAGGGAAATGGCGGCGAAACCAGGTTAGCGCGCTGCTCCACATACTGAGTGCAAACAGCAGAAACAGCATTGAGCCCTCATGCCCGCCCCAGATGGCCGCCATTTTATAAAATAGCGGGAGCTGGCTGTTACTGTGCTGCGCAACATAAAGTACTGAGAAATCATCATTAACAAAGCTCCAACCCAGTGACAATAGAGCCAGAGCAATAAATAAGGTGACGCCATAACTGAGCGGCGCCAGCCAATACAGCAAAGGTAAGCGCCGCCCATGCAAAGCCATAAAGGGCACACTGCCGAGCAACAGCGCCAGTGACGCCGCCGCAAGCAGTGACAACAACCCCAGTTCAGCTATCATACTCTCGTGCCCGCCCCTGCAAATCTCATCCTTTAAACCACCGTCATCTGACCGGCATAAAGAATGAAAAAACGTAATACCAAAACACCGAACAAGCTCAGGCCCGAAACCATCAGCAAGAAAGGAACTCGGTGGCGCACTTTTTGGCTACAATAGCGGTTGAGCGCCATTGGCAGCACCATGCCGCAGCCAATAACCCAGAACCAAAACATCAGCGCCCAGAAACCACCGCCGAGGGCGACCCCTACCGCCACCTCTTTTTGCCCCCCGCCGAACCACAGCCCGGCAAAGAACGCCAACAGTAAAAATAACTCCAGCCAGACCACCGGTTTTTCCAATCGATGGACAAAAGCCAATGCCGGGCTGTGGACGGGTTCTTTAAAAAACACCACTGAACACAACACCATTGCAGCAATACCGGAAGAGACACCAGAGAACAGAAATAACACCGGCAGCACGGGGTTATTTAGCAATGGGTAGCTTTTCAATGCAGATAACAGAAAACCGGTGTAAGCCCCTAAAGCCACCGCCAGCAGCATCATCACCGGCTCAAGCTTGCGCTCTATGGGGGCCAGCCAATTCAGCACCTTGCCCACCCAACACAATTTTGGATAGGGCTGCAATAAGGCGGTTAGCCAATGCCGAAATATCACTGCCAGCCATAGCAACAAAACCACCATATAGATTTGAAAGAGCATAACCCCCAGAGACATGACCGAGTGAGGGCTGTAGAAAAACATCAGCTTCCAGAAAGTCCAGGGCCGGGTGAGGTGCAGGATCAAGATGAATAAACCGCAGATAACCGCCAGTGGCGCAATAATCGCCGTGGACTTGAGCAGCCCGCTCTGTGCGGCCTCCGCCCGCAAAACTCGCTGCTTCACCAACAGGCTAACCACCACCATTCCGGCAGAAACACCAATTAAAAACAGATAGATAGCAATCGGCCAGTCCCAAACTAATGATTCAAAATGAAATGGCGTGTTCAATGTAGGGCTCATCCGCTTATCTCCCCATACTGGAAAGGAACGCGATACAGTTTCGGCTGGGTTCCCAGATGTAACTTGGCCCGATAGACACTGCGCTGATGCAACAGCTTCACCAATTCAGAGTTCGGATCGTCCAGATTGCCAAAGACCAGTGCTTTAGTGGGGCACGACAGCACACAAGCCGGTTGCTTCCCCTGTTTGAGATTGGTTTTTCGGCAAAAATCACATTTATCGGCAGTTTTCGTCACCGGATGAATAAAACGAACCCGATACGGACAGGCCGCAATACAATACTGGCAGCCAACACAAAGGTCAGGATTGACATCAACAATCCCGGTGGCCTTATCACGGTAAGATGCGCCGGTGGGGCAAACATCCACACAGGGTGCCCGGTCACAATGTTGGCAAGAATGGCGATAAAACTGATATTTCACGGCGGGAAACTCACCAATGGGCTGGCTGCGGATGATATTTAACCGCGAGACGCCGGCGGGTACCTGATTAACTTCACGACAAGCATCCATGCACGCGGTGCAGCCAATACAGCGGGTTTCGTCATGTAGCATGCCGTAACGAACGCCATCAATCGTGCCGCTGAGTGCCAATACGCGCCCGGTGGAGCCGGTCATAAAAATCAGCGCCCCCATACTGGCGATAAAATGACGACGATTAGTCTTCATGGCGCGACCTTCGGTATCAGCTCCTGCTGACGACGATGACAATCCACACAAATTTTTACCCGCCCCTGGTCATCAAGGCCATGCATTGGATCGGTTTTCGGGTGCAACTGATGGCAACTGGCACAGGAAAGCTTCAACATATGCACATCATGTGGCCAGAATGCTTCACGTAATTTTTCCGGCTGATGGCAACTCATGCAAACACTGTTTTGTTGAGACACACTGAACGGCGCCTGTTCGGTCTTCAGCATATCCTGGTTAAACCGCATCACATCTTTGACACCATTGCGGTGCAATACCGATGCCTTGCCATGACAATTGGTACAAGTGACGGCTAATTGTGTATTCGGATTTACTGCACCAGCATGTTTGCCGTGCAGCGCATCTTTTTGTTCTTTATGACATTGGACACAAGCAGCATCTGGGTTACGTTGCGGCTCAACAACATGACGCGAGCCACTTGTTGGCAACACTGTGGTTTTCGCTGCATCAGCCGGTGTGGTGGCGAATGTGGGCTGGGCCAACACCACCAGCAACACCGCCAGACAGAATGAACGTAAAACGCGCATGGTTATTCCACCTTTGCTATGGCCCCAATCTGGAGCCAGTCTGTTCCTGGAATAGCTCCGGTAGGCTTTATCACCCTACCGGAGCGCCGCTTACTGGCTCAAACGGCCCGCTTTTCTGGCTTGAGCATCCCAGGCTGGCACCACCTGCTGCAGAAACTCCTGTTTCTCGCTGTTCAGCTTATCCATATCCATCCCCAGTGCTTGTTGCGCTTTGAGTTTGGTGGAAATATCCGGCACCGGAATTTCGTGGCTAATCCCTTTAGTGGCCAACAGTCGTGCCAGTTTAGTTCGGGCATCGGCGGCTTTATTCAACGCGCCGCCGAGCACTCGTAACCCAACATCAGGGGCATGCATATGGATCCCGTGGGAAGCAATGGCATAATCCCAGCGCCACTGCGCATGGCGGATATCTTGTAAAATCGGTGTCATTTCTTGCTCTGTCGCCCCAGCATCCCAAGCAGCTTTAGCTTCGTAATGCGCCTGTACCAGCTGTTTCTCCACATTCGCTCTCAGCTCCTGGATGCTGGCTTTGCGCTCGGCAACAATATCCTGCAAGGTTTTTTTATCCTGGGTATGGCAATTAACACAGGTGCTTTCGAAGCTATCAAAGGGATTGCGGATTTGATGGTCGGTATATACTTTGCCCTCTGCATTTTGGATTTTCGGCATATGACAATCGATGCAGCTGACATTATTTTTACCGTGAATACCTGCACGCCAGGTTTCGTACTCAGGGTGCTGGGCTTTCAACATTGGCGTTTTTGATAAGGGGTGAATCCAATCAGCGAAAGCAATTTCGTCGTAATACTTCTCCATTGACTCCACATCCGTCCCTTTATCCCAAGGGTATTTCACTGCTTTATCTTTACCCGTAAAGTGATATTCAACATGGCATTGGCTGCACACCATAGATTGCTTATCCAAGCGACTGGCATGTTCAAAAGGTTTATTGATAGATTGCAGCGCCCGCTCGGTATAAGGGCGCGAGAGAACCAAAGCGGGTTTTCCAGCAGCAAAATCAGCCGTGGCAGTATCATGGCAATCAGCACAACCTAACTGATTGACGACTTCTGGGCCGCCTTTGGCCCATGTGCCTTTGAAGTACGCGTCTTCGCCCTGTTCATTAATCATGCGGGCAACATCCGGGCTTTTACAGCTCCAACATGCCATTGGCAATGGGCCGTCTTCTGCCGTTTTGGGTGCGCCAGTACGCAATGTTTCGCGCACATCAGTTACCGCATAAGCATGCCCACGAGGTTTGTTATAATCTTTAGCAAAGGGATAACCCGCCCATAAAATCACCAGATTGGGATCTTCCGCCAAGGCATCTTCTCGTGGCCCACTCTCTTTGGTTTTCAGCCAAGAGGTAAATTGATCCACATGCTGCTCGGCGAATTTATCATTGCGGGCCTCAATGGGCGGCGTAGGTGCTGCCGACAAAGTAAACATTCCCCCCAGAACTAAAAACGCCAATATCCCTACCGACATCTGCCTTATAAATTTGCTCACCATAAATACTCCAGTGTGTTTTTCCATCCCGGACGTTGTCAGTGTCCGCACCAGACAGTCATTTTTTATTTTTAGACCCGTAAGAGGATGAAAAACATTCAGCCAAGGAGACCCAAGACAAATATCACCCAATAAGGTTATGGAGATAATAAGGAGGATTTTCAGCAAATTATTTGTTGCAGTAAGAATGCTTGTTTTAGATCAAACAATTTTAGTGTGGGTATTCACTTTTATGAAGTAGCTCAAAAAAAACTCACTCGATTAGACAAATTTACACAAAATCAACCATATACCTCTTTATGGGTAGTGGCGTAAGTTTAAAATGACTACGTAACAAATTCAGACTAAATACATGTCGGGGCAATGCCATTGACCGGTAAAAAGTACCTGAGTAAATAGTTTTAATCTGGGGCTGAAGTTTTTAAGGTCTTTGGTAGGGAAATAATGCGAATAAAACCGGCCAGTCTGTAGAGAACGGGATGTGGAAGGTAACATTAATCAGCGCGTGGCGTTTGAGATAATGCGAACCCACAGTGGGCAATAAAAGCGATGCCGAGACTGCGGCAATATTAGGGGTAAAATACAACGCCTAATCCTGAGTATAAATTTAAAAATAAGCAGGCCGGGCTAATAAGCTCGGTTTGTTATTTTATCAATGAATGGCCGGCCAAAAATGCTGACATGGGTTGTCATCGATAAAAGCTGCAAAAGTCTGCTGTTATATTAATGTACCATTCACCTATTCCTCTCCCCTCTCTGATAGCCTGAGTTTGTTCTTGCTGTTATGTAGGAAAATAACGCAATTGCTATTAACTATGCAGGTGCATAGATTATTTTAGAAAAATTAGCGCACGCGGAGTACTACTTTTGGTAAAAAAATAACCATATAAAAATAAAATGCTAATTTCTCTGATAAAAACAGAAACAAAACCATTCGGTAACCCAGTGATTATCCTATAGTTACATATAGCAAATTAGGTTCATTAAAACAATCAAGATCATTGAATTAACAGTAAAAATTAAAATCGTGGAAATAACTTGACCAAAATCATATTTTCGAAGAAAGTTAACGTTATCATGAGAAACATCTTAAAACTTTCCCTAGTGTTGGCCTATTGGCATCCCTTATCGAAGAGACGGAGATAAGGGATTTTTTTCCTACAAAGGAATCATTGTGGAATATACTTACACGCGATTACTTGCCCCTTCAAATAGCCACATTAAGGTCAATGCTAATCATTATTCGATTATTATGCTGTTTAATGACCCTGACTATGAAATATATCGTTCTGGATTAAAAACTATTCTTCAGGTCGGCTTCTTTGCTAAATTCCCAGCGCAAATAAAAATAGTTGAACACCAAATTTTGAAGGTTGGAAAGTGGTGGTATAGGAATAACTTGCCAGGCTGATGTGCAAATCCACAACAAACGCGAAAAACCCTATAAAAGAGGCAAAGGTGTAAGATTATTTGGGCCGGTATTGGGAGATTAGCAGTGAGTTTTGTAATGATTAGGTTCAGGCGGTTTTGGGAGAAGTTAAGTTGGCGGAGGAGGAGAGATTCGAACTCTCGAACGGTTTCCCGTCGACGGTTTTCAAGACCGTTGCCTTCAGCCACTCGGCCACCCCTCCGCAACGAGCCGAACTATAAACAGGCCCCCACCGCTTGTAAAGTCTGTTGGTGTTTGATCGGCCAAAAAGCCGCCATCCACGAGTTAAGTGCTGAATTAATCATCATCTAAGATACGCCCTGATGATTCGCTGTACAGTTTCTCTCATTGTTCTATGCCTCATATTTTTCGGGTTGCAGGTCGGTGATAACCCAATAAACCCAAGGTGTTGAGAAAACTCAATAAGTTGGCCGTGTGCTAGCAGCCAACATCCCTGCATCTTGAAAAATGACGGGAATAGCATCAATGAAAACTTGCGTGTCATAACACGGACTTATTGGGATCATGGGCAAATATTTGCTAAATTAGCCGCAGTTTTATTAATTGAATCACTGAGGTTATATGTTGGAGTTTGAAGGTCGGGCAATTGATACCGACGCGCAAGGGTATCTAAAAAACAGTGCGGACTGGAGTGAAGCTTTAGCCCCGATACTCGCGGAACAAGAAGGTATAACACTCACTGAACCTCATTGGGAAGTAGTGCGTTTTGTCCGTGCTTTTTATCAGGAATTCAATACTTCACCGGCTATTCGCATGCTGGTAAAAGCTATGGCGCAGAAATATGGCGAAGAAAAAGGCAATAGCCGTTATCTATATCGCTTATTTCCTAAGGGGCCGGCAAAACAAGCCACGAAAATTGCAGGATTGCCCAAACCGGTGAAGTGCATTTAGCGGGCGGCCTGATGCTGGCATCGTGCCCCAATTAATAACGAATTTTAAATGACTCAAACTGCGTGGGAGGATAAGGCTCGGTAAGTAGGCGCTCCACCCGCGCACCACGTGGCCCTCCTTGCTTAATCCATGCCATTAAACGTTCAACTGCCAGTTCCTCACCACAAGCGACTACTTCCACACTGCCATCGTCACAATTTCTGGCGTACCCCGTCACGCCCAGTTCCTGCGCCTGGCGTTGGGTGCTATAGCGAAAACCGACACCTTGAACAATGCCGTAAACATAGGCAGCGGTGCATACTTTGGGCATATTGACTCCTTATCTACGTGATAATTTGCATTTTGCAGCTCATACTCCGACAATACCGCTCTTTTTTACCTAGCTGGCAGCCACCTAATTATGACCGTACGCCTGATTCTTGCCAAAGGACGTGAAAAATCCTTGCTTCGTCGCCATCCGTGGATTTTCTCTGGAGCGGTTCAACGCATTGAAGGCAATGCGCTTCCCGGTGAAACCATTGATATTCTTGATAGCCAGGGAAAATGGCTGGCCCGTGCCGCCTATTCGCCGGAGTCGCAAATTCTGGCACGAGTCTGGACATTCCAACAAGATGAAGTTATCGATACTGAATTCTTTGTTAATCGCCTACAACGCGCTCAAAGCTGGCGGGATTGGTTGGCACAGCGTGATGGGCTGAATGGTTATCGCCTGATTGCTGGCGAATCTGACGGCCTGCCGGGCATCACCATCGACCGTTTCCAGAACTTCCTGGTGCTGCAACTGCTGTCGGCAGGTGCCGAATATCAACGTGCGGCGCTGGTCAGCGCATTACAGCAATGCTATCCAGAATGTTCTATTTATGACCGTTCTGATGTTTCGGTACGTAAAAAAGAAGGTTTACCGCTAACCCAAGGTACCGTCTGTGGCGATGTTCCTCCAGACCTGCTGCCTATCACTGAACATGGTATGCAATTGCTGGTGGATATTCAGCAAGGCCATAAAACCGGCTTTTATTTAGACCAGCGAGACAGCCGCCTTGCCGCGCGTAATTATGCCGACGGCCGCCGCGTGCTGAACTGTTTCTCTTATACTGGCGCTTTTGCTGTCGCCGCATTGATGGGCAATTGCCAGCAAGTTATCAGTGTTGATACTTCACAATCCGTGTTGGATATTGCGAAACAGAATATTGAACTCAATCAGTTAGACTTGAGCAAAGCCGAGTTTGTTCGTGATGATGTGTTCCAATTGCTGCGGAGTTATCGTGCGCAAGGGGAGAAATTTGACATGATTATCATGGACCCACCGAAATTTGTGGAAAACAAAAGTCAATTAGCCAGTGCTTGCCGTGGTTATAAAGATATCAACATGTTAGCGATACAGCTTTTGCGCCCAGGTGGGATCTTATTAAGTTTCTCTTGCTCTGGTTTAATGCCTACAGATTTATTCCAGAAAATTTTGGCTGATGCTGCGTTAGATGCAGGCCATGATATACAATTTATAGAACAGTTCCGTCAGGCAGCGGATCACCCTGTAATCGCGACATATCCAGAAGGTTTATACCTGAAAGGATTTGCGTGTCGGATAATGTAACTTGAAATGCCCGGCACTGCCCTCATATACAAAGCAGTGTAATGTTTCTCCGGAGGTTATCATGATCGCCAGCAAATTCGGTATTGGGCAGCAGGTTCGCCATAGCTTACACGGCTATTTGGGTGTGGTGATTGATATTGATCCCGAATATTCTCTTGAGCCACCGCAACCTGATGAAGTCGCAAATAACGATACTTTGCGCTCATCTCCTTGGTATCACGTGGTCATTGAGGATGAAGAGGGGCAACCGGTACATACCTATCTGGCTGAAGCACAACTCACTTATGAAGATATGGATGCGCATCCAGAACAACCTTCATTAGATGAGCTGGCCGCCTCTATTCGCCATCAGCTACAGGCTCCGCGCCTGCGTAACTAAATCTTGAGACTCGATAAAACCCGGCTCATTCTGCCGGGTTTTTTATCACTCAGATAACATCCGCAGTGGCGATAAAAGTTACTCTTTTTCTAATCCCAGCCGTGGGATCTCAATTTTTGGACAGCGGTCCATAACGACTTTTAACCCTGCATCCGCCGACAATGTTGCTGCCAATTCATTTATGACACCAATTTGTAGCCACAAAACCTTAGCGCCAATAGCAATGGCATCCTGTGCAACGCCATATGCGGCCTCGGCATTTCGGAATACATCCACCATATCTATTGGATGCGGAATATCAGCTAACTCAGCATAACCCTGCTGACCCAGCAACATTTTTCCCGCCAGTTTAGGGCTGACAGGTGTCACCTGATAACCTTGTTGTAGCAGATACTCCATGACGCGATAGCTAGGCCGCGATGGATTATCACTCGCCCCCACCAAAGCAATGGTTTTGACCTGTTGAAGAATGTCAGCAATGTCTTTATCGTGCATTTTTCAGTTCCTCTGATGCGCTAAAAAAATACTCCAGTCCATGTACATCCAGATGGATTTACAAATATTAGGCGACTTCCTCAGTCTGCATCATGCTAAAAACAATAATAAATGCCACCCAATTGATTTGCTTTAATAGATAGAGCAGTAATAACTGTTAGATTATCGTGTTTATCTTTAGAATTCATCAGGATAAAACCAGCACATTTATACTGAATATTTCAAAACGTAAATAAATATGGGCAACTAGAAAAATTTTGACACATAATCTAGCTGATCTGACAATATCAGCAGATCTCATCCTCAGGAGTAGCACATGAAATTTGGTCTGGTGGTCGCAGGGATTTTGGCCGTTTGCTGTAGTGCCTCAGCTCTAGCCACGACCTTAAAACTCGCGCCGGAAATTGACTTGTTAGTCGTCGATGGAAAAAACATGTCGGGTTCCTTGCTAAAAGGCGCAGATAGCTTGGAGTTAAACAGTGGTCAGCATCAAATTCTGTTTAAGGTCACAAAAACCCTGCCGACCGACCCAAAAGTATTGTATTCATCCCCGGCGTTAGTCGTAGTATTTAATACTCGGAATGTTCGCTCAGTGGCAATAAAATTACCACTGATTGATACCGAACGTGATGGCAATAAATTCACTAAAAACCCGGTATATCAACTGATTGGTGATAATGGCCGCCCGCTAAATGTTCGCCATGACATCTTGCATCAAGATACTCTCAAGACTGCCGCATCACTTGAAACTGCAATGGCAACCTATAATGTTGGAAAATACAGCGCCTCCGTCCCCTCTTTTGCCACCATCCCGCCCTCGCAGGTAAGTGCGGTACCAGGAACTACAATTGCAGTGGCCGGCACCAATACCCCGCAAAAAAACACCGATTTACAAGGTGAGAATGTTGCTGAACAAATGTTGCAATACTGGTACCTGCAAGCAGACCAAGAAACTCAGCAACGTTTCCTATTATGGGCAAAAAAACAGCCCGCTAAATAGCCTGGCGACATTAAGGTCGTTCTTAAACATCAGGTTATGCTAGTTTCCTCGCATTTCTTTGCGTTATCACTATGCACAAAATTACCATTTCAGTAATCTGTCAGTAAATCGTTGGCACTTATTGAAGGATATGTTGATGGAACTCACTACCCGCACCATTGCGGCGCGTAAGCACATTGCTCTGGTTTCTCACGACCACTGCAAAAAATCACTGCTCGAATGGGTGATGGAGAACAAAGACCTGTTGTCGCAGCACGAGCTTTATGCCACCGGCACAACAGGGAACCTGGTACAGAAAGCGACAGGAATTGATGTCCATTGTTTGCTCAGCGGCCCAATGGGCGGTGATCAGGAAGTGGGTGCGCTAATATCAGAGAAGAAAATTGATATTCTGATTTTCTTCTGGGATCCACTCAATGCCGTCCCACATGACCCTGATGTAAAAGCCCTGTTACGTCTGGCTACCGTATGGAATATTCCGGTAGCGACTAACCGCTCTACCGCAGACTTCTTAATTGATTCCCGCTTATTTAGTGATGAAGTCACCATCGCTATCCCTGATTACGATCACTATCTAAAGCAACGACTGAAATAAGCATTAAGCCCGGTGCGATAACCGCCGGGCTTAATGATTGATAGGCTAGGGTTTGTTTTGGTTAAGGTTTGTTTTGATTAAGGTTTGTTTTGATTAAGGTTTACGTTGGGTTGCGACCCCTAACTCACTCAATTGGCTTACAAAAACAGACGGATTTTCCGGGTCTTGCAGTAGCCATACTTGATGTTTTGCACGAGTCATCGCGACATAAAGCAAACGCCGCTCTTCTGCATCGGGGAAATCCTCTGGGGCTGGTAGCAGCACATCCTCCAAAATTGACTCCCGCGCCACTGCCGGAAAACCATCATTCCCTTCATGCAAACCCACAATAATGACATAGTCAGCCTGCTGCCCTTTACTGGCATGAATCGTCATAAAATCAATGTGTAACTTTGGCCAACGCGTTGCTGCTTTTTGTAACAGCTCTGGTCGTAAATGATGATAGCGCGCCAAAATAAGGATGTGTTCATCATCTTTAACAAAACCACTGAGCTTGTCCAACAGGGCTTCAAGCTGTTCATTTGGCAAGATAATAACCGACTTTTTATTCCCTTTACTCAAGCTATTCAGCGGTTTTTTCAATTGATATGGATTCTGCTGAATAAATCGGTTTGCTATATCACCAATGCTGCTATTAAAACGATAAGTGGTATCCAGCGCGCATTCCGCGCCCTCACCAAAGTGTTGGTTAAAGGCGGTGGTGAGCGAAAGCTCTGCACCACTAAAACGATAAATGGCCTGCCAATCATCACCGACAGCAAAGAGGCAAGTTTGCTTATTTTGTTTCCGCAACGCGGTCAGTAACATGGCGCGTTGTGGTGAAATGTCTTGAAACTCATCGACTAATATATGCTTCCAGGGGCTGACAAAACGCCCTTTATCCAGCAAGTTAACCGCCTGATGGATAAGGCCGGAGAAATCAACCGCCCCCTCTTCTTTCAGGGCTGCTTTCCATGCTTTTAGTAATGGTGCCATTAGACGTATACGTTTTTGGAAGAGATCTCGAACTTCTTCATCAGCCTGCTCTATCATTTCAGCCTGACTACCACCATGCATCCGCATTAATCCTAACCAACGCTCAAGCCGCCCAGCGAGTCGGGCAGCTAGCCGTTTATCCTGCCAAAAAGCGCCTTCAGCTACTTCCCATTCAAGTTCGTCGGTTAACCATTCGCGCCATCCCTTAGCCTGCGCTTTTTTCTCGCTACACTGCTGTTGCCAATTGTTAATCAATAATGACCTTCTGGCCTGACTGTCAGATTCAAGCTTACTTATCACCGGTGTTTTGCGGCTCCCTTGCTGGATTATCTGCAATGCCAGTGCATGGAAGGTTTTGGCCTGGATATCATCTATCGCTAGCCGTTGCTTGATACGGCTATTCATTTCATCCGCTGCCTGGCGGCCAAAAGCCAGCAATAAAATCTGCTCCGGCAAGGCTTCATTGCGGCGCAATAGCCACCCCGCACGGGCAACCAACACCGAGGTTTTACCACTCCCCGCACCCGCCAGCACCAATACCGCATCCTCGCCGTTGACCACAGCTTGACTTTGCGATTCATTCAAGGGCGAAATTTCTACACTCTGGAAGAAAGCTTGATGCTCTGCCAACATGCGCTGAGTCCACTGCTGATTACGCTGCTCGACACTGCGATTGCCCTGCTGCAACCAGCGCAGACAGAGCGCATAATCAGCACGACAAGACTCAAACTCAGTTAACCGCTGAACCGGCATCGGCAGTGATGCGAAAGCTTCATGGATAGCGGCTTGCACCTGACCTAACTCACTGCGTTTAAACCATTTATCCTGCTGCTCAATTCGTTTAATTGCTTCAACTTGTTTATGCAAAACATCAGCACAAACCAGGGCCATCTCCTCACTCCATTGTTGCCAGATGCCCAGCAAGTGATGATAAAAACGCTGAGTTTCCTGCCATTCCGTGCCATGTAAGCGCACAACTTGTTGATTTGGAAGTTCAAATTCCATCTCACCCCAAACAATTCCGCGTTTACATTGAATATTAACCAACTGGTTAAACGGAATCAGGTATTGATGTTTATCACCGCAGACTTCGATGCCAGCATTGAGTAAACGTACCCGGTTATAAGGGTGTTGAGCCAGATGTTTGCCAAAAGATGTCGCTTTAAGTTCCATATCTGCGCGCCATAACCCGTATTAAGTGAATTGAATAATCTATCGGAGTGTAAATATAATAATTGAGTTTAAACAACAGGTATCAGATAGTTGACTAAAGAAACTTACCTGCATTATTCGTATAGAATATATAGCAACTGTTGTCATTCATCCGCATTGCGGTTTTTTTATTCAGCTAGGCAGATTAATTACTATGCGTACTGTACTGAATATCCTTAACTTTGTTTTAGGTGGTTTTTTCACCACATTAGGCTGGCTGTTAGCCACCGTGCTCAGTGTTGTCCTGATTTTCACCTTACCATTAACTCGCTCTTGCTGGGAGATTACTAAGTTATCATTTCTGCCATATGGTAATGAGGCGATCCATGTCAATGAATTATACCCAGAAAAAAGTAATCCTTTGTTATCCGCAGGCGGTTCTTTACTGAATATTGTCTGGTTTATTTTATTTGGTTGGTGGCTGTGTTTATCACATATCGCAACCGGGATCCTACAATGTATTACCATCATTGGTATTCCGGTCGGGATTGCCAACTTTAAAATTGCGGCTATTGCTTTATGGCCGGTAGGTCGACGGGTCGTTTCTGTAGAAATGGCACAACAAGCCAGACTGGCTAATGCTCAGCGTCAATTTAAGCAACGCTGAATTTCCTGTTTTAGAGGTTTTTTGTGCTCACTTTCGTCACTGGTTTACGTCGTTATATCTACAACAGCAACCTGCTTTATCATGTCCGCATTTTTATTGCATTAGTAGGCGTAACGGCGGTTCCATGGTGGATTGATCAGCCCAAACTGACAATTCCCTTAACTCTCGGTGTCGTAGCCGCAGCACTTGCTGACCTTGATGACCGCCTAGCTGGGCGGTTACGTAACTTATTCATTACGCTAATTTGTTTTTTTGTCGCATCAGCCTCTATTGAACTGTTATTTCCTTATCCTTGGTTTTTTGCCCTCGGCCTGACCTTGTCAACTTGCGGTTTTATTCTGCTGGGAGCCTTAGGCCAACGTTATGCCACAATCGCCTTTGGCGCATTACTCATTGCCATCTACACCATGCTGGGCACCTCGATGTACCACATCTGGTACCAGCAACCCCTGTTACTGATACTGGGGGCGGTTTGGTATAACCTCCTGACTTTATGTGGGCATCTTATTTTTCCTATTCGCCCCTTACAGGACAACCTGGCGCGTTGTTATCAGCAGCTAGCTCATTATTTGGAAGCAAAAGCCAATCTATTCGATCCTGACATTGAATCTGATGTTGATCAGCCGCTTATCGATGTAGCAATGGCTAACGGTACATTATTGGCAACATTGAATCAGACCCGAATATCGCTCGTTTCTCGCCTGAAAGGTGACCGAGGTCAGCGCGAAACCAGGCGAACCCTTCATTATTATTTCGTGGCACAAGATATTCATGAGCGCGCCAGTTCATCACATGTTCAATATCAGTTACTTCGGGAGAAATTCCGCTATAGCGATGTTTTATTTCGCTTTCAGCGCCTGCTCAGCATGCAGGCCCGAGCTTGCACACAGCTATCCCAATCTATTTTAATGCGCCAAAAGTATCAGCACGACCCTCGGTTCGAACGGGCATTTACATTTATAAATGCCGCGCTAGCCAGGGAACTGGCGCAAAATGAAAATGTGCCGCAAGTAAAAGCACTTTCACTGTTACTGAAAAATCTACGCGCCATTGATGCACAACTCGCGGGGATTGAATCAGAACAGGTATTAGCTGAAGGCCCACAACCTGAAAGTCGTTTGTCAGATGACCGCCTCACCGGATGGAGTGACATTAAGCTGCGTATTAGCCGCCATCTCACTCCGCAATCGGCCCTGTTTCGTCATGCAGTTCGTATGTCTGTTGTGCTTTGTGTCGGTTATGCATTCATTCAATTTACCGGCATGCGCCACGGCTACTGGATCCTGCTGACCAGCCTTTTTGTCTGCCAACCCAACTACAACGCAACACGGAGCCGCCTTACGCGGCGGATTATTGGCACCCTTGCCGGCGTGCTTATCGGACTTCCCATCCTTTATTTTGTGCCCTCCATTGAGGGGCAATTAATCCTGATAGTCATTAGTGGGGTGCTATTTTTTGCTTTCCGCAATGTCCAGTATGCGCATGCAACCATGTTCATTACATTGCTGGTTTTATTATGTTTTAACCTATTAGGGGAAGGGTTCGAAGTTGCCGCGCCGCGCGTGTTTGATACCTTGCTCGGTTGTGCTATTGCTTGGGTTGCCGTGAGTTTTATCTGGCCAGACTGGAAGTTCCGTCATCTCCCAGCCGTGGTTCATAAAACACTTAATGCGAACTGCCGTTATCTCGATGCAATTTTAGTGCAATACCATCAAGGGAAAGACAATAGCTTGCCCTATCGTATCGCCCGCCGTGATGCACATAATTGTGATGCTGAGCTGGCGTCAGTTATTTCCAATATGTCTGCTGAGCCCAAGAGCGATAAAGCCACTCATGACGCCGCATTTCGCTTACTCTGCTTAAATCACACGATGCTGAGCTATATATCGGCTTTGGGCGCGCATCGCGAAAAACTGAGTAACACCGCCACACTGAATTTACTCAACGACGCGATTTGTTATATCGAAGGCTCATTAGAGCAAACCCCACCCGACCACAGCCAAATGACTCAAGTATTAACCGGTTTATCTACCCGGTTACAGAGTTCACATCCTGAGCCGGAAAGCATCGACCAATTAGTTTTGCAACAAATTGGCTTATTGCTCGAACTATTACCTGAGATTAGCGAACTCAATAAACGTATCGGCCAGACCAGCTAGCTGAACCTCGGGCCCATATCTTTCTGTGGCCCGTCGTTACGCTGTCTCATAATGTGCAGTTTGGGATGCGCGAATGTGCATTTCGAACCATTCAATAAGCTCAATGCGCATCATCAGAGGCAGTACCGCATAATGGTGCCCACTGATAGCACCGGCGAGAGCCAATAAAACATTGATACCAAGCGATCGTCTTAAAACACGTAATTTTAGATAAGAACATTTAGCCCCCTCAAGGCGCAACTCCGCAGCACTCTTGATTCCGACTTTCCAGAGCAAACGCTCAAGGCTGGCACTGAGATTTGGTAAATCTTTCAAACGAACATTGGAGTCTTTCTTACTTAAAACCTCTGCTTTAGCCCCTTGATGGGCCTGTCTGGCAAAATTACGCAAGACGAGGTCATCATCCCATAATTGAGAATCTACCCAGTAATATCGCAGCAAAACAGGAAGCCCGCGTTTAGCATAAACCAGATTGGCCATTCCTCTGGTGCGGAATAAACCTTCAATCTTATCATTCGCCCGTAAATACAACTCACCCTCGGAAACCACAGCAAACATAATGCCGTTGGCTAACAGCCCATAGCCACCAAATTGTGAGCGAATCGTGATTTGGCCCAAAAAGTCAAAACGAGAATGGGCCTGAGTTATCATGTTTTCTGATATGTTTTTCATTACTACTCCTTTAGTAAAAATCCTATTCCACGTCCCTATTCAGTCAAAATAAGTGTAAGAGGAACAACTAATTAAAAAATACGCAATATGGATTACCACGCCAAACACAAAATGGTTTTGCGCCCATTTACATCGCAATAATGCGAAGCGCCTTGTAAAAATTTAGTTGATCTTCGAACAAACAGTGACTACTGTATATGCATACAGCACACTACAGGCGAGGTTCATCATGCGTACTCAATCACTTAAACCTTATCATGCTAATTATCATTCTCTGATTACCCGTAACGCACCGGAAAGAGTTGATTCACCAACAGATAGCGGCCTTATTAGTGAACTTGTGTATAGTGAAAACCAACCTGCGGTGACCCAGCTATTACTGCCTTTATTACAACAGTTGGGAAAACAATCTCGATGGCTCCTATGGTTATCACCACAACAGAAATTAAGCCGTTCATGGATAAAGCAATCAGGTTTACCAATCACTAAAGTTGTTCAGGTACGGCAGATCAATCCATTATCAACAGTTGATGCAATGGAAAAAGCATTGTTGACGGGAAATTATAGTGTTGTTCTTGGTTGGCTACCTGAGTTGACAGAAAACGATCGTATTCGATTACGTTTGGCAGCAAAATTAGGAAATGCTTATGGGTTTGTTATGCATCCTTTGGATGACATAAAAGCGACTCAAGGACAGTGTCCGACGTTAAAAATTCATTCTTCTTTGTATCATTAAGTAAATTTAGGATTTATCCCATGAATTATTACAATATTTAGTGCTTACTCCTGCGAAATCAGCATAAAGCGAGTCAGAATGCGGCTTGCGGCAGAAAACAAGGTATATAAAAGGCTGCCTTTTACCGCTAAATCGTTAAAGATAATGCACAATTTCGTTTTTTTTTCAGGCGGTTTATCACATCAGACTTGTAACTTTCTCGCCACGTTGTAGACTTTACATCGCCAAGGTTGCTCTAAAACGCCAAATTATACTGGCAGCGTTAATAACGGGAGCGCGAATACCTTGACGAAGAATTTTAACCAAGGGCTTAGCTTTTAAAGCTCATTGCCTATTTGGATGATAACGAGGCGTAAAATGAAAAAGACAGCTATCGCATTAGCAGTGGCACTGGCTGGTTTCGCTACAGTAGCGCAAGCCGCACCGAAAGATAATACCTGGTACACCGGTGGTAAACTGGGTTGGTCCCAGTATCAAGATACTGGCACAGGCGGTATCTATGGCGATCTGGGCAACGACGGCCCTACCCATAAAAACCAACTAGGTGCTGGCGCGTTCTTGGGTTACCAAGCAAACCAATACCTGGGCTTTGAAATGGGATACGACTGGCTTGGTCGTATGCCTTACAAAGGTGATACCCGTAACGGCGACTTTAAAGCACAAGGCGTTCAGCTGGCTGCTAAACTGAGCTATCCAGTTGCTCAGGACTTGGACCTGTACACCCGTCTGGGTGGTCTGGTATGGCGTGCAGACTCAAGCGCATTTGACGCTGAATCTGGCGCTCGTTCAAGCAACCATGACACCGGTGTTTCTCCATTGGTCGCTCTGGGTGCTGAATACGCATGGACCAAAAACTGGGCAACCCGTATGGAATACCAATGGGTTAGCAACATCGGTGATAAAGGTACCGTTGGTGCTCGTCCAGACAACGGCATGCTGAGCGTAGGTGTTTCTTACCGTTTCGGTCAAGATGATGCAGTAGCTCCAGTAGTTGCTCCAGCACCAGCTCCAGCTCCAGTTGTTGACACTAAGCGTTTCACTCTGAAATCAGACGTGCTGTTTGCTTTCAACAAGTCAACTCTGAAACCAGAAGGCCAGCAAGCTCTGGACCAACTGTATTCACAGCTGAGCTCTATCGATCCTAAAGACGGTTCTGTAGTAGTTCTGGGCTTCGCTGACCGTATCGGTCAACCAGCTCCTAACTTAGCTCTGTCTCAGCGTCGTGCTGACAGCGTGCGTGATTACCTGGTTTCTAAAGGTATCCCTGCTGACAAAATCACCGCTCGCGGTGAAGGCCAAGCAAACCCAGTTACAGGCAATACCTGTGACAACGTGAAACCACGTGCTGCTCTGATTGAGTGCCTGGCACCAGATCGTCGCGTAGAGATCGAAGTTAAAGGCTACAAAGAAGTTGTAGTTCAGCCACAGGCTTAAGTTTACTACCTTCGTAAAAACCCCGCATTGCGGGGTTTTTTTTATTCCCTGATTTTATTATTAGATAAAAAATCAGGTTAAATAACATTGTCTTTAACATCCTTTTCTCAGGACGTTACTATTTATTAATGCCAAAAAACTATTGATACCAAAAAAAGATTAAATTTCTTTACCAAGAATATCCTGCAAGTCCTGCTTCAATGACGACATCTTATTCTCATACTTTTCTTTGCGTTCGGCATCTTCAATTAGCTGAACTACTGTCTCTGACAGAGTAATACCCCGACGTCGGGCAAGGGCGGCCAAACGTTGCCAAACCAAAAATTCCAAATCGATTGATTTCTTACGAGTATGTTGATGCTCCGCATTAAAATGCCGCTTACGCCTGGCTCGAATAGTTTGTTTCATCCGGTTAGCCAGTTGCATATTCATGTGAGTTTCAATCCACTCCAGAACCTTCACTGGTTCACTTTCCAGCTTCATCAGTTGCTCGACTGCTTCCAGCGCTGCGCTGTTTTCAATGTGGCGGGTAATAGCCTCACCTTCACGGTGTTTTTTTACCAAATACGCCCATTTCCAACCGCTTTCCAGATTTTCCAGTTGCTGATATTTCATCGTGAGCTCTTTAGTGACCGTGTAACTTAACGCAAGCATAACAGCTTTATACAGAATTTCACCCTACTAAAAGAGTATGTTTAGCTTATTTTTTGTACGGAATGCTGCTGATATCTTACTCCTTGCTCCCAACTACCACTCTACGTGTATGCAGCCTGCTTTATTCTTGTATAATCGCTTTTTCCCTTTTTGACGATTGCATCTATCACTTTGACCAATAACAGACTTGAATGGCAGTCCCTACTGCCGAACACAACGCCATATGAAGCGTTATTTGCTACTGCCTCCCAGTTGGAGCCTGTTCCTTTCGCGGCAATTCAGCCCCGGTTAGAAAATGGCTTGACGTTATTCTGTCATCCACAATCTCAACCGCGTTTTATGCTAATCAAAGCACAGGAAAGTACTGAGTATCTGGCATTGATTGCTCAAGCTGTTAAAGAGCTGCAACCGGAAGCCTCAGCCCTGTTTGGCGGAGATTATCTGGTGCACGGTCACCAAGTCACCTGGCAACCAGCACAGCGTGGTGACGAGCCGTTTGCCGCAGTCTCCGGCTGTCTTTATCAGGAGTGGGTCGAGCCAGAACAACTTTTTGGCTGTGTCCGATGGCATAAAGACCAAATCAGCTTACAGCCAGGCTTGGTTCATCAAGCTAATGGCGGCGTGTTGATCTTGTCAGTTCGCGCATTACAAGCGCAGCCATTGATGTGGCTACGTTTGAAACAAATGCTGGTTCAGCAGCGCTTTGACTGGTTGTCTCCGGATGAAACTCGTCCTTTGCCTGTGCATATTCCGTCAATGCCACTCGACTTGCGCCTGATTCTTGTGGGCGACCGCCTTGGCTTGGGTGACTTCCATGATATGGAACCTGAGCTTGGCGAACTGGCTATTTATGGTGAGTTCGAAGTAGAACTACCGCTAGTTGACCTTGAGGGTATGACCCTATGGTGCGGTTATATCAACGCACTTTTGCAGCAAAAACAATTACCTGTATTATCTGCTGATGCCTGGCCAGTGCTGTTGCGCCAAGCGGTACGTTACAGCGGTGATCAAGGCAGCCTGCCCTTGTGCCCACAGTGGTTAACTCGCGTGCTGGCAGAAGCTGCACTTTATGCCGAAGAAGACACCATCACCGCCAATGCGCTAGAGTCAGCACTGAACGCCCGCGATTGGCGTAATAGTTATCTTGCCGAGCGAATGCAGGATGAAATAGAGCTGGGGCAGATTTTAGTCGATACTGAAGGGCAAGTGGTCGGGCAGATTAATGGTTTGTCAGTGTTGGAATATCCTGGCCATCCTTATGCCTTCGGTGAACCCGCTCGTATCAGTTGCGTTGTTCACTTGGGTGACGGCGAATTTGTTGACGTCGAACGTAAAGCTGAACTGGGCGGTAATATTCATGCGAAAGGCATGATGATTATGCAAGCCTACTTAATTTCAGAATTGGAGCTTGATCAGCCACTGCCATTCTCCGCATCCATTGTTTTTGAACAATCCTATGGTGAAGTGGATGGCGATAGCGCATCACTCGCAGAACTTTGTGCGCTAATCAGTGCACTTTCACAGCAACCAATCAATCAGCAAATTGCGGTGACGGGTTCAGTAGACCAATTTGGCAATGTACAGCCTATTGGTGGCGTGAATGAAAAGATCGAGGGCTTCTTTGAGGCTTGTCAACGGCGTGGACTGACGGGCAGCCAGGGCGTTATTTTACCCACTACCAATGTCCGCCATTTGTGCTTAAATCAAGCCGTAATTGAGGCGGTACAAAATGGCCAGTTCCACTTGTGGGCTGTTGATACCGCGGCTGAAGCATTACCTATCTTAACGGGTGTGGTTTATACCGATGAGCAGAAACCGAGCTTATTAGGTATAATTCAAGAGCGAATCGCACAAGTCAATCCGCTGGACAGACACCGGTGGCCTTGGCCATTACGTTGGCTGAACTGGTTTAACCACGGCTGATCGGACTTGTTCAGCGTACAGCTGTACGCTATTCTGCGGACTTCATTAAAATAAGGCTTACTGAGAACATGGTAGATAAACGCGAATCCTATACAAAAGAAGACCTTGAAGCATCAGGCCGTGGCGAACTGTTTGGCGCTGGTGGGCCACCATTACCTGCTGGCAATATGTTAATGATGGATCGTGTCGTCAAAATGACGGAAGACGGCGGCCTCTATAACAAAGGTTATGTGGAAGCGGAACTGGATATTAATCCGGATCTATGGTTCTTCGGTTGCCACTTTATCGGTGACCCGGTAATGCCTGGCTGCCTGGGCCTTGATGCCATGTGGCAGTTGGTTGGTTTCTACCTTGGCTGGTTAGGTGGCGAAGGCAAAGGCCGCGCACTGGGTGTCGGTGAGGTTAAATTCACCGGTCAGGTTCTGCCTAATGCCAAGAAAGTGACATACCGTATTAATTTTAAACGCGTTATCATGCGCAAATTAATTATGGGTGTAGCTGATGGTGAAGTATTAGTTGATGGCAAAGTAATTTATACCGCCACCGACTTGAAAGTGGGTTTGTTTAAAGACACTAACGCTTTCTAATATTTGTATCCATTACTCCGGTGCAGGGGCGGTTAATTCCCCCTGCATTGTTACTCTATGCTATTGGCCTTTTTTTTAACCCAGTCACTACAATAAATGTAGTTACCAGGTGAAGTTCAACCAGCACCACCGCAATCCTATAGGAGTGGTATGCAAAAAACAGGTCTACAGGATATGCCCTGCCCAGTTGCTCGCGCTCTTGCCCGGGTGGGAGAATGGTGGAGTATGCTAATTATTCGTGATGCTTTTCAGGGAATAACGCGATTTGATGAATTTCAGCAAAGTTTGCAGCTGTCCCCCACCATCCTGACCCGTCGCCTAAAGTATTTGGTGGAAAGCGGTATCCTTGAAAAACGGCTCTATCAAACTCGGCCCACTCGCTATGAATATCTACTGACCGAACGTGGCAATGATTTTTTCCCTGTTATTGCTAGCTTATTTCACTGGGGAAATCAACACTTTGCACCAGATGGCCCCGCAGTTATCCTCACGGACAAACGCACCGGCACTCCTGTGGAACCTCTTTTATTGGATAAGGTCACTCACCAACCTATTCGCGCACAAGATATCACTCTCGCGGCAGGCTCTGTCAGGAGCGATATAATTAATAAACGCTTGGCACTGATGCATGATAAAGGGTCAGTTGATGCCAGACATCTTCCACATTCAATTAAGTCTCAAAAGGAATAATAATGAATACGCGCCGTGTAGTAATTACAGGAATGGGTGTGGTTTCCCCATTAGGTTGTGGTACTGATGTGGTCTGGCAGCGACTTTTGGCCGGACAATCAGGGATCCGCGTCCTGCCGGATGAGATTGTCGGTGATTTATCGGCAAAGATAGGCGGCCAAGTTCCCACTCTAGCAGCAGATCCCGCCGCGGGTTTCGATCCTGATAAAGCTGTTGCACCGAAAGATCAAAAGAAAATGGATCGCTTCATTGAATTTGCTATGGCCGCAGCAGATGAAGCTATTGCCCACGCCGGCTGGCAAGCTGATACTCTTGATAAACAAGAACGTACCGCAACCGTCATAGGTTCAGGTATTGGTGGCTTTCCTTCTATTGCGAATGCGGTTCGCACGACGGATAGCCGTGGCCCAAAACGCCTGTCTCCTTTCACCGTGCCCTCATTTCTGGTGAATCTGGCAGCGGGTCATGTCTCCATTAAACACCATTTCAAAGGGCCGATTGGTGCCCCTGTCACTGCTTGCGCCGCAGGTGTTCAAGCCATCGGCGATGCTGTGCGCATGATCCGTAACAATGAAGCGGATATTGCTCTCTGCGGGGGAGCTGAAGCCGCGATTGATAAAGTCAGTCTGGCCGGTTTTGCTGCTGCCCGCGCATTATCAACCGGTTTTAATGACGAACCGGAAAAAGCCTCGCGCCCATTTGATAGCGCCCGAGATGGTTTTGTGATGGGTGAAGGTGCAGGTCTGCTGGTTATCGAAGAGTTAGAACATGCCTTAGCGCGTGGCGCACAGCCATTAGCTGAGATTGTTGGTTACGGTACCAGTGCCGATGCCTACCATATGACGTCCGGAGCAGAGGATGGCGATGGCGCCTATCGTGCCATGAAAATCGCGCTGCGCCAGGCGGGAATTAAGCCCGAACAAGTTCAGCATCTTAATGCCCATGCAACCTCGACCCCTGTAGGTGATCTTGGTGAAATTAATGCCATTAAGCATTTGTTTGGTGAGGGCAATAAGTTAGCCATTACCTCAACAAAATCTGCCACTGGCCACTTACTGGGTGCGGCTGGCGGGCTGGAAACTATTTTCACCGTGTTGGCATTACGCCAACAAATAGTACCGGCAACCCTGAATTTAGATAATTTGGATCCCGCGGCCAAAGGGCTTAATATCATTGCGGGCAAAGCACAACCCCATGAAATGACCTATGCCCTTTCAAATGGTTTTGGCTTTGGCGGCGTCAATGCCAGTATCTTGCTAAAGCGCTGGGTGGAGTGATAACTGAAAATCCCGAGGAGTTGACACTAGTTAATGATTCAGGTGAATGAGTGCAGCCAACAACACTGCAGCAGCAAGATGCAAAAATGACTCGAAGTTATTGGTGTTGCAGTTAGGCGGCAAACGAGTGAATCCCGATGAGTTGACACTAGTCAATGATTCAGGTGAATGAGTGCAGCCAACAACACTGCAGCAGCAAGAACGAAGAGTAAACAAAAACCTCCGCAATATGCGCATAAAGCGGAGGTGTTCCCTTAGTCTGACAGAGAGCCGCTTAAGCGGTCACAGCCCTGTCCTCCATGGCTTGTCGCCAACCTCCTAACCAATGTGATCTGGCGTCTAATGCTTGATAGGGACAAATCTCCCTTGAACGCCCTGTAATGCCTGCTTGATACCCACGTGACAACGCCCTTTCAAGGCGATCTCTTTTCTGTCTCTTCATGCCTCGTTTCCCTCATATCTCGGTCTGGTGGAAAGAAAACAGTGACTACTTTATGTGCGGTCACAGTTAAGTGATAGTCGTTGGGAAACAGAAAAGCAATGCGCAAAATTCACGCCAATGTCACATTTGTGAGCTAGATGCGCAGAATACGCTAAGTGATTGATTTGGGGAGGATGAGGTAACTTATTGATATTTATTGATAACCCTCTTTCACGGCACATTTGTCATTACCGGTGAAAGAGGGATAAGATCTATTTAGAACATAATATTATTTAATTTGTTGCAGCTGAGCGGCAATCGTCTTAGCTTCTTGCTGCCACCCCTCAGCCAGAGTGCGAATCAGCGCATCATAGCCATCTTCGTTTTGTTTAAGCTCCAAATCGAATGGCTGCTTAATAAGTTGCCCATGATGTTTCAGTATCCAAACGCCTCGGACGATGGCCCGGCCATCATAGCGGCCGTGGAATCCAGTCACAGTGACATTGAGAACATCCTGATCGCTATCAAGCGGCTGTGAAGACACCAACCAACCCGGTAGCGCGTTACTCAGATTCGTCACCAAAGTTTGCTGTAATTGCTGATCCAGTGGGCTGGCCCAAAGATTGTTACTGGCAATCACATACTGCACATCATTAGTTTGATACACCACCCCTGCCGCAGCCAGATAATCTGCCACCCCAACATGTTCAATCCACAGTTGCCGTGATGCAATACTGCTACTCGCCGTCGCAGGTGCACTCAGGGCAGGTAATTGATAGTACGTCTTGCTAGGTTCACTGCTGCATGCGCTGAGTAACAGCGCGGCGATAACTGCCATCCATTTCATCATTTTTTGGCCTTCTTAGGCTGAGGATCCTGACTTCCTGCGGCTTCAAATACTAGCGCATTGCTCTTCTCATTCAACGTCCGCAATACGGGTTGTAACTCGCGCAATACCTGGTCTAACCGCTGCATATCACCCACCATTTTATTGTAAGCCGGTGAACCTGGCTGGAACCCTTTCATGCTGCGATTCAACTCATTTAGCGTCTTTTGTAGGTCTTTTGGCAGATCCTGCATTGCCGGACTGCTGGTAATCGCTGTCAGTGCTTCCAACGTTTTCTGCGTTTCATGCATAGTTTGCTGGCTGGTGACCAGGGTTTTGGTAACTTCGCTAATCATTGGCTCTAATGGCAAATGGTTAATTTTATCCAGCGTTTGCATCACTTTCTGCTGAATTTGCGCCAAACCACCACTCACTGTTGGCAGCAATGGATATCCCGCCACTTGCAGCGGCCCTTTCCACGGTTTTGCATCTGGATAGAAATCCAAATCGATAAACAGTGCCCCGGTCAATAAGTTGCCTGATTTCAAAGAAGCCCGTAGCCCGCGCTCTTTGGCCGTCTTCAATATTTGTTCGAAATTGGCATCTGGGCCTAAGTCATTACGGAAGCGGCCAGGTTCAATACGAATGAGCACGGGGATACGGAAATCATTATCAACGCGTTGTTTCATACCAGGGGCAAAGAATGGCACATCTCCGACAGTGCCCACGCGGATGCCGCGGAATTCTACTGGCGCGCCGGCCTGTAAACCACGAACCGAATCTGAGAAGAACAACAGGAAATCTTCATGCTCGGTGTACAACGAATTTTGAATGCTGCTGCGATTATCAAACAGCTTGAACTCAGCCTTATCTTGTGTGACTGGCTTGCCCGGATCTTCACCCTCCGGCACATCAAAGCTGACACCACCACTTAATAATGTTGCCAGAGAGGCCATTTCTATCCGCATTCCTTGTGACGAAACATCAACAGCCACACCACTGACCTTCCAGAAGCGAACATTGGCCGTGACCAGACCGTCATAAGGCGCGCGAATAAATAACTGATAATGCATCAGGCGCGATTTAGCATCAAAGGTGCTGGTTTCCACCGAGCCAACCTGATAACCACGGAACAAGACCGGGTCCCCTGAATTGAGTTGCCCGGCTTGTTCACTATCAAGCACAATTCGCAGCCCCTTGGCATCAGGTGATGCCAGCGGTGGAGAGTCCAGCAAGGTGAATTCATCTAATGCCCGGCCTTTGCTACCCGGTTGCAGTTCAATATAGGCACCAGAAAGCAACGTCCCAAGCCCGGAGACACCTTCACGACCAATCTGGGGCTTTACCACCCAGAAAGCAGTATCACTGTGCAATAAGGTATTCATGCCGGAATTTAACCGCGCCCGCACAATCACATGGTTAAGGTCTTTACTGAGAGTGACCGCCTCAACAATGCCAACATCCACGCTACGGCTTTTTATTTTTGTTTTACCCGCTTCAATACCTTCAGCATTCAAAGTGATCATGACCACTTGTGGCCCCTGATGGCTAAAGTGATAAAACAGTATCCATGCACCAATCAGCACCGTGATAATCGGGATTATCCACACTGGCGACCAGCGCTTAATTTTTTCAATTTCTGCCACACCCTGGCTGGGATTATTTTCCGTCACCTTGCGGCTCCTTTTGAGTTGTTTCATTTATTCGGTCCCAAGTTAACCGGGGATCGAAAGTTAATGCAGCAAACATGGTCAGGATCACTACCATAGCAAATAGCAGTGCACCAATCGCCGGATAAATACTCATCAATTGCCCGATACGAACTAATGATGAAAGCACCGCAATAACAAAGACATCAATCATTGACCAACGACCAACAAACTCGACTATTTCGTAAATAAAATGCATGCGCTCGGGGTCAGATCTCCCCTTGCCTTTGGCATCCCAGCATAACCAGCCGATCGCCAACATTTTTAGCGATGGCACCATAATACTGGCAATAAAAATCACCATCGCCACCGGATAAGAGCCTTCACTCCACAAGAAGATAACCCCAGCCAGAATGGTGGAATCCATTTGATTCCCCAAGCTTTCGGTAATCATAATTGGCAGTAGATTTGCTGGAATATACAACAAGATTGACGTGACTAATAATGCCATTGTCCATTGCAAACTATTGCGCCGGCGAATATAGCCATGAGTATGGCAACGCGGGCACTCAACTTGGGACTGCGGCAAAATGGCGGTGCAGCCAGAGCAAGAGCGCAAACCTTGGCTTAACCCCGTGCGGCCAGCAATAAGTGACTGAGATAAGGCTGGCGCAGGGGCAATATCCAGCCACATCCAATGGCGGTCAATGCATTGGAAAGCGCGCACTTGTAACAAGCAGAATAAACAATATGGAATAAAACTGCTGCCAATGCCTATATCGCCATAGGCCATTAATTTGACAAAACTTACCAGTACACCGGCGAGGAAAATCTCAACCATGCACCAGGTTTTAAATTGAAATAATATTTTTGCTATAAATACTTTCCAGCGAACTGGCATGCGTACCCGCAAGCAAAGCAGAATAATGACCACCATGCAGAAAGCGGGGATTAACTGAACCAATACCATAAATAACGTTGCCATACTGGCATAGTCATCGGCCACCATCACTTGGGGGATTTGAAACAGGGTTATCTCGCTGGTTATTCCCGCCACTCGCATCTTGACGAAGGGAAACATGTTCGCCAGCAATAACATGAATAAGGCGCTGAGCGCATAGCCGACTGGCCGCTTGCGTGGTTCATCCCACTTTACAGTTAGTGTCGTTTTACAACGCGGGCATACCGCTTTGGTGCCATAAGGCAGAGGAGGTAAAACCACTGACATATCGCATTGCCGGCACAAAATAACATCTCCTGACTGCTCGGAGTGCTCGCCGTGCTCAGACTGGGTTACAGAACACAATATTTCACTCCTCAATATCCTTGGTCTTTCCAGGTGCCGGTTGTTGGCCCATCCTTGGGCCTTGTCTCTATCGGGCCGCTGCAAGCAGCCTTCTTAGGTTTGAAAAGCAATTAAATATTATTGAGATAACTTTGTGCCATTTTATCTGTGGGCTATATATAACAATAGACATAATTTTATATAGCACCTCATCTGATAAAACGGCAATTTACTATTTTTAGCCGTTTTTCTGCGCTTCCAGCTCTTCCCAGCGGCTAAACGCCACATCTAATGCCTGTTCAGCATCGGCCAGTGCTTTCAGCACCTGCTGTGTCTCTTCATGTGGGCGAGAGAAGAAATCGGCATTACTGACCTGAGCCTGTAAGCCACTGATTTCATTTTCCAGTTTTTCCAATTGTTGCGGCAATTGGTCTAACTCACGTTGCAGGTTATAGCTCAGCTTGCCCGGGCGCTTTGCCGCAGGTGCGCCACTTTTTACCGTGGCAGGCGCTTTGGTTTCTTCAACTTTAGCCGCCACCTGACGAATAGGTTTTGCCTCCGCGCGTTGCTGGTGAGCATCATAATAGCCCCCAACAAAGCTGCTGATTTGGCCATTGCCCTCAAAAATCCAGCACTCGGTCACTGAGTTATCAACAAATTGGCGGTCATGGCTGACCAGTAATACCGTGCCCTGATAGCTATCAACCATTTCTTCCAACAGTTCCAGCGTTTCAACATCCAGGTCGTTGGTCGGTTCATCGAGGATCAGTAAGTTACTTGGTTTCAGGAATAATTTAGCCAATAACAGACGGTTACGCTCACCACCAGACAAGGCTTTCACTGGCGTCATCGCCCGTTTCGGGTGGAACAAGAAATCTTGCAAATAGCCCAGTACATGGCGCGAACGGCCATTGACCATCACTTCTTGCTTACCTTCAGCCAGGTTATCCATCACCGTGCGTTCTGGATCAAGTTCTGCACGATGCTGGTCAAAATAGGCCACTTCCAGTTTAGTGCCGCAATGCACTTTGCCGCTGTCTGCTTTAAGCTGACCGAGCATCAGTTTTAGCAAGGTCGTTTTACCGCAACCATTCGGCCCCACCAGCGCAATTTTGTCGCCGCGCTGCACTTGAGTCGTGAAATCTTTTACCAGCACTTTGCCATCAACCTGATAATTAACATCTTCCAGATCAAAGACAATTTTGCCTGAGCGCACGGTTTCTTCCACTTGCATCTTGGCGGTGCCCATCACTTCACGGCGCTCTGAACGCTCCATGCGCAATGCTTTCAGGGCACGAACACGGCCCTCATTACGGGTGCGTCGTGCTTTGATGCCTTGGCGGATCCACACTTCTTCTTGCGCCAGTTTGCGGTCAAATTCAGCATTTTGCAGTTCTTCAACCCGCAGCGCTTCTTCTTTGCTGGCAAGATACAATTCGTAGTTACCCGGCCATGACACCAATTTACCGCGATCGAGATCGACAATACGGGTTGCCATTGAACGGATAAAGGAACGGTCATGGGAAATAAAGACAATACTGCCCTGGAATTCTTTCAAGAAGCCTTCCAGCCAGTTAATGGTTTCAATATCCAAATGGTTGGTCGGTTCATCCAACAACAACACTTTTGGTGAACTCACCAGCGCGCGACCTAATGCCGCTTTACGCAACCAACCACCAGACAGAGATGAAAGTTCCGCATCTGCCGATAAACCTAACTGCACCAGCACTTCTTGAATACGGCTGTCTAATTGCCATAATCCTTGATGATCTAGGATTTCCTGCAATGCTGCCAGCCGATTGAGGTTCCTCTCGCTCGGGTCAAGTTCAACCTGATGCAAGGTGGCATGATAAGCTTTCAGATGCTCAGCTTGTTCTTGTACACCTTCGGCGACAAAGTCAAACACGGTTCCGGCCACATTACGCGGTGGATCCTGTTGCAAACGCGCAACAATCAAATCTTGCTCATAAATGATACGGCCATCATCCAGCGGAACTTCTTTACTCAGAATTTTCAGCAAGGTGGATTTACCCGCGCCATTGCGGCCCACCAGACAAACGCGCTCGTTTGCCTCAATATGCAATTCAGTATTATCTAATAAAGGCGCATCGCTGAACGACAGCCAGGCACCGGACATGCTAATTAACGACATAGTTTTTACTTTTCCTCGCGGCTGTGTGTAACCAGCCAACAATTGTGGATCTGACGATTACGGGCAAAGTCTTCAGATTGCGTTTGCGCGGTTATTTCTTTTGCTTCCAGCCCCAACGCGGCTATACCGGCCAAATCCATCTGGAAACCGCGCTTATTGTTAGAGAACATGATTGTCCCCTGGCGGCGCAGTAACCGTTTCAGTTCTTTCATCAGCACCAAATGATCGCGCTGAACATCAAAGGTGGTCTCCATACGCTTGGAGTTAGAGAACGTCGGTGGATCGATAAAGATCACATCGAATTGCTCATCAGTGTTGCTAAGCCAAGATAAACAATCAGCTTGAATCAAGCGGTGTTGCCCGCCCGTTAAGCCATTAACCCGCAGGTTTTTCTCGGCCCACTCCAGATAAGTACGCGACATATCGACCGTGGTCGTACTGCGTGCGCCCCCCAGCCCTGCATGAACACTGGCAGTACCGGTATAAGCAAACAGGTTAAGGAAATCTTTACCCTGACTCATTTTACCTAGCATCTGACGTGCAAGGCGGTGGTCAAGGAATAAACCAGTATCGAGGTAATCAGTCAGGTTAACCCATAGCTTGGCGTTATATTCATTCACCAGCAGGAATTCACCTTTCTGTGCCAATTTCTCGTATTGGTTTTTACCTTTCTGGCGCTCGCGCGTTTTCAACACCAACTGATTAGAAGGCAACTCCAACACTGCCAGAGTGGCATTAATCACATCAAACAAGCGCTGACGCGCTTTTTGTGCATCAATTGTTTTAGGCGGGGCATATTCCTGCACCACGACTTTGCTACCATAACGATCGACTGCTACGTTGTAATCTGGCAAATCAGCATCATACAAACGATAGCATTCGATACCCTGCTGTTTTGCCCACTTATCCAGCTTTTTCACGTTTTTTCGCAGGCGATTGGCATAATCCTCTGCCACCTGAACACCACTCGCACCCAGTGGATTCGCCGCTAACTGATAGTTTTTCTGTACACAATCTAGCGGGCCATTCTTAGCTTTAAATTCGCGTTCGGCGCGCAATTGTAAGCAGCTCAGCAATTCTGGAGAAGCACTGAACAGTGACAAGCGCCAGCCTCCGAAATGGCTTTTCATGATGCGGCCCAGCATATTATGCAGTGCAATCAAGGCCGGTTCACTTTCTAGTCGCTCACCATAAGGTGGGTTACTAATCACTGTACCTACCGGCCCTTCCGGTAATGGATTCACCAGCTTACTGACATCATTAGCATTAAAAGTAATGAGTTCTGAGACCCCAGCACGGCGGGCGTTGGCGCGCGCCATTTCAATCACTCGGCGGTCAATATCTGAACCAAAGAAGCGGGACGCCGTCTCTTGCAGACCACGACGAGCACGTACTTGCGCCTCGGTAGTCAATTCACGCCAAAGCTCTTCGTTAAATGCATTCCAGGCGGTAAAGCCCCAATGTCCGCGATGCAAGCCCGGTGCACGATCAGATGCCATCATCGCGGCCTCTATCAGCAAAGTCCCGGAGCCACACATAGGGTCAACCATTGGCGTGCCTAACTGCCAACCAGAACGCTGAATAATGGCTGCCGCCAGGTTTTCTTTCAACGGAGCCTGACCGGTCAGGTCACGATAACCGCGCTGATGCAGCCCCTCACCGCTAAGATCGAGCGCCACACTGGCCATATCGCGTTGCAAAAATACATTTACCCGGATATCCGGTTGCTGTTTTGCCACTGTCGGGCGCTGATCCAGCTTGCGGGTAAAGCAATCCACGATGGCATCTTTAACTTTTAATGCACCATACTGACTGTTACGGATTTCCTCATTCACACCGCTAAAATGCACGGCAAAGGTTTTATCCACACCAAAAATTGATGTCCAGTCAATTGCCTGCACCCCAAGGTACAAGTCTAAGTCACTGTAAACTTTGAATTCGTTGAGCGGTAGCAAGATGCGTGAAGCCAGTCGACTCCACAGCAGGCTTTGGTACATGAGTCGATCGTCGCCCTGAAAATGTACCCCACCCTGTACTATTTTACAGTCGTGAGCGCCCAGCGCTTCGAGTTCGCTTTTTAACAGTTCTTCCAGTCCACGCGCCGTGCTGGCAAACAGAGAGTTCATATCGCACTATCACCAAAAAGAAAATTGTTGCGCATTATAGCTAATCCCAGCAGCTTGTCATAAAGTTGCTCTCTCTAATTTAATACTCGCACGGAGACAATGGTGATAACCCTCTCCCGACTTTACGTTCATCCGGTAAAATCTATGCGCGGCTTGCAGCTTTCTCATGCCCAAGTCAGCAGCAGTGGGCTGGCCTTTGACCGCGTATTTATGATTACCGAACCGGATGGCACTTTTATTACTGCGCGCCAATATCCGAAGATGGTTATGTTTACCCCGGCATTAATGCCAGAGGGTTTATATCTCACTGCGCCCGATGGCGAGAGTGCCAGTATCCGCTTTAATGATTTTTTAGCCAATGCCGAACCGACCGAAGTTTGGGGAAATTATTTTACTGCGCTAATTGCACCACCCGCGATCAACACCTGGCTCAGTAACTATTTTCAACGCGAAGTACAATTACGCTGGCTTGGGCCCGAGTTAACCCGTCGGGTAAAACCCATGCCGGAAATTCCGCTTTCTTTTGCTGATGGCTTCCCTTATTTATTGATTAATGAAGCTTCCTTTAAAGAATTACAACAACGTTGCCCGAGCAGTATTAAGCTAGAACAGTTTCGCCCAAATTTATTGGTGACCGGAGCCCAGGCATTTGCCGAAGACAGTTGGCAAGTAATCCGAGTCGGTGATATTACTTTTGATTTAGTTAAACCCTGCAGCCGCTGTGTACTCACCACCGTCAGTGTGGAGCGCGGGCGCAAGCACCCTACGGGTGAGCCATTACAGACATTACAGACATTCCGAACCGCTGAAAATGGTGATATCGACTTTGGCCAGAATATGGTGGCCAGAAACAGCGGAATTATTCGAGTTGGGGATGAAGTAGAAATTCTGTTAACCAAACCCCCTCGGCCCTACAGCGCCGGAGTGGTAGTTGAAAGCCTCGCTGTACCGCAAGAACAATCCAAAGCTGTATCCATTGAATATAATGGCATTCGCTTTAATGGTAATAACCAACAGGTTTTATTGGAGCAACTAGAGCAACAGAATATCCGTATTCCTTATTCTTGCCGAGCTGGGATATGTGGCAGTTGCAGAATTACATTAATCAATGGCGATGTCGCACCTTTAAAACAAAGTGCCATTGGCAATGATGGGACGATTCTTTGTTGCAGTTGTATACCCAAAGGAGACATTACTCTCAGCGGTAAATAAGCAGGCCAAGTATACCCAATAGATTTCAAGATTCAGGACGGTTTTAACTAGGATGCAAATCTTACGAAAATAGATTTGAACAGCGCTGACAACGAGCTGGTAGAGCTAAAGCCCACGGACGGGCCAAATCATACCCTAATGATAATTTTTGCAAATTCAAGCACAAAGGAAGGGTATTACATCGCCCGGTCATAGACAGGTGTGTTATAGCTATTTTCGATAATTAAAGGTAACAAACGGTCATTCATTATCTTTATCGCATCGCCCAATATTAACTGACGCCCTGCTAATACCACCTGAGGTTGCGCTAATAAACACAAACTGGCGGAGTCGCCAGACTCGACTATTAACAAATTCATCTCTTCGCCACTGTCCAATATTTTTACTACGGCCAGCTCAGCATTTTTTGGGGTCCACACTTTTGGCTGCTGTGCAAAATACCAACTTTTGGGCATTAATGGTTTTAGAAAACGAAATGCGACCAGAGCATTTAATATCAATTCTGAACGTTGCTCATGGCTCATTTTAATTTGGCGGCATTGATCTTCAAATTCAAAATAAAGTGCAGCATCATCAACACAAAATACAGATTCAGCGAAAGCATCAGGTGTCAGCATTTTTGACGGGAAGCGCGAGCGAAATATCATACCATTAGCTAAATCCAACATAAGTCGGTCGTGTTCAGTATCAAAATACCAACGCCATTTATCGTCTGGTTTAATCCGCATATTTTGTCCTTTCCCCACCATGCTGCCAACATCATTGACTCAATGACTGAGTTTCTGCTCATTAAATGAAAATAATTTGATATAAGGTTTTTGGTGTATATTTATTCCATAGGTACAAAATATAGACGAGCTGGGGGAATAAATAAACCCCCAGGCAAGTAAAGAAGATAAATAATTAGATATGAGTAACAATATTCTTAATCAAACCTGGCCCACGGAAGATAAATCCGGAATAGATTTGAATCAATGAAGCACCTGCTGCCATTTTTTCACGTGCCGCAGTTACGGAGTCAATTCCACCCACACCAATAATAGGTAACCGCCCTTGCAGTTCTTGCGATAAGCGGCGAATCACTTCGGTGCTGCGTAATTGTAATGGCCGGCCACTTAAACCACCGGCTTGCTCGCAATAATTTAATCCCTGAATTAAGGAGCGATCTAAAGTTGTATTAGTGGCAATAACACCATCTATATTATGGCGAACCAAGCTATCAGCTATTTGGATCAATTCTTCTTCAGTTAGATCCGGCGCGATCTTTACCGCGACCGGAACATACTTGTGATGCCGCTGATGTAATTCAGTTTGTTTATTTTTAATTGCCGCTAACAAATCATCCAGCGCTTCACCATACTGTAAAGATCGTAATCCCGGCGTATTTGGTGAAGAAATATTAATCGCAATATATCCGGCATAAGGATAAATTTTATCCATACAAATCAAGTAATCTTCTTTCCCTTGCTCTACCGGAGTATCTTTATTCTTGCCAATATTAATACCTAAAATACCGCCAAAATGTGATTTCTTGACGTTTTCAATTAAATTATCAACACCACGATTATTAAAACCCATGCGGTTGATCAAACCTTCGGCTTCAACGATCCTAAATAGCCTTGGTTTATCATTACCTGATTGTGGCCGAGGTGTCACAGTCCCGACTTCGATAAAACCAAACCCCATCGCCCCCAAAGCATCAATACACTCACCGTCTTTATCCAAACCGGCAGCCAGACCTAATGGATTTTTGAATGACAATCCCATACAGCTTACTAATTTAGTTGGTACAGATTGACGAACCAAAAATTCAAGCGGTGTGCCGGTGATTCGTTTTAACTGCTGGAAAGTAAACTCATGGGCACGTTCTGGGTCAAGCTGGAATAATGCTTTTTTGACGAGAGGATAGTACATGTAATCTCCTGAGCGAGCGATGACAAGCCGTTGATGCGGGAATGGTAAGTTCATCTTTCAGGAAAGTAAACGTTTGCGAAGTTAAGCCAGGCAAAAAGTAATGTCGCGTTTACTGGCAACATGTCTACGGCTCAGAGCGCAAGTAGCAAATAAATATATTGTAAATATGCCCTTATGGGCCCGAACAGGCTTCACTTCACCAGTTCGACTCACCAAGGTTTGCCCGCTATCTGAAGGGAATTTCTGACTTAGACAGAAATAACCAGAGGGCAGTAATGCCCCCTGACTATTATGTAAAAACTGACTTAGGCAGCCAGTGCCTTGGTTATCTTCTCGTACAAATCACCGGATAGATTTTCCAGCATTTTCAACTGTTCCAATGCCTGCCGCATTAAAGCTTGACGCCCAGAATCATAGCGTTTCAAACGAATCAATGGTTCAATCAAGCGAGCGGCAACTTGTGGATTGCGAGTATTCAAGTCACTCAGTATTTCTACCAGGAATTGATAACCGCTACCATCTGCGGCGTGGAATGCAGCCGGGTTACCGGAGGCAAAACTACCAATCAGCGAACGAGTTCGGTTCGGGTTGCTCAAACTAAATGCAGGGTGTTTAAGCAATCCGCGCACCTGCGCCAACACATCCGCAGCAGGACTTGTGGCTTGCAGAGCAAACCATTTATCCATCACTAAACCATCATGATTCCAGCGCACATCAAAGGCGGCCAGCAACTCATCCCGACAAGGCAGTTGTGCAGCCACGGCCGCGGCTAATGCTGCCAACGAGTCGGTCATATTATCGGCTTGATGATATTGCGAAGAAACCAGCTTATTAGCAAATTCTTCATCACCAAACGCCAGATAATACAAGCATGTATTACGTAATGCCCGCTTGGCAATGTCACTGTGCTCAATACGATAGACCGATGTTATATTCGCCACATAGACCGCTAACAGTTCATCAGATAATTCATTCGCTAAACAACGAGTTATCGCTTCATGTACCGCACTGATTGCTTGTGGATCAATAGTGGTGAACAGTTCTGCAATTTCATTTTCTGACGGCAAAGTCATTATCTGCGCCGCTAAAGCGGGATCAAGATTTTCATCAAGCAATATTGCGCGGAAAGCATCTGCCACGTGGTTTGGCAATGTCAGCGGCTGTTTCTGTTGGTATTTAGCAACATTAAGTTTGATATAAGTTGCCAGCAAGCTTTGCGCCGCATCCCAACGGGAGAATTCATTGCGCGCATGCTGCATCAGGAAAGTCAGTTGCTGATCACTGTAGGTGTAGTCCAGTTTAACTGGAGCAGAAAACTCGCGTAATAGTGATGGTATTGGCGTGTGTTCGACATTATCAAAAGTAAAGGTTTGCTCAGACTCCGTCACATTCAAAACATGGTGAACCGGCAAACCATTTCTCTGTAATGCGATGACATTGCCTTTACTGTCATATAGCTCAATATCCAATGGAATATGCAGCGGCAGTTTTTCCGGCTGATCTGCCGTTGGCAATGTTTTCTGGCTGACGTGCAAATGGTATTGCTGATTTTCGGCATCATAATCATCGCGCACCGTCAGTATCGGTGTACCTGATTGGCTATACCAGCGGCGGAATAAAGACAAGTCGACATTAGAGGCATCTTCCATTGCCTGAACAAAATCATCGCAGGTTGCGGCACTGCCATCATGGCGTTCAAAATAGAGTTGCATACCGGCCTGGAATTGCTGCTCACCCAGTAACGTGTGCATCATTCGAATAACTTCTGAGCCTTTTTCATACACAGTCAAGGTGTAGAAGTTGTTCATTTCGATGACTTTATCTGGCCGAATGGCGTGGGCCATCGGGCTGGCGTCTTCCGCAAATTGCGCCGCGCGCATTACCCGCACGTTTTCAATACGATTAACCGATCGTGAACCTAAATCAGAACTGAACTCCTGATCACGGAAAACGGTTAACCCTTCTTTCAGACTTAATTGGAACCAATCGCGGCAAGTAACCCGGTTACCTGTCCAGTTATGGAAATATTCATGTCCAATAACGGCTTCAATATTCAGATAGTCTTTATCTGTCGCTGTTTCTGCTTTTGCCAGAACATACTTTGAGTTGAAGACATTCAACCCTTTATTTTCCATCGCACCCATGTTGAAGAAATCAACTGCAACAATCATATAGATGTCGAGGTCATATTCCAGACCGAAACGGGTTTCATCCCATTTCATGGAGTTCTTCAATGAGGTCATCGCCCAATCGGCCCGGTCTAAATTACCGCGGTCAACAAAAAGCTCCAGCGCAACTTCGCGGCCAGAGCGGGTAATGAACTTATCACGTAATACATCAAAATCACCGGCAACTAACGCAAACAGGTAGCAAGGTTTAGGGAATGGATCTTCCCATTTAACCCAATGGCGACCATCATCCAGAGATCCCTGCCCCACAGGGTTGCCATTAGACAATAAATAAGGATAGAGCGATTTATCAGCAACAATACGGGTAGTAAAACGCGCCAGCACATCAGGGCGGTCTAAATAATAGGTAATATGGCGGAAACCTTCGGCTTCGCACTGCGTACAGAGTGCTTCACCAGAAAGATACAATCCTTCAAGTGCACTGTTGGTCGCGGGATGGATATCATTTACGATTGTCAGTGTGAAATGCGCGGGTAATTGCTCAATTACCAGTAAATTGTCCTGCAGTTGATAATGTGGCCATGCTTGCCCATCAACACTAATGCTGATTAATGTGAGATCTTCACCATTTAGAACCAGCGGCACCCCGTCTGTTCCCTGACGTTTTACTTTACTGACCGCTGTAACCGTCGTTTTTTGCGCATCCAGTGCGAAGTCCAGATCGATATCGGTAATAGTGTAATCCGGCGATTTATAATCGTGACGGTATTTAACTTGCGGCTGTTGTGTCATAGAAACCCTTTTGACGTCATCAATGAATATGATTATCAGGTCTGTATGGTGATTGTTTGGGCTCAAGAACCTTGGTTCCAAAGCAGTAACCTTGAGTTCAAAGCACTGCTGTCAGTGACTTTTCCCCAGACCCAGATAGATTTTCAATGTATCACAATTGTGAAAAAAACCTAGTTGAGAACCCATGCTATTACGGCAAATTGAGTATTGAACGCCTATTTTTCGAGCCCACTCGCAAGCTGATTGTCTTATTGCAATTCATGAGTGACAAACCGTCGATTTAATCGACGTTAGCCTTGCTAACAACATAATATGCCGCTATCCAGTAGACTGGGGGTGCCTATAATTGCGACTCATTGTCTATATTCTACCCAGCTAATAACCTTATATATATTAAGGTAATGTGCGTTTTATTATCTAACCACCTAAAAAACTGTCATTTATTGCACAATAGTTTTAACAAAAGTGCCGCTTTACTGATAATGGCACGTTTAATCCTAGACCTCCGATTAGCATTTATGGTGTGATGAGGCTTCAATAACAGGATAATACCGGTATACTCCTGCGACTTTTAGATTACGCCGACTGTGGAAAATGCTCCTACGAGGATGCTGTATAGCGCCATGACCCAAGACGCCTCACCGATTTTGACTTCATTGCTTGATACGGACGCTTATAAGCTTCATATGCAACAAGCAGTGTTCCATCGTTATCGCCAAATTACCGTTGCCGCTGAGTTCCGCTGCCGCAGTGATGAGCTGCTGGGCGAATATGCCGACGAAATACGCCAGCAAATAATGCTGATGAGCCAATTGGCTTTGACCGATGATGAGTTTATCTATCTTTCAGGTTTACCTTTCTTTCAAAATGACTACCTGAACTGGCTAAGGGATTTTCGTTTTAACCCGGAGCAAGTCACCGTCTCAGACAATGCCGGTAAATTAGATATTCGTATTACTGGGTTATGGTGCGAAACCATTTTATGGGAAGTGCCATTACTGGCAGTAATTAGTGAAATCGTTCATCGTCGTCGTTCTGTGCATGTCACTGCCGCTCAGGCTGTCTCGCAACTGCGCAGCAAACTTGTGCAATTTAAAGCGCTGAGTGCTGATATCGATATTTCTCACTTTAAGTTAATGGATTTTGGTACCCGTCGCCGCTTCTCGCGCGAGATACAGCACGCGATTGTTAGTGACTTAAAAGACGAGTTCCCCTATCTGCTTGGCACCAGTAACTATGATTTGGCTCGCAAGTTATCTTTAGCACCGGTCGGAACTCAAGCTCATGAATGGTTCCAAGCTCACCAACAGATAAGCCCGGTTTTAGCCAATAGCCAACGCGTTGCTCTGCAAGTTTGGTTAGATGAATATCCCGACCAGCTTGGGGTCGCATTAACCGACTGTATTACTATGGATGCTTTCCTGCGCGATTTTGATGAAACTTTCGCTAATCGTTATCAGGGATTGCGGCATGATTCGGGTGACCCGGTCGAATGGGGTGAGAAAGCTATCGCCCATTATGAAAAACTGGGTATTGACCCAATGAGTAAAACGCTCGTGTTCTCCGATAATTTAGATTTGGAGAAAGCCTTATCGCTCTATCGCCATTTCTATCAGCGAGTTAAGTTGGTATTTGGTATTGGTACACGCCTGACCTGTGATATTCCAGGTGTCCAGCCACTTAATATTGTTATTAAGCTGGTGGAGTGCAACGGTAAACCGGTAGCCAAACTTTCCGATAGCCCAGGAAAAACCATTTGCCACGATCCCGCTTTTGTTGCTGAGTTACGTGAAGCATTTGCCCTGCCACTGGTAAAAAAAGCCAGCTAACTTACCGCCTGTACAGTTCAATAGCCGTGGCTAAAACAGCCCGGCTATCCGCACTATCAGGGTGCTTTTTATCCCCGCTTATTCCCACGATTTAACTTAGCCTCTATTTATGTCGTCTTTATTTAAGCTAACAATAGAAATGTTGCACTTATCTGGTGATTTCTACTTGTGTCCTGCACCGCCGCAAGTAACATAGGAACATCCCCATTTTGTTGGGCTGTTAACTATTTTTACACCCAAAGAACTTGGCGTGGTAGGTAGGCCGCAGGCGAGCTAATCCCAATGAACTTACACAGGTAAGTGATTCGGTCGAGTAAACCTGGCGAACACCACTGCAACCTCAAGTGCGAAGGCGTTTATATCAAAACTATTAAAGAGAGAAATTTATGAGCGTAGTGCCTGTAGTCGACGTACTGCAAGGCCGTGCTGCGGTTGACAGTGAAGTCACCGTACGCGGTTGGGTGCGTACCCGGAGAGATTCTAAAGCGGGTATCTCCTTCGTTGCCGTTTATGACGGTTCCTGCTTTGACCCGTTACAGGCCGTCGTGAATAATACTTTGCCAAATTATCAGGATGAAGTGCTGCATCTGACCACTGGCTGCTCCGTAGAAGTCACGGGGACAGTGGTTGCCTCACCGGGTGAAGGCCAAAGTTTTGAAATTCAGGCAACCGCTATCAAAGTGGTAGGCTGGGTGGATGATCCCGATACCTATCCAATGGCAGCCAAGCGCCACAGTATTGAGTATCTTCGTGAAGTCGCGCACTTGCGCCCACGGACTAACCTGATTGGCGCGGTAGCGCGTGTTCGCCATACCCTGGCACAAGCTATTCACCGTTTCTTCGATGAAAATGGTTATTTCTGGGTTTCTACCCCATTAATCACCGCGTCAGATACCGAAGGTGCCGGTGAAATGTTCCGCGTGTCCACCTTGGATTTGGAAAACATCCCGCGCACTGATACTGGCGCTGTCGATTTCAGCGAAGATTTCTTCGGTAAAGAAGCTTTCCTGACGGTTTCCGGCCAGTTAAACGGTGAAACCTACGCCTGCGCGTTATCAAAAGTTTACACTTTTGGCCCAACTTTCCGTGCAGAGAACTCCAACACCAGCCGCCATTTGGCTGAGTTCTGGATGGTTGAACCCGAAGTGGCTTTCGCTTCATTAGATGATGTCGCCGGTTTGGCCGAGAAAATGCTGAAATACGTTTTCCAGGCGGTGCTGAACGAACGTGCTGATGACATGAAATTCTTTGCTGAACGTGTAGATAAAGATGCTGTAGATCGTTTACAACGTTTTGTTACCTCTGACTTTGCTCAGGTTGACTATACCGATGCCATTGAGATCTTACTGGCGTCAGGTCAGAAATTTGAGAATGATGTGTCCTGGGGTATCGATTTGTCTTCAGAACATGAGCGCTATTTAGCTGAGCAACACTTTAAAGCGCCGGTGGTGGTTAAGAACTACCCGAAAGACATCAAAGCATTCTATATGCGTATGAATGAAGACGGTAAAACCGTGGCGGCGATGGATGTACTCGCACCAGGTATCGGTGAAATCATCGGTGGGTCACAACGTGAAGAACGTTTGGATGTGCTTGATGCGCGTCTGGCAGAAATGGGCCTCAATAAAGAAGATTATTGGTGGTATCGTGATCTGCGTCGCTACGGCACTGTGCCACATTCAGGTTTTGGCCTTGGATTTGAGCGTTTGATCTCATATGTAACAGGGGTTCAAAACGTTCGGGATGTAATTCCATTCCCACGCACTCCAAGAAATGCCAGTTTCTAAATTTATTATTTAGAAAAAAATATATTTTGTATAAAAAAAAGCCAGCTCTGCTGGCTTTTGTCATTTTTTAAAGTTCGATCTATGTCACAAAGTTCCCTTAAATTTACATCTTGTAACACATAGTTTCTCAATGAAACATATTCAGGCAATTGGTAGCATTTTCGGTGTGGATTATAAGGTCTACGAATGGAACACTGCGTTCAGACACAGACGACACCAAACTCTCAACAATAGTTCCAAAAAAATTATTGGCGGCAGTGGCAGGTGTCCGAATAACACCAATGAGGGTAATAATAATGATGAAGCGCAATATTCTTGCAGTAGTAATCCCAGCATTGTTAGTAGCTGGCGCAGCTAATGCAGCAGAAATCTACAACAAAGACGGCAACAAACTTGACCTGTACGGTAAAGTTGACGCGCGTCACCAGTTCTCTGATGCCAAAAGCCAAGACGGTGACGAATCTTATGTTCGTTTCGGCTTCAAAGGTGAAACCCAAATTACCGACCAACTGACCGGTTACGGCCAGTGGGAATATAACGTTCAGGCTAACAACGCTGAAGCTCAAGGCGACAAAGGCAACAAAACTCGTCTGGGCTTTGCTGGTCTGAAATTTGCTGAGTTCGGTTCATTCGACTACGGCCGTAACTACGGCGTAATCTATGACGTCAACGCATGGACTGACATGCTGCCAGTGTTCGGTGGTGATTCAATCTCCAACTCTGACAACTACATGACTGGCCGTTCAACTGGTCTGGCAACTTACCGTAACACCAACTTCTTCGGTATGGTTGATGGCCTGAACTTTGCCCTGCAATACCAAGGCAAAAACGAAACTAGCCGTGAAGGCCTGCTGGCTACTCAGAACGGTGACGGCTTCGGTATCTCTTCTACTTATGATATCGGTTACGGCGTAAACTTCGGTGCTGGCTTCTCTACAGCTAACCGTACCACCGCTCAGAAAAATGCTCACCTGAATAACGTAACATTTGCTGAAGGCGATAAAGCTCAAGCATGGAACGTTGGTGCTAAATACGACGCAAACAACGTATACTTGGCTGTAATGTATGCTGAAACTCAAAACATGACTCCATTTGGCGACGATTCAGTTGCTAACAAGACTCGTGACATTGAAATCACTGCACAGTACCAGTTCGACTTCGGTCTGCGTCCATCCCTGGGCTATGTTCAGTCCAAAGGTAAGGATCTGAACAACGCAACTGATGACAACCATGACCTGTTGAAATATGTTTCTGTAGGTTCTTACTACTACTTCAACAAAAACATGTCTACCTATGTTGATTACAAAATCAACTTGCTGGACGAAGACAACTTCACTCGTGCAAACAACTTGATGACTGATGACGTTGTTGGTGTTGGCTTGGTTTACCAGTTCTAAGTCAAACTTAATCAAGCAGTTTATCTGCTGACGTAAGTTAAAAAAAGACAGGGCCTCGGCTCTGTCTTTTTGTTTGCAGCAAAGATAGGGATATTCCGCTGTTGATAGCACTATTGCACCGATTTTTCACCCCGAATTCCTCCACCTCACAACATTCATTTCTTTTTCTCGCAAACGGTTGGCAAAGGCCGCAACTGGCGCTACCCTGAGGGTTCTGTTTGCTTAACGCTAAGCCATGGAAGCCTCTGACATGTTTGAAGAAATCAAAGCTGCACCTGCCGACCCTATTCTGGGCCTGACCGATATTTTCCGCGCGGATGACCGCCCTAATAAAATCAACCTGGGGATCGGTGTCTACAAAGACGAAACCGGGAAGACGCCGGTGCTGACCAGCGTAAAAAAAGCTGAGCAGTATTTGCTGGAAAATGAAGTAACCAAAAATTATTTGGGTATTGATGGCCTGCCTGTTTTCGCCAGCTGTACTCAGGAACTGTTATTTGGTGCCAATAGCGCAATCATTACGGACAAACGAGCACGTACTGCTCAAACCCCGGGTGGTACTGGCGGGTTACGTATTGCTGCTGATTTTATCGCACACAACACCAACGCCAAACGTGTCTGGGTCAGTAATCCAAGTTGGCCAAATCATAAAAACATCTTCGCTGCCGCAGGGTTAGAAGTTGTTGAGTATGCCTATTATGACGCGGCAAACCATGCATTGGACTTCGATGGGCTAATTAACAGCCTGTCAGAGGCTGGTGCTGGCGATGTCGTGCTGTTCCATGGCTGCTGCCATAACCCAACAGGTATTGACCCAACAGAAGCCCAGTGGAGCCAATTAGCCGAGCTGTCTGTTGCTAAAGGTTGGTTGCCGCTGTTTGACTTCGCTTATCAAGGTTTTGCTAAAGGTTTGGAAGAAGATGCTCAGGGCTTGCGTCTTTTCGCCGCAACGCATAAAGAATTGATTGTTTGTAGCTCTTATTCCAAAAACTTTGGCCTGTATAATGAGCGTGTTGGGGCTTGTACTGTTGTTGCCGCTAATTCTGATGTCGCTGACACAGCATTTAGCCAAGTTAAAGCGGTTATCCGCGCTAACTACTCCAACCCACCCGCTCATGGTGCCTCAGTCGTTGCGACTATCCTAAGCACCCCTGCACTGCGCGATATTTGGGAACAAGAACTGACCGGAATGCGCCAACGCATTCATCGTATGCGCCAGTTGTTTGTAAATACGTTGCAGGAAAAAGGCGCGGCGCAAGATTTCAGTTTTATCATTAACCAGAATGGTATGTTCTCGTTTAGTGGCCTTACCAAAGAACAAGTATTACGTTTACGCGATGAGTTTGCTGTTTATGCAGTAAATTCTGGCCGTGTTAACGTAGCAGGTATGACGCCAGACAATATGGCTCCACTGTGTGAAGCTATCGTTGCCGTGCTCTAAATAAGTCATCATGACTTCGGCCGTAAAAGGCTATCTTTAACGTAATGTCAGTCAGTACGTTTTTGAAAACACAAAAGGCCGTAACGGATGACGTTGCGGCCTTTTTAACTGTTAACAGCAGTACGTAATATCTTGAGGGGCAAATAAAGGTAACAAAGGCACCTGATGTCGTGGCTACTCTGCTGTAAAATCAGGAGTTTATCAGCCGCTGGCGCCAAGATACCGTCAATATTAGCTGTTTTATGCTATTTCACATTTATGACAGCAACATTGAGCATCACCAAATTGCCGGTTCTTCACGTATGAACGGATTTGTCTGCCGTTCGTGGCCAAGGGTAGACATTGGGCCATGACCCGGAATAAACGTTATATCATCCCCCAAAGGCAATAACTTGGTTCGGATCGAATTAATGAGTTGCTGATGGTCACCGCGCGGAAAATCGCTGCGCCCAACACCACCATTAAAAATAACGTCACCCACCAATGCAAGTTGGCCTTGTTTATCAATAAAAACAATATGCCCCGGCGTGTGTCCCGGGCAATGCAATACTGATAATTCGGTTGCCCCAACAGTGATTTTATCACCTTCTTCAAGCCAGCGAGTCGGAGTAAAGGCCTCACACTCACTTAGCCCAAACATTTTGCTTTGCGCCGGTAGCCCTTCTAACCAAAACAAATCTTCTTTTTCTGGGCCATAGATAGGCACCTGAAAATGTTCAGCTAACTCAGCGGCAGCACCGACGTGATCCAGATGACCGTGAGTCAGTAGAATCTGACTCACTTTAACATCCTGACGTGCGACTTCAGCAATGATCTTAGCCGCATCACCACCAGGGTCAACCAGTGCCGCCTGCCCTGTCACTTCACACCAGATGAGCGTGCAGTTTTGGCTAAAGGCCGTCACCGGAATAATTTTATATTTCATAAAGCTCCAACCCCGATGCCATTTTCAATATCCCCAACACTTTTCAAGCCGTAGTTGCATCCTGAAATCTGGCGGGTATTGACTAAAGCATTGGCAGAAAAATGCATGTTACCAGGTTCGTACCGGCCCAGTATCAATATGCACAAAGTTACTGCGAGGGTAATATCCTACACCACCTGCGCGCATTTTTAATGCCGCTTTACGAATATTACTCAATTGAATGCCTTCAATATGAAAATCCATCGCCTGCCCTTTGGTATGATAGCTGTGCTTTGCTACACCTCGGCTGCGTCCGCGTAGTTCATTATTGGTATCAATTGAACGATAACCTGACAGGAGCTGTACCGGTTTAGTGGTACCAAGGAAGCCTTGTAAGCGGTATAGCTGGTCAAAAAGGCGCGGATCGATGCTTTTAACTTTATTAGCCCGGTAATCGCGAAATAGATGGTTTAAGCGAGAAAGTTCATCTTTGTTATAACCTCGACCATCGAAGAATTCGGCTTTTATAGACTCACCTGTATTCAGGTTATTCAGGGTCAAGATCCGTGGGCGAGGAGTAGAAAGGGTGGCAAATGCGTACCCTGGAAGCAGCGAAAGACCCAGCGCTGCCCCGCCTAACGTTAGCCATCTACGGCGATAATTATCAATTTTATCCATGATCTCTGTTAATACCTGGCAAGAATGTCAAAAGTAAACACTATATAATGTGCAATCCCGAACCATAACCGCCTACGGAAAACCAGTCAACCCGCATTCGGCACGCATTCAGCGTACGTTTAGATTCAGGGATAGGATGCTCATTGCTGAGCATCCACAAAATAGCCCGATATTAAGACCATTAGTTATTGAGTTTTACTGCATTTATTGCAGCAAAAGTTCTGCCTGTTGGGAGATTTGTGAACCTGATCTCACCGCCATATCATAATTGTAAATGTCTGTTCTAAACTGAGGTTTGCCATCCTCTGCGACCCATGCGGTCAGGTAATACAATTGTACCGGGACACGTTCACGAATATTAACGTACGTCGTGCTCCCCTGTTTCAGGGTCGACGAAACCCGCGCATCATTCCACCCCACATCCTGCAATAACATATTGGCTAAATCAGAGGCTTTATTCACACGAACACAACCTGAGCTCAAGGCACGGATATCTTTCTGGAACAATCCATGATTAGGTGTGTCATGTAAATAGATGGCATCAGAACTTGGCATATTGAACTTGAAGCGCCCTAAAGAATTACTGGCACCGGGTTCCTGGCGTAGACGGTATGGGAAGTGATTAGGTGAAATCATGCTCCAATCGATCATTTCCGGATCAACGACTTCAGCATCATTGTTCCAGCCGGACAATACCGTATATCCGTGGCGTTGGAAGTAACTGGAATCATATCGCGCCTTCGGCAGAATATCCTGACGAATCAAAGAGGTTGGCACATTCCAAGGTGGATTAACTACCACATTATTCAGCGCACTGCTCATCAGCGGTGTTTTACGGCTCGGGCGGCCAACAATCACTCTGGATGAGAGCACCTGCTCACCATTCTTATAATAGTTCAGCGAATAGTTTGGAATGTTAACCATAATGCCGTTATCCACCCGCCCCGGCAAAATACGTAAGCGCTGAATATTCAATGCTAATAATGTTGCCCGTGTTTGTGGAGAAACATTCAGCCACTCGCGAGTACGAGCGCCAATAATTCCGTCATCACTCAGCCCATGCCACAGCTGAAAACGTTTGACGGCTTCCACTAGCTCTGGCGTGTAAACATTGTCGGTCACTGTAGCAGTACTCGTCGGTGCCGCGGGCGCAATCGCCTCCCCAGCTATTGGTTCATCAGCAACAGGAGCCGCAGATGGGCTAACAACCAGGCTATGAGCTTGAGAGCGACTTTTCTCTTCATCCACAGAGAGGTCATCATTAACCGCCGCAATCGTCGGATTATCTTCTGGGATAGTTTCAGCGGTTTTTACTGGCGCGCCATCAACGGGGTGCAACATGCCCGTTCTGTCGAGAATTTCTCGCAGAGCCGGAATATCGTCACTTAGCTGACCTGGACGTAAACTCGGGCCATTCGCCATGAGTGGCCAAGGACGCCTATCCGCCAGCATGTGTTTCAGCGCCTGATGCATTTTTTCATATTGCGGATGCTGAGGAGCCAATGACGCCAGATAAGGCGCAGTCGTCCCTTCGTGTACCGCCTGCTGCCAGCGATTTAATATCGTGGCGGGCGGCATAGCCATCTTGTATGGCACATTGCTGTAGAGCCAGACACTGCCATTAGCGCCGACACCAGAGATAAAATGCAAATATCCCAGCATGGCATCAGACAGCACCACATCACGCGCCAATCCCTTAATTTCAGGATCACTGAGCCATTTAACCCATTGCATAAATTGTGGTTGAATACCGGAGAGCGCCACTTCCGCCAATTGTTGTTGGAAATGCTGAACTGCGGCGCGGTCTTGCCACATAGGTTGCATTTGATTCGCGGCATAAAGCAGCGCTAATTCAGCAGAATAAAGCGGAGTGACATTTTTTGGCAATGCCGCCAATAGCTGAGAACGGCTTTGAGCAACCGTCATGCTCTTTGCCGGTGATGACATTGCTGACGATGACGCTACCGGCATCACCGGTGCCGTGGCCGATACGGTAAATATTGGCGTCAAGCCGCAAATTAAAGCGCAGTATAACGCCAACGCGCGTTGCGGATTTCTTCTCTCTACTGACATTCTATGCCCCCGGTATGCTTGTCTGAATACGTCATAGTCTGTCATTACCTCTCTTCCCTGAAGTCGTCGCATGCTCGCGGCATTGTCCCGAAGATTGACGGGTACCCACTCAGCATAATCCGTTCGTTAACAGCAACACCCCAATCCAGGGGATTAATATTATTATATAAACAGAAATGCCATTAAGTGGTTAATAATATAAATTTAACCATTTACCTTACGCTAACAGATTTCATCTGCTTATAAAATATAACCCTCAGATGTTGCAACAAATAAAAATGACCGCATTCGCGGCCATTTAGTGTAATTAATTATTATTCCGTTCTTACTGAATGATAATTAACCAGGTTGTTGTTCCAGCGGCATTGAGGGCAATGTCGGAATTTCATTTGCAAAACCGCGCAGACCAACTACGTGTACATGCTCATGATTTTGGAACACTTTTCTCACCAGCTTATAGGTTGTCCCTTTTTCTGGACTGATATTTTCTGGCGCTGCAATAATTAATTGCATTTCCAGCCGTTCGCACAGCTCAAATAATGTTGCGATAGACTTCGCATCCAGACGGGCCGCTTCATCAAGGAATAATAAACGGCAAGGCGAAATATCTTTGCCGCGTAAACGCCGTGATTCCTCTTCCCAACTCTGCACAACCATCACCAGAATAGACATCCCGGTACCAATAGCTTCACCGGTTGACAATGCACCACTTTCGGCTCGCAACCAACCATCTGCACCGCGATAAACTTCCACTTCCAGCTCTAAATAATTACGGTAATCAAGTAGCTCTTCGCCGATGGTTTGCGGTAACCGTTGCCCCATATCCATTTGCGGATTCAAGCGCTGATACAGTTTTGCCAGCGCTTCTGAGAAGGTCAGGCGGTTACTGTTGAACAAATCCTGATGCTGCTCTTGCTGTTCGGATAACACATCGAGCAAGGTTGCATGGGCTTCGCGCATATTCACATTCAGCCGCACACTTTTCACCTGCCCGAAGGAAACAGCTTGCAACCCCTGATTCAGCATCCGGATACGATTTTGTTCGCGCTGAATGGTTTTACGGATGATATTCGACACACTTTTAGAACTGATTGCCAACTTCTGCTCACGGGCGGTCAACTCTTCCGTCAGGCGGCCCAGTTCAATTTCCATTTGTTCAATGGCTTCGACCGGGTCATCAGTACGGATAATATCCTGACGGATACGTTCACGCAGATGTTGATACACCGCAATATAGAACTGAATCTTGCGTTCCGGCCGTTTTGGATCTTCTGACAATCGCAGCACATCGCGCAAATGTTCATTATCAGCCACCGCCAGACGCAATGCCCCCAAGGCCTTATCCGACATTGAGCGCAGCTCATCGCCATCCATATAAGCCAGCTCGCGGCGATGCAAACGGCGCTCAACGCCATTGTCTTTCACCATCCGCATTACCGCACACCAACCGGCTTTAGCATTAACGACTTGCTCGCGGACTTGGTGATAATCCCGCTCCAACTTACGCAATTTCTTTTGCAAGCTGTCCATCTCGGCTTCACAGAAAGTCAGCTGTTTTTCCAACTGATTACGTCGTGAACGGTTGGTACTCAATGCCGCGTGCAATTCATCACGACGTGTGCGGGCGCGGGCTTCTGCATTGGCATCCGCTTGAACACCAATATCCACCAGCTCCTGGCTCAATTCCTTGAGCATGTCGCGCTTGGCATCATAAGAACTTTTAAGTGAAGCCAACACCTGATTGTACTGGGTAAATTGCGCCTGATATTGACGCAATTGCTCACGGGCACGGGTTCGTTCAGCCTCGGCCTGCTCTAAACGCTGGCGCAGTTTATCGTTAAGATCCGAGTTTTCAGTCAACATACCGGCAGAGTCGGTATAGCTAAAGTGGGCACGGCGCTGCACCACTTCAATCAAGGCAAAAGCTTGCTGCTTAGCCTGGCGCTGGCTGTTCTGTGCCAGTTGGTAGTTTTCCTGCAACTGTTCGTGTTGCTGTGGATCACTTTGCAGTACCGCCAAGAGAGGCTCAAGTTTGGTCAGCGCAGCACCGTGTTTCTGAATATGACGTGCCGCGTCTTGAGCTTCCGCCAGCTCTTCGGTGATTTCTTCGACACGGTCAGTCAACGTGTCGTCAAGAAGCAAAGAGACCAGTGGAATCAGTCGGTTAAGGGCTGAAATCCCCTCTTTTGCCTGTTCAAATTGCTGACGTTGCTGTTGATTTTGGTCTTCATGCGCATTTAGAGCGCGCTCAATTTCACCACGGCGCGTATTCAGCAAACGCATTTCTGCTTCGGGATCTGAATCAAATGCGACGGCCAGATGCGAACCAATAAAACGGCTGAATGCTTGATGCAAGCGCTGAGTTTTTTGCACATCAAATGACAAGGTCGCATAGCGCTCGGCCAAACTGTCGCGCTCTTGATACAGCGATTCCAGCCGGTTTTCACGGGCAGCACGCCCAAACAGTGGCACTTCTGGATAGCGGGAATAACGCCATTGGCGATCGGCAATTTTCACTACCACCGCTTTTTCATGCTCTTCGACGGCAAATACGCTGTCATCAAATGACTGCGGATCCCCCTCGATGAGATACAGATCTTCTGGGCAATCTTCCAGCCCTAGCAGTTGCTCACGCACCAATGACAAGTCTGGCACCACAATGCCGTGGCGTGATGGGCCGTATAATGCGGAAAAATAGGGCGCATCATCAATGGTGACATCGTCATAAATTTCAGACAACAGCACACCACCAAAACGTTCCGCCAATGCTATCATCCGCGCATCTTCAGCCCCGCTTGGTTGGCTCAAACGCTCGATTTGTGCATCAATACCACGTTTGGTCGCTGCCACTTCATCGCGCTCGACGGTGGTTTCACGTTCGCGCTCCAGCAACTGTTGCATGTACTCAGTCACTTGGCGGCTGTCTTCCAGCGTCTCACCACTTTGCTCACTGAGTTGGCTTAAAGCATCCTGCGCGGCCAGCCAAACCGGAGCACGCGCGGTCAGTTCCTGAATTTTCTGTTTCAGTTGTTCCAGTTCCTGACGCATTTCCATGCGCCGTTCACCGGCATCACTAACACTCAGCGAAAGCTCTTCAACCTGTGATTCCAGCTCGCGCTGCAATTCTTCCAGCTCTTCTGGTTGATAAGCCTGCCCTTGGCGTTTGCAAAATTCCTGCAACAAACGTTCGGCATCTTGCTGGGCGCGCAAACGCTGTTCCAGTTCAGACAGGCGCATGCGCAATGGTTGAACCCGTTCGGCCAAATGCTGCTGAGAAGGCCAATCACGTAATAATTCACGGGCCGTTTGCCAGGCCTCACTACGACTGACCTGACCGGCAATGGTCACCACCAGTTGATAAGCTTGTTCGAATTGGCTGTGTGCCGCATCGGCGACACTCAATTTTTGTTCAAGCTGCAGTAATGATTCGGTGGCTTCTTGTTCTTTGGCCTGGAAAGTTTCCAGCCAATCTTCGGCGTTATCTGCGGTTAATTCTGGCAACTGACACAGCGCGCGCGCACGTTCCAGCGCCTGTAAGGCTTGCTGATATTGAATGGCGCGGGTCTGCTGCACATCCAGTGCTTGCTGATAATCGGCCAGCTGGCTTTTCAGTTCATCCACTTCCAGCTCGGCCGCCTCGGCACGAGCTTCGTTATCAGCTTGCTGCTCACTTGACTCGGCAACAACTTCATTTTGCTCTTCCAGCCGGTAAGTCAGCTCTTCCAAATCGCTTTGATAACGCTCTATTTTTTCCTGCTGGCGCATCGCCGTCTGAACCAAACTCAGATGATCACTGGCCGCCTGGTAGTCGGTTTCAAGATCAGATTCCGCCCCACTTTGCTCAGCAAGTTCACGGGACATTTCCACATGTCGATATTGCTCGGTAACCAGCTGCTTACGGCTCGTCAGCAAATCGCGGCGCAATACCAAGGCATTATCAAGATGAATACGACGCTCATTGGCATGGCGCATATAGTCAGCTGCAACATAAGAAGTTGCTTCTGAAATCAAATGCTTAAATAGGTCACGGTCAGATTGGGTAACTCGGATAGCCTCGAGCGTCATGCGGTTTTCGCGTAACGCGGCTTCCATATCCTGGAAAGCTTTCCGCACCCCGCTGTTTTCTGGCAATAAATAATCGCGCAGTGAGCGGGTAATGGCGCTGGAGATACCGCCATACAAGGAGGCTTCAATCAGACGATAGAATTTGCTGCGATCGGAAGAAGAACGTAAACGTTTAGGAATCACACCTAAATCAAACATTAAGGAGTGATAATCGGTGATGGAGTTAAATTGCTTGAACTGCACCCCTTCCATGGCTTCAACGCGATCTTTCAGCTCTTGCAATGACAACACGCGCGCCTGGCGCTCCCCCACCACTTCGGTGAGGATCTCGGTCGGCTGAATGGCGGTTGGCAGGCCTTGAATAGTAAAAGGCTTAATATCAACTTTACGATCACGGCCAGCAACTTGTTGCAGGCGCACCCCGACAACCACCCGTTGGTGGCGCGAGTTGACCACATCTAAGGTTGAATAACACACGCCAGCACGCAATTTACCGTGCAAACCTTTATCACGGGAACCACTGGTTGCCCCAGCTTCGGTGGTGTTACGAAAATGCAGCAGTGTCAGGTCGGGGATCAATGCGGTGACGAAAGCCGCCATAGCAGTCGATTTACCGGCACCATTGCCACCGGATAATGTGGTGACCAACTCATCAAGATCGAATGTCCGGGCAAAGAAACCATTCCAGTTAACTAGGGTCAATGAGCGAAATTTACCGCGTTCAATCATTCCTGTTCATCCTCTGCACTGTCCGTTGCATTTCCCATAGTGATATCGGCTTCATCGCTTTCATCATGGAGTGACAGACTATTCTCTACCGCCATGGCTTCGCCATCACGAATCATGCGTAGCTGGGCTTCGCGCGGGTCATCGCCACTGCGTACATCGGCACCAAAGCGGAATACCGCCTCAGTGATACGAAACTTGCTGCTGTCGTTGCCCATAAAGTAAATCATACCCAAGCGGCGCAGCCGGTTAAGTGAGGTTCTCACTTTTTCCTGCAACTTTTGCTTATCCAAATCTGAACCGGTCGAGCGCTGGTTAACGAACTTCAGCAATTTGCTCTCATCGGCCAGACTCAGTAGCTCTTCGTATAACTCATGCTGGGCAAAAATACCTTCATGGGCCAAACGCTCGGGGCTGAGATACAAATAACAAAGAATTTTGCCGACCATCATATCCAACTCAGATAACACCGAGCGCGGGATAAAGGTGGTAGAGCGCGGGCGCAGATAGAAGAAACCTTCCGGTGCGCGGATTAATTCTACGTTATAGCGGGTATAAAACTCTTCAAGTTGTTCCTGAAAGTCCATCAGGAAAGCATGATTATCCAGCTCATCAATACCGATATGACGGCCAGAACGAAGCTGGCTATCGAGTGCCGGAAACAATGAGTTGGCCAATGCCTGAGCCAGTTTAACCGGCATTACTACTTCAATATTTGTTGATGACATGTGCCTGCACCTTGGCTCCGTAATCATTGATTGCCAACCATTCAGCTGGTAATCCTGAGAAATCGGCTTCGGCCACACCAAGGCGAACTGCCTGGTCGACCAGGATACGAGCCACGTCGAAATGACGAGCACGCGGATATTGCACGAGGTAATCGCGCATCACTTCCCCCAAATTAAGCGGCAATTTTTGCTCTCTATAGACCAGCAATGCCTGCTCGATCATGGCGGCCAACTGCTCACGGATTTCATTGAATTCTTCGAATTCCAAATCCGGTGGCAATTCCCCTGTAACTTCTTCACTACGCAGCGTCAGTTCTTCATCGCGCATATCCAGCAAGCGATCAGCATTGGCGTAGGTGAGAGCCCAAGGATTATCAAAATAGTTCTGTACTGACTGACGTAACCGTTGGGCAAATACTCGGTTTTTATCCATATCAATTGCAGTACGAATAAACTTGTGGACGTGGCGGTCATAACCAATCCACAAGTCGATGGCCTGCTGCCCCCAACTGATAATACGGTCAAGTTTATTTTGTAAATCAAAGACTAGCTTATCAACCAGTTCAAGGCCGGCATTACCGATGGTGGCTTCCTGAATGCGCAATAAATTCGCCTGAAGTTTATCACCCGCCGCTTCCAACGTGTCTTGTAGTTCTCGAAGCGTACCGGAGGTTTCTGACAGCAACATTTCACAACTGGCAATAGCCGCACGCCAGTCCTGGTTCAGCAGCGCCGCGATATCTTCTTTCACGCTATGCTGCTGTTCATCCATCAAGCGCTGTGTCAAATCGATGCTGTCAAAGATTTCAGCAACTGAATATTTGAGCGGGGCAAATACGTTCCGGTGCCAGTGAAATTCGTCACCGCCCTCTTCTGCCGCTTGTGCCGCCCGGTGCAGCTCTTGTGCCACAACCGACAATTGCATCGACAACCGCAGAGTGGAAAACTCGCGCTGGCGAATATAATAATCTGTGATGCCAATGCCCAATGGAGTCAGGCGGTAAATAGCATTACCGTCAGCCAGCTCACTGGTAAAGCGGTTCAGTAAACGCTGGCGCACCATGTCATTGATAGCATTATTGGCACGCACCGCCACGGTTTCAGTGGTCTGTTCAAAACCTTTGCTGACATGACGAAATGCATCGATCAACTCCCCTTCGCTCATTTCGCCATCCAGCCGCTCACCGTTTAAGGTGGCAATCGCCATAAGAAAGGCCAGACGCTCCGTTGGCAGAGTAATCGAAAAGTCATTTTTTCGCGCCCAGGCGACCAGTTCGGGTACTGTCTGGGAAAATTCACTCATAATGGGTCCTTCAGATTCGGCTTAAACGCCATGACATGCACGTAGCGCCCCAAGCTGATAAAAGGCTCCTGCCGGCAATAGCGCTGTTCCAACGCCAATAATTCAGCAAACTCATCGACTTGTTGCTGTTTATTTTTCATATAATCGTGAAACACCCGGACTCCCGTCTTACCGCTAATGGATAACCCCATTTGCTCAAGCCAACTGTATACCGTCGGCGGGTCTAAAGGGTATTGCGGTGACAACGAGCGCTGCCGACGCCTTTTGACACCGGGGATAGCTAACTGAAAGTTACCTAATACCGCATTGCGCATCACCAGCCCATTGGCATTGAAAAACATCAATGAAAGTGCGCCTCCGGGATTTAATGCATTAAAAAGTATTTGCAGAACTTCTTGAGGCTCTGCAATCCATTCTAAAACCGCATGGAACAATATCAGATCAACGGGCTGTTCTAAATGTTGGGTGATGTCCTGTGCTGCACTTTGTACAAATTGCATGTTGTGGCTCACACCTTTTTCGTGTGCCGCAACTTTGGCTCGCTGGATCATCTCAGCGGAAAGGTCACATAAGAGAACCTGATGGCCTAATGCGGCCAATTGGCAAGCCATTTGCCCCTCACCCCCCCCGCATCTAAAATTCGCAGTGGGCGTTGCGGTAACTGCGCTAATAGCTCGGTGATATCTTGCCAAACGACCGCCTGACGAATCATTCCCTTTGTCGTGCCGTAGATATTGCGGGAGAACTTCTCGGCAATATCATCGAAATTACGATCCTGCATGGACAATTGCTCCGCCATTGACACCCTTCGTACTTGGGCTACATCTATAACTATTGATTTACCGGCCTTGATAGAGACTCGCAAATCAATGGCTACAGCAAAAAGTATGACTACCAACCTGCTATTTTGGCACAGCCTGACTTAGAATAAATCTTCTTGGCCCGTAATCATTGTCAAATGCCGTTTTTTCAGCCAAAAGGTCTCTGATTTTATGCTTTTCACCCTAAAAAAGTTTGTTGGCGGTTTATTAATGCCACTGCCCTTGGTGCTCATCATAATGGCGCTGGCATTAATCTTATTGTGGTTTACTCGCTGGCAGAAAAGCGGCAAAACGCTTTTTGCATTAAGTTGGCTGATATTATTGCTTATTAGCCTGCAACCTGTTGCGGATCGCCTGTTATTGCCGCTGGAAAAACAGTATGCAACTTATCAGGGAAACGACCCGGTAGATTACATTGTTGTCCTTGGTGGCGGCTACACGTTTAATCCGAATTGGGCACCCAGTGCTAATTTATTTGCAAATAGTTTACCACGGGTCACTGAGGGGATTAGATTGTATCGCGCTCATCCTAACGCGAAGTTGGTGTTTACTGGCGGTGCTGCGCCCCACAACCAAAGCAGTGCAAAAACAGCGGCACAAGTTGCTGAAAGTTTAGGTGTTCCAGCGGAAGATATTATTGCCTTAGACCAGCCCAAAGATACCATTGAAGAAGCGGCTGCGGTGGCCAACTTAGTCGGTGATAAACCCTTTTTGTTGGTGACTTCTGCCAATCATTTACCACGAGCGATGAATTTTTTTGTCGCTAAGGGGCTAAATCCTATCCCGGCACCGGCCAATCAGCTCGCCATTACCACGCCTTTGCAAAGCTGGGAGCGAGCCATTCCGGCAGCCGTTTACTTAGGGCATTCCGAACGCTCCTGGTATGAAACTTTGGGGCTGATGTGGCAAAAATTAACCGCGAACAAAAATGACGAATAAGTCATTTCCATCAGGAAATAGCGCGGTGGCAAGATAAGAATATTAATCTAACCAGGGTAAGAGTTGCTGAGTCGCGTGGCTAAATAAAACACGATCCAAATTACCGGTGTGAATAAAACGTGAAACCAGCTCCCACAGGGTATAAAGCCAGCGGCGGGCGACAAAGGATTCAGAAACCGGTGCTTTAGTGAGATAGCGATAAAATAGCTGGCTCGGCATCCCCTCTTCACTAAGGCGGAATAAATCATACTCACGCGGTGCCCATAATATAGGGCCAGGATTAAGCATACCCAACAACTGGTCGCTACGCGGATCTTTTAGCATACTGCGCAAAGTGAGATTGCCATGAACCAGCACCGAACTGTCGTCAAAATCGGCGAAAAGTGCATTTAAGGATGCTCTGGCGCGATAAAGCACGGCGCGATCTTCCAGTGTCATTACCGGTGAATTGAGATTAGATAAGGTAGCCCACAGCACTTCAACCCGTTGCTGATACCAACTAAACCAATCATTTTCCTGTGTGCTATCCACATTACCGACACAGCCGTGGCTATCAATTCGGTGCCAGGCTAATACACCTTCAACTATTTGATCCATCAGCGCATTCCAGCGCTCACCTGTCCGAGTGGGTGCTTCTACTGAAACGCCACGTAAGCGCTCCATCAATAGAATTTCTTTATACGGGGATTGGTGAGTCATAACCAAACCATATACGGTCGGCAAGCGGATATCACCTTCGCGCGACAGCATTGATAGTTTGTAAGCCTCCTGCTGTGCTATTCCCTGACAGACATAACTCTTCGCCAACAGTGGGATGGCTTGTCCCTGCTGGTTATACATCGCATATAGGTGGGCATAAGGCTGCTCGCTGATGCGCTCAAGACGGGTAATAGATTCCCCGAGTACCACACTCAACTCAGCTTTTAGCTGTTCCATAAAAGACTATCCGATTATCTGACGAAGTAAGTTCTTTATAATGGGATGCCAAGCCGGATATTTCCAGAACACAGATCAAATAACATTAAGAATAAAAATTAAACAATCAGCGCAAAAATGGGATGGAATAAAAAAGAAGGGTACGCCAGGCCCGGGCGAGTCTGGCGTATAAATATAATAATTATTACTGGCTGAGCATAATAGCCCTAACCCGCTCTAAATCTTCTTGGGTATCAACCCCAACTGCAGGTACGGCTTTTGCCACTGCAACATGAATTTTTTCACCGTACCACAACACGCGAAGCTGTTCTAATAACTCTATTTGCTCAAGTTTACTCGGTGCCCAATTAACATAACGGCGAATAAAACCTGCGCGATAAGCATAAATACCAATATGACGTAAGAAACAATCACCAATGGTTTCTTTGGACTGAGCAAAACGTTCTCTGTCCCACGGAATGGCGGCTCGCGAGAAATACAGCGCATAACCCTGAGCATCCATCACCACTTTAACCGCGTTTGGATTAAAAGCTTCTTCGCTGCTTTCAATTGGCACGGCTAATGTCGCCATACCGGCACTAGATGCAGCCAGATTATCTGCCACCTGACGGATAATCACCGGGGGCACTAACGGCTCGTCACCTTGCACATTGACGATAATCTCATCATCGGCGAAACCATAATGCTGAATGACTTCTGCTAACCGCTCAGTACCGGACTGGTGATCCGCACGAGTCAGACAAACTTCGCCCCCTGCGGCCTCTACGGCTGCCACCACTTGTGGATGGTCGGTTGCCACAATCACTCGGGAAGCACCTGACGCCAACGCGCGCTCCATCACATGCACAACCATCGGCTTCCCTGCAATATCGGCCAGGGGTTTACCGGGTAAACGGGTTGAAGCATAGCGGGCGGGAATGATAGCGATAAAACTCATGCGTGCTTCTCATCAATTGACAGTGGACGGGCTTCGTTCTCTAACAATACCGGAATTCCATCGCGCACCGGATAAGCCAGATTGTCAGCTTTACATACCAGCTCAAGGTTTTCTTTATTGAAGTACAACTTACCGTTGCAGACCGGGCAGGCAACGATTTCGAGTAAACGGTGGTCCATACATCCTCCAGAATGGAGTTTAGCCAGCAGGAAAGTTGTCGAGGATACCATATCCGCCGATGCAGGTTAACTGCATCGATATCGTCATTTATATCCGCAACTGATAATAAATAATTATGTTAATCAGCATAAACATAAGTAAATACACCCGAGGATCGGAGTGGGGAATGTTAGTTTTGTTATTGATATGTTGAATATCGAGGAGTATCATTTCGTGACTGATATCACACAATTATGTAAATCGAGTAAGAAATGAAAGTATTCCATAAAATTATTGCGCTGTTTGCTAACTTCAGCAACTAAGCAACAGAAATACAAATAGAAGCACCTGCAAAATCGCCCGGCGACAATAAATTTGTCGAACAGAGGCAAAAAACTAACGGCTACCCTAGGGTAGCCGTTTGCTTAGAAAGCGATCACATCTGCTGCTGACGGCCCGTAAATACTACGATAAGTAGAAAATTCAACGTCCTGCCCTTCACTCAGTGATTTATTTTTGGTGTTGGCAATTGCAGTCTTATTAACATACACATCCAAACTACCATCGTGTGGAGAAATGAAACCGTAACCTTCAGATTGGTTGAACCATTTCACACGACCCATTTTTAACGTCATAATAAATTTCCTTTTACTGGGCATCCTAACAACTCATTTTTATTTATTGTTTAGATGCAGTTGCCCATCCTAAAGTTTTCTGATTAAACCTCTATGAGCTTGATTTTATGAAAAAACCCGCATCAGTGCGGGTTTTGAAATTTTGCTATCCGGATAGATGATTACTCTATCGACATCATCATTTTTCAAGATAATTCAAACATTATTTTGCTAAATTACAGAGCAATAACGTTTGCAGCAGCCGGCCCGCGCGGACTGTCTTGGATGGTGTACTCAACACGCTGGCCTTCAGCCAAAGTTTTGAAACCATCGGTTGCGATTGCGGAGAAGTGAACAAACACATCTTTACCGCCATCATGTTGTTCAATAAAACCAAAACCTTTAGCTTCGTTGAACCACTTAACTTGCCCCGTCTTCTTAGACATAACTTTTACCTTTACTATCAAATACAAATAAATCTGCCATAAGGCAATCTTCGCTATCAAGCATAGCGGGTCTGCATCAGAAACATTACTTATGGGAGTTACTTATCGGAGATACTAGAAGGTTCGTCTTTGAAGCGGCATCAAATGATAACGTTTTGGGAGGAACTGCTTGGCTTTACTCTCGTACACTCTTACACATAAATAGGTCTGTATCACAGGCCAGCGGCTATTTACTCATAAAACATATTACCATGCAATCTTTTTATCCACAGATAAGCATTAAATAACAGCATCAATGAGATATTGTGCATAAAAAACCAATATTCCCCACTGGTTACCCGCAAATTTATTGATATCAATCTAAAATAACAACTGAATATACCTATTCCATACACTCAATTACTCGGCTATTTAGGCCTTATTACTCGCCCGTTCTGGCTAACAGGAGCAACCTGATTATGACTCGCCAGCAATTTGTCCATCCCGATGAAATCCGCGCCAGATTCTCCAGTGCGATGTCGGATATGTATCAGGCCGAAGTCCCACTTTATGGGGCTTTATTGCAATTAGTTGCCGAAATTAACTACCACAGCATCGAAAAATCACCAGAATTGGCTCGCCATTTACGTCAAACGGGCGAAATTGATCGACTAAATATGGAACGGCATGGTGCTATCCGCGTGGGAACTGCCGCCGAATTGGCCACCTTACGCCGTTTATTTGCAGTCATGGGCATGATTCCAGTGGGATATTATGATTTGGCCCCCGCTGGGGTACCGGTGCATTCCACCGCATTTCGCGCAATACATGAAACCTCGTTGCAAATATGCCCTTTCAGAGTTTTCACCTCATTATTGCGTCTGGAGTTAATTGCACAACCCGAGCTAAGAAAGCAAGCGGCTGATATTCTTGCCAAAAGGAATATTTTTACCCCGCAGGCTATCGCGTTAATTGTCCAGCATGAAACTGCTGGCGGGCTAACCGAGCATGAGGCCGCTGAGTTTATCACTCAGGCTTTGGAGACATTTCGCTGGCATAATCAGGCGACAGTCAGTGCCGAGGTTTATCAGCAACTGCATGATAGCCATAGATTAATTGCGGATGTAGTCGCCTTCAAAGGCCCTCATATTAATCACCTAACACCGCGAACATTAGATATCGACGCCGTACAAACCGCAATGCCAGCGCATAATATTACCCCCAAAGCAGTTATCGAAGGGCCACCACCACGCCATTGCCCAATACTGCTGCGGCAAACCAGTTTCAAAGCATTGGAAGAAAAAGTTGCGTTTGTATCAACCGATGGGCAAATAGTTCACGGCCATCACACCGCCCGTTTCGGGGAAATTGAACAGCGGGGTGCGGCACTTACCGCAAAAGGCCGTAATCTTTATGACCGGTTGTTGCAGGCCGCCCAGGATGAATTGCAGGTTCCGGCGAATGAGAATAATGCCGCGCAATATAGGGCGATTCTCAGTAAGCAGTTTGACCAGTTCCCTGATAATTTCTCGGCAATGCGCAGTGAAAAACTCGCTTTTTTCCGTTATTTCCCCACCGAGAAAAGCCTCAATATTGCGGCTGCCTCAGTGCAAGAATTCACATTAGATGAACTGATTAGCGCCGGATTCATTCAGTATGAACCATTAGTATATGAGGATTTTTTGCCGGTCAGTGCCGCCGGTATTTTTCAGTCAAATTTAGGGGATAAGGGACAAAGTCATTTTACCGGACATTCCAGCCAACAGGATTTTCAGCGGGATTTGGGCACGGAGGTTATTGATGAATTGCAACTGTATGAAGAAACTCAGCAGCGCTCACTCGCCGCCTGCGCTCAAGCCCTTAAGCTTGCATCACTGAGTTTATAAATTAAATTATGGTTTATGGCGGGATAGCGCCTGAATTTTAACTAACAATTGTTCAGCCTGAACGGCGGGAAAATCGGCATCTACCGGTAAATACCACCAATTAGGCTGAGCAAAAGCTCGGCACTTCACGGCATCTTTTTCGGTCATCAGCAAAGTTTGTCGCTCTGAAGTGAGTGGGCTAAGTTGTGCTAACGAATAATCCTGATGATCTGCAAAGGCATATTCATTTTTAGGCTCAATACCCAACGTCTTCAACGTAGCAAAAAAACGCGGGGGATGGCCAATTCCCGCCATGGCAACAACATGTTGTAATTGCTGTGCGGGCAAGCGTTCGCCCGTAACCAAATTAACTGCATCTCGTGCCACCAATTGCATGGGTATCTCGCCAACTGCGGCGATGCCCCCATTGGTAATCACTGCGTCTACAGAACCTAATCGCCCTGCTCGCTCCCGCATTGGCCCCGCGGGTAGCCACCAACCATTACCAAAACGTCGAACACCATCAATGACGACCAACTCAAAATCGCGCTGCAAGGCATAATGTTGTAAACCGTCATCTGTAATGATGAAATCCAGTTCATGACATGCCAGTAAAGCTTTTACTGCTTCAGAACGTTTTGGCGAAACCGCAACTGGCGTGCCTGTTCGCTGAAAAATAAGCACGGGTTCATCACCGGCCTGAGCTGTGGTTATCTTATCGGTGAGTAGCAGCGGATATACATCAGACTTACCGCCATAACCACGGGACACAACACCAACACGGTAACCCTGGCGTTGTAACTGTTCTACTAGCCAAATAACAACCGGCGTTTTGCCATTACCACCAGCAGTAAGATTACCAACAATAATAACGGGCACTGGGGCGCGCCAGGCTGAGCGCAACCCCAAAGTATAGCTGGCACGAATTAGCCAAGTTATTGCGCCATATAGCCAAGACAGTGGCAGCAGCAGTAAATACAGCCACGACTTTCCAGACCAAATACGCTCAATCATTGGCCAAACTGCATACGGTTAAGTTGGGCATAAGCGCCCTTTTTCGCCAGTAATTCTGCGTGGACACCGCGTTCGACAATTCGCCCATCTTCAATCACCAGGATCTCATCCGCTTTTTCAATGGTAGACAAACGATGGGCAATAACCAGTGAAGTCCGGTTTTTCTGCAACTGATCCAAAGCTGCTTGAATAGCCCGCTCAGATTCAGTATCCAGTGCCGAGGTTGCTTCATCCAGAATCAATATTGGGCAATCTCGCAATAAAGCACGCGCAATAGCAATACGCTGACGTTGGCCACCAGAAAGCATTACGCCATTTTCACCAATAACAGTGTCCAGGCCATTTTCCATTTTATTAATAAAGTCCATGGCGTACGCCATTCGGGCAGCTTCTTCAATTTGGGCCCGGCTGTAATGCTCATCGCGAGCATAAGCGATGTTATTAGCAACGGTGTCATTAAACAGATGAACATTTTGCGAGACCAACGCCACCTGATTACGTAAGGCACCCAGTCGATATTCGCGCAAGTCATGGCCATCCATTAATATGCTGCCTTCACTTACATCGTAAAAACGGGTGAGTAAGTTGGCGATAGTTGACTTACCTGAACCCGAACGCCCGACCAATGCCACGGTTTTACCTGCCTCAATATGCATATTGATATCGTTCAGTGCAGGGATATCTTTGCCCGGATAGTAAAACGTCACATGGCGGAATTCTATGTCACCTTTCGCGCGATCAACGTCCAATTTGCCTTCGTCTTTTTCCTGTTCCATATCCAGAATAGTGAATAACGTTTGGCAAGCTGCCATACCGCGCTGGAACTGCGCATTCACATTAGTCAATGATTTCAATGGGCGCATCAAAGCAATCATGGCGGAGAATACGACAGTAATAGTACCGGCAGTCAGCGTTTCCATCACACTTGGGAAGCTGGCAGCATAGAGCACAAATGCCAAGGCAAATGAGGCAATTAACTGAATAATGGGATCTGAAATGGAAGAGGCAGAAACCAGTTTCATCCCCTGTTGACGCATGCGATTACTCACTGCCTCAAAGCGCTCGGTTTCAACTTTCTGGCCACCAAAGATCAAAACTTCTTTATGCCCTTTCAGCATTTGCTCTGCACTGGTGGTAACTTCACCCATAGTGCTTTGCATATTTTTACTGATATTTCGAAAACGCTTAGAAACTAATCTGATAGAAATTGAAACGATGGGCGCGATGACGATTAAAATCAGCGACAATTGCCAGCTGTAATAAAACATCATGATAAACAAGCCGATAATTGAAGCACCTTCTCGCACGACGGTTACCAATGCGCCGGAAGAAGATGCCGCGACTTGCTCTGAGTCATAGGTTATGCGTGACAACAGCGTCCCGGTAGATTGCTGGTCAAAAAAGGAAACTGGCATTCCCATCATATGTCTAAATAACCTACGACGGATATGCATCACAACTTTGCCGGAGACCCATGAAATGCAATAGCTCGAAATAAAACCGGTAATACCACGAACCACCATCAAGCCGATCACGGCCAGAGGCATCCATTTTAAAATTGAGCTGTTCGCTTTACCAAAACCATCGTCCAATAATGGTTTCAATAATGACAACATAAAGGTGTCACTGGCGGCATTAAGGACTAATGCTACCGCCGCAACCGCAAGACCGGTCTTAAAAGGAGAGATCATTGGCCAGAGGCGACGAAACGTCTGCCAAGTGGATAGATCTTTATCATTCATCATTCAAATACCAGCACCAGAAGAAATAGCGGCCCATTCTACTCATTATGTCCTCCAACGCCAAATGACGGGTGATACCAACGTGGCATTAATTGTTCCCGATAGCCATTAATTTGCCAACTATCGTCGTAAAAATACACACTTAGTTGCCCAGAGACCGAAGTATCACGCCAAATAATGCTATTTTTTTGATAGCGTCTAATCACTTTTTTGGCTGGGAGATGCCATTGGCTATAGCGTGCAACTGAAGTCATAGCCAATTGCGGCTTCACTGCTCGCAAGAAAGGTGCGGTTGACGATGTATTGCTGCCATGATGCGGAACCTGCAACAATGTTGAGGCTAATTTGGTACGGAGCTGTGTAATCAATTGCCGCTCAGCTTTCATTTCAAGATCCCCGGTCAGCAATAAGCTGTATTTACCATCATCAATGCGAATAACACAGGAATCATCATTTTGGGCGTTAACTACCTGTCTTCCGGGCCACAAAACCTCAAAATTCAGCCCCTGCCACTGCCATGTATCTCCTTGCTTGCAGGACAATACATTCTCAACGCCCTTTACAGGGAAAGGGGCTCGAACTGTTGCTTGCGGATAAACCGACTGGAGTTCGGATAATCCTCCAGTATGATCCTGATGATCATGACTAAGAATAATTTGCTCAATGGTAATACCTCGCCAGCGTAAATAAGGCAAAATAACCATTGATGCCATACTGCCTGTAGCCCAGCGGTTACCGGTATCAAAGATAATTGCTTTTCCTCCGCGTTCGATGACCATAGCCAAACCATGCCCGATATCCAGCATATCAACGCGCCAACGATATTCATCACGCCGCTGAGTGAATAAGGCCAGATTAATGCACAGAACCATGACTCCAATGGGGTAATTACGCCACCATTGAAAACGCCAGATAAGCATGGCCAACCAACCACCATACCCCAGGGCAACTGAAGCGCTGCCGGTATATAACCACCCCGCGCTTAGATAATTAAGGGGCAAAAATACGGCAGTTAGCGACATATCAGCCAAAAACCAGAACGCAGAGGCAATAGCGGGAAGCAGCATAAAGATTAAAGCCAGCAAAACGCAGGGGACGGTAATCAGTGAAACTAGAGGTACTGCCCATAGATTTGCCGGTATTGAATATAAACTGATGCCATGAAACAGGCTAATTTGCAGCGGTATCAGCAACAACATCATGCCCAATTGCAAATGAAACCAACGAATAACCAGCCCGTACCAATTTGTGTTAAAACGCGGAGAAAGTGGCACCCAATAGAACCAGCATATCAGGCTAAAGACTGCAAGGCAGGAAAGCCAGAAACTGTCTGAAAGCACCGCGAGTGGGTCGCAAAGGAGAATCAGCGCCAAGGTCCATAACCACACTTGGCCTGCACTACACGACATCCCCATCAATCGAAGCAACAACCATAGTGTTAATGCTATGGCGGCCCTTACTGTGGGCGGATTAGCCCCTGCTAACCAAACATATAACATTGCCACAAACCAGCCAATCAACCAGGGGAACAATGGCCTCACCCAACTGACAGGAAGAAAAAACTGGATACATCGCGCTAATCCCCCACCAAAAAAAGCCGCCATAGCAATGTGCAAACCTGAAATTGCCATCAGATGCGCCGTGCCGGTATCACGTAACAGCACCCAAAGTTTAGTCTCAAGTTGCCGTCGCTCACCAAAAGCTAATGCTAACAATGTTTTGCGCTGCTCATAGGGTTCAAGTTGTTGTTCAACGCCCCGGATAACCTGCTGGCGAAAACTGCAACTTGCATCAAGCAATTGAGCTTTGATAACGCGTCCTTGTAACGGACGCCGATTGGCCATCGCCCAGCGCTGGCGATCAAAGCCACCTTCATTAAGCAAACTGTGCACTCCGCGCATTTTTAGTCGCAGTTTCCATTGTTGCCCGGCACAGTAATCAAGACCATTTTTCCACTCAGCCATCACGGCAATAGGGGCTAATATGCGCTTTCCATTAACTTGCTGAATGCTTATTAGAACCTTATTCGTTTCTACCCCTGTCAAATGGGCGCTTTTTATTATGCCGATAACTTGCTGTTCCTTTTGAGTCCATAGCTCAATTTGCTCTAACAGCTTATCTCCTTGCCAGCACCCCCATACAAAGCTAACCAGAGCTAACGTAAGCCACTGACAATAGATATTCCCACTTAGCCATAACACTGCCCCAAGTATGAGAGACATGCTAATAAGGGTCATGCCTGGTAGCTGAGGCAGGAATGCAAGAGGTAAAAGGCCAACTACAACAGCAACTGCGGCCTGGTCGGTTGATAGAATCATATTAAACCGTCCCTTTTATGATTCTCAGATAGCTTCAATGCCATCTAACACTTCAGTGTAATACGCTGATTTTCAGCCGCGAGAGTCAATAGCGCCAGTATCAAAAAGAGGAGTTCAGAGCCGGTTCGCGAACAGTTTTACCTTGTTGCAAACTTAGTAAGAGGAATGCGGAATACATCTCAAATAAGCGACATTTTATTTATGGGGGAAGGTGTTCTAACTTGAGCGGGAGGAAATGACGTACCAAATAAAAACGGTGCCGTTAAAGGCACCGTTTCGTATCAGCGTTATATCTTTTTTTACTTGAAGCAACAGCTACGAGCACGTTGGATATACATAATAACGCGGTAAGCTGTAAACAACTTAGCCGTAGATATTAGCGCGATCACGCAATTCTTTACCTGGCTTAAAGTGTGGAACGTACTTACCTTCCAACTCAACTTTAGTACCAGTCTTTGGATTACGGCCAACACGCGGAGCACGGTAGTGAAGAGAAAAACTGCCAAATCCTCGGATTTCAATGCGTTCACCTTCAGCTAGTGTTCCAGCCATATGTTCAAGCATTTCTTTCACTGCATCCTCAACGGCCTTCGGCGATACATGAGATTGCTGGCCAGCAAGTCTTTCAATAAGTTCAGACTTGGTCATATTACCTCCAAGCTTTGCAGCTAAACTACCGTATAGGGGCGGACAAACCGCCCCCCGTTATTACTCGCCTTTTGCAGCTTTGAAAGCTTCTGCCATTGCGCTAGAGAAGTTGCCTTCTTCTGGCTTGTTGTTAACAGTTGCAATAGCATCTTTCTCATCAGCTTCGTCTTTAGCACGAACAGACAGGCTGATTACGCGGTTCTTACGGTCAACGCCAGTATACTTGGCTTCAACTTCATCACCAACGTTCAGAACCAGAGTTGCATCTTCAACGCGGTCGCGAGTTGCTTCGGAAGCACGCAGATAACCTTCTACGCCGCCTGCCAATTCAACTGTAGCACCTTTAGCGTCAACAGCAGTTACTTTACCAGTAACAATAGCACCTTTCTTGTTAACAGACAGGTAGTTATTGAATGGATCTTCTGCTAATTGTTTCACGCCCAGGGAGATACGCTCACGTTCTGCGTCAACTTGCAGAACCACAGCTGCGATTTCGTCGCCTTTCTTGTATTCACGAACTGCTTCTTCGCCTGCAACGTTCCAGGAGATGTCAGACAGGTGAACCAGGCCGTCGATGCCGCCGTCCAAGCCGATGAAGATACCGAAGTCAGTGATAGACTTGATTTTACCTTCAACGCGGTCGTTTTTGTTGTGGGTTTCTGCAAACAGCTGCCATGGGTTAGATTTGCACTGTTTCAGGCCCAGAGAAATACGACGACGTTCTTCATCGATGTCCAGAACCATAACTTCCACTACGTCGCCAACGTTAACAACTTTAGACGGGTGAATGTTTTTATTGGTCCAATCCATTTCTGAAACGTGTACCAGACCTTCAACGCCTTCTTCGATTTCTACGAAGCAGCCGTAATCAGTCAGGTTAGTTACACGGCCAGTCAGCTTGGTGCTTTCTGGGTAACGTTTAGCGATAGCAACCCATGGATCTTCGCCCAGCTGTTTCAAGCCAAGAGATACACGAGTACGTTCGCGGTCGAATTTCAGAACTTTAACAGTGATTTCGTCGCCCACATTGACAATTTCGCTTGGGTGTTTAACACGTTTCCAAGCCATGTCAGTAATGTGCAGCAAGCCATCAACGCCACCCAGATCAACGAATGCACCGTAGTCAGTCAGGTTCTTAACGATACCCTTAACTTCCATGCCTTCTTGCAGGTTTTCCAGCAATTGATCACGCTCAGCGCTGTTCTCGGATTCGATAACTGCACGACGAGAAACAACGACGTTGTTGCGTTTCTGATCCAGCTTGATGACTTTGAACTCAAGCTCTTTGCCTTCCAGATGCAGAGTATCGCGAACTGGACGCACATCAACCAGTGAACCAGGTAAGAACGCACGGATGCCGTTCAGTTCGACTGTAAAGCCGCCCTTCACTTTGCCGTTGATCACACCAGTAACGGTTGCAGCTTCTTCGTAAGCTTTTTCCAGCATCAGCCATGCTTCATGACGCTTAGCTTTCTCACGGGACAGCAGAGTTTCACCGAAGCCGTCTTCAACAGCGTCCAGAGCAACGTCAACTTCGTCACCAACTTGAATTTCCAGTTCACCTTGCGCGTTCTTGAACTGTTCTGCTGGAATTGCTGACTCAGATTTCAGACCGGCGTCAACCAGTACGATATCTTTATCGATAGAAACAACAACACCACGGACGATAGAGCCCGGACGTGTTTCAATTGTTTTCAGGGATTCTTCAAAGAGTTGAGCAAAAGATTCTGTCATGTTAATAATCTTCAGGATTCTTAAGTTTAACGTCCATCTAGCATCCCGCCGGATGGGGTTGTTTCACATGCCTCGCCACACATCCTTGCAGCAAGGTTAAAGTGCTCACCAAAAAATAATTTTATTTAAAAAATCAATCGTTGAGAGCTCAGAACTGACCGCATTGTCGTTATTTTTTTAACGGCAACGCTAGAATTCGTTGGGCATAAGCCAGCGCCTGTTCGATCACCTGCTCGATGGACATACTGGTTGAATCCAGTACCAACGCATCTGCAGCAGGGACTAAAGGTGCAATAGCCCGATTACGATCGCGATCGTCTCGCTCCTGTATCTCGGACAAAAGACGTTCAAAGTTAACATTAAACCCCTTTTTCTGCAACTGTAGCATACGTCTGTGTGCTCGTTCTTGCGAGCTGGCATCAAGAAATATTTTCACCGGGGCATCAGGAAAGACCACAGTTCCCATGTCGCGGCCATCAGCAATCAGGCCAGGAGCTTCACGAAATGCTCGCTGTCGGCGTAATAATGCTTCACGCACTCGCGGAAAAGCGGCCGCCTGAGATGCGGTGTTGCCCACAGTTTCGGTGCGGATTTCATTACTGACATCCTCACCTTCTAAAATCACTTTTAACTGCCCATTCTGTGAGACAAAACGAACATCGAGATGCGCTGCAAGTGGAACCAATGCCTCTTCGCTGCTGATATCAACCTGATGATGCAGTGCCGCTAAAGCTAAAACACGGTAAATCGCACCAGAATCTAGCAAACGCCAGTCCAACGATTCAGCCAGTGCTTTACAAAGCGTCCCTTTACCTGCACCACTTGGTCCATCAACGGTTATCACCGGGACTGACGCCGCCATTTATCTCTCCTTTCGGTAGGCAAAACCTCTTGTCTACCCGGCAGGGTAAACACAGGAGCAGTATTATACGCTGCATCGATGCGAACTGTTACCCTGGTGCTGTCTAGTTGCTGAAAATAAAACCATAAGCTTTAGCAAAGTGTAGAAGAGATGGGATAGATAGACAGAAAAATATTTATTTTTAATTGATTCAGTCGTCAAAACTGCATTGTTAACACCCGTTTGAATCCCTCTGTCAGCACTTTTGATAACATAAAAAATGGGCGCCGATTGGCACCCATTAGTCTGATAAATCATAGGGCCGATTATGCCCTTTGGCTCAAACGGGCCAGTTGTTCGAAATAATCAGGGAAAGTTTTCGCGGTACATTTAGGGTCAAGAATAGTTACCGGGGTATCGGATAATGCCACTAGGGAGAAGCACATTGCCATGCGGTGGTCATTATATGTCTCTATTTCTGCAGCAATTAACTGCGCCGGTGGCACCACACGAATAAAGTCCTGCCCTTCTTCAACTTCTGCACCGACTTTTCTCAGTTCAGTGGCCATCGCGGATAAACGGTCTGTTTCTTTAACTCGCCAGTTATAAATATTGCGGATAACAGTCGGGCCATCGGCGAATAATGCCGCCGTTGCGATGGTCATCGCGGCATCAGGAATGTGGTTCATATCCATATCAATGCCATGCAACTCGCCACGGCTGCATTCGATATAGTCATCACCCCATGTCACTTTTGCGCCCATTTTTTCCAGTACATCGGCAAATTTCGTATCACCTTGCACACTCTTTTTACCAATGCCGGTAACGCGCACGGTGCCGCCCTTAATAGCCGCTGCGGCCAGGAAATAAGAGGCTGAGGATGCATCACCTTCAACCAGATAGGTTCCCGGTGTACGATAAGTTTGACCACCTTTAATCTGGAAAACGTGATAGTTATCATGCACGACATCAATGCCAAAAGCCTTCATCATGTGCAGCGTGATGTCGATATAAGGTTTAGAAACCAGCTCACCTTGGATCTGGATTTCAGTATCTTGTTCAGCCAGCGGAGCGGCCATCAGTAATGCAGTCAGAAATTGGCTGGAAACACTGCCATCTACGGTCAGTTTACCGCCACTAAAACCACCCCGTAAGCGCAATGGCGGGTAATTTTCTTGTTCCAAATAATCAATCTGCGCCCCACCTTGACGTAATGCATCAACTAAATGACCAATTGGGCGCTCTTTCATACGCGGCTCACCGGTCAGTACGATATCGCTGTTCCCCAAACACAATGCTGCCGCCAATGGGCGCATGGCTGTTCCCGCATTACCTAAAAACAGTTCCAACGGCTGCGAGGCAACCAGTTTGCCGCCAAGGCCGTCAACCTCACAACGGGTACGATCAGCAGAAAGACGAAATTTCACCCCCAATGCTTCGAGCGCATTGAGCATATGGCGGATGTCATCACTGTCTAATAAGTTGTTTAGCTGGGTAGTCCCCTCAGCCAGCGCGGCCAGAAGAAGTGCACGGTTAGAAACGCTTTTAGAGCCAGGTAAATTAACGGTGCCATTAATCAGGGCAATAGGTTGTAAAGTCAGGGATTCCAGCATGGGAAAAGCACTCTCCAGTCTTTTATAAGCAACAGCCCCGCACAGGACGGGGCTGCTATTATAACGAATAAATAATTGATAATTACTTTTAAATCATGGTGATAATCAAATCAGATAATTTAATATCCACCACAGGAATCAACCATGACGCTGTTCAAAGTCAGCCATAAAATCGGTTAATGCTTTAACGCCTTCAAGTGGCATAGCATTATAAATAGAGGCCCGCATTCCTCCGGCAACCCGATGACCTTTTAGGGCTTGTAATCCTTGGGCTTCGGCTTCACTCAAGAATAATTTGTCCAGAGAAGGGTCAATCATTTGGAATGGCACATTCATCCGAGAGCGGTTAGCGGCAGCAACCTGATTGCGATAGAAGCCAGTGCGGTCAATTGCACCATATAATAATTCGGCTTTCGCTTGATTCCGTTTTGCCATTGCTTCCAAACCGCCCTGTTCTTTCAACCACTTAAATACCAGACCAGAGAGATACCAAGCGAAAGTTGGCGGCGTATTGAACATAGAGTCGTTTTCTGCCAGCACCTTATAATCAAGAATAGAAGGCAGTTCAGTGCGAGCTTTGCCTAGCAAATCTTCGCGCACAATAACCAGAGTTAATCCGGCTGGGCCGATATTTTTCTGGGCACCGGCATAAATAACGCCATAGCGGCTAACATCAATCGGACGGGAAAGAATAGATGAAGAGTAATCAGCAACCACCACTTTGTCGCCAAAGTCAGGTTCTTCATCAATAGCCAGCCCATCAATGGTTTCATTTGGGCAATAATGAACATAGGCGGCATTATCGCTCAACTGCCATTGTTTCATTGGCTGAATACCTGTCACACCATTATCGTGAGTCGTTACATCAATGACATTGGGAGTGCAATATTTCTGTGCTTCTTTGACGGCACTGTGCGCCCAATAGCCACCATCAATATAATCAGCACTGCTGCTGTCGCCGAGTAAATTCATTGGTACTGCGGCAAACTGTGCGCGTGCGCCACCGTGGCAAAATAACACTTTATAATTGGCCGGGATCTGCATCAGATCGCGCAGATCTTTTTCTGCATCTTCAGCAACCTGCATAAATTCTTTGCTGCGGTGACTGATTTCCATGACCGACGTACCCAGACCATGCCAGTTACGTAATTCTTGTTCTGCGCGACGTAAGACTTCAACCGGTAGCATTGCTGGACCAGCACTAAAATTATAAACCTGTGTCATTTCCCCTCACCACACTCTACTGAGATTGCCCGCGTTTATACTCAAAGTCATTAGTATTGCAGGTAGACGGTGAGCGAACACATCCCGATAAGCTTACATAGATAAGTTATTCGAGTAAGTGAGAGCCGCCGACACCACTGCAACATCAAGTACGAAGGGTATAATCCATCACTTGGTTTTATCATCCGAGTCCGCCTGCTGCAACGGTTATTCGCAGCCAAGGGAGAAACTGTTAATCTTCGCCACAGCAGGCTATGTGTAGTTTTGCCATTAATTTGAAGTTATTCACTGATAACAACCCCAAGATTGCGCTACGGCACGATAGATAACTTATATTTCCCGTTGATGGCGTAATGCTTCAACCCAGTGGTGATGACCACAGCGTTGGCAAGTAGCTGTTGAGCCACGACTCATTATAAGTATCAGGCTACATTGGCTACAGGCATATTCACCCGTTTTATCTATAATACTCATCGGTTTAATACAGCAGGCAGGCAACACTGGCAGACCAGGTTTAACCTGTTCTTTAGTAAAGAAAAAGACGCTGATTGCGCCGTTGACCTCCAGAATAGCTAACCGTACTTGGCCAAGATGCTCGACCCCTTGCTGGCGTAGTTCCATAAAGAACTCATCGTGGGTGATATTTTCCCGCTGCATGGTTTCCCAAACAAAAATGCCATTACTGATAATAATCAACGGCTTCCCTTCCATCCATTGTTGTATTTTTTCACTACGCGACATTAGATAAGTGGATAGACGGTACAAGACCATAATGCTGGTGAATACCATTACTACCGGCAACATCGGCACATCTTCATAAAAAGTAACATCACCAGCCGCCGACCCCAGAGTCAAAATAATAACCACTTCAAATAGTGACATCTGCCGCACTCCCCGACGGCCACTTAATTTAAGAAATAAAAAGACCAATACAAACGTAAATAAGCACCGGAGACCCACCTCGGCTAAGAATTCGACGGGAAACTTATCCAATGCCATCCGGCTGAAATCGAAAGTTTTCATTTGTCATTGCCCTAAAATCTACAGTTTTCCTGCAAGCCAGAAAGGATGAGAAACCCTAGAATCTCTCCACATTAAAGGTAGCTGGCTGAAGGTATTTGCGTTTTTATTTCAGATTACAGGCAAAAATGCATGCGGAGGCCGAAGCCTCCGCGAGAGTGACGGGATCAATACTGATGGAATAGCTGTTGGATTTCTTGTGGTTTTTGCGTCTGAGTTAATGCCAACTGCAACAATACTCGGGCTTTTTGTGGATTGAGCGAGCCGGAAGCAACAAACCCATATTTGCTGTCCTCAACTTCCGCATCTTCCGTGGTCGGGCCGGTCGGCACACGGGATGACCGCACCACAGCAACACCATTATGGGCGGCGGTTGCCAGCGTATCAAACACCGTATGATAAAGGTTTCCATTACCCACCCCGGCGCTGACAATCCCTTGATAACCATCAGCAATCAACGCCTTAGCTGGCAAATCAGACGCATTGGCGTAGTTATAAATAATGCCAACTTTCGGTAATGTATTCAGCTTGCTGATATCAAAAGCAGGCTGTCTTGGCGCGGGTTGGTGCAGATAATTGACCTTACCGTCATAAATGTACCCCAGCGGGCCAGTATTGGGTGATTGGAAGGTTTGCACCGAGGTGGTATTGGTTTTCATGACATCGCGCCCCGCCAGCACTTGGTCATTCATGGCAACCAGCACACCGCGTTTGGCCGAGTTAGCATCACTGGCGACCACCACCGCATTGTAAAGATTCAGCGGGCCATCCGCGCCTAAGGCCGTTGCCGGGCGCATCGCCCCAACCATCACCACCGGCTTATCGCAATTGACGGTTAAATCGAGAAAATAGGCAGTTTCTTCTAATGTATCAGTGCCATGTGTAATGACGAATCCGTCGGTTTTGGCACAATCAGCATTGATTTTATTCGCCAATTTAAGCCAAACTTCATCATTCATATCCTGAGAGCCGATATTGACGACTTGCTCACCTTGAATATTGGCGAGTTTTTTCATTTCCGGCACCGCATTAACCAAGGCATCGACCCCGAGCTTGCCGGCAGTATAGTTAGATTTGGTGGCTGAATCACCGCCACCGGCAATAGTCCCCCCGGTTGCCAACAAGGTTATATTGGGCAGTGCAAAGGCCGAACCGCTGATCCCTGCTAAGATTCCGGCTAAGACAGTTAGCTTTATAGACTTCATATAATGACTCCATTATTTATAAGCTAGTGAATTATCCGGAATATCCACACCAAAACTGTGACATTTACTGCGCTTTAGGAATTCATGGAGCTATTAACCAAAACCCCGTATGATTGCGCGTTTTTAGTACCGCCAAAAAGTGAAGACAATGACCCAAACTTTTATTCCCGGCAAAGACGCCGCGCTGGAAGACTCTATTTCCAGCTTTCAGCAAAAACTGAGTGACCTCGGTTTTAATATTGAAGAAGCCTCTTGGCTGAATCCGGTTCCTCACGTTTGGTCGGTACATATCCGCGACCGAGACTGCCCGCTGTGCTTTACCAACGGCAAAGGTGCCAGCAAAAAAGCGGCACTGGCTTCGGCCTTGGGTGAATATTTCGAGCGCTTATCAACTAACTATTTCTTTGCTGATTTCTATCTGGGCAAGGCCATTGCGGAAGGTGATTTCGTTCATTATCCGAACGAAAAGTGGTTCCCTATCCCTGAGGATGATTTGCTGCCGGAAGGCATTCTGGATGAGCGTTTGCTGGCATTTTACGATCCAGAACAGGAATTGGTTGCCAGTGATCTGGTGGATTTACAGTCTGGCAATGCCAGCCGCGGCATCTGTTCGCTGCCCTTTACCCGCCAGTCAGATTTAGAAACCGTCTATATTCCTATGAATATTATCGGCAATCTGTATGTTTCAAACGGTATGTCTGCCGGGAATACCGCCAACGAAGCTCGCGTGCAGGCGTTGTCTGAAGTCTTTGAACGCTCAGTAAAAAATCGCATTATTGCGGAATCGATCAGCTTGCCGGAAATCCCAACCGAAGTGCTAAATCGTTATCCGGGCGTGGTGGAAGCGATTGCTAAACTGGAAGAAGAAGGTTTCCCAATACTGTCTTATGATGCTTCTTTAGGTGGCGCTTACCCGGTTATTTGTGTGGTGCTGTTTAACCCATCCAATGGCACTTGTTTTGCCTCGTTTGGTGCGCACCCTGACTTTGGTGTTGCCCTTGAACGTACGGTGACCGAGTTATTACAAGGCCGTAGCCTGAAAGATCTGGATGTCTTTACCGCCCCTACCTTTGATGACGAAGAAGTGGCTGAACATACTAATCTGGAAACACACTTTATCGATTCAAGCGGTCTTATCAGCTGGGATATGTTTAAAGAAGATGCCGACTATCCGTTTGTCGACTGGAGCTTTAAAGGCACGACAGAAGAAGAATTTGCAACCTTGATGGCTATTTTCAAGCAACAAGATGCCGAAGTATATATCGCCGATTATGAACATTTAGGGGTTTATGCTTGCCGAATTCTGGTGCCGGGGATGTCAGATATCTATCCTGCCGAAGACCTGTTAATGGCAAACAACACCATGGGTGTACATCTGCGTGATACCTTGCTGGCGCTACCTGACAGCGATTGGCAACCAGAGCAGTATTTGGAACTTATCCAAACCTTGGATGATGAAGGCCTGGATGATTTCGCGCGCGTGCGCGAGTTGCTGGGTATCGCCTCTGGCAAGGACAACGGCTGGTATACCCTGCGAGTGGGTGAGCTGAAATCCATGCTGGCGCTCGCCGGTGGTGACCTGGAGCAAGCTCTGTTGTGGGTTGAATGGACACAAGATTTCAACTCGTCAGTCTTTACGGCGAAACAGGCAAATTATTACCGCTGCCTGCAAACCCTGCTGCTGTTGACCCAAGAGCCTGAGCGCTCACCTGCCCAATATTATTCTGCTTTTGTCAAAATGTATGGTCAGGATGCGGTTGATGAAGCTTCTGCTGCTATCAGTGGTGAGGCGCGCTTCAATGGCCTGTTCAGTGTTGATGACTCTCTAAAGGCTCTACCAGCACATCAAGCGCTGTTGGGGGCTTATGCCAAATTGCAGGCGGCCAAACGCCGTTATTGGGCGCAAGGCGAATAAGTTGCTCTCCCCCTGCTTATAACTCGGTTATTTGTGGGGGCTGCCATCAGTCAGTAAAAAGCGGCAAAAGTCGCTTTTTACTTTTTAGCCTTAACTTTTCGATGCTTCTCGCCATGTTATTTGCTGCACTTCTTCCTAATAAAAATAAACACCCAGCACCCACGCCAACAATTGTTTTTGTCATAAAAAAACGTTATTTTCTGACGCCATTACGGATTAAAGACGGCTTCTTTAAACAAAGGTTATTTGCCAATTAGATAATTTATGCCAAGAGGTAAATGAACAGTTAATTTTTAATAACGATGGATAATATAAATAGCTACAAATGCCCCTTTTGGTTAACCTTCTCAGCGGTCTCAAAATAGCGAAATCAAAATTTTTTATAAATCTTAAAATATTTTTTTATTTTAAAAATCAAATAATTAACCTCATTAGGCACACATTTTGTAGTGCTTTGAAGCAAACTAAACTCCCGTAATATGATCCATGTCAATTTTCACGCTATACTGCTTTGCTAGTATCTCGCTGTGCTTTATTAACCCTTAAGAGAGAGTTAGTGTGAAAGCTGACAACCCCTTCGATGCATTATTACCTGCGGCAATGGCTAAAGTAGCCGAAGATGCCGGTGTCTATAAAGCCACCAAGCATCCGCTAAAAACTTTTTATTTAGCGATTACTGCTGGTGTGTTTATTTCAATTGCGTTTGTTTTTTATATTACTGCTACTACCGGTACTGCTGGCGTGCCTTTCGGCTTTGCCAAATTGGTAGGTGGTATTTGTTTCTCCCTGGGGCTAATGTTAGTAGTGGTATGTGGCGGTGACCTGTTCACTTCTACCGTACTCACAACTGTTGCCAAAGCCAGTGGCCGTATTACTTGGCGCCAACTGGGATGCAACTGGGTTAATGTCTATATTGGAAACCTGGTTGGCGCGCTATTTTTTGTGTGCCTTATTTGGTTTGCGGGTCAATATACCGTGGCAAATGGTCAATGGGGTTTGAATGTTTTACAAACCGCCAGCCATAAATTGCACCATACTTTTATTGAAGCAGTGTGTTTAGGTATTTTGGCTAACCTGATGGTCTGCCTGGCGGTTTGGATGAGTTACTCCGGCCGTACCATAATGGACAAAATGTTCGCGATGATTTTACCGGTGGGAATGTTTGTTGCCAGCGGGTTTGAACATAGCATCGCCAATATGTTTATGATCCCTATGGGTATTGTGATTAAAAACTTCGCCTCCCCTGAGTTTTGGCAATCCATAGGTGCAGCACCTGAGCAATTTGCTCAATTAACCGTAAGTAACTTTATTATTGATAACCTGATCCCAGTCACTATCGGCAACATCATTGGTGGCGGATTATTGGTAGGTTTGACTTACTGGGTAATTTATCTGCGCGGTGACCAGCAGCACTAAGTGTGGCCGCACACGGTTTTCGAAGAAATTAACATTAAAAGGTAGATGCATTATGACCGAACTTAATGAAAAATTGGCCAAAGCATGGCAAGGTTTTACCCAAGGTGATTGGCAGAACGAAGTAAACGTTCGTGACTTCATCCAGAAAAACTACACGCCTTATGAAGGCGATGAGTCCTTCCTTGCCGGCTCTACCGAAGCAACCGACAAGTTGTGGGCGCAAGTTATGGAAGGTATCAAACTGGAAAACCGCACCCATGCGCCAGTTGATTTCGATACCGACGTAGCGGCAACCATCACTTCTCATGATGCTGGCTATATCAATAAAGATCTGGAAGCCATCGTTGGCTTGCAAACTGAAAAACCATTGAAACGCGCCCTGATTCCATTCGGCGGCATCAAAATGGTTGAAAACTCTTGCAAAGTTTACGGTCGCGAGCTGGATCCGCAACTGAAAAAAGTCTTCACCGAATACCGTAAAACCCATAACCAGGGCGTATTCGATGTTTACACCAAAGACATTCTGAACTGCCGTAAGTCAGGTATCCTGACCGGTTTGCCAGATGCTTATGGCCGTGGCCGTATCATCGGTGACTATCGTCGTGTTGCCGTTTACGGTATCGACTTCCTGATGAAAGATAAACTGGCTCAGTTCAATTCTTTGCAGGATGATCTCGAAAACGGTAAAGACCTGGAAATGACTATCCAGCTGCGCGAAGAAATTGCTGAACAGCATCGTGCTCTGGCTCAAATCAAAGAAATGGCAGCTAAATACGGCTGCGATATTTCTGGCCCGGCAACCAATGCCCGTGAAGCAGTACAGTGGACTTACTTCGGCTACCTGGCCGCAGTTAAATCTCAGAACGGTGCTGCAATGTCCTTCGGTCGCGTGTCTACCTTCTTGGACGTGTACATTGAACGCGACATGAAAGCAGGCAAACTGACTGAAATCGAAGCGCAAGAGCTGATTGACCATTTGGTTATGAAACTGCGTATGGTTCGCTTCCTGCGTACCCCTGAATACGATGAGCTGTTCTCTGGTGACCCAATCTGGGCAACTGAGTCTCTGGCTGGTATGGGTGTTGACGGCCGTACTCTGGTAACTAAAACCAGTTTCCGCTTCCTGAACACGCTGTACACCATGGGGCCATCTCCAGAGCCGAACATGACTATTCTGTGGTCTGAAAAACTGCCACTGAACTTCAAGAAATATGCAGCTAAAGTGTCTATCGACACCTCATCTGTACAGTATGAAAACGATGATTTGATGCGCCCTGACTTCAACAACGATGACTATGCCATCGCATGTTGTGTTAGCCCGATGATCGTCGGTAAACAAATGCAGTTCTTCGGTGCCCGTGCCAACCTGGCGAAAACCATGTTGTATGCAATCAACGGCGGCGTTGATGAAAAACTGAAAATTCAGGTAGGCCCGAAAGAAGCCCCAATGATGGACGAAGTGCTGGACTATGACAAAGTCATGGAACGCATGGACCACTTTATGGATTGGCTGGCTAAGCAATATGTGACCTCGCTGAACATCATCCACTACATGCATGACAAGTACAGCTACGAAGCTGCGCTGATGGCTCTGCATGACCGTGATGTGTATCGCACCATGGCTTGTGGTATCGCGGGTCTGTCTGTTGCTGCTGACTCCCTGTCTGCTATCAAGTACGCGAAAGTAAGCACCATTCGTGACGAAGATGGCCTGGCTGTTGACTTCAACATTGAAGGTGAATATCCACAGTTCGGTAACAACGATTCACGCGTTGATGATATCGCCTGTGACTTGGTTGAGCGCTTTATGAAGAAAATTCAGAAGCTGCGTACCTATCGCAATGCGGTACCAACTCAATCCGTACTGACCATTACCTCTAACGTGGTTTATGGTAAGAAAACCGGTAACACCCCAGATGGTCGTCGTGCTGGCGCACCATTCGGCCCAGGTGCTAACCCAATGCACGGCCGTGATCAGAAAGGTGCAGTTGCCTCTCTGACCTCCGTTGCTAAACTGCCGTTTGCTTATGCGAAAGATGGTATTTCTTATACCTTCTCTATCGTGCCAAACGCACTGGGTAAAGACGACGAAGTTCGTAAAGCTAACCTGGCAGGCCTGATGGATGGTTACTTCCATCACGAAGCGTCCATCGAAGGTGGTCAACATCTGAACGTGAACGTAATGAACCGTGAAATGCTGTTAGACGCGATGGAAAACCCGGAAAAATATCCGCAATTGACTATCCGTGTATCTGGTTACGCAGTTCGTTTCAACTCGCTGACTAAAGAACAACAGCAGGATGTAATTACTCGTACCTTTACACAGTCGATATAATTCCCTGCCGCAGTAAAATGGCATAAACTTAAAGGCTCCACTTTAGTGGGGCCTTTATTCATCCAGCGTTGGAGAAATCCTGCTATGTCAGTACTTGGTCGTATTCACTCATTCGAATCCTGTGGCACCGTTGACGGCCCTGGCATCCGATTTATCGTATTCTTCCAGGGCTGCTTGATGCGTTGCCTGTATTGCCATAACCGTGATACCTGGGACACCCACGGCGGTAAAGAAGTTACCGTTGAAGAATTAGTCAAAGAAGCCGTTACTTATCGTCACTTTATGAATGCCTCTGGCGGTGGTGTAACTGCCTCAGGTGGTGAAGCTATCTTGCAGGCCGAGTTTGTACGCGATTGGTTCCGCGCCTGTCATAAAGAAGGCATTCACACTTGTCTGGATACCAATGGCTTTGTGCGCCGTTATGATCCGGTCATTGATGAATTATTGGATGCCACTGATCTCGTCATGCTGGATTTAAAGCAAATGGATGACAGCGTGCACCAGAATCTGGTGGGAGTATCTAATCACCGAACTCTGGAATTTGCCCGCTATCTGGCAAAACGTAACCAGAAAACCTGGATCCGCTATGTCGTCGTACCGGGTTGGTCGGATGATGATAAATCAGCCCATATGTTGGGTGAATTTACCCAAAACATGACTAATGTCGAGAAAATCGAATTGCTGCCTTACCATGAGCTTGGTAAGCACAAATGGGTGGCGATGGGCGAAGAATACAAACTGGATGGGGTAAAACCACCTACCACGGAGATTATGGACCGTGTCAAAGGTATTCTGGAAAGTTATGGCCACAAAGTAATCTACTGATTATCGGCCATCAATTAACAGGCAATCACACTGCGCCATAAAGACAACTTATGGTTCTATGAAAGTTAAACAAGACCGCCTGAGTGGGTTCCCACAGGCGGTTTTTTTAGCACACTATACTGCGGCGTAAGGGGTGTGTTGTTGATCTGGTTTACGCAGTAACATCATTAAATATACCAAAGCCACACCGGCAATCATGATAAACAATAGGTTATCTGAGTACCTTTGCATCAGCAGTGAAGTCATGGTCGGCCCGGTCAAACTGCCAATGGTATAACTCATCAATAAAGCTTGATTCATCGCGACCAACTCATCAGCACTGACTTTTTCACATGCCCATGCCATGGCGACCGGATAGAGAGTAAAACCGGCACATCCGAGAATAAATAATGCGGGAGCCAGCGCATAGTTACCCAAAATAGCCACACTGCCGAGAATAACAACAAACACCTGAATCCGCAGCACTAGCAAACGACCATAGCGATCAGCCATTTTGCCTATTGGCCACTGGCCAATAATTCCGGAACTGACCAGTAATGCCATCCACCATCCGACACTGGCATCACTCATTCCTTGATGGGACAAATACAATGGCAGCAGCCCATATAGCGAACCTAATAACACACCAGAGATAATACAGCCGTGAATACCTAGCCGTGCGCTACGGCGCTTGAGCATCGGCCAAACGGCTATCGACGATGACTCGCTTCCCTCTTGATGTGAAAAATGAGCAAATAACAGTGGCAGCATTGCTGTAATAACCAATGCACTGACCCAAGGAATAACATTCATTAATTGGGTGGAAACCACCCCCAACAAGAGTTGCCCGGTAACAGTGCCCAAATAGTAAACCATCATGTACGCGGCCAACAGTTGCCCACGGTTGGTTAATGTGCCACTACGCAGCAATGCGCTCTCGACAATCACCCAAATCAGTGCACAGGCGACACCGGCAAAAAAACGCCACCCCAGCCAACTCCAAAAATCGACCGACAGCATCAATCCGCAGGTTGCCAGCGCGAATAAAACACAGGAAAAATGGTAACTACGATTAAACCCAAGCCGTTGGATAAACCGCCCAGCAATTAATGTCCCCACCAGGTTCCCGGTAAAATATGACGAGCTAACCATCCCAACTTGCCAGACAGGCAATTGTTGATGAGATAACCATAAGGGCACTAATGTATTTAAAACCGCGATAGAAATCGTAAACAGCAAAAGCCCACAGAGCAACAGCAGCACCGGGCGAGAATATGCGGACATAATATGACAGAAGCCATCGGGACAATGAAAGTGAGCGCATCATGCCACTGGCGATAAAAAAGTCAATTCCCTCCTAACAGCAGTAGCACGTTATGTTGATTCACAGGTATCAGCCCCCTTGAAATCAACTTTCCAGCCTGTATTAGCAAAAGAAAAAGCGCCCGTAGGCGCTTTTAGCTTGAGAACAAAAATAGGCAGATAATTTACCTGTTTTTATTAACCAATAAACTCTAACCCACCCATATATGGGCGTAATACTTCTGGTACCTGGATACGACCATCAGCTTGCTGGTAGTTTTCCATCACCGCAACCAACGTACGGCCAACAGCCAGACCAGATCCATTCAGGGTATGAACTAAACGGGTTTTTCTGTCTACTTTGCTACGGCAACGAGCTTGCATCCGGCGTGCCTGGAAATCCCACATATTAGAACATGAGGAGATTTCGCGGTAAGTATCCTGCGCTGGCAGCCAGACTTCCAAATCGTAAGTCTTGCTGGAGCCAAAGCCCATATCACCGGTACATAACAGCACTTTACGGTATGGCAGCCCCAGTAATTGCAGAACTTTCTCTGCATGACCAGTCAGCTCTTCCAGTGCCGCCATTGAATCTTCCGGGCGGGTTATCTGCACCATCTCGACTTTGTCGAATTGATGCATACGGATCAAACCACGGGTGTCACGGCCATAAGTCCCCGCTTCAGCACGGAAGCAAGGTGTATGGGCGGTCATTTTCAATGGCAGAGAATCTTCTTCGAGGATCTCATCACGCACCAGATTGGTAACCGGTACTTCAGCAGTAGGGATAAGCGCATAGTTGCTGCTGTCTGATTCTTCTTCCAGGGGCTTGGTGTGGAACAAATCACCACCAAACTTAGGCAACTGCGCAGTACCGTATAAAGTCGCGTGGTTGACCAAATAAGGAACGTAAGTTTCAAGATAACCATGTTTTTCGGTGTGCAAATCCAACATGAATTGTGCCAGTGCACGGTGCATGCGGGCAATTTGCCCTTTCATCACCACAAAACGTGCGCCTGTCAGCTTGACCGCAGCAGCGAAATCCAGACCACCGGCCATTTCGCCCAGTGAAACGTGATCTTTGATTTCAAAATCATACTGGCGGGGTTCACCCCAACGGCTAATCTCAACATTATCGTTTTCGTCTTTACCTTCCGGAACAGAATCATCCGGCAGGTTAGGAATTGACAATGCTAAATCGCGGATTTCGTTTTGCAACTGATCCAACTCGGCCTTAGCTACATCGAGCTTGTCACCCAGTGCATTAACTTCAAGACGTAATGGCTCGATATCTTCACCACGCGCTTTAGCCGCACCAATCAGCTTCGATCGAGAGTTACGTTCTGCTTGCAGATTTTCTGTTTCAGCCTGTAAAACCTTGCGGCGTGCTTCTTGTGCGCGCAACGTATCTACATCAAGTTTAAAACCTCTGCGAGCCAGTTTTTCGGCAACTGCGTCTAGCTCATTGCGCAGCATATTGGGATCGAGCATGCTAGTCCTGTGCTTGTAGTTAAAAATAAAAGATTATTAAAAGAAATATTACCAACGTCAGCAGGGTAACTCACCGCTTAGCCAGTAATTATCCGCTTCATTTTTCAAATTACAGCTGTATTGGCCGCACTCAATAATCCAAGCCACTGACTTATGGATTATCTCCTTTGCGGTCTTCCTGTACCTTGAAATCTATCGGGTATATAGCGCTAACCTTACCGCAACAGCAAGGCTAGCGGTAGCGTTTTATCGGGCTATTTTGATCCCGCTCAGCCAACCATGCCAGCTTTTCACCAATTTTGCCTTCCAGACCTCGGGATGACGGCAAATAGTAGCGCGTGGAGGCCATTTCAGGTGGGAAATAATTCTCACCTGCAGCATAAGCATGCTGTTCATCATGAGCATAGCGATACTCAGCACCCAACCCCATTTCTTTCATTAATTTGGTCGGGGCGTTTCGCAAATGTTCTGGTACATCAAAGTCAGGTTTCTCACGCGCATCCTGCATTGCTGCTTTAAACGCGGTATAAACAGCATTACTTTTTGGTGCACAGGCCAGATAAACAATCGCCTGAGCAATCGCCCGCTCGCCTTCTGCCGGGCCAACACGAGTAAAACAGTCCCAGGCAGAGATAGCCACTTGCATTGCGCGCGGATCAGCATTCCCGACATCTTCCGAGGCAATCGCCAGTAAACGCCGGGCGACGTAGAGCGGATCTCCGCCCGCCGTAATAATACGCGCATACCAATATAAGGCCGCGTCAGGCGCTGAACCACGGATAGATTTATGTACCGCTGAAATAAGATCGTAATAACGATCGCCTTTGTTATCAAAGCGGGCACTTCGCTCACCAGAGACTTCTTTTAGCAAATCAGGGGTTAACACACGCACCCCATTGGCATCTGTTTCTGCCATATCTGCCATCATTTCCAGACTATTTAACGCTCGACGAGCATCACCGCCCACCAATTCCGACATCATGCGGCGGGTTTCATCAGGCAGTTTTATATTCTGACCACCATAACCTCGGCTGCTGTCCGACATCGCTTGGTCGATAACCTTTTCGATATCCGCAGCAGTTAATGCCTTAAGCAAATATACGCGCGCTCTGGAGAGCAAAGCCGAATTCAGTTCAAACGATGGGTTTTCTGTCGTGGCACCAATAAAAGTAATAGTGCCATCCTCAATGTGAGGTAAAAATGCATCTTGCTGGCTTTTATTAAAACGATGCACTTCGTCAACAAATAAAATAGTTCGCCGACCAGCATCGCGGTTCTGCCGCGCGCGCTCAATCGCTTCACGAATTTCTTTAATACCAGAGGTCACCGCAGAAATGCGCTCGACATCAGCCTGGCCGTAACGGCCAATAATTTCTGCCAATGTGGTTTTACCGGTTCCCGGTGGCCCCCAGAGGATCATGGAGTGTAATTGCCCTGCAACGATTGCCCGCGGTAACGGTTTACCCGGTGCCAGCAAATGTTGCTGACCAATATATTGATCCAACGTCAAAGGCCGCATACGCGCGGCCAATGGCTGAAACTCATTTTGGGAAAAATCGAGGGACATATTACTCACGCAAACCTCACTGGCGCTGGTCGTCCAACGTCACACCTTTTGGTAGGGTAAATTTAAACTTGCTGGCGTCTGCTGAACTATTTTGTTGGCCTTTCAGCATATACGCACTGCGCTGCCCATCTTGCTCAACCGCAGTAAAGCTTTTGATGGTGCCTGTTGGCGTCACCGTGATAACAAATTGCTTCAGATTGCCACTCGCACTCTTAGGTGTTAGTTCAAAATCGTCACCTTTCTGCTTCACATTATACTGTTTCCAGTCATCTGGATTATTACGAGTGATAAGCATAAAAGGCGTATTACCTGTTGCATTTTTCAGCCAGGTAGCCGTGGCTTGTTCAACAAATGGGTTGTAAAACCACAGTGTCTCACCATCAGAAATCAGCACACTCTCGTCTGGGGAGGTCATGTGCCAGTTAAATAGGTTGGGCCGTTTTACCCATAACTCACCCTCACCTTCTTGTACTGCCGCACCATCTGCACTGGTGACTTTTTGCGAGAAGTTAGCATGGAAACTGTTGACCTTGCTCAGACGACCTTGCAAATCTGTACTAGCATCGGCCAGAACTGAGCCCGAAATAAAACTCGATAACAGGCAGCAAGCAACAAGCAGTTTTTTCATTATTCTAAATACCTTATAAGATTCATTGCCCCCTAAGAGGGCTGCCACAAAGGCGGATTCAGTGAGTGAACTATATTGTCACTCTATGCGCCGTTTAAGTCTATTAGCGGCTGGCTGAATACATATTACAAACTTATTTTCTACATCCCTGTTTTCTACATCCCTGTTTTCTACAAGCCCATGCACTTTAGCTGAAGCATTCCCTTTGCGTTAGCATATTAGCCTGAGAAATACGGAATTTACGCTTATTTGCATTAGGGCCGCAAAGCGGCCCTAATATGTTCACTACCTCAACACAAGATATTACTCATGGGGAGGCGGGGCTAACACTTCCCGGTTGCCATTATGGCCCGGCGTACTCACAATTTGTTGGGCTTCCATCTGCTCAATAATTCGCGCAGCACGGTTATATCCAATTCGGAACTGGCGCTGAACACCAGAGATAGAGGCGCGCCGTTTCTCCAGTACAAAGTTTACCGCCTGATCAAACAGCGGATCCAACTCTTCGTCACTATCCAAACCAAGACCACCGCCTTCACCCTCGTCACTCCCACTAAGGATGCTCTCAATATATTGAGGACGACCACGGGCTTTCCAATCATTAACCACTGCGTGTACTTCCTGATCACGGACAAAGGCCCCATGAACACGGACTGGAATCGAAGAGTTAGGTGCCATATACAGCATATCCCCCATACCCAGTAGGGATTCAGCGCCACCTTGATCAAGGATTGTACGTGAGTCAATTTTACTGGAAACCGTAAATGCGATTCGGGTTGGAATATTAGCTTTAATCAAACCAGTGATCACATCCACTGATGGGCGCTGAGTTGCCAGAACCAAATGAATCCCCGCAGCACGGGCTTTTTGCGCCAAACGGGCAATCAGCTCTTCAACTTTTTTGCCCACCGTCATCATCAGGTCAGCAAATTCATCTACCATAACAACGATATAAGGCAGTTTCACCAACATTGGCGGTGAGATGTCCATGCTATCGGAAGGTTTCCAGAATGGATCGGGAATTGGCCGCCCCATAGCTTCAGCTTGAGCAACTCGCTCGTTATAGCCTGCAAGGTTACGGACACCCAATGCTGACATTAGCTTATAGCGCCGTTCCATTTCACCGACACACCAGCGCAATGCATTCGCAGCATCTTTCATGTCAGTAACAACTTCGGTTAGCAGATGAGGTATTCCCTCATACACCGACAACTCCAGCATTTTCGGGTCAATCATGATAAAGCGCACATCATCCGGAGTGGCTTTATACAAGATACTGAGGATCATCGCGTTCACCCCAACCGATTTACCAGAACCTGTCGTACCCGCCACCAACAAGTGAGGCATTTTAGCAAGATCGGCGACGACTGGCTGCCCGGCAATATCTTTACCCAACACGATAGCTAAAGGTGAAGGGTTATCGCGGAATTTTGCGCAATCCAGCACTTCGCGCAGATACACGGTCTGACGGCGTTTATTGGGGAGTTCAAGCCCGACATAAGGTTTGCCGGGAATGACTTCAACCACGCGTACCGCGATGGCAGAGAGTGAACGCGCCAAATCACGAGAAAGATTGGAAATGCGTGAAGCTTTAACACCTGGAGCTAAATCCAGCTCAAAGCGCGTAATCACCGGCCCCGGAGAGATACCAACCACTTCGGCTTTTACCCGATAATCCCCTAACCGTGCCTCAACCAAACGGGCTGTCTGCTCCAAAGCAAACATATCGACCGGCTCTTCTTCTTCTGGCGGAGAGGAAAGAAGATCAAGCGTAGGCAATGGCGTGGTCGGCTTGACCAACGGCTGGTCATTGCGCATCAGGAATGGGTGAATCAGGCTGTCCATTGCCGGCACAGGTTGAATGGGTGAAACTGGCTGAACCGGTGCTGCTGGCTGAGCTGGTGCTGTTGATTGGGCTGGTGCAGCTTGCCCTGCATAAGGTTGAGGTGTTACCAGTGGCTTATAGGCCGGTACCTGTTCAGGGTAATCAGGTGCCGGAGTGCTTTGCACCACTGCGGGCTGTACTGGCTCTTCAACATAGGGTGAAAGCGTGAACAGCGGCTCGCGCGGGCTATCATCCACAAGGTCGGCGATTGGCGAGAAGGTAAAAGCATTTCCTGTTGCTACAGGCCGTATTTCTTCGACCGGTGTATGTTCAATAACCTGATGCTCAACAACAGAATTTTCACGATTGCTGTAATGGCCACTGTCGGTTGCAGCATAACGATGCTGCTGTTGCTCGGCAAAAGCTTGGCGCAGTATCGACTCTTGCAAAGCTTGCTCATCTTCAGGCTCCGGCACGGAAAAATTCGCTTCCGATGGTTGCCCGTAACGCTCTGACTGTTGGGCAGCAAAAGCTTTACGCAAGATTGCCTGCTGCAATGCAGCATCATCTTCAGACGCAATATTTGCATCAAGCTGATTTGCCACAATGGGAGGATTTTCGCCCTCTTCTTCGCGTTGCTCACGTTGCTCCTGCTCTGCCATTCGTTGGGAAGGTAACTTAATCCCATAAGATGCCAGCTCACGTCGCGTTGGAATACGCACAGGGTTAGGCCGTGGTAACTCAGGGCCAAGGCCTTGCTTAATTTGAGAACTGCTGTCACTGGTTGCCGTAAATGCGGGCATAAAAGTAGCCGAAGCTGCACTGGCCGCTACAATTTCAGCAGTAGATACAGGACGGTTCGCAGAACCCATCGAGGCCAAAGCATCCGCACTCGTACCCAGCCCCGGATTCATATAAGGCGTGTTTTCTACCTGATCACTATGACGCTGTGCCGCTGAAAAATCGAATGGCGAATGACTGACAGGTTTATCCCATGAACCCAATTGTGGTTCAGGTTTTTCTGCTGGTAATGTGACTGGTGCGGGTGTCGCAGAGGCCACATCTGATGGTAATTCAAACGAATAGAGTGGCGGTATCGTCGCCAAATTTTCAGTTGCTGGCGCGATATAATGGCTAGGCTTGCTATCCGGTTGAACAGAATTTTCTGTGGCAGTTGTCGATAATGAGGGCAAATCATCATTATCTGTAGCACGTAATGTGCTAAATAATGGCTCATAGTTGGTTTCAGCTTTAGCTAAATCGCCATCAACCTGGGGAACATTATCAAGTAAGGGATTAGCCGACGATTCCGTTACTGACGGCGCGGAGAACAAGACATCATCCTCATCAGCTTGGGCAGAGTTTGCCGCCAATGATGTTGCCGCCAACGTACCTACAGCAGCACTGTTATTAGGTATCTCTTGCTCAACTGTGTTTGCATCATCAACCTGATACTCATCATCTTCATCGTCATATCGTTTTTCACGACGTGAGCGATTGGTCATAAATGTCAACGAACCTAAGACGACCCCACCAATTTTCTCAGCAATAACCAACCAAGACCAACCAGTAAAGAGTGTTAAGCCGACAGCCCAGATACAAAGCAACGTTAAGGTGGCACCAACACCATTGAACCATGGCAACATTGCATTACTGAATAAGCTGCCAATCACCCCGCCGGAGGCAAAGTAATAGAGATCATCAATATTCAATGCAGCCAGCCCACATGACGTTAAAATCAGCGCTAATGTGCCAATCAGTCGCAGTGAAAGTGCAAAGTAATCAACATATTCGCTGGCATCGCGCTGGCGGAAAGCAGCCCAGCACAACATCACCATAATGGCAGGAATAGCATAGGCCAGAACGCCAAAAGTGAAGAACAGCGTATCGGCCATCCAGGCACCAACGCTCCCTCCAAGGTTATGGATTGGCTCATGCCATGAGGTCTGGGACCAACTCGGGTCCGAAGGATTGAAACTGAGCAGCGCGGCCATCAGGAACGCTGCCAAAATTGTTACCACAATCAAAACCGCCTCAAGCACACGACGCCCACTGCTGAGTTTTTTCAGAGTAACTTCTTTATCTTCTGTATATTCCTGGCTCAAGAAAGGCTCTCCAGGTTCCTGTTAATTAGTCTGAGCAACAACGCCGAGAACCCTCTCGGCGCTGAAACTGTATGGATAAACAGGAGTGTAACCAAATTATTCTGGTTTTGCACCTGCCTGTTTACCGCGTTTTAATAACGAGTCGGTTACTCTGCTTCACTTCTTCCATTACCACATAGGTACGGGTGTCATTCACGCCCGGCAGGCGAAGCAAGGTCTCACCGAGTAAAGTACGGTAAGCGGACATATCAGGTACACGGGTTTTCAACAAATAGTCGAAATCACCGGAAACCAAGTGACACTCTTGAATTTCCTCAAGATTTTTCACAGCGGCGTTAAATTGCTCAAACACATCCGGAGCACCACGATTCAGAGTAATCTCAACGATAACCAGCAGTGATGCATCCAAATACTGTGGATTAAGCAGTGCGGTATAGCCATGAATGAAGCCCTGACGCTCTAAACGGCGAACCCGTTCCAGACATGGTGTTGGTGATAATCCTACTCGTTTTGAAAGCTCAACGTTAGAGATGCGCCCATCCTTTTGTAATTCATTCAGGATGTTACGATCTATACGATCAAGTTCTTTCCCCGGGCGTTTTTTATTATCTATCATCTTATAATCTCTCTTAATTTCCTTGAGTCTGCGACACACTCTAATCGTCAATAGATTCAGAGCCTGCGACAAACACCGACCCGCAGCCTGTTTTATGCAAATATATCAATACGTTGTTATCTCACACCCTGTCTGTCCAACTGTATGCGAGGTTCTCGATGATTATTAGCGTTGAGGAAGAGATAGCGCATCACGAACAACCGCAAAACATCCCCCCTGCGATTGTTCGAGAACATACTCCACATGCCATCCAGTATTAATCGAAAACATTCCAGGGTTTTCGCTTGGCATCACTGATGCCAAATCTGAAATTATGACGCGCAGATAATTTCTTCTTCCTATGATGTTTTCGCAAATGCACAGCCGATTGTCAAAGTAAAAGAAGTTAAATCAGTAGAACGTGCCAGAATTAAAATCTCTGCGCCCTTCTCTTACCTATTTTTTCATCGTTTTTTGGCTATAAAATGGTGCAACCCGACATCGATAGATAGCCGGTGTTTTTTGATGTTATTGGCTTGCAAGCCACATTTATTATGGGGTTAAAGACTTTTGGCGATATTTTGTTAATAACGTAAAAAATCAATTTTGGTCTAATTTATAGTCAGTTCGATTTCTTTTACTGGCTAACTGCCGATTCTTAATACATTTAGTTCGTTAAATAGGTATTGCCTATCAAACAAATCGCTAGCAACATTTTTCCCTGCTTTTTTTAATGCTCGATTTTCCCTACAATCGCTAACATTGTCCGCCATTGTGGGAAAGAGGTATTCATGAGCACGGTTAAACATAGCAAATTAATTATTTTGGGTTCTGGCCCAGCAGGTTATACCGCGGCAGTTTATGCAGCACGCGCCAACCTGAAACCTGTATTGATTACCGGCATGGAAAAAGGCGGTCAATTGACCACCACTACTGACGTAGAAAACTGGCCGGGTGACCCGGAAGGTCTTACTGGCCCGGCGCTGATGGAACGCATGCATGCCCATGCAGAAAAATTCGAAACCGAAATTCTGTTTGACCATATCAACAAAGTTGATTTGCAGAATCGTCCATTCCGACTGTTTGGTGATGGCGCAGAATATACCTGTGATGCACTGATTATTGCGACAGGTGCATCTGCGCGCTATTTGGGCATGGAATCTGAAGAGGCGTTCAAGGGTAAAGGGGTTTCTGCCTGTGCAACCTGTGACGGTTTCTTCTACCGTAACCAGAAAGTGGCGGTTGTCGGTGGCGGTAATACCGCGGTTGAAGAAGCGTTATATTTGGCAAACATCGCCGCTGAAGTTCATTTGATTCACCGTCGTGATAGCTTCCGCTCAGAAAAAATCCTCATTACCCGTCTAATGGAAAAAGTGAAAAACGGCAATATCGTGCTGCACACTGACCGTACATTGGATGAAGTCCTGGGTGATGAGATGGGGGTTACAGGCGTGCGCTTGAAATCAACCAAAGGCGATGAAACCGAAGAGTTAGCCGTCGCGGGTGTTTTCATTGCTATCGGCCATAGTCCTAACACTGCTATCTTTGGCGACCAGTTGGCGCTGGAAAATGGTTACATCAAAGTGCAGTCAGGCATTCAGGGTAATGCAACGCAAACTTCGATTCCTGGCGTATTCGCGGCGGGCGATGTTATGGACCATATCTATCGTCAGGCAATTACTTCTGCGGGTACCGGTTGTATGGCTGCACTGGATGCAGAGCGCTATCTAGACGGGTTAGCGAACGATAAATAATCTTCTTTAACATTAACTCTATGCCTTGAACTCGGGCAGGTATAATGCATGCGGGCAGCTAACAAATATGTAGCTGCCCGTTTTAATTTATGTTTTTGTTCTTTTTACATATCGTTATGTCAATGAAAAACAGCAAATTATTGATGTTCACTAATGCGGTAATAATCACAAGCATTAGGGTTTCACCTCATGGCATGAAGAGGTAATATTGCCCCTCGCTGGTTTGCAGCCTTCAATGGCAACAAACACTTTTTGCTATTTCCCAGTACTCTGCGCAGACAAATTGCCTGATGAATAAAACACGACAGTATGAGTTAATTCGTTGGCTGAAAAAACAGAGCGCCCCCGCGCAACGTTGGCTCCGCCTGTCTATGTTACTTGGCCTCTTCAGTGGGTTATTGATTATCGCTCAAGCATGGGTATTGGCCACCTTGCTGCAATCTTTGATTATTGACAAAGTACCGCGTGCGGCATTAACCGCTGATTTTGGGTTACTGGCAGGAACCTTTGCCTTACGTGCCGTGATCAGTTGGCTACGAGAGCGCGTTGGATTTATTTGCGGCATGAAAGTGCGGCAACAAATTCGCAAAATGGTACTGGATCGATTAGAACAGCTTGGCCCCGCATGGGTTAAAGGTAAGCCCGCCGGAAGTTGGGCAACTATTATTCTGGAACAAATTGAAGATATGCAGGATTACTATTCTCGCTATCTCCCGCAGATGTATTTAGCGGCCCTTATTCCAGTGCTGATTCTCATCGCCGTCTTTCCAATCAACTGGGCAGCAGGTTTAATCTTATTTGTCACAGCGCCCCTGATCCCCTTGTTTATGGCCTTGGTTGGAATGGGTGCTGCTGATGCTAACCGGCGTAACTTTGTCGCACTGGCCCGTTTAAGTGGTAATTTCCTCGATCGCTTACGCGGTTTAGATACTCTGCGGTTATTTAACCGTTCCAAAGCAGAAACCGACCAAATCCGTGAGTCCTCAGAAGATTTCCGCCGCCGCACCATGGAAGTGCTGAGAATGGCATTCCTTTCCTCTGCAGTACTGGAGTTTTTTGCCGCTATTTCTATCGCGGTGGTTGCGGTTTATTTTGGTTTCTCCTATTTGGGGGAGCTGAATTTTGGCAGTTATGGTATTGGCGTAACACTTTTTGCTGGCTTTCTCGTCCTAATTTTAGCGCCAGAGTTTTTCCAACCCCTGCGAGATTTAGGTACGTTCTACCATGCTAAAGCGCAGGCCGTCGGTGCCGCAGAATCGTTAGTGACTTTTTTGAGCAGTGAAAGTGAGGATATTGGTCAAGGCGATAAAGTATTGAGTGGCTCCGATGCCATCTCCCTTGATGCTAATGCATTAGAAATACTCTCCCCAACTGGCACCCGCCTGGCCGGGCCACTGACATTCTCCCTACCTGCGGGTAAGCGAGTTGCCATCGTTGGCCTAAGTGGTGCCGGTAAAAGCTCATTGCTTAATCTACTATTGGGCTTTTTACCCTATCGCGGTTCAATACAAGTCAATGGCGTAGAATTGCGCGAACTGAACCCACAAGTTTGGCGTAATCAGCTAAGTTGGGTTGGTCAAAATCCACATCTTCCAAAACAGACGCTGAGAGCCAATATAATACTGGGCCAACCTGATGCTGATAATAACCAGCTGCAACTGGCGGTTGAACGCGCTTATATCAATGAATTTATCAATGACCTCCCACAAGGATTAGATACTGAAGTTGGAGACCATTCTGCCCGTCTTTCTGTCGGCCAAGCCCAGCGCGTTGCTGTTGCCAGAGCACTACTAAACCCATGTCGTTTATTGCTGCTGGATGAACCCACCGCCAGCCTTGATGCCCATAGTGAGCAGTTGGTGATGAAAGCATTGGAAGAGGCGTCCCGCCAGCAGACCACTCTGCTGGTCACCCACCAATTGGAAGACACACTGGGATATGACCAAATATGGGTAATGGATAATGGCCTTTTGATACAACAAGGCGATTATTCCAGCTTAAGTCAATCGACCGGCTCATTTGCCAATCTGCTGTCCCATCGCAGTGAGGAGCTTTAATCATGCGCGTACTTCTCCCCTTTCTGGCGCTGTATCGCCGCCATTGGTTTCTGATTTGTCTGGGTATGGTATTGGCGATTGTCACTTTACTCGCCAGTATCGGTTTACTTACATTATCAGGTTGGTTCCTTGCAGGGACGGCAATTGCTGGCCCTGCCGGGTTATATACCTTTAACTATCTGCTACCGGCAGCGGGAGTGCGAGGTGCTGCAATTACTCGAACCGCAGGCCGCTATGCCGAGCGAGTTGTCAGTCATGACGCCACATTCCGTGTGCTGGCACATCTGCGGGTATTTGCATTCCAAAAAATTCTACCGCTTTCCCCTGCGGGCATTGCTCGCTTTCGTCAAAGTGAGTTGTTGAACCGCCTGGTTGCAGATGTCGATACACTCGACCATCTCTATCTACGGGTCATATCACCGCTAGTAGCGGCCATTGTCATTATTGCCGCAGTAACATTTGGCTTAAGTTATCTCGATATCAATTTAGCGCTAACACTGGGTGCCATCCTGCTCGGATTGTTATTGTTAGTTCCACTGATTTTCTATCGTGCAGGCGCGCCTATCGGCCATGATTTGACCGACTTACGTGGGCGGTATCGTTCTCAATTGACTTCTTGGTTACAAGGGCAGGCCGAGCTGTTGGTATTTGGTGCGCTACATCGATTCCGAATTTCACTGGAAGACATTGAGCAGCGCTGGATGCGTCGCCAAAAACAGCAAGCGTCTTTGGCGGGTTTGGCACAAGCTTTAATGATTCTAGCTTCGGGCCTGACAGTCACGTTAATTCTCTGGTTAGCGGCTGCTGGGATTGGTGGAAATAGCCAACCGGGTGCCTTGTTGGCTCTGTTTGTGTTCACCTCTTTAGCGGCGTTTGAAGCGCTGCTACCGGTGGCCGGTGCTTTCCAACATTTGGGGCAAGTCATTGCATCTGCAACCCGTGTTGGCCAATTAATGGAACAAAAACCAGAAGTGACATTCCCGGTTAGCGGCCCAGCACCAGCACCACAGGCAGCGCTAGAAGTGACAGCATTGAGTTTTACATACCCACAGCAGCCTTTACCTGTTTTACAGGACATATCGCTATCACTGGCCGCAGGGGAGCATATTGCGCTACTGGGGCGCACCGGCTGTGGTAAATCCACACTATTACAGTTATTAACCCGAGCCTGGGATGCCAATCAGGGCACTATCACACTGAATGGCAAAGCATTAGCCAGCTATGACGAAGCCACATTGCGCCAAATGATGACCGTGGTGAGTCAGCGTGTGCATATTTTCAGCAGCACATTGCGCGAAAATCTATTATTAGCCTGCCCAAGTGCGTCCGATACACAGCTTAAAACCGCATTAGAACAAGTTGGTTTAGCCAATTTGCTGGATAACAGCGAAGGGTTAAATGCTTGGATGGGAGATGGCGGACGCCCACTGTCTGGTGGTGAACAGCGGCGTTTAGGTATTGCTCGTGCTTTGCTGCATCCAGCGCCGCTTTTGTTGCTTGATGAGCCTACCGAGGGCTTGGATGCAGAAACCGAACAGCAGATTCTGGCTCTCTTGCGTCAGCATTGTCAGCAAAAAAGTCTGATTCTTGTCACTCATCGCCTGTATGGGCTGGAATACATGGACAGAATCTGCGTGATGGATGGCGGGAAAATAGTCGAGCAAGGCAATCATCAAAGTTTATTACAGAACAAAGGGCGTTATTACCAATTCCATCAGCGGCATTGATACCAGCCGCCTATGAGCAATCAAGGCGGCTAGACACAAGCATGAGATTAATTAGTTTGCAGCCAACTTTAAGTAAAGCGGCTGAAAACACAGCAGTATTGTTTCTTTTTGATGATTATACTTAAGGTAATTAGCTTTGTTGGTAGGCCACTCGCGCATAAAGCTCGATGAACATACAGGTGTAATGCCCACAACCAGTAAGTCATTTTGTGACACATCGACCAGCAGCAGAGTTGAATACGACTTGCTGCAACTTCGATGCCTCATTAAAGAATAGAAACTAAGAAACTAAGAAACTAAGAAACTAAGAAGTGCAGAGGCAAGGCTTAGGGATGGGCCGACTTACTGAGAGCAGCGAATCTGCCTGCAACTTCAAACACGAAAGATATGGCCTGTAAGCGTCACTAAGGGGATTTATGCGTATCACACAGCTCTCATCTCAATCATTCGCATTCCCCTCACCTGAGCTGGCTCTGCGCGAACCAAACGGTTTGCTGGCACTCGGGGGAGATTTATCTGCCTCTCGTTTAATGGCTGCTTACCAACGTGGGATTTTCCCTTGGTTCAGCCCAGGAGAGATGATTTTATGGTGGTCTCCAGATCCGCGAGCTGTATTATTCCCAGAAGACTTACATATCAGCCGGAGTATGCGGCGTTTTTTACGTCGTTGCCCTTACCGTTTTACCCTTAATCATGCTTTTGAGGATGTCATCCGCGCTTGTGCCTCACAACGTGATGAAGGAACCTGGATTGGCGAAGAGGTACAGCAAGCTTATTGCCAACTGCATGCTTTGGGTCATGCACATTCAATAGAGGTTTGGTTGGAAAATGAGCTGGTTGGTGGTGTGTACGGAATTGCTGTCGGGAAATTGTTTTGTGGGGAATCCATGTTTAGCCGGGCAGACAATGCTTCAAAAAGCGCATTAATGGTTTTTTGTCATCATTTTACCCTTCATGGTGGAGAACTGATTGACTGTCAGGTCCTCAACGCTCACACTGCGTCGCTGGGTGCAATTGAGATCCCACGCAACTTTTTTTTACAGCAGTTGAGTCAACTCCAGTTTAGTCCACTACCGGCTGAATGCTGGCTACCGCAATCGTTGAATTTTTCATCCGCGATGCAGTAGCTCAACCGTTGAAAAGAACCCCACATTAGGCTTTATCCCCCTCTTACCGGCAGACTAATTTTGCTGAAATGGTGCGATGACCGCCAACACTTCTTTACATAATGTGGGTTTTTCGGCATTATCTTGCCGGTTAAAAACTAAGGTAGTTACACCTAGAGGATTCGATGGCCAAAGAAGACAATATTGAAATGCAGGGCACCGTTCTGGATACGCTGCCGAACACCATGTTCCGCGTTGAATTGGAAAACGGGCACGTGGTAACCGCTCATATCTCCGGTAAAATGCGTAAAAACTATATCCGCATCCTGACGGGTGACAAAGTCACTGTAGAGCTGACCCCGTACGACCTGAGCAAAGGCCGCATTGTCTTCCGTAGCCGTTAATCGGCTAACCTATCGCAAGTCAATGACTCGCGAGCTCTGAGGATGTAGTCCCCCTCCGGCGCCCTCCCATTTATGGATAGGGCGTTTTGCGTTTTCTTTTATTTGTCGATTAAGTGCATATTCGTCGTCGCACAAATTAATCATCGCGCAAATAAAAGTGAAATGCGCAAAGTAAAAACAAAAAGGGCGATAGCTAAATTAGCTTATCGCCCTTTATTTTTCTTAGAGTGAAATTATCACCACACTCGTTACTGGCTCACTTAATGTACTGCACCTTCAGTTTTACGTTTTTGCGCACTCTTAAACTCATAAGCCAGTTGCTGTTTTTCTTTATCCAGCCCAACAGTAACTGAGCCGCCATCAACCAGAGAACCAAACAGCAGCTCATTTGCCAGAGGTTTCTTCAGATTTTCCTGAATAACCCGAGTCATTGGCCGTGCGCCCATCGCCTTATCATAGCCTTTATCAGATAACCAATTACGGGCTTCCTCACTGACTTCCAGTGATACACCTTTGGCATCTAATTGCGCCTGCAACTCAACGATAAATTTATCGACCACTTGCTGAATAACTGCAGGTGATAAGTGGTTGAACCAAATGATATTATCTAACCGGTTACGGAACTCCGGCGTAAACACTTTTTTGATCTCTTCCAACGCGTCAGTGCTGTTATCCTGCTGTTTAAAGCCAATTGAGGTTCGTTGCGTTTCCCGAACACCAGCATTGGTGGTCATCACCAGAATGACATTACGGAAATCAGCTTTACGTCCATTGTTATCCGTCAGAGTCCCGTTATCCATCACCTGTAATAACAGATTAAACACATCCGGATGGGCTTTCTCAATTTCATCCAGCAGCAGAACTGCATGAGGATGTTTGATAACCGCGTCAGTCAATAAACCGCCTTGGTCATAGCCGACATACCCCGGAGGTGCACCAATCAGGCGGCTGACCGTGTGGCGCTCCATATATTCAGACATATCAAAGCGTAGCAATTCGATATCCAGCGCTTTGGCCAATTGCACCGTTACTTCGGTTTTACCCACCCCAGTAGGGCCAGCGAACAGGAATGAACCCACAGGTTTGTGCTCATGGCCCAAGCCGGCACGGCTCATCTTGATTGCCTCAGTCAAGGCGTCAATGGCCTTATCCTGACCGAAGACCAGCATATTCAGGCGTTCGCTCAGATTTTTCAGCACATCACGATCACTGGCAGAAACGGTCTTTTCCGGAATGCGGGCAATGCGGGCAACGACAGATTCAATATCCGACACATTAACGGTTTTCTTACGTTTATTAATCGGCATCAAACGGCTACGAGCACCAGCCTCATCAATTACATCAATGGCTTTATCTGGCAGATGGCGGTCATTAATATATTTAACCGACAACTCCACAGCCGCACGTATCGCTTTTGCGGTATAACGCACGTCATGATGGGCTTCATATTTAGGTTTCAAGCCATTGATTATCTGGACGGTTTCTTCTGGCGTTGGTTCAGTAATATCAATTTTCTGGAAACGCCGCGCCAACGCACGATCTTTTTCAAAGATATTGCTGAACTCCTGGTAAGTTGTGGAGCCAATAACCCGAATTTTGCCACTAGAAAGCAGTGGTTTTATCAAGTTAGCAGCATCTACCTGCCCACCCGAAGCAGCACCTGCTCCGATAATCGTATGGATCTCATCGATAAATAGAATGCTGTCTTTGTCGTTTTCCAGCTGTTTAAGCAGTGCTTTGAAGCGTTTTTCAAAATCGCCACGGTATTTGGTGCCAGCCAGCAGTGAACCTATATCCAATGAATATAATGTGCATTCTGACATCACGTCAGGAACATCACCCTGCACGATCCGCCAGGCCAGACCCTCGGCGATAGCTGTTTTGCCCACACCAGATTCACCCACCAGCAGCGGGTTATTTTTACGCCGACGGCACAATACTTGAATAGTGCGTTCCAGCTCTTTTTCGCGGCCAATAAGCGGGTCTATGCCGCCAACGCGGGCCAGTTGATTCAGATTGGTGGTGAAGTTCTCCATACGGTCTTCCCCTCCTGCCTGTTCCTCATTCACCGGATTTTCTGCACCCGGTGCCTGACCCGGCTCATCTTTGCGAGCGCCGTGGGAAATAAAGTTCACTATATCCAGACGGCTGACATCATGCTTACGCAGCAGGTAGGCCGCCTGAGATTCTTGTTCACTGAAGATGGCAACCAACACGTTGGCACCAGAAACTTCATTGCGCCCTGATGACTGGACATGGAAGACCGCGCGTTGTAACACGCGTTGGAAACTGAGCGTCGGCTGAGTGTCGCGCTCTTCTTCGCTTACCGGTAATGTTGGCGTGGTTTGTTCGATAAACGCTTCCAGTTCCTGGCGCAATGCCACCAAGTCAACTGAACACGCCTCCAGCGCTTCCCGCGCGGCTGGATTGCTTAGCAATGCCAGCAATAGGTGCTCCACGGTCATAAACTCGTGTCTGTGCTCACGCGCTCTGGCGAAAGCCATGTTGAGACTGAGTTCAAGTTCTTGATTGAGCATAGGCACCTCCCAATAATTGCCTTAATCAGGCTTTTTCCAGCGTACAAAGCAACGGATGCTCGTTCTCCCTGGCGTATTGATTCACATGTGCGACTTTGGTCTCTGCCACTTCAGCAGTAAAAACACCACAAATCGCCTTCCCTTGATAATGCACATTGAGCATCAGCTGTGTTGCACGTTCAATATCATAAGAAAAGAACTTTTGCAGAACGTCAATCACAAACTCCATCGGAGTGTAATCGTCGTTGTTTAATATAACTTTATACATAGATGGCGGTTTGAGCGCCTCGATATGTTTATCTTTGACTAAATGTTCAAAATTTAGCCAATCGTTGTTCTTACCCATTGCCTGCCCATCGTTTCACTGAACCACACAGGAGCAATACCTCACTCCGGTTATAAGACCATTTCATCTAGATATCTATTATTATTTTAACATCACTTATGTCATAACGCCGCCAGAGAAAAAAGTAAGGGTATGAACGTTAAAAACGATTAAATTGTACCCAAATAAATGCAATAGCGTTAGCTACATCAAACTTTGCAACACTGACTGGGTCTGACAAAAGCCACCCTCTTGACGTTAAGGCCATTTCCACTAGAGTGTATTTTCGTGAGCTGTTGGAGTTTTAACCAACTTGCGCTCACTTTAACCAGTAATTACCTCATCTCGAACTAGAATAGCCTTGCGAGGAACGTAGAAGTATGGAGACGGGTACTGTTAAATGGTTCAACAATGCCAAAGGTTTTGGCTTTATTTGCCCTGAGGGCGGCGGCGAAGATATATTCGCCCACTATTCAACTATCCAGATGGATGGCTACCGCACGTTAAAAGCGGGTCAGATGGTTAACTTTGATGTCCATCAAGGGCCAAAAGGGAATCATGCTTGCCTGATTGTTCCACTCGAGTTTGATGGGGTATTGCAAGCAGCCATACCGCAGGAACTCGCTGCATTGGCCTGACACCGCGACCTCTGCCTGCATATCTCTGGCCTGGTATTGCCTAAAACACATTAGTGCTAAAGGTACGCCCGAGGCCGTGAATTGCAGACCTACATTAATAATTAAGATTAAAAAAATTTGCATTCAAAATGCCAGCCAGTCATGACTGGCATTTTTATTATGCCGCCAAAGTCGCTGGGGTCAACCCTCTCTTCAAGTTCATACCCGCAGTCGCCCAGGCTGATACGCCAACTTATTCACGCGCCAATGCATCAATAGGATTAAGCCGCGCAGCACTGCGGGCCGGCAGATAACCAAACACTACACCTATCACGGTTGAGCACAGGAAGGCGCTGAATAATGCCGCGGGCGGAAACGCGATTTTCCAGCCGGGTAAAAACATTTCCACAATCAGACCAATAGCAAAGGATAGCGTGATACCCAGCGCACCACCGACCAGGCAGACCAAAATTGCCTCGATTAAAAATTGCTGCATAACATCACTGGAACGCGCTCCAACCGCCATGCGGATGCCTATTTCTCGCGTCCGTTCAGTCACCGACACCAGCATAATATTCATCACACCAATCCCACCGACCACCAGCGAAATCACCGCCACCAATGTCAGGAACAATTGCATAGTTCGGGTGGTTTTTTCGGCGGTTTGCAGCAAGCTATCCATGTTGTATGTGAATATATCTTTCTTACCATGACGCATGGTCAATAATCTGACCAACTGTTGCTCGGCTTCTTTACTGCTATAACCCTCTTTGATGCGGACAGTAATCGAATCAAAATAAGAGCGCCCCATCAAGCGGTTCGCCATGGTGCTATAAGGAACCCAAATCCGTAGCGCTTTGCTGCTACCAAACATGGATTGCTTTTCCTCCACTACCCCCACGACGGTCGCGGGCATGTTGCCCACCAAAATGACTTGTCCAACCACCTCTTTGAGATGAGGAAACAACCGGCGTTGCGTATTGCGGTCAATAACTGCAACTTGTGACTGCCGCTCAACCTGCTCACGAGTGATGGCAGTGCCTTGTTCGAGTTTCATCCCATACACCCGAAAATACTGCTCACTGACCCCGGACACACTGGCTGCCACGTCAATATTGCCATAGCGCAGCCGCATACTCCCGGCAATCGTCGGAGACACCGCACTGACGTAAGACTGCGCTTTCAGTGCGGCCATATCGTCATAGACCAATGCCTGGCGGGTGCTGGGGTCGTCATCACCAAAATCTTTACCCGGATAAACATCAATGGTATTGGTGCCAATTGCGCGAATATCTGCCAATACCATCTGTTTGGCGGCATCGCCAACCACCAGGATGGAGACCACCGAGGCAATACCTATAATGATGCCCAGCATGGTCAGTGCGGTGCGCATTTTATTGGCAGACATTGCCCGCCAGGCCATCAATAAAGCCTCGCGAAAACGCCCCGCTAACTGCTGCCACGAAGGTGCCGGTGGCGTCAGGCTAATTGCCTCTGACTTGGCATCGGTTTGCTCTATTTTCGAACCTGAGTCGGCCATAATTCGGCCATCTTTGATTTCAATAATGCGCTCGGCCTGAGCTGCAACATTCGGGTCATGGGTCACAATAATGACGGTGTGCCCTTGCTGTTGCAGCTGTTTCAGAATGGCCATAACTTCAACACTCGAATGGCTATCCAGCGCGCCAGTCGGTTCATCAGCCAGGATAACCTGCCCGCCGTTCATCAAAGCTCGAGCAATACTGACGCGTTGCTGTTGCCCACCAGAAAGCTGATTAGGCTGATAATCAACACGCTCGCCCAGCCCTAACCGAGTTAATAGCAGGTTAGCCCGCTCACGGCGCTCATTCCTCCCCACCCCGGCATAAACGGCCGGAACTTCCACATTGTGGGCGGCACTAAGATGCGGCAGCAGGTGATAACGCTGGAAAATAAAACCAAAATGCTCACGACGCAATGCAGCCAGCGCATCATTATCTAACTCGGCAACATCTTGACCGGCGACCCGATAAACACCTGCGCTCGGCTTATCCAAACAGCCGAGAATATTCATCAGTGTTGACTTACCTGAACCCGAAGCACCAATAATCGCCACCAGCTCACCAGCGTTAATAGTGAGTGAGACATCCTGCAAGACATCAACCGTTTCTTCGCCGGATTGATAGCTACGACGAATGCCTTTTAATTCAAGCAATGCCGCCATTATGCTTCCTCCGTGCCGCCGCGGCTGACGATGACTTCCTCACCCAGAGCCAGTCCCGCAATCACCTGCGCATCCACATTATTACGGATACCAATAGTGACTTCGCGCTTCTCTTCTTTGCCGTCTTTTAATACCGAAACCTGATAACGATTAGTGCTTAACTCATCACCCAATGCGGATAATGGGATAACTATCGCCTGCGGAATATTTGCCAACTGAATTGATACCTGCGCAGTCATTTGTAAGCGTAATAACCGATCTGGATTCGGCACTTCAAAACGTGCTGAATAGAAGATGGCGTCATTCACTTTTTCTGGCGTCGGTTGAATGTCTTTTAACACCCCGTCAAAGCGCTTCCCTGGATCACCTAGCACCGTAAATGAGGCTTTCATACCGGGTTTTAGATGAATAACATCCGCTTCTGAGACCTGTGCATTTACCAGCATGGTGCTCATATCCGCCAAGGTCAGAATATTAGGCGCTTGCTGTGCCGCTATCACTGTCTGGCCTTGTAAAGTGGTGATTTGCACCACATCGCCATCCATCGGCGCTGAAATTTTGGTGTAGTCCAGATTAATATTGGCCGTATCCAGGCTAGCTTTGGTTTTATTAATTTGCGCATTAATGGTTCCAACTTGCGCTTTTTTCACCGCCACGGTAGTGCTGGCTTGATCCAAGTCCTGACGTGATACCGCCTGCAACTTTGCCAGCTCTTGCTGGCGGCGCAATGTCACCTCTGCCAGTTGCAGCTCTGCTTTCGCTTGCCCCAACTGCGCATGCAAATCCTGTAATGTGGCTTCCACTTCTTTAATTTGGTTCTGCGCCTGTTGCGGATCAATCATCGCCAGCAATTGTCCTTGCTTAACTTGATCGCCAATTTCCACATACAGTTTTTCTAATTGCCCGCTGACCTGTGCACCAACATCAACTTTGCGGACTGCATCGAGCTTACCGGTTGCCAATACATTTTGTTGCAGGTCACGGTTGGCCACCTTCACCGTTTGAAATTGAACCGGTGCCGGAGCCATTAAATGTCTGATGATGAAAAATCCAGCGATAATTAATACGGCAATGGCGCTAAACCAACGGCGCTGACTTCTACTTAACGACATCAAAGCAATGACCTTCCTTAATTTATGAAGTGACCAATCTGCTGAAAATAACATCTGTAATTCTTATTTAACTAAACCAAGTATCAATAGCTATCCGGCTAGAGAAGGAATCTAAGATATATTGAGCCTCTGTTTAGTTCCCGTTTGTTTCAATGCAGCTAGAAATACATTGATATAACGGATTTAATCATGCAAAACACAGAAAACACCCTATTAATCCCTAATGACATCAACCGTTGGGGGTTGATTACATTGCTATTCAAAGGGCATCAAACCCTCGGTGGTTCATGGAAAGAATTACAGTTTCGACTTAAATTTATTGCCCGCGCTTTAATTTGCCCCAAACTGACCTTTAACTTACTCGGTATATTGGTGAAGCAACCACTTCTTAGCAGCATGCTGCGGGCTCAACCTGACTTACCTTGTAAATTACACCGACCTTATCTGGCTAACACATTCAATAGTCGCCAAAAATTGGATGTATTACAGGAACATTTCCAACTAATAAATCAATGTATACCAGAGACATTACGTCGCAACTATTTACATCATTCACCTTATAAACTGGCCGAATTAACCGGCAAGAATGATGAAAAGTATTCTCTTTATTTGGGTAGTTTTCCAAAACTCAATAAGGAGGGTGAAATTACCTTGATGCTGGCCAATGAGCAACAACAAACACTGGCGCTGATCACCTTCAGCCTATTTTATTATCAAAAACAAAAAACGTTGTTTATTGGCGGATTACAAGGAGCGGATCCCGAAACCCCACACAGTGAAATTCAGACCACAACCAAAGCCTGTCATGGTTTATTCCCCAAACGTTTAGTGTTGGAAGCCACTTGTTGTTTGGCAGAACTGATGGGAATAACGCAGATAATTGCGGTCGGTAATGCCACTCATATTTATCAAAACTGGCGCTATCGGGCGAAGAAAAAAGATAAATTACACGCGGATTACGATAATTTTTGGATCTCTCTTGGCGGAAAACCCTGTGCGGAAGGCCATTTTAGTTTACCTGCCAGAATTGCGCGAAAACCACTGGAAGATATTGCCAGTAAAAAACGTGCCGAATATCGCCGCCGCTATCAATTACTCGAACAGCTCGATAACAGCTTAAACGCCCACTTTTCTCATCATTAAGGCGGCTTCTGCGCCACTGCGCGCAATAGCTTTCAAGTTGCAGATTACTGGCACTTAACACACCCAAGGAGTTGATGTAATTCAATGTGTTGGGTAAGTAATAGGCACCAAAAACTTTGCAACTTGAAGCTTGACGAGTAACCCGCAATTAATCTGCGCGCCCGCGCGCAAGCCACACCACGCGGGAAAACATTTTTTTCAGTAGCGGGGGAATGGATTCAACGCCACGTTCCCTCGCCTGATTGGTGACCTCAATAGCTAAATCCGGTTTGGAAGTGCGGTGAATAGCTTTTTCAATCACTTTGCGCGGTTGCATTTTAGCATTGACCGGAATAGCAGATATCCGGTGATAAACCTCATCAAACCCCGCACGATATAAAAAATGCTCCATGTCCGGCGCGGGCAAAATAGTCAATCGGTGGCGTTCATGACTGCGCCCGTCATCAGCCATATTACGTACTGTCGCCGCATACTTTTTGCCGGCATCATCACCGTCGGTCAGGGTATGCCACTGTATTCCCATCCTATTGGCAAATTTCAGCAGTGGGCGCAAACCACTTTGTGCAAACTCAATGACTTTTACCCCTTCAGCTTCAAAGTTATAACCGCACTGACGGGCCAATTCATTGAGCAGCCAGATTTCAGTTTCCCCCTCGACCAGTAGCCAGCAACGGGCAAATAATGCCGAGGGCCGATTGAAACGTATATGAAAAGCAATGCGGCGGCTATCTTCTGGGCTCATACCGCGCGGGCCAATGCGGTAAGTCGCCACCTTAGAAGACTCGCGAACTAATCGGCAAATGCTTTCAATGGGCACCAATGAAATTAATTCACCCGAGTTAGTGGTGGTGATGCGTTGCAGCGGAAGCTGGCTAAGTAGCCCCCATGCCACAGAGAGCATAATCGGATGGAGGCGAGTTTCGGGGTCTTCTACCAGCAGCAGCGGGCGAGCATGAGGGTCAAGACTCAATGTCCCTTTGGCTTGCAGCAATGTTGAAAACATCCCCAAAAGAATCAATCGCATACTGCGGCTGTTTGGCTCTGCCACCATGCGGTTAATGCTATCAAGGGCCAGCCAGGCCTCGCGTTCCGGCTGCGGCCGATAACGAGGGTTACGCTGGCCCACAGACTGGGAGCCAGACTCGGCAAAATAGTGCTCCAGTAGTTGGCGCATTGCCTCAAGCCCCTGCCGCAGTTCAGAATTAGTCAGCTTCTGCGGATGGCGAACCAGCTCGCGGCTTAACTGATCTAGCTGTTGATTTAATGCAACTTTATCCGGCTGCTGGCTGTTCTCGGTAATGGAGCTGCGTAATCGGCGTATAAAGCGCGCATCCCGCAATCGCAATACCGGATGCATCCGAATAACTCCGCGAGCCAGCTTTTCAATATCATGTAAGGCGAGTGGCTGCCCCTCTAAATCAAGAAAAGTGCGCCAGGTACAAACGGTGCCATCGTCAGCCAGCTCACCTTCAATGCGATAATAAATTCGATGTAAACCATCGTCATTTTTTATCCATAGCGGTGCTAACTGGCGGTAACGAGGGGCTCGCCAATGACCAATATCTTTTTCACAAAATGTGAAAATAATATGTAAATGACACTCTTTGGCACTTTCATCGCCTGCCGGATGATAAAAATCCTGCGAGGTAAAATGATAAAGTTGAGGTTCGGGGGATAAAAGTAAAGTCAGGGCATCTAATAAGCTGGATTTACCCCAGGCATTCTCACCAATAAGCACTGTATTATCATCAAGATTCAATGAAATGCGATTAATACCGCGAAAACCGACAATATCGACACGTTCAAGATACATGCTACGCCTCCGGTGCGAATTTATTCATGCTGATACTACCAAATAGCACTATTGGGTCAGCAAGCATAGTGGATTATCCTGATTATCCGAGATAAAAAGCCGGTTCTAAACTCGACGAAATGAAGGTTGCAGGAAAACAGGGCAATACGGATGCCACTTTACTCCGCCGAAAATTTTATATAGCTTATGCCAGCACTGGGCGCTATTGCTTATCAGATTATTGATACAGGTTGTTATAACCACAATTTCCCCGCTTAATATTTTAACCGCAAAACAGGACGGTATAACTCGTGTATTCAGGATTGCTGATCATTCTTTTGCCGTTAATTATTGGTTATCTGATCCCACTTAGCCACAAATCATTAATTCAATTGATCAACCGCTTATTAAGCTGGATGGTCTACGTTATTTTATTTTTTATGGGTATCAGCTTGGCCTTTCTGGAGAATCTCAGCGCTAACCTGCTGCTTATTTTCCAATACACCGGCATGTTCTTCCTGTGTATTTTTTGTGCTAACTTGCTCGCGTTATTTTTACTTGAGCGCAAGGCGCCCTGGAAAAACACTCACCGGCAGGAAGCATTACCCTCACGCCTGCACATGGCATTGGAATCATTAAAACTGTGTGGCGTGGTTATTGTCGGTTTTCTGCTTGGTCTAAGCCAATGGGCATGGCTGCAATTTGCCACTCAAGGCAGCGAAATGGCGCTGATTTTCCTGCTATTTTTAGTCGGGATTCAGTTGCGTAACAGTGGCATGACATTGCGCCAGATTGTGTTAAACCGCCGTGGTGCCATTGTGGCTTTAGTGGTCGCGGTCAGCGCATTGGCTGGCGGCGCGCTGGCGGCAGTATTGATGGGGTTACCGATTAAAACCGGCCTGGCAATGGCGTCTGGCTTTGGCTGGTATTCACTGTCAGGTATTTTATTGACAGATACATTCGGCCCAGTGATTGGGAGTGCCGCATTCTTCAATGATCTGGCCCGCGAATTAGTCGCCATCATGCTCATCCCCACCCTGGTGCGCAGCAGCCGATCCACAGCTTTGGGTCTGTGCGGTGCCACTTCGATGGACTTCACGCTGCCAGTATTACAGCGCAGCGGCGGGATAGAAATGGTGCCGGCGGCCATCGTGCACGGCTTTATACTGAGTTTACTGGCCCCCATCTTGATTGCTTTCTTTTCGTCATAACCGGCTTTCTTTTCGTCATAACCGGCTTTGGCGCAGTGAGTCATCCGATTCACTGCGCAGTCTCCCCGCCCAAACTGAATAAATTCTCATTCGCAGCAAAAGTTGCGCCAAATCAAAACAAGTTAAAGTTGCATTAAAAAAGCCTTTTTAAACCTTCATTGCACCTCTATGCTTTTAAACACGCATTACAAATGCAACTTTAAACAGGAAAAATAATTATGTTCTGTGTGCAATGTGAACAAACCATCCGAACCCCCGCAGGCAATGGCTGCTCTTACGCGCAAGGAATGTGCGGAAAAACGGCTGAAACCTCTGATTTACAAGACTTATTGGTTGCTGTGTTACAAGGGCTTTCAGCTTGGGCATTAACCGCCCGCGAGCTTGGCATTGTCGATAGCCAAATTGATAGCTTTGCACCCAGAGCCTTTTTCTCAACGCTGACCAATGTGAATTTTGACTCAGACCGCATCGTCGGTTATGCCAAAGAAGCCATTTTGTTACGTCAATCGCTGGCCATCCGCTGCCGCCTGATTGACCGCACCATTCGTGTTGACCACCCACTGGCCGAGCTGCAATTACTGTCAGATGACATCCCTACCCTGCAACAACAATCACAACAATTCGCGTTAAATAGCGACAAAGCTGAAGTAGGTGACGACATTCATGGCCTGCGGATGCTGTGCTTGTATGGTCTGAAAGGGGCGGCGGCCTATATGGAACACGCCTATGTCTTGGGCCAATCTGATGAGCAAATTTATGCTCAATATCATGCCTATATGGCGTGGTTAGGCACCCAACCTCGCGATGTTGATACCTTGCTCAATAACGCGATGGGCATTGGCAAAATGAACTTCAATGTGATGGCCATTTTGGACAGCGGCGAAACTCAGGCCTATGGTGATCCGCAGCCAACCTCGGTTAACGTTCGCCCAGTCGCGGGTAAAGCTATTCTTATCTCCGGTCACGACCTGAAAGACTTACAAATGCTGCTGGAGCAAACCCAAGGCACCGGAGTGAATATTTACACTCACGGTGAAATGTTGCCTGCCCACGGTTACCCAGAATTGAAGCGCTATCCGCATTTAGTCGGGAACTACGGCAGTGGCTGGCAGAACCAGCAGACAGAATTTGCCAAATTCCCCGGCCCGATCCTAATGACATCCAACTGTATCATTGACCCGAACGTGGGGAATTACGGCGACCGGATCTGGACGCGCAGCATTGTTGGCTGGCCGGGTGTTAATCACTTGGATGGCGAAGATTTTTCAACCGTTATTGAGCAAGCACAGGGCATGGCCGGCTTCCCATACAATGAGCTGGAACATCTAATTACCGTCGGTTTTGGCCGCCAAACCTTATTAAATGCTGCCGATACCGTGATTGACCTGGTTGCCAGTAAAAAGCTGCGCCATGTGTTCTTGGTTGGCGGTTGTGATGGCAGCCGCACAGAACGCAGCTATTTCACCGATTTTGCCCGCAGTGTGCCGCAAGATTGCATCATCATGACATTGGCCTGTGGTAAATATCGCTTCAATAAACTGGATTTCGGCACCCTGGAAGGCTTACCGCGCCTACTGGATGTCGGCCAATGCAATGATGCCTATTCAGCCATTATGCTGGCGGTTAAATTGTCAGAAAAACTGGGCTGCACGGTTAATGACCTGCCACTCAGTCTGGTCTTGTCCTGGTTTGAACAAAAAGCCATCGTTATCTTGCTGACCTTGCTGTCATTGGGGGTGAAAAACATTTACACCGGCCCAACAGCGCCGGGGTTCCTGACCGATAATCTCATGGGCATTCTCTATGAGAAATTTGGTATGCGGCCAATTACCACGGTAGAGCAAGATATGAACGAAATATTGGGTAATTAAGTCAAGACTATCGGCCCAGTCACTGCGGTGTTTTACCGCGGGCTGGGTTTTTAGCGATGAGTTTTACTGATGGTTTTTATACTGTTTTTATTGCCAATGACCTGATTTGTTGTGAGGCCCCGATGACAGATTTTATCCCAACCGATTGCCCAACGCCCCTCTGCCCTAACCGCATGCAAGTCCACTCCATCGAGCAAGAAACCCCCGACGTCTGGAGCCTGCGCCTCATTAATCATGATTTTTACCCTTATTTGCCGGGGCAATTTGCCTTAGTCAGTATTCGTAATAGTGATGAAACGCTACGGGCTTATACCCTTTCCTCAACGCCCGGGTTAAGCCCCTTTATTCAACTCACGGTGCGCTGTTTAGCAGATGGTGCAGGTTCCCGTTGGCTGACACAACAGGTCAAGGAAGGGGATTATCTGTGGTTGTCTGATGCACAAGGTGAATTTACCTGCGCCAACCATACTGATGACCACTATCTGATGTTAGCCGCAGGTTGCGGTGTGACGCCGGTGATGTCGATGTGCCGTGATTTACTGGCCCGCCCAACCCCGGTGGATATCCGGGTGATTTTTAATGTCCGCTCCCCGGCCGATGTGATTTTTGCCCACGAATGGCACAGCTTATTGCAGCGCTATCCGCAGCAATTGCACCTCACCTTGATGGCCGAATCAGAAGCAACTGCGGGGTTTATCGCCGGACGAATTAATGAACAGGTGATGCAGCAGGTCGCCCCGGATATTAATTGTCGCCGCGTCATGACCTGTGGGCCGGCGCCTTATATGGCGTGGGTCGCGCAGTATTGTCGCGAACAATCAGTACCTGCGGATCATTTCCAACAAGAGCAATTTCGCAGCGCAGATGAAGCCATTGATAACAGCAATGAATTGACAATGACCATCAGCCACCCACTGCGCCAGGTAAAAGTACCCGTCGGCACATCACTCTTATTTGCTCTGGAACAACACCAAGTGCCGGTGATGGCGGCTTGTCGTGCCGGGGTTTGCGGCTCATGTAAAACCCGCATTCTGCACGGCGAATATACCACCACCAGCACCATGACATTGACTCCCGCAGAGATTGCCCAAGGTTATGTATTGGCATGCAGTTGCCAGTTACAAGGTGATGTCCAACTGGCTTAAACCTATTTCAACCGCCCCCTATTGGCATATCTCTCGCATTAGTGGGGCAATTATTGCCAAACGCGCCATACTTTTACCTCAATGTACCTTATAGATTTCAAACTATAGATAGGTGGCAACTGAGTAAGTCTAAAGAGCTGTAATAACTCAATGACTTAGATAACAGCCAATCCTTCTGCACTTTGAAAAATGACGGGTATAGCCATTAATCCTTGAGGGAACAATTATGAAGCAAACCGTGGCGACACTGATCGCAAAAACCTTGGAGCAAGCCGGTGTTAAGCGCATTTGGGGGGTAACCGGAGATTCACTCAATGGCCTGAGTGATAGCCTACACCGCATGGGAACTATCGAATGGCTAGGAACTCGCCATGAAGAAGTTGCCGCTTTTGCCGCCGGAGCAGAAGCCCAGCTCACCGGGCAGTTGGCGGTATGTGCCGGTTCCTGTGGCCCTGGTAATTTGCATCTGATTAATGGCTTATTTGATTGTCACCGCAACCATGTGCCGGTACTGGCCATCGCCGCACATATTCCTTCCAGTGAAATTGGCAGCGGTTATTTTCAGGAAACCCATCCACAAGAATTATTCCGTGAATGCAGCCATTACTGTGAGTTAGTTTCCAATCCAGAACAATTGCCGCGAGTACTGGAAATTGCCATGCGCACAGCCATTCTTAAGCGCGGGGTTTCTGTCATTGTACTGCCGGGGGATGTGGCTCTACAGCCCGCGCCAGAAGATGCCACTGTGGTATGGCAAACCCCTAAATTGCCGTTAGTTCAGCCACTTATGAGTGAGCTGGCTATTTTGGCGCAGACACTAAATCAGGCGAAAAATATCACTTTGCTGTGTGGCAGCGGCTGTGCTGATGCCCATGATGAAGTGGTGAAATTAGCTGAACTGCTGCAAGCCCCGGTGGTGCATGCTCTGCGTGGTAAAGAACATATTGAGTGGGATAATCCCTATAGCGTTGGCATGACTGGGCTGATTGGTTTCGCCTCCGGCTATCATGCTATGCTCAATGCCGACACCTTAGTGCTGCTGGGGACACAATTCCCCTACCGTGCATTTTATCCCACCCATGCAAACATCATCCAAATTGATATCAACCCAGGGAGTATTGGCGCTCACTGCCCAGTCAACATGGCTTTAGTCGGCGATATCAAAACCACTCTCAGCGCCCTGCTACCACAGCTAGAAGCTAAAAATGATAATGCGTTTTTGACCAAAGCACTGGAGCATTATCGCACCACCCGCAAAGATTTAGACGGCCTGGCCACCGCCAATGACCATCAACCTATTCATCCGCAATATCTGGCACAGCAAATCAGCCACCATGCCAATGATGATACTATTTTTACCTGTGATGTTGGCACACCAACCGTGTGGGCGGCCCGCTACCTGACCATGAATGGTAAACGGCGCTTACTTGGCTCGTTTAACCACGGGTCAATGGCCAATGCCATGCCGCAAGCTATTGGCGCGCAAGCAACTGATCTTAATAGGCAAGTGGTGGCCTTGTGTGGCGATGGTGGATTCACCATGCTAATGGGCGATTTTCTCACCTTGGCGCAGCTAAAGTTGCCGGTGAAAATTGTGGTGTTTAATAACAGTGTGCTGGGTTTTGTGGCGATGGAAATGAAAGCCGGTGGTTATCTCACTGACGGCACTGACTTACATAACCCAGATTTTGCCGCCATTGCCAATGCCGCCGGTATCAAAGGGATTCGAGTAGAAAAAGCCACCGAACTGGATGCAGCGCTGGAAAGCGCATTTGCTCACCCGGGGCCAGTCTTGGTGGATGTGGTTACCGCCAAACAAGAATTATCCATGCCACCACAAATCAAGTTTGAACAAGCCAAAGGATTCAGCCTGTACATGCTTAGGGCTATTATTAATGGCCGTGGTGATGAAGTTGTCGAACTGGCAAAAACCAACTGGCTACGTTAATCACATCATCTCTCCCCACTAGCTCTTTTTCTGTTCTTCGCCAATGAACGCGGTTTTATACCGCAGTCATTGGCAACCTCATATGCATTTTCTCAAGCCAGTTAACTGTTTTCAGCTCATAGACAGATAAAAATTAAGCAGGTGCATGAGGCTGCTTAATTCACATTCTCATTCATAATATGCATCTTCAAATCATAATAAAATCGAGTCTATATTGAGGATAAATAAAATGGCAAAAAGCAATATGTCAGATTTCTCACCCTCTGCTGAATTAGTCTGCATACTCAGGGCTAAGTCTTACAATGAAAAAAGAGAGGGTTACAAAACAGATGATTATATCTCGCTATTAATTTCACATTCTTTAACCTCTTTTATTTCCATGACACAAAAATCATTCTTAATGCAGGACAATACTCTCTCGCCGCAGATACCGGTGGGCAGTTATGAGTTTTTAATTAGTCGCATAAAATACATAGATGAGTTTTTTCAACAGCATGCTGGTAGCTTTGCCAAAATTTTTATTCTTGGCGCAGGATTTGATTCCAGAGCCATTAGATTTCAGAATTTACTACAGCAAAGTCTCATTTATGAACTAGACCATCCCGCATCACAAAAGAACAAAATAGCTAAACTACAAGAGCTTAGCATCTATCCCCAAGCGAATTTACAGTATATTCCTATTGATTTTAATCAGGGGGATTTGGCAAATACATTGCAGGGATTGCCAATAACAAAAGGAGAAAAATACCTCTTTTTATTGGAGGGACTAATTATGTATTTACCCCCCAGCACGGTGGAGCATATTTTTTCAGCTATCAGCAACTATGCGCCCACCGGCAGCGAAATCATTTTCGACTATGTTTATTCTCATGTTCTTAGCGGAGAAAATACCTCATATGACTCAATTGAGATCGTAGAAGTGCTAAAAAACATCGGCGAACACTGGTTGTCCGGTATCGAAAAAAAACAATTAAACACTTTTCTCAATACCTATCATCTGACACTGCTTCATGACGTAGATGCCCATGCACTGGAACAGCGTTTTTTTACCAATCAACAAGGTAAGGTGCTGGTAAAACTCAATTCAGCACTGGCTATCGCCCATGCAATCAAATAAAAAACAAAATAAAATCAGCAAACAAACCTCTATTTCGAGCTTAATCTGCTATTTAAAACCAATAACCCTGTCGTGGGCTTTTTTGTTTCAATATTCTCGTTATGATGAAACCTGTCTTTTCCCGCGCGCGAGATTATTATGCTAATTGATTTACGCAGTGACACAGTAACGCAACCCAACGCCGCCATGCGCCAGGCTATGGCCAATGCCGAGGTCGGCGATGATGTGTATGGCGACGACCCGACGGTAAATGCTTTAGAAGCCGAAGCCGCCAAGCTATCAGGGAAAGAAGCCGCACTGTTTCTGCCTACCGGCACTCAAGCAAATCTGGTGGCGTTATTAACCCATTGCCAGCGCGGTGAAGAGTATATCGTCGGCCAAAAAGCCCATAACTACCTGTACGAAGCCGGTGGGGCAGCAGTTCTCGGCAGTATTCAGCCGCAACCTATTGATGCCAATGATGATGGCACTCTGCCATTAGATAAAGTGGCGGCGGCTATCAAGCCCGATGATATTCACTTTGCTCAAACCCGGCTTCTCAGCCTGGAAAATACCCACAGTGGCAAAGTATTGCCCTTGAGTTATTTACAGCAAGCTTGGGCACTGACCCGAGAGAAAAAACTGGCATTACACATTGATGGCGCACGTATTTTTAATGCCGCCGTCGCGCTGAATGTACCACTGAGCGACATCAGCCAATATTGCGATACCTTAACCATTTGCCTGTCCAAAGGCTTGGGAACACCGGTGGGTTCCCTGCTGTGTGGCAATGCTGAATACATTCACCGTGCCCGCCGCTGGCGTAAAATGACCGGCGGTGGCATGCGTCAGGCCGGTATTCTGGCCGCCGCGGGGTTATACGCCTTAGAGCACAATGTTGCCCGCCTCAAAGATGACCATGACAATGCAGAGTGGCTGGAGCAGCAACTGCGCGCATTGGATATTGAAATAGTGGCCCCCGGTGCACAAACCAATGTGCTGTATATTAAGCAATCAGCTGAATCCGCCGCCAAACTTGGCCCCTGGATGCGCGAACGTGGCGTATTAATCAGTGCTGGCCCAATAACCAGAATGATTACTCACATCAATATTAGCCGCGCAGATCTGGAAACAGTGGTCAGCTTGTGGCGCGAATTTTTAATAGAGCAAAGCTCATGACGCCGCAACGGATCTTGGTGCTGGGTGCCAGTGGCTATATTGGCCAGCATCTGGTACCCAGACTCAGCCAACAGGGGCACCAAGTCACGGCAGCGGCTCGCCGAATTGAGTGGTTAAAAGAGCAGCCGTGGCCGGGGGTCAATTGCCGTTTTGTGGATCTTTACCAGCCCGCAACACTCAGTGCAGCCTTACAAGACATTGATGTTGTTTACTATTTAGTGCATGGCATGGGCGACGGACAGGATCTAATTGAGCAGGAACGTATTGCTGCCAACAATATGAAGACGGCACTGGCCGCCAGCCCGAACTCGGCGGTCAAACACGTCATTTATCTGGGGGCATTGCAGCCGGAAGATAACAGTTCCTCGCATCTGATTGCGCGCAAACTGACCGGCGACTTACTGCGCCAAAGTGGCATTCCAGTCACAGAATTGCGCGCCAGTATCATCGTCGGCCCCGGTTCTGCCGCCTTTGAAGTGATGCGCGATATGGTTTATAACCTGCCCATCCTAACCCCCCCGCGCTGGGTGCGCTCTAAATCATCCCCGGTAGCGCTAGAAAACTTGTTAGTGTATTTGACTGAGTTACTTAATCACCCGTCGGCTGAAAACCGCATTTTTGATGTCGCAGGGCCGGAATACATCAGTTATCAAACCCTGTTCGAGCGCTTTATTGCCATCAGTGGCAAACGCCGTTGGCTGATTCCTATCCCGCTCCCTACCCGCTTTATCTCTGTCTATTTCATCAGCATGATCACCTCAGTGCCGACCTCAATTGCCAGTGCACTGATTGAAGGACTGAATCACGACCTGCCCGCCGACGGCCAGCCTTTGCAGGCGCTTATCCCGCAAAAACTGATCAGCTTTGACGATGCCGTCAAAGAAACATTGCGCCGTGAAGATGAAGTGGTGGACTCCCCCGACTGGGGCTATGACCCTGAGGCCCGCGCCCGCTGGCGGCCAGGTTATGGCTTTTATCCTAAACAAGCTGGCTGCCAGGTTTATACCACCGCATCCAGCGAAGCACTGTGGCATGTCGTGCAACAAATCGGCGGTAAAGAAGGGTATTTCTATGGCAATCCATTATGGAAAACCCGCGCCTGGATGGATGATATTGCCGGGGGCGGTGTGGTTTATGGCCGCCCGGATAGAGACACACTGGAATTGGGCGACCTGATTGATGGCTGGAAAGTCATCACACTCAAACCCTTGCGCCAGTTAGCCATGATGTTCGGCATGAAAGCGCCGGGCTTGGGCCGATTGACTTTTACCATCAAAGACTTAGGAGGGCGGCGGAGTTTTGATGTCCGGGCATGGTGGCATCCGGCGGGCTTTAATGGCTTGCTGTACTGGTTTGTGATGATGCCAGCGCACTTATTTATTTTCCGTGGTATGGCCAAAAGAATTACAACTTTAGCCGAGCAATATGATAGCGAACACCCAGTTAAACCCAACCACGAATCCGCTGAGTAAGGCCATCTCTCTGGCTGTAACTTAAATATGACGGGGATAGTGATTGCATACCGCCTCAATTCACGGAAGAATGGCATCTTATTTGCTGGGCGAATAATTCAAAGCCTTAGCATTCAGATTCTTGGTGGGAACCGAATTCGTTATGAAGGTATTGGTCACCGGTGCAACCTGTGGGTTAGGCCGAAATGCCGTTGAATATCTCCGTCGTCAGGGTATCAAAGTCATTGCCACCGGCAACAACCCGGCGATGGGCGCATTATTGACAAAAATGGGCGCTGAATTTATTCATGCTGACCTAACCAACCTGGTGTCTTCACAGGCAAAAGCCATGTTGGCAGATATTGATACCTTGTGGCATTGCTCCAGTTTCACTTCTCCTTGGGGTACCGAGCAGGCATTTGACCAGGCAAACGTCCGCGCCACACGCCGCTTGGGGGAATGGGCTGCGGCTTATGGTGTCGAGAATTTTATTCATATCTCTTCACCCGCTATTTATTTTGATTATCACCACCATCGTAACGTTAAGGAAGACTTCCGCCCGGCACGTTTTGCCAATGATTTCGCCCGCAGCAAAGCCGCCGGAGAAGAGGTTATCCAACAGCTGGCACTGTCCAACCCTCAGACTCACTTCAGTATTTTGCGCCCACAAGGTTTATTCGGCCCACATGACACCGTAATGCTGCCGCGCCTATTACAGATGATGAAACACTATGGCACTCTGCTGCTGCCCCGTGGCGGTAACGCATTGGTGGATATGACTTATCTGGAAAATGCGGTGCATGCTATGTGGCTGGCGACCCAAAGCCAAAATACGCCATCAGGCCGAGCCTATAATATTACCAATCAGCAACCCCGGCCCTTGCGCACTATTGCGCAACACCTGCTGGAAGAGCTGGATATCACATGCCGTATCCGCTCGGTGCCTTACCCCATGATGGATATCATGGCCAGGGCAATGGAGAAGCTGACCAACAAAGAAGAAAAAGAACCCATACTGACGCATTATGGTGTCGCCAAACTCAACTTTGACCTAACACTGGATACCCAGCGGGCTGAGTTGGAGCTAGGCTATCGCCCAATAGTGTCACTGGACGAAGGTATTATTCGCACTGCCCGCTGGTTAAAAGAACACGGTAAATTACGCGGCTGTTAAGCCTGGTTGCCACTGATGTTGGCAGCCGATTTATCATTCACTTTAACTGGCTGCAACGCCACATTCTTTGGCTATAGACTACAATCTCTTTCATAACAGATTCTTTTATTTAAGGTCATCATATGAAAAAGAAAAATATTGCTCTGATTCTTCCTCTCGCTATTTTGCTCAGTGCCTGTACCAATACCGTCACCCCGGCCTTCAAGGAAGTGAGTAGCCGTGCTACACCTTGTGTTGATGGTGGGCCAGATCAGGTGGCACAACAATTCTATGACCTGCGGATACAGCAGATTGGCAATAAAACCGGTTTACCGGACGATAATTTATCGGCCCAATTTCGCCCTTATTTGAGCCAGGCACTGTATGAAACCATTCAAACCGCCAGAAAACAGGCGAGTAACCGCACCACTGCTCAGGTAAATACCACGCAAACTATTAATGGTGATATTTTTACCAGCCTACGTGAAGGCAGCACCAGTGCCGAGGTTGCCAGCGCCTCGACCATTCCGAATACCGATGCCCGCAATATTCCATTACGTGTCAATTTAGCCCACCAAACAACAGGTGGGAAATCCGTGGCATGGCAAGACGAAGTCTTAATGATCCGCGAAGGAACCTGCTGGGTTATTGATGACATCCGTTTTATGGGCAGCTCCGCCCCCGCCAGCAGCCTACGTCAACTGTTAGGCAATCGCTAACTGGCTAAACCGCCTCCTGTACCTTCAGCCCAATAGCTTTCCTGTTGCAGGTAGGCGGCAAAAGAAAGAGTCCCGATGAGTTTACACTGGTAAGTGATTCGGGCGAATGACGGCGGCCAACACCCCTGCGGCGGGCAAGAAACCCCTATCCCCAATAGCTTTCCTGTTGCAGGTAGGCGGCAAAAGAAAGAGTCCCGATGAGCTTACACTGGTAAGTGATTCGGGCGAATGAAAGCAGCCAACACCCCTGCGGCGGGCAAGATGACGGGGATAGCTCTGCCAGATTAATTCATCGCCCGACAAATTCCCTCCGATGGCACTCAAATCCAAATGTTATGCTGTTATTTGGTCGTTACATGGGTTATTAATAAATTTTAACGCACAAAGATTGCATAAGTATGCCGCGGAAGTTACCATTCTCCGCATCATTGGCTATTCAGATTTGGCGCATGAGTATTCAACTTAACGGAATTAACTGTTACTACGGCGCCCAACAGGCGCTATTCGACATTACATTAAACTGCCCTGCGGGCGAAACACTGGTGCTATTAGGGCCGAGTGGCGCGGGCAAAAGCTCTTTGTTGCGCGTACTTAATTTGCTGGAAATGCCGCGTTCTGGCACTTTGCAGATAGCCGGTAATCACTTCGATTTTACCCAGGCGCCTGGCGCGAAAGCGATCCGTGAATTACGCCAGAATGTAGGAATGGTCTTCCAGCAATATAATCTTTGGCCGCACCTGTCTGTGGTACAAAATCTGATTGAAGCCCCATGCCGTGTGCTGGGTCTGTCAAAAGATGAGGCGATGGCGCGCGCGCAAAAATTGCTGACTCGCCTGCGTCTGACTGATTTTGCTGACCGCTTCCCACTGCATCTTTCGGGTGGCCAGCAACAGCGCGTGGCGATTGCCCGTGCACTGATGATGGAGCCGCAAGTTTTGCTCTTTGACGAACCCACCGCAGCACTTGATCCTGAGATAACTGCGCAAATCGTCAGCATCATTCGTGAATTGGCCGGCACCGGCATCACTCAGGTGATTGTCACCCATGAAGTGGAAGTGGCCCGTAAAACAGCCAGCCGCGTGGTGTATATGGAAAACGGCCATATAGTGGAACAAGGCGATGCCAGCCACTTTACCCAACCAACAACTGAAGCTTTTGCCAGCTATCTGTCACATTGATATCTATTTGGGAATTTGCGATGAAAAAATTACTAATTGCTGCCGTCCTTGCCAGTATAAGTTTGTCTGCCTCTGCCGCTGAAACTATTCGTTTTGCCGCTGAAGCCACCTACCCGCCATTTGAATTTATTGATGCTAATAATAAAATGCAGGGTTTTGATATCGATCTGGCCAATGCGCTGTGTAAAGAGATGCAAGCCGATTGCACCTTTACAAATCAGGCCTTTGACAGCTTGATCCCAAGCTTGAAATTCAAACGTTTTGATGCCGTTATCTCCGGAATGGACATCACGCCAGAGCGCCTGAAGCAAGTTGCTTTCACTCAGCCTTACTATGATAACTCCGCACTGTTTATTGCCGAAAAAGGCAAACTGGCTGATTTGGCTGCGCTGAAAGGCAAACGTGTTGGTATGCAGAATGGGTCTACCCATCAGAAATACTTGATGGAAAAACACCCTGAGATTACTGCCGTCCCTTATGACAGCTATCAGAATGCCATTCTTGACCTGAAAAATGGCCGTTTGGATGCCGTATTTGGCGACACCGCAGTGGTCAATGAATGGCTGAAGCAGAATGACCAACTGGCGGCGGTCGGTGATAAAGTGACTGACGCTGACTATTTCGGTACCGGTTTAGGTATTGCGGTTCGTCAGAACAACACTGAATTACTGGGTAAGTTAGATGCTGCACTGGCGAAAGTTAAAGCCGATGGCACCTATCAGACAATTTACAAAAAATGGTTCCAGCAGTAATTTAAGCACCCATGAATGAATTTCAACCTTTAGCAAGCGCCGCCGGTATGACCGTCGGCCTTGCAGTTTGTGCACTAGCCCTCGGTCTGGTTCTGGCGATGCTATTTGCCGTCTGTGAATCATCACGTCTAAAAGTGGTCAGTTATCTGACAACCGGCTGGGTTACCATTTTGCGCGGGCTACCCGAGATACTGGTGGTTCTGTTCATCTATTTTGGCTCATCTCAGTTGCTGATGATGCTATCAGACGGCTTTACCCTGAATCTGTATCTGTTTGAGTTACCCATTAAACTCAATATTGATAATTTCGAGGTCAGCCCGTTCTTATGTGGTGTTATCGCGCTGGCCCTACTCTACTCAGCTTATGCTTCGCAAACCTTACGTGGTGCGCTAAAAGCCGTGCCTGTCGGGCAATGGGAATCAGGTCAGGCATTGGGGTTGAGTCAAGCGGCTATCTTCTTTCGCCTGATTATGCCGCAGATGTGGCGTCATGCATTACCCGGCTTAGGTAACCAATGGCTGGTATTGCTGAAAGACACGGCGTTGGTGTCACTGATTAGTGTGAATGACTTGATGCTGCAAACCAAAAGCATTGCCACCCGAACTCAAGAACCTTTCACCTGGTATATGATTGCGGCGGCAATTTATCTGGTGGTAACCCTGCTGAGTCAGTATGTGCTCAAATGGATTGAGCTCCGTACCACCCGTTTTGAGCGGAGCCCATCTTGATGTTGGAATTTTTACCTGAGATCCTCAAAGGGCTGCATACCAGCCTGACGTTGACCATTGCTTCTTTGTTGGTGGCTTTGGTGTTATCACTGCTGTTTACCATTGTGTTAACACTGAAAACGCCCATCGCCACACAGCTGGTCAAGATTTATATCACCGTGTTTACCGGCACTCCGCTGCTGGTACAGATATTTTTGATCTACTACGGCCCAGGGCAATTCCCCGCAATCCGCGAATATCCGTGGTTATGGAGCTTGCTATCGCAACCTTGGTTGTGTGCAATGATTGCGTTGGCATTAAACAGTGCGGCATATACCACTTTGCTCTTCCATGGCGCAGTTCGGGCCATTCCAGCGGGTCAATGGCAATCCTGCGAAGCTCTGGGCATGTCCAAGGCGCAATCATTACGAATTCTGCTGCCCTTTGCCTTTAAGCGCGCATTGTCATCTTATTCCAACGAAGTGGTATTGGTGTTCAAAAGTACCTCACTGGCTTATACCATTACATTGATGGAAGTAATGGGTTACAGCCAACTGATGTATGGGCGAACCTATGACGTGATGGTCTTCGGCGCTGCGGGGATTGTTTACCTCTGTGTGAATGGTTTACTGACCCTCTTTATGCGGTTGGTAGAACGCAAAGCACTGGCATTTGAACGACGCAATTAGTTAAACGCTTAATCTCCATCGCCTCAATCAGTTAAGGGTGTGTTAGCGCGCACCCTTAACAACTCCGCACCGGCACAGGTTTCGCTCACCCGCTAATAGCCCCCCCCCCTCATTTATTGCTCATTGCTCCGGCTCAAATACTCTTTGCTCGGCATCGGTGCCTGATGGCCACTTTTCACTTTTCACTTTTCACTTTTCACTTTTCACTTTTCACTTTTCACTTTTCACTTAATGACCGATATCCGTCCACTCTCTAAAAATCAAAAAAATACATTAACCAATTGTATTATCATGTTTTTATTTATTGCCATTGCAAGCTATAGCGCCGGTAACCCACCGGATTCCACTTCTGTTAAGAGGCCTTTTTAGGGCCTTGCTCTCGACTAAAATCTGCAAGCCGCCATATAGCCCATCAGGTTGCACTTAATACCCTTTTCAACCTCATGGAGATTGATTTATTTGGTTAGCCAAATCACATTACAAACAATTAATTGGATAACCAAAAATCAAACAAAGAGTTTGATCACAGAATATCGCCTATATTCTATGCAAAATCATGCTGCTTTAGTGAGGTAAGTAGGGTGGAGAAACACAGTACACTTATCTGGTTAACCAATAAAAACTTTTCTTCAGATAATTATATCTCTTAAGATGAAGACATGGTTTTCCAGCAAACCGTATAAAATTCAATAGGATGAATATGAAAACCATAAAAAATTACCGTTGGTATATGATTCTATTGGTTTGCTTCATAACCATCATAAATTACCTCGACCGTACAGCACTAGGTGTTGCCGCACCAACCATCATGAATGAGTTGGGTATAACTAAAGAACAATACTCTTGGGTTGTCAGTGCCTTCCAACTGGCATACACAATTGGTCAACCAATAATGGGGTTCTTTATTGATACTGTCGGTGTAAAACTGGGCTTCTTTATCTGTGCCATTATCTGGGGTCTGGCCACTATGGCGCACGCACTTACCGGTTCTTGGCAAGGGCTGGCCCTGATGCGCGGCATTATGGGGTTTAGTGAAGCCTCTGCAATTCCAGCGGGGGTAAAAACAGCGTCTACGTGGTTCCCCGCCAAAGAGCGCGGTATCGCGACCGGCGTTTTCAATATGGGTACCTCCTTTGGTGCCATGCTGGCTCCGCCATTGATTGCATGGTGTATTATGTTCCACAGCTGGCAGTTCGCCTTTATCGTCGCTGGAGCAATGGCTGTCATCGCGGCATTCATCTGGTTAATCTTTTATAGAGATCCTAAAGATGCCAAACGTCTGTCTAATGAAGAGCGCATCTATATCGAAAGTGGCCAGGAAAAACATCTTCAGTCCACGACCAAAGAAAGAACTTCAATCAAAAACATCCTGAAACAACGCAATTTTTGGGGGATAGGGATCTCCCGTTTCCTTGCTGACCCTGCATGGGGAACCATTAACTTCTGGGTGCCCATTTTCTTTGTGGAAACCCTGCACTTCAGCTTAAAAGAGATTGCGATGTTTGTCTGGCTGCCGTTCCTGATGGCTGACTTGGGCTGTCTGGTCAGCGGATTCGTGGCGAAATTCTTCAATGACCGTGGTATATCTCTGATTAACTCACGCCGTATTACCTTTTCTATTGGCGCAGTACTGATGACCACCATCGGCCTGGTCAGTATTGTTGATAATCCGTATATTGCTGTTCTGCTGATCAGTATTGGTGGATTTTCTCACCAACTGTTGTCCACTGTTGCCGCCACTCTGGGCGCTGACCTGTTCAAGAAAAATGAAGTCGCGACTGTTGTCGGTATGGCCGGTGCATGTGCATGGACGGGTCAGTTGATCTTTAACATCTTCATCGGTGCATTCGTTGCCATCATCGGCTTCGGCCCCTTCTTTATCGCGCTGGCTATTTTTGACTTGATTGGTGCCGCTGCGTTGTGGATTTTGATTAAAGAGCCCAAAGAACCAGAGAATGATAATAATGAGATTTCCATAGCGCCGTCTCATTAATTACTGCCCAGTAACTATTCCAGAGGTACACAGCATGATGATGTGTACCTCTTTATTAGTTGTGTCTTATTAACGCATTAAAATGACTCAAACTGATTCAAGCAGGAACGCCCTCCCAGCCTAGCTACCGAATATTGAAACTGCCCTTTACCTATCCGCCGCATGCGTTTGGCATTAGCCTTGACAGGGTTGTAGTTTATCAATCATCATTATTTCCTGTGTTTTTCGCAGTTTATTTTCACAAACTTTCGCGTAAAACCATTCTTGTTAGACCAAAAATGGTAAGCTTCACCGCAAGTATCAACCCTATTTTTATGGCCATAATATGACACAGTTGACTGAACCCAAGCGCCCTTATCAGGAAGTCGGTCATGCATTGCGTCAAATGATCAACCGCATGAACTCTGCGGTGGGTGATAAACTCCCCCCTGAACGCGAAATTGCCCAAATGCTTGATGTTTCAAGGGCGGTGGTGCGTGAAGCCTTAATTATGCTGGAGTTAGAAAAGCTGATTGAGGTGCGCAAAGGGTCGGGCATTTATATTATTGCGCTACCAGACCAAAAACACAGTATGGACAATGCCGATGTCCAGAATGCTGCCGGCCCATTTGAACTATTACAAGCTCGGCAATTGCTAGAAAGCAATATTGCAGAATTTGCGGCTACACAGGCCACACCTGCAGATATCGCCAATATGCGCAGAGCATTGAGCTGTGAGCGCGACGAACTGAAAACCGACGAAGATGAAACCGGAGACCGTGAGTTTCATCTGGCGATTGCACAAGCGACCCATAACAGCATGTTGGTTGAATTGCTGAAACAGTCCTGGGCGTGGCGAGAAAATAACCCAATGTGGTTAACACTCCACACAAGAATCACCACTAAAGGTTACCGGAAAGAGTGGATGACGGATCATCAGCTGATCCTTGCCGCGATGATCAAAAAAGATCCCGCAGCGGCGAAAGCGGCCATGTGGCAACATCTGGAAAATGTCAAACAGCGCCTGTTGGCATTATCCGATGTGGATGACCCCTATTTTGATGGTTATTTGTTTAATTCATATCCTGTCTATTTGGTGCGAAATTAATTGGCTATCGTCACTTTTTCGCACCTGCCGCATTGAAAATAAAATACCAACTTGTATATAAGCCAATGTTAAGAGCCAATGTATATAAACCAATAAAGACTCTTTTCTCTATTCGCTGTAATGGCATTATTGCTGATATTTTCAATAAGCAATAATGCATCAACCGCAATGCTCATCATCAATAAAATATCTTATTATATCAACTAGATGGTCAGGATTTTTGACAATATCTCTTATCAGAGATAGAGCCGGGTAACATCATAGCAAACTGATGTTACCCGGCGAACGTTAATGCAACAGCGGCATAAAAAGAGACTAAGAATTACATTATAATAAACAACTTAAATGATAGCTTCTCACATCGCCATCTGATTTGAAGGCCGCGTTGCCAGTATTCATATAGACATAGTAATGCTGCCCACCATCATAAATGGTCAACGTTGACGAGCGATACACCTGGTTAGTTGGCCACCCTGCAACTGTATTTATCGTGTTAGAGGGATAAGCTAAATATAAATTTTCTAAATCAGTACGCTGTGGCAAGGTGCACAAAGCCTCAGCTTCATTAAAAGTGAATATGGCCCAGGTTTCGTTATTTTTGACACTTTGTTGAGAAGTCGGCATCTCTCCTGCTAAATATGGCCGCTTAAACGTATTACCGTTGGCAGCTAAGGTTTCGGCCATATTACCCCACATATTGGCTAGCGGTGAATCAGGGCTCGTTTTTACGTTAAATATAAGCGCTTGTTCTTGCCAGTCACCACTTTCTGCTTTAGCTCGAAGCACTGTTTGTACACCTATGCCATTAGGGTCGGTTATAGGTAAAGTCAATTGACCATCAGCACCTGTCACGCCAGTAAAGGAATTGTAATTAGCCCCCGCGACCTGTAATAAACCACTATTACTCATCGCAATATTTTGCCGATTAACCACCGAAACGGGTTCAAAGGTAAGTTTTATATTGGGTGCCATAGCATTAGTGCGTTTATATCTGGCGGCCACAGTTAAGTTAATCGTCTGACCAATATTTTTCCTTGCGTTATCAACTGAGATAATCAAATTGACAGATGCAGGGACGACATTCACCGTGGCGGGCGTCACACCCAGTGGATTGCCATCTACGCTGGCACTGATACTGGCAATTCCAGCCACAGTACCGGCGGTCAAAGTGGCGATGTAAACCCCTCCCCCTTGTTCGC